>NZ_JACJVC010000009.1 GCF_023369555.1 Actinomyces sp. AC-20-1 | reverse complement strand
CGCCCGCCCCGCGCCGCCGGGCAGGAGGCGGCCCGCCGCGAGCACGAGGCGCGACAACGGCCCGAACAGGACGCCCAGCTCCGCCACGCGCAGCGCCCGCGCCGCCACCAGGTAGGCCAGCGTCATGAGCACGGCGGCCAGCAGCACGGTCACGAGCGCGTCCGTCGCCCGGGTGCCCGTCATCGACCCGTCCGCCGGTCCCAGGAGCCGGCGCACCCCCCACCCGACGACGAAGGCCACGAGGGCCGCGCCCACCAGGCGCGCGTAGGTCGAGGCCACCCGCCGCCCGTCCAGGCTCGGCAGGTGGCGGCGCAGCAGGGGCACGACCGCCGCCGAGGCCGCCGCCAGGGACAGCGCGTTGGCGGCCGCCGCCCACGCCATCCACTGGTTGGCCGGCGCCAGCAGGTAGGCGAGCACGCAGCCCAGCACCGCGACCCCGCCCACGACGCAGTCCGCCCGCACGAGCCTGCGGGTGTCGGCGTAGGCCAGCATGACCCGCTGGGTGGTGAACCAGATGCCCTGGAAGGGGATCCCCAGGGCCAGCACCGTGAGGATCGGGGCGGAGGCCGTCGCCTGCTCCAGGGAGATCGAGGGGACGAAGAGCTGCAGGGCCGGGGCTGACAGGGTCGCGATCCCGACGGCGAACAGCACCGTGAACACGCCGACCGAGCGCAGGCCCAGGGACAGGTCCTCACGCACCCCCTCGCGGTCCCCGGCCGCAGCCTTCTCGCTCATGCGCGTGAACAGGGCCGTGATGACCGAGGTCGTCACCAGCGACTGGGGCAGCATGTAGACGAGCAGCGCGTTGGCGTACATCGTCGTCGAGGGCACGATGGTGCCCGCGTACTCGGTCGACTCGGCGGCCGTCACCGCCCGTGATCCCAGGTTCGTCACCGCCAGGTCCCCCAGGGAGACGACGGCGGTGCCCACCAGGGCCCACAGGGCCACCTTCGACATCGAGCCCAGTCCCGTGCCCCTCAGTCCCCACACGATCCGGGGACGGAAGCCCGAACGGCGCAGCGGCACGTACAGGACCAGGGCCTGCAGGGCGATGCCCAGCGTCGTCGTGCCACCCACCAGGGCGATACGGCCCGCGTCCCACACGCCCGGGTCCTGACCCTGGGTGTAGCCGCCGTACAGGCGCAGGTAGGCCAGGATCGCGACGATCGAGATGACGTTGTTGAGCACCGGCGCCCACATGTAGGGCCCGAAGTTGTGGCGGGCGTTGAGCACCTGCCCCCACAGGGCGTACAGGCCGTAGAAGAACACCTGCGGCATGCACCAGAAGGCGAAGGCGTAGGCCAGTGGCTGCCAGCGGTCCAGGCCCGAGGCGTACAGCGTGATGACCAGCGGCGCCGCGACGGTCAGGAGCGCCGAGATGAGGGCGATGGCGGCGGCCGCCGCCGTGAGCAGGCGGTTGACGAGCTCGTCACCGTTGCGCTCGCGCATGACGCGCACGATCTGCGGCACGAGGATCGCGTTGAGGACACCGCCGATGATGAGGTTGTACAGCTGCGTGGGCAGCATGTTGGCGACGTTGAAGGCGTCGGCGGCCCCCGAGGCGGTCGCCCCCAGGGCCGCGATGAGCAGCGCGTTGCGCACCAGACCGAGCAGGCGCGAGGCCAGCGTCCCGGCCGCCATCACCGCGCTCGAGCGCGCGATGGAGCTCTTAGCGCTCATGCCTCCCCCTCCGTCGGCGTGCGTCGACCCCGACGCACCGTGCGCACGATGCCGGCGACGAGGACGAGCACCAGCAGGCCGGCGACGACGCGCGTGCCCAGGTTCTCCCAGTCCGCGTGCACCCGGGTGAGGATCGCCACCGGCGTGCCCACGCTCGTGCCGTCGGGGGCCAGCAGGTCGATCGTCACCGTGACCTCACCCGAGCCCACGGCCGTGATCGGCACGCTCACCGTCGCCTCCCCCTGCGCCGGGACCGTCACCTCGACGTCCTCGGACACCTGCAGGCGCGTCGAGCTCGGCTTGAGGTGCACCCGCACCGTCACGTCCTGGTCGAGGGAGGACACGACCCGCACCGGCATGGACGCGGACTGCGCGATGACGTTGATCGTCGACGACGGGGCCGCGCTCAGCCCCGCCGCCACCGTGTCCCTCAGGCCGGCGACGGCGGCCGTGTAGGCGCTCCTGCCCGCCGTGTCCGTGCGCCAGGCGCTCGACACGCAGGCGGACACAACCTCCGTGGCCCCGCCGGTGACGGCCTGGGGGTCCGACAGGACCGTTGCCAGGGTCTCCAGGCCCGCCTCGGCCTGCCGAGCGGCGGCCAGGTCCTCGGCGGTGAGCTCGCCCTCCGCCTGGGCCACCTCCGGCAGGGGCTGGCGCGCGGCCTGCTCGCCGTTCGTCTCGTCCTCGCGCGCGGAGCCGACGAGGGAGCCGAGGTCCTGCGGCACCGTCCAGCCGGCGTCCAGCAGGGCGTCCAGTCGCTCGTCAAGAACCTCGGCGGTCTGGTTCGCGGCCTCGGCGCGGCTGACGGTGACGACGACGTCACGGCCCACGCTCGGCGCCTGGCGCACCCGCACCGCGGTGTCCGCGCGCAGCAGCTGGCGGGCGTCGAGCCCGTTGAGCGCGGCGCCGTCGGAGGTGCCCGAGGCCGCGTCCGACAGGTCCTCGTCCGGCACGAGCACCGCGCGCCCGTTGACCGTCGTCGTGCCCGAGGGCGTGTAGAAGAGCTCCTCGGCCACCGGCAGGTCACCGGGGGAGGCGATGACGGTCGTGACCGTCTCCGGCAGGAGGGACAGGGTCGCGGCGTCGAGCGGTCCGGTCGCCAGGGCCGTCGTCGTGCCGGAGGACAGGTCCGTGCCGAGGGCGTCGTCCAGCAGGGAGGCCTCCTGGTGCGCACGGGTGAGCGCGCTCGCGGCCAGGTCGGTCTCGCCGAGGTGGGCCAGTGAGGCGAGGTCCGCGTCCTGCCAGGCCAGGACGACGACGTCGCCCGCCTCACGCGCGTCCGTCAGGGCCCGGGCGAGCTCGGCGCGGGCCCGACGCAGAGTCACCGAGGGGTCCGGGGGCTGGGAGGTGGGTGTCGCCGTCGGAGCGGTGCCTGGGGCGGGGGCCTGCGTCGGGGCCTCCGTGGGGCCGGAGTCCCCCGGGGTGGCGGCCGGGTCCGGGGAGGCTGTGGCGGAGGCGGCCTCCTCCTTGTCCAGGGGCAGGCCCAGGGCCTCAAGCAGGGAGGGGTCGACGGCGAGCACGACGCCCTCGCGCGCCAGGCCCAGCAGCGCCGTCACCCGCTGGCGCAGCGCCGTCACCTCCTGGGCCTCCTCGGCGGAGGCCTCGGCCGGGCCCGTGGGGGTGGTGGAGGACAGCAGGGCCGTCATCTCGGCCGCCGAGGCCGCGACCGGCACGACGGCCGTCACCCGGGAGGCCTGGGCGGTCGTGCCCGGGTCCCACAGCAGCAGCGTGCGGTCCACCGCCACCGTGTCATAGCCCTCGGTGAGGATGACCTCGACGCCCCGGGGCCCCCACTGGTCCTCATCGGACAGGGGCAGGTCGGCCGCCGGCACCGTGATCGAGAAGCTGCGCGTCTCACCGGGGGCGATGTCCTCGGTGTCCTCGACCCGCACCTGGCTCACCCGGGTGCGGCGCGCCTGGGCCAGCCACAGCTCGAGCTCCTCGACCGTCACCTCCGTGCGGGACTGCACCTGCACCACGAGGCTCGCCTCGTGCACCGGACGGTCCGTGCCGTTGGTGACCGATCCCGTGATCGTCACGGACTCCTCGCTGGTGAGGACCTCCGGGGCCAGCGAGTCCACCGAGAGGGTCACCTGGCCCTCGACGTAGGGGGCCGTCGTCGTGCCGGCCGGGGCGACCCGGGTGGACGCCGTGCTGGCCGGGGACGGCCCGGCAGCCGCCTGGGCGCAGGGCGGGGCGACCGCCGTCGGCACAAGAAGCACCGCGGCAGCCGCTGCGGCCGCCCAGGCGCGCAGGAGGCGAAGCCCCACGGACCTCACCCGTCCCCGACGAGGATCTCGCGGGCGGCGGCGACGATGCGCCGCTCATTGGGGTAGGCCAGGCGGCGTGAGACCTCGTCCAGGTCCACCCAGGCGACATCCTCCGCCTCGTGGTCCGGGTCGTTGCGCGTCGTCAGCTCGCCCCCGATCGCCTCCAGCAGGAAGTGGTGCACGACCTTGTGGACACGGTGGTCGTCACCGGCGAACCAGTAGTCGATGGTCGCCAGGTGGCGCAGCACACGGCCGGTGATCCCCGTCTCCTCCGCGATCTCGCGCACCGCCGCCTGCTCGGCCGTCTCCTCGCCCTCCAGGTGGCCCTTGGGCAGGCACCACTCCAGGCGGCCCCCACGGTTGCGCCGCGCGATGACGGCGGTCACCGCCCGGCCGTCCTGCACGTCGATGACCAGGCCGCCCGCGCTCGTCTCATCGACAACAGGCAGGTGGCGCGCACTCGCCCGGCTCGGCTGGGAGCCGACGTGGGGTCCGCGAGTGCGATGGCTGGGCATAGAGGACACTCTAGGCGGTCGAGCCAGGTAGGTCGGCCGTCGCCCGGTCCACGTGGCACCCTTGTCCAGATGAGCGACCCGAAGACGACGACGAGCACTCCCGCCCCCGGCCACCGGGCCGGGCAGGTCCCGCCGGGGGCCACCGCCCGCCCGACGACCGACCTCAGCCGGGACGCCGCGGGCCTGACCGCCACCGCCCGCGAGGCGCTCGCCCACCTGCCGGCCCCGCTCACCGCCCTCGGCCACCGCTTCGCGCGCGCCGGGCACGAGCTCGCCCTCGTCGGCGGGCCCGTGCGCGACGCCTTCCTCGGCGTCGCCCCCCACGACCTGGACTGCACCACCTCCGCCCGCCCCGACCAGACCGAGGCGATCCTCACCGCCTGGGGCGACGCCTGCTGGGACGTGGGCAAGGAGTTCGGCACCATCGGGGCCCGCAAGGGCGACGTCGTCGTCGAGGTCACCACCTACCGCACCGAGGAGTACGAGGTCGGCAGCCGCAAGCCCGTCGTCGCCTACGGCGACACCCTCGAGGGGGACCTCACCCGGCGCGACTTCACCGTCAACGCCATGGCCCTGCGCCTGCCCGAGCTCGAGCTCGTCGACCCCTGCGGCGGCTTCGCCGACCTGGCTGCTGGCGTCCTGCGCACCCCGGTGAGCGCCGTCCAGTCCTTCGACGACGACCCCCTGCGCATCATGCGTGCCGCCCGCTTCGCCGCCCAGCTCGGCTTCGACGTCGAGCCCGACGTCATGGATGCCATGAGCCTGATGGCCGGCCGGCTCGAGATCGTCTCGGCCGAGCGCGTGCGCGCCGAGCTCGAGCGCCTGCTCGTCTCGCCCTGGCCACGGCGCGGTCTCGAGCTGCTGGTGCACACGGGCGTGTGCGACGTCGTCCTGCCCGAGCTGTCCGCCCTGCAGGAGACCGTCGACGAGCACCGGCGCCACAAGGACGTCTACGAGCACACGCTCACCGTCCTCGACCAGGCCATGGACCTGGAGACCGGGCCCGAGGGGCCCGTGCCCGCCCCCGACCTCGTGCTGCGGCTGGCGGCGATCCTCCACGACATCGGCAAGCCCGCCACCCGCCGCTTCCTGCCGGGCGGGACGGTCACCTTCCACGGCCACGACCACGTGGGCGCGCGCATGACGAGGAAGCGGCTGACGGCCCTGCGTTTCGACAAGCAGACCGTGCGCGACGTGTCCCGGCTGGTGGAGCTGCACCTGCGCTTCCACGGCTACGCCGACGCCGGCTGGTCCGACTCCGCCGTGCGCCGCTACGTCACCGACGCCGGCCCCCTGCTCGAGCGGCTGCACCGGCTCACCCGCGCCGACGTCACGACGCGCAACAAGCGCAAGGCCCGGATGCTCGACGCCGCCTACGACGACCTCGAGCGGCGCATCGCCGAGCTCGCCGCCGAGGAGGAGCTGGCGGCGATCCGCCCGGACCTGGACGGCGGCCAGATCATGGCCGAGCTGGGGCTCGAGCCCGGGCCCGTGGTGGGCGAGGCCTACCGCTTCCTCATGGACCTGCGCATGGAGAAGGGCCCGCTGGGCGAGGAGCTGGCCCGCCAGGCCCTGCGCTCCTGGTGGGCGGCGCGGGACAAGTGAGGGCTGGGGCTCTCCGTCACGGGCCGAGCAGAGCGGCCGGGACGACGGCGATGCCGTCCTCATCGCGGTACGCCCGCCTGCCTGAGGTGACGACGACCGCGTCGGCGAGCCGGTCGCCGAGCCGGTCCCGCAGCCACGTGAGGTGACGGGTGGTCCCGGGCCGGGGTGCTGCTCCGGCTTTGACCTCGATGGCCACGACACGTCGGTCAGCGCCCTCGACGACGATATCGATCTCCTGCCGTCCTCCTTTCGTGCGCAGGTGGTGCACGCGGGCTCCGCACAGATCGGCATAGACCTGCGTGCTCTGGATCACGAGCGACTCGAAGAGGGGTCCGAGCAGTCGCGTCCTGCGGGGCACTCCCCGAGGTGTGGTCATGCTCGGTCTGCCGACGCCGAGGAGGCTGGCGGCGCCGAGGCCGAGGAGACGGGCCGCCAGGGCGGGATCGCACATCTGGTGCTTGTCCATCCCTGTCAACCTCGAGAACTCGTTCTCGGACGGGGACCATCCTGGCAGGGGATCCAGGAACCAGACCGCCTCAAGGATGTCGCGGTACGTGCGTGCGGTCGAGGACGCCAGTGGACCTCCATCTCGTCCCCCGGCGAGGCTGTTGATCGCGTCGTAGGTGGCACACGTCGAGATGCCCGCGGCGTAGGCCTGCATCCAGTCCTGCAGGCCGCGCGCCCTGCGCGGTGTGCCGTCCGCCAGGTCGTGCAGGGCCGTCTGCTCGAGGTAGGAGTCGAGCTGAGCCTCTCTGGCGAGGGGTGGCAGCTCCCGGATGGCGGGAAATCCTGAGCGGAGGATCTCGTCGACGTACTGGTCGAGGCCAACGTGCGTGGCACCGCCGACCGTCTCGCTGCTGTTGCCGACGAGCAGTGACGCGAGGCTGACCGTGGGGGTCTCGATGCCCCGCTCGGTGAGGCTGAGTGGACGCATTCTCATGGTGGCGATGCGTCCGGCTCCTGTGTGGACGGGTGCCTGGGCCGGTGAGGCGGACCCCGTGAGAATGAACCGGCCGGGTGCGGGGTCAAGATCGACCGCGCGTCGCACCCGGTCCCAGAGCTCGGGCATCCTCTGCCACTCGTCGAGCACCAGGGGAGGGTGGGTCTGCTCCACCAGGTGGGCTCCCAGGATCGAGAGCTGAGCGCGCTCGTCCGGGTCGTCGACGGGGATGAAGGTTCCCCCGTGCCGTCGTGCCAGCCACGTCTTCCCCACTCCGCGGGCGCCCTCGATGCTGATGGCGGCGAGACCGGTGAGCAGCTCGCGCAGTCGGGGCTGGAGGAGCCGGGGGAACTCTCGTGCCATGACCGAGATGCTAGGGACTGGTGGGTGTGCCGTCATCTGACGGGCACCGCCTTGTGGATCCGTGCCCAGCCTCGGGGCTCGGTGCGTCTTCTGCGGCAGAGGTCTGACTGGTACGCCGGGTGCCACGCTCACTGCGATCCACGTGAAACGCTCATTCTGGTCCACTTGAAATGCTCACAATGGTCCACTTCGATCTCTGGATACCGAGCGAAAACGGGCGGCGATGGGCGCAGTCCGGTCGGGTTCCCAGGCGTACCGGTGACGGGGTGACACGGGACACGCCATGATCTACGATTTTCCTGTGTTCTCCGCGCAGGTGGAGGTCGAGGTTGTACCCATGACATCCGGGTTGATCGCCTCGTGCGTCCCCGAGTGATCGGGGGTCAAACTGTACTCATGATAAATCTTCTTGCACGTTGAGATCGAGGAGACCGTGACGCTTCCGTCATTCGAGGAGTTCTTCGCAGCCCTCACGGGCTACCGTCCAAGGGCCTACCAGGTCGAGCTCGCACGACGAATGTCTCGGGGCGAGCTGCCCGGCGCCCTCGACGTGCCAACGGGGATGGGCAAGACCCTCGCCGTCGTCGTGGCGTGGTTCTACGCCCTCGCTGTCGATGTCGCGGACGCAGGACCTGTGCGGGACGTCCCCATGCGTCTGCACCTCGTCAGCGACCGGCGGGTCGTCGTCGACGACACCTACCGTGCGGCCACCCTGGTGCGGGACCGCCTGGTGGACGCGGCTGACGGCCCGCTCCTGGCCGTGGTCTCGGTGCTCCGTGGTCACCTGGAGCTCGAGCCGAACGACGCCGTCCTCGAGGTCCTCCGCATCCGCGGAGGCGTCGTCGACGACGATGCCTCTCCCGGTGCTCGTACCACCGGCCGTGCCAGTGGGCTCACGGAGCACACACGACACCCTGCCGTACCGGCCATCGTCGTCGGGACGCTCGACATGCTCTGCTCACGCCTCCTGTTCCGCGGGTACCAGCTCTCCCCACGTCGACGCAGCATTGACGCCGGGCTCACGGGCGCGGACACGTGGTGGGTCCTCGACGAGGCGCATCTCGCACCGCAGACGATGCGGACACTCCTCACTCTCGAGAACGCCGGACCGGTGCTGCTCGGTGATCTCACTGGTGTGCTCCCGAGCCTGCGCGTCATGGCCATGACGGCCACACCCGTTGAGGCAGTCGACGACGTCCTGTGCTGGGACGCTCACCTTGAGCAGGCCCAGGACCCGTCGCTAGTGGGACGGCGCACCGCGCGCGACATCCTCCCGGTCGAGGTGGTTGAGGTCGACGGCGACGCCGTGCCTGCCCTTGTCGCACCCGTGGTGGACCTCCTTGAGAACCTGGGCAGGGGTGACGGCGTCGTCGTCTTCTGCACGAGGGTCGTGACGGCCAAGAAGGTTCGCAAGGCGCTCGAGCGCCCGTGCTCAGACGCAGGGGTCGGGATCGAGATCCTCATGGGAGGTATGCCGGAGGCCCGCAGCCGCGAGGTCGTCGACAGGCTCGCAGGGCTGCGCACAGGGGCCTCGGACCGGTGGGACGCCGATCCCGTGGTCGTCGTCGCGACCTCGACTCTTGAGGTGGGTGCTGACCTGGACTTCACCCACCTCGTGACGGAGTCCGCCGACGCGAGCGCGTTGATCCAGCGCCTCGGGCGCGTCAACCGGATCGGGGCACGGCGCGACGGCAGCGTGCGGATCGTCCACTCCACCAAGGGCAAGGACCCCGTGTACGGCACCACAGCATGGGCTGTTCTCGAGGAGCTGCGAGGCGCCACCACACTCGGTGAGGTCGTCGAGAGGCTGCGTCGCGGCCCCGCCGAGCTGCGCCTGCGGTCCCAGGAGCCGGTAACGATCCCCCCAACTGTGCTGGGTGCTTACACCCGCACGGCAGGATCCCGCAACGACCCGCCAGTCACGCCGTGGATCCGCGCGCTGGAGGACCCGCGTGGTGAGGTCGTCGTCGTGGCGCGGACAGAGATCGGGCTCATCGCGGAGAAGGCCGACAAGGCGCTGCTCGAGGATCTCGCCGAGGAGCCACCGGACGCCCGCGCTGAGGGATGGACCGTTCGCCTCGCCGACCTCAAGGATGTGCTCCGCCCGGTCCTCGAGGCGGACTCCGCGGTCGTGCTTGACCCCACCGGAGCACGTGAGCCGCGGATCGTCGAGCAGGTGGGAGATCTCGCCACCGTGAGCCCCGGTGCGGTGATCGTTGTCGAGCCCACGTGCCTGGGGGCTGCCCTTGGTGTCCCTGATGCCGGCCGTGACCTGTCCGACCGCGTGGTTCTCCCCGGTGCGACCACCTCCCAGATTGTCATGACGCTCCAAGAGGAGGCTGCTGAGCCTCGCTCCACGATCCTCACCGATCTCCGGGCCGAGGTCGGATCGGTGAGGCAGGAGGAGGTCGGGGACTCCCTTCTCGAGCTTGCTGAGAGTATCCGCGAGAAGGTCGACGGTGTGCTGGCCGTGGACCTCCTGGGCAGAGACTCGGCGCATCCGTGGTTGAGGCTCCGGATCGTGGCCCCTGCGGCTGAGAGCACGGAGCGTGCTGTCACCCTGGACTCCCACAGTGCCGACGTGGCGGCTCTCGCCGAGCGCTGGGCACGGGCCCTCGGCCTGCCCCGCGACGTTGTTGCCGACATCCGGATGGCGGGGCTGTGGCATGACGCCGGCAAGGGGTCGTCTGAGCTCTTCCAGGCCTCGCTGAGGATGCGTGAGGGCCCTGACGGCTGGCTCATCCTAGATGGTGAGGATGGCGGCCCTCCACTGGCGAAGTCGGCGCTGCCCCATCGCCTTCATCGCCGGTCGCTGGCGCTGGCCGGCGTCCCGAGAGGATGGAGGCACGAGGCGGCCTCAGCCGCTCTCCTCGACGAGGCGCTGACAGCCGAAGTTGTCAGAGCCGACGACGCGGAGCTCGTCCGTCACCTCGTCCTTACCCACCACGGGTACTTCCGAGGGCTCGGTCCGGTCCTCACCGGGACCGGACAGGCCCGACAGGAGCCCTATCAGGATCTGGGAGACTCACGGTGGAGCGACAGGTCGCGGGACTTCCGGCGCCTCAACGCCAGGTACGGCGTCTACGGGCTCGCGCTGCTGGAGGCCATTGTCCGCCTCGCCGACTGGGAGGCCTCGAGGAAGGAGCAGCTCGATGACTGACGCGAGAGTCCCGGCGACCTACCGGCTGAGGTCGCTCAGCGGGCTCAGACCGGCTCATGTGCTGTGCGCCTGGGGCCTGACCTCACTCCTCCCGGGGGCCACCATCCACTTTGAGGGCACGTGGGGGCAGCCCGTGATCACATGGGAGGGAGTTCCGACGGCGCTTGCCGAGCGCGCTGCGATCGAGCTGGCGGCACGCCTGTGGGGGCTCGGAGAGGGGCCGTTGAGGGGGATCCAGACCACGACGCCGTCGCGCAGCCTCATCAACGCCGTGGTGGGCCGGGACTGGGAGGGAGTTCACGACGGCGGGGGTCTCGCGGACCCCTCGGTGATCCGCACCTTTGACCTTGCAGGCTCGGCGAGGACGCCGAAAGGCGATGAGGCAGAGGTCCAGGTCCCAGCCGCGGCGCTGACTTTCCTCACCGGCAGGGGATACACGGCGAAGTCGGTGCAGGACACGTGGGAGCTCCTGGGTGCCACGACGGCGCAGGAGGCGCGCGAGCGCGCGGAATCGGAGATCCTGCTGCTCCTGGACGGGACGTTGACAGTCGTTGAGGCAAAACCGGGGCTGAGGTTCTCCGCCAGCGCGACGATGCCCCGGACGACGTCCGGCTCCGAGAAGTGCGATGTCCAGCCGCTCCTCGACCTGCTCGCCCTGTGCGGGCAGATGCTCATCGAACCCGCCCAGAGGACGGTCACGGAAGCAGGGCTGAGAAAGGGACTCATGTGGTTCCTCAATCCGGTGCCCCTGTCGATTGAGGCGGTGGTCGATCTCCACGAGGCTTCGCCGAGTGGTCTTCCATGGCCCAGAAGGTCCGCACGGATCCTGACGGAGCCGGCGGCCAAGATCAGCTACCTCGCGCCGAGCGAGCCCTTCGGCGAGACGAACGGAGGACACCGTGCCTGACCAGCGTGTCTCAATCCCTCTGCCCCAGGCTCTGCCTGCGTTGGCGTCACCCGACGGCGTGCACAAGCTCGCCATGTCCTACCTCCCCAACCTGCACGGAGCGTCCCGGGCGATCCGCGCCGACCTCCATGTCCTCTACCGGCTGTCCCTGCCCACCGAGATCGATGGGACCACGGGCCACCTGGTCATCCGCTTCCGAGCCCCGGACATGATCGAGGGGGCTGAGGAGATCGATGCTCCCGATGTCCTCCATGCCGGTGACCGTGTGACGGTCCGCGTCGTCGCTGAGAAGCGCCGGGAGGATGACGACGGCCGGACCAGGACCCGTCCCGTCCTCGATGAGGAGGTCGAGACCTGGGGGAAGGCGCTGTTCGAGCGGCACGGTGTCACCGTTCACGACTTCGTCTCCTCCAGGCGCTGGCGGGTCGGCGAGCGCGGCTCCAGATCCTTCACGATCCGCGACCTCACCGCCACGGTCTCCTCGGTCACCGAGGACAGCGAGGTCCTTGCTCGAGGTCTCGGCCGGGGCAAGGCCTTCGGTTACGGCATGCCCATCATCCTGTGACCGCGCCCCGGTCCCACCAGTCCCTCAACCCACTCACCGCAGTCAGGAGCCCGACATGTCCGCAGCAGGTTTCCGAGAGCTCATCGAGCGGCTCTCGTCCGACCCGGCAGTCGCCGGAATCAGTCTCAAGGGACACTACGAGTCCCTCACAGGGCGCACGGTCACCCCACCGGCCGGGACGATCCGCCAGGACGGGGAGCCCGTTGGCGTCTTCGCCTCCGCCGACGGCGAGCCCGCAGCGACGCTCGACACGTGGGGCAGCGTCGCCTCGCGGTGTGAGGCCCTGCTCGCCGGAACCTATGGGGACCGCGCTCTCGCCGACATTCTCGGCTTCCCACTGGTCACCCTCGTCGACGACGACGGGAACGTGCTGACCACGTCCGTCGAGCTGTCGCACCGGCAGGCGGACGCGACATGGCGCCTGTGCCGCGACGAGCTCCGCGAGGCCGGGGTCGCCTTCGACGACATCCAGCAGGCGACGCGCTCCCACCCCGATGCGCTCCTCACGGGCTTCCCGACAGCGATCCCCTTCGGCTGGTGGCACTCGCACACCAAGAGGTCACAGGCTGCGGTCGACGAGGCGGCGAAAGGCAAGCGTGGGGTCAAGGCAGGAGCGGACGCCGACCTCGCGCAGGTGAAGGACACGTACCTGGGCCACTACGTCATGAACCCGGCGGAGTCGAGGTCGGCACGGCTCTTCACCGCGGAGTTCATCGCACTCGGAGTTGTCGAACGACGGCGGATGGCTGCGAAGGTCGATGCGCTCTTCGCGGCCGTCAAGGCCGACCAGAAGGTCGCGGGACAGAAGCTGTCCACCCTCGGGCTTGGCTCCATCCCGCCGACGCGGATCTCAAGAGAGGCAGACCCGAAGCGGCCAACGCCGTCGGATCTCACCTACCGCGCCATCGAGAGCCACGCCTTCCTCTCCTTCACCGGCCTGCGGACCTTCCGCTTCGAGGAGACGACGACAGCCCGTGCACTGGTCACTGCTCTCACCCTCCTGCTGTACCTGCTTCTGCACCAGAACCTGGCCTTCCGGGCCGGCACCGAGCTGAGGCTCATCGAGCCCGGTCTCGAAGTGGCTGTGGAACGGCACGGCGTGTCTTCTGAGGCACTGGAGCTACCGACTGTCGCCGATCTCATCGACCTGGTTCGCGAGCTCGGTGCCGAGGTGGGTTGGAACGGGCCGCGGGTGGTGACCGTCTCCGCCAGCTCCCCGCTCGGCAGGGTCATCGGCCTCATCGACGGCAAGGTTGAGCTGGAGCACGAGGAAGACCACTGATGCAGGTCTTCACCGTGACGGCGCGCTTCCCTCTCGGGGAGTTCAATGCTCACGGTGCCGGGAACGCGCCCGAGTGGCCGCCGGCGCCGGCGCGGCTCGCGGCCGCGTTTCTTGCGGCTGCCCACCGCGAGGGGGTGGGAGTTGCGACTGCGGAGCACTTCTTCTCGTTGCGGGCGCCCGAGGTCAGTGCACCGCAGGAAGGACATCGTGACACCGGATTCAGCCGGTGGGTGCCGGTGAACAATGAGCTCAAGGTCAACGCCGCCGGTACGGCGGTCGGAATCATCGACGCCCGGGAGCGGTTCGGACAGAAGGCCCAGAAGGATCCTGAGCGCGGTGTCCCGGTCGGTACCGGGCCCGATGACGTGGTCAGGTGGGTCTATGAGGACGAGACTGGTGCCATCGATCTTGCGGAGCTCGATCTGCTGGCCCGGAGAGTCGAGTACCTCGGGCGTCCGACCTCTCCCGTGATTCTCGACGTCGTCGCCGGGCGGGCCCAGGTGCCAGGGGCGAGCTCACTCTGGGTCCCGGACGAGCTCGGGAGCATCGAGATGCGCGTGGCGACGCCGGAGCTCCTCGCTGCGCTCGACATGCGTGAGGAGCAGCGAAGGCGCAGCCGCGTGACGGGGACGCATCCGGCCCTCGATGTGCGTCCGGTCGCCCGGTACCGGCTCGTCGACGACAAGTTGAGGACTGCTGGCCCGGTGCTCCCGCCACGGCAGCTCCTCGAGGGAGCAGTGCTGTTCCGGTTCCCGGCCGGCGAGGACCTCGACGTGGCACTGATCGATGAGGAGGCACCGATCGTCGTCGATCAGCTGATCGGTGGTCTTGAGAATGTCTCCTGGGCGCTGCCGCTGTTCGGTACCGCAGGACGTCGCGAGACTCCCGTGCTGCGCGGCGTGCTGGTCCGAGACAGTGGTCCGAGACGGGTGGTGCCTCTCGCGACGCGGTCGGGGGTGGTGACGGCGAGGCCGACTGAGCCGCGTTCCCTCGCCTCGCTTCCCCTGGTCATCAGGTCGGCAGTGGGCTCATCGATGGGGTGGACGACACTACTGCCGACCGCCTTGAGTGACGAGGACGTTCTCTCGACGCTTGCGTCGTTCGCCGATGGTCGTGGGGCACAGATCGACTGGATCGGTGCGCACACGGAGTCCTGTGCGAGTGTGGGCCCAGATGCGGACGGTCTGACCGACCGCAGGCATGTGTCGGTAGTCTTCGATCGGGAGGTTCCAGGCCCGCTCATCATCGACCGCATGTGGATGGTGCCCGTCGGTGCGGATGGGTTGGCAGTGAATGCTCTGCGGTCGAAACTGAGATAGAGGCCGCGCTATCTCAACGATTGCAAGTGCCGGCTCCACGTGCGTGGAGGTTGAGGCGAGAGCTACATCGTGGGCACCGACCTCGACCAGCCGGCTCCACGTGCGTGGAGGTTGAGGGGAGGCCGTGCCTAGCGACCAGCCGCTTGCCGCGCCGGCTCCACGTGCGTGGAGGTTGAGGCCGGGTCGCCGTCGTCGGCGACGACGTCGAGGTGCCGGCTCCACATGTATGGAGATTGAGGCACCCTGGTCAAGGAGATCGTCGGGGAGGGGTAGCCGACTCTACGTGAGGGCGGTCGCCGAGTGTTTGGCATGTGGGATCGGCACGCCGTGTGATGGCCGTCCGAAACTCTGGTCTATAAAGAAATCCGACAGAAATTACCTATAGGTCGTTTTCGGGCGCCTCAGCAGAATTGAGGGAGCGCTGAGAGGAGTCGCCATGTCTAAGAAGTTCGATGTCGAGGACCGTTGGCCCGAGCTGTTCGTACAACTCGACGGGGCGCAGCGCTACGTCGTCCTGCAGGCGCTTGCAGCCGCGTGGCACGAAGGCTGGGAGCCGAACCGTGAGGACGTGGAGAACCTGACTGATGAGGTCCGCGGGGCGATTGACGAGACCGAGTACCTGCGCCGGGTGCGTGAGGCGGCCCGACGGGCCGCGCCGGCGGCTATCGTTCGTTGAGTTGTCGTGGCGACGTTCGGTACCTGGGAGTCGTACTTCTACCCACCCCCGGATGACGCAACGATGCGCAACATTCAGGACATTCGCGATCCCCGGCGTTGCGGGTGTTCGAGTACGGGGCCACGGCGCTGCGCCAGAAGCAGCTCTACATGGACCCCTCGATCATGGCTCGCACCTACGACGCCACGCACGTCCGTGCCATCCACCAATACCTGTTCCAGGACGTGTACGAGTGGGCGGGCGAGTACCGCACTCTGAACATGACGAAGGTTGGACGCGTGCGCGGCTTTGCCGACGTCAAGGCTGGTGAGATCGACCGCTACCTGGCCGACGTGCAGCGGCTCGTCGAGCACACCGAATGGGCGAGTCTTGACCGAGTTGAGTTCGGCCGCGCCGCGGCCGCGGTATTCGCTCACCTGAACCAGGCGCACCCCTTCCGCGAGGGCAACGGTCGCACGTCCAAGGTGTTCATGGAGTACGTCGCCCAGCAGTCGCGCTACACGCTCGACTTCGGCTTGGTCGACGACAAGGAGTGGAACATGGCCTCGGAGCTGAGCCGTCCAGACATCGGGGCCTGTGGCGTCGTTCCGGCAACGCTCGTGCCGGTGTTTGAGGGCATAGCGCGGCCGCGGTCGGCGGCTGTCTTGGCGCACGACGACCGCTCTTCTGGGTAAGGCCGCGCGGTGACCCCGACGGTACTTGGGTGTGCAGGTCGAGCGTCGGCTCGCCCAGCGCCCCTACCGGCCTGAGGACGGGACGGAGCCGCCGGTCTGGGACCGGGGAAGCTCGCGGTGAGCGTGATCGGGTACACGCGGATGTCGACTGCCGATCAGGGCCCTGAGTCGCAGGTAGACGTGCTACGTGCGGCAGGGTGTGAGCGGGTCTTCAGCGATCATACGTCGGGGTGCGGGCGTCGCGCACTGGGTACGACGCGGTGCTGGACTACGTGACAGCAGGTGACGTGCTGGTGGCATGGAGGCTGGACCGGCTCTGCCGCACCATCGACGTTGTCTAGAAACTTGGTGAGCGTGGTGTTGAGCCTCGCTCCTTGACTGAGGAGATCGACACCACGACGCCCGCAGGTCGGCTTTTGTTCCATGTGGCGGGGGCGTTCCAGCGTGAGCCGTGCTCTCGCCGCGCGCGGGGCGGTCCCACGCCGCGATGACTGACCCCGGTAACCGTGGAGGTTGAGGGGCGTCGTGGTGCTCGTTGTCGGCTGAGCGGAGGAAGAGCCAGTTTGCAGCAGGTTGAGAGTACTGACTAAGGTGCCGTGACCCAGTGTCAGGGGGACAGTGCGAGGTCCTGGTTGTGCGCGTGGCACGCTCAGAGGGCTTCGTTGGCGAGATTCTGCGGAAAAGTCCTTAGCTTCGTGGCTCCCATGTGCGTGGGTGCCGACGAGGCACAGGGGAGTGGGCAGCACCGTCGGCTACGACCTGTTTTCCGTCACAACTGTCACATGAGCGTGCGAGCCTCCCCTGCGACGGCACCGAGGCCTGTCGAGCCGACGCTGAACAGCGTCGTCCCCGGGTACTGCTCCCCGGCCCGGGGGACGTGCGGGCGCCAGTGGTCGGCATACCATCGAACGTCCCTGAACCGCGGGCTCAGGCCCGCACCTGCGAACGGAAGTCCCATGAGCACCGGGTACACGCACTCCCCCTACACCGGTAACGGTGGTCGGCCGCGTCAGTACGACATCCAGCCGTGGCGCAAGTGGGCCTACTACGGCGGTGGCGTGCTGCAGGTCGTGGGCCTGCTCGCCTTCCTCGCCGTCTTCCTCACGATGTTCCTGGGACTCGGCTCCCTGGGCTCCCACCCGGGCCAGATCTCCTCCCAGGTCCAGCGCGGGTTCACGCTCTTCCCCGTCGCCTTCATCGGGATCCTCGTCAGTGTCGCCGGCAAGTCACTGCAGAGCCTGGGGCGCAAGGGGCTCGCCGGCGCAGGCGTCATCCTGTCCCCTCAGGGCGAGGCCCGCGACGCCGAGCCCTGGAACCGCTCCCAGGGAGCCCAGGACCAGCAGCGCCTCGAGGAGGTCCCCGGCCTGGCAGGACTGGGCACCGACCTCGGGGCGCGCGCTGGGGCCGCACCGCAGATCCGCGTCCGGTGCCGGTCCTGCGGGTTCCTTGAGACCGAGGACGCCACCTTCTGCTCCGGCTGCGGCGCCCGCATGTAGCGTGCCCGGCGGGCTCCGACGGTGCCGGGGCGGGGAGAGCGCCCCACCCGAGCAGACGCACCGGGGAGGCACAGCATCGTTACAGTGCCGTCATGAGCCACGCACCCCTGTCCCCTGGTCCTGCTGGGCACGGGTACGCGCTCACCCGCTCCCGCCCGAACGCGGACCGCACCACAGCCACTGTCATCGGGTGGGTGTCGGTCCTCCTCGTGCCGGTGGCCGGGGTCGTGGCCATGGCGGCGGACCAGCAGACCGGCTGGGGGTTGTTCTTCTACATCCTCGCTCTCGCCCCCTGCCAGGCCGTGGCGCACGTCGTCGTCGCCACCATGTTCCACATCGCCCGCTCCAAGGCGCCCGATCGTCCTGTGGCACCGTGGATCCCGCTGGCCTACTCGGTGTACCTGCTCGCCTTCCTGACCGCCTCCTTCCTGCTCCTCGACACGGGCAGCACCCCGGAGCACTACTCCCCGTGGCGGGAGTCCGCCGGCGCCCTCGTCACTCCGCTCATCATCGTGTCCCTCATCGCCTTCCTCGCCATGGCGGTGCTCGTCGTCATCGACCTCGTGCGCTCGGTCAAGGCGCAGGCTGCGGCCCACTACCCGCCCCCGGTGGCCACCTCGCGGTAGGCCGGCGGCTGGGCGGTGATGTGCAGGTTCTCTGAGCGGTCAAACGCAGACTCGGCACCTGCCTCAGGCTGGGACGCCGGTGCACCCGCGCCCCGGCCCCGGCTAACCTGCCCCCATGCGCGTGCACAACTTCTCCGCCGGTCCCGCTCAGCTTCCCCTCGCCGTCCTCGAGCGGGCGGCGTCCGAGCTCACCGACTGGCGGTCCTCCGGGATGTCCGTGCTCGAGGTCTCCCACCGCGGCAAGGACTTCACCGCCTGCGCCGCCGACGCCGAGGCCACCATCCGCCGCCTGACCGGCGCGAGCGACGACTACGCCGTCCTCTTCCTCGCCGGCGGCGCCACCGGCCAGTTCTCCGCCATCCCCGGCAACCTCACCCAGCGCGGGGACACCGCCGCCTTCCTCAACACCGGCCAGTGGTCCACCAAGGCCATCAAGGAGGCCCGGCGCCAGGGCGTCAACGCCGTCGTCGTCGCCGACGAGGCCGCCTCCTCCTACACCACCACCCCCGACGCCGGCTCCTTCACCGTCCCCGAGGGCGCCCGCTACCTCTACTACTGCGCCAACGAGACCATCGGCGGCGTCACCATGCCCTACGTGCCCACCGAGGAGGCCGCCGGCGTGCCCGTCGTCGCCGACATGTCCTCCATGTACCTCTCGCGCCCCCTCGACGTCGACTCCTTCGGCGTCGTCTTCGGTGGCGCCCAGAAGAACCTCGGCCCCGCCGGCATGGACATCTCCCTCATCCGCAAGGACCTGCTCGGCCGCGCCCGCGCCGACGTCCCCGCCATCTGGGACTGGCAGGTGATGGCGGACAACGACTCGATGCTCAACACCCCGCCCACCTTCTCCATCTACCTGCTGGGCCTCATCCTGCACTGGATCGAGGATGAGGGCGGCCTGGCCGCCATGGGCGAGCGCAACGACGCCAAGGCGCAGCGCCTCTACGACGCCATCGACTCCTCCGGCTTCTACGCCAACCCGGTCGAGAAGCGCTCGCGCTCCGCCATGAACATCCCCTTCACCCTCGCCGACCCCGCCCTGGACGCCGACTTCCTCGCCGGCGCCGAGGCCGCGGGCCTGACCAACCTCAAGGGCCACCGCAGCGTCGGCGGCATGAGGGCCTCCCTCTACAACGCCATGACCGACGACGGCGTGAGCGCCCTCATCGACTACATGGCCGAGTTCGAGCGCACCCGCGCCTGACCCGCGTCACCGACGGAAGGACACACCGTGACCAAGCAGTTCCGCGTCAGGACCCTCAACGCTATCTCGGGCTCCGGCCTGACCCGATTCCCCGCCGAGGTCTACGAGGTCGGTGAGGCCGTCGCCTCGCCGGACGCCCTGCTCGTGCGCTCCGCCAAGCTGCACGACACCCCGGTCCCGGACACCGTCCTCGCCATCGCCCGTGCCGGCGCCGGCACGAACAACATCCCCGTGGCCGCCATGACCGAGCGCGGCGTGCCGGTCTTCAACACCCCCGGCGCCAACGCCAACGCCGTCAAGGAGCTCGTCCTCGCCGGCCTGTTCATCGCCTCGCGCAACCTCATCCCTGCGGCCCGCTTCGCCCACGAGCTCGAGGGCGACGACGCCGCCATCTCCAGAGCCGTCGAGGCCGGAAAGAAGCAGTTCGTCGGCTTCGAGCTGCCCGGCAAGACCCTCGGCGTCATCGGCCTGGGAGCCATCGGCGTCCAGGTCGCCAACGCCGCCCTGGGCCTGGGCCTCAAGGTCATCGGCTTCGACCCGGCGATCAGCGTCGACCACGCCTGGAACCTGTCCTCGGAGGTCGAGCGCGCCCGCACCATCGAGGACGTCTTCACCCAGGCGGACATCCTCACCGTCCACGTGCCCCTCATCGAGGCGACCCGCGGCCTCGTGTCCACCCAGCACCTGGCGATGATGAAGCACTCCGCCGTCATCCTGAACTTCGCCCGTGCCGAGATCGTCGACGAGGCCGCCGTCGTCTCCGCCCTGGACCAGGGCTACCTGCGCGGCTACGTCTGCGACTTCCCGTCGACGGCGGTGCACAAGCACCCCAAGTGCATCTCGCTGCCGCACCTGGGGGCCTCGACGAAGGAGGCGGAGCGCAACTGCGCGGTCATGGCCGTCGACGAGCTGCGCGGCTTCCTCGAGGACGGGCAGGTGCGCAACTCGGTCAACTTCCCCGAGGCCGTCATGACCCGCGAGCCGGGCACGCACCGCCTCGTCATCGTCAACCGCAACGTGCCGAACATGGTCGGTCAGGTCTCGACCATCGTCGCCCAGGCGGGCCACAACATCGCCAACCTCCTCAACCGCTCGCGCGGTGAGATCGCGGTGACGCTCGTTGACATCGACGGGGCGGTGGACGGCCGCGTCCTGGAGGAGCTGAGCACCATCGAGGGCGTCATCTCCGCACGCGCCATCCCGGCCAAGGCCTGAGACCCGCCTCGCCACTGCTCGCCCAGGCTGCCCCGCCCCCGACCGACAGGGGGCGGGGCAGCGCGCTGCGCGACGACGTGCCCGTCGCTGCCCCTTCCCCTGCGCCCACCCATGCCCTACTATCTAGTAAATACTAGATACGTGGCGAGGACGCCGTAGGAGGTCAACGATGACAGAGCAGACGCAGCGCCTCGTGTTCGGGGCCGCCTACTACGACGAGTACACCCCCGCCTCCGCGGGCGAGGACCGCCTCGAGCGCGACATGCGGATGATGGTCGACGCCGGCTTCACCACCATCCGCATCGCCGAGTTCACCTGGGGCACCTGGAACCCCGCCCCCGGCGTCTTCGACTGGCACCACATCGACCGCGCCATCGACGCCGCCCAGGCCCACGGCCTCGACGTCATCATCGGCACCCCCACCGCCGCCGTGCCCACCTGGCTCGCCGCCCGCCACCCCGAGGTCATGGGCGTGGCCGCCTCCGGCCAGCTCAACCAGTACGGGCCCCGACAGAACATGGACATCACGGCCCCCGCCTACCGCTACTACGGCGAGCAGGCCATCCGCGCCCTCGTCGAGCACACCGCGCCGCGCCCGAACGTCATCGGCTTCCAGCTCGACAACGAGACCAAGTACTACGACGCCTACAACGCCGGCATCCAGCGCGCCTTCGTCGACTCGCTCAAGGCCCGCTTCAACGGCGACCTCGACGCCCTCAACGCCGCCTACGGCCTCAACTACTGGGCCAACCGCGTCAACACCTGGGAGGAGTTCCCGGACGTCAGCCTCACCGTCAACGGCTCACTGGGTGCCGCCTTCGACGAGTTCCGCCGCAGCCTCGTCACCGACTTCCTCACCTGGCAGCGCGCCATCGTCGACGACTACCGCCGCGAGGACCAGTTCGTCACCCAGAACTTCGACTACGAGTGGCGCGGCCACTCCTTCGGCATCCAGCCCGCCGTCGACCACTTCAAGGCCGCCCAGGCCGTCACCCTGGCCGGCGTCGACATCTACCACCCTGGTGAGGACCAGCTCACCGGCAAGGAGATCGCCTTCGGCGGCGACATCAACCGCTCCCTCAAGGACGGCGCCCCCTACCTCGTCCTCGAGACCCAGGCCCAGGGCCAGATGGGCTGGCTGCCCTACCCCGGCCAGCTGCGCCTGCAGGGCTACTCCCACCTGGCCTCCGGCGCCTGCGGCGTCATGTACTGGCACTGGGGCTCCATCCACAACTCCTTCGAGACCTACTGGAAGGGTCTGCTCTCCCAGGACTACTCCGCCAACCCCACCTACCTCGAGGCCGGTGTCCTGGGCCGGGAGATGAAGGAGCACGCCGCCAGCCTGGCAGGGCTGACCAAGACCAACAGGATCGCCGTCATGGTCTCCAACGAGGCCTGCACGGCCCTGGAGTGGTTCTCCATCGCCAGCGGCTTCCCCCGCAAGTACACCGGCGGCGGCGTCAACTACAACGACGTCTTCCGCTGGGTCTACGACGCCCTCTTCGAGCTCAACCTCGAGGCCGACATCGTCCCCGCCGACGCCCCGCTCGAGCGCCTGGAACGCTACGACGTCCTCATCACCCCCGCCCTCTACGCGGCCCCGCAGACCACCATCGACACCCTGCGCGCCTACGCCACCGGCGGCGGCCACCTCGTCACCACCTTCCGCACCGCCGTCGCCGACGAGAACGTCCAGGTGTGGACGGACCGCCAGCCCCACGGCCTGTCCGGCCTGCTGGGTCTGGGCACCGACCAGTTCACCAGGCCCGACGGCGTGCGCCTGGCCCCCTCCGGCGCCCTCGCCGAGCACCTGGGCCAGGACGCCGACCTGAGCCTCAGCCACTTCCTCGAGCTCCTCACCCCCGCCGAGGCCCCTGAGACCGGCTCCGACGTCGAGGTCCTGGCCACCTACGACCACCACGCCTGGTCCGGCCCCGCCATCGCCACCCGCACGGTCGGCTCCGGCGCCATCACCCACCTGGGCGCCTGGGCCTCGGCCGAGGTCGTGCGCGCCGTCCTCGCCCTCGTGGCCGACCGGGCCGGCGTCACCGACTGGGCCGGTGGGCTCGCCGGCACCATCACCGTGCGCAAGGGCGTCAACGCCGCCGGCAACCCCCTGGCCTACCTCCTCAACTACTCCAAGGACGACGTCGAGCTCACCCTCCCGGTGGCCGGCACCGACGTCCTGGGCACCACCGCTCCGGTGGGCACCGCGCTCGCCGCCGGCCAGGCCGTCACTGTCCCCGCCTGGGGCGTCCTCGTCCTCGAGGGCACCCGGGCCTGAGACCCCTGCCCGACGGCAGCGCGCCGCCCGCACCCGGGCCCCGCACCGCCGTCGCCACCCACCACCCGCACCACCAGAGCACCGCACCGACGCACCACACAGGAGCCCCCATGACCGCCACCCCCACCTGGATCGTCACCACCGAGACCGCCCCCTGGCAGAAGCAGGAGGGCGTCACCGTCCGCGACATGGACGTCTTCCCCGAGGCCCTGCTCCAGACCGACGCGCCCCTGCAGGAGGTCGACGGCTTCGGTGTCTGCTTCAACGAGCTCGGCTGGACCTCCCTGTCGCGCCTGACCGAGGCCGAGCGCGCCGACATCATGACGGAGATCTTCTCCCCCGAGGGCGCCAACGCCTCCGTGTGCCGCATGCCCGTGGGCGCCAACGACTTCTCCGTCGACTGGTACTCCTACGACGAGACCCCCGGCGACCTCGAGCTGAGGGACTTCTCCATCGAGCATGACGAGAAGACCCTCGTGCCCTTCATCAAGGCCGCCCAGGCCGTGCGGGCCGACCTCAGGCTCTGGGCCTCCCCGTGGTGCCCGCCCACCTGGATGAAGACCAACAACCACTACGCCTGCGGCGTGCCCTCCCCCATGGCCCAGCAGACCAAGTACGACAACGGCCTCACCCCGGACCGCGCCATCCCCGAGGGCACGGACGGCTTCATCCTCGACGACGAGCACCTGGACGCCTACGCCCGCTACTTCGGCAAGTTCATCGACGCCTACGCCGAGCGCGGCATCGACATCTCCATGGTGATGCCGCAGAACGAGTTCAACTCCGACCAGGTCTTCCCCTCCTGCACCTGGACCCCGGCGGGCCTGGCCCGCTTCCTGCGCCACCTCGTGCCCCAGATGGAGGCCCGCGGCGTCGAGGTCTTCTTCGGCACCATGGAGCGCGCCGACGAGCGCCTGGTCGAGGAGGTCCTGGCGGACGAGGAGATCGGCGGGCGCATCGGCGGTGTCGGCTTCCAGTGGGCCGGCAAGGGCGCGGTCGCCAAGATCCACTGGCGCCACCCCGAGCTCAAGATCTACCAGTCCGAGCAGGAGTGCGGCGACGGCAAGAACGACTGGCGCTACGCCCGCTACGCCTGGGGCATGATGCGCCACTACTTCAACAACGGCGCCAACGTCTACGACTACTGGAACCTCTGCCTCGACGAGGGCGGCGTCTCACGCTGGGGGTGGAGCCAGAACTCCTTCGTCACCGTGGACCCGGGCACCAGCGAGTACCGGTTCAACCACGAGTACTACGTGTTCAAGCACCTGTCCCACTTCGTGCAGAAGGGCGCGCGCTTCGTCAAGACCCTGTCCTACACGGGCTACGAGAACATCCTGTCCTTCGTCAACCCGGACGGCAGCGTCGTCATCGCCGCCCAGAACGACATGTCGGTGCCCATGCCGATCTCCTTCGCCGCCAACGGCAAGATCATCGAGGCGACCCTCCCGGCCGACTCCTTCTCCACCTTCGAGGTGCCCGCCGAGCTCCTCGCCTGAGGCCCTCCGCCCGAGCAGCTGGCCGGTCCGCCGTCGCCCGCCCACCCCGGGGGGCCGACGACGGCGGACCGCCTCAGCCGCTCGGAGGACCCAGGGTGAGGTAGCCCGGCAGCACCGTGTCCTGCCCGGCGTTGGCGAAGCGCAGCGCCGCCCCGCCCTCGAGCGGGTTGACGACCCGCAGCAGCAGGCTCGTCGTCCCGCTCGGCGGGTCCAGGGCCCCCGTCCACAGCGAGGTCCGCCCGGGCAGGAGGGCGCGCAGGTCGCCGTCGAGCACCGTCCTGGCCAGCACCCGGCCGCTCCCATCCACCGCGACGACCTCCAGGTCCCAGTCGTAGGAGAAGGGGGCGACGCCGGTGTTGGACACCTCGACGCCCAGCGCCGAGGTCCCGGCCTCGTGGCGCCAGCGCGTCGCCGTCAGCGTGTAGCCCATCCGCGCGTTGAGCGCCAGGGCGCGCTCGCGGGCCGGCCCCGTGAGACCCGGGTCGAAGACCTCCTCGGCCAGCAGCCAGGTCGCGTGGGTGAGCCCGACCGCCTCGGTGAGGTCCTGGGCGGCCAGCCCCACCTGCCGCTCGCAGCGCCCGGGGCCGTCGAAGACGCAGGACTGGAGCGGCGGGTAGATCTCGCCGCCCATGGGACGGGTGCGCCACGCCCCGGTCGCCGTCGGCCCCTGGGCGCTCATGAGGCTCCAGAAGTGCCAGTCCTGCTCGGGCAGGGTGGCGTAGCCGAAGGAGTCGTCGTGGTAGCCCAGGTCGTGGGCGGTGGTCAGGGCCGTGGGGTAGCGCACCTGGGTGGGGGTGGTGTCGAAGGCCTCGTCCCAGGCCAGGAGCAGCAGGGCCTGGTGGTCCCGGGAGGGCATCCAGTCCTCGCCCGCCGGGTTGTCCGCCGACACCTGCCCGTCGAAGGGCCAGGTGTGCCCCTCCCCCCAGAAGCCCACGAGGCCCTGGGTGATGAAGCCCACCCGCGGGTCGCCGTCGTAGGCGGAGCCGAGGGCTCGGATGAGGCCGGTGAGCATGTCCATGACCCGCGGGTCGTCGTAGTCGGGGCTGACGGAGGCGCCGGTCCCGCCGTTGCCGTGCACCGTGTAGGGACGGGTCTCGACGCCCTGGTCGAGCAGGTAGCCGGGCAGGCCGCTGGGCCGTCCCGGGAAGTCGGTGTAGAAGCGCAGCACCACCTGGTGACCGCGCGCGGCAACGGCCCCCAGGTGCTCCTCCAGGGCGTCCCAGTCGTAGGTGCCGGGGCCGGTCACGACGTCGGACACCGGCAGGGACACCCACTCCATCGTCACCGGCAGGGCCGTACCGGACCAGGTGGGCGCCTGCGCGGGGTCCTCGGGGGCGTAGGGCAGCAGCCCCTTGAGCGGGTTGGAGACCGGTGCGGCGGCGGGGTCGAGCCGGGTCCACGCGGGGCCGGGCGCGCAGGCCGTCAGCGCGGTGGGGACGAGGGCCAGGAGCAGCAGCGCGGCCAGCACCGCGGGCAGGACCTCGGGCCGGGCTGGTGGCCTTCCGGCCCGGGTAGGGCTCCCTGGACGCGCCGGCACAGCCACTCGCATAGCGGGACTATAGGCGCGGCGCGCCAGGGCCGCACCGGCCGCCTCCCGGCCGGGATCTCCCAGCCGCCCCTCAGCGGTAGCCGTCCCAGGTGGGGGAGGGGAAGAGGATGGCCTCCCACGCCGCCCACAGGTCGGCGAGGGACACGGTGGGACGGCGGAAGAAGCGCGTCTGCGCGCCGTCCATGGCCTGGATCGCCAGCTCCACCAACGGCCGCATACTCGCCCAGCCGCCGTCGGCCTCGACCTCGGGGGGCAGGCGCCAGGTGAACTGCGAGTAGTACTCCCACACGGCGTCGGGGCGGTCGATGAAGCGCTCGTAGGCCGGGTGGTCGGGGTCGTTGGCGCACTCGGCGCCGAGCGTCATGTACAGGCCCATGAGCGCGGGCCGGGCCTCGTTGTAGGCCACGAGGTAGCGCAGGTAGGCGGGCAGGCTCATGCCGTCCGGGTGCGTGGCGGCCCGGTCGCCGGAGTCGATGAAGTCCTGCGGGGTGCCCTGACGGTCGTAGCGGTCCGACAGCAGAAGGGTGAGCAGGCCGTCCTTCGTGCCGATGTAGTGCAGCAGCCCCGCCTGGGTGATGCCGACGGCGTCGGCGACCTCCTGCAGGGCCAGGCCGTTGAAGCCCTTGCGGGCGACGAGCTCGGTGGCGGCCTCGACGATCTGCTCGCGCCGCTCCTCCGCGGTGAGTCGGACGCGCTTGGTGGTCGTGGGGCTCATGACGCGGATCCTAGCCGGGGTGGTGCCACGCTCCCGACGGCGCCGGCTCGCCCGAGCGCCGCCGGGTGCGAGAGGCTGGGGTCATGCGGTTGACCGACGACCTCAAGGACCTCGCCACCGTCCCCGCCTTCCGCACCCTGCTGGGTGTGCGCCTGGTCTCCCAGACCGGCGACGGCATGGTCCAGGCGGGCCTGGCCACCCTCTTCTTCTTCCAGCCCCAGAACATGACGACAGCGGCCGGGGTCGCCTCCGCCCTCGTCGTCATGCTCCTGCCCTTCTCCCTCGTCGGCCCCTTCACCGGCCCCTTCATCGACCGGTGGCGCCGCCGCCAGACCCTGCTGTGGGGCAACCTCCTGCGCGCCGGCCTCATCGCCCTGACCGCCCTCGTGCTCCACGCCGCCGGCACCGGGGCGGCCGTCTACGTGCTCGTCCTCGTCGCCCTCGGCATCAACCGCTTCCTGCTGTCCGTGCTGTCCGCCGGCCTGCCGCAGGTCATCGACCACCGGCGCCTGCTCGTGGCCAACTCCCTCGTGCCCACCCTGGGGGGCGCGGCGACGGCGACCGGTGCCGTCATCGGCATCATCCTTCGCCTGCTGCTTCCGGCCGGGTCCGTCCAGGACGCCGCGAGCCTCGTGAGCGCCGTCGTCCTCTACGTGCTCGCAGCCGCAGTCGTCACACGCCTGGGCGCGGGCGAGCTCGGCCCCGAGCACCCCACGTCCGAGGGCACCGCCCGGGCACTGGCCGCCACCGTCTGCGAGCTCGCCGACGCCGTGCGCTACCTGCGCCGCCGCGGCACCCCCGGGCTGGCCCTGAGCACCATGGCGCTGCACCGCTTCGTCTACGGCATGCAGCTCATCACCATCATCCTCACCTCCCGCAACCTCCTGGCCGCCCCCGAGGACGCGGACCTCGGCCTCGCCCTCTTCGGCACGCTCATGGGCGCCATGATCGCCGGGCACGGCCTGTCCATCGTGCTCACCCCCCTGGCCCACGAGAGGGTCGCCCCCTCCACCTGGATCGTCATGTGCCTGCTGGGCGGGAGCCTCGGCCAGCTCGTGCTCGTCGCCTCCCACGCGCAGGCGGCCATGACGGTGGGGCTCCTCATCTTCGGTGCCGGTGTCCAGGGCGCGAAGATCGCCGTCGACACCATCGTCCAGTCGGACACCGCCGACGCCTACCGCGGGCGCGCCTTCTCCATCTACGACGTCCTGTTCAACACGGCCGAGTGCGTGGCGGCGGGCGTGGCCGTGCTGGTGCTGCCCGACGTCGGCTGGTCGCGCCCGGCCCAGGCGGCCCTCGTCCTGTTCGTCTGGTGCGTGGCCCTGTGGTACCTGCACGGCGTGCGGCGGCTGGGCGACCAGCCGCGCGAGGTGGCCGGGCTGCCGGGACTGGACTGAGGCGGGCCGGTCGCCCAGAGCCCTGCGCGACCGGCCCGCCCCCTCAGCGCCTGCGTCGTTCCAGGAGCGTGCCCACCGTGAGCAGCGCAGCCGCTGCGGCGCCCAGCGCGAGGGGCGCCCCGGTGCGGGCCAGCGAGGAGCGAGGCGCCGCGCCACCGTCGGCGACAGGGTCCGGGCTCTGGCCGGCGGCACCCGGCGAGGCCGTCGGGCTGGACGACGACGCCGCCGTCCCCTCGGCACTGCCGGGGGCCGGGGTGCCCGGCGTGGTGGGCGCGGCGGGTTCCGGCAGGGTGGAGGGTGTGAGCACGTCGTCGCCGAAGGCGTAGGCGGCCGTGGGCAGCAGACGGTCCTGGAAGTCGAAGACCGCCTGGTTCTCCCACGCGTTGCCCGAGGCGGGGTCCTTCTCGTCCCAGCCGTTGCCCGCGATGGCCGTCCACGCCGGCTCCCACGCGACGAAGCCGAGGCCGTGGCCGCCCGGCAGCGCCGCCACCACGGTGCCGACGTCGCGCAGCCACTGGGCCTGGCCCTCCGGGGTTGCCGGGTAGCCGGCCACGAGCATGTCCGGCCTCGCGACGATGTTCTCCCACGTGGGATTGTCGTCCTCGAGCGTGAAGGGGTAGGCCGTCTCGACGACGAGGACGTCCGTGCCGTAGCGCTCGATGAGGCCCGTGGCGACCGTCTGCAGGTCGCCCAGGGTGCCGTGCCAGTACCCGTAGTAGGACAGCCCGAGGACGTCAGCCGTGACGCCGCGCGCGAAGACCTCGTCGTACCACCAGGTGAGGCTGGACAGCCCGTTGTTGATGTTCGTCAGGTGCAGGATCGTGCGGGCCTGGGGGAAGACGTCCCTGACGGACTGCGTGCCCGCCCGCAGGAAGGCGGCGAGGTTGTCCCACTGGGCCACGGAGACCGCGTCGGAGGGGTCGACGTCCCAGGTCTGGCCCTGCGGCCACAGCATGCCCGGGTTGATCTCGTTGCCGACCTGGACGTAGGCGACGTCCACCCCGGCCTCCTTGAGCGCTGTGAGCACGTCGGTCGTGTGGGCGGCGAGCTCGGCGGCCAGGGCCTGGGGGTCATCTGCCGTCCACGAGGAGGGGATGTGCTGCTTGCCGGGGTCGGTCCAGGTGTCGGAGTAGTGGAAGTCGATCATCACCTGCATGCCTGCCGCCTGCGCCCGCTGGGCGGAGGCGACGACGTGCTCGACGGTGTTGTAGCCGTCGGCGGGGCTGACCCACACCTTGAAGCGGGCCAGGTTCGCCCCCGTCGAGCCCATGAGCGCGTAGGGGTCGCCCACCTGGCCGTCAGTGCCCCGGTACACCTGGCCCAGGGCCTCGTTCTTGGCCACGCCGGACAGGTCAGCGCCGCGCACCAGCCTCTGGGCGCGGCCGGGCTCAAGGGTGACGTCGTCGAAACGCGCCCACTCGCCGCCGTGGACGCCCTCGGTGGTGAGCACGAGCGCGCAGGTGCCGGCGTCGAGGGCCTCACGGGTGACCTCCATGGAGACGGCCACCTGCGTCCAGGCGTCGTCGGCCTCGCTGGAGGGCGCGGTCACGGTGCCGTCGAGGCCGCAGCCGCGGGTCGACACGGTCGTCGCCCCCAGGCTCTGACCGGGTACCGCGGAGCCGGACCTCACCCAGACCCTCGCCGTCCACCACCCGGGCTCCAGCCCCGTCACGGCCGTCGTGACGGAGGCCGAGAAGGGCTCCGCCCGCCACAGGGACCCGTTGAGGCTCCCGCTGCGCGCGCCGTCGGCCTTGAGCGAGTAGGCGGCGGCGTCCCCCTCCACGGCCCAACCGTCCCCGGTCTCGAAGCCGGGGTCCGTGACGCCGGCGGTGGGCTGGGGCGCCGCCGTGGTGGCGGCCGCTGGGGCAGTGAGGACCGGCAGGGCCAGGGCGAGAACCGCCCCGAGGGCGGTCAGTGATCGACGAAGGACATGGTGCGGGCGCATGTGGGACCTCCTTGTGTCACGTGCGCGGGTGCCCGGGGACAGGTGGCGGGGCCGGGCGCGCCCCGTGGGAGGCCCGACGGCGCCGTCGGCTCCCTGTGGGTCAGGAACGGGAGGCGACGACGAGGGCGCCGCCTGCGGGAAGGAGCGTCGGGGCGCTCGCGGTGAGGACCTGCCCGGTGAGGGCGTCGGTGCCCTCCAGGGGCAGGAGCCGGTCGGCGTCGTCGTGGTTGACCAGGACGGTCCAGGTGCGGCCGGAGCCGTCGACCGCGTGCCGGGTGACGGCCTCAAGACCGCGGGGGCGCTCGCCGTCGACGGTCGCGGGCGTCTCCACGGGCAGGTCGAGGACGGGGTCCAGGACCCTGGCCAGGTCCTCGGGGCTGAGCACCACCGAGACGTAGACGGCCTGGCCGGCGCCGTGCCGGTGTCGGGTGACGGCCGGGCCGGGGGTGGGGCCGCCGTCGGCCTCCCACAGGACCTCGGCACCCTCCAGGCGCAGGTGCTCGGACCACAGGGTCGCGGCGACGGGCCCGCCCTGCGCGCCCGTCGCCGGCCGCAGCGGGACGCTCTCGCCCTCGCGGACGGGCCGGACCTCCTCCACGCGCAGGCCGAGGACGCCGCGCAGCGGGCCGGGGGCGCCGCCCTCGTGGACGCACTCCTCGTCGTCGACGACGGCGCTAAAGGGCAGGGCCGCGAAGGTGCCACCCGCGGTGACGAAGGCCCCGATGTTCTCGGCGGCCCGGTGCGAGAGCAGGTAGGAGGCGGGGGCGATGACCGTGCTGTAGCGGGTCAGGTCGCCCTCGGGGTGGACGAAGTCGACGGTGGTGCCGCGGGCCCAGAGCCACTCGTAGACACGGCGCACCTGCTCGCGGTGCCGCATGAGCACGCTGGGGCGCCAGGTGAGGTCCTGCGCCCAGAAGGAGGCCCAGTCCCACAGGAGCGCGACCCGGGCGCGCACCTCGCTGCCGCGCACCTCGCTGAGCCGGGCGAGCTCGCCGCCCACCTCGCACACCTCGCGGAAGACGCGGGTGTCCGGCCCCGCGTGCGGGACCATCGCGGAGTGGAACTTCTCCGCGCCCCGGCGGGACTGGCGCCACTGGAAGGCCAGGACGCCGTCGGCGCCCCGGCCCAGGTGGGCCAGCACGTTGCGGCGCTCCTCGCCGGGCATCTTGGCTCGGTTGTGGGGTTGCCAGGAGACGGCGGAGACGGCGTGCTCCATGAGCACCCAGGGGTGGCCGCCGGCCAGTGAGCGGGTGAGGTCGGACTCCATGGCGAGCCAGATGTGGGCCTCGTGAGCGTCCGCCTCGAGGTAGTAGTCGGTGGACACGAGGTCCGTCTGCTCCGACCAGCGCCAGTAGTCGTTCGCCGGGCAGTTGGTGGCCATGAAGTTGGTCGTCACCGGCGTGTCGGGGAAGTAGCGGCGGATGACGTCGCGCTCGGCGGTGAAGCGCGCGAGCAGTGAGTCGGAGGTGAAGCGCTGGAAGTCGAGCTCGCAGGTGGGGTTGAGCGCCGTGCCCGTCTGCCGCGGGGTGCCGACCTCCTCCCAGCTGCCGTAGACCTGCCCCCAGAAGGCGGTGCCCCAGGCGCGGTTGAGCCCGGCCAGCGAGCCGTAGCGCTCGCGCAGCCAGTGGCGGAAGGCGGCCTGTGAGGCCTCGCAGTGGCAGCCGGCCCCTGGGGCCCCGTACTCGTTGTGGACGTGCCACATCGTGACGGCCGGGTGGCCCTGGACGTGGGCGGCCAGGGCCTCGGTGACACGGCCGGCGGCCTCGGCGTAGGCGGTGGAGTGGGGGCAGCAGATGCCACGTGAGCCGCCGTGGCGCACGGTGCCATCGGCCTCGATGATGCGGGCCTCGGGGTGGTGGCGGTAGAACCAGGCCGGGGGCGCTGCCGTGGGGGTGGCGAGGTCGACGTCGATGCCCGCCTCGGTGAGAAGACCGAGGACCTCGTCGAACCACGTGAAGTCGAAACGGCCCGGCTCCGGCTCGAGCATGACCCAGGACCAGATGCCCAGGCTGACGGTGGTGACGCCGGCCTGGCGCATGAGGCGCACGTCCTCGCGCCAGAGATCCGGCTCCCACTGCTCGGGGTTGTAGTCGGCACCGTACAGGACGCGGGTGCCGGGCACGCGGGTGCGGGGGGACGTCGTGCGCGGTGCCGGGGACGTCGCGTTGAGGGCCGGGTGGCTGGTCATGTCGGTGTCGCTTTCGTGCTGCGGGCACTTCAGGGGGCTCGGTGGTCTCAGTGCTGCCAGTGCTGTCGGTGGCCTCTGCGGCCGTCGGCGGCGGGCTGCGGCCGAGGGGTGGCCGGGGCGGTGGTTGCCGGACGGGGTGTCCTGCGACGTCCCCAGCATGCTGAGAACGATCACAGCATGTCGACCACTGTCTTCGCAAGTGAACGGGGAGGATTTGGTGTTTTCCTCTGCAGGTACCGCCTTGACTTGGCTGAAGATGCGTGTTCATACTGGGAACGTGCACAGGCGTTGTCGCAACGCCGTGACCCGACGTATGTCCCCGGAAGGAAAGCAATGCTGCTTCGTCGACAGTTCCTCGCCCTCGGCATGACCACCGCCGTCGCCGCCACCCTCGCAGCCTGCGGCTCGTCCTCCGACGGCTCGGGAGCCGCCGGCTCCTCGGAGGTCGACACCTCCACCGAGATCACCCTCAAGGTGTGGGAGTCCCTCCTCGGCCCGGACGACTTCATCAAGCAGGCCGGCCAGAAGTTCACCGAGCTCCACCCCAACATCACCATCGAGTTCGTCAACGTCGAGGTCGGCGACGCCTCCAAGCAGATCCCGCTCGACGGCCCCGCGGGCAACGGCCCCGACGTCTTCGCCGCCCCCCACGACACCCTCGGCGACCTCGTCACCGGCGGGCACGTCCTCGCCGTCGCCGACGTCGACTCCCTGGCCGCCAACGTCACGCAGTCCGCGCTCACCGCCGACACCTGGACCGACGGCACGGTCTACGGCTACCCCGTGGCCGCGGAGACCTACGCCCTCTACTACAACAAGGACCTCGTCTCCGAGGTGCCCACCACCTTCGAGGGCCTCATCTCCTTCGCCCGGGACTTCAACGCCGCCAACTCGGGCAAGTACGGCTACGTCATGGACGTCGGCAACTTCTACTACACCTTCCCCTTCATGACGAAGGGCGGCAACCGCCTCTTCGGCGACGACGGCCTCGACGACCAGGCCCCCAACCTCAACGCCCCCGAGGCCGTCGAGGGCTTCACCGGCTTCCAGAGGCTGCGCGAGGTCCTGCCCGTCGCCGCCGCCGACCTGTCCACCGACACCGTTGACGGCCTCTTCGCCTCCGGCAACGCCGCCATCCACCTGTCGGGCCCCTGGAACGTCAAGAACTTCACCGACTCCGGCATCAGCTTCGGCGTCGCCCCGGTGTTCGCCCTCGACGGCGACTCCGAGCCCGCCACCACCTTCGCCGGCGTCCGCACGATGTTCGTCTCCGCCTACACGGACCACCCGGCCGAGGCCGCCGCCTTCGCCGCCTTCCTCACCACTCCCGAGATGCAGCAGCTGCGCGCGGACATCACCGGGATGATGGGCGTGTCCACCTCGTCGCTCACCTACGAGTCCGAGGCCACGGAGGGCTTCTCCCAGCAGATGGAGCACACCTTCGCCATGCCCAAGATCGCCCGCATGGCCAAGGTCTGGGACGCGCTCAACGCCGCCTCCTCCAACATCTGGGACGGGGCCGACGTCGCCGGCGAGCTCTCCGCCGCCCAGAACGCCGTCCTGGCCGACTGAGCCCGCGCCGGGGCGCGCTGCGCGCGCCCCGGCCCCACGACCTGCGGCCCGCACCCGCGGGCGAAGGCCGACTGGGCCCGTCCCACGGGCACCGGCCACCACCCACCCGACTCCCGAGGGACGTCACCGATGACAACAGCCGTGGACACCACCGAGACCGGGCGCCTCGAGCGCCCGCAGACGGTCGACCCGTCGCGCGCGAGGCTCCTCAGCCTCCTCTTCATGGGGCTGGCGCACCTCACGGTGCTGCGCCAGCGGCCCAAGGGCATGCTCTTCGCCGCGGTCGAGGTCCTCTTCCTCGTCACCCTGCCCGTGACGCTCGGCAAGATCGCCGACCTCATCACCCTCGGCGACCCGGCCCCGCACCTGCCCGTCAAGCTTCGCCCGAACTCCCTGTTCATGCTCATCGACGGCATCACCGTCATCGCCGTGGTCGCCGTGTTCCTCGCGATGTACGCGGTCTCGGTGCTCTCCGCGCGCCAGGCCGTCAAGGAGGTCAACGTCAACGGCTTCGAGGCCGTGGGCGCCGCCCGGCGCAGCCCCCTCAACGACCTCGCCAACCGCGCCTTCCCCATCGTCGGCCTCGCCCCGACCTTCCTGCTCATCGTCTTCCTCGTCGTCGTGCCGCTCGTGTTCTCCGCGCTCGTGGCCTTCACGAACTACTCGGCCCCGGCCAACATCCCGCCCGCCGCCACCATCGACTGGGTCGGGCTGGACAACTTCCACCGGATGTTCGGCGGCAGCGCCGCCTGGACCGGCGCCCTCGTGCGCGTCTTCGCCTGGACCATCGTGTGGGCCGTCCTGGCCACCGCCACCTGCTACGCGGGAGGCATGGTGATGGCCGTCGTCATGCAGAACTCCCACCTGCGCATCACACCCGTCCTCCGGGCGGTCTTCATCCTGCCCTACGCGATCCCGGGCGTCGTCTCCCTGCTCGTGTGGCGCAACCTGCTCAACGGGGCCTTCGGCACCGTCAACCGCACGCTTGAGGCGATGCACCTCATCTCGGACCCGATCCCCTGGCTGAGCGACCCGTGGCTGGCGAAGCTCGTCGTCGTCCTCATCAACCTGTGGTGCGGGTTCCCGTACTTCATGCTGCTCGTCACCGGCACCATGACCTCGATCCCGCCGGACATCATCGAGGCGGCCAAGATCGACGGAGCGGGGTCCTGGCAGATCTTCCGGCGCATCCAGGCGCCGATCATCCTCTACCAGACGATGCCGCTCATCATCATGAGCTTCGCGGCCAACATCAACAACTTCGGGGCGATCTTCTTCCTCACCGGAGGTGACCCGACCGTCTCCGACTCGGTGACCACGGGAGCCGGGGGCACCGACATCATGGTGTCCTGGATCTACAAGCTGACGGTCAACCTGCAGCAGTACCAGAACGCCTCCGTCCTGGCCATCATGATCTTCATGGTCATCGCACCCTTCGCGATCTACAACTTCCGCCAGACGCGGTCCTACAAGGAGGGCGATCTCTGATGGCGCAGACCACCGCGGCCCTGGCCGCCACACCCGCCGGCCTCGACGACGTCGGGGGCGCGGCCCACAGCACCGGGCGAACGGCCCACGTCGTCGGGCAGCCGCGCGCCCCGCGCGCGGTCAGGCTCGTCAACACCATCGTCCTGACCACGTTCCTCTGCCTCGTCGCGCTCATCGTCCTGTGGCCCGTGGTCCACATGGTCGCCGCCGCCTTCACCCCTGGCCAGTCGATCTCCAACATGCCGGTCGTGCCCTTCTCCGCGGGCCTGACCACCGAGCACTTCACCTACGTCTTCACCCAGACGCAGTACCCGCGCTGGTTCCTCAACACGCTCGTCATCGCCCTGCTCACCACCGCCGGCACGATGGTCCTCGCCTCGATGGGCGCCTACGTCTTCAGCCGCTTCACCTTCACCTTCAAGCGGCCCTTCCTCATGAGCCTGCTCGTGCTCAACGTCTTCCCCTCCTTCGTCGGCATGGTGGCCATCTACGTCGTGCTGCTGCGCATCGGCGCGCTGGACACCCTGTGGGGGCTCGTGCTCGTCTACCTCGCCGGGAACCTGCCCTACACGACCTGGATGGTGAAGTCCTACATGGACAACATCCCCCGCTCCCTCGACGAGGCCGCGCGCCTGGACGGGGCCTCGAGCCTGCGCGTCTACTGGACGATCATCCTGCCCGTCGCCAGACCGATCCTCGTGTTCCTCGGCATCACGAGCTTCACCCAGCCGTGGATGGACTTCATCTTCCCCAAGATGGTCCTGCGCTCCCCGGAGAACCAGACCATCGCGCTCGGCCTCATGTCCTTCGTCTCCGACAAGAACAACTTCTTCACGAGCTTCGCCGCAGGCGCGATGGTCGTGGCCATCCCCTTCGTCATCTTCTTCGTCCTGACCCAGAAGATGCTCGTCTCCTCGCTCGCGGGGGCCGCCGTCAAGGAGTGAGCGCCGTACCATGGCGTGGCGGGGACGTCACCCGCCCGCACGGTGCTGTGCGCGAGCCTGGGAGGAGCCGTCGTCACCATGGTCACCAGGACCACCCAGAGGGTCACGATCTCCGACGTCGCCCGCGTCGCCGGTGTCTCGCGCGGCACCGTCTCGCGGGTGCTCAACGGGGGCAAGTGGGTCTCGAAGGACGCCAGTGACGCCGTCCTCAAGGCCATCAAGTCCACCGGCTACGTCGCCTCGGCCTCCGCCAGGCAGCTGCGCACGGGACGCGGGCACACTGTCGCCTTCCTCGTCGACGACTCCCCGGCCGCCTTCTTCTCCGACCCGAACTTCGAGGTCATCGTCTCCCAGGTCTCGGACTGCCTCGCCGCCCGGCGCATGCCGATGGTCCTGCTCCTCGCCGGCGGGGGCGGGCAGACCGAGCGCACCCTCGACTTCATCCGCTCCGGGGCGGTGGCCGGAGTGGTCGCCGCCAGCACCCACACGAGCACCCTCAAGGCCCTGGCCACCACGGGCGTGCCCTTCGTCAACTGCGGTGAGCCCGCCGCCCCCGCGGGACGGGTCGCGTACGTCACCGCGGACGAGCACCAGGGCGGCCGGCTCGTGGGCCAGCACCTCGTCGACCGGGGGGCGCGCCGTGTCGTGGCCATCGTCGGCCCCGAGGACTCTCCCGGAGGGACCCTGCGCCTGGCCGGCTTCCGCGAGGCCGTGGGCGACAGGCTGGTCGACGGCAGCGTCCGCCATGGCGACTACACCCGCAGCAGCGGGCGCGCCCTGGCCGCCGACCTGCTGGACGGCACCGACGGCGTCGACGCCGTGTGGGCGGCGAGCGACGTCATGGCCGAGGGGGTCCTCGACGAGCTGCGCGCACGCGGGCTGCGCGTGCCCGAGGACATCCTGCTCGCCGGCTTCGACGACTCGGAGCCCGCCCAGCGCACCCACCCGCCCCTGACCACCGTCCGTCAGCCCTTCGACGTCATCAGCCGCAAGCTCGTCGCCGCACTCGTGGCGGGGATCGACGACGGCGTGAGGGCGACGGTCACGGTCCCGGTCGAGCTCGTCGTGCGCGGGTCCACCGGGGACTGAGCACTCACCCGCTTGACCCTCACGCGGCGTCAGGCCCCAGGCTCGCACCCGTGAGACACCACTGGGATGCTGAGCGCGTGCAGGACGGCGAGACCCCCGGAGCCCGCGAGGACCTGACCGTCGGCGAGGCGGCGCGCCTCGCCGGGGTGTCCGTGCGCACCCTCCACCACTGGGACGCGCTCGGACTCGTCACGCCGTCGGGCCGCACCTGGTCCGGATACCGGCTCTACTCGCCCGACGACGTCGCCCGCCTCCAGCAGGTCCTCGTCTACCGGGAGACCGGTATGCCGCTCGCCCGTATCGGCGAGCTCCTGGACGAGCCCGGCACGAGCGCGCTCGAGCACCTCGAGCGCCAGCACGTGCTCCTGATGGACCGCATCGCCAGGCTGCAGCGGATGGTCCGCGCGGTTGAGGAGCTCACAGACAAGGAGGCCCGTATGAGCACCACACCCGAGCAGCGCGCCGAGAGCCTCGGCACCGGTTGGGACCCCGCCTGGGAGGCGGAGGCCGAGCAGCGCTGGGGGCAGACCGACGACTGGAAGGCCTCGGCCGAGCGCCAGGCGGCACAGGGCCCCGAGGAGCGGGCGGCGGCCAGGGCGCGCGTCGAGCAGGTTGAGCGGGCGCTCGCGGCCGCCAAGCGCGAGGGCGTGCTCCCCGGAAGCGAGCGGGCCAACGCCCTGGCCGAGGAGCACCGGGCGAGCCTCACCTGGTTCGACGTCACGCCCGCCAAGCACGTCCTGCTCGCACGCGGCTACGTCGGCGACCCGCGCTTCGCCGCGCACTACGACGCGCTCGAGCCGGGCCTGGCCTCCTGGCTCAAGGAGGTCATCGACGCCAACGCCACCGTCCACGGGGTGGACCCGGTCACCGCCGTCTGGGAGTGAGACGCACCCGGTAGGCGCTGGGGCGGCGTAGGGGGATCACCTCCCTGCGCCGCCCCAGTATTGTGAACGGTCCCATTCTGTGATCTCGTCGGTAGAGGCGTCCGTCCGGGAAATCTCATCGATTCAGCGGTTGACACGAGGGTAAGGTCGCGTCGATGATTGGGATCGATCACAGGTCGTGGGAGTGCGGTTCCAAGGAGGGAGCCGCCCCGGCCGACAGAAGGGTGAGATCCTCATGAGCATCGAGCGTCCCCGCCGAAGCAGCTGTGCCATGTCCCGCCGACACGCGCTCACAGCCGCAGGACTGACAGCACTCACCGCCGCCCTGGCGGCCTGCTCCTCCCCCGAGAGCCACGCGGGTGCCGGCAGTGCCGACAACCCGGTCTGGGACGCCGACACCCAGGAGTACGTCCTGGAGGAGGCCGTCGCCAGCGGCGAGGCCCACCTCAGGATCTGGGTCGAGTACGAGGAGTACGGCAAGGCGCTCAAGAAGGCCTTCGAGGCGAAGTTCCCCGGCACCGTCCTCGACTACGAGATCGTGGCCAAGGTCGACGCCGTCGACAGGATGTCCCTTGACGGAGAGGCGGGCACGGGACCCGACGTCTACATGACCAACTTCGACGACCTCGCCCAGGCGGTCTCCTCGTCACTGGCCGGGCCCATGGGTGAGTACGCCGGCAGCATCCGCTCTCGCTGCGGTGACAGCTTCACCTCCATCGTCGAGCGCGAGGGCGAGCTCTACGGGGTCCCCGTCTCCACGGAGTCCATCGCGCTGTTCTACAACAAGACCCTCCTCAAGGAGCTCACCGGGTCGGACCAGCCGGCCACGACCTGGGAGGAGATCATCGAGCTCGCGCGGACCTACAACGACAAGGCCGCCAACCGCTGGACGATCCGCTTCCTCGCGGGCCAGATCTACTACGCCTACTGCGTCCTGTCCTCCGCGGGATGGCACCTCTACCCGGACGGGGACCTCGCGAACCCCGACCTCACCGCCACCACCATGACCGACGGTCTCGAGTACTACAAGAGCCTCCGCGAGATCTGGGACGTCAACTCTGCCGACGCCACCTACGACTACATCGAGAACGAGTTCATCAAGGGCCAGACCCCCTACGTCATCACCGGCCCCTGGGTCTTCTCCGACTTCGACGCCGCCGCCGAGGCCCAGGGCTTCGAGTACGGCGTGACGACCCTGCCCATGATCGACGGCGGGCAGAGGGCCGCCTCCTTCGCGGGCCTCGCCGTCGGCGTGGTCTCCGGCTACTCCACGTACCCGGCCGCAGCCCGCGTGCTGGCCAACTTCCTGGCCTCCGCGGAAGGGGCTGAGGCGCTCTACTCCTCCGTCGGAGCCATTCCCGCCCTCACGGAGGACAACCTCGCGGACGTGCCCGGGCTGGGCGGTGACGAGCGCGTCGCCGGGGTGCTCTCCCAGGCGCAGCAGGCCGACTTCGTCAAGGAGATCCCCGAGTACATGTACACCGCGGGTGACGAGCTCGTCTCCACCGTCTGGGACGGCATCCAGGAGATCCCTGCCACCCAGGAGCGGGCGGCCGCCTCCTACGACGAGCTGCGGGCCCTCGCCAGCTGACAGGCGGGGAAGGGCGCGTGCGGTGGAGACGAAGGAGTCGTCAGCAGTGAGCGGGAGGATCCGGCCCGGTGCCGTCGCCGTGGCGAGCGCCGTCCTGCCCGGCAGTGGCCAGGTCATCAACCGGCAGCCCGCCAAGGGGGCCGGCTGGTTCCTCCTGGCGGTGCTCGTCGTCGTCTCCGAGGTGGTCACCGGGCACTACCTCATCGGGCCCGAGGGCTACAGCCCGCGCGCCAACGGAGGATGGATCGTCCACGGCCTGTGGGGCCTGGTGACGCTCGGCACCCAGCCGCGCGCGATGACCCTGGCGGGCCTGAGCGAGGGAGACCACTCGATTGCCCTGCTCGCCCAGGGGCTCATCGCGGCCTTCGGGCTCCTGCTGTGCGCCGCGGTGTGGTGGTGGGGAGTGCGCGACGCGCTCACCGTCGCACGGAGCCTGCGAGACGGCCAGGCCCCGCAGAGCAGCAGGCAGTGGGTGCGGGACACGCTCAACGGCACCACCGCCTACGTCATGCTCGTGCCGTCGGTCCTGCTCCTGTTCTTCGTCTCCGTCCTGCCCATCGTCTTCGGTGTGCTCATCGGGTTCACCAGCTACGACCGCAACCACACCCCTCCTGCTGAGCTCGTCTCCTGGGTCGGGCTCGAGAACTTCGGCAAGGTCCTCGCCGTCGGGACCTGGGCGAGGACGTTCTTCGGGGTCCTGACGTGGAGCGTGTCCTGGGCGGTGCTCGCCACCGCGACCACCTACCTCTTCGGCTTCCTCCAGGCGCTGCTCATCAATGCCCGAGGGGTCCTGTTCCCGAAGATGTGGCGCAGCATCTTCATCCTGCCCTGGGCGGTACCGGCGATGGTCTCGGCACTCGTGTTCCGATCGATGTTCAACGGCCAGTTCGGGCCGGTCAGCAGGTTCCTGGTCGACATCGGCCTTACTGATGAGCGGGTCAACTGGTTCACCGACGCCAGCCAGCCACACCTGGCACGGGCGGTGGCCCTCCTGCTCAACCTCTGGCTGGGATTCCCGTACTTCATGGCCCTGATCTCGGGAACGCTGACCAACATCGACAAGAGCCTGTACGAGGCGGCGGACATCGACGGCGCCAAGCCCTGGCAGGCGCACCGCTACATCACGCTGCCCATCGTCTACCGTGCCACCGCACCGCTGGTCCTCATGAGCCTGGTGAGCAACTTCAACAACTTCGGGGTGATCTACTTCCTCACCGAGGGAGGGCCGGCGAGCTCCGCCTACACCTACGCGGGCAGCACCGACCTTCTCATCACCTGGCTCTACAAGCTCACCCTCGACAACCGCATGTACAACATCGGCTCGGTGATGTCCCTGTTCATCTTCGTCATCGTCGGGACCTTCTCCACGTGGAGCCTGCGGCGCAACGCCATGACTGAGGGGGCGGAACGATGAACCGCTTGGCGAGAACCGGAAGGTGGCTGCGGCTTGGCCTCATCCACCTGGAGCTCCTGGTCGTCGCAGCGGCCGTGATCTATCCGCTCATGTGGATCATCGGCGCGTCCTTCGGACCCACCAAGGGCCTGGCGAACGCGACCCCCATCCCCTCGGGAGCGACCCTGGACAACTACCGCGACCTGCTCGGCGGCACGGACTACCCGCGGTGGTACCTCAACTCCCTCCTCGTGGCAACCGCCAACTCGGTGCTGAGCACGACCCTGTCCGCCTTCAACGCCTACGTCTTCTCCCGCATGCGCTTCCGGGGGAAGAAGGTGGGGCTCGTGGTCATGATGGTGCTGCAGGTCTTCCCCTCATTCCTCACGGCGATCGCCGTCTACATGCTGTTCCTCAACTTCGGACTGCTCGACTCGCTCATGGGACTCGTGGTGGTGTCGGTGGCGGCACAGCTGCCTTACAACACCTGGTTGCTCAAGGGATACCTCGACAACATCTCGCTCAGCTTCGACGAGGCGGCCCTCATCGACGGAGCGTCGCGCGTACAGGTCTTCCGCATGATCATCCTGCCGTTGACCCGCCCCATGCTCACCTTCGTGGCCGTCACCCAGTTCGCCGTGCCGTGGATGGACTTCGTCCTGCCGCAGCTGCTCATCTCCAGCCCGGAGAAGAAGACCGTCGCCATCGGGCTGTTCGCCATGGTCAGCGACCCGACGAGGAACGACTTCACGTCCTTTGCCGCCGGCGCCGTCCTGGTGGCCGTGCCGATCACGATCCTCTACATCGCCCTCCAGAAGCACCTCATCGCCGGCCTCACTGTCGGTGGGGAGAAGGGATGACCACATGAGCACCACCGGCGGCCTGCAGGTCCGCGGCATCGACCCCTCGAGCCTCATCGAGGTCGAGCGCTGCGGAGCGGCATTCACCGACGACAGCGAGGAGGCGGACGCGCTCACCGTCGCCCACCGTCACGGCGTCAACCTGGTCCGTCTACGCGTGTGGGTGGACCCCCGGGACGCGGAGGGCCGCGGCTACCTGGGCGGTGGCAACGACCTGGGAACCAGCACCGCGATCGCCGCGCGCGCCGCGTCGCTGGGTATGCAGGTCATGGTCGACCTGCACTACTCCGACTTCTGGACCGACCCGCGCAAGCAGCAGCTGCCCCGCGGCTGGGAGGGGCTGTCCTACCGTGAGGTGCGTGAGGAGGTTGGCACCTATACCGAGAGGGTGCTGACCGCCTTCGTGGAGGCGGGGGCTCGTCCCGCCAGGGTCCAGGTCGGCAACGAGATCACCAACGGCATGCTCTGGCCCCACGGCCGGCTTCCGCACTACGACGACGCCGCACGCAGCCGTCGAGGGACAGCCGTCGAGGTCGAGCGGGCCTTCGACGCCCTCGTGCCGCTCCTGAGGGCGGGAGGGGAGGCCACCCGGAGGGTGCTGCCCGAGGCCCTCCTGGTCACCCACCTCGACCAGGGTGGCCACCTGGGCATGTACCGGGACTGGTTCGACGCCGCGCTGGCGCGAGGGCTGGACACGGATGAGATCGGCCTGTCGTACTACCCGTTCTGGCACGGTCCGTTGGCGGAGCTGTCGAGCAACCTGGCCTTCCTGGCCGAGCGCTACGGCAAGGGCCTCATCGTCCTGGAGACCGCCTACGGCTACGCGCCGAGGGAGGACGGGGACCGGACGCTGGTCTTCTCCCGTGAGCTCGCCCAGGCGGGGGGCTACCCCGGCACCCCCGAGGGGCAGGCCGCGTACCTCGAGGCCCTGCGCGAGGCCGTGGCGGCAGTGCCCGGAGGGCTCGGTCTCGGCTTCGTCTACTGGGAGCCCGCGTGGGTCGCGGTGCCCGGCACGTCGTGGGCCTCGCCGGCGGGCATGGCCTACAGCGACGACGTCGCACCCGCAGGGGCGTCGTGGGCCAACCAGGCCCTCTTCGACCGCGACGGCCGGGCGCTGCCTGCCTGGGGCGCGTTCCGCCCCTGACATTCACGTGACCGGTCACTCGTACTCAATGAGGAGGAAAACGACGATGGTGACGATCAAAAGACGGGATTGTCTCGAAGCCTTGACTCTGGTTGGAGCGGGTGCGTTGCTCGGCTCACGACTGTTGACGCCGTCGGCACACGCGGCTGAGACAGGTCTCAGGTTCCGCGGGGTCGACCTTGGGATGCTGCTCGAGGTTGAGGAAAAAGGAGGACGGTTCTACGACGGCCACGGGAATATCGCAGATCCTGTGAGAACGTTGGCCGGTGCGGGTGCGAACCTGGTTCGCCTGAGGCTCTGGGTCGATCCCTACACCGCGGACGGCGAGGCGTACGGAGGTGGAACGAATGACCTTGCTCGGACCATCGCCCTCGCACAACGTGCCAAGAGCGCTGGAATGGACGTGCTCTTGGACTTCCACCTGTCGGACTGGTGGGCGGATCCCGGGACACAGACCAAGCCGAAGGCATGGCGTGGCCTCTCAGGGAAGCCGTTGCAGGAGGCTGTGCGATCGCACGTGTATGACTCCCTTGTGGAGCTGGGGCGACATGGTGTCCGCCCTGCAATGGTCCAGATGGGTAACGAGATCAGCTCGGGCATCCTCTGGCCGGATGGTCGCGTCGGCGGAGGAATCGATGACTTCTCTGGCTTGGGTGCCCTTCTCTCAGCAGGATTCGAGGGGATGGATCAAGCTCTTGGTCCCCATCACGCAGTGAAGAAGATCCTCCACCTGGACATGGGCGGAGACAACGCGCTCTACCGGTGGTGGTTCGACGGCGTCGTTCACGAGGGTGTTGACTTCGATGTCATTGGCCTGTCGTACTACCCCTTCTGGCACCGGAGCATGGGAGAGCTGAAAGAGAACCTGAATGACCTGGTGAACCGGTACGCGAAAGACATTCTCATTGTCGAGACAGCATACGGATGGACGCTTGAGGATGGTGATGGAATCACCGACTCCTTCTACACCAAGGAGGAAGCAGCGGGTGGCTATCCGGCTACGGTTGAGGGGCAGACGGCCTACTTGCGAGATCTTCGTGATCTCATCGCGGCGGTCCCGGACGGGCACGGTCTCGGATACGTGTGGTGGGAACCTGCGTGGTTGCCGGTCCCAGGCGCCTACTGGGGGACGGAGGCCGGGAAGAGGGACAATGACGACGGTGGCGTCCTCGGGAACCCGTGGGACAACCAGACCCTTTTCGACTTCGATGGGCACCCACTGTCCACCATGACGGTTCTGGGCGAACCAAGTCCGACGAACATCCTTGCGAACGGATCCTTCGAGAAGGACGGCTACACGAGCGTCCCCTCCGGGTGGGGGCGATGGTCTCCTGGAACGGACAATGACGCGTCCTTCGTCTCGGCGCCCGGGGTGCGTGGTGACTACAAGCTGACGCACTGGAAGGACTCGGCCTACGTCGTCTCCAACTACCAGGTGCTCTCGGGGGTAGCGGCCGGGACCTACCGAGTCGAGGCGTGGGTCCTGTGCTCCGGCGGGCAGAACGCGGCCTATATGTACGCCAAGCGCCACGGAGGATCTGAGCGGCAGGTGGCTCTGCCGCAGTCACCAGGAGTGTGGACGCGCGTCGCGATCGAGGACCTGCGTGTCTCGTCCGGAAAGCTCGAGATCGGCTTCTACTCGGACGCCCAACCGGGAAACTGGATCAACGTCGATGACGTGAGAGTGTTCGCTCAGCAGTAGGTGAGACGGCGTGCGAAAGGCCCCTCCCGGGTCCCTCACTCAGTTCCGGGCTCAGCCCCGGGCGCGGGCCCGGCGCACCACCTTGCGCAGCTCGTCGAACCACAGGACGAGCGAGCCCATCACCACGCACACCGCCCAGTGGGTGAGGTCGAGCGACGCCGTCGAGAAGGCCGCCTGCAGCAGCGGCACCTCCACGACCGCGACCTGGAGCACCAGGCCCAGCGCGATCGCGGCCCACAGCCAGCGGTTGACGAACAGGTGGTTGAAGGCGGACACGCTCTCCGAGCGGGAGTTGACCGTGTTGAACAGCTGGGCGAGCACCAGGGTGGTGAAGGCGGCGGTGCGCGCCGTCGTGAGGTCGTCCACGGAGGTCCCGGCGATGTCGATGAGGCCACCGGGCAGGAAGATGTCGAGGGTCGTGAGCGTCGCCAGGCCCATGACCGCACCGATCATGATGACGCCCGCCCACATCGAGGAGTCGATGACCCTGTCCGTGGGCTTGCGCGGTGCGCGCCCCATGACGTCCTCCACGCTCGGGTCCACGCCCATCGCCAGGGCCGGACCGGAGTCGGTCACGAGGTTGATCCACAGGATCTGGGTGGCCACCAGCGGCAGCACCACGCCCGACGTCGAGTGGTCGCTCAGCCCGAGGACCCCGGCGAGCACCACGCCGCCGAAGACGGTGATGACCTCACCCATGTTCGAGCTCAGCAGGTAGCGCAGGAACTTCTTGATGTTGTCGAAGATGCGCCGCCCCTCGGCGACGGCGGCGACGATCGTGGCGAAGTTGTCGTCCGCCAGGACCATCGTGGCCGCCTCCTTCGTCACCTGCGTGCCGGTGATGCCCATGGCCACGCCGATGTCCGCCTGGCGCAGCGCCGGGGCGTCGTTGACGCCGTCGCCCGTCATGGAGACCGTGTGGCCCTGGGACTTCAGGGCAGCGACGATGCGCATCTTGTGCTCGGGGGCGACGCGCGCGTACACGTTCGTGCGCGCCACGGCCCCGCTCAGGGCCTCGTCGTCCATGTCGGTCAGCTCGCGGCCCGTGAGCACCTGCGCGCCGGGCTCGGCGATGCCGAGGTCCGCGGCGATGCGACCGGCGGTGGCCGGGTGGTCACCGGTGATCATGAGCACGCGGATGCCCGCACGGTGGGCCTCGGCGACGGCGTCCGCAGCCTCGGGGCGCGGCGGGTCGATGATCCCGACGACGCCCGCCAGGACGAGGGAGTGCTCCAGGTCGGAGAAGTCCGTGTCCCCGCCGTCCGCCAGCGCCTGGGTGACGGCGGCAGTCTCCTCGGCGGTGAGCAGGCGCGAGGCGACACCGAGGGTGCGCAGCGCCCTCCCCGACATCGCGCTGATGGAGTCGGTGAAGTGGCGGCGCACGCCGTCGCCCAGCTCCTCCTCGCCCGTGCCCCGTCGCACGCGGGTGCAGCGCTCGAGCAGGACGTCCGGGGCGCCCTTGGAGATGATCGTCATCCGCCCCTCGTGGTGGGCGTCGGTGTAGATGACGCTCATGAGCTTGCGCTCGGAGGTGAAGGGGACCTCGCCGACGCGCTCGAAGCGGCCCTCACGGTGACCGTCGGTGCCGAGCTTGCGCTCCGCGACGAGGAAGGCGCCCTCGGTCGGGTCGCCGATGACGGACCACACGCCCTCGTCGGCGGCGAGCTCGGCGTCGGAGGCCATGGCACCGCCGGAGAGCACCACCGTGACCTCGGCGAGCTGGTCACCGGCGAGGCTCTCGACGTCGGGGGCGCCGTCGCCGTCGGCGTCGGGGGAGACCTCCCCCTCGGGCACGTAGCCGATACCGGTGACGACGGCGTCGCCCGAGAGGGTGACGACCTCCTGGACCGTCATCTCCGAGCGGGTGAGCGTGCCGGTCTTGTCCGAGCAGATGACCGAGGCGGAACCGAGGGTCTCCACGCTCGTGAGCTTCTTGACCACCGCCTGGTGCAGGGCCATGCGCTGCACGCCCAGCGCGAGCACCACCGACAGGATCGCGGGCAGGCCCTCGGGCACGGCGGCCACCGCGAGGGACACGCCCAGCAGGAGGGCGTCGATGACCGTGTGGCTCGTGAGGTCGTCCGCGAGCAGCAGCAGGGTGGCGACGGTGACGACGGCGATGACGACGACGATGACGCCGAGCATCTTGGAGATCTGGGCGATCTCGCGCGACAGGGGCGTGGGCTCCTCCTCCACCGAGTCGAGCATCCGGGCGATGGCGCCCATCTCGGTGCCCGCGCCGGTGGCGGTGACGACGGCGCGGCCCGTGCCCTGGGCGACGGAGGTGCCGCGGTAGACCATCGAGGTGCGGTCGGCGAGGTCCGTGCCCGCGTCCACGGTGTCGGCGGTCTTGGAGACGGCGTCGGCCTCACCCGTGAGGGAGGACTCGATGACGCGCAGCGCCGCCGACTGGGTCAGGCGCGCGTCGGCCCCCACCTGGTCGCCCTCGCCCAGGAGCAGGACGTCGCCGCCGACGAGCTCGCTGGAGGGCACGAGGACGCGGTTGCCGCCCCGCAGGACGGTGGACCGGGCCTTGGTCATGGCGGACAGGGCGGCGACGGCGTCGGCCGCCTTGTCCGCCTGGACGAAGCCGAGGACCGCGTTGAGGGTGATGACGGCCAGGATGACGAGGGAGTCCACCGGCACGCCGTGGGCGCCCTCGAGGACCCAGGCGGCCGCCGAGATGAGGATGGCGGCGATGAGCAGGTAGACGAGCGGGTCCTGGAACTGGGCGAGGAGGCGCCGCCAAGCGGGCACCGGCGGCTTCGAGGGCAGCTCGTTGGGGCCGTCGGCGGCGAGCCGGCGCGCGGCCTCCTCGGGGCTCAGGCCGGTGGTGGGGTCGGTCCCGACGGCGGAGGCGACCGTCTCGGCGGCCTCGCTCCAGGGGGCGGTGGGTGGGGTCGTCATGGGCCCACCCTGGCGGACGCGGCGGGCGGGTGTCACCTGCTTTCGCCGTCGGCAGGCGCCCGGGGGTGGGAGGATCCCGGGCGGGTGGTGCAGGGCCCGTGCACCCGGCCGCACGGCGGGCGCATGGTGTCCGCACGGGCGGTCCCCAGGCGCTTCCCGTGACGTGCGTCCTGTCCCTTCCGGCCCACGGACGCCATACTGGACGGCACTCACGCGGTCGCAGGGCCGCGGACCCGACCGGAAACGAGGAGTGCGTGGCAGACACCAGCGCGAGCAGCGGCGGCCGCCCCACCGGACGACGCCTGGCCGACGCGGCCAGGAGCAGCAGCAAGGGGACCTCCCGCACCGGCAGGAGCGGGCGCGCCACCCGCCGTCGGCCCGCCAGGAGCGCACCGGCCAGGAGCCGCGCCGCCGCCAAGGGCCGCCCCACCGGGCGCCGCCGCCTCATCAACTACCCCCGCGCCGGCAAGGGCCCCGTCATGCGCTGGCTGCCCGGCTGGCGCTTCCTCCTCGGCTCCTTCCTCCTCCTCGTCGCCGCCCTGGCCACCACCTTCATCGTCGCCTACAGCGTCATCAAGGTCCCCGAGCCCAGCGAGTTCGCCCAGGCCCAGTCCACCACCGTCTACTACGCCGACGGCGCTACCGAGATGGGCACCTTCGCCGAGGTCGACCGCACCATCATCGACACGACGACCCTGCCGGAGCACGTCGGCAACGCCGTCGTCGCCAGCGAGGACCGCACCTTCTGGACCAACAGCGGCGTCGACCCCAAGGGCATCATCCGCGCCCTGTGGAACAACCTGCGCGGCGGTGCCACCCAGGGTGCCTCCACCCTCACCCAGCAGTACATCAAGAACTACTACGTCGACACCACCAGCTCCTACGCCGGCAAGTTCCAGCAGGCCATCATGGCCATCAAGATCGACCGCGAGCTGCCCAAGGAACAGATCCTCGGCTCCTACCTCAACACCGTCTACTTCGGCCGTGGCGCCTACGGCATCGAGGCCGCCTCCCAGGCCTTCTACGGCCACCCCGCCAGCGAGCTGACCGTCGCCGAGTCCGCCCTGCTCGCCGGCATCCTGCCCGCCCCCAGCGCCTGGGACCCCGCCATCGACCCCGAGCAGGCCGCCGCGCGCTTCGAGCGCGTCCTCGACCTCATGCTCGAGGACGGCCACATCACCCAGGCCGAGCGCGACGCCGCCGTCATGCCCGAGACCATCGCCAACGACGCCGAGGAGGTCTACGGCGGCCCCAACGGCTACCTCCTGCAGATGGTGCGCGCCGAGCTCCAGGCCGACGCCGGCCTGAGCGCCGAGCAGATCGACACCGGCGGCTACACCATCGTCACCACCATCAACAAGACGGACCAGGACGCCGCCGTCGCCGCCGTCAACAACCTCCCCGAGGGCCACTCCGAGAACCTCAGGGTCGCCCTCGTGTCCGTCGACTCCGCCACCGGAGGGATCCTCGCCCTCTACGGAGGCTCCGACTACCTCACCAACCAGGTCAACGCCGCCACCGACGCCGTCGCCCAGGCGGGCTCCACCTTCAAGCCCTTCGCCCTCGTCGCCGCCCTCGAGAACGGCGCGACCCTCGTCAACGGCTACAGCGGCGCCTCCCCCATGGAGATCGACGGCAACACCTTCAGGAACTACGGCGACGTCTCCTACTCGTGGTCGGACCTCATCAAGATGACGGCCTTCTCCATCAACACCTCCTACGTCCAGCTCAACCGCGACCTGGGCGCGGAGGTCACCAACGAGGTCGCCGTGCGCGCCGGCTACCCCAAGGACACCATCGGCCTGGACGCCTACGCCCAGAACGTCCTGGGCTCCGCCTCGCCCCACACGATCGACATCGCCACCGCCTTCGCGACCTTCTCCGCGCAGGGCGTGCGCCACGACACCCACATCGTCGCCTCGGTGACGAACTCGGCGGGCTCGGTCGCCTACCAGCCCTCCACGGACGGCGAGCAGGTCTTCGACACCGGCGTCATGGCGGACGCCACCTACGCGATGCAGAAGGTCGTCGAGTACGGCTCTGGCACAACGGCCCTCGAGCTCGACCGCCCGGTCGCCGCGAAGACCGGCTCGTCGTCGGACAACAAGTCCGCCCAGTTCGTCGGCTACACCCCCCAGGTCACGACGGCCGTCACCCTGTACCAGACGGGCGCGGACGGCTCGGAGGAGTCGATCACCCCCTGGGGCGAGTACGACGAGATCACCGGCTCCACCTACCCGGCCGACATCTTCACCGACTACATGGCCACCGCGCTCGCGGACCTGCCGGTCGTGGACTTCCCCGACCGCACCGAGGGCTCCTACTACCGCGGTGGCCTGTACGGCACCGCCCAGCCCATCGAGGAGGCGACGACGCAGGTCCCCACCGAGGAGCCCACCGAGGCGCCGACCACCGAGACGCCCGCCGAGCCCCAGCAGCCCACCCAGCCCGCCCAGCCGACGCAGCCCGCGCAGGAGCCGACCCAGACGGTGGCGACGCAGCAGCCGGAGGAGGAGGCCACAGCCGGACCCACCCAGGGCGCGGGGTAGCCTCCCCCGGGAGCTGAGGGGCCGTCGTCGGCGTGCTGGATCCCACGCGTCGAGGCGGCCCCTCGCCTTTCCCCCGCCCCGGGCCCTCCGGTAGGGTCGTGACCTGGCTGCGCCGTCGGGCACCCGCTCGCGCGGCACGGTTCACGCATCACCCTCCTGTCACGGAAAGACCGTGACCGCCACAGACCAGAGGAGGTGGGTACCAAGCATGCGTCACTACGAGATCATGATCATCCTCGAGCCCGAGACCGACGAGCGCACCGTCGCCGCGTCTCTCGAGAAGCTGCTGCAGGTCGTTCCCAGCAACGGGGGCACCGTCGACAAGGTCGACGTCTGGGGCAAGCGCCGTCTTGCGTACGACATCAAGAAGAAGTCCGAGGGCTTCTACGTCGTCGTCGACATGACCACCACGCCGGCCATCGCCCAGGAGCTCGACCGCCAGCTCGGCCTCAACGAGTCCGTCCTGCGCACGAAGCTGCTGCGTCCCGAGGCCTGAGCCTCGGACGGGGAACGGTAGACGAGCATGGCTGGCGACACCGTCATCACGATCATCGGCAACCTCACGGCCAAGCCGGAGATCCGCTACACCAACTCCGGCGCGCCGGTGGCGTCCTTCACCATCGCGTCGACGCCGCGGACCTTCAACCGCCAGGCGAACGAGTGGCAGGACGGCGAGACGCTGTTCATGCGCTGCTCGGCCTGGCGCGACATGGCGGAGAACGTCGCCGACAGCCTCGACAAGGGCATGCGCGTCATCGCCCAGGGCCGTCTGCAGCAGCGCTCCTACACGGACCGTGAGGGCGCCCAGCGCACCGTCGTCGAGATGCAGGTCGACGAGATCGGCCCGTCCCTGTGGCGCGCCAAGGCCCAGGTCACCCGCACCACGGGTGGCGGCCAGGGCGGCTACCAGGGTGGCGGCCGCGGAGGCTACAACCAGGGCGGCGCCCCACAGGGCGGCTACCAGGGTGGTGGCAACAGCGGCTACGGCGGCCAGCAGGCCTCCTACAACGCCCCCTCCGGCGGTGCCACGGACGACCCGTGGGCCACGGGCGGTGCCACCAGCTTCGGCGACGAGCCCCCGTTCTGATCGTTCCCCTCGGCGCCGCGCCCGCGCGCAGCGCCCCACACCCCCTATCTCGTATGAGCGCCCCGGGCGCTCGGACCAAGGAGCACCACTATGGCGAAGCCTCAGCTTCGTAAGCCGAAGAAGAAGCTCGGCCCGGTCAAGGCCATCAGGGTCGGCACCATCGACTACAAGGACACCGCCACCCTGCGGAAGTTCATCTCGGACCGCGGCAAGATCCGCGCCCGCCGCGTCACCGGCGTCTCCGTCCAGGACCAGCGCAAGATCGCCAAGGCCGTCAAGAACGCCCGCGAGATGGCCCTGCTGCCCTACTCGAGCTCTGCTCGCTGATCGGAGGACACCGACATGACCACCAAGCTCATCCTCACGCACGACGTGACCAAGCTCGGCTCCGCCGGCGACGTGGTCGAGGTCAAGGACGGCTACGCCCGTAACTACCTCGTCCCCCGCAAGCTGGCCACGCCGTGGACCAAGGGCGCCCAGCGCCAGATCGACCAGATGGCCGAGGCTCGCCGCAAGCGCACCATCGAGTCGCTGGAGCAGGCCCAGGCCGGTCGCGCCTGGCTGCAGGAGAACGTCGTCACCGTGACCGCCACCGCGGGCGCCAACGGCCGCCTCTTCGGTGCCGTCACCACCGCCGAGCTCGCCGAGGCCGTCAAGGCCGCGGGCGGCCCGGTCCTCGACCGCCGCAAGATCGAGGTCATCCCCCCGATCAAGTCCACCGGTCGCCACTCGGCCTCCGTGCGCCTGCACGCCGACGTCGTCGCCCCCCTCGAGGTCAACGTCGTCGCCGCTCGCTGAGCGCTGCTGACTCGCCGTCGTCGACGGCACGCGGGAGCCCGCCACCACCGCGGTGGCGGGCTCCCGCGCGTGCTGGTGCGGTCGTCTCCTGCCCGCCCATGTTGCCGAGTTCGAGGGTTATGCGCTGAGCTCGAGTGCTGAGACCTCGAACTCGGCACGCAACCCTCGAACTCGGTACGCAACCCTCGAGCTCGCGGGCAGGGGCAGAGCAGGAGCACGGGTGCGCCGGGCTCCACAGGCGCTCCCGCCGCGCGCGCTGTCCACAGGTGGGTACCAGCAGCGTGGCCCGAGGCCCGCGGTGCGAGCAGGCTCGCATCCATGGAGCGATACCCGCAGCCGCCGGCCCTGCCGGTCGTCGTCAGTGCCGACCGCCCGCCGACGGCGATGGCACACCCTGTGCGTCTCATGCGCGGCCTCTACACCGACCGCGACCTGACCTCCGTCGAGCCCTGGCAGGCCAGGTACGACGTCAGCCTGGCCAGGTGCGTGGCGGCGTCGTGGCACGTTCCGTCCGCTCGGTGCCTGAGCCACGAGTCCGCCGCCCTCGTCCACGGCCTCGTGGTGCGCGCGCAGGAGCCGGATGTCAGCCTCGTCATGCGGTCACGGCCGAACCGGACGGTGCAGCTCCTCCCCGCGGTGCCAGTCGGTCGCCAGGATGTGCGGATGCGTCGTCGCCTGCTGTCCGTCCCGGAGGAGGACATCACTGTCGTCGGCGGCCTCGCGGTGACGAGCCTGCTGCGCACCGCCGTCGACTGCGCCTTCGACCTGCCCGCACGCGAGTCGGTGTGCGTCGTCGACTCCGCGCTGCGCGCGCTGGCCCGTCCCGAGCGCTACCGGCGCGTCTCCAGCGAGGAGCGCGTCGCCAAGGCCGTGCGTGCGCCTCGGGCCGCCATTGACGCGCAACCGGGCAGGCGCGGCGCGCGCCGGGCACGGGCCGTGGTGGCCATCGCCTCGGCGTGGGCGGAGTCCCCCGGGGAGTCGGTCCTGCGCTGGTTCGTCGCCGCTCTGGGAATGCCTGCCATGGTGCCTCAGATGGGGATCCAGGTGGAGGAGTCGGTGGACGTGTTCTTCCCGGACCTCGCCTGGCCCGAGGCTCGGGCCTACCTCGAGTTCGACGGGGAGCTCAAGTACCGGGACGAGCGCAGCCTGTGGCGCGAGAAACGGCGCCGGGACACGCTGGCGAGGATGGGCTGGCGGAGCCTGCACGTGACCTGGGCGGACCTGCGCGACCAGCGCGGACTGAGGACGCGGCTGCTGGCGCTGCTTCCTCCCGGAGCCGCCGGGCTGAGGCCCGTGGCCGACCTGTGGCGGTAGCGGGGGCGTCCCGGCTGCACCGGCCTTGAACCCGCCATCACGCCCTCACCCAGTGTCGACTTCGAGGGTTGCGTGCTGAGCTCGAGGTCTCAGCACTCGAACTCGGCACGTAACCCTCGAGCTCGCGGGGGCGGGGCGGAGGCTGGAAGAAGGCGGGGAAGGGGGCGGGAGGGGAGGGAGCACTCAGTGGCGCCACGCGTCACTGCGGGCGCGCAGGCCCGTCGTCACCAGCCGTGCGCCCATGAACACCCACGCGAAGGCCGCCCACAACCACACCAGGCCCGCGGCGCCACCCGCCGGCCACCTGGAGTGGACCGCCAAAGCCAGCGGCAGGTACGGCACGAGCGTGACGACCCCCGCCTTCGCCAGGTACACCCCGTCACCCGCACCCATGAGCACGCCGTCGAAGAGGAAGACCGCGCCCGCCACCGGCAGCGCCGAGGCCGTCACGAGCAGCACCGGCGCCACCGCCGCCACCACCTGCGGGTCCGAGGTGAACACCCGGGGCAGCCACGGGCTCAGCGCCGCCAGGAGGACACCGGTCACCGCACCGGTTCCCACGCCCCACGCCAGCGACCGGCGCAGCACCGCGTCGATCGGCAGCGACGGCTCACGTGACGGAACAGGAGCCGGCTGCCCGGAGCCTGCCGGCAGCGGCTCGGCCCCGTCCTCCACCCGGCCCCCGCCCGCCGCGGCGTCCGCCTGCCCCAGGGCCGTGCCGATGAGCGCCTGCGCCGCGATCGCCAGCGCGTCCAGGCAGAAGGCGGTGAAGGTCCACAGGGAGGTCACCACCTGGTGGGCGGCGAGCGGAACCTCGCCCAGCGCCGTCGCCGCCCACACGGTCGCGAGGACCGCGACCCGGAGCGTGAGCGTGCGCACGAGCAACGGGGCGCCGGCCCCCAGCGAGGCCCCCAGCCCCGTGCACCGCGGTGCCAGGCTCACGCCCTGCGTGCGGGCCGTGAGCACCACCGGCAGGACGAGCGCCACCGCCATGAGCGTCTGGGTGATCGCCGTGCCCAGGCCCGAGCCCGCCACCCCCATGCCGACGACGTACAGGAAGGTCGCGTTGAGGCCCACGTTGAGCACCGCCCCGGCCGTGGCGACGACGAAGGGCGTGCGCGTGTCCAGCAGCCCGCGCAAGGTCCCCGTGGCGGCGAAGACCAGCAGCATGCCGGGCAGACCCGGTGCGGAGGCGCGCAGGTAGGCGACCGACGCGCGCGCCACCTCGCCGTCGGCCCCGAGCGCACCCGTGACCCAGGGGGCCGTGGACCACAGCAGGAGAGCGGCAGCGGCCCCGAGAAGCGTCGCGAGCCACAGGCCGTCGACGCCGGCGCGCAGACCGCCCCCGCGGTCGCCGGCGCCGAAGAGCCGGGAGGTGGTGGCCGTCGTGGCGTAGGCGAGGAAGACGAACAGGCCGACGACGGTGGTGAGCACCGTCGAGGCCAGGGACAGGCCGGCCAGGCTCGTCGCGCCCAGGTGCCCGACCATCGCGGAGTCGATGATGACGAAGAGCGGCTCGGCGACCAGCGCGCCGAGCGCGGGGACGGCGAGGGACAGGATGCGCCGGTCGAGCGCGCGTGCGGGAAGGACCACGGGAGGGGTGGCCGGAGCGGTGCTGTCCTGGGGCTGCGGTCCTGAGGGTGCTGGCGGCACGGGTCTCTCCACGGGTCGGGGGCGGTCAGTGTCTCACGCGCCGGCGGGGCTGGGGACAACCGTGCGCGAGCGCCCGAACCTCAGGGACGGGTTGAGGTGCGTCCACAGGCGGACGGACTTGTCCACAGATTGCCCCGGCCGCGCAGGAACCTCCATCCAGACCATGAGAACGTTGAGATTCCAAGGATCAGTACGTTGCGTGTTTCTCGTCATGCGAGTTCGTCACACGGTTATCCACATGCGGTGAGCGTGTCGGGCACAGGACCGGCCCACCGGTCCACAGGCCTTCCCGCGTTGTCCACATGACCCTGTGCCCGAGCGTTTGCCCGTGCCCCCGACGATGGCTATCGTGCGCGCGCACGGGACCTGAGCGACGGTGTGGGGAACGACCCCCGCCGCGTCCACGGACCGGCGAGGAGGAGCGCATGACGGACATCGACCCAGGGGCCGCCCCCTCCTACGAGCCTCCCTATGAGCCCACCCACCCGGACACGGCCGGCACCCGTGCCGGCGGCGAGGACTGGGGCGGTCGCCGTCGGGACGCGCACGACAGGAACGACCGCCGCGACGCCCGAGGAGCCCGTTTCGACGGCGTCTTCGACCGGGTCCCCCCACAGGACCTCGCCGCGGAGATGGCCACGCTCGGCGGCATGCTCATGAGCAAGGAGGCCGTCACCGACGTCATCGAGGTCCTGCGCGGGCCCGAGTTCTACAAGCCCGCGCACGAGATGATCTTCGACGCCATCGTCGAGATCTACAACCGCTCCGAGCCGGCCGACGCCCTCATCGTCGCCGACGAGCTGTCCAAGCGCGGCGAGCTCGAGATCGTCGGCGGCGCCTCCTACCTTGCCGACCTCATCGCCGGCGTCCAGGTCGCCGCCAACGCCGCCTACTACGCGCGCATCGTCAAGGAGAAGTCCCTCATGCGCGGGCTCGTCCAGGCCGGCACGCGCATCACCCAGCTCGGCTTCTCCACCGACGCCGGCGACATCGACGAGCTCGTCACCATGGCGGAGGCCGAGGTCTACGCCGTCGCCCACCGCGAGGGCGACCGTGAGGACTACATCGCCGTCGGACAGCTCCTCAACGAGACCAACCTCGAGATCGAGGCGGGCCAGTCCCAGGACCGGGGGGCCTCCTTCGGCGTGCCCACGGGCTTCATCGAGCTGGACGAGCTCTTCACCGGCGGCCTCAAGGGCGGGCAGATGATCATCATCGCGGCGCGCCCCGCCATGGGAAAGTCCACGCTCGCCGTCGACATCTGCCGCTCGGCCTCGATCCACTCGCGCGACGAGAGCGGCCGGGCCATCACCTCCTGCTACTTCTCCCTCGAGATGGGCCGCAGCGAGCTCATGATGCGCGTGCTGGCCGCCGAGTCCGGCGTCGAGATGACCAAGCTGCGCGGCGGCAAGAAGATGAACGACCGCGACTGGACGGACGTCGCCCTCGCCTACAACCCCGTGAGCGAGGCGCCCCTGTTCATCGACGACTCCCCGAACCTCACGATGCCCGAGATCCGTTCGAAGGCGCTGCGCCTCAAGCAGCAGCACAACCTGGGTCTCATGGTCATCGACTACCTGCAGCTCATGAGCTCGGGCAAGCGCGTGGAGTCGCGTCAGCAGGAGGTCTCCGAGTTCTCACGCTCGCTCAAGCTGCTCGCCAAGGAGCTCGAGATCCCGGTCATCGCCGTGGCGCAGCTCAACCGTGGGCCCGAGCAGCGCACGGGCAACAAGCCGCAGATGTCCGACCTGCGTGAGTCGGGCTCGCTGGAGCAGGACGCGGACATCATCATGCTGCTGCACCGGCCGGAGTACTACCAGCCGGAGGACCGGCCCGGGGAGGCCGACATCATCGTCGCCAAGCACCGCAACGGCCAGACGCGCACGATCCCGGTCGCCTTCCAGGGCCACCTGTCGCGCTTCGCGAACATGGCCCGCGACATCGCCCCGGCCGAGCCGGAGTACTGAGCGGGGGCGCGAGCCGGTGCACTGGGTGCGAGCCGGCGCGGTGAGTGGGGCGCCGGCTGATGCCCCGCCCGGCTCGGACAACGTGCTTCCGGTTGGACAACTTAAGCGTGGGTGGACAACCTGCTGCCACCAGGACAACGTAGATGACGCCCACAGGTTGTCCTTGCGCGGGCAGGTTGTCCTGGTGCGCATAAGTTGTCCTTGCGCGGGCAGGTTGTCCTTGCGCGCGTGTGCCGCCCGGTACGGCCCCCGGCCCCGCCGACGCTGCGTCCCGGTTGGGCTGGCGCTGCGCCTCAGGCTGAGCCTGTGCGCCGTGCCAGCCCCGGCCCGCCGGTGCTGCGCCCCGGCCCGCCGGGTCTCAGGCCTGGTACCAGCCCTGCCAGACGTAGGTGAAGGGGATGTTCCCGCGCATGCCGATGGACGCGTTGACGACGTTCTTCGCCGTCACGGCCGCCTCGAGCGGCGTCGCACCCTTGGCGAGCTCGGCCGTCACCGCTGCGGCGAGCGTGCAGCCCGCGCCGTGCACGCGCACGTTGCCGACGACCTCCGTCTCCAGCACCTCGAGGCTCGTGCCGTCGTAGAAGACGTCGAGGGCCGTGCCGGTGCCGAGGCTTGGTCCGGCCTTCGCCAGCACGTTCGGCACACCGTGGTCGTGGATGCGCTTGGCCGCGTCCTTGAGCTGGGCGACGGTCGTGATCTCCTCCATGCCGGCGAGTGTGGCCGACTCGAAGAGGTTGGGGGTGGCGATCGTCGCACGCGGCAGGATCCGGGCGCGCAGCTCGTCGTCGACGGCCTTGGCCTCAGCGAACTCCTGGCCCTTGCACACGAGCACCGGGTCGAGCACGACGTTGGTGAAGCCGTGGGTCTCGAGCGCCCGGTCCACGGCGTCGATCGTCGGCAGGGAGCCGAGCATGCCGATCTTGACCGCGTCGATGCGGGGGTTGACCCCCACGCAGGCCTCCACCTGGTCCAGGATCACCTGCGGCTCGACGCCGACGACGCGGTGGTTGAAGTCGTGGGCGGGGTCCATCGAGACGATGCAGGTCAGAGCCACGCAGCCGTACACGCCGAGCTGGGTGAAGGTCTTGAGGTCCGTCTGCGCGCCGGCGCCGCCGGAGGCCTCCGTCCCCGCGATGGCGAGGGCGATGGGAGGGAGGGACTTGTCGATGCTGGTCATGGGGTAAAGCGTGCCCCTGCGCGGGGCCCGGCGCAAACACGGCACCCACAACTGTCGCCAATTGCTAATTTGGGCGAAATTAGCAATAAGTGACAGGTCGGCGGTTAGCTGGCCCGGCGGCCGGCCTCAGGCGCTCGCGACGGTGAAGCGCACCCCGCGGTGGGCGTCGCGCTCCGCCTCGTCGACGAGGGCGAGGGCGAGGTCCGCGGCGGACAGCCGCTCACCCGCCGGCGTGTCAGCGCCGACGGCGTAGCGGCCCGTCGTTGCCTCGGCCACCGGGTACATCGGGGCGGGGGAGACGAAGGTCCAGGCGAGGGCGTCACCCGCCTCGCGCAGGAGCTCGAGGACCGTGGCGAGGGCCAGGGCCTCGGGCCTCCACTCCTCGAGGAAGGCCGGGGACGGGGAGTCGACCAGGCGCTGACCCTGCTCGTCGAGGAGCGAGCCGGCACCGCCGACGACGAGCCGGCCGGTGGGACGCGCGTTGATGAGGGCGGCGAAGGCGTCCACCGTCGGCTGGGTGGGGCCGCCGGCGCGGTCGGGGGAGACGGCGATGACGGTGACGTCGGCGTCGTTGACAAGGGCGACGACGGCGTCGGTGTCGGCCAGGTCCGCGGCGACGGCGGTCCGGGCGCCGTCGGGGCGGGTGCCGGAGCGGCTGACGGAGGTGACGGTGTGGCCGCGGCGGGCGGCCTCGGCGACGACGGCCGACCCGGTGGTGCCGGTGCCGCCGATGACGGTGATGTTCATGCTGTCTCCTGGTGCGCTGATCTTCCGGCGGGTGCCGGCCGCATCGGATGGTATGTTTTGGATACCAAGTACCTCAAGGAAACTTAGAAGGTGTGCTGTGACACGCGAAGCCAGTCTCTACGACTTCGACCTCATGTCCCCCGCCTGCCCCTCGCGCACGGTGCTGCGGCACGTCGCCGACAGGTGGACCCCTCTCGTCGTCGTCGCCCTCACCGACGGACCCCTGCGCTTCACCGACCTGCGCCGACGGGTCGGAGGCGTCACCGCCAAGGTCCTCACCCAGACGCTGCGCTCCATGGAGCGCGACGGGCTCGTCCTGCGCGAGGAGACCCCCGGCGTCCCGCCGCGCGTCGACTACCGCCTCACGGCCCTGGGGGCGAGCCTGACCGAGCCCGTGGCCGCGCTGCGCCACTGGGCCGAGGCCCACGCCGCCGAGGTCCTCGCCCACCGCGAGCACCACGACGAGCGTCACACCGCCGCAGGGCCCGACCCTGCCCGCAACCGCACGGAGCGGCTCTAAGCCCTCCCCCCGGCCGCCCGCATGCGCGACCATGGACCTATGAGCGCCACCGCACCCTCCCGCAGCCCCTGGTCCACGGACAGCGCCGTCCCCGAGCAGGTCCGCAGCGCCGTCGACGCCGTCCTCGACGACGCCGCCCTGCCGGAGCCCGAGCGCGAGGTCCTCGCCACCCGTGTCGAGCGCTGGTACCCCGACATCGCCGACGGCCTCGTCACCCTCTACGGCGAGCGCGGCGACGACGCCGTGCGCACCACCGCGGTCCACCTCCTCACCGAGGCGGCCACCGCCTGGGTCGCGCGCGACCCCCAGCTGCGCCGCCTCGACCTCGCCCGCACCCTCGACCCCACCTGGGTCCAGGACCCCTCCCGCATCGGCTACGCCGCCTACACCGAGCGCTTCGCCGGGGACCTGCGCGGCGTCGAGGAGCGCATCGACTACCTGCGCGAGCTGGGCGTCACCTACCTGCACCTCATGCCCCTGCTCACCCCGCGCCCCGGCGACTCCGACGGCGGTTACGCCGTCGCCGACTACCGCTCGGTCCGGGCGGACCTGGGCGACATGGAGGACCTCGCCCACCTGGCAGGGCGGCTGCGCGAGCACGGGATGAGCCTCGTCATCGACCTCGTGCTCAACCACGTCGCCCGCGAGCACGAGTGGGCGGTGCGCGCACGCGCCGGCGAGCAGCGCTACCGCGACTACTTCCACATCTACCCCGACCGCACCGAGCCGGACGAGTACGAGAGGACCCTGCCCGAGATCTTCCCCGACTTCGCCCCCGGCAGCTTCACCTGGGACGAGGAGGCCGCCGGCTGGGTGTGGACCACCTTCAACTCCTTCCAGTGGGACGTCAACTGGCGCAACCCCCACGTCATGGAGGAGTACGCCTCCATCGTCCTGGACCTGGCCAACAGGGGAGTTGAGGTGCTGCGCCTGGACGCCATCGCCTTCACCATCAAGCGCAAGGGCACTGACTGCCAGGGCCAGCCCGAGGTCCACGCCATCACCCAGGTCCTGCGCGCGCTCACCCGCATCGCCTGCCCCGCCGTCGACCTCAAGGCCGAGGCGATCGTCGCCCCCACCGAGCTCCTGCAGTACCTCGGCCAGGGCCGCTACACGGGCAAGGTCTCCGACCTCGCCTACCACAACTCCCTCATGGTCCAGGTCTGGTCCATGCTCGCCTCCCGCAACGTCCGCCTCGCCGCCCGGGCCCTGTCCTGCCTGCCGGTGGAGCCGGCCACGGCCACGTGGATCACCTACATCCGCTGCCACGACGACATCGGCTGGGCCATCGACGACGACGACGCCGAGGCGGTGGGCCTCAACGGCTTCTGGCACCGCCAGTTCCTCGCCGACTGGTACCGCGGCGTGTACCCCATGAGCGACGCCCGGGGCCTCGTCTTCCAGCACAACCCCGTCACCCAGGACCGGCGCATCACCGGCACAGCCGCCTCCCTCATCGGCATCGAGGCGGCGGCGGAGGCCGTCGAGGGCATCGGTGACGACACGCCCCTGTGGCGCGAGGAGGAGCTGCGCACCTGGCTCGCCCAGCGCCTGGACGCGCTGCGCCTGGCGAACGCCATCATCTACGGGTGGGGCGGCGTGCCGGTCCTGTGGAGCGGCGACGAGGTCGGCCAGCTCAACGACCCCAACTGGGACACCGAGCCCGGGCACGAGGCCGACTCGCGGTGGGCCGGCCGCCCGGTCCTGTCCGAGACCCTGGTGGCCCAGCGTCATGACCCGACGACGGTCGCCGGCCGCGTCTTCAGCGACCTCGTGAGGATGGGCCGGGTGCGGGCCTCGCTGCCGCAGCTGCGCGCGGACGTGCGCACCCTCGTGGCGCCGGTGGACGACGACGGCGTCCTCGTCACCTTCCGCGACCACCCGCGGGGCAGCTTCGTCGGCGTCTACAACGTCACCCCCGACTGGCGCTCGGTGCCGGCCTCGCGCCTGGCAGGGTACGGGGTGCTGGGCGCCGTCGACGTCCTGACGGACACGGTCCCGGAGTGGTCGACGACGCTGGAGGGCGCGGGCGACGGACTCGTCCCGGTGCCCCCCTACGCCGCCTGGTGGCTCGTGCGCGCCACGGACTGAGGGGCGGCGACGGCGCCGGCCCGCTGCACCCGTCTGGTGTGGGCGGGGCCACCGATCCGGGGCATCATGGCCCCATGACCAGCGACCTCGTGGGGACCGGGCCGAGCGCCCCCGGCAGCGCCGTCGGGACCCGCGGCGCCGCCATCAGTGCCGCCAGCGCAGCCAGTGCCGTGAGCGACCGGCCCGCGGCCCTGCCCACCCCGAGCGCCGTCTCCGCCCTGTCCGCGGACGACGGCGCCGACACCACCCTGCACCTCGCGACGCTGGACGCCACCACTCCGGCGGCGCTCCTGGCCGGTGAGATCTCCGCCGAGCAGGCCTCGCGCCCCCTGAGCGTCTTCGACCTCATGCGCATCGGCATCGGCCCCTCCTCCTCCCACACCGTGGGCCCCATGCGCGCGGGGCGGGCCTTCGCCGGTGAGCTGGCCGCCGCCGTCGTCTCCGACGACGCCCTGCACCTGGCGGTGGAGCCCACGGGAGCCGGGGGCGCCGACCGGGTCACCCGTGTCACCGTCGAGCTCTACGGCTCCCTCGGCGCCACCGGCCGCGGTCACGCCACCGACCGGGCCGTCGTCATGGGCCTGGCGGGCTACGAGCCCGAGACGGTGCCCGCCGAGGTCTGCGCCCGGCAGATGGAGGAGGTCGCCGCCGTCGGGACCCTCACCGTCGACGGCGTCGGGGACGTCCCCTTCGACCCGGCCACCGACATCCACTTCCTGCCCGGCCGCGTCCTGCCCTACCACGTCAACGGCATGACCATCACCGCCTACTGCCCCTCGGGCCGTGAGGTCCTGCGCCGCACCTACTACTCGGTGGGCGGCGGCTTCGTCATGGAGGACGTCGGCGTGAGCGGCGCCCCGTCGATCCGGGCGCTCGCCACCGCCTCGAGCGCCGAGGCGCACGCGACACCCGCCCCCTACCCCTTCTCCTCCTCCGCGGAGCTGCTGGCCATCTGCGAGCGCGAGGGGCTGCGCGTCTCCGACGTCGTGCGCGCCAACGAGGTCTCCGCCCGCAGCGAGGAGGAGGTCTGCGCCTACCTCGACCGCCTGCGGGCGACGATGAACGCCTGCATCGAGGCGGGCATGGGCTCCGACGGCGTCCTGCCCGGCGGCCTCGGTGTCCAGCGCCGCGCCAAGGCCCTCCATGAGCGCCTGCTCGCCCAGGCCACCGGCCCCGCCTCCGCCTACACCCTGGCCGACCCCCTGCGCGGCATGGACTGGGTGGACCTGTTCGCCCTGGCCGTCAACGAGGAGAACGCGGCCGGGCGCCGCGTCGTCACCGCCCCGACCAACGGGGCGGCGGGCATCGTGCCGGCGGTCATGCGCTACTACCAGGACTTCGTCCCCGGGGCCGACGACGACGGCGTGCGCCGCTTCCTGCTGGCGGCGACCGCCGTCGGCTCCCTCATCAAGACCAACGCCTCCATCGCCGGGGCGGAGGTCGGCTGCCAGGGGGAGGTGGGATCGGCGTCGTCGATGGCGGCGGCCGGGCTCGCCGAGGCCCTGGGCGGCAGCCCCGCCCAGGTGGAGAACGCCGCCGAGATCGCGATGGAGCACAACCTGGGGCTCACCTGCGACCCGGTGGGCGGGCTCGTGCAGATCCCGTGCATCGAGCGCAACGCGGTGGCGGCGGTCAAGGCGATCAACGCCGCGCGCATGGCCCTGTGGGGCCAGGGGAGGCACGCCGTCTCCCTGGACACGGTGATCGAGACGATGCGTCAGACCGGTGAGGACATGCTCGCCAAGTACAAGGAGACGAGCCGCGGAGGCCTGGCCGTCAACGTCGTCGAGTGCTGAGCGCGGGGCGCCCCGCCCCGGCCGGCTCGCCCTTCCCCGCCGCCCACCTCCTCGGTTTGCGCTCGAACTCCCTGGGGTTTTGCCGTACGTTCGAGCGCAAACCGAGGAGGTCGGGGACGGTGGGAGGTGAGGAGGGTGAGTGCGCCCGTCCTGAGGTATTGCGGTACACCAAGAACCTGGCACCATGACGCGGTGACCGCGACCCAGCAGCCCGCCCCGCCCCAGCAGCCGACCGCCCAGCCCGACCCCGACGTGCCGACCGCCGCCCAGGCCGGCCCCGCCCGCCAGTGGTGGCACGACGCCGTCATCTACCAGGTCTACCCCCGCTCCTTCGCGGACCTCGACGGCAACGGCACCGGAGACCTCAAGGGCGTCACGAGCCGCGTGCCCTACCTGCGTGCGCTCGGCGTCGACGCCGTGTGGCTCTCCCCCTTCTACCCCTCCGCCCTCGCCGACGGCGGCTACGACGTCGACGACCACCGCGACGTCGCCCCCGAGATCGGCACGATGGCGGACTTCGACGAGATGGTCGCCGCGCTCCACGGCGCCGGCATCCGCGTCCTCGTCGACATCGTCCCCAACCACACCTCCGACCGCCACGCCTGGTTCCGTGCCGCCCTCACCGGAGGCCCCGACGCCCCCGAGCGGCGCCTCTACATCGTCCGTGAGGGCAAGGGCGCCGACGGCGAGCTCCCCCCGAACGACTGGCGCTCCCTCTTCGGCGGCTCCATCTGGGAGCGCATCGACGACGTCGACACCGACGGCCGCCCCCTCACCGGCCCCGGCACCGGCCGCCCCTACCAGTGGTACATGCACATCTTCGCGCCCGAGCAGCCGGACCTGAGCTGGGAGGAGCCCGACGTCCACGCCGACCTCATCGAGACCCTGCGCTTCTGGTGCGACCACGGCGTCGACGGCTTCCGCATCGACGTCGCCTCGGGCATGGCGAAGGACCTGAGCCAGATCGACCGCCCGTGGTCCGAGCTGCCCTGGCCGCTGACCGCCGACGGCTCCCACCCGCTGCTCGACCGCGACGAGGTCCACGCCATCTACGCCGAGTGGCGCACGGTCCTCGAGTCCTACGACCCGCCCCGCTTCGCCGTGGCCGAGGCCGGCGTCATGCCGGAGCGCCGCGCCGCCTACGCGCGCAGCGTCGGCCAGGCCTTCAACTTCCAGATGCAGGACGCGGACTTCACCTCGGCCTCCTACGAGTGGGCGATCACCGCGGGGCTCGCGGACCTGGCGAGCAGCGGCTCGACCACCTGGGTCCTGGGCTGCCACGACGTCGTCCGCGTCGCCAGCCGCTACGGCTTCGACCCCACCCACCGGGTGCCGGAGGAGGCGCCGGGTGAGGACACGGCCCGCACGGCGGGCGCCCAGGGGGAGGTCTTCGGGCGCTCGCTGGACCTGTCGCGCCGCTGGCTCCTGGCCGACGGCGACGACGCCCTCTTCCGCTACGACGCCGCCGCGGGCCGGCGCCGGGCCGCAGCCGGCGCCCTGGCGGTCATGGCGCTGCCGGGCTCGATGTACGTGTGGCAGGGCGACGAGCTCGGCCTGCCGGAGGTCCCCGACATCCCGGAGGAGCGGCTGCAGGACCCGATCGCCACGCGCAACCGGGACGTGGAGAAGGGGCGGGACGGGTGCCGCGTGCCGCTGCCGTGGGCGGCCTCCGGCACCTCCTTCGGCTTCGGTCCCGACGGCGGTGCTGAGGCGCACCTGCCGCAGCCCGCCTGGTGGGGCGGCCTGTCCGTCGAGTCCCAGGAGGCCGACGACGACTCCTTCCTCTCCTTCTACCGCCGGGCGCTCGCGGCCCGTCGGGCGCTGGTGGCCGACGGCGTCGACGACGGCCTCACGTGGGTGCGGCGCGAGGAGGGCGTGCTCGCCTTCGCCCGCGGCGCGGTGCAGTCGTGGACGGCCTTCGGCGCGGAGGTCGAGCTGCCGCAGGGGCGCGTCCTCGTCTCCTCCGCCCCCGTTGAGGAGCGCGTGGGCGACGACGGCCGGAGCGTGCGGGTCCTGCCCGCCGACGCCACCGCCTGGGTGCGCGTCGAGCCCTGACCCTCCTGCGCCTGCTGGCCCCTCGCTGTCAGAAGCCGCCTGGAGCCCCGGGCGCGCCGCCGGGGCCGCCGGGCTGGCCGCCCATGCCCCCGCCCATGCCGCCCATGCCGGAGCTGAGCGCGGAGGCCGTCGCGGTGAAGGAGCCCCCCGACGACGTCGACACCGTGTACGACACCCCCTCAGTCAGCCCCAGCACCGTGATGCTGCTGTCCGAGACCGTCGAGGTCACCGACCAGCTCGTGCCGTCGTCACCCGTCACCGTGACCGTGTCGCCCACCGCGACGCTGAGAGCGCCGGTGACCCCCACCAGCTGGGTCTGCCCGTTCGCGTCGACCGCGCCGTCCATGGCGCCGGCCGTGCCCGTCACGAGCACCTGCCCGCCCGTGACGTAGGCCGAGCCGTTGGAGTCGATGCCGTCGGAGGCGGCGAAGTCCACCTGCACGGTGCCGCCGGAGATCGTGAGCACCGAGCCGTCGTCGGACTCGGAGTCGGCGCTCTCGTAGCCCTCGATCGTGTAGTCGCCGTTGGAGGCGTTGAGGCCGTCGTCGCCGGAGCTGACGCTCAGCTCACCGCCGGTGACCGTGACGAAGGCGCCCTGCACGCCCTCGTCGGCGGCGTCGATGCGCACGCTGCCCGAGGACTGGGCGTAGGCGACGCCCGCGTTGACGCCCTTCGGGGACTCCTCGGCCTCCTCCCCGACGGCCTGGGCCTGCCCGCCGCCGGCCGTGATCGTGAGCGTGGCGCCGTCGACGACGACGTCGGTGGTCGCGGCGATGCCGTCGTCTCCCGAGGTGAGGGTGACCGACCCGCCGGTGAGCGCCACGAAGCCCTTCGTCTCGTCGTCGTCCTCGGTGGACTTCAGGCCGTCGCCGCCCGCCGTGACGGTGAGCGTGCCGCCGTCGACCAGCAGCCAGTCCTTGCCGCGCAGGCCGTCGTCGGCGGCGTTGACGGTGAGGACCGGCTCACCGGTGAGGGCCAGGCCGTTCTTCGAGGAGATGCCGTCATTCGACTGGCCGGTGACGGTGAGCGAGCCGGTGCCGGTGAGGGTGAGCGTGTCGGAGGAGTAGAGGGCGGCCGTGGGCGCGTCCTCACTCGTGTCGGCGTAGGCCGCGCCGTCCGTGAGCGTGCTCGTGCTGCCCTTGGCCAGGACGAGGACGGCGCTGCCCGCGTCCTGGATGTTGACGGCCGGGCCGTCCGCGTTGCTGATCGAGGCGCCGTCGAGGACGAGGACGACGTCGGCGTCGGCCGCGTTGACGAGGACCTCGCCGTCGTCGAGCGTCCCGGTCAGGACGTAGGTGCCCGAGCCGGTGATCGTCACGGTGGTGCCGTCCACCTCCACCAGTGAGGAGGCGTCGCCCGACACGGTGACGGAGCTGCCGGCGAGGGTGATCGTCGTGGCGGTGGAGGTGTCATAGGTGCCGTTCTCGTAGCGGGCGCCCGCGGCGACGGCCTCGGAGGTGTCGGCGTTGGCGGCGAGCACGGTGGTGGCGTCGGTGCCCGCGGTGGCCTGGCGCACGGCGGTGGTGATCGTCGTCCAGACGGTGCCCGTCCCCTCGTCGCTCTCCTCGCCGTCGTCGGCCGTGGCGACGGTCTCGACGACGGCCTGCGTGGTGGTGGAGCCGCCGGCCGCGGCGGTCGTGGACGTGCTGCCGCAGGCAGCGGCGAGCGCGAGGCCGGCGAGCACGGCGATGGCCCCGGTGACGCGGCGGCTGCGCCGGTGGGCGGCGTGCCGCCCGCTGCTTCGGGTGAGTGAGGTCGTCATGGTGAGGCTCCTTCGGTGCGGGGTGCTCCCGCGTCGGTGATGGGTCCCAGTCAAGGCAGCGGTCCCATGAGCAGGCTGTGAGGACCGTGTCCGTGGGGCATGAGGTTGTCGTGGGGCGCTTGTGCGCGTGGTGGGGACGGGCAGGACTGGTGCGGCCGGAGGGGCCGCGGCTCAGGCCGCGTGGCGCGCCGCCGCCCTCCTGGCCTGCTCGAGGTCGTGGTGCATGACCCGGTGCCACTTGTTGGCGGGCAGCTCGGGGCTCAGGACCGCCAGGCCGGTCGCGTACTTCGAGATCCTCGTGGGCCGGTGTCCCGCCGCCCACAGGAGCCGGTCGGCGGGACCGGGCGCGGCGGGGTTCTTCGTCTCGACGACGGCGAGGTCCCCGGCCGGCACGTCGCCCACCAGGCGGCCGGTGAGGTCCTGCCAGGCGAGGGCGGTGTCGAGGGTGAGGCGGGCGCTCGCGGCCGGCAGGTGCACGGTCGTGCGCTCGTAGGTGGTGCCCATGACCGGGCCCAGGACCTCGGCCAGGCGACCGGGGGCCACGCTGATGCGCGCGGCGGCGAGCTGCTCCGCCACGAAGTCCCGGCCCTCCTGGGTGAGGACCTCGGCGGAGCCGGCGTCGTAGGCGAGGCGCTTCTTGACAGTGGCGCCCCGGGCCCCGCGGGTCTTGACCTCGAGGAAGCACAGCCCGGAGTCGAGGTAGGTGCGGGTGCGGACCTTGAAGCGGCGGCGGCGCTTGCGGGCGGCCAGCAGGTAGGAGTCGAGGGCCGGGGTGTCGAAGTAGACCGAGGCGTAGCGCGAGGAGGTGGCCCCCGCCACGGACAGGACGCGCGCCCGGCCGGCCAGGGAGTCGAGGAGGTCCTGCGCGCTCGCCGTCGGCACGAGGTACTTGCGGTCCACACGGGTGAGGAGCCCGGCGACGGCGTTGAGCTCGTCGAGGCTGATCCTCTCGAGGTGGCTCGGGTCCAGGGGGCTGGGGGTCATGGCTGCTCCTGCTGGGGTGGTCGTGCGGTCGGTGGGGCCCGGGCGGGTGCGTGGGCCCGGTGCTGCGCCGGGCCCACGGGGCTCAGCGCGCGATGACGACCGGCTCGCGGCGACGGGCGGCGCGCGTGCCGTCAACCGGGGCGATGGAGGCGGGAAGCGGCGCGACGGCGTGGGGGCGGGCCGGCTGGGCGTGCTCGGTGCGGTCAGTGGACCTGTCCGCCGTGGCGCCGGCCCGGTGCAGGACGTAGCGGACGTCGACGAGCGTGGTGTCGTTGACCATGTCGAGGCGCTGGACCTCGAAGGAGCGCACCCGGGCGCCGAGCAGCTCCTCCAGGTGGGCGGCGAGCGCGTGCTCGTCGGCGATGGCGCGGTCGATCATGACGAGCTGGTGGCGGTTGCGGCGCAGGAGGGCGGGGGCGTCGGCGACGGCGAGGGAGAGGACGACGAGCGCCATGAGGGCGACGGTGAGCGCCAGGGGCGCGGTCTGGATGCCGCCAAGGAGGCCGAGCGCGAGGGAGGCGAAGAAGTAGGCGACCTCGTGCTGGCTCAGCTCGGTCGAGCGCAGCCGGATGATCGACAGCACGCCGAAGAGCCCCAGGCCCAGGCCGGCGCCCACCGAGCTGGTGGACAGCAGGGCGGTGACGGCGAGGACACCGATGTTGACGCCGATGTAGGCGGCCATGAGGTCCTTGCGCGTGTGGCGCGGGACGTAGAGGGCGAGGACGAGGACGCTGACGGCGACGAGGTCGGCGGCGATGAAGGCGAGGGCGGTGGTGCTCATGCTGGGTCCTGACGGTGGGGGTCTCCCGGCGGCCTGGGCCCCGGGCGGGTTGACCATCAGTCAAGACAGTGGCCCTATGAGCGGGCTGTGATGAGCATGTCCCTCAGGCATGGGTTCGTCGCCGACGGCGAGGGGGGCCGACGGCGGCCGGTGGCCTTCGTCGTCGGCCCCGGTTGTGAGGGCCGGACCGGGCCCTCAGGCCCGGGCGAGGCGCATGTCCCCCGGCTTGATCCACCCGTGCCGGCGCATCGCCTCGCTCAGGGCCAGTGTGAGCAGCGCCGGGGCGAGGACCTGGAAGCCGAGGATGATCGCCCAGAGCGCGGCGGGCGACGTCGTCGGCGCCATGGTCTGCCACGTCATGATCTGGCCGACGAGGCCGGCTGAGCCCATGCCGGAGCCGACGGCGTTGGACTCCATGCCGATGAGGGTGGTGGAGACGGGGCCGAGGATGGCGGAGGCCAGCGTCGGGGGCACCCAGATGAGGGGGTGGCGCACGATGTTGGGCACCTGGAGCATGGAGGTGCCCAGGCCCTGCGCGAGCAGCCCGGACCAGCGGTTCTCGCGGAAGGAGGCGACGGCGAAGCCGACCATCTGGGTGGTGCAGCCGATGGTGGCGGCGCCGGCGGCGAGCCCTGACAGGCCGAGGATGACGCCCAGGGCGGCGGAGGAGATCGGCAGGGTGAGGACCATGCCCATGACGACGGCGACGACGGCCCCCATGAGCAGGGGCTGGCGCTCGGTGCCCCAGTTGACGACCTCGCCGAGCGCGGTCATGGCCGTGGAGATCGGGGGACCGACGAGCAGGCCGACGCCGCCTCCGGCGAGGACGGTGGCCAGTGGCGTGGCGAGGAGGTCGACGGGGGTGCGGCCGGAGACGAGGCGGCCGACCTCGATGGCCGTGTAGGCGGCGATGAAGGCGCCGAGGGGCTCTCCGGGACCGCGCAGGAGGAGGGCGGCCCCGGCGTCGTCGGCATGGAGGGCGCTGCCGGACAGGAGGGCGCCCGCCTGGGCGCCGACCTGCCCGACGACGGCCGCGCTGACGGTGGTGAAGGTGGAGGCCTTGAGCCGCAGGGCGGTGCCGATCCCGATGCCGGCGCCTGTGATGCTGGCCGCGACACGCCCGAGCAGGACGGTGGTGGCGCCGATGCCGGCGGGCAGGAGGCCGCCGAGCTGGGTGAGGATCGTGCCGATGATGAGGGTGGCGAAGAGGCCGTGCGCCATGCCGGTGAGGCCCTCGACGAAGATCCGGGTGGCGAGCGCGCGCAGGTGGTTCACGGGTGCTCCTGGGGTGGCGGTACGGTCAGACGAGTGTCTTGACACCCGGAGCCTACGGTGCGGGGCGGGCGCCGGGGTGGGGCGGGCCCTGTGAGCGTCGCGACACCGGGTGGGCCGGGCTGACCGCAGGGGTGGTGCGGGGCTCAGTCCTCGTGAACGAGGACCCCGAGCGCGTCGAGAGCCTCGCGCACGGCGTCGAGGGTGGCCTCGTCGTCGGCCTCCACCGTGTGGAAGTGGTCGCCGTTGGTGAGCTGGGACAGCGGGGGAGAGGTGCGCAGCTGCTCGAGCAGCTGGGCGATGTCCTCGTGGTTGCGGATGAGCAGGTCCACTGTGACCTGGCCGTAGGCGGCGTGCGGGATGCTCAGGTCCAGGAGGGTCCCCCCGGCGTCGATGACGGCGTCCAGCTCCGCCTCGACCAGCTCCGGGCCGTGCTGGACGTGGAAGGAGCGGCGTGCGCGCGTGGTCGGGCGCGCGAGGACGTAGCCGCGGTTGGTCGCCCTGATCGCCTGGCCCGCGGCGCGCAGCAGGGCGACGTCGCCGACGACGATCTGGCGCGAGACGCCGAGCTCACTGCCCAGGGTGGCGGCCGGGACGGGGGTGGTGGCCGCGCTGAGGCGGTCGAGGACGCGCTCACGGCGTCGTGCGGCTTCCATGGTCCTCCTCGTGGAGGTGGAGGGAGGGGGCTTGGCGGGACGCTAGCACGTCAGATGTCCTGTGGGTGGGCGGTGGGCGAGCAGTGGACGCGGGTGACGGGAGGGTGGCTGTGGGCAGGACGCGGCAGGGGCGCGACACGCCCGGGCGAGCGGGTGATCGAGATGAGTTTCCCGGCTGCTGTCCCCAGGCTGGGGACCTGCGTCACCGGTGTCCTGGGGAGGGGTGGGGACTCGACGCCGAATTCGTGTCACACCCCTGCGTGACGATGTTTCCGCCGATCCGACGCCTTCCACCGGACCCTGCCCGAGGGCGTTCTGGAGAGGTGCTCGCGGGCCCGTCCACAGGACTCGCGGGCCTGTCCACAGGGAAGGAGCGTGTCATGCACAGGTGGTGGCGGAACACAGCATGTTGGGGTGCTGGCAGGCGCCGACCCCTAGGGGTAGTGTCTTACCTCGTGAGGCACCCCTGCCCTCCCGAGAACTACATCCGTGTGCTTACACGACTGAGATCCCCCCGCACGGGGCCTTGGCCGGAGCCTCGCGCGGACACAGGGACCGGCCCCGATCACGACAGCCAGGAAGCGACTGACATGGCCATCACCGTCTACAGCAAGCCCAACTGCGTCCAGTGCAACGCCACCTACCGCGCCCTGGACAAGGCCGGCCTGGACTACAGCACGGTGGATGTCTCCGTCGACGCCGAGGCGCTCGAGCAGGTCAAGTCCCTCGGCTACGCCCAGGCGCCCGTCGTCGTCGCGGGCGGGGACCACTGGTCCGGCTTCCGCCCGGACAAGATCAAGTCCCTCGCCGCCGCCGAGGCCGTCGCCGTCTGAGCGCACGTCACCCCGTGACCTGCACCCAGGAGCCCGACGGGCCCTTCGTCGTCTACTTCTCCTCCGTCTCGGAGAACACGCACCGGTTCGTGGCCAAGCTCGGCGTCCCCAGCGCGCGCATCCCCCTGCGTCCCACGCAGGAGCCGCTCGTCGTCGACCGCGAGTACGTGCTGCTCGTGCCGACCTACGGCGGCGGCAACCACAAGGGCGCTGTGCCCAAGCAGGTCATCAGGTTCCTCAACAACGAGCGCAACCGCTCGCTGTGCCGCGGGGTCATCTCCTCCGGCAACACCAACTTCGGCGAGGCCTACTGCATCGCCGGAGACATCATCTCCGCCAAGCTCGGCGTGCCCCACATGTACCGCTACGAGCTCCTTGGCACCCCCACCGACGTCGCACGCGTCACCGAAGGATTGGACACGTTTTGGCAGACACGCTGACGGACACCGGCTCCGAGTCGGTCCCCCCGGCCCTGGACTACCACGCCCTCAACGCCAAGCTGAACCTGTACGACGCGAACGGCAGGATCCAGTTCGACGCGGACCACGAGGCCGCGCGCCAGTACTTCCTCCAGCACGTCAACCAGAACACCGTCTTCTTCCACGACCTCGAGGAGAAGCTGGAGTACCTGGCCGAGGAGGGCTACTACGAGAAGCACGTCCTGGACCGCTACGACCCCGACTTCGTCAAGTCGGTCTTCAAGGCGGCCTACGCGCACAAGCTCCGCTTCGAGACCTTCCTCGGCGCCTTCAAGTACTACACCTCGTACACGCTCAAGACCTTCGACGGCAAGCGCTACCTCGAGCGCTTCGAGGACCGTGTCTCCATGGTGGCCCTCACCCTGGCCGGCGGCGACGAGCAGCTCGCCCTCGACCTCGTCGAGGAGATGATGACGGGCCGCTTCCAGCCCGCCACCCCCACCTTCCTCAACGAGGGCAAGGCCCAGCGCGGAGAGCCCGTCTCCTGCTTCCTCGTGCGCATCGAGGACAACATGGAGTCGATCGCCCGCGGCATCAACTCCGCCCTGCAGCTGTCCAAACGAGGTGGCGGCGTCGCCCTGCTGCTGACCAACCTGCGTGAGATGGGCGCGCCCATCAAGCGCATCGAGAACCAGTCCAGCGGTGTCATCCCGGTGATGAAGCTGCTCGAGGACTCCTTCTCCTACGCCAACCAGCTCGGGGCCCGCCAGGGAGCCGGCGCCGTCTACCTGCACGCGCACCACCCCGACATCATGCGGTTCCTCGACACCAAGCGCGAGAACGCCGACGAGAAGATCCGCATCAAGACGCTGTCCCTGGGCGTGGTCATCCCGGACATCACCTTCGAGCTCGCCCGCAACAAGGAGCCGATGTACCTCTTCAGCCCCTACGATGTCGAGCGCGTCTACGGGGTGCCCTTCTCCGACATCTCGGTGACCGAGAGGTACCGCGAGATGGTGGACGACCCGCGCATCAGGAAGACCAAGATCGACGCGCGCCAGTTCTTCCAGACCCTCGCGGAGATCCAGTTCGAGTCCGGCTACCCGTACGTCATGTTCGAGGACACGGTCAACCGCGCCAACCCCGTCAAGGGCAAGGTCATCATGTCCAACCTGTGCTCCGAGATCCTCCAGGTCTCCGAGCCCAGCGTCCTCAACGAGGACCTCAGCTTCGCCCACGTCGGCAAGGACATCGCCTGCAACCTCGGCTCCCTCAACATCGCCAAGACGATGGACTCGCCGGACTTCATGCGCACGATCCGCACGGCGGTGCGCGGCCTGACCGCCGTCTCCGACCAGGTGGACCTGCCCTCCGTGCCCTCCATCGACCGCGGCAACAAGGAGTCCCACGCCATCGGCCTGGGCCAGATGAACCTCCACGGCTTCCTCGCCCGCGAGCGGATCTTCTACGGAAGCGAGGAGGGCCTGGACTTCACCAACGTCTACTTCGCCTGCGTGCTCTACGCGGCCCTGACGGCCACCAACGAGCTCGCCGTCGAGCGCGGTGAGTCCTTCGTCGGCTTCGAGGAGTCCGACTACTACTCCGGCGCCTTCTTCGAGAAGTACACGACCCAGGACTTCCTGCCCGTGACCGAGCGCGTCAAGGAGGTCTTCGAGCGCTCCTCCATCAGCGTCCCCACCCGTGAGGACTGGGCGGCGCTGGCGGCGCGCATCAAGGAGGGCGGCATGTACAACCGCAACCTCCAGGCCGTGCCGCCCACCGGCTCGATCTCCTACATCAACAACTCGACGTCGTCGATCCACCCGATCGTCTCCAAGATCGAGATCCGCAAGGAGGGCAAGATCGGGCGGGTCTACTACCCGGCGCCCTACATGACCAACGACAACCTGGAGTACTACCAGGACGCGTACGAGATCGGTCCCGAGAAGATCATCGACACCTACGCCGCCGCCACCCAGCACGTGGACCAGGGCCTGAGCCTCACCCTGTTCTTCCCGGACACGGCCACGACGCGAGACGTCAACAAGGCCCAGATCTACGCCTGGCGCAAGGGCATCAAGACGCTCTACTACATCCGTCTGCGCCAGATGGCGCTGGAGGGCACCGAGGTCGAGGGCTGCGTCAGCTGCATGCTCTGACCCGGGACGGATGACGCCCGCCCTCATCGGCTCTGGCACACTGGGCGCGCCACCTCATGGACCACCCGAGAGAACACACGTGTCTACCCTGTCCCGGCGCGCCTTCGCCCTGCTCACCGTCTCCACCGCTGCCGCCGCGCTCAGCGGCTGCGGCTCGGACGAGTCCTCCTCGGGGGCCGTGGCCGACGCGGCTCCCGAGGCCATCATCGACGTACGCACCCCGGAGGAGTTCGCCGAGGGGCACCTCGAGGGCGCCGTCAACATCGACGTCTCCTCCGAGAACTTCGACGAGAGCATCGCCGCCCTCGACACGACCGTCTCCTACGGCGTCTACTGCCGCAGCGGCAACCGCTCGGCCCAGGCGGTCGCCCGCATGGAGGCGGCCGGCTTCACGGACGTCCGTGACCTCGGCGGCCTCAAGGACGCCGCCGAGACGCTGGGGCTCGAGGTCGTCACCGAGTAGGCGCCCGGACGAGCAGACGGGCCCCGGCCGGGCGGCCCGGCACCCGCCCTGCCGCTCAGCGGACGCGCCACACCTCGTCGCAGCGCGCTGCCGAGGCCGCCACCAGGGCCGCGTTGGGCACGTCCACGACCCTCACCCAGTGCGCCGCCTCGGCGCGGCTGCGCCCGAAGGCCTCGTGCCTGGCGACGAGACGGCGGATGAGCTCGTCCTGCGCGACGTCGAGCATGAGGAGCAGGTCGATCCGCTCGCGCGCCCCGGTCCAGCCGTACGAGCCGAGAGCCAGGTAGTTGCCCTCCGTGACGACGACGCCGGGGCCCGCCACCCGCGTGCCCGCCGCGACCGGCTCGTGCAGGTCCCTGCGGTACACGGGCGCCAGGACCTCACCGCCCCTGCGCACCCGGTCCAGGGCCGCCAGGTAGCCCTCGACGTCGAAGGTGTCGGGCGCTCCCTTGCGCCCGTGCCGGCCGAGCTCGTCCAGCACCGCGTTGGACATGTGGAACCCGTCCATCGGCACGGACCCGGCCAGCAGGCCCCGTCCGGCCAGTGCCGCGCACAGGGAGCCGGCCAGCGTCGACTTGCCGGACCCGGGCGCCCCGGTCAGCCCGACGACGAGCCGGCCGCCGTCGGGAAGAAGCGAGGCAAGGCGGTCCACAAGACCGGGGACAAGGACGTCGAGGCCGCCGTCGCGGTACTGCGGTGTGCTCACGGGGCCAGTATCCGTCTGTCGCCGTCGGTAGCATGAGGCCATCACCCAGACGTACGGAGGAGCCCCCATGCCCGAGCCGATCAAGCTCATTGACCGTGTCCAGGCCATCAACTGGAACCGTCTTGAGGACGACAAGGACCTCGAGGTCTGGGACCGTCTCACCGGTAACTTCTGGCTCCCGGAGAAGGTGCCGCTGTCCAACGACGTGCAGTCCTGGGCCACGCTCAACCCGGCCGAGCAGAACATGACGACCCGCGTCTTCACGGGCCTGACCCTCCTGGACACGATCCAGGGCACGGTCGGCGCCGTCTCCCTCATCCCGGACGCGCGCACCCCGCACGAGGAGGCCGTGCTCACCAACATCGCCTTCATGGAGTCGGTGCACGCGCGCTCCTACTCCTCGATCTTCTCCACGCTCATCTCCACGCAGGAGATCGACGAGGCCTTCCGCTGGTCCGAGGAGAACGAGTACCTGCAGAAGAAGGCGCGCATCATCCTCGACTACTACCGCGGTGACGACCCGGCCAAGCGCAAGGTCGCCTCGACCATGCTCGAGTCCTTCCTCTTCTACTCGGGCTTCTACGCGCCGATGTACTGGTCCAGCCACGCCAAGCTGACGAACACGGCCGACCTCATCCGCCTCATCATCCGTGACGAGGCCGTGCACGGCTACTACATCGGCTACAAGTACCAGCTGGCGGTGCGCGAGTCCTCCCCCGAGCGCCAGGCCGAGCTCAAGGAGTACACCTTCGACCTGCTCATGGAGCTCTACGACAACGAGGAGTCCTACACGGAGAGCCTGTACGACGAGCTGGGCCTGACCGAGGACGTCAAGAAGTTCCTGCGCTACAACGCGAACAAGGCCCTCATGAACCTCGGCTACGAGGCGCTGTTCCCGGCCGAGACCACGGACGTCAACCCGGCGATCATCGCCTCCCTGTCCCCGAACGCGGACGAGAACCACGACTTCTTCTCCGGCTCGGGCTCCTCCTACGTCATCGGCACCGCCGAGGCGACCGAGGACGAGGACTGGGACTTCTGAGCCCCTCGGGCCGGTGAGCGCAGCGACCGGTCCCAACCATGTCCGTTAACGGACACACCCACGGCCTCGATGTCACACAAGGGCCCGTTGTGTGACATCGAGGCTGTAGCGATGTCACACAACGGGTCTTAGGCTGACATCGTGGATACCTCGATGTTCAGAAACCCGACGATGGGACAACTGGTCGAGATCTCCGGATTCGACCCATTCCGCGGCCCGTGGGAGCACACGGCCTTCATCCCCACGCCCCTGCCAGAGGCGGAGCCGGTGCTGGACGGGACCACGCACCGGGCTGTGGCCGCAGCCGGCCGGGCCCTCGCCTCACTGGACGCCACCGCGCGTCGGCTCCCCAACCCCTATCTCCTGCGGATGCCCTCCCTGCGGAGGGAGGCCCAGGCGACCTCTGCGCTCGAAGGAACCTACGCGCCTCTCGCCGAGGTCCTCACCGCCGACGACGAGTTCCCGGCCACGGCGGAGATGGCCGAGATCCTCAACTACGTCGCGATGGCGAGCATCGGCTTCGACTGGGTCCAGCAGGAGCGACCACTGACCTTGGGGCTCCTGGAGGACCTTCAGGGCCGGCTCATGCGGGGAACCCCTCTCGAGAGTGAGTCAGGGCGGTTGCGCACCGGTCAGGTCGTCATCGGGCGGAGGGAGGGCGCCGACCGGGACCTCACCCCCATCGAGGCCGCACGCTTCGTCCCGGTCCCTCCCGGCGACCAGCTGCGCGCAGGCGTGGAGACGCTGCTCGACTGGATCGGCACCGACCACACCGACCGCATCGACCCCGTCGTCGTCGCCGGCATGGCCCACTACCAGTTCGAGACCCTCCACCCGTTCCGTGACGGGAACGGACGGCTGGGACGCTATCTCATCGTCCTCACCCTTCTGCGTACCGGCCTTCTGTCCGAGCCGACGCTCACCGTCTCCTCCTGGTTCGAGGCCCGGCGCTCCGACTACTACGACGCCCTGCTGGGCGTGAGCACCGACGGCGACTGGGACACCTTTCTCACCTTCTTCGCTCACGGACTCGCTGAGGCCGCCAGCACGACCCAGCGGCAGATGCTCGCCCTCGTCGGTGTCCAGGACGAGCTCAGGGAGCAGGTGCGGGGCTCGCGCCTGCGCTCGGCCCACGCCCTGTCGGTCGTCGACCTCGCCGTGGCGCATCCGTCCTTCACGGTACGGTCGGTCGAGAGGGAGACCGGAGTGTCCTACGGGCGGGCCAACTCACTGGTCAGCCAGCTCGTCGACCTCGGTGTCCTGGCAGAGGTGGGCAGGGGGCCGGCTGCACGGCGTTTCGCCGCGCCCGAGGTGCTTCGTGTCCTGCTGGCCAGCGCCTGACACCCCGAGGCCCAGGCCGGCGGCAGAGCCCGCGTTGGTAGCCTGCGTGCGTGAGCGAGTACTTCGTGGGCAGGCCCGGCACCGGCGACGTCGAGGACCCGATGGAGCCGCCGCTGCCCGGGGCGGCCCCCGACGGCGCGTCCCCGGCCCCTGAGGCGCCGACCGGTCCCCGCCACGTCCGCTTCGGCATGCCCTTCAACGGCGTCGTGCCCCTGTGGCACGACGGCACCGACATCGAGTGGTACCGACCCACCGACGGGACCGACCTCGCCCACGTCCTCGGGCTCGGGCACGTCGAGACCGAGCCCGGCCCCTCTCCGACGCCAACCGGCTGGGCGGAGCACGTCGAGACGGGCACGCTCCTGCCCGCCCAGGACGGAGAGGAGGGGCCCGTCCTGCTGCTGAGGGCGGCGTCGCCGTCGGGGCGCAGGGCCGTCAACGACCCTGGTGACGGCGCCCGCGTGCCGCTCAGCCTCCCGCTGACCGTCCAGGAGGCGATGGGGGACACCGCCGCCGACTTCGACATCACCGGCTTCAGCGTGCACGTCGCCCGGCTCATGCTGCGGGCCGCCCGCGACGGCGCCATCCTCCTGTTCACGCTGCGCGCCCCGCGCGACCCGGAGGCCCACCACCTGCTGTCCGTCCCCAGCGAGGTCGACGCCGACTCCGTCATGCGTTTCCACCTGGGGACCCTGCTCGACGTCGACACCCCCTCCTGGGCGGAGGCGACCCACCAGGACGGCATGACCCTGCTGGATCTTGAGGTGCCCTACTCGACACTGGTGAGCCGGGCGGGCGGTGAGGAGGGCCTCGACGTCGAGCGGCTGGTCGCGATGGCCCAGCCCGTAGTGGACGCGGTCCTGGCCCCCGGCTTCCCCTTCGCGCTCGGCTGCTCCTTCATCCTGCCGGAATGAGGCGTGGACCACGGCGGCGGTGAGCCGTAGAGCCCGGTGCCGCCGTGGTGCGAGGAGGGAGGATCAGACCATGCTCTCCCTCACCCAGAACATCGACTACCACGCCGGCTACGCCGTCACCCGCACCGGCGAGGCCCGCCGTCCCCTTCCCTTCCTCGTCTCCTCCATGCTCGGGGGCGCCTTCATCGGCCTGGCCGACGTCTTCATGCTCACCGCGGCCGGTCCCTTCCGTGAGGCCGGCGACCCCTGGTTCTCCCTCATCTCCGGCGCCGTGTTCGGCATGGGCCTCATCCTGTGCGTCTTCGCCGGTGGAGAGCTGGCGACGAGCGCGATGATGGTCTTCGCCGTCGGGGCCGTGCGCCGCACGATCACCTGGGCCCGTGCGGGCGGTGTCCTGCTGTTCATGCTGCTGGGCAACCTGCTGGGAGCCGTCGTGCTGTCGCTGCTCGTGCACTGGGCGGGCGTCGTCGAGCCCGGGACCGCGGCGGGAGCGTTCGTCGAGTACGCCGTCCACCACAAGGGAGTCGACTACTCGGTGCTCGAGATGCTCACCCGAGGGATCCTGTGCAACATCCTCGTGTGCCTGGCGATCTGGTGGACCACCCGCTCGACGAGCGAGGGCTCGAAGATCATCGCGATGGCCTGGTGCATGGCCGCCTTCGTCACCTGCGGCTTCGAGCACGTCGTGGCGAACATGACGACCTTCTCCCTGGGCCTGCTCGAGGGCTACGAGGCGGCGACGCTGGTGAACGCGGCGCGCAACCTCCTCGTCGTCGGGTTGGGCAATGTCGTCGGGGGCGCGGTCTTTGTCGGCTGCGCGTACCTCGTCGCCCACAAGGCGGAGGAGGGGGCCGACGAGGCTCGCGTCGAGGCCGGTCTGCCGGTCGCGCACTGAGAGGGTGCGGTCCGGGGCCGGTGCTCCTGCGCCGGGCCCGGTGCTGGGTGGTGCGGGTGGGCGCTGGCTGCTCCCTGATGCGGCCCTCCCGGATTACCTGTCGCTCCCAGGACAACGTGTTGTTCCAAGGACAACCTGTTGCTCGCAGGACAACCTGTTGGCCTCGTTCTGGTTGTCCTGGTGCACGCAGGTTGTCCATCGGCAGGCACGTTGTCCTTTGTGCGCGCCGTTGAGGCCCGCACCGCGTCGCCTGGCATCTGCGCCTGGCCCTCCCACGGGCGCGCGATCCCTGGCGGCCCGGGGGGGGAGGCCACTGCCCGCCCCTCATCTGGTACAGAGGGAGGCGCCCAATGGTCTGGGCGCCTTCCGTGCCACTGTCCTTGACCCTTTGGGGTCTGGCGGGGCACACTGGGTCCTGCCCCCGCATTACGATGCGGTGCGGAAGTAAACGCCGGAGTTCCTGTGTCGACACAGGGCCCGGCGTTCGCGCTGCCTGCGGTGCTGTCTACGCCAGGCTCACGTGCTCGACCCGCACGCGGTGGGCCAGGTGCTCCCAGGCCCGGGTGTCGCCGGCCAGAGAGTCACCGTAGGCTCCCAGCACCTGGTCCGGCACCCACAAGCGCGGCTCATCGCCGCCGTGCACGTGCGAGAGCCGCAGCGCCTGGATCGCTCCCGAGCGTGTCAGCGCCGCCCACTGCGCCTCATCCTTCTCGTCCTGGGAACGCTCTCGCCTCTCCAGGACGAGTGTGTCGACCGAGTAGGACTGCTCCAGGATGACGAGCAGGCTCGCGAGCGCGCGTTGTCTGGCTCTCTCCTCGCGCACGCCGTCGACCAGCGGCGCGGCCGCGACGACGATGTGCGAGGCCTCGTGCGCGCCGATGACCTGGCAGACGGCGCGCTTGTCCCTGGGTTTGGCGTCACGCCAGTGGAGCTTGCGACCACGCTCGAAACGCAACAGGTCTGCCGTCAGGCCCGCCCCGTCACCCTGGGGCAGGTAGGCGCCCAGCAGGTAGACCGGCTGGCCCACACCACGACGGCGCACGCTCTCATCACCCCACGCCGTCACACTCACAGGCCCAGACACTAGCGTGCCCGCACGCGAGCGCGCTCGCGGCCCCCTCGCACCCACCGGGGGCCTCCCCCTCCCCGGCCCAGCCGGATAACCGCCGGATAGCACCCCCAGTCCTGCGTGCGGCGGTGAGCGTCCGTTTTTTCCGCGCCTCCAAGGCCCCTGGGAGCCCTTGTGGGGGCGGGCAGGGACCCGAGTGGCCGAACACAAGAGGGTCGAACACGCACCCCAAGGACGCACGTGCACCATGCGGTTTCGTTACAGCGTCCGCACGCCAGCGCCCACAGGCCGTCACACCGGCAGGAACGGACCAGGGGGTGCGAGCCGCACTCACACCCCCTGGCCGCGTTCCGCGAGCAGCGTCAGACGCACCCCACCACACCGGCAGCACCAACCGTGCCGACATTGCGCACGGTGCCGACATCGCCGACCGTGCCCAGCCCGCCAGCGGCTGCGTGCGTGGCCCGCTCGGTGCGCGCGCACGACGCCGTGCCGGAGGACTGGGCCTGCCGGGCCGCCAGCCACTCACGCGCCGTCCGGGCGTCACGGGCCAGGACCTCAAGGTCGGCCGCAGCCTGGCCGTCGACGTCGTCGTCGCAGATCTCCTCCCAGTCAGCGGTGACCACCCGCTCGACCCGGCCGTCCGCCCACCGCCACTCATGGAGCGTGAGCATGGGCAGGCGCTTGGTGTGCACCACCGAGACATCGGGGGTGCCGTCGTCGGTCACGTAGCAGCCCGAACCGTGGTCGCACCACGTGGGGTGGGCCAGGCCGGCGTCGTCGACGTCGAGGAACAGGGGGCTCATGAGTGGTCCTCTCAGGACAGGCGCCATGACACGCAGACCCGCCTCAGCGTTCCACGTACGTTCCACGCGCTACACGCGAGAGGCCCGGCGATCCAACTTTCCGTAGGAACGCCGGGCCTCCCGATGGCGGTAGTGCTGGGATTCGAACCCAGGGTGGCTATGAACCACACAGACTTTCGAGATCTGCACCTTCGGCCGCTCGGACACACTACCTCGGAGAACGAGGGTACACGGACGGGCCCCTCACGCCCAATCCCGCGTCCCTGCGACCTCGCTCACGCGCTCACTCCTCAGGTGCCTCACGCACCACCCGCGCCGGCACCCCGGCCACCACGGTCCGTGCGGGCACGTCCTTGGTCACGACCGCCCCCGCGGCCACCACCGCGCCGTCACCGATGGTGACACCCGCCAGCACGGTGACGTTCGCGCCGACCCACACGTCCTCGCCGATGCGGATCGGCGCGGGGATCGTGTCACCGCGCCGGGCCACGGACAGGTCGTGGTTGAGGGTCGCGAGCACGACGTTGTGCCCGATAAGGCTGCGAGCCCCGATCCAGATGCCGCCCTGGTCCTGGAAACGGCACCCCGAGTTGATGAACACGCCTTCAGAGACGTGGATGTTGCGGCCGAAGTCCGTGGTGAAGGGCGGGAAGATGCCGAATCCCTCCGGCGCCCCCTCCCCGGTGATCCGACCGAAGAGCTCGGCCCGCTCAGCCGGGTCCAGGTACTCGGAGTTCAGGCGGGCCGTCAGGCGCCGGCTCTCCTCACCCACGGCCACCATGAAGGCATGCACCTGCTCGTCGTGGGGCAGGGCCCGCCCACGTGCCGTCATCTCAAGGAACCGCTCAAGGGTCATCTCGGCGTCTGTCATACGAGCAGACTATCGAGCGGCACATCCCCTGGGCAGGGCTGCCCACCGCCGTCGGATGATCCACGCCGACCTGCCGCCGGCTCCGGCCGCTCACGTGCGAGGCTGTCTCCGTGACCCTGACCGACGAGCGCTACGGCGCCGCCATGGACCGCGCCCTCGACCTCGCCCGGACCGCCGGCGAGCAGGGCGAGGTGCCCGTCGGTGCCGTCGTCCTCGCCCCCGACGGCCGGGTCCTGGCCGAGGCCGCCAACGCCCGTGAGGCCGAGCACGACCCCACCGCCCATGCCGAGGTCCGCGCGCTCAGGGCCGCGGGCGCCGCGCTGGGCGACTCGCACCTGGACGGCTGCACGCTCGTCGTCACCCTGGAGCCCTGCACGATGTGCGCGGGCGCCATCCAGCTCGCCCGCCTCGCCACCGTGGTCCTGGGGGCGTGGGAGCCGCGCACCGGTGCCTGCGGCAGCGTGCGCGACGTCCTGCGCGACGCGCGCGCGAACCACCGCGTCGAGGTCCTCACCGGCCTGCGCGCTGCCGAGTCCGAGGCCCTGCTCCGCTCCTTCTTCTCCGGGCGCCGCTGATCGCCGTCCGGACAACGGCACGGGCCCGGCGTGCGCCGTAGGCTGTGCCCATGCGCCTGCACGTTGCCGACCACCCGCTCATCGACCACAAGCTCTCCGTCCTGCGCGACGAGAAGACCCCCTCCGCGGTCTTCCGCCAGCTCGTCGACGAGCTCGTCACCCTCCTGGCCTACGAGGCCACCCGTGAGGTACGCACCGAGGAGGTCAGCATCCAGACCCCGGTTGCCGTCGCCCAGTGCCGTCGCATCGCGGACCCCCGCCCCATCGTCGTGCCGATCCTGCGCGCCGGGCTCGGCATGCTCGAGGGCATGACCCGCCTCCTGCCGACCGCCGAGGTCGGCTTCCTGGGGATGAAGCGCGACGAGGACACCCTCGAGATCGAGACCTACGCCAACCGCCTCCCGGACGACCTCTCCGGCCGCCAGTGCTTCGTCGTCGACCCGATGCTCGCCACGGGCCACACGCTCATCGCCGCCGTCGAGTACCTGCTGGCCCACGGTGCCCGCGACGTCACCGCCCTGTGCCTCATCGCCGCCCCCGAGGGCCTGAGGACCCTCGAGGAGGCCATCGGCGGCCGGGCGAACGTCACCATCGTCACCGCCCACGTCGACGAGCGCCTCAACGACAAGGCCTATATCGTCCCCGGCCTCGGCGACGCCGGAGACCGCCTCTACGGCATCGTCGACTGACGCTCGGGCGCGCCGGGACCGTCCCGAGGGGGCTGCCCGACGGCGCCCACCCCCTTAGCATCACACCATGACCTTGTCCCCCGCCTCGCCCGCGCGTCAGCCCGACAGGCCCGGCCTCCGGGCGGTCCTCGTCGCCGTCCTGGCCGGTGCGCTCACCCTCGCGGGCGTCGGCGCTCTCGGCTGGGTCACCTCCGCCGACCAGCGCACCGCGATGAGCGCCACGAACGTGCGCCCCTACGCCCTGCCGGAGGGCGGCTGGGCCCAGGGCGCGACCCGGGTCTGGTCCGCCCAGGTCCCCGCAGGCGCCGAGGTCGTCGTCGCCGGCGACTACCTGGTGGCCGTGGAGCGCTCCGCCTCCACGGGCACGAGCGCCGCCCTCACCGGCTACCGGGTCGATGCCTCCGGCGCCACCCAGGCGTGGACCGCCACGGCCGACCTCACCGCCGGGACCGTGGGGGAGGCGCCCTTCCAGGTGTGGGACTCGACCACGCTCGTGCACGGCACCACCCTCATCGACCTCGCCACCGGAACCGTCTCCACCGCCCCGTGGTCGGCGGCGGACCGCCCCGTCGTCCTGGAGGACCGGGTGGTCACCTGCCCCGACTCCGAGTCCTGCTACGGCTGGGCGCCCGGCAGCAGCGCACCGGTGTGGACCGCCAAGGTCCCCAGCGGCCACCGCGAGCTCGAGTCCATGACCCAGGCCCCCACGGTCTACCACCGCGACGGCGCCCGCTACGCCCTCGTCGGCGCCCACGCGGCCGTCAACATCGACACCGGTGAGGCCATCGCCTTCACGATGCCCGCGCTGCAGGGCTGGACCATCGCGGCGGCCGCCGACGGCTGGGCCATCGCCTCCTGGGACCTGAGCCAGGAGTACTGGCACATCTACTCCTACGGGATCAAGGGCGGCGAGGCGACGGAGGACTACCCGGGCACCACGCCGTGGGTCGCGAACGAGACCCCGCAGTACGGCCCCCACCCGCGCACCCGCGGGCAGTTCAAGGACCTGTGGGCCGACGGCGACCTCAGCACCATCATCGGCTGGGGCTACCACCCGCAGGACAGCGACTGCCTCGACAGGGTCCGGGCCGTTGACGGCCCGACCATCGAGGTCCCCACGATCTCGGCCGGCGCCTCCGCCGACGTCATCGCCCAGACCTCCATGTCCTGCGCGACCTGGGTGACGATGACCCCGGAGCACACGGTCATGACGGTCCGTCTCAAGGACCGCCTGACGGACAACGCCTTCGCCTTCATGCACGACACCTCCACGGGCGAGGCCGTCACCTTCGAGGGCACGGACGTCATGGCCGGCGACCAGCTCTCGATGGTGACGGAGAGCCTCGCCGTCGGCTACGACGTCGACGCCGGCACCCTGAACGGCTACGTCCCCGCCGGCTGAGACCTCATGTGCGAGGACCCCGCCTCACACTGAGGCGGGGTCCTCGCACATGGTCGCGACCCGGGCCGGCCGGCCCGGGGGCGGCTCAGAAGGCGGCGATGACGGAGCCGTCCGTCCAGCGCTCGGAGATCCAGGCGCTGAGCTCGGGGGAGGTCATGAGGCCGGCCAGCGTGGTGAGGGCCTCGTTGTCCTTGTCGGCGGTGCGCACGACGAGCTGGTTGACGTAGGGGGAGCCCTCGGCCTCCTCGAGGAGGAGGGCGTCCTTGGAGGGGGTCAGGCCCGCGTCGATGGCGTAGTTGCCGTTGAGGACGACGGCGCCGACGTTCGCGTCCGACATCGTCGTGGCGACCTGCTCACCGGCGACCGTGACGATCTTGAGGTTCTTCGGGTTGTCCGTGATGTCGAGGTCGGAGGGCAGGTCCACCGAGTCGTCGAGGGTGATGAGGCCGGCGGCCTCGAGCAGCTTGAGGCCGCGGGCCGTGTTCGCCGGGTCGTTGTTGAGGGTGATGGAGGAGCCGTCGGCGATCTCCTCAATGCCCTTGGCCGTGGCGGAGTAGATGCCCATCGGCTCGATGTGCACGTCGGCGACGGAGACGAAGTCGTAGCCCTTCTCGTCGATCTGCTGGGCGAGGAAGTTGGGCGTCTGGTAGAAGTTCGCCGCCAGGGAGCCGTCCGCGAGGGAGGTGTTGGGCGTCTGGTAGTCGGTGATCTCGACGATGTCGAGGTTGAGCCCGGCCTCGGCCGCCAGGTTGTCCTGGATCCACTGAAGCATCTCGACGTGCGGGTTCGGGGTGGCGCCGACCTTGATGGTGGTGGTCTCGCCGTCGACGCTGATGCCGTCGACCGCGCCGGACTCGCCGGAGCCTGAGGAGCCCGTGGAGGAGCCGGAGCCGCCGCAGGCGGCGAGGGTGAGCGCGAGCGCGGAGGCGAGACCGCCGGCGATGACGGAACGACGGGTGAGGGTGGAGGCCATAGTGGTGTCCTTACTCTTCTGGTGGGGGGTGCGGTGGGCCGGGCTGCAGCGGGGCTGTCAGCGGCGGCGGTGGTCGACGACGCGGGCGAGGAGGTCGCCCGCGACCTGGATGACGGCGACGATGGCCGCGATGATGATGACGGTGAGGATGATGACGTCCGTCCAGTTGCGGTTGTGCCCATACTGGATGGCCAGGTCCCCGAGCCCTCCGCCGCCGACGGTGCCGGCCATCGCGGAGTAGCCGATGAGGGTGATGAAGGTGACCGTGCCGGCGCTGATGAGCCCCGGCAGGGCCTCGCGCACGAGCACGCCCCAGGTGATCTGGTTGGGGGACGCGCCCATCATGAGGGCCGCCTCGACCTTGCCCTCGTCAACCTCCGCGATCGCGTTCTCCACCAGGCGGGCGTAGAAGGGGATCGCGCCGACGGTCAGCGGCACGCAGGCCGCCGCCCAGCCGATGGAGGAGCCCACGATGAGGCGAGTGAAGGCGATGATGGCCACGAGCAGGATGATGAAGGGCATCGAGCGGCCGAAGTTGACGGCCTGCGACAGGACCTCGTAGAGGAGACGGTTGCGGTGCTGGCCGCGCTTGCCGGTGGTGACCAGAGCGAGACCGAGCAGCAGGCCGAAGGCGATGGCGAGCGTGCCGGACACGAAGGTCATGCCCAGGGTCTCGAGGATCGCGGGGACGAGCTTCTGCTGGATGACCCTGCGCTCGAACCAGGTGCCGTCGTTGGAGGCGGCGGCCGACAGGGCACCGAGGACCGGGTGGGCCGTCAGGGAGAGGGTGGTGAGGGTGCTCATGCGCGGACCTCCGCGTGGACGCCGGCGGATCGCAGGACGGCCAGGGCCGTCTCGGTGCGCTCGGCCGGGAGGGTGAGGGCGAGGCGACCCACCTGAGCCTGGCCGAGGGTCTCGAAGACGCCGCCGGCGACGTCGGCGCCCTGCTCGGCCACGAGGGCCAGGACCTGGGCGGCGGCGGGCTGCCCGGGGTGGGCGGTGAGGGCGACGTCGATGACCGCCTCACCCGGGTGGACGGCGTCGTCGGGCACGACTGGGACGGGTACCAGCTCGAGGGACAGGCGGGAGGTGACGTCGGAGACGACCCGCTCGATGGGGCCGGACTCGACGATCCTGCCCGCCTCGAGGAGGCTGACGGAGTCGCACACGGAGCGCACGACGCTCATCTCGTGGGTGATGATGATGACGGTGACACCGAGACGGTCGCGCACGTCCCGGATGAGCTCGAGGATCGAGCGGGTGGTCTCCGGGTCGAGGGCGCTGGTGGGCTCGTCGCACAGGAGCACGGCGGGCTGGTCCGCGAGCGCGCGGGCGATGCCCACGCGCTGCTGCTGGCCCCCGGAGAGCTGGGCCGGGTAGGACGCGCCGCGGTCCGCCAGGTCGACGAGCTCGAGCATGCGGGCGACGGTCTCGTGGCGCTCGCCCTTGGGCACGCCGGCCAGGTAGAGCGGGTAGGCGGTGTTCTGGGCGGTCGTGCGCTGCTCGAGCAGGTTGGCGTGCTGGAAGACCATGCCGATCTGGCGGCGGGCCTCGCGCAGCTCGCGGGAGGACAGGTGCGAGATGTCCCGTCCGGCGACGAGCACCTGCCCGCTGGTGACGGGCTCGAGCCCGGTGAGGCAGCGGATGAGGGTGGACTTGCCGGCGCCGGAGGTCCCGACGACGCCGTGGATGGAGCCGGGGGCGACGTCGAGGCTCAGGCCGTCGAGAGCGCGCACCTCGGTGCCGTCGCGCAGCGTGTAGACCTTGTGGACGTCGCGCAGCGAGATCATGGGCTCCGCTCCGGCCTCGCCGGAGACGGTGGGTGCGTACAGGTCGCTCACTCATTCCTCCATCGGTCCTGGCGGAAGCACCCTCACCGCGAAGCGGGGGTTGCTGCAACGTCGTCGAGCCAGGTCTCTCGGTTGCTCTGGATGGTTGAGCACACGATAGGTGGCGGGCGAGGGAGTGTGTCAAGGACTGCCGGCCGTGAGGGACGAAGGTCACTCGCCGGGCGGCTGGGAGTGCCAGGATGCGGTCATGAGCACCGAGCCCCTCCTCGAGACGGACCTCCTGGGCGAGCCGTGGGTCGCCCGCCGCCTGCCCGTGACGGTGAGCGACGACGCCCCCGGCGCCGACCACGCCGTCCTGGTCCACCAGCGCGAGGCCGTGCCCGAGCCGGGCCGGGCCCCGCGCCACGCGCGCGCCGTCCTGTACCTGCACGGCCGCAACGACTACTTCTTCCAGACCTGGCTCGCTGACGCGCTCCTGGGCGCCGGCTACGAGTTCTACGCCCTGGACCTGCGCACCTGCGGGCGCTCCGGCGTCGGCTACCGCTCCCCGCACGACGTGCGCGACCTGCGCGTGCACGACGAGGAGATCAGCGAGGCGGTGCGGATCATCCGCGAGGAGCACGGCCACACGGCCCTCGTCCTCAACGGGCACTCCACGGGCGGCCTCCAGGTGGTCCTGTGGGCGGGCGACCACCCGGGGGCCGTGGAGGCCGTGACGCTCAACTCCCCGTGGCTGGACCTTCAGGCGGGGGGGCTCATGCGCTCCTACGGCTCGGCCCTGGTCGACCTGCTCTCGCGCCGGGACCCGGACCGCATCGTCGTCAACGACCCGCTGGCGCAGGGGGTGCCCGGGTGGGCGGGCGACGGCGAGAGGCCCGCCGACTGGGCCTTCGGCGCCACGCTGGGGGATGCCTCCGACGACCTGTACGGGCGCACCCTCCACCGCCGCTGGGGGGGCGAGTGGGACTGGGACCTGTCGCTCAAGCCCTCGCCGTCCTTCCCCGTGAGGGCGGGCTTCATGGCGGCCGTGCGCCGGGCGCACCGCGACGTCCACCACGGTCTGGGCATCGAGGTGCCGGTGCTCCTGTGCTGCTCGACCGACTCGGCGACGGGGGCCGCCAGGGAGGAGCTGACGCCCGAGGAGGCGCTGCGCCAGGACCTCGTGCTCGACGTGCGCCAGATGGTGGCGCGCGCCCCCTACCTGGGCCGCGACGTCACGGTCCGCCAGGTGCCCGGGGGCGTGCACGACCTCGCGCTGTCGCCCGAGCCGGCCCGCGGCGAGTACCTGTCCGTGCTCACCGGCTGGTTGGCCGCGAGGCTCGGCTGAGGGCGCCCACCAGGGCGTCGCAGACCCGCTCGACCACCTCGAGGGTGTCGACGAAGTCCGCCATCGTCCCGTACCACGGGTCCGGCACGTCCAGCTCGCGGTCAGGGGCCCCCGCCGGGGCCACCGGGTCCCAGGCGCGGAACATGCGCACGCGCCCGGGGTCGGCGCCGACCTGCTGCGCGCGGCGCACGAGCTCGCGACGGTGGGCGCCGGTCATGGCGAGCAGCAGGTCGTGGCCGGTGAGCTCGGCGTCGGTGACGCGGTGCGCCCGGTGGGAGGCCAGGACCCTGCCGGCCGCGCGGGCCGCCTCGTCGTCGCCGGCGCCGTAGCCGCGCTCGCGCAGCAGGCGCAGGGCCCGTGGGTCGATGGGGTTGCCGTGCTCCTCGTCGCTGACGCCCGAGGAGGTGACGAGGACGTCGGACCCCAGGCCCGCGGCGGCCAGCCGGTCGGTGAGGACCACCTGCGCCATGGCGGAGCGGCAGATGTTGCCGGTGCAGACCATGGCGACGCGGTAGGGCCCGGTGGGGTCGAGGGGCGCGGGCGGGACGGGCGGGGCCGGTGCGGTGCTCACCCCCCGATTGTGGCCGACGCTCAGCCGCGCCTGCCGGTCCCCCGCAGGGCCGGCGCCGTCCACGGGTCCTCGGGCCACGCGTGCCTCGGGTAGCGCCCGCGCAGCTCGCGCCGCACCTGCTGGTAGGGCCCCTGCCAGAAGGAGCGCAGGTCGTCGGTGACCGCCACCGGGCGCCGTGCCGGCGACAGCAGGTGCAGCAGGACGGGCACCCCGGCCACGCGCGGCGTCGCGGCCCAGCCGAAGCACTCCTGCACGCGCACGGCCAGCACGGGACGCTCGCCGTCGTAGTCGATCCTCACGTGGGAGCCGGAGGGCACCTCGACGCGCTCGGGGGCCAGCTCGTCCAGCCGGACCGCCTCGGGCCAGGGCAACAGGGCCCGCAGCGCCGCACCGACGTCGAGGCGCCCGAGGTCGAGCTGCCGAGCGCCGGCCAGCGCCTGGGCGGCCGGGCGCAGCCACTCATCGGCGCGCTCCAGCAACGAGGCGTCGTCGACGGCGGGCCACGGCCCACCGAGCACGCGGTGCAGGAAGCGCATCCGGGCGCGCAGCCGGGCCGCCTCCCCCCAAGGCAGGAGGTCCAGCCCCTCCTGCTGGCAGCGCGCGACGACGGCGTCGCCCACCACCTGCGGTGAGGGTGCGACAGGGGTGGTGGACAGGGCGATGGCGCCGAGTGAGCGCACCCGCTGCGCGCGCAGGCGCGTGCCCTTCCACCCGGTGCGCTCGGACTCGGCGAGCCAGGCGGCGGCGACCTCGAGCGCCAGGTCCTCGTCGACGGGCGCCGCGGCGCGCACGAGGGCGTCCGAGCGCCCGGGGGCGCGGTCGACGTCGGCGACGGCCAGCCACTCGCAGGCCGCCAGGGGGGAGGACGCGGGCAGGCGCAGGCCGGTGCCGCCGACCGTCGCGTAGGCCGCCTCCTGACCGGCGGCCGGGGCGCCTGTGCGGCGGCGGGCGAGCCACTCGGGGTGGGCGAGGGCGGCGACCCGCGCGACGGCCTCGCCCAGGCCGACGGTCTCAGGTCCCGTCCCGGACCCGCGGGTGCTGCCGGAGGAGCCCGACCTGTGCGGGGCCGGCAGCCCGCGCAGCGCCTGCTCGGCCGCCCTCTCCAGCCGCCGGGCCTCGGTGCGCCAGGCGGGGGAGGCGTCGCGCACCTGGCGGGCGAGCGCGGTGAGGTCCCCGCCCGGGGCGCGCAGGTCCGCGCTGAGCAGGGC
>NZ_JACJVC010000008.1 GCF_023369555.1 Actinomyces sp. AC-20-1 | reverse complement strand
GGCCTGGCACGCGCTGGACGGCGCCACCGCCTCAACCCGCCCGGCCCGGGCCCGCACCCCTGAGACGGCCTCCCCGGCCGCCGCGCTCTTCGACCAGGCCGGCACACGCCCCCGCCCCGGCCGCCGCCCCGGGCGCCGACGCCGCCGCCTGACCGGCGCCCTCATCGTGCTCCTCGCCTTCGCCGCCACGCTGGGGGCCGGTGCTCTCGCCGTCGACGCCCTGGGCCTCCTCGACCCCCGGCCCGAGCCGACCCCCGAGGCCGCCACCTGGGTGCCCCCCTCACCCACCCCGTCCGGGCCCGCCGCCGTCGTCCCCGACTACACGGGCTTCGATGCCGCCCACGTCATCGACGACGACGTCTTCTTCGACTCCGGCTCCATGACGCTGGAGGAGGTCAGCGACTTCATCGCCCGGGTCAACAAGGGCTGCGTGGCCGGCGACGACGGCACCCCCTGCCTCGCCCAGGCCGTCTTCACCACGGAGGACTACGCGCCCGGCCCCGGCTGCTCCGGCTACACGGGGGCCGAGGGCGAGAGCGCCGCCCAGGTCATCACCAACGTCGCCGGCTCCTGCGGGGTCAGCCCCCGCGTGCTGCTCACCCTCATCCAGAAGGAGCAGGGCCTGCTCACCGCCTCCGGCGAGAGCCTCACCGCCCACGACTACGAGGCCGCCGCCGGCTACGACTGCCCCGACGGCGGCACCTGCGACCCCGAGCACGCCGGCTTCTTCCGCCAGCTCTACGGCGCCGCCGCCCAGTTCCAGCGCTACCACCAGGACCCGTGGGGCTACGAGGTCGTCGCCGGCGAGACGGCCACGCTCGGCTACGCCCCCAGCGCGGCCTGCGGCACCGGTGAGGTCACCCCCGTCAACCAGGCCACCGCCGGCCTGTACAACTACACCCCGTACCTGCTCAACGAGGCCGCCTGGGACGGAGGGGACGACTGCACCACCTGGGGCACCCTCAACTTCTACGGCTACTACCGCACCTGGTTCGGGGACCCGACCCCCTCGAGCGCCGACTGAGTGCGGCCGGCAGCGCCACCGGGCTCCGCCGGGCGCGCCGCCGGCCTGTCGGCTTGAGCCCCGTCCCGGGAGCCGGCGTGACAGGATGTCCCCATGCAGCTGCCCGAGATCCTCACGACCATCTGGGTCGTGCTCGAGTACGCCATCAAGGTCGCCGCCCTGGGCACCGTCCCCGAGAACCGCAGGCCCTCCTCCTCGACCGCCTGGCTGCTGCTCATCTTCCTGCTGCCCGTCGTCGGCCTGCCCCTGTACATCTTCCTCGGCAGCCCCTGGATCCGCGGCCGCCGCCGCGAGCAGCAGGTGAGCGCCACCGAGGGCGCCCTGCGGATGACCGCGGGCCTGCCCGACGCCCCCGAGGGCGCCCACCCCGGCGAGCACCTGGCCTCCGTCCTGCGCATGAACCGCAGGCTCACCGGCCTGCCCTGCGTCACGGGCGAGGCGGTCGCCCTGCACGCCGACGCCGCCGACACCTACGCGGCCATGGCCCGCGCGGTCGACACCGCCGAGCACCACGTCCACGTCGAGTTCTACATCCAGTCCTGGGACGAGGTGACGGACGTCTTCTACCGCTCCCTCGAGCGCGCCGCCGCCCGCGGGGTCACCGTCAGGCTCCTCGTCGACCACCTGGGCTCGCGCAAGTACCCCGGCTGGCGCACGCTCGGGCGGCGCTGGCAGCAGGCGGGGATCCAGTGGCGGCTCATGATGCCGCTGCTGCCCCACCGGCGGCGCTTCCGCCGCCCCGACCTGCGCAACCACCGCAAGCTCCTCATCGTCGACGGCCGCACGGCCTTCATCGGCTCCCACAACATCATCGACCCCACCTACCGGCTGCGCTCCAACATCCGGGCCGGGCGCGTGTGGCACGACCTGTCCGTCGAGGTCACGGGGGACGTCGTCGTCGAGGCGCAGGCCGTGTTCGCCATGGACTGGTACTTCGAGGCCGGTGAGCAGCTCGAGGCCCTGGACCTCGTCCCCGGCCTGGGCGGGCAGGACCTGGCCGACGTGGGCGACGGGGCGGGCAGCGCCGTCGTCGGCACCCCGGCTCCCCGCAGCGGCAGGCCCGACGCCGTCGTCAACGCCATGCAGATCGTCCCCTCCGGGCCCGGCTACCCGACGGAGCCGAACCTGCGGATGTTCCTGTCCCTCATCCAGACGGCCGAGCGGCGGGTGTCGATCACCAGCCCCTACTTCATCCCCGACGAGGCCCTGCTGTCCGCCATGACGACCGCCGCCTACCGGGGGATCGACGTCGAGCTCTTCGTCGGCAAGGAGTCCGACCACTTCATCGTCAACCACGCCCAGCGCTCCTACTACTCGGCCCTGCTGGCCGCGGGCGTGCGCATCTACCGCTACCCGGCGCCCACGGTCCTGCACGCCAAGTACATGACGGTCGATGACGACGTCACCGTCATCGGCTCCTCCAACATGGACTTCCGCTCCTTCGCCCTCAACTACGAGGTCATGCTGCTGGCCTTCGGCGGGGACCTGGACGACCTCCTGCGCCTCAACGACGAGACCTACCGCGAGCTGAGCGAGGAGCTGACGGCTGAGCAGTGGGCGAGGGAGCCGTGGTACCGGCGCTACGTGGACAACGTCTGCCGGCTCATGTCCGCGGTGCTGTAGGGCGTCCGGCGCGTCGGCGCCCGCGACGCTGTCGCCGCGAGCTCGAGGGTTGGGTCACGAGGTCGAGGGTTGCGGACTCGAACTCGGCACCGAACCCTCGAACTCGTGCAGGGACGGGGCTCAGACCCTCGCCAGCAGCCTGCCGATGCGCTGCACGCTCACCTTCCGGCTCGTGCCCAGCGTCTGGGCGAACAGGCTCACCCACAGCTCCTCGATGAGCCAGCGGCCCTCGACCAGCAGCGCCTCGCGCCCGGCATCCGCCGGCAGCGCCGCCGCCCGCTCGCGCGCCTGCGCCAGCAGCGCCTCGGCCTGGCCCACCTGGTAGGCCAGCGCCGCGTCATGGCTCGGCGAGGCCTGCGCCTTGTCCACGCGCAGGGCCGCCGCCCGCAGGTAGCGCGGCAGGTGGACGAGGTGCTCGGGTGGCGTCGCCGCCACGAAGCCGTCGAAGACGAGCGAGGCGACGTGCTCACGCACCTGCTGGAGCGTGGACAGCAGCGCCAACGAGGTGTGCTGCTCGACGGCGCGCCCCACCTCCCGCTGCGCCTGGAGCGCGGCGGCCACCACCTGCGCCACCCGGTAGACCTCGTCCTCGAGCTCGCGGCGCATGACCGCCACGAGCTCCTCGAAGACGGCCCGCGTGCGCACCTGGTCCAGGCGACGCCCCACGGCCACCGCCCACCGGTCGGCGACCACGCGCGCCGCCGACAGCTGGATGTCCGTCACCAGAGCCTCGGTCGTCCGGTACGGCGAGGCGGCCAGCGCCAGCGTCTCACCGGCCGTCCAGCGTGAGGTCACGCGCCCGACGGCGAGCTGCGTGCGCGCCAGCGCCAGCGCGGTCACCCCGGCCGGGTGCGCGCGGGCCTGCGCCTCGGCGTCGGGCAGGATCGTGAGGTCCGCGCTCGCAGGGCCGGCGGCCACGAGCGTCGGGTAGCCGCGCACGACGAGCCCGGCCGTGCCCGTGGACTCGACGGTCGCCGGCAGGGTCGAGCGGTCCTCACCCTCGAGCCCGGCCACACCTGTCGGCCAGTCGACCAGGCCCCTGCGCTCCGCGATCCCCGCCCGCAGCCCGGCGCCCGGCGCACCGGAGCCGGCCGACGACGAGCCCGGTCCTCCAGCGGACGGTAGGGCGCCGCCGTCGGCCCCCTTCCCGCGGCCCTTGCGCCTGCGGCCACGAGAGGAGCGGCGGTCCTCGGCCTCCGCCATCGCCTGGGCCAGCGCCCCGCGCACGGCCGAGCGCACCGCCTGCTCCGTCCGCCCGGCGAGCCGCTTCTGCAGCGCGACGAGGTCCTTGCCGCGGCCGACCTCGCGCCCGCGTGCGTCGAGCCCCACGAAGGCGACGCGCAGGTGCTCCGGCAGGTGGTCCTCCGCCTCGAGCCAGTCGGCCGCGGTGACCTCGACGTCGCGCAGGCGCCGCACTGCGGCGGAGAAGGCCTCTCTGAAGGAGACGGCCGGCGCGCTGGCGCCCTCGGGCACCGGGTGGGCCTCGCGCATCATCGCCCACAGCTGGGCGCCGACGTCGGGGGCCGGCACGAGCTGGCGGCGCACCCGCTTGGGCAGGGCCCGGATCGTGGCGACGACGAGCTCGGGGCGCATGCCCGGCACGAGCCAGTCGAAGCCCTTGGGCTCCAGGCGGCCCAGCACCTCGAGGGGCACCTGGACGCTCACGCCGTCGTCACTGCGGCCGGGCTCGAAGACGTAGTCCAGGCCGAGGGTGAGGTCCCCCTGGACCCACTGGTCCGGGTAGGCCTGCTCGAGGTCGTCGTCGCCACCGGGCAGGAGCAGCTCGCGCGTGAAGTCGAGCAGGTCCGGGCGCCGGCCCTTCTCCCACCTCCACCAGGCGTCGAAGTCGTTGGCGCCGTGGACGTCGTCGGGGACCCTCTCGTCGTAGAAGCGCAGCAGCGCCTCGTCCGAGGCCAGCAGCCCGTGCTCGCGGCGGCGCGACTCGACGTCGCCCAGCTCCTCCACCAGGTCGCGGTTGCGCTGGACGAAGCCGTGGCGCGCGTGCCAGCCGCCCTCGACCAGGCCCTGACGCAGGAACATCTCGCGGGCCACCTCGCGCGCGGAGGCGGTCCCGACGGAGGCGAGGGTCGCCGGGCGGTCCGCCGCCAGCGTCATGCCGTACAGGAGGACCTTCTCGTGGACCATGGCGGCGCCCTGGCGGGTGGACCAGTAGGGCTCGCCGTACACGTGCCGGGCCAGGCCGGCGGCCTCGGCCGCCTCCTCGACCCAGCGCGGGTCCACCCGCGCGACCGTGCGGGCGAACAGGCGGCTCGTCTCGACGAGCTCGGCGGTCATCACCCAGTCGTAGGTCTTGCGGCGCAGGCCCGACCCGGGCCAGATCGTGAAGCGGGTGCCGCGGGCGCCGCCGTACTCGCGGCGCCGCTCGTCCCAGCTGCCGACGTTGGACAGCAGCCCCACGAGCAGGGAGCGGTGGATGGCGTCCGCGTCCGGCGTGTCCGCGCTGCGTCCCAGGGCGACGACGGCGGCCGCCACGTCCCCGTGGGCGACCTGGGCGGCGTGCGAGCCCGGCTCAAGGGCCTCTCGGGCGGCCCGGATCGAGCGGGCCGTGGGCAGCTCCACCGGTGCGGCGGACAGCCCCAGCGGCCGGGCCAGCTGGCGCAGCTGGGTGTGGACGTCCTGCCACTCGCGCACCCGCAGGTAGTGCAGGAACTCACTGCGGCACATGCGGCGGAAGGCGGAGCCGGAGAGCTCGCGCTGCTGGGTGCGCAGGTAGCGCCACAGGTTGAGGTAGGTGAGGAAGTCGCTCGTGGGGTCCGCGAAGCGGCGGTGCAGCGCGTCGGAGGCCTCCTGGCGGTCCACCGGCCGCTCGCGCACGTCCTGGATGGACAGGGCCGCGACGATGACCATGACCTCGCCGGCGCAGCCGCGCTCGCCGGCCTCGAGCAGCATGCGCCCCAGGCGCGGGTCGATGGGCAGGCGGGCCAGGCGCCGCCCCACGTCGGTCAGACGCGGTCCTCGCCGGGAGTCGTGGGCCGCCCGGCGCGAGGAGCCGGCGCCGACCGTCTCGATGGCGCCGATCTCGGTGAGGAGCTGGATGCCGTCGCGCACCGCCCGTGAGTCGGGGGCGTCCAGGAAGGGGAAGTCCTCGACCGCTCCCAGGCCCAGGCTCGCCATCTGCAGGATGACGCTGGCCAGCGAGGTGCGCAGGATCTCCGGCTCCGTGTACTCCGGGCGGGCGAGGTAGTCGCCCTCGGAGTACAAGCGGATGGCGATGCCGTCGGCCACGCGGCCGCAGCGGCCCGAGCGCTGGTCCGCGCTGGCCCGGCTCACCGGCTCAATGGGCAGGCGCTGGACCTTCGTGCGGTTGGAGTAGCGGGAGATGCGCGCCAGGCCCGGGTCGATGACGTAGCGGATGCCGGGGACCGTCAGGGAGGTCTCGGCGACGTTCGTGGCGAGCACGACGCGACGGCAGGAGTGCGCCTCGAAGACCCGGTGCTGCTCGGCGGCGGTCAGCCGCGAGTAGAGGGGCACGACCTCGACGGCGCCCGGCGTGCGCGAGCGCCCGTCCGCGGTGTAGCGGGGCCCCAGGTGGTCGATGAGGGCGGACTCGGTGTCGCGGATGTCGCGCTCCCCGGCGAGGAAGACGAGGATGTCACCGCTGCCGGCGGCCATGAGCTCGTCGACGGCGTCGAGGATGCCGGTGACCTGGTCGCGGTCCTCCTCGCGCTGCGACGGCGCCCGGCCCGCACCGGCCCGGGCGGTGGGCCCTGCCCCGGCCGCCGCGCGCACGGCCTCACGCCGGGCGCGGGCGGCCGCCCTGACCGCGGGGTCGGGCGAGGTCAGGGCCTCGAGTTCGTCGTCGGACAGCTCCCCGGCCGGGGCCGGTCCCGTGGGGGCCGTGGGACCGGTGGGGGCGTCGTCGTCGGGGACGTGGCCCCCGGCGTGACGCACCGGGTCCGCGGCGGCGTCGAAGCCGTCATCGGCGAGCAGGGGCCGGTAGCGGATCTCCACCGGGTAGGTGCGCCCCGAGACCTGGATGACGGGGGCGGGGACCCGGGTGACTGAGCCGTCTGCGCGCGAGACCTCCTGGCCGAAGTGCTCGGCGAAGCGCTCGGAGTCGATGGTCGCCGAGGTGATGATGACCTTGAGGTCCGGGCGACGGGGGAGCAGGCGGGCGAGGTAGCCGAGGATGAAGTCGATGTTGAGGCTGCGCTCGTGCGCCTCGTCGACGATGACCGTGTCGTAGCGGCGCAGCATGGGGTCGGTCTGGATCTCCGCCAGGAGGATGCCGTCCGTCATGAGCTTGACCAGCGTGCGCGGGCCCGTCTCCTCGGTGAAGCGCACCTGGTAGCCCACGACGCCGTCGCCCCCGATGGAGGTGCCGAGCTCGTGGGCGATGCGCTCGGCGACGGAGCGCGCGGCGATGCGCCTGGGCTGGGTGTGGCCGATCATGCCGGTCACGCCGCGGCCGAGCTCGAGGCAGATCTTGGGCAGCTGGGTGGTCTTGCCGGAGCCGGTCTCGCCGGCGACGATGACGACCTGGTTGGAGGCGATGGCCTGGGCGATCTCGTCGCGGCGGGCACTGACGGGCAGCTCCTCCGGGTAGACGACGGCGGGCACGTTGGCGGCGCGCTCGGCCAGCTGCTCGGGCGTGAAGCCCGGCCACTCGCGGCGGCGCCCGCCCCGCTTGGCGCGGCGTCCCTGGTCGGAGTGCCCACCCGGGCTGGCTTGGCCGTCCTGCTCGGCGCGGCTGCCCTGGTCGGCGTGGCCGCGGCGGGAGGGACGGTCGTGCCGGCTGGTGCCGGTGCCGGAGGCTCGGCCGGAGCCACGGCCGGGCCGGGGACTCCCGGGGCGCTCGCTGGGCGGCGCAGGGCTCAGTGCTTCCGTGCTCAGCGGCTCTGGGCTCATGCTCGTCTCGTCACTCATACGGCTGCCCATTGTCCCCCAGGCTCAGCGCCGCGACCGTGTGATGTCACCAGCGCCCGGCCCCAGGACAACCTTCCCTGCGTAGGACAACCTCCCGCTCGTAGGACAACGTGTGTGCGCGCTTTTCGTTGTCCTTGGGTGCGCAGGTTGTCCTTGGGGCAGGAGGTGGTCCTTGGGTGTGCAGGAGGTGCTCCGTGACGGCACCGGGGTCCTCGCGATCCGGTGCGCCAGGAGCCCACGTGGCGACCGTCTCATGGGGGAGCATGGCCTCATGAGCGACCCGACGCCCCACCCCGACGACCCCACGGCCCCGGCCGCGCCCGCTGAGCGGTCGGGCGTCCCCGCCACCCGCAGCACCTGGCAGAGGGTGCGCCGTGCGACCGGCTGGTGCGTCGCCGTCGTCCTCGGGCTCCTGGCCGTCCTCACCCTCGCCCCGGACCTCCTCGCGGGCCTCAGCGAGGACCTGCGCCTGAGCATGCGCTACCCCTTCGCCCAGGCCCTCGCGGTCCGCAGCGGGCTCGTGCTCATCCTCGCGCTCGTCGGCCTCGTCGTCGCCGTCTCCGCGCTCACCCGCGTCCTGCGCCGCGAGGGCGGGCTGCGCACCGGCGTCCTCGCCCTCGTCCTGCTGCTCGTGGCCGGCACGCACACCTGGGTGCTGTGGGACCGCGGGCTCGAGACCACGGACCTGGCCACCGCCCCCGCCGCGGCCGGCGAGCCCTGGGACGGCGGCCTCACCGTCCTCACCTTCAACACCTACGGGGGCCGGGCCCACACGGTCGAGCTGGCCATCGCGATCCGCTCAACCGCCCCCGACGTCGTCGTCCTGCCCGAGACGAGCGCCGAGGACACCACCGAGATCCTCGCCCTGCTCGCCCAGGACGGCCTGGCCTACACGCCCTTCACCACCGCGCCGGGTGCGCCGGAGGAGGCTGCCGAGCCCGCCGACGCCGGGGCTGCCGATCCGGTGGCCGAGACTGCTGAACCAGCCGACGCCGTCGGAGAGCCGGCTGAGCCTGCCGGCGACCTCGACGATCCCGCCGACCCTGCCGCCTCGCCCGAGCCCACGCCGACGGCACCCGGGGCCGGCTCGGGCGCGGGCGCCACCTCGGTCCTCGTCAGCGCCGGGATCGGCGAGTACGAGCAGGCCAGCGCCCCGGACGGCCTCGGTCACGGCGCAGTGCTCCTGCAGCCGGTCGGCGACGCCCTGCTGGACGGCCACCAGCGCCCCACGATCCTCGGCGTCCACACCATCGCGCCCCTGAAGGACACGATGGAGCCCTGGGCGCAGTCGGTGAGCAGGGTCGTCGCCCAGTGCGCAGCCCCGGCCCCGGGCCTCGTCCTCGCCGGAGACCTCAACGCCACCCTCGACCACGCCCCCATGCGGGACCTGGGCGGCTGCACCGACGCGGCCCTGCAGGCCGGGGGCGGTGGCCTGTCCACCTGGCCGGTGTCCACCCGCACCCCGCTGCTGGGCTCGCCCATCGACCACGTGCTCATCGACACGGCCACCTGGACCAGCACGGGCGTTGACCTCATCGAGGTCCCCGGCTCCGACCACCGGGCCCTCGTCGTCACCCTCGAGCAGCACTGAGAGGTCCTGAGAGGTGCTGGGAGCCGACGGCGTCCGCCGCACCGCCCGGCCCACCCGCCGAGCCGCGCAGCCCCCCGCCGGCCACCGGTTGGCCGGCCCACCCACTGGCGCGGGCCTAGCGCAGGCGCCGCTCGAACCACTCACGGCCGAGCCTGCCCACCTGCTCCTGGGCCTCCTGCGGGTTCTCGGCCCGCACCTGTACGAGCTGGCTGCCGTCACGCAGCAGCGTGAAGCCCTCGGTCGCCGCCGCGGCCGAGTCCGGGAACTCGTCCGTGAGCGCGCCGTGGAGCATGAGGACGGGCCAGGGCAGGCCCTCCATCGTGCGCTCCGGGCTCTGCAGGGACACGTCCGCGAGGGTCTGCTTGGACAGCACGTCCCACTCGCGCGCGTTGGGGTTGTCGTCCACGAGGCGGGTGAGGCCGTGGGCGGCGAGCTCGTCGAGCTGGTCCGGGGAGAAGACGTTCTCCCACAGGATCGACTGCGGGCCCACCACCGCCCCCACGACGACGACGGCCTGCACGTTCTGCGGCCGGGCCAGCAGGGTCGCCGTCGCCCCGAAGCCGTTGGCGTGCACGCCCGTGCGGCGGTAGCCCAGCACCTCGAGCCAGCCGGTGACGGCCTGCAGGTCCTCGACCTCGCCCGCGAGGGTGACGACGTCGTCGTCGGAGGCGCCCAGGCCGGAGAAGTCGAACTGGAGGGTCGCCCAGCCGGCCTGGCGGTAGGCCGCGGCCAGGGCGTCGAGGCGGTGGTCCAGGCCGTGCCTGTCGGTGAGGAAGTCGTGGGCGAGGACGATGACGCCCTCGGCGCGCTCAGGAGCCGGGATGCCGGCGTCCACCCCGGCGAGCACGGCGTCGATGTCGAGCCCGGCGGCGCCGTCGGGCAGCATCAGCGTGCCCGCCAGCGTCACGCCGCGGGAGGTGTCGATGCGGACCTCGCTCATGTGACCCAACCTAAGGCAGCGGCCAGCCGCACCGGGAGGGGCAGGACGCCCCGTCGTGTCGATTGCGCTCGCAGCGTGACCCGTGGGGTCCCGCCTTCTGCGCGCTCTGCGCGCGCCTTCCGCGCGGTGCCCGGGCGACGGCGTCGGCCCGGTCCCGGCGGGCGCGCTCAGACGGCGATGGCGTGGGCGGCCTCGACGGCCAGGCGCACGAGGGACTCGTCCGTGCGCTGGGGCTCGCCGGGGGTCAGGCCCCGCACGGAGCAGCGCATGTGGATCTCGCGCGCGCCCGTGGCCTCGATGACCTGGGCCGTGTTCTCAGGGCGCACCGTGCCGGCCGCGATGACCGTCGGGCCGCCGGCGGCGACGAGCCCGCGCAGGACCTCGGCGCCCTCCAGCGCGGTGGGGGCGCCGCCGGAGGTGAGCACCGCGCTGACCCCGAGCCCGCCGAGGTCCCCGTAGGCCTCGGCGAGGTCGCGGGTCTCGTCGAGCGCCTTGTTGAAGGTGATGGGGGCGCCGTCGGCGGTGTCGACGAGCAGGCGCAGCAGGCCGCGGTCGATCGTGTGCTCCTCGGTGAGGACGCCGACGACGAAGCCGAGCTCGACGGCCGGCGGCAGGGGCTGCCCGGCGGAGCCGGCGGGCTGGGGGCGCGTGTACTCGCTCATCTCGCGCGCGAGGGCGGCGATGCGGCGCACGTCGGCGACCATGGCGCGACCCTCGTCGGAGCTGAAGACGAAGCCGCCGCCGCGCGGGCGGATCATGACGCGCAGGCCGAGCGGGTGGGCCGCGGGGCTGGTGAGCCAGTGGCGTCCGGCGAGGGCGCGGCGCTGGGCGATCTCCTCGGCGGCGGCGAGGACCGCGGCCTCGACGGAGCCGATGGAGGGGGTGGTGCCGCCGGCGGCGAGGTTGTCGCACAGCTCGGCCCGGTCCGCCCCGGCCCGGGCGGACAGCCGCACGCCCTCGGCGTTCTCGGTGCAGATCTCGACGGCGACGTGGCCGGGGCGGCCCCAGGACCGGTCCTGCGTCCAGACGGCGTGGCGTCGCAGGGAGGGGGCGGAGCCGGTCAGGCGCATCGCGTTCATGGACCGAGTGTGTCATGCCGTCCGGCTGTGGTGGAGGTCGCAAGATGTGACACGATGTCGCGAAGCCGGGACGTGAAGGTTAGGCTCTCCTTCGCTGCGTGCCCTTCCGGTGACGAGCAGCCCCCGACCGGTCACGAGAGAAGGACCCCATGGCCCGAGCCACACGCGCCCCCAAGGTCCCCGTCGGCACCCCCGCGGGCAGCCGTGCCAACACCGCCTCCTTCCTCCTCACCGCCCTCGGCGGCCTCGCCTCCGGCTGGACCCTCATCCACCTCGGGCGCGGCCTCGGCGCCGTCACCGGGACCGCCCTCACCCGCAGCCCCACCGCCGACGGCGACTGGCGCGCCCACCTCCTGGCCGCCCTCCTCGGGGCCCTCCTGGCCGGCGCCTGCCAGCTCGCCGTCGAGCTCACCGCCCGCACCAGCGCCGCCGGCCAGGAGGGCGCCATCCGCGCCAGGGCCCTCGGCCACCTCCTCGCGCTCGGCCCCGGCCGCGCCCGAGAGCACCGCAGCGGTGCCACCGTCTCCCTGCTCACCGACGGCGCCGAGCGCGTCGCCCTCTACCGCCAGACCTTCCTCGCCCCCACCGTCGCCGCCGCCCTGTCACCGGCCCTCGTCCTCATCCTCCTCGGCGCCACCGTCGACTGGCTGAGCGCCGTCGTCCTCGCCCTCGCCGTCGTCCTCATCCCCGGCTTCATCAGCGTCTTCCACTCCAAGGTCCGCCGCTCCTCCTCCGGCTCGCGCCGCCAGCGCACCCGCCTGAGCGCCGAGTACCTCGACGCCATCCAGGGGCTCACCACCCTCGTCCTGGCCCGCGCCGCCCGGCGCACCCACGAGAGCCTCAGGCGAGAGGGCGAGGCCAACCGCCGCGCTGTCATGGGCCTGCTCGCCGGCAACCAGCTCGTCATCCTCGTCACCGACGGGCTCTTCTCCCTCTTCTTCGTCGCCGCCTCCGCCGCCCTCGCCCTGGCCCGCCTCGGCTCGGGCGCCATCGGCCCGGGGGACGCGCTGGCCATCGTGCTCGTCTCCTACACCCTGCTCGAGCCCCTGGACCGCGTCGGCGCCTTCTTCTACGTGGGCATGGGAGGACTGGCCAACCAGCGGGCCCTGCGCGCCCTGCTCGCCACCGAGCGCGCCGACGGTGCCGCCCTGCCCGACGGCGAGAGCCTGCACGAGCCCACCACCCCACCCGACAGGGCCGGTGGCGCCGGCGGCACCTGGGTCGACGGCGCCCGCCTGAGCCTCAACGGCGTCACCGCCACCTGGGCGAGGCCCGACGACGACGCCCCCGCCGTCCTCGACGACGTCGACCTCAGCATCGAGCCCGGGGAGCGCGTCGCCGTCGTCGGCCCCTCCGGCGCGGGCAAGTCCACCCTCGTCTCCCTCGTCTCCGGCGACCTCCTGCCCGCCGCCGGCACCGTGCGCGTGGACGGCACCGCCCTGACCGCCGCCACCCAGGACGAGGTCCGTGCCGCCAGCGCCGTCGTCGCCCAGACCACCTGGCTGTTCACCGGCACCATCGCCGACAACCTGCGCCTGGCGGACCCCGGCGCCACCGAGGAGCGCATGTGGCAGGCCCTCGAGGCCGCCCACCTCGCCGACGAGGTGCGCCTCATGCCCGAGGGCCTGCACACGCTCCTGGGCGAGCAGGGCCTGGGCCTGTCCGGCGGCCAGGCCCAGCGCGTCTCCCTGGCCCGCGCCTTCCTCGCCAACCGGCCCCTGCTCGTCCTCGACGAGCCCACTAGCCAGGTCGACCTCGACTCCGAGGCCCGCATCGTCCAGGCCATCGAGCGCGTCTCCGCCGGCCGCACCGTCCTCACCGTCTCCCACCGCGCCGGAGCCGTCACCGGGGCGGACCGCGTCCTGCGCGTGCAGGACGGCCGCGTCGCCGTCGTCACCCCCTCCCAGAAGCAGGAGGCCTGAGCCCATGAGCCGCACCCCCTCCGCCGCCCCCGTCGCCCCGGCCCCCACCCGCCGTGAGCTCATCGCCTGGCTCCTGCGGGTCACCCGCCCCGTCCTCGCCCCGCTGCTGGCCTCCACCGCCTGCCGCGTCGCCGACCTGCTGCTCGGCGTCGGCCTGTTCGCCCTCGCCGCCGCGGCGGTCGTGCGCACCGCCACCGCCCTCGCCACCGGGGCCTCCCTGCCGTCGCTGTGGGTCGTCGTCGGCGCCATGGCCGCCATGAGCCTGGCCAAGGCCCTCCTGCGCTACGGCGAGCAGCTCCTCGGCCACCTCGTCGCCTTCAAGGCCCTCGAGCTCCTGCGCGCCGAGATCTTCCGCGCCCTCATCCCGCGCGCGCCGCGCGTCATGGCGACCTCCCGCTCCGGCGACCTGCTGGCCCGCTCCACCAAGGACGTGGACCGCATCGAGGTCTTCTTCGCCCACACCTTCGCCCCCATGGTCTCCGCCGTCATCGTGCCGACGACCGTCCTGCTCGTCATCGGCGCCCGCGCCTCCTGGGCCCTGGCGCTCACCGCCCTGCCCCTCCTGCTCACCGCGACCCTGCTCGTGCCGCTGGCCGGCTGGCGCCGCTCCCTGCGCTCCTCGCGCGAGGTGGTGGCCGCCCGCGCCGTCCTCACCCAGCACGTCACCGACTCCGTGCAGGGCCTGGCCGAGGTCGTCGGCTACGGGCGCACCAGCGAGCGGCTGGCCCAGATGCGAGAGCTGGACGACGCCGTCGCCGCCGCCGGGCGGGCCTCCACCGTCTGGGCCGCCGCGCGCCGCGGCGCCGTGCAGCTCCTCGTCCTGGCCGGCCCCCTGGCCGTGCTCGCCGTCGGGGCTCCCGCCGTCGAGCAGGGCGCGCTGAGCCCGGCCGTGCTCGCGGCCAGCGCCGCCGCCGTCCTGCGCCTGACGGAGACGGTGCGCGGCGTCGAGGAGTTCGCCGCCTCCCTCAACGCCTCCTTCGCCTCCGCTGAGCGCGTGCACGAGGTGGTCCACGCCCCCGTCGAGGTGCCCGACGGCGGGACCGAGCTGGTCGGCGCCGGCGCCCACGAGGTCGTCTGGGAGGACGTCTCCTACGCCTACCCCGGCGCCCGCGGGCGGGCCCTGGCCGGCGTGTCCCTCACTGCGGCGGCGGGACGGTGGACCTGCCTCGTGGGGGTCTCCGGCTCCGGCAAGACCACCCTGGCGAACCTCGCCCTGCGCTTCGACGACCCCACCGGCGGGCGGGTGCTCGTGGACGGCCACGACCTGCGCTCCCTCACCGCCGACTCCCTGCGCCGCGAGGTCGCCCTCGTGTCCCAGAGGGCCCACCTGTTCCGCGCCTCCGTCGCGGACAACGTGCGACTGGCCCGCCCGGACGCCACCCAGGAGGAGGTGGAGGATGCCTGCCGGGCAGCCGGCGTCCACGACGAGGTCCTGGTCATGGAGGAGGGCTACGACACGCTCATCGGCGAGCGTGGCGCCTCCGTCTCCGGCGGGCAGCGCCAGCGCCTGTCCCTGGCGTGCGCCCTGCTCGCCCGGCCCGGCGTCCTCGTGCTCGACGAGTTCACGAGCCACCTCGACCCCGAGCTCGAGGGGCGCGTGCGCCGGGCGGTGCGCGAGCGCCTGACCGGGGCGACCGTCATCGAGATCACCCACCGCCTGGGCCGGGTGGGGGAGGCGGACCACGTCGTCGTCCTCGACTCCGGCCGCCTGGTGCAGGCCGGCGCGCCCGAGGCGCTGCTCGCCGTCGACGGGCCGCTGCGGCGGCTGCGTGAGCGCGAGCGGGCCTGAGGCTCAGACGTCGTCGACGTCGTCGTAGGAGCGCGGGTCCTCGATGGGCTCCAGGTGCGCCGAGACCCGCAGGCTGGGGTCGGCCGCCACGAGCTCGTCGATGAGCTCCTCGGTGAAGTCGTGCCCCTCCTTGACCGTCCACGCCCCCGGCACGAGCACGTGCACGTGAGCGAAGCGCCGGTTGCCGGCCTCGCGCACCCGCACCGCGTGGAAGTCCACCCGCCCCTCGACCCGGTGTCCGTCGAGGACCGCGTTGATCGCCGCCAGCGCCTCCGCGGACGGGGCGACGTCCATGAGCCCCGCGACGGACTCCGACAGCAGGCGGAAGCCCGTCCACATGATGTTGAGGCCCGCACCGAGCGCGACGACGGCGTCCAGCACCGGGGACTGGAACACGGCCACGAGGCCCACGCCGAACAGCACCGCCACCGAGGTCATGACGTCCGTCGCCAGGTGCGTGGCGTCGGCCACGAGGGTCGCCGAGCGCTCCGCGCGTCCGGTGCGGTAGAGCACCGCTGCGACGACGGCGTTGATGACGGAGGCGACGACGCTGACGGCCAGGCCCACTCCCAGCCTCTCGGGCATGACGGGCGTGAGGACCCGCTCGACCGCGGAGACGATGATGAAGGCGGCTGCCACGAAGATGAGGGCGCCCTCGACGACGGCGGAGAGGTACTCGGCCTTGGAGTGCCCGAACTGGTGGTCCTCGTCCGCCGGGCGGATCGAGACCTTGAGGACGATGAGCGCGACGACCGCGGCGACGAGGTTGACCAGCGACTCGGTGGCGTCGGAGAGCAGGCCCACCGAGCCGGTCATCCAGGCGGCCCCTGCCTTGAGGGCGATGGTCGTCACGGCCGCCGCGACGGACAGCCAGGCGTAGGCGCTCAGGTCCTTGGGGGGCGCGTACCTGGGGGAGGACATGACCGCAGTCTGGGCCCTGGGTCCCGGCCGGACCGAATCAGGGTTTCGGGGCCCCGGAAGCGGGGGCAGTGTGAGCCGGGCCGGCGTGGGCCGGGCGGTATGGGTGGGGAGGCAGGGTGGCTGGAAGCCGGCCTCGCCCGGAGCGTTGGCACCGCCGCCCGGTGCCTCCGTAGAGTTCAGCCCGTGCTGTGCGCCGTGGCCTCCTGCCTGCCCGCCGTCGTGGACCTGCCCGTCCCCGACGCCCTGCCCAGCACCTTCCGCGCCGTCGACCTGTGCGGGGTTCTGCTCAACGGCATCCTCGGCGGGCTCATCGCGCGCCGCAAGAACTTCGACATGGTGGGATTCGTCGTCCTCGCCATGCTCACCGCCACCGCGGGCGGGATCCTGCGAGACGTCATGATCCAGGCCGGCCCGCCCTACGCGCTCACCGACCCCTACTACCTGTACACGGCTTGCGCGGGCGCGCTCATCGCCTGGTGGCTGCCCTTCCGCTCGCGCCCGGCGCGCCGCTTCCTCGTCGTCGCCGACGCCGTCGTGCTGGGCACGTGGGCCGCCACCGGGGCCTCCAAGGCCCTGGCCAACGGGCTGGGGGTCATGCCGGCCCTGCTGCTGGGCTGCCTCACCGCCGTCGGTGGCTCGATGATCCGCGACGTCTCCGTGGGGGAGACTCCGGCCGTCTTCGGCGGGAACAAGCTCTACGCCGTGCCGGCCCTGTGCTCGGCGGCCACGGAGGTCTCCCTCGTGCTGTCGGGGGTGCCGGACGCCTACGCGATGCTCGCCTCCACGCTCGTGGGGGCGGGCACCTGCCTGCTCGCCTACTGGCGCTCCTGGCGCCTGCCGGTGATGGAGGAGGTCGAGCGCGAGCGCGAGCGGCGGCGTCGGACCCGGCTGACGTCCGGCGCCAGGCGCCTGCGGGTGCCGGGGACCGCGGTGGCGGACAGCGGTGGGACCTCGGCCTCGGGCTGGCGTCGTGCCCTCATGCTGCGGCCCCGGTGGGCGGCGACGGCGGAGGCGGCAGAGGCAGCGCGGCCGGGCCGGACGGTACGGCCGGGCTGGCGCTACCGGCCGCTGGACCCCGAGGACCGGTGAGCGCTGCGGGTGCTGTGAGTGCCGTGGGCGCTCGCGGTGCCGCGATGCGGGGCCTCAGGAGGGGCCTCAGGCGGGGCGGGTGCCCGCGGGCAGGTCTCAGACGGAGCGGGCTGACCTCAGACGGAGCGGACCTGGGCCTCGTCGACGTGGATGGGCTCGGGGGCCTCGGCCGGCTCCCCGGTGCGGGTGCGCCCGCCGAAGAGGGTCTCCTTGACGGCGTCGGCCACCTTGTCGGTGACGACCTCGCCCTGCTGGCGCACGAAGGAGGAGGCGCGGGTGGTGGCGGCGTCGACCTTCTCGCGCACGAAGGGCTGCTCGGTGACGCGCGAGGCGGCGGCCTTGATGCGCTCGTACTGCGCGCGGCCGGCGCGCGTGCCGAGGACGTAGCCGGCGCCGAGGCCGAGGATGAAGGGGAGCTTGCTGGCCATGCGGACCTCCTGTGGTTGCGTGGTGCGGGTGCGCCGACGGCGTCCGCGCGTCTCTGGCCCCAGCCTACCGGGAGCGCCTGCGGGGGCGCGGCGAGGAAAGGCGCCACTTCCTGAGGTAAGACTTTCTTTGCTATACGCGCGGATTAATCGTTCTTACCATTGTCTGGTGCTGACTCCCGAGACGATCCCCGCGACCCCCACCGCCTCCGACGAGGTGACGGTGACGCACCTCGACGCCCGTGCGCCCTGGACGGGCCCGCTCGACCTGCGCGCCGGCAGCGGCCGGGAGCGGGGCTCGCGGGCGTCCGCCGAGCCCGAGGAGGGTGAGGACCTCGCCGCCCGCCTCAACTGGCTGCGCGCCGGGGTCCTGGGGGCCAACGACGGCATCGTCTCCGTTGCGGGCCTCGTCATCGGCGTCGCCGCCGCCGCGCCCGGGGACAACCGGGCGATCCTCGTCGCGGGCGTGGCCGGCGTCCTGGCCGGGGCCTTCTCCATGAGCGCCGGGGAGTACGTCTCCGTCTCCACCCAGACCGACGCCGAGCGGGCCCAGTCCGAGCGCGAGGGGCGCGACCCCGGGGCCCTCACGAGCGCCTGGCAGGCCGCCTTCTCCTCCGCCGTCAGCTTCGTGCTGGGCTCACTGCTGCCGCTCGCCCTCGTCCTGGCCGCCCCCGGCCCCTGGAAGGTTGCCGCCACGGCGGGCGCCGTGCTGCTCGCCCTCGCGCTCACCGGCGCCGTCTCCGCCCGCCTGGGCAGGTCCCCCGTGAGGCCGGCGGTGGTGCGCAACATGGTGGGCGGCGCGCTGGCCATGGCCGTCACCTGGGCGATCGGCCACCTCATCGGCGTCAGCCTGTGACGCCCTCCGCCTGGTCCGCTGTCCAGCCCCCCGCCTGGCCGCCGACGATCCAGGGCGGCAGCAGGCGCGCGAGCTCGAAGCCGTCGCGCCCGGTCACCACGGGCACGTCCGCCTCGGCGAGGGTGCGCGCCTCGTAGCCCAGGCCCATGGGGTGCGCGATCTGCGCCCCGGCGAGCACCTGCTCCTTCTGGGACAGGCGCCGGATGGCGACCGCCGCGACGCGGTTGGAGTGCTCACGAACCACCTCTGAGTAGATGAGCGGGTCGTGCTGGCCGTCGTCGCCGATGAGCAGCCAGGTGACGTCGGGCAGGTCGATCATGAGACGGCGCAGCTCGGTGCGCTTGTGCTCGATGCCCGAGCGGAACCAGCCGGTGGCGCTCGGGCCCCAGTCCGTCATGAGCTTGGGCGCCTGGGGGTAGCCGTTGTGGGCGAAGAAGGAGCGCAGGGTCGGCACGGCGTTCCACGGGCCGGTGGACAGGAAGATGACCGGCGTGTTTGGGTGGGCGGCCTCGACACGGGCCAGCAGCTGCGCCATCCCCGGCACCGCCTCGCGGTTGGAGGCGTTCTTGAACAGGAAGTTCCAGGCGGCGATGAGCGCGCGGGGCACCTCGGTCACCATGGCGGTGTCGTCGATGTCGCACACGATCCCGAGGCGCTCACCGGGCCCGATGATCCGCACGCGCGTGGTGACGGTGCCGGCGCCGGCGGCGTCGATCTCGACGTCGTGCCAGCCGGGGGCCAGGCCGTGGTCGCGCACGACGACGTCGATGTAACCGCCCTGGTCCGCGCGGGTGCGCACGCTCACCCCGCCCACGCGGATCGTCACCGGCAGGTAGGGAACCGGCACGTCGATGAGCTGGCGCCAGCCCCGCTGGGCGTCCATGAGGGTGTCGACGGCGAGCTCGCGCACCTGCTCGGGCGTCGTCGGCAGCTCGCGGGGGATGGAGCGGAAGAGCGGTCCCTCGGCGGGGGCGTTGGCCGGGCGCATGAGCATACGGGCGAGCACACGGGCCATGGGGGCTCCGGCGTGGTGCGCGCCGGTGGTGGAGGGGGCGCTGGAGCCGTAGCCGTCATAGCCGATGACGCGCGGGCGCCAGCCCATCGCCTTGAGGGAGGGGATGAGGCTGCGGGACAGCTGGATCTCGGCGGCGCGGGCGATGTCGGAGAGAGGCACGCCTCGATCCTATGGGGTGCCCGCCGGTGCCCGCCCGGGCCTGAGCGGGCCCGCCTGCGCCTGGACAACGTGCTCGTGCAAGGACAACCTTCCTGCGCCAGGACAACGTGCGTGTGCCAGGACAACCTGGTGGCGCTCAGCAGGTTGTCCTGGGAGCGCCAGGTTGTCTTTGAGCGCATACGTTGTCCTGCGCGCGCCGGGTTGTCCTGGGAGGCAGGGGCGCACTCCTGGCGGGCGCGTGAGGCCGGCGGCTGCGGCCGGGAGCGATGGACGGCAGCTATGGCCGGGCACCACCGCCGGGGCGCAGGGCGAGCCCGACGGCGACGCCCGCTGCCAGCGCCCACCACGTGTAGGAGGAGCCGAGCAGCTGCTGCCACCACGACCAGTCCCGCTCGAGGTGGTGGCCCTCGGTGAACCACCAGTGCGCCGCCAGGAGGAGCACGAGGCCCCCGGCCCCGGCGACCACGAGCAGGCTGCCGCGGCCCCACCGGAGCGCGGCCGCGACGAGGCCGACCAGCGCGGGCACCGCCCACACCCAGTGGTGCGACCACGAGATGGGGGACACGAGCAGGCCCAGCACCATCGTGACGCTCACCTGGAGCAGCAGCACCGTCCCCTCTCCCGCGTCGGCGTCCGTGCCACGACCGGACGGACCGTCCTCCCGGCCCCGGCCCCGGCCCCGGCCCGCACAGCCCGGGCCCACCTCCCCGACCCGCTCGAGCCGGCGCAGGAGCAGCCACGCGCCGATGACGGCGGCCACCACCGTCCCGGCCCACACCAGCGACAAGCCGTGCTCCCCTGACCACGAGGGCCAGGCCCGCGTGAGGAGGGCCCGCAGGTTCTGGTTGCCGGCGTAGTCGGCCTGGCCCGCCCGCGTGGGGTCCCACATCGCCTGGGTGAGGAACCGCCACGACTCCGCCGGCGAGACCACCGCCGCGCCGGCCGTCACCGCCAGCGCGCTGGCCACCATCGTCGCGGTCGAGCGCCACTCGCGCCGCGCGAGCAGCACGAGCACGGCGATCGCCGGAGTGAGCTTGAAGGCCGCCGCCAGGCCATTGAGCACGCCGCGCCAGCGCGAGCCCCGGGGCACCACGAGCAGGTCGACGGCCACCAGCGCCATGAGCACGGCGTTGACCTGTCCGTACTCCATCGTCTTGTGCACCGGCTCGACGAGCACCACCGAGGCCGCCGTCAGCCACGGCACCGCGACCGCGAGCAGCACCGGGCGCCGCAGCACCGGGCCGCGGCCGACGGCGCTGAGCACGCGGCCCCCCGGCAGCAGGCAGCGCAGGCACGCCCAGAGCGTGACGGCCACGGCCACGGGTGTGGCCACGGTGAGCAGCGCTTGCGAGAGGTCGTCGTCCACCCGGGCCAGGGGCGTGAGGACCCAGGCGGCGAAGGGCGGGTAGGTGAAGGGCCACAGCTGCTCGGCAGGGTTGGCCCACCAGTCGTACAGGCTCCCGCCCGCGCGCCACTGCGCCACGGCGGCGCGGTAGATCCAGGCGTCGAGGTGGAAGACGCGACCGCCGTCGTCGGACACGACCCACGGCCGGGTGACGACGGCGACGGCGACCCACCCGGCCAGGGACGCGAGAACCGTCAGGACCCACGGCACCAGGGTCCCGGGGCGGGCTGCGGGTCCGGGTCGTGCGGCCGGTCCGGGCTCGGGGGCGGTGGGGGTTGGGCTCACGGTGTCAGAGGATCTCAGAAGTGGCCGGGGGAGTCAGGCCCTCTCCCCGTCGGGCGCCTCCCCGTCGCTGGGACTGCCAGGGCCGGCGGGCCCGGGCAGGTGGGTGGCCGAGCGCGCCCGGCGCAGGGCCGGTAGGCCGACGACCATCGCCACGACCGCCACCCAGGACATGCTCGCGGTGAAGAGGTAGCCGCCGTGCGAGCCCGCGGCGTCCAGGACGACACCGCCGACCATCGAGCCCAGCGACACCCCGATGTTCATCGAGGTGCTCACCCAGGCCAGGCCCTCGGTGAGCTGGGAGCGGGCGACGGTGGCCTGCACGATGTTGTTGCCGGCCGCCATCGTCGGCGCCGTGCCGAAGCCGACGAGCACGTACAGGACGGCGAGGACCTCCAGGCCCGGGGCCAGCACGAAGGTCGAGGCGCCCAGCGCGAGCCACACGACGCCCAGGACCAGCTGCTTCCACAGGGGCCAGCCCCAGGAGCGCGAGCCGTACAGGAGCGCGGCCACGCAGGAGCCCGTCGCCCAGGCGGCCAGCGCGATGCCGGTGGAGCCCCGCTGGCCCAGCTCCGTGGCGAAGGCGACCGCCGCGACGTCGTTCGCCCCGAACATCGCCCCGCTGAACAGGAAGATGACGATGATGGACACGACGGCGCCCTGGCGCAGCACCGGGGTGGGGCGGGCCGCGAGCAGCGCGTCCACCTCCTGGCGGCGGGTGGCGTCGTCGCCGGAGCGGCGCCTCGGACGGCGGGCGCGCGGGTGCGGGACCGGCTCGGTCGAGCGCTGGGACAGGAAGAGCAGCCCGCCGACCACCTGCAGGAGCAGGGAGATGATCCAGCCGCTCGTCACCGGCAGGGCGGAGGTCGTCGAGACGGCGGTGGCCAGCACCGGACCGACCATGAAGGCGATCTCGTCGAGCGCGGCCTCCAGGGAGAAGGCGGTGTGGATGTCCTCGGGCGTGCTCAGGACCGTGGTCCAGCGCGAGCGCACGAGCGAGCCCATGGAGCCGCCGAAGCCCCCGGCGCCGGCGGCGAGCAGCACCAGGAGCCACAGGGGTGCGAGTGCCTGCGCGGCCACGATGAGGCCCAGCAGGCAGGCGGCGGAGACCAGCATTGAGGGCAGCATGACCCTCCGCTGGCCGTGCACGTCGATGAGGCGGGCGAGCAGGGGCGCCCCGATGGCGGTGGCGACCATGTACGCCGCCGAGACGGTCCCGGCGGCCGTGTAGTCGCCGTAGAGGGACTGGACCGACAGGATCGTCGAGATCCCTACCATCGACATGGGGAAGCGGGCCATGAGCCCGGCGCTGGAGAACAGCAGCGCGCCCGGCCGCGACAGGATCCGCCCGTAGGCGCTGGCAGTGGGAAGGGACATCGGCGGTGGTCAGCGGGTGGTGGAGTAGGCGCCGGAGCGGTTGACGGTGAAGCCCTCGCCGGTGACCTGGCTCCAGCACTCGACGCCCTCCTCGGAGGAGGTGCAGGCCATCTGCCCGTTCTGGGCGGCGGAGCCGTAGCTGAGGGTGGCGCCGGCCCCGCCGACGGCGGGCAGGTCGCAGCTGCCGGTGGCGGAGCCGTTGGCCTCGAGGACGATGGTGAAGGGCAGGGAGTTGTCCTCCCCGCACGTGTTGTCGACGAACTCGTGCTCCGCGATGGTGCAGGTGACGGCGTCGGCGCCGACCGCGCAGCTGATGTTGCCCGACGGCGAGGCGAAGGAGCTGAGGGTGATGGCGCCGGCGGGGGCCGGGTGGGCCAGGGCGGTCGGCGTAGGAGTGGGCGACGGCGTCGCCGAGGGTGTGGGGGAGGGCGAGGGGGCGGCCTGCTCGGGCTGCCCGGGCTGCTCCGTCTCGGTGGGGGCCTCGGCGGCCTGCGTGGGCACGGCCTCGGGGGAGGGCGCGGCGGGGCGGTCGGCGCCGCCCATGAGGAACCAGACGGTGAGGGCGACGACGAGGACGAGGGCGACGGCGCCCAGCACCCACAGCCAGACGGTCCCGCCGTGCCCGGCGGGCTCCTCCTCGGCCTGCCCGACGCCGAAGACTCCCTGCTCGCCCTGGGCGGGGCGCTGGGCCCAGGCAGGCGCGCCCAGGGGACCCGTCGCGACGGCGGCGCCAGTAGTGCCCATGGCCGCGGCCGCGGTCCCCTGCGGGCCGGGGCCGCCGGGCCGGTACTGGCCGGGCGCCTGGGCGCCCTGGTAGGCGGCGTAGGGCTGGTGGGGCGGGTAGGCCTGGGTCTGCTGCGGCGCGGAGGGCTGCTGGACGGGCAGGGCGACGGTCGCCTGCGTGGGGGAGACCGCGGCCCCCGCGCCGGTGGGCAGCATCTGGGTGGTGGCCTCGCCGCCGGCCTCCGCAGCGCTCACAGGACCCACCGGACCCGCAGTGCCCACAGCGCCCGCGGCACGGCGGGCCAGGGCCGCGTCCACGGCCGGGTCGCCCAGGGAGCCCAGCCACTCCAGCAGCGCCGGGTAGGTGCGCGGGTTCTCAGCGATGTAGGGACGCAGACCCGGGTAGTTCTGGGCCAGCGTGTGCAGCGTGGTGAGCTCGGCGTGGGGGTCCGTCGCGCGGGCGACGAGCTCGGCCTGAGCCTGCGACATAGCGGTGTCCTTCGGGTCCGGTGAGGCGGCGCGCGGTCCTCGGGCGGCAGCGCGGAGGGCTCGGGCCGGGGACGGGTGCGCCGGGGCCGGTGGGTACCGGTCCCCATGAGCCTACCTGAGGGGGCTGGCGGGGCTCCGGGCGGGGCCCCGGCCGGTATTGTCGGGCGCGCGGCCCCCGGCCCGGGGCGCCGTCAAGGAGCCGACCTCAGGAGCGCGCATGGCGGACACGGCCGACGGACGCGTCGGACATCCCTCGGCCCCCGACGGCGCGGACCGCCCGGATGGACCCGTGGCCGGCAGCGCACCGCGCCCCGGCGACCTCGTGCCCCTCGCCGGCGCCGCCACCGACGTCGGCCGGTTGCGGCGCGTCAACGAGGACGGCTACCTCGCCCTCGCCCCCGCCTTCGTCGTCGTGGACGGCATGGGGGGCCACAGCGCCGGGCGGGCCGCCGCACGCGCCGCCCTGAGCGCCCTGCGCCCCCTGGGCGGCACCCGCGTCACCGGCGCCGAGCAGGTCGTCGAGGCCGTGCGCGAGGCCGCCGTCGCGGTCACCGCCATCCCCTCCCAGGCCACCCACCGGCCCGGGGCGACCGTCGCCGGCGTCGTCCTGGCCCACGTGCCCGGGACCGACGGCGACGTGCCCACCTGGGTGGTGCTCAACATCGGCGACGCCCGCGTCTACCTCCTGCGCGACGGCGCCCTCACCCAGGTCAGCCACGACCACTCCCAGGTGCAGGAGCTCGTCGACGCCGGCCGACTCACCCCGGCGGCCGCCCGCCGCGACCCGCGCCGCAACATCGTCACCCGCGCCCTGGGCGGCGGGATCGACGACGACGGCGTGCCCGCCCTGCGCCTCCTGCCCGCCGCCGTCGCCGACCGCCTGCTCGTGTGCTCCGACGGCCTGAGCGACGAGCTGGACGACGACGAGCTCGCCGTGCTCCTCGGCGCGGGCCTGTCCCCCCAGCGCACGGCGGAGGCCGCCGTCGCCGCCGCCCTCGAGCACGGTGGTCACGACAACGTCACGGCCCTCGTCATCGACGTGCCCGGGTCCCCGGCGCCCGGGGCCGGCCCAGCCTGTCCCGGTGACGAGGAGCTGCGGTCGGCGTGAGCGCGACGACGGCGCCCGGTCAGGGCGACGAGACCCGGTCGCTCGCACCCATCGAGGTCAGCGGGCCCCTCGGCAGCGCGCGCCTGCACCCGCACGCGCCCGCCGACGTCGTCGAGCAGGTCCGGGCCCTGCTGAACCGCGCACCGGAGGGCCCCGCGGCGCAGGCGCCCGCCAGGCCCTCGGCCACCACCGCCGACGCCGCCGCCGACCTCCCCGTCCTGGAGGAGGCCCCGGCGACCATGACCTGGTCCGAGGAGGACGAGGCCCGGGCCTGTGCCGCCGGGACCGGCGTCTGGGGGCCGGCCGCCCCCTCGCCCGACTACCCCGAGCCCGAGCCGGGCTCGGGCCGTCGTCGGCACCGCTCCTCAGGCGGGCCGGTGGAGGGCACCACCGCCGAGCCGTCGGCCACCGCGCAGGAACCGCCCGCCCCCGGGCTCGAGGCCCCCCAGCCTCCCGGCGTCCCGCTCGTGTGGGGCAGCCTGTGCGCCGCCGGGCACGTGAGCCCGCCCGACGCGCCCCGCTGCCTGTCCTGCCCCGCGCCCCTGACCGGTGAGCGGCGCCAGGTCCCCACCCCGGTCCTCATGGTCCTGTCCCTGTCCACCGGGCAGCGGGTGCCCGTGCGCGGCGAGGTCGTCATCGGGCGGGCCCCTCAGCCCCTGGCCCCCGGCGGCTCGCTCCTCGTGCCGGTGGCCAGCCCGACGGAGGTCGTCTCGCGCTCGCACCTGCTGGTCTCGACCGCCGGCTGGTCCGTCCTCGCGCGCGACCTCGGCTCCCACAACGGCACCGTCCTGCTGCGCCCCGGCATCGCCCCGGTGCTGCTGGGGAGCACCGTGCCCTGCCCGCTCCTCGTGGGAGACTTGCTGGACATCGGCGACGGCGTGACGGTCCGCCTCGACCCGCCCGGCTGACCCGACCACCCACCTCGGCCCCAAGGAGGACCCCATGAGCGACCTCACCTGGTCCGACCTGCCCCAGGTCGACCCTCAGCGCCCGGACGAGCTGGTCCTCGACTTCTCCGGCGAGGTCCACCGCGTCGCCACCGGGGAGGTCTTCGTCATCGGCCGCGGAGGCGACCTCGACATCGACGACAACCCCTACCTGCACCGGCGCTTCCTCGTCCTGAGCCACGACAACGGCCTGTGGTGGATCGCCAACGAGGGCTCGCGCCTGTCCGCCACCCTCACCGACGGCGACGGGCTCGTCCAGTCCCGCCTCGCCCCGGGCGCCCGCATGCCGCTCGTCTTCCCCCACGTCATCCTCACCTTCTCCGCCGGGCCCACCACCTACGAGATCGACCTCGTCACCGCCGGTGAGGACCGCTTCACCGGCATCGGGGGCGCGGGCGGCTCCTCCGGCCAGACGACCATCGGCGTCACCCCCATGACGAGGTCCCAGCTCCTGCTCGTCCTGGCCCTGAGCGAGCCCGTCCTGCGGCGCGCCGGGACCGGGGCGGCGGAGATCCCCTCCTCCGCCCACGCCGCCGCCCGCCTGGGCTGGCCGCTGACGAAGTTCAACCGCAAGCTCGACAACGTCTGCGAGAAGCTCGACCGCGTCGGCGTGCGGGGGCTGCGCGGCGGGCGAGCCGAGGGAGCGGCCTCCAACCGTCGCACCGCCCTCGTGGAGCACGCGGTGGCCACCCTCATGGTCACCGCCGAGGACCTGCCCATGCTGGACGAGGAGCACGCGGCCAACATGGCGGCCCGCCGGGCCGAGCAGGAGGCCGTGCAGGGGGCCGACGGCGCCCGGGCGGCGGGGGAGAGCACCACCCGTGTCACCGGGGGCCGCGAGGCGCGCGCGTGAGTGAGCCCGGGGACCTCCCCGAGGCCGAGCCGGTCCCTGCGGCTCCCGCGGCCTCCGGGACGGCCTGGGACGAGCCGGCTGCCGGTCCGGCCGGGGACGAGCGGGCCCCCGAGGGCCCCGGGCCCGCCGGGGCCCTCCCCGACGAGGAGGAGCCCGCTGGCCGGCCGAGCCGGTCGTGCCGGCCGCCCAGGCCCGGCCGCCCGCGGCGCCCTGGGCGCCGCGCCCTCGTCGTCCTCATCGCCCTCATCCTCCTGCTCCTGGCCGCAGCGGCCGCCGGCGCCGAGCACCTGGTGCGCGGCCGGGTCGGCGCCGTCGTGCGGGCGGCCGTGCCCGGCCTGTGCGCCGACGCCGAGGCGCGCACGCAGGGCCTCCTGCTGACCCAGCTCCTCACCGGCTCCCTCGACACCCTCACCCTCACCTCCTCCTGCCTCCACCTCGAGCAGCAGGGCGAGGACACCGCCCTCGACCTGCGCGACGTCACCGCCACCCTCACCGGCGTCGGCCTGCGCAGCCCCCACCCCGCCCGGTCCCTCGACGCCACCGGCACGATCACCTGGGAGGACCTGGGCACCCTCATCGCCAACGCCTCTCCCACCCTCGACCAGGTCGCCGCCGCCCCCGAGGAGCACGGCACCGTCACCGCGCCGGGGGCCTTCACCGTCACCTGCGAGGTCCTGGGGGCCGACGCCGTCCTCCTCGTCGTGCCCTCCCTCACCCAGGACGGCGGCCTGCTCATGACCGTCACCCGGGCCACCGTCGCCGGCGTGGGCCTCGACCTGGCCGGTGAGGACTCCCTCGCCACGACGCTGCTGGGCACCCCGGTCCCCGAGGTCGTCCTCGACCGCGACCTGCTGCCTCACGGGCTGTCCTTCAGCGCCGTCGTCGTCACCGAGGAGGGGCTGCGCGTGTCCATGAGCGGCCAGGACCTCGAGCTCGCCACCCTGTCCCGCTGACGGCTGCGCCGCCCCGCATGGGGCGGGCTCCCCGTCGCCCCGCCTGGGTGGGGCGCGAGCGACCGTATAGCCTTCGCGTGGCGTCCACACCGAGGAGAGACATGAGCACTGAGCCCGCCCGCGCCGACCACATAGCGCCCGAGCGGCACGGGCTCGCCACCGGCCCGGCCGGCGCCCACCCGGCCCCGCCCGTCCCCGGACACCAGGCGGGCTACGGACAGGCCCCCTCCGCGCCGTCGGGCCCCTCCTACCCGACCACCGGCACACTGCCCACCTCCAGCGAGCTGCGGCGCGAGGCCCAGCGCACCGCCCGGATCGACGCCCGCCCCACCAGCCCCGAGGAGGACGTCGCCCGGGCCGGAGAGCTCGTCAAGCGCGTCACCAAGGTCTTCTCCCAGCGCGTCGTCGGGCAGGACCAGCTGCGCGTGAGCCTGCTGTCCACCCTCATCGCCGGCGGCCACGTCCTGCTCGAGTCCGTGCCCGGCCTGGCCAAGACCACCGCCGCCCAGACCCTCGCCTCCGCCGTCTCCGGCTCCTTCCGCCGCATCCAGTGCACGCCGGACCTCATGCCCAACGACATCGTCGGCACCCAGGTCCTCAACTACGCCACCGGTGAGATGACCACCCAGCTGGGGCCCGTGCACGCCAACATCGTCCTGCTCGACGAGATCAACCGCTCCTCGGCCAAGACCCAGTCCGCGATGCTCGAGGCCATGCAGGAGCGCCAGACCTCCATCGGCGGCGTCATCTACCCGCTGCCGCACCCCTTCATGGTGCTCGCCACCCAGAACCCCATCGAGGAGGAGGGCACCTACGTCCTGCCCGAGGCCCAGATGGACCGCTTCCTCATGAAGGAGGTCCTGTCCTACCCCAGGCCGCACGAGGAGGCCGACGTCCTCGACCGCGTGAGCCGCGGCTCCTTCGACAAGCCCGTCACCACGCCCCCCATCACCACCGAGGACGTCGAGTGGCTCCAGGGCGCCGCCGAGCGCGTCTACGTGGACCCGGTCATCAAGCAGTACATCGTCGCCCTGGTCAACACCACGCGCGGCGGCGGCCCCCGCCCCGTGCCCGGCATCGAGCGCCACGTGCGCGTGGGCGCCTCCCCCCGCGGCGGCATCGCCCTCATGAAGGTCGCCCAGGCCATCGCCCTGCAGGCCGGACGCACCTACGTCACCCCGGACGACGTCGGCCTGCTGCGTCACAGCGTCCTGCGCCACCGCCTCGTGCTCACCTACGACGCCCTCGCCGACGCCGTCGCCCCCGAGGCCATCATCGACGCGGTCTTCGCCGCCGTGCCCACCCCCTGACCCATGGTCTCCTCCCCGGTCTCACGGCTGGCGCGCGTGCGCGGGCGCCTCGAGCTGCCCACGTTGCGGCGCGCCACCGGTCTGCTCGACGGGCGCCACAAGTCCGTGCTCATCGGGCGCGGGCAGGACCTCGACGACCTGTCCCTCTACCGGCCGGGCGACGACGTGGGCGACATCGACTGGAAGGCCTCCGCCAGGACCGGCCAGCCGGTCATCAAGCGCTTCCAGCGCGAGTCGAGCCTGCCGCTCGTCCTCGCCGTCGACACCGGCCGCACCATGGCCGCGCAGGCGCCCGACGGCACGGACAAGCGCGAGATCGCCCAGGCGGTCGCCGACACCCTGGCCTACCTCGCCCGCCAGCGCGGGGACACGCTCGCCCTCGTCGCCGCCGACGCCGCCCGCATGGTGGACCGCCCGGCCCGCTCCGGCTCCGAGCACGCCGAGATGCTCCTGGCGCTCCTGGACCGCCAGCTCGGCGCCCTCACCACCAGTCCGGCCGGGGGGAGCGCCCCCGGGGCCGTGCTGGCACCCGGGGCGGAGGAGACTGTGCTCGCCCCCGGGGCGCCCGCCTCCCGGGTCTCGGCCGTCCTCGAGCGCGTCTCCACCTGGCACCGCCGCCGCAGCCTCGTCGTGCTCATCACCGACACCGCGCACCCGGACGCCCAGAGCGACCCCGAGGCGGCCCTGTGGCTCAGGCGCCTGTCGGCCCAGCACGAGCTCGTCGTCGTGCAGGTCGCCGACGCCGCCCCGCTCGGCCCCGGCCGGCGCCGTGACGTCGAGCTCGCCGCCGAGGTCCCGGCCTTCCTGCGCCAGGACACCCGGCTCACCGCCCAGCTGGGCGCCGAGGACGGCGCCCGGCGGGCGCGCGTGGCCACCCTGCTCGACTCGCGCCGCATCGAGCACGTCACCGTCACCTCGCTCGAGCGCATGGTCGACGAGCTCGCGGACCTGCTCGCCCGCCAGCGCCTGGCCTCCTCGCGCCGGAGGAGGTGAGCGCGGTGCCCATCCTGCCCGCCCTGGCCGCGGCACTGCCCGCCGCGCCCGCCCTGGCCGCCTCCGTCACGATCGCCCGACCCGTCCTCATGCCCGTGTGGATGCTCGTCCTCGCCGTCATCACGCTCCTCGTCGTCGCCTCCTGGCTCATCGGCACCCTCATCGGCACCCGCCCGGACCGCTCACGCGCCGTCGGCGACGTCCCCATGGCCCCCGAGGACCGCCGCGGCTGGCTCGACGCCGTGGAGGAAGCGGCCGCCCGCCACCGCGAGGGCACCACCGACCTGCGCGCCCTCCACCTCGAGCTCGCCGCCGCCCTGCGCGGCTTCGCCTCCGAGCGCAGCGGCGAGGACCTGCGCAGCGCCACCGTCCGCGAGATCCTCGACATGGCCGACACCGCCGGGCCCCGCAGCGTCGAGGAGCGCCTGCGCCTGGTCGGCTGCGGCCGCCGCCCCCTGGACACCAACCCCCTCGGCTACGTCGGCGAGCTTCTCTACGTGTGGGAGCAGCCCTCCTTCGACCGCGACCCCGCTGCGGCCGCCGAGGAGGCCGTCGACCTCGCCAGGCAGGTGGTGACCCGGTGGTGATGCCCTGGCTCACCGCGGCCCTCGCGGTCCTGGCCGCCGTGCTCGTCGTCCTGGCCGCCACCGGCCGCCTGCCGGGCCGCAACGGACACCTGCGCGCCGCCCTGGACCGCCTGCGTCCCCGCCGCAGCACCCCCGCCCGCCGGGCCCCCGTGCGGCTGGGCAACGCCGCCGCCCTGCTCACCAGCCCTCACGTGCGCCGCCGCGTCACCCACCGCCGCCTGCTGCTCGCCGCCCTCGCCCTCATCGCCGTCGGAGCCCTCGCCGCCTCCGCCACGCTCGCCGGCCGCCCCGTCGCCGTCACCGAGCGCTCCGACACCCTGTCCACGCGCGACATCGTCCTGTGCCTGGACACCTCCACGTCCATGCTCACCACCGACGCCCATATCCTTCAGACCTTCTCCGAGCTCCTCGACTCCTTCGACGGCGAGCGCGTCGCCCTCGTCGCCTGGAACACCACCGCCCAGACGATGGTGCCCCTCACCGACGACTACGACCTCCTGCGGCGCGAGCTGCGCGAGGTCGCCGAGGTCCTCGACTTCGTCCCCGTCTACGGCAGCAACGCCCTCTATGACTACTACGAGGCCTTCATCGGCACCTTCGGCGACGTCGAGGCCTCCTCCCTCATCGGCGACGGCCTGGCCTCCTGCGCCCTCGCCTTCGACCGTCAGGTCGAGGACCGCTCCCGCACCGTCATCCTCGCCAGCGACAACCAGGTGCAGGACCCCTACCACCTGCAGATCTACAGCCTCGCCGAGGCCGCGGACCTCGCCCCCGAGCGGGGCGTGCGCCTCATCTCCATCTACGGCGCCGACCCCGACCTCCTCGACCCCTCCCTCACCCAGGCCGACCTCGAGCAGGCCCGCGCCGAGCTCGAGTCCGTCACCACCGGGCACGGCGGCCTCTTCTACGAGTCCGACGACGCCGGTGCCGCCGCCGGCATCGTGCGCGAGCTCGAGCAGGACCAGGTCGAGGAGGTCGAGGGCGACGTCGTCACCCTCGTGAGCGACGAGCCAGCCCTGCCCGCCGCCTGGCTGCTGGGCTGCGTCCTGGCCCTGCTCGCCCTGGCCGCCTGGAGGCGCGCATGAGACTCGTTCCCGTCCTGCCCGGAGGCTGGTGGACCGTCGTCGGCGCCGCCCTGCTCATGGCCGCCCTGCTCGCCCTCGCCGCCCGCCCGGCACTGGGCCCCGAGACCGACCCCGGCACCAGGGCGGGGTGGGTGCGGCGCGTGCTGCTCGCCGTCGTCACCCTCACCCTCCTGGCCGGCCCCGGCCTGCCCGCCCGTGAGAGCCAGGCCGTGTCCAGCCTCGAGGTCTACCTCCTGGTGGACCGCACCGGCTCCATGGCCGCCGAGGACTGGGCCGGCGGCCCCGGCGCAGGTGGCGGGACCCGGCTCGACGGCGTCAAGGAGGACCTGCGCGCCGTCGTCGACGCCCACCCCGGGGCCCGCTTCAGCATCATCGCCCTGGACTCCGCCGCCGCCCGCGAGCTGCCGCTCACCAGCGACGTCCAGGCCGTCCGCTCCTGGATCGACTCCCTCCAGCAGGAGGTCACCGACCGCTCCACCGGCTCCTCCCTCGAGCGGGCCCTGCCGCTGCTCGCCTCCACCCTGGCCGCAGCCGCCGAGCGCGACCCCGAGGACGCCCGCGCCCTCTACGTCCTCAGCGACGGCGAGGCCACCGACGAGGGCGCCGGGGTCGACGTGGTCGAGGCCGCCCAGGCGAGCTGGCGCGAGCTCGGCGCCCTCGTCGACGCCGGCGCCGTCCTCGGCTACGGCACCGAGGCCGGCGGCCCCATGCGCGCCTTCGACGGCTCGGGCACCGACGGCGGCTACATCGAGGACCCCGCCACCGGGCAGCCCGGCGTCTCCGTGCCGGACACGGCCGCCCTCGCCGCCGTCGCCGAGGGTCTGGGCGTCCCCTACCTCCAGCGCGACGGCACCGACGACGGCTCCACGAGCGAGTTCACCGACATCGACGTCGCCGTCACCACCGCCCTGACGGACGGGCGCGAGCGGCACGGCGTCCAGCGCTACCTCACCTGGCCCCTCGGCCTGATCGCCAGCGTCCTGCTCACCTGGGAGCTCGTGCACCTGGCCGCCACCGAGCGCGGCCTGCGCCGCCTCACCCGACCGACGGAGGGGGCCCGATGAGCACACCCGCCCTGCCCGGGGAGGACACCCGCTTCGCCCCCGGTGGCGTGAGCGAGGACGAGCAGACCGCCTACGCGCAGGTCGTCGCCCCACAGGAGGCGGGGGAGGACCCGGGCGCCCGTGGGCGCCGCCTGCGCCGTCGCCGTCGGCTCCTGGGCTACGGGGCCGTGCCCGCCGTCCTCGCCCTCGCGGCCGCGACCTGGATGGGCTGGCTCAGCGTCATGACGATGCTCGGCCACAGCGCCGTCGGCTCGGGCGACTACGCCACGGCCGTCAGCCGCTACGGGGCCGTGGCCGGCGCGGACCCGTGGCTCGAGCAGTGGCGCGTCCACTACAACCTCGGCACCGCCCACCTGCTCGCCGGGGACCTGGACCCGGCGCAGACCGCGCTCGAGCAGGCCCTGGAGGAGGCGCCGCCCGCCGACTGGGTCGAGGTCGCCCACGCGGACGGCACGAGCGTGCGCGTGCGCGACCCGCGGGCCCCCGAGTGCCTCGTGCGCACCAACCTCTACGCCCTGCGCACCGCCCGCTGGGCCGAGGCGCTGGCGGCGGGGGACGCTGCCGTTGCCGAGGAGGAGCGCGCGGCCATGACGGATGCCGCGGGCGAGTGCGAGGTGGACCCGCCGTTGGAGCCCAGCGGGGAGCCCAGTGAGGACCCCAGTGAGAGTCCCAGTGAGGCGCCCTCGCCGCAGCCGAGCGGCGAGCCCTCCCCGAGCCCGTCGGGCGGTGCCCCCAGTGCGGAGCCGAGCGGGGAGCCGGGTGCGGAGCCGAGCGAGGAGGCGACGCCGAGCCCCTCGCCCCCGGTGAGCGAGCAGCAGCGCGAGCTCGAGGAGCGCAACGGCGAGGCCAACCCGACCCAGTCCGCGGGCCCCGGACCGGACAGCCGGCGCCGCTGGTAGCGGTGGCGCCGGCTGCCACGGGGACGCCCGGCCGGCTGCCGGATGACGCCGGTGCCGGATGGCTCAGCCGGCGGCGGCGACCGGAGGCTTCGCGGGCGTCTCCGGCTCGGTCGCCGAGGAGCGCACGAGCACGGGGACCTCGTGGCGCGGCACGGGGGCGCCCACGGCGCGCAGCACGAAGGAGTCGAGCGCCGCGAGGTAGGCAGCGCGCTGCTCCGGGTTCGTCGGCGTCGGGCGCCCGCCCATGACGCAGGCGTGCACGAGCGGGATGACCTGGGCCGGGTCCTGGCGCGGGATGACGCCGGAGTCCATGGCGTCGGTGAGGATCTGCGCGAGCATCTGCGCCATGAGGCCGGCGTGGGCGCGCAGGCGCCCGGCGGTGCCGCGGGACACGGCGGAGGACAGGGGGCCCGTCGTCGGGAAGTGGTAGCTGCGCTTGACGATGGCCTGCTGGCGCACGTAGATGCGCAGGCGGTCGATGGGGTCCTCGACTCCGGTGAGGGCGCGGGAGAGCTGCTCGGCGTAGCGGGCGGTCTCGTGCTCCATGAAGGCCAGGAGCAGGTCCTCCTTGTCCGCGAAGTGGTTGTACACCGCGGTGCGGCCGACCCCGGCGTGGGCGGCGACGTCGGACAGGGTGATCTTGTCGAAGGACCGTTGGGCCATGAGCTCCGAGAGCGCGTCGAAGAGGGCGTTTCGGGTGCGTTCTCGGTGCTCGGCAAGCGAGCTCCCCATAATCTTTGGCATAAGGCTGACCTTACCTGGAAGGTGACGTCAATGAGAAGTCCGTCAGCACCCAGGCCCCGGAGCCGCTGCGGCGGGCCTCACAGCGTGCCCCCACCTTTCCCTCGACCTCCTCGGTTTGCGCTCGAACGTACGCCAAAACCCCAGGGAGCTCGAGCGCAAACCGAGGAGGTCGGGGGCGGGCCTCAGCGCGGGAGCTGGGCCCGCAGGCGCGCGAGGATCGGCAGGTCCGCCGGCAGCCAGTCCAGCGCCTCCACCTCATCGAGGGCCACCCAGCGCACGGACTCGTGCGCGCTGCCCCGCCGGGGTCCGCGCCGCGGGTCCGCCGGCTCGGCGAGCCACACGCGCATGCGGTAGCCGTGCATCGCCGGCCAGGCCGGGGCGTCGTCGCGGGGGAAGAGCGGGTCCGGCGCCGGCGCGCCGACCGCCAGGTGCTCCGGGGGCACCAGCTCCGTACCCGGGCGGACGGCGAGGGAGAGCTCCTCGTCGAGCTCGCGCACCAGGGCCTCCTCGGGCGTCTCACCAGGGTCGACCTTCCCGCCCGGCAGCTCGTGCTGCCCGGCGTGCTCCGCCGGGTAGGAGCGTGCAGTGCACAGCATCGCCGTCGGGTGCTCGAGGGAGTCGAGGACGGCGGCGGCGACCACGAGACGCGGGTAGGGCAAGGGCATGGAGGGACCTTAGCGGGTGGATCCGTGTCACGATCCAGGCCATTGCCCCGCCCCCACCCCGCCCGCGGTGGACGGAGCCTTGGAACCGCGCGGGTGCCCGCTCCGTCTCACAGGCCGCTGAGGGGCAATGGCCTGAGTTGTGACAGCCGCGGCTGGCACACTGCCCACCGTGAGCACGACTGACGCCCTCCTGGCCCAGTCGCCCGTCGGCGCCCTGTGGCCCGCGCTCGTGCTCGTGGCCGCCGTCGTCCTCCTCCCACCCGCCCGGCGCTGGGCCCGCGCCCTGGGCACCCTCGTGCACGAGGCCGGCCACGCCGCCGTCGGGCTCCTCGTCGGCCGACGCTTCCACGGCTTCACCATCGGCAAGGACCTGTCCGGCGCCGCCGTCACCAGCGGTCCCGAGCGCGGCCTCGGCAGGGTCCTGACCACCTGGGCGGGCTACCCCGCGCCAGCCGTCCTCGGGGCGGGGCTCGTCAGCGCCGCCCTGCACGGCTGGGCCGGGGCCGTCACCGCAGCCGGCACCGTGGTGCTGCTCCTGCTGCTCGTCATGGCCCGGTCCTGGCGCACCGGCGGCCTCGTGCTGCTCGCGGCCGTGCTCAGCGCCCTGACCTTCTGGTTCGGCGACGCGGCGGGTGTGCCGCTGCGGGCCGGGCTCGTCGCCGGCGTGGGGCTCGTGCTGCTGCTCATGGCCTGGGACGGCCTCGCCGCCGTCGCCCGGTCGCGTGATCGCACGCAGGACCCCGGCACGCTCGCCGCCCTCACGCACCTGCCCGCCTGGTTCTGGCTCGCCACCTGGGCTCTCGCCGACGCCGGCGCGACCTGGGCCGTGTGGCGCGCCGGCGCGGGCACGCTCTTCTGAGCGGCGGGATCCAAGGACCGCCGCCCCCCCAGGGGTGCCGGGGACGACGAAGGCCGGCCCCGGGGGCCGACCCTTGGAGCGGGTGACGGGAATCGAACCCGCGCTGTCAGCTTGGGAAGCTGAAGTTCTACCATTGAACTACACCCGCGCGCTCACCACTGGTGAGGTGCTGGTGCAGCATACAGCACTCGAACCAGGGGCGGGAAATCGCCACCCGGGAGGACCCATGACGAGCAGCCCCACCCCCTCCGGCCAGGACCCGTACAGCCCGGTCCCCGGTGCCGAGCCCTACCCCGGAGGTGCTCCGGACGGCTGGGCCCACACCGGCCAGCCCTACGCCGGGCAGGGGTACCAGGGCCAGGCCCGCCCGCCCTACCAGGGCCAGGCCTACCAGCAGTACCAGGCGCCGGATGCCCCGTACCAGGGGGTCTACGCCCAGCCCGGCGTCGCCCTGAGGTCGAGGATGGCGGCCGGCCTGCTCGCCATCCTCCTGGGCGGCCTCGGCATCCACAACTTCTACCTCGGGCGCACCGGCCGCGGCGTCGCCCAGCTGCTCCTGTCCGTCCTGTCCTTCGGCACCCTGTCCTGGGTCACGTGGATCTGGGCGGTCATCGAGGGCATCCTCATCCTCTCCTCGCAGCCGGGCCAGTACCCGTGGGGCGTCGACGCGAACGGCTACCCGCTCCAGCCCTGAGGAGGCCGACGGCGGCACCCCGCCCCGGCGCCGCCGTCGGAACGCACCTGGGCAGCCCACAGACCCGCCTGGCACAATCTCCCCCGTGCTGCTCTCAGACCGTGACATCCGCGCCGAGCTCGAGTCCGGGCGCGTGGCCCTGGACCCCTACGACCCGCAGATGATCCAGCCGGCGTCCATCGACGTGCGCCTCGACCGCTGGTTCCGCCTCTTCGACAACCACCGCTACCCGGTCATCGACCCGGCCGTCGAGCAGTGCGAGCTCACGCACCTGGTCGATGTCGGCCCCGACGAGCCCTTCATCCTCCACCCCGGCGAGTTCGTCCTGGGGGCCACCTACGAGCGCGTCACCCTGCCCGACGACGTCGCCGCCCGCCTCGAGGGCAAGTCCTCGCTCGGGCGCCTGGGCCTGCTCACCCACTCGACCGCCGGCTTCATCGACCCGGGCTTCACCGGCCACGTCACCCTCGAGCTGAGCAACACGGCCACCATGCCGATCAAGCTGTGGCCGGGGATGAAGGTCGGCCAGCTGTGCTTCTTCCGCCTCTCCAGCCCCGCCGAGGCCCCCTACGGGCGCGGCGCCACGGGCTCGCGCTACCAGGGCCAGCGCGGCCCCACCGCCTCGCGCTCGCACCTGTCCTTCCACCGCATCCGCATCGAGGACCCGGGCCCCCTGGCCGAGGGCGTCACCTCCTTCCCGGACGCCGGTCCCGACGCCGGCCCGTGGGCATGAGCGAGCCTCTGGCCGGGCTGTCGGGGGACCTCTCGGTCTCCCTGCCGACCGACACCACGACCTTCTCCGCCGTCGGGACGCTGCCCGTGGGGCGGCTGGACGTGTGCCACGCCCTCGTCCTGGCCGACGACGTCGCCGTCGAGGAGGTCGAGGCCCTGGCCCTGTCCCTGGACGAGCACGCCGGATGGGTGGGTGTCTCGCGCCTGCAGCTCATGGCGGGGGCGGAGCTGCAGGGGCCCTGGCTGCTCGACGACGAGCTGCGCCGGCTGCTGGGCCTGCCCGGCTGGGCGGCGTCGATCATGGTCCTGGAGACGCCCGCGGTGAGGGGCGGGCCGCTGCCGCAGGCGCTCGCGGGCCTCGACCCCGTGGCGGACGCCTTCCCCCTGGCCCAGCCGGAGGGCAGCGAGCTGCTGGCGCTCACGCGGCTGCGCTCCATCGCGCGGCGCCTGGCCGGGGCGCTGCTGCTGCAGGGCGACGCCGAGGCGGACGGGCGCGGGCTCGCACGCCGCTCGGTGCTCGTGCAGCCGGACCCGACGGCGGCCGTCAACATGGACGTGTACGCCCCCGTGTGGCTGGCCCCGGACGCTGCCGAGGCACTGGTGGCCCCCCTCGCCCCGGGCACGCGCCCCCAGCTGGCGGTGCCGGTTCCGGACACGGTCACCGGGCTGGCGGCGATGGACCCGCAGGACCTCGAGCTCCTCACCGAGCGCCTGGGGGCGGAGGCCCTTGACCGGGCGTGGAGGGCCGCTGAGGAGCGTCACGCGCAGATGCTGGTCGAGGCCGAGCAGGCGGTGGCCGAGGGCGGTGTCCTGGAGCCCGTGCTCGACGGCTACGCCCTCACCTGCCCGGTGGACCCCGCGCAGAGCGGCATGGGGGTGGTGGAGCTGCGCGTGGGGGGTGCGGAGCTGCTGCCGCTGGCGGTGTCGGGGACGCCGTGGGCGGGGACCGGCGGCGCGGTCTACTCGCTCGTGTGGGTGCCGCAGGACCCGTCGGACCGTGACCCGTTGCGGATCTCGGATGAGGGCAGGCGCGGGCGCACGGCAGCGGCCGCGCTCATCGAGCGCCTGGCGGCTGCCGTGGCCCGGGTGACCGGCGGCGTCGTCGTCGATGAGGACGGGTTCCTCGTCGCCCTGTGACCCGGCGGGCAGCCCGCCCTCCCTCCGTCGTCTCCGGCCCGCCCGCCGCCCGCCCCTGCATCCCGCCCACCTCCTCGGTTTGCGCGCGAGATCCCTGGGACTTGGGGTGGTGCTCGAGCGCAAACCGAGGAGGTCGAGGGGGAGGAGCGCGGGCTCAGCCCCGGGGTGCCCTGGCGCGGGGCACGAGGCGGGAGCGCTGGGCCAGGGCCGCCTGCGGGTCCCAGGACCACCCGTCGAAGGCCGCCGCCTCCTCGAGCGTGCGCGACCACGGCACCGTCTCGCCCCGCCCGGCGCCGACGCGCAGGTAGTGGGCCAGCAGCCCCGCGGCCGCCTCGGCGTCGTCGAGCGCGCTGTGGTGGCGGCCGATGACGACGCCCGCGGCCTCGCAGCAGGAGGTGAGCCGGCGCGAGTGCACGGGCACGAAGTGCCGGGCCCACTCCATCGTGCACACGCGGGGCACGCGCGCCCGTCCCACCAGGTGCCCGGTGCGCGACAGCGCTGCGGTGAGGAAGCCGATGTCGAAGCGCGCGTTGTGCGCCACGACCGCCCTGCCGGCGAGCTCGCTCACGAGCAGGTCCGAGACCTGCGCGAGCGACGGGGCGCCGTCGAGGTCCGCGGCGACGAGCCCGTGGATGCGTGTCGGGCCCACCTCGACGGCCCGGCCGGGAGCGGGGTGCACGAGTGTGGACCACCCGCGCTCGAGACGGCCGTCGGGGTCCGCCAGGACGAGCCCGATCTCCAGGACCGCGTCCCTGGCGGGGGACAGGCCCGTGGTCTCCAGGTCGATGACGGCGTAGCCGGTGGGGCGGCCGTGGGGCGGGGTGCGGCGGTAGAAGGTCACCGTGGTGATGGTAGACAAGCCACTGCTGTCACGATCCAGGCCATTGCGCCTCCCGCACCGTGAGGCGGGGCGCCGCAACCGCGTGATGCCAACGGTCTGTTCGCGCGAGAGCGGGTGCTGCCGAGGCAATGGCCTCAGTCGTGACACCCGGGCATACCCTTCCCCCATGACCCACCAGACCCTCACGACCCCGCCGACGGCCCCCGTCCTCAACGAGACCGTCCGCGCCCAGCTCGCGCACCGCACGATCCGCGCCTACACGCCCGAGAGCGTCGGCGAGGACGTCGTCGAGACCCTGCTCGAGGTCGCCCGCCACGGCGCCACCTCCTCCTTCCAGCAGCAGGTCACCGTCATCCGCGTCCTCGACCCCGCCGTGCGCGCGGCCCTGCACGCCTCCTCCGGCCAGCCCTACGTCGGCGGCTCCAACGGCGAGCTCCTCGTCTTCGTCGTCGACCTGTACCGCAACGCCGTCCTGCGCGAGCGCGCGGGCGCGGACCTCGAGCCGCTGGAGCGCACGACCCTCTTCCTCCAGGGCGTCGAGGACGCGGTCATCGCCGCGCAGAACGTCGTCGTCGCGGCGGAGTCCCTGGGGCTGGGCACCACCTACCTCGGCTCCATCCTCACCGACGTGCGCAGCGTCATCACCGCCCTGGGCCTGCCGGAGCGGACCTTCCCCCTGCTGGGCCTGCTCGTCGGCCACGCCGCCCAGGAGCCGCAGTACAAGCCGCGCCTGCCGCGCGAGGTCATGAGCGCCGTCGACCGCTACCCGGACCCGGCCGAGCACCTGGAGGCGCTGGCCGCCTACGACGCCACCGTGCGCGACTACTACGACCTGCGGGCGGCCAACACGCGCGTGGACTCCTTCTCCGAGCAGATCGCCCGGGCCCTGGGCGCGGGCGGCTCCTCCACGATGCCGCTGGCCGAGGTGCTGCACGAGCAGCGCCTGTGCCTGTCCTGAGAGGCTCGTGATGTCCGACGACGCGGCCCCACCCGCCCCGTCTGTCCTGTCCACCCTGCCCGCTCTGTCCCGCTTCAGCTTCCCGACGGCGCTCGTCGTCACGCAGGGCGGTCGGGTCATCGCCCGAGCCGGGGCGGTGGACGAGGTCTTCCCCCTCGCCTCGGTGACGAAGCCGCTGGTCGCCTGGAGCGCGCTGGTGGCGGCCGAGCGCGGGATGCTCGACCTCGAGGCCCCCGCGACCCCTGAGCGCGACGGGACGGTCCTGCTGCCGGGGGCGACGGTGGCGGACCTGCTCTCGCACTCCTCGGGCGTCGCCTTCGACTCCGACGCCGTGCTCGCGCCGCCGGGAAGGCGCCGGGTCTACTCCAACCGGGGCATCGAGATCCTGGCCGAGCGGCTGGTGGAGGCCACAGGCGCGGGGCTGGAGGAGTGGGTGGAGCAGACGGTGCTCGAGCCCCTGGGGATGGCGAGCGTCCTCATCCCGGGCTCGCCCGCCCACTCGGGCCAGGGCAGCGCGGAGGACCTGTCGCTGTTCGCCCGCGAGCTGGCGGCGCCGACCCTCGTGGGTGAGGAGCTGGCGCGGCGCGCGCGCACGGTGGCGCGCCCGGGCCTCGACGGCGTGCTGCCGGGTTACGGCAGGCAGTCGCCCTGCGACTTCGGTCTGGGGGTCGAGGTCCGCGGGCGCAAGTCGCCGCACTGGACGGGCTCGGCCAACAGCCCGCAGACCTTCGGGCACTTCGGCCAGGCGGGCTCCTTCCTGTGGGTGGACCCGGTGGCGGGGCGCGAGGCGGTGTTCCTGGGGGCCAGGCCCTTCTCGCGCCTGCACGCCCAGGTGTGGCCCGATCTGAGCGACCAGGTGCTGGCGCTGTGAGCCGGGGCCCGTGCCTGCGTGAGGGCCGGCTGGGCCCGGCGGGCACCCGCCTCAGGCGACCTCGACGATGACGGGCACGTGGTCGGAGGCGCCCTTGCCCTTGCGCTCGTCGCGGTCGATGGCCGCCGAGCGCACGCGGGCCTCGAAGGCCGGTGAGCCGTAGACGAAGTCGATGCGCATGCCCTCGTTGCGGGGGAAGCGCAGCCTCTGGTAGTCCCAGTAGGTGTAATTGGTGACCCGCTCGCGGGTGGCCTCGACCATGCCGGCCTCGGCGAGTGCCCGGAAGGCGGCGCGCTCGGGCTCCGAGACGTGGGTGGCGCCCTCGAAGACCGCCATGTCCCACACGTCCTCATCCAGCGGGGCGACGTTCCAGTCGCCGACGAGGGCGAGGCTCTGGCCGGGGTCCTCGCTGAGCCAGCCGGTGACGTCCCGGGTGAGGGCGCGCATCCAGTCGAGCTTGTAGGTGTAGTGGGGGTGGGTGAGCTCGCGGCCGTTGGGCACGTAGAGGCTCCACAGGCGCACGGGCTCCGTCCCGGCCACGGCGCCCACGCTCGCCCCGAGCGCCCGGGCCTCGACGACGGGCTCCTCGCCCTCCTGGGAGGCCCAGGCGGGCTGCCCGGGGAAGTGGGTCCGGACGTCGTCCAGCCCGACGCGTGAGGCGATGGCGACGCCGTTCCACTGGTTGAGGCCGTGGACGGCCACCTGGTAGCCGGCGGCCTCGAAGGGCGCGTAGGGGAACTGGTCGGGCCGGCACTTGGTCTCCTGCATGGCGAGGACGTCGACGTCCTCGCGCTCAAGGAAGGTGGTGACGCGGTCGACACGGGTGCGGACGGAGTTGACGTTCCAGGTGGCCAGGCGCATGGGCCGAGGCTAGCGGGTGGGCAGGCGGGGCCGGGAGACGTGAGCCATCAAATATTTCGGGATTCGAAGAAATGGCTTGCGCGTCAGACAACCGATGTCATACATTCAATTCCGACGCCGGCGCTCACCTCAGCGCCGAGTGGATGCGCGCAAGGATGCGCGTCCCATGAACACAGGAAGGTTCCCCATGAAGGCCACCACTGCTACCCGTCGCCAGGTCCTCGGCGGCGGCCTCGCCGCCGCGACGCTGGCCACCCTGGCCGCCTGCGGCTCCGGCTCCGACACGATGGCCGACTCCGGAGACGTGGTCGAGATCACCTACTGGCACCGCCTGCCCGACGGCGAGGGCATGACCAAGGTCGACGACATCGTCGCCCGCTGGAACGAGGAGAACCCGGGCATCCATGTCACGGCCACCAAGTTCGACGGCAAGGCCGACGAGTCCTACGCCAAGATCCACCAGGCCGTCCAGTCCGGCGACGCCCCCGACCTCGCCCAGGTCGGCTACGCCGAGATCGGCTCCGAGTGGATCGCCGGCGATCTCGAGGACGTCGCCAAGGAGATCGCCGACGGCGGCTACGAGGCCAACTTCTCCGCCGGCACCATGGGCATGTGCAGGCTCGGCGACATCGTCGTCGGCCTGCCCCAGGACTCCGGCCCCCTCGTCTACGTCTACGACAAGGCCGCCTTCGACGAGCTCGGCATCACCGCCCCCACCACCTGGGCCGAGCTCAAGGAGTCCGCGAAGGTCGCCAAGGCCGCCGGCAAGTACATCACCACCTGGCAGTCCGACGAGACCGCCTACATGATGTCCGGCCAGGCCGCCGCCGCCGGCGCCACCTGGTTCTCCGCCGAGGGCGACGCCTGGAAGGTCGACATCGACTCCGAGGTCACCGCCAAGGTCGCCGCCATCCACCAGGAGCTCATCGACGAGGGCCTCGCGCTCGTCCTGTCCGACGGCCGCTGGGGCGACGACTGGGGCGCCAAGCTCACCGACGGCACCCTCATCGGCACCGTCGCCGCCGCCTGGGAGCCCGCCTTCATGCTCGGCGACCTCGGCGTCGAGGAGAGCCAGTGGCAGGTCACCTACCTGCCCAAGTTCGGCGACAAGCAGGTCACCGGCTCCGACGGCGGCTCCGCCGTCGCCGTCATCAAGGGCTGCCAGCACAAGGCCGAGGCCCTGAGGTTCGCCAACTGGTTCAACACCCAGGTCGCTGACCTCGTCTCCCAGGGCCTCGTCGTCGCCGCCACCACCGAGAAGCCCAAGACCCCCGAGTCCATGGTCAAGCTCTGGGGCGGCCAGGACGTCTACGGCTTCCTCGCCGAGGCCAACGACACCATGAACGAGGACTTCCCCTACTCCCCGACGTGGACCTCCGTCGTCGCCGTCCTCAACACCAAGGGCGGCGAGGTCGCCACCGGCTCCGCCAAGGTCGCCGACGTCTTCTCCGCCGCGCAGGAGGAGGCCGTCAGCTCCCTGGAGTCCGCCGGCCTCACCGTCGCGAAGTGACCCTGCCCGGGCGCTGAGGCCCTCGATCGCCGCCTCAGCGCCCAGCCGGGCCGCCCCGGGCCGGGACCGGACGCTCTCGTCCAGGTCCCGGCCGCGGGCAGTGGCCACCACGAGGACCGGACCGCCGCCCGGGCGGCCCGCCCACAGGCTCGAGGCGAGCAGCGGGCCCGACGACGACGTCGCCCCTCGCCCCGGGCACCACCACCACCGAGGAGCCCCGCCATGAGCACCGCCCCGGCCGCCCCGACGGCCGCGAACCTCCGCGCCATCAAGGCGCGCCAACGACGCAACAACCTGTTCGGCTGGGCCTTCGCAGCACCCTTCGCCCTCTTCTTCGCGGCCACCTTCATCGTGCCGATCCTCGTGTCCGTCCACCAGTCCTTCTTCCAGACCAAGGTCTCCGGCGGCGGCCTGTACGGAGGCGGGGAGACCGTCACGAGCTTCGTCGGCCTCGACAACTTCGCCGCCGTCGTCACCAACGGGGCCTTCTGGACCGGCATCGGGCGCGTCGTCGTCTACGCGGCCTTCCAGATCCCGGTCATGATCCTCACGGCCCTCGTGCTCGCCCTCCTGCTGGACTCCTACCTCGTCAAGCGCGTCACCATCTTCCGGCTGGGCTACTTCCTGCCCTACGCGATCCCCGGCGTCGTCGCCGCCATGGTGTGGCTCTACCTCTACAGCCCGCAGCTGTCCCCGCTGTCCGACTGGCTGGGGATCAGCTTCTTCAGCAAGAACGTCATCCTCGCCTCCATGGCCAACATGACGACGTGGACCTTCACCGGCTACAACATGCTCGTCTTCCTCGCCGCCCTGCAGGCCATCCCACAGGAGCTGTACGAGGCCGCCCGCCTCGACGGCGCCTCCGGCTTCCAGATCGCCACGAGGATCAAGGTCCCCATGGTCTCCGGCGCCGCCCTGCTCACCGTCCTGCTGTCCATCATCGGCACCATCCAGCTCTTCAACGAGCCGACCGTCATGAGCACGGGCCAGTCCTGGATGGGCAACAACTACACCCCGATGATGATGGCCTACAACACCATGATGGTCTCGCCCGGCGACCCGCACACGGCCTCCGCGATCTCCATCGTCATGGCGCTCATCGCCGGCGCGCTCGCGGCCGTGTACGCCCTCGTCCAGCGCAGGATCCAGAAGTGAGAGGCAGCGACGACATGAGCACCACCACCGCCGCCCCATCCGTCTCCGCCGCCAACGCACGACGCCGACGCACCGCCACGCTGCCCGACGGGCGCGTGTACTACCCCTCCACCTCCGACCACGCCCAGTCCCTCGAGCCGAGCCGCACGGCGAAGGCGGTCACATGGGTCGGCATGGTCCTCGTCCTGCTCTACTTCGCCTTCCCGATCTACTGGGTCGTCATCAACGCGACGAAGTCCAACCCGGACATGCTCACGTCCAACGGCTTCTGGTTCGCCGAGAACTCCGCGGCCCAGAACTACACCGCCCTCATGGGCTGGACCGGCAACATGTTCTGGCGCTGGGTGGGCAACTCCCTGCTCTACTCCACCGTCGCGGGCGTCGTCGGCACCCTCATCTCGGTGATGGCCGGCTACGGCATGAGCAAGTTCCGCTTCCGCGGGGCCAACATCCTCTCCGGCACCGTCATGGTGGGCCTGCTCCTGCCGATCTCCCTGCTGACGATCCCCCTGTACATCGTCATGCACACCCTGGGGCTGACGGACACGGTGTGGTCCATCATCATCCCCTCCTGCGTGAGCCCCTTCGGCGTCTTCCTCGGCACGATGTACTCCTCGAGCTCGGTGCCCGACGAGCTGCTCGAGGCCGCCCGCATCGACGGCGCCGGCGAGTTCCGCATCTTCTTCACGATGGTGCTGCGCCTGCTCGCGCCCGCCATGGTGACGATCTTCCTGTTCATCTTCGTGGCGACGTGGAACAACTTCCTCCTGCCGCTCATGATGGTCACGAACAACACCGAGCTCAAGCCCGTGACCCTGGGCCTGTACGGCATGATGTCGTACTTCGACCCGGTGTACGGCGCCGTGCTGCAGGGAGCGCTCTTCGGCGTCCTGCCGCTCATCGTCCTCTTCCTGTTCCTCCAGCGCTTCTGGCAGGCCGGCCTCGCCGCCGGCGCGGTCAAGGGCTGAGGGCGCAGGGACTCATCCAGGCGGCGCCCGTCACTACATGGGGAGGTGGCGGGCGCCGCCGCCTGCCCGCCGATACCCTTCAGCCCATGGGAACCGCACTCGTCACCGGCGCCACCAGCGGCATCGGCCTCGCCCTGGCCCGCGAGCTCGCCGTCGGCCATCACGACCTCGTCCTCGTCGCCCGCTCCACTGAGCGCCTGCAGGAGGCCGCCCACGAGCTCCACCAGCGCGCGGGGGTCGGGGTGCAGGTCCTGACCGCGGACCTGTCCACCCCCGAGGGGCGCGAGCGGGTCGCCGAGCGCCTGAGGGTGGGCCTGCCCGACGGCGTGCGCAGCAGCGCCCCGCAGGTGAGCCGGCCCCACACGGAGCAGGACGTGGCCCGCCGGCCGGTGGACCTGCTGGTCAACAACGCGGGCTTCGCCGTCGGCCAGGAGCTCGTCGGCGGGGACCTCGCCCAGGAGCGCCGGGCGCTCGACGTCATGGTGGCGGCGGTGCTCGAGCTCACCCACGCGGCGGTGCCGGGGATGGTGGCGCGCGGGCACGGGGCGGTGCTCAACGTCGCGAGCGTGACGGCGCTGACCGCGATGGGCACCTACGCGGCCCACAAGGCGTGGGTGCGGACCTTCACCGAGGCCCTCGCCTCCGAGCTGCGCGGCTCCGGCGTGAGCGCCACCGTGCTCAACCCGGGCCTGACCCGCTCGGACTTCCACCATCGCGCGGGCATCGCGGAGGAGTCGTGGCCCGGTCCCGCGTGGCTCGACGCCGACGACGTCGCGCGCGAGGCGCTGGCGGCGGTGCGCCGCGGCCAGGTCATCTGCACGCCGTCGGCGCGCTACCGGGCGGTCAACGCGCTGCTGCGGGTCAGCCCCCGCTGGCTGGTGCGGCGGGTCGCCGGGCACGCCACGGCGCGCACCCGCTACTGAGGGGTTTCGCTCTGGGACGAGTCCTCTGGTGGGGAGCGAGCCACACATAGGACCATCGGCCCATGGCTTCCATCATCTTCCATGGCGTCCCCGTCTCCACCGTCGGCAAGCTGCCCGCCGTCGGCTCGACCGCCCCCGCCTTCACGCTCGTCGGCGCGGACCTGGCCGAGGTCACCAGCCAGTCGCTGGCCGGCCGCCGCGTCGTCGTCTCGATCTTCCCGTCGGTCGACACGGGCGTGTGCGCCCAGTCGGTGCGCGAGTTCAACAAGCGGGCCTCCTCGCTGGACAACACGACCGTCCTGTGCGTGAGCAAGGACCTGCCCTTCGCCCAGGCACGCTTCTGCGGGGCCGAGGGGCTGGACGACGTCGTGACCGCCTCCGCCTTCCGCTCCGGCTTCGGTGAGGACTACGGCGTCACCATGGCCGACGGGCCGCTGGCCGGGCTGCTCTCGCGCGCGGTCGTGGTCATCGGGGCCGACGGCGTCGTGCTGCACAGCGAGCAGGTCGCCGAGGTCGCCGACGAGCCGGACTACGACGCCGCCCTGGCTGTTCTCGGCTGAGCGGGGTCCCGGGCGGCGCGCGCCGTCGTCGATCGCCTAGCCTGGTGCGGTGAGCACCAACGACCCTCAGCGCGCCCGCCTCGCCCAGCTCGTCTCCGACCTCGCCGTCGTGCGCGGCAAGGTCACCCTGGCCTCCGGGCTCGAGTCCGACTTCTACGTCGACATGCGCCGCGCCACCCTCCACCACGAGGCCGCCCCCCTCATCGGCCACGTCATGATCGACATGCTCGAGGAGGCCGGGCTCGGCACCGACGTGGTCGACGCCGTCGGCGGCCTCACCATGGGGGCGGACCCGGTGGCCACCGCCATGCTCCACGCCGCCGCCTCCCGCGGCCTCGAGCTCGACGCCTTCGTCGTGCGCAAGGCGGCCAAGGACCACGGCATGAGGCGCCGTGTCGAGGGTCCCGGCGTCGAGGGGCGCCGAGTCGTCGTCCTCGAGGACACCTCCACCACCGGTGGCTCCCCGCTCGAGGCCGTCGAGGCCCTGCGCGAGGCGGGTGCCGAGGTCCTCGCCGTCGCCGTCATCGTCGACCGTGCCACCGGTGCCCGCGAGCGCATCGAGGCCGCCGGCCTGCCCTACCACGCCGCGCTCGGCCTGACCGACCTCGGCCTGGAGTAGCGGGCGCGGCTCCGCAGGTTCCTGCTCGTGGGGACGTTCGCGTCGGCCGCTCGCGCGGGTTGGTGTCCCCTGGGTGATGTGGTGGGCGACTCCGACTGAGAATCTTTCGATTATCGAAACCTGCTCGTATGCTGAGGGGCATGGCAACCATCGGCGCGCGCATCAAAGAGGTATTGGCCGAACGCCGCCAGACGCAGGCGGCCCTCGCTCACGCCGTCGGACTGAGCGAGTCCGCAATGTCCAAGGTGGTTGCCGGCTCGCGCTCCTTGTCCTCCATCGAGGCGGCCCTCATCGCCAAGCACCTCGACGTGACGATGCACTGGCTCGTCACTGGTGAGGCGGATCCCTTCGAGGTCCGTCTGGCGGCGAGGCACAGCTACGACCGCCCGACGGGAACGTACTCCTGCGACCCCAGCGCCGACATGCAGGTGCTTGAGGACATCGCCCTGGTCTACCGGCAGGCGCAGCCGGCGTGACGGGCACGCGCATCCAGCAGGCGGCGGCGCAGGCACGCGCCGCCATGGGGGAGGGCTTCATCTCACGCTTCTACGAGCGGGCTGAGGACGCCCTCGGAGTCGAGGTCATCGTCGTCCCACTGACGGGGGACGGGTACTCGCTGACGCTCGGTGGTCACAAGGTCATCGTGCTGGCCGCGACAGACCGCTGGTTCCGAAGCAATTTCACTCTCGCCCACGAGCTCGGCCACCTGCTGGTCGAGGGTGCGCCCTCGCGGAACGGCAAGCCGGCCGAGAACGCGGCCAACTCCTTCGCAGCCGAGCTGCTCATGCCGGCGGAGATCATCCGTGCCATCGACTGGCCGAGGGCGCAGGCCTCGACGCTCGCCCAGCTCGTCTGGGACCTCGGAGTCTCCACCCAGGCCCTGGAGATCAGACTGAGGGTCCTGAGGATCGTGCCCGGCGACGAGGTGCGATCGGCCCTTGCCATGCCCACCGAGACGCTGCTGCGAGCCTCGTTGGCGCCGGCGGTCGCGCCCCCAGCGGCGGTGACCGCGCGCATGGAGTACTCCGCCCGCCGTCGGTTCCCAGAACGGGTCGTGACCGACCTTCGCCGTGCGGTCGCGGACGGGCGTGCCCCCCGCGCGTCACTGTCCTGGGTGCTCGGCCTGCCGGTGTCGGAGGACTACCCGGAGAACAGTGAGGTGGACGAGGCCCACGAGCTCGACGTCGAGCTGTTGGACGGGCTGGTCTGATCCGTGTCCCCTCGCCCCTTCTTCTTCCCTGACAACACGGTCCTCATCAACATGGCCCTCCTGGGGCACGTGGACCATCTGAGCGCCTTCGTGCAGGGACGAGGCCGCTGGTGCGCCACCATCGAGTGGGAGTGGCGCCAGAGCCGGGACGAGCTCTCGCTCCACCACGCGGACGCGGCGGTGCGGGGAACCTGCGGTGCTGTGATCCACCCGCAGGACAGCGAGCACACCGATATCGAGGCGCTGCTCACCACGATGCGCCGACCGGGGGACCCACCGAACAGGCACCGGGGTGAGGCCGAGACACTTGTCGTCATCTCCCATCGCCCCGATCTCTTCGGCGCTGTCTTCATGTCCGATGACGGCGGGGCACGGCAACGGGCTCGAGAGGAGGCGGCGGTGTCCCTCTGCCTGGGAACCGTCGATCTTCTGGCCTACTTCGAGGTCATGGGGAAGATCGACCGGAGGCAGGCGCACGAGGACCTCAACGTCTTGAGGAGGAACAGCCGACACGTGCGCCCCGCCGACCCGACGGGCTACGACCGCCTGGTTGAGAGGCTGTGGGCAAAGCGAGACATCGTGGGGCAGGGGCGTCGTGGCTGAGGCCCACCGGGAGTCTCGCGACCACTGGGCCGGCCTGCCCCCGGAGGAGGACCGGCCGGCGGACGTGCGCGAGGTGGGGGTCGGGCCCTGGCCCGGGGGAGAGACCGCCTGGCCGCAGGACCCCCGCTACGACCCGGCGCTCCTGCGCGACGGCGACCGGCGCAACGTCGTCGACCGCTACCGCTACTGGAGGACCGAGGCCGTGCGGGAGGACCTGGCCGCCCGCGCCCACGCCCTGCACGTCGCCGTCGAGAACGTCAGCCAGGACCTCAACATCGGCTCCATCGTGCGCAGTGCGAACGCCTTCAACGTCGGGGCCGTGCACGTCGTCGGCCGGCGCCGGTGGAACAAGCGCGGCGCCATGGTCACCAACAGGTACCTGGACGTGCGCCACCACCCCGAGCCCTCCGGGCTGCTCGAGTGGGCGGCCGCCGAGGGCTACGAGGTCATCGCCATCGACAACGGCCCCGGTTCCCAGCCCCTTGAGTCCCAGGTGCTGCCCGAGCGCTGCCTGCTGGTGCTGGGCTCGGAGGGGGCGGGCCTGAGCGAGGAGATGCTCGCGGGGGCGTCACGGCTGCTGCGGATCGGCCAGTACGGGTCGACGCGCTCGATCAACGTGGCGGCCGCGGGCGCCATCGCCATGCACATGTGGGTCCTGCAGCACGCGGGCCCGGCGCCGGACTGAGCGCCCGGGCCGCCCGGGCGCCTGCGCCCCGGGACCATGATCCGGTACCCGCCGGGTGCGTTCCGTGGGAGAATCGGCACGCACCACTGCACTTTGACACTCAGGAGGCACACAGTGGCCATTGCAACCCCGGAGTCCTACGCCGACATGCTCGACCGCGCGAAGGCTGGCGGCTACGCCATCCCCGCGATCAACGTGACTTCGTCCCAGACCCTCTCCGCCGCCCTCCAGGGCTTCGCCGAGGCCGAGTCCGACGGCATCATCCAGGTCTCCAACGGTGGCGCCGCCTACTGGTCCGGCTCCTCCCGCGGCGACAAGGTCAAGGGCTCTCTCGCCATGTCCGCGTACGCCTACGCGATCGAGGGCCTGTACCCCATCACCTTCGCGCTCCACACCGACCACTGCCCCAAGGGCATGATCGACCCGTGGCTGCGCCCGCTGCTCGAGATCGAGGTCGAGCAGGCCAAGCGCGGTGAGCCCACCGCCTTCCAGTCCCACATGTGGGACGGCTCCGCCGAGACCCTCGAGGAGAACATCCGCATCGCCGTCGAGCTGCTCGCCCTGTCCAAGCAGGCCAACACCATCCTCGAGATCGAGATCGGCGCCGTCGGCGGCGAGGAGGACGGCATCAAGGGCGACGAGAACGCCAACCTCTACACCACGGCGGACGACGCCTGGGCCGCCGTCGAGGCCCTGGGCCTGGGCGAGAACGGCCGCTACACCACCGCCCTCACCTTCGGCAACGTGCACGGCGCCTACAAGCCCGGCCACGTCAAGCTCAAGCCCGAGCTCCTGGGCGAGATCCAGGCCGAGGTCGCCCAGCGCCTCGGTGACCGCCTGGCCACCAAGGTCGGCGACAAGAAGACCCCCTTCGACCTCGTCATGCACGGCGGCTCCGGCTCCACCGCCGAGGAGATCGCCACGGCCGTGCGCAACGGCGTCATCAAGATGAACGTGGACACCGACACCCAGTACGCCTTCACGCGCCCGGTCGTCGACCACATGCTCAAGAACTACGACGGCGTGCTCAAGATCGACGGCGAGGTCGGCAACAAGAAGGCCTACGACCCGCGCGCCTGGGGCAAGGCCGCCGAGAAGGGCATGGCCGCCCGCGTCGTCGAGGCCTGCGAGCGCCTGGGCTCCGTCGGCTCCGCCTCCAAGCAGCACTGAGCCCGGCTCCCGCCCGGCCCGTTGAGGGCCGACGGCGGCTGCTCAGTCATCACCGCCGCCCCGGCGCTCGTGGAGCGCCGGGGCGGCGCCGTGCCTGACGGGCTCCGCGGTGGGACGGGGCGCCTGCCGAGGGCCGGGACGGACCGGGCCGCCGTCGTCGTGCTCCGGTAGGCTGGCCGACGGCGTGCGCGCCGTCGCGCCATCACCAAGCAAGGGAGCAGCCATGCCTGCGGTTGTTGTCGTCGGTGCCCAGTGGGGCGATGAGGGCAAGGGAAAGGCCACTGACCAGCTCGGTCAGGACGTCGACTACGTCGTGAAGTTCAACGGCGGTAACAACGCCGGCCACACCGTGGTCATCGACGGCGAGAAGTTCGCCTTCCACCTGCTTCCCGCCGGCGTGCTCACCCCGGGCGTCACCCCGGTCATCGGCAACGGAGTCGTCGTCGACCTCGAGGTCCTGTTCGCCGAGATCGCCGAGATCGAGTCCCGCGGCAAGGACGCCTCCAACCTGCGCATCTCCGCCAACGCCCACCTCATCCCCTCCTACAACCGCATCATGGACCAGGCCACGGAGCGCTACCTCGGCGACCGCCAGCTCGGCACCACCGGGCGCGGCATCGGCCCGACCTACGCGGACAAGATGAACCGCGTGGGCCTGCGCGTGCAGGACCTCTTCGACGAGTCGATCCTGCGCCAGAAGGTCCGCAGCGCCCTCGACCAGAAGAACGGGGTCCTCACCAAGATCCTGGGGACCGACGCCGTGGACCCCGAGGCGGTCGCCGACGACCTGCTGTCCTACGCCGAGCGCGTGCGGCCCATGGTCATCGACTGCTCACTCGTCCTCAACGACGCCCTCGACGCCGGCCAGACGGTCCTGTTCGAGGCCGGCCAGGCGACGATGCTCGACATCGACCACGGCACCTACCCCTTCGTCACCTCCTCGAGCCCGACAGCGGGCGGAGCCTGCACCGGCACCGGTGTGGGCCCCACGCGCATCGACTCGGTGGTCGGCGTCGTCAAGGCGTACACGACCCGCGTGGGAGAGGGGCCCTTCCCCACGGAGCTGCTCGACGAGATGGGCGACCGGCTGCGTGAGGAGGGCGGTGAGTACGGGGTGACGACCGGGCGGGCGCGCCGCTGCGGCTGGCACGACGCCGTCGTCACCCGCTACGCCTGCAGGGTCAACGGCCTGACGGACCTGGTGATGACCAAGCTCGACGTGCTCACCGGCCACGAGACGATTCCCGTGTGCGTGGCCTACGAGGTGGACGGCGAGCGCGTGGAGGAGATGCCGCTGACGCAGACGGGGTTCCACCACGCCCGGCCGGTCTACGAGGAGCTTCCGGGCTGGAGCGAGGACATCACGGGCGTGCGCCGCTTCGAGGACCTGCCGGTCAACGCCCAGAGGTACGTGCTGCGCATCGAGGAGCTGGCGCGCACGCGCATCAGCGCGATCGGTGTGGGTGCGGGCCGCGAGGCGACGATCTCGCGGCACAGCCTCATCGGCTGACGGGCCAGCGCCGGTCTGGCCGCACCGGCCCGTCCGCGCCAGGACAACGTGACGGAGCCTGGACAACCTGGTTGATGCCACCGGGTTGTCCAGGCTCTCATGCGTTGTCCTTGACCGAGGGGGCTGTGGCTCTCAGTGGGAGGTGGGACGGGCGCGGCCGGACTCGGGCTGGACACAGCCCGTGCGTGAGGCCGGCAGCGGCGGGACGAGGGACGTTCGGCTACTGGCCGTCGGGGCTGCCGGGCTGAGCGCTCTGGCCGTAGCCCTGGGGTGCCTGCCCGTAACCCTGGGAGGGCTGCTCGGGCTGCTGGGGGGCGAAGGACGGCGGCGCTGCCTGCTGGCTGGGCTGGCCGTAACCCTGAGGCGCCTGACCGGGCTGCTGGGGGGCGAAGGACTGAGGCGCCGGCTGCGCGCCCGGCTGGCCGTAGCCCTGCGCAGGCTGGCCGTACTGCTGACCCGGCTGACCGTAGCCCTGCGGGGCCTGGGGCTGCTGGCCCGGCTGGCCGTACTGCGGCGCGTAGCCCTGGGCCGGGTACGCGGGAACGGCGCCGGCGGGAGCCTTCTTCTTGCGCGAGACCAGCACGACGCCGACGATGACGCCGGCCACGGCCAGCACCCCGACGAGGATGCCGATGATCCACGTGAGCGGCAGCCCGGCGGAGTCCTTGCCCTCGGCGTGCAGCGTGCCGCTCTCCTCCATGAGGTTCCAGGTGACGGTGTTGCCCGAGATCTCGGCGTTGCCCGAGGCCTGGGTGACCTTGCCCGGGAAGGTCATGGTGAGGGTGGCCTCGAAGTCCGAGAACTCCTCGCCGGCCAGCTCCTCGTAACTGTCCACCTGGCTGCTGGTGTCGCCCGCCTCGAAGCTGACGAGGTAGAGGTCTCCCTTGTGCGTGACCTGGAGCGGGGAGCCCTCGGAGTTGACCTCGGACAGTGGCAGGTCCTTGGCGACGGACTGGCAGGCCGGCTGCCCGTCATGCTCGGTGAAGGTCGAGGTCATCTCGTAGCCGGAGTCGCTCATGGTGCTCTCGTCGTCGCACGAGTCCTCGGTGACCTCGCTGCCCCACGCGAGGAAGGAGAAGTCGACCGTCTCCCCCTCGTGGATGGTGACGTCGTACTTCAGACCGCAGGCGCTCATCGCGAGGACCATGGGGAGGATGGCTAGCGCTGCCAGACGGCGCCGCAGGGAGTGGGTGCTCATGCACGGAGTCTACTGGTACGTGTCGTGACAGGAGAGGGGAGTGGGCGGGTACGGGCGCCGCCGGCCAGGTGCGCGCGTCCCGCCGCTCGCAGCCTCCCGGAGGCGTCACACGCGGCCGGGCCTCAGGAGGTCGAGCGCCCCGGACCGGGCTCCCGACCACCGGCGCCAGGCGGCCGCCCCGACGGCGGCGCCGGCCACTGCCACGGCGCCGACGGCCCAGCCCCAGTACCTGTCCCAGGCGCTCAGGCCGGCGCCGGGGCTGGCGTGACCGGAGGCGGAGACACCGGAGGAGAGGACGTCGGCGTCGGACCAGGTGACGCTCGTGCCCTCGACGAGACCACCACCCGACTCGACCACGGCACCGGGGAAGGTGAGGGTGACGCGGGCGTCCACCACCCCCGCCAGCGACGGTGCACCGTCACTGGCGGCGGCGTCGGACCCGGAGAGGCCCTGGAGCGCGGACAGGTCCACGACGTAGAGCTCGCCGTCGCGCACCACCAGCGGGGCGGAGCCGTCCGGCGACGCGCCAACGGCGGAGGCCTCGGGGACCGCGACTCCGCTGATCGTCACCTCGCAGCCGACGCCGCCCGCCTCATCGGCCGACCCGACCGGCCGGGAGGTGACGCTCGCTCCCTCGGAGGCGCCCACGAGCGCGGGGTCGGCGTAGTCGGCGCAGTCGGTGTCCGCGGTCAGGACGGTGCCGGTCGAGTCGCGCATGTCGAGGACGACGTCGTAGGTGCCGTTCTCGCTCAGCGTCATGTCCATGTGCGCGGTACATCCCGCCAGGACGGCCGCGAGCAGCCCAGTCGCGGCGAGCAGGCGGATGGGGCGAGGCGAGGGGCGGTGGTGAAGGTCGGGCACGGGACGACGCTAGCGGTGCCGGGAGCCGGGGAACGACGACCTCCCGTCCTGTGATGGAGACCACGCGGCGGGCCGGTGCCGATTTCGCTCTTAGGGACCTAAGTGGAGGTGAAAGCCGCACCCATCTGAGAGAGGATGGGACCTGACCACCAGAGTCAAGAATCCAAGGAAGGGACTCACACATGACTGTGACCGCCCAGGACGTTCGCGCTGCGGCGCCCGCCAACGCTCCCGAGGACGTTATCGAGTTCGCGATCCGCATCGCCGAGCTCGGCAAGCCGGAGAAGGTCTACTTCACTGACGGCACCGACGAGGAGTGGGACCGCCTCACCTCCGAGATGGTCGAGTCGGGCATGTTCACCCGCCTCAACCCCGAGAAGCGCCCGAACTCCTTCCTGGCCCGCTCCCTGCCGAGCGACGTGGCCCGCGTGGAGTCCCGCACCTACATCTGCTCCGAGAAGGAGGAGGACGCGGGTCCCACCAACAACTGGTACGACCCGGCCGAGATGAAGGCCATCCTCAACGAGAAGTTCGACGGCACCTACGCCGGCCGCACGATGTACATCATCCCCTTCTCGATGGGCCCCCTCGGCGGCCCGATCTCCCAGCTGGGCATCGAGATCACCGACTCCCCCTACGTCGTCGTCAACATGCGCATCATGGCGCGCATCGGCACCAAGGCGATGGACCTCATCAACGAGGGCCGTCCGTGGGTCCCCGCCGTCCACTCCGTCGGCGCCCCCCTCGCCCCCGGTCAGGAGGACACCACCTGGCCGTGCAACGAGGAGAAGTACATCACCCACTTCCCCGAGACCAACGAGATCTGGTCCTACGGCTCCGGCTACGGCGGCAACGCCCTGCTCGGCAAGAAGTGCTACGCGCTGCGCATCGCCTCCACGATGGCCCGCCGCGACAGCTGGATGGCCGAGCACATGCTCATCCTGCGCCTGACCGACGAGAAGTCCGGCAAGCAGTACCACGTCACCGCCGCCTTCCCCTCGGCCTGCGGCAAGACCAACCTCGCCATGCTCGAGCCCACCATCGAGGGCTACAAGGTCGAGACCGTCGGTGACGACATCGCCTGGATGCGTCAGGGCGAGGACGGCCGCCTGCGCGCCATCAACCCCGAGGCCGGCTTCTTCGGCGTCGCCCCGGGCACGTCCTACAAGACGAACCCGATGGCCATGGAGACCATGAAGGCCAACACCATCTTCACGAACGTCGCCCTCACGGACGACGGCGACGTGTGGTGGGAGGGCATCGACGCCGAGCAGCCCGAGCACCTCATCGACTGGCACGGCAACGACTTCACCAAGGCGGACGCCGCCGAGGGCAAGAAGGCCGCGCACCCGAACTCGCGCTTCACCACCCCGGCCGCGCAGTGCCCGATCATCTGCCCCGACTGGGAGGCTCCTGAGGGCGTCGCCATCGACGCGATCCTCTTCGGTGGCCGCCGCGCCACCAACGTGCCGCTCGTCGCCGAGCAGTACTCGCCCGCCCACGGCGTGTTCATCGGCGCCTCCGTGGCCTCCGAGGTCACCGCCGCCGCCACGGACGTCAAGGCCGGCTCCCTGCGCCACGACCCCTTCGCCATGCTGCCCTTCTGCGGCTACAACATGGCCGACTACTGGGGCCACTGGCTCGAGGTCCAGGAGCAGCTGGGCGAGAGCTTCCCGAAGGTCTACCAGGTCAACTGGTTCCGCAAGGACGAGGACGGCAAGTTCCTCTGGCCGGGCTACGGCGACAACTCGCGCGTCCTGGACTGGATCGTGCGCCGCGCCTCCGGCGAGGTCGAGGGCGTCGAGGGCGTCACGGGCATCTACCCCAAGCGCGAGGACTTCAACCTCGAGGGCACGGACGTGACCGAGGAGGACTGGGCCAAGATGTACGACATCGACCCGGACGCCTGGGCCGCCGAGATGGACGACACCGAGCAGTACTTCGCCAAGTTCGGTGACAAGGTCCCCGCGGCGATCCGTGAGGAGCTCGCCAAGTTCCGCGAGCGCATCGCGGCCGCCAAGGCCTGAGCCGCCTCAGCCGCCTGAGTGACAGGGCCCCCGGTTCGCCGGGGGCCCTGTCGCGTGCGCCGGGGGCTGTCACGATCCAGGCCATTGCCCGGCCGGCACCGGGGTGCTGTGGGCCGAAGCCGCAGGACTGCGCGGTTGTGCCCGCCCTCTGGTGGGTTCCCCTGCTCAAATGGCCTGGATCGTGACACCTGGGTGGTGACGCTCCTGCGCGATGCGCCGCAGCACCGCCCGCACGTCCTCCACCACCCGGTGGGAGATGACCTCCTGGCGCGTGAAGCGCATCGGACGGTAGCCGAGCCTCGTCAGCTGGCGGTCGCGCCACCGGTCCCGGGCGAACTGCTCCGGCTCCGAGTGGTAGGACGCGCCGTCCGTCTCCAGGACGATGACCCCCTCCACGATGAAGTCGACCTCCCCGACCCCGCGGACCGGAACGCCGTCGCGGTGCCTGAGCCCCGCACCAATGAGGTCGAGCCGCACCGAGGTCTCCAGCGGTGAGCGGCAGCGCCCGCTCGCCAGTGCCAGCCGCCGGCGCCCCAGGGCGCTGCCGCGTCCCCGCCCGAGCGCCGCCCGGAGCTGCTCGACGCTCACCCGCCTCTCGTGCAGGGCCTGGTCCACCGGGCACAGCGCCTCGAGGGTGGAGACGCGGGTGCACATGAGCAGGTGGGCGAGCGTCTCCTCGAGGGGCAGGAGCGGAGGGCGGTCGTTCGGCGGGCGCGGCACCCGCCTCGAGACGTGCACGTGCTCGCCCGCCACGGGTGGGAAACCGCGTCCATGAGGGACGATGACGTGGTCGGCGCCCCGGCACCAGGAGGGCACCTCGAGCCCGTGCGCGCGTGCGGCGACCGTGCAGGAGAGGAAGCCCCCGTGGACCCGGGCGAGGGTGACCGCCGGGTGCGTGCCGGGCAGGCTCACCGTGCCGTGGGGGTGCGGGAGCAGCTCGTGCTGCGCGATGAGGAGGTCCAGCCGACGTCTCTCGGTGCGGCTGAGGCGCAGGTCCCGCACGCGCGAGGCGCCGCCGGCGAGGCGGACGCGGTCAATGAGGTCGTGTCTCATACGGGTGATCGCAGCGCAGGCGCGTCCGGGCGGCAACGGTGCGGGGCTGCTGCTGTGGACGCGCGCCCGTGAGCGGCCTGCGGGCCGGGCCTGTGGAGCCCGAGGACGGCCCGGGCTGTCACGATCCAGGCCATTGCCCGCCCGGCACCGGGGCGCTGCCAGCCGCAGCCGCAGGATGCTGCGATTGGGCCCGGCCTCTGGCGGGTGCCCCGGCCCCAATGGCCTGGATCGTGACACCGGCCCGCTACGCTGCCACCGTGAAGATCCTGCTCCTGGGCTCCGGCGCGCGCGAGCACGCCCTCGCCCGTGCCCTCGCCCCCGCCGCCTCCGAGCTCGTCGCCGTCCCCGGCAACCCCGGCATCGCCACCGTCGCTCTGCCCACCGGCACCGCCACCACCATCAAGGCCGACCCCGCCTCCGCCGAGGACGTCGTCCCCCTCGCCCGGGAGATGCAGGCCGACCTCGTCGTCATCGGCCCGGAGGCCCCGCTCGTCGCGGGTGTCGCCGACGCTCTGCGCGAGGCGGGCGTGCCCGTCTTCGGACCCGGCGCCGAGGCGGCCCGCCTCGAGGGCTCCAAGGCCTTCGCCAAGGAGGTCATGGAGGCGGCGGGCGTGCCCACGGCCGAGGCCGCGGTGTGCGCGACCCGCGAGGAGCTCGAGGCGGCACTGGACCGCTTCGGCGCCCCCCACGTCGTCAAGGACGACGGCCTGGCCGCCGGCAAGGGCGTCGTCGTCACCTCGGACCGCGAGGCGGCCCTGGCGCACGGCCTGGCCTGCCTGGGCAAGGAGGGTGGGCGCGTCGTGGTCGAGGACTTCCTCGACGGCCCGGAGGTCTCCCTGTTCTGCGTGTGCGACGGGGCCACCGTGCGGCCGCTGGCCCCCGCCCAGGACTTCAAGCGCCTGGCCGACGGCGACGCCGGCCCCAACACCGGTGGCATGGGCGCCTACACGCCCCTGACGTGGGCGCCCGAGGACCTGGGCGAGCAGGTCGTGCGCGAGGTCGCCCAGCCAGTCGTGGACGAGATGGCCCGCCGCGGAACCCCCTTCACGGGCCTGCTGTACTGCGGCCTCGCCCTGACGGCTCAGGGCCTGCGCGTCGTGGAGTTCAACGTGCGCTTCGGCGACCCGGAGACCCAGGCCGTGCTCGCGCGCCTGACCTCCTCACTGCCCGAGCTGCTGCTCGCCTGCGCGACCGGCAGGCTCCACGAGGTCGAGCCCCCCACCTGGTCCGAGCAGGCGGCCGTGGACATCGTCCTCGCGGCCCCCGGCTACCCGGGCACGGTCACCACCGGCGGTGTCATCACGGGGATCGAGGCCGCCGAGGCCGTTGCGGGCGTCCACGTCCTGCACGCCGGCACGGGACTGAGTGACGACGGCGAGCTCGTGGCCACGGGCGGGCGCGTCCTGTCCGTCGTCGCCCTGGGGGACGACGTCGAGCAGGCCCGTGCCCGCGCCTACGAGGCCGTCTCGCGCATCCACCTCGAGGGTGCCCAGTACCGCACGGACATCGCCGCCGGCCGCTGAGCGGTGCCATGAGCGAGGGCTACGGGTACATCCCCGACCCGGATCGCCACCCGGACGGGGTGCTAACGGGATCGCTCTACGGCTGGGTCCCCTACATTCCCCGCACGCCCACAACCTACGAGCGCGACGTCTCCAGGGCGGCGCGCGGCGCGCCTCGCCGGCGGGGTTGCCCTCATCGTCGCGTGCACCGCCGCACCGTTGGCAGCCCTGGCCGTGAGCGTTGACCGGGTCGAGGACTACACGTCCGACCTCGCCGACGGCCCGCAGACTCTCGCCGTCGCCTGCCGCTATGACGACCTGCCCAACCTCGTCCCGCGCAGGCGTTACGACTACCTCACCCTGCGGCTGCCCGCGCAGGAGCAGCGGCTGGAGTGGCTGGACGTCTACTCCGCGCAGGTCGGCGCGGACCCGGCTGCCCTGTGCCACGGCCTGGAGGGGGAGGCCGATGTCCTGCTCACGTGGTACCCGCGCAGCGGCGTGGTGGTGTCGCTGGCGGCTCGGGAGGAGCCCTGAGGGCTGGCGTGCGACCCGTGAGGCGGGGTGCGCCGGGCGGGCGCCGCGTCCGTCGGGCTGCCCGGGTGGCACGATGTGCCCATGAGCCTCGCCCCCGTCATCCCTCCCGCCCCCGTGCTCGCCGGCTGGACCCACGTGTCCTCCGGGAAGGTCCGTGACGTCTACGCCCCCGACGGCGGCCCCTGGGCCGGCCAGGACGTGCTCCTCGTCGTCGCCTCGGACCGCGTCAGCGCCTACGACTTCGTCCTGTCCACCCCGGTGCCGGACAAGGGCAAGGTGCTCACGGCGCTGTCCGCCTGGTGGTTCGAGCAGCTGGCGGACGTCGTGGAGAACCACATGGTCTCGGTCACGGACGTGCCCGCCGAGGTGGCGGGCCGGGCGATGGTGTGCCGCCGCCTGGACATGTACCCGGTGGAGTGCGTGGCCCGCGGCTACCTCACCGGTTCCGGGCTGGTGGAGTACCAGGCCTCGCGGTCGGTGTGCGGCGTGAGCCTGCCCGAGGGCCTGGTGGAGGCCTCGCGCCTGCCACAGCCGGTCTTCACCCCGGCGGCGAAGGCGGAGCTGGGCGACCACGACGAGAACGTCTCCTTCGAGCGGGTGGTCGAGATGGTCGGTGAGCCGACGGCGAGGGCCCTGCGGGAGGTGACGCTCGCCCTCTACTCGCGGGCGGCCGAGGTCGCGCACGAGCGCGGCATCATCCTGGCGGACACGAAGCTCGAGCTGGGTGCGGGCGCGGACGGCGCCCTGGTGCTGGGCGACGAGGTGCTGACCCCGGACTCCTCCCGGTTCTGGCCCGCGGATGAGTGGGTCGAGGGGCGGGTGACGCCGTCCTTCGACAAGCAGTACGTGCGCGACTGGCTCACCGGCCCGGCCTCGGGCTGGGACCGGGCCTCGGGCGAGGCGCCGCCGGCGCTGCCGGAGCAGGTGGTCGAGCGCACGCGCGAGCGCTACCTGGAGGCCTACGAGCGCCTGACGGGCGCGCCGCTCGCCCTGTGAGGTCGGGCCCGCCGCGCGGCGCCGGGTAGTCTTGCCCTGCACCTTCCTGTTCCCACCCCGTCACCAGGAGGACCGATGGGACGCATCGTCGTCGAGGTCATGCCCAAGCCCGAGATCCTTGACCCTCAGGGCAAGGCCGTCGTGGGAAGCCTCCCGCGGCTCGGGTTCGACCAGTTCACCGCTGTCCGCCAGGGCCGCCGCTTCGAGCTGACGGTTGAGGGGCCGGTGACCGACGAGCACCTGGCCGCCGCCTCCGAGGCCGCCGCCACGCTCCTGTCGAACCCGATCATCGAGGACGTCGTGTCCGTGCGGGCCGACGACGAGGAGGCCTGATGGCCCGCATCGGCGTCATCACCTTCCCCGGCACGCTGGACGACGTCGACGCCCTGCGCGCGGTGCGCCTGGCCGGGGCCGAGCCCGTCTCGCTGTGGCACAAGGACGCGGACCTTCGCGGGGTCGACGCCGTCGTGGTGCCCGGTGGCTTCTCCTACGGCGACTACCTGCGCTGCGGCGCGATCGCCCGCTTCGCGCCGGTGATGGACGAGGTCATCGAGGCCGCGGGCAAGGGCATGCCCGTGCTGGGCATCTGCAACGGCTTCCAGGTCCTCGCTGAGGCGCACCTGCTGCCGGGCGCGCTCATCCGCAACGACCACCAGCGCTTCCTGTGCCGGGAGCAGTGCCTGCGGGTGGAGTCGGTGTCGACGGCGTGGACCGGCCTGTTCGAGGAGGGTGAGGAGATCACCGTCCCGCTGAAGAACGGTGAGGGCAACTTCATCGCCTCCCCGGAGGAGGTCGAGCGCCTCGAGGGGGAGGGGCACGTGGTGTTCCGCTACGTGGGCCTCAACCCGAACGGCTCGGTCAACGACATCGCCGGCGTGCGCAACGCGCGCGGCAACGTCGTGGGTCTCATGCCCCACCCGGAGCACGCGGTGGAGCCGGGCTTCGGGCCGGACTCCGAGGCGGGCCCGCGCACGGGCACGGACGGACTGAGGCTGTTCCAGTCGGCGATCAGCATGCTGGTGGGGGCCTGAGGGGCCCAGGGCCCGCGCGGCGGCGTCATCCTCAGGGTGGCGCCGCCTGCTGCTGCCACGGGGCGGCGCGAGGGCGCGCCCGGGGCAGGGGTCCTACGGGGCGGGTGCCTGCTTCCACGAGCTCAGCGCGAGGGCGCGCCCGGGACTGGGACTTGTGGATAATCCGGTGGGGCTGTGGACATGTCGGGTGCGACTCACCTGTGCGGAGGGACGTGGGGCCGGCCCGGGGGCCGTCCTGCGCGGAGCCTGTGTTTGCCGCGGAATGACGCTGATGACTGTGGGTGCCCAGATGAAGGTGTCCCAGGGAATCGTTGGGATCTCAACGATTTGACGCGCTCTCGGACGGGCTGCTACACGGCTTGAACGGCGGGCGGCGCGCCCCGGGGCCCCTCCTGCCGACGCTGCGAGAGGGGTGTCCTCGGGTAGCCACAGGGAGAACGGCGTCATCCCGTCACTCCCCCCACCGTGTGCACAAGGCTGTGGACCCATGCTGTGGATAACCCGGGTTCGTGTCCCCGGCAACCCGCCCCTCGCCGTCGGGACGCGACCCCCGAGAGAAGTCCTCCGAGCAGCACGGTGGGCTGGGCCCAAGGACCCAGCCCACCATCGTCCCGGAGCCCCGGCGACTACCCCAGCGCCCGGGCGATCGCGTCCACCACCTCGATGAGGTGACGGTCCGGCAGGTAGCGGCGACGCACCGCCTCGTGGGCCGCGTCACCCATCTCCTGCGCCCGCTCCGTGAACAGCAGCAGGTCGGCCGCCGCCGTCGCCCACGCGAGGTCGTCGTCCGCCGGCACCAGCGAGCCCGTGACACCGTCCTCCACCTGCTCCTGGATGCCGCCGACGGCGGAGGCCACCACCGGCGCCTTCTTCCACATCGCCTCCGCCACCGTCAGGCCGAAGGCCTCGACCAGCGAGCGCTGCGTCACCACCGTGCTCACGCGCTGCAGGGCGTTGACGATGGTGGCGTTGACCTCGCGGTCCGTGCTCGGGATCCCCAGCAGGTGCACCCGGGCCGCCGTCGACTCCGGCAGCGTGGCCAGCCGCTCCATGATCTCCTCCAGGACGGCGACCGCCGCCGGCTCGCGCTCCGGGTCCGGCACCGGCCCCGCGATGACGAGGTGCGCGTCCGCCGGCAGCACGCCGATGTGCGCCGCGAAGGCGTCCAGCAGCTCCTTGCCGCCCTTGAGGCGGTCCCAGCGCTGGACCTGCGTGATCGTCCGGGCGCCCTCCGGCACGGGCGCGTCGAGACCGAAGGCGTCCTCCTCGGCCAGCCCCCGGAAGGCGTCGGGGCGCCCGTCCTCACGGATGAAGGGGACGGCGTCGAAGGGCGCCTGACCGGCCACGTACCCGGCCAGGCGCACCACCGAGCGGGCCTCGTCGAGGTCGAGGACCCGGTTCTTCGGCGAGTCCGGGTTGACGGAGGGGGCGATGACGGCCGTGCGCTCCTCCTCGACGTAGGGGGGCAGGTACTCCGGCCGCGAGGCGATGATGAGGTCGGCCTCCTCCAGGTAGCCGTCCAGGAAGGCCCAGGCGTGCTGGCCGGCCTCACCGGCGTCGGCCACACCGGCGTGCAGGCGCCACAGGACGGTCGCGCCCGCGCGAGTGAAGGCCTCGGTCAGGCCCGCCGTAGCCGGGTCGTGGAGGATGACGACATCGCCCTCGCGCACGTCCTCGATGACGTTGTCCGCGTTGGAGGCCAGGACGTGCTCGTACAGGTCGCGCTGCTTGTCCCCCAGCTTGCCGCCGTCGCCGCTCGTGCCGTGCAGGAAGTCGTTGAGGCGCGTGGCGAGGGTGACGAACTCGGCGGGGGCGTCGAGCGCCAGCCAGCGGGCGTCGATGCCCAGGCCCCGGGCGTAGCCCACGAGCGGCGCGACGGTCTCGGCGGGGCCGGAGGAGGCGGCGGCCGACGGCGTGATGGTCCAGACGGTGCGGCTGTCGAGGAGGGCGTGGGCGGCCTCGACGCCGTCGTGCAGCCGGCGGGCGGCGACCTCGTCGAGGTGGCTCTCGAGGTCCGACAGGGGGAGTGGGGCGACGTCGATGGTTCTCATGCCGGAATCCTGCCCTGTTTGACTGTGACACGCAGCACTTTCAGGGGTGTGTTGGGCCCGTGGCGCACGCCCGCCCGGTGGGCCCGCCCGGCCGGAGCCCGGGTATCCTCTGAGGCGGCCCACTCCCTTCACCCGCCCACAGGAGCAGCCGCATGGCACTCGAGCCCGCGAAGACCCCCGACGTCGACAGCCTCCGCCCGGTCGAGCACCCGGACACGGTCCAGGACGCCGCCGCGACCCCCGACCAGGAGATGCCCTACCGCGAGCTCGGTCTCAAGGACGACGAGTACGCCTCCATCAAGGAGCTCCTGGGCCGCCGCCCCACCAACGCCGAGCTCGCCATGTACTCCGTCATGTGGTCCGAGCACTGCTCCTACAAGTCCTCCAAGATCCACCTCAAGCAGTTCGGCGCCAAGGTGACCCCCGAGATGCGCGAGCACCTGCTCGTCGGCATGGGCGAGAACGCCGGCGTCGTCGACATCGGCGACGGCTGGGCCGTGACCTACAAGGTCGAGTCCCACAACCACCCCAGCTTCGTCGAGCCCTACCAGGGTGCCGCCACCGGCGTCGGCGGCATCGTGCGCGACATCATCTCCATGGGGGCGCGCCCCGTCGCCGTCATGGACCAGCTGCGCTTCGGCGCCGTCGACCACCCGGACACCGCCCGGGTCGTGCACGGCGTCGTCGCCGGCGTCGGCGGCTACGGCAACTGCCTGGGCCTGCCCAACATCGGCGGCGAGACCGAGTTCGACCCCTCCTACCAGGAGAACCCCCTCGTCAACGCCCTGTGCGTGGGCGTGCTGCGACACGACGCCATCCACCTGGCCAACGCCTCCGGCGCCGGCAACAAGGTGGTGCTCTTCGGCGCCCGCACCGGCGGCGACGGCATCGGCGGCGCCTCCATCCTCGCCTCGGAGTCCTTCGAGGACGGCATGCCCGCCAAGCGCCCCAGCGTGCAGGTCGGCGACCCCTTCATGGAGAAGGTCCTCATCGAGTGCTGCCTCGACCTGTTCGCCGCCGACCTCGTCCTCGGCATCCAGGACCTCGGCGCCGCCGGCATCTCCTGCGCCACCAGCGAGCTGGCCTCCAACGGCGACGGCGGCATGCACGTCGACCTCGAGAAGGTCCTCCTGCGCGACCCCTCCCTCACCGCCGGCGAGATCCTCATGAGCGAGTCCCAGGAGCGCATGATGGCCGTCGTCGCCCCCGACAGGCTCGACGACTTCATGGCCGTCATCGACAAGTGGGACGTCGAGGCCGCCGTCATCGGCGAGGTCAACGGCTCCGGCCGCCTCACCATCGACCACTTCGGTGAGCGCATCGTCGACGTCGACCCCCGCACCGTCGCCCACGAGGGCCCCACCTATGACCGCCCCTACGCCCGCCCCGCCTGGCAGGACGCGCTCAACGCGGACTCCTCCGACCGTCTGGCCCGCCCCGCCACCGCCACCGAGCTCGCCGAGCAGGCCGTCGCCGTCGTCACCAGCGTCAACCAGGCCTCCAGCGCCTGGGTCACCAACCAGTACGACCGCTTCGTGCGCGGTGACACCGCCCTGGCCCAGCCCGACGACGCCGGCGTCATCCGCGTCGACGAGGCCACCGGCCGCGGCGTGGCCATCTCCACGGACGCCAACGGGCGTTTCACCAAGCTCGACCCGGCCACCGGGGCCGCCCAGGCCCTGGCCGAGTCCTACCGCAACGTCTGCACCGTCGGCGCGACGCCCCGGGCGGTGACCGACTGCCTCAACTTCGGCTCCCCGGAGGACCCGGACGCCATGTGGCAGCTCGTCGAGGCCATCACCGGCCTGGCCGACGCCTGCCGGCAGATGGGCGTGCCGGTCACCGGCGGCAACGTCTCCCTGTACAACTCGCACGGCAAGGTCAAGGGTCTCATCGACTCCTCCATCAACCCGACACCGGTCGTCGGCGTCCTGGGCGTCATGGACGACGTGCGCCGCGCCAACCCGTCGGGCTGGTTCGAGGAGGGCCTGGCCATCATCGCCCTGGGCGCCACCGCCGACGAGCTGGACGGCTCGGCCTGGACGCGCGTGGTCCACGACCACCTCGGCGGCCTGCCCCCGAAGGTGGACCTGGAGGCGGAGATGGCCCTGGGCCGCGTCCTCGTGGCGCTGAGCGAGGCGGACCTGCCCGAGGGCACGAGGCTCGTGCGCGCGGCCCACGACCTGTCCGCCGGCGGTCTCGTCCAGAGCCTCGTCGACGCCGTGCTGCGTCACGGCGTGGGCGCGAGCGTGGACCTGGCGCCCATCGAGAGCCGCGACGGCGTGGACGACTTCACCGCCCTGTTCTCCGAGTCCGGGGCGCGCGTGCTCGTGGCCGTCCACGAGGCCGCCGTGCCGGTGGTGGAGGCCGCTGCGGGTGCCGAGGGCGTGCCGTGGGCCCGCATCGGCACCACCGGCGGGGACATGCTCGTCGTCTCCGGCACGGACCTGCTGGCCGACGGCGGCTCCGGCCGCCCGCTCATGCTCGACCTCGCCGACCTGCGCGAGGGTGTCGAGGCCACGCTGCCGGCGCTGTTCTGAGCCTCGCGGCGGGCCGTGGGACCAGGGTGCGGGAGCCGGGACGGCTGCCGGCAAACGGTAGCGTCGAACGCCCGCAAACGGTAGCGTAGAAAGGCTGCAAACGGTAGCGTAGTCGCGATCCGGCGCCTATTCTGGGGCCTTGTGACATACCTGCGCCGAACCGTGGACCACGAGCTCGATGAGCTGCTGCCCCTCGCTCCGGCTCTCGCCCTCGACGGTCCCAAGGCGGTCGGCAAGACGGACACCGCCAACCGCCGGGCAACGACGACGTGGTTTCTCGACGACGCCGCCCAGCGGGAGGTGGCTCGCGCCGACTTCAGCCTGGCGTCGGTGCCGCCGGGGACCCTGCTGCTGGATGAGTGGCAGCAGCTGCCCCAGGTCTGGGACTCGGTGCGCCGTCAGGTCGATGCGGGTGCGCCTGCCGGACGCTTCCTTCTCACCGGCTCGGCTACGCCCGTTGACGCGACAGGTACCCACAGTGGTGCCGGGCGCGTTCTCTCCCTGCGTATGCGACCCATGGGGCTCCACGAGCGGGGGCTCGTCTCCCCGACCGTGTCCCTGAGGGACCTGCTGCGTGTGGGCCGGCCGGCGGAGATCGGCGGTGAGACGTCCTTCGTGCTGGGGGACTACGTCGAGGCCCTGACGTCGAGTGGCTTCCCGGGGATCATGGTCGCCCCCGGACGCCTGCGCCGAGACCTGCTCGACTCCTATCTCACACGCATCATCGACCGCGACCTGCCTGACCAGGGATATGAGGTGCGCCGCCCGGAGGTGCTGCGACGGTGGCTGGCCGCCTACGCTGCCGCGTCGTCGACGACGACCTCTTACTCCCGGCTGCTGGACGCGACGACCGGTGGTGACGGCACCCAGCCGGCCAAGACGACGACGATCACCTACCGCGACCACCTCACCAGGCTGTGGCTGCTCGACCCGGTCCCGGGGTGGAGCCCGGCCAACAGCCCGATCCGGCGTCTACAGCAGGCGCCCAAGCACCATCTGGCGGATCCCGCGCTTGCGGCCCGGCTGCTCAGCCTGTCCGCCGGCTCACTGCTGGGCCCGTCCGGGGTGCACATGATGGGGCCCCTGTTCGAGTCCCTTGTCACGCTCACCGTGCGGGTCCTCGCCCAGGCCGCTGAGGCCACGGTCAGCCATCTGCGGCTTCGCGGCGGTGAGCGCGAGGTCGACCTCATTGTCGAGGGCGTCGATGGCCAGGTCCTCGGGATCGAGGTCAAGCTGGCTGCGGATGTCCAGGACTCCGATGTCCGGCACCTGACCTGGCTTCGCGAGCAGGTCCCGGAGCGGGTCTCCGACCTCGTCGTCGTGACCACCGGCACGGCCGCCTACCGGCGTGCCGACGGCGTCGCCGTCGTCCCGCTGGCCCTGCTCGGCCTGTGAGGACGGTGCGGGTGCGGCCGTGGTGGATGTCGCTGCCTCCGGACAGTGGCGCCGCGCCTCCGCATCGCCAGGCCCGTTGCCCACGTCGCACGCTCATGTGACGAGCTGGTGCGCATGATCCGCGTGATTCCGCGGTTTTCCGGACCGGTTGTTTCGGGTCTGTCGGCTCCCATGTGCGTGCGTGTCGCGTACGCACATGGGAGCGTGTCAACCAAGGTTGGCGCCGGTGAGTGAACCGCGGAATACCGACGAAAACCCCGGGTCGCCGAACAAGCCCGAGCACCGTGAGCGTGCCACCGCCCCGTCTCTGAGCCTCAGGGCGAGCCCCGCGCGCACCGCCCACCACCCGCGCGACCCGCTCGCGTGGGACGATGCCGGTATGACTCACGTGACCGCGCTCGACGAGTACACCTGGGCTGACGCCACCTGGTCCCTCGGGACCCACCTCACCGAGGAGGGCGACGTGACGGTCGCCGTCTGCGCCCCCGCCGCGACCCGCCTCCAGGTCGAGGTCTACCCCGAGGCCCTGGGGGCCGACGCCGTCGCCTCCTTCGCGGCCGCGCGCGGCGAGGACGGCGTGTGGCGCGCCCGCCTGGGCGGCCTCGGCGCCGGCTGCCTCATCGGGCTGCGCGTCTGGGGGCCCAACTGGCCCTACGACGAGGCCTGGGTGCCCGGCTCCGATGCCGGCTTCCTGGCCGACCTCGACGCCGACGGCAACCGCTTCAACCCCAACAAGGTCCTCTTCGACCCCTACTCGCGCGAGGTCAGCCACACGCTGTTCACCGACCGCCTCGCCGACCTCGGTGTGGACGGCGGGGTCTTCGGCACCGGCGGTGACGACGTCGACGGCGTGCCCCGACGTCTGATCGACACCGGCCGCTACGCCCCCAAGGGCGTCGTCGTCGCGCAGGAGGGCACCCAGGGCGGGCCTGGCACCGAGGGGCGTCCCTACCGGCCCGGGCTGCGCGCCGAGCAGACGATCATCTACGAGGCCGGGGTGGACCAGCTCACCGGCCACCCCTCCTCCGCCCGCCTCACCGAGCTGCTGGCCGGGGAGCCCGGCTTCGAGGACGTGCCGGACATCCCCGCCGAGTACCAGGGCACCTACAAGGGCGTGGGCATGCTCGCCCCCTACCTCAAGGCCGCGGGCGTCACCACCCTCGAGCTCCTGCCCGTCCACGAGACCAACGCCTCCGAGTCCGGGCGCGACGGCGCCACCAACTCCTGGGGGTACATGACCCTGGCCTTCTTCGCCCCCTCGCGCCGCTACGCCGCCGACCAGTCCTGGGGCGGGCCCACCCGCGAGTTCCGCGAGATGGTCGACGCCTTCCACGCGGCCGGCCTCGAGGTCTACCTCGACGTCGTCTACAACCACACGGCCGAGGGCGGCAACTGGAACGGCGACGTCGCCACGACCGGCTTCACCAGCCTCGGGGGCCTGGCGACCGCCGAGTACTACCAGATGACGGTCGACAAGATCCTCGTCGACGGTGCCACCGGCACCGCCAACCAGCTCAACTACTCCTCCGGCACGGCCCGCGCCCTCGTCCTGGACTCGCTGCGCTACTGGAGCGACCAGATGGGCGTGGACGGCTTCCGCTTCGACCTGGCCACCGTCCTGGGCCGCCTGCCCGAGGAGGCCGCTCCTGACGACTGGGGCAACCTCAAGCGCTTCTTCACGGACCACCCTCTGCTGGTCGCCATCGCGGACCTGGCCCGAGAGCGGGGCATCAAGGTCATCGCCGAGGCCTGGGACCTGTGGGGCTACGAGGTCGGCAACTTCCCGCGCGGCTGGGGCGAGTGGAACGGCCGCTACCGTGACGCCGTGCGCCGCTTCACCAAGGGCGACGGCAACACCGGCTCCTTCATCGACGTCGTCAACGGCGACTACCACCACTTCCAGGACAACGACGGTCCCCAGCGCTCGGTCAACTTCGTCGTCGCCCACGACGGCTTCAACCTCGCGGACCTCGTGTCCTACCAGGGGAAGAACAACGGCGAGGACTGGCCCTTCGGCCCCTCGGACGGTGGCAGCGACGACAACCTGTCCTGGGACTCCGGGGGCAGCCAGGTGCTGCGCCGCCAGCGGTTGCGCAACCTGTGGGCGGTGCTCATGCTCTCGCGGGGCGTGCCCATGGTGGTGGCCGGGGACGAGATGGGCCGCACCCAGAACGGCAACAACAACCCCTGGGCGCTGGACTCCGTCGCCATGCGCAACAACTACGCGATGATCGCCTCCAACCGGCCTCAGGGCGTGCCGGTGGTCGAGGGCGAGGACTGGGCCTACCACGACAACCTCGGCGAGCTCGGCTCCCCGTCCGAGAGCGTCAACCCGCTGTTCCGCTTCACCACCGCGATCATGCGGATGCGCCAGCGTCACCCGGCGCTGCAGCAGGCCCGGTGGGGAGGCGTCGAGCCCGGAGGCGACGACGTGTCCTACCTGTTCCGGCGTCCCGACGGCGAGTCCTCGCCGCAGGAGGGCGACCGGGTCGTCAGCCTGCTCATCGACGCCCCGGACGACCACTTCGCGGTCATGGTCAACATGGACGACGAGCCGGTCGAGTTCGCCCTGCCCGAGGCGGGGGAGGGGCTCGTGTGGCACCGGCTCGTGGACACGGCGGCCTGGGCGGAGCCCGAGTGCAACATCTGGGACGAGGGCGCGGGTGAGGTGCTCGCCGGGCCGCAGGTGGTCCACGGCTGGTCGGTCGTGGTCGCGCACGGTGACCCCGTCGGTACCTGACCCGCATCCCCGCCTAACTCCTCGGTTTGCGCTCGAGCACCCTGGGGTTTTGCCGTACGTTCGAGAGCAAACCGAGGAATTCGGGGAGTGTGAGGGCGGGGGTGCGGCGCTTATCCTGAGGGTGCGGCGCGGCCGCGGGGCCGCGCAGAAGGGAACAGCATGAGCACCAGCACCCCGGACGCGGCCGCCTTCGACGCCGCCAACGTCTTCGGCAAGGGCGAGCCCAACACCGCCTACGCCCAGTACTTCACCGGCGAGAGCTTCCTGAAGAACCTCGTGGAGGACCCCGGCTGCGTCGTCGGCGTCCACAACGTCACCTTCGAGCCCGGCTGCCGCAACAACTGGCACATCCACCACGCCACGAGCGGCGGCGGCCAGGTCCTGCTGTGCACCGCCGGCTCCGGCTGGTACCAGGAGGAGGGCAGCCCGGCGGTCTCCCTCGAGCCCGGGACGGTCGTCTACGCGCCCGCCGGGGTCAAGCACTGGCACGGCGCCAAGGCGGACTCGTGGTTCAGCCACATCGCGCTTGCGGTCCCCGGTGAGAGCACCTCGAACGAGTGGCTCGAGCCGGTCGACGACGAGCACTACCGCGCGCTCTGAGCGGCGGGGCCGCCGTCGTGGCGCGTGACAGCACCTGCCCGACGGCGGCGCCCTGCAGGTGGGCGCACCCGACCTCCCCCCCGGAATGAGATGTTTCTTCTCAGTTACCGGCTGAGTGGGAGCCTGTGCGTGGTTGCCGCGGCACAGCCCCGGCAGCCGTACACGATTCGATGAATGGAGTCCCGCATGCAGGAGAGTGTCGAAAAGGTCTACGAGCAGGTCATCGCCCGCAACCGCGGCGAGTCCGAGTTCCACCAGGCCGTCCGAGAGGTCCTCGAGTCCCTCGACCCCGTCATCGCCAAGCGCCCCGACTACGCCGACAACGCCCTCCTCGAGCGCATCGTCGAGCCCGAGCGCATGATCACGTTCCGCGTCCCGTGGACCGACGACGAGGGCCGGGTGCACGTCAACCGCGGCTTCCGCGTCGAGTTCAACTCCGCCCTGGGCCCCTACAAGGGGGGCCTGCGCTTCCACCCCAGCGTCAACGCCGGGATCATCAAGTTCCTCGGCTTCGAGCAGATCTTCAAGAACGCCCTCACCGACCAGGGCATCGGTGGTGGCAAGGGCGGCTCCGACTTTGACCCGCACGGCAGGTCCGACGCCGAGGTCATGCGCTTCTGCCAGTCCTTCATGACCGAGCTCAGCCGCCACATCGGCCCCGACACCGACGTCCCCGCCGGTGACATCGGCGTCGGCGGCCGTGAGATCGGCTACATGTTCGGCCAGTACAAGCGCCTGACCAACCGCTACGACGCCGGCGTGCTCACCGGCAAGCCCGTTGCGTGGGGCGGCTCGCTCACCCGCACCGAGGCCACCGGCTACGGCACCGTCCTCTTCGCCCAGTCCATGCTCGCCACCAAGGGCGACAGCCTCGAGGGCAAGAAGGTCGCCGTCTCCGGCTCCGGCAACGTGGCGATCTACGCCATCGAGAAGCTGCAGCAGCTGGGGGCCACCGCGGTCACCTTCTCCGACTCCTCGGGCTACGTCGTCGACGAGAGCGGTGTGGACCTCGAGCTGCTCAAGCAGGTCAAGGAGGTCGAGCGCGGGCGCGTCGCCGACTACGTCGAGCGCAGGCCCGGTGCCCGCCTCGTGACCGAGGGCCGTCCCTGGGACGTGCCGGTCGACGTTGCCCTGCCCTGCGCCACGCAGAACGAGCTCGACGGCGACCACGCCACCACGCTGCTGCGCAACGGTGTCGGCGTCGTCGCCGAGGGCGCCAACATGCCCTCCACCCCCGAGGCCGTTGAGGCCTTCCAGGCGGCCGGTGTCCTCTACGCGCCCGGCAAGGCCTCCAACGCGGGTGGTGTCGCCACCTCGGCGCTGGAGATGAGCCAGAACTCCGGTCGCACCCGTTGGAGCTTCGAGGAGGTTGAGGCTCGTCTCACCGGCATCATGGCCGACATCCACGACTCCTGCGTCGAGGCCGCGGAGGCCTACGGGCGCCCCGGCGACTACGTCCTGGGTGCCAACGCGGCGGGCTTCACCAAGGTCGCCGACGCGATGATCCAGCACGGCATCGTCTGAGTTGCACTTCTGACGCTACTGAGCCCTGAGCTCTCACGCTGAGACCTGAACCTTTTGGTCAGGCCCCGGTATGAGAGCTCAGGCCTCAGTGTGCGCTGAGGTGGACAGGGACCCGACGCCCGGGCCGCTACGCTCGGGGTCGTGGCAGCACGACGACGCATCGACACCGAGGCGGGCGCCCGCGCCGTGCGCGAGTGGGCGGCCGAGCGCGACGCCCGCACGGACGGCGGTGGGCAACCCGCGGACCCTGGCCCCTCCGAGCGCTCGGCCCGACGCCGTCGCGACGCCACCGCCGTGCGCTACACCCTCGAGGAGCTGGCCGCCTGCGCCCCGGGCCGCGCGGTCGAGGTCCGGGTCCCGCCCTTCGGCGTCACCCAGGCCGTGGCCGGCACCGTCCACCGCCGTGGCACCCCGCCTTCCGTCGTCGAGACCGACGCCGCCACCTGGCTCGCCCTCGCCACCGGCCGCCTCGCCTGGAATGACGCCCTCGCCGCCGGGGACCTGCACGCCTCCGGCGAGCGCTGTGACCTCAGCCCCTACCTCCCGCTCCTGCGCGCCTGAGCGTCCCGCAGCCGCTGTCCGGCCGTGCGCCGGCCCCGGCTGCGCCGCTCCACCCCGGGGCCGGCCGGCCCCTGCGCGCCCTCTTCGCCCGTCTCGCCCTCGGCGTCATCGTGTCCGATCGGGCATTGCTGAACCGCGAAAACGGAACATCTGACGACTCCACCTCTTCCACTAACGCCCGAACGGGCATATCATTGTGCTTGAACGGACAGCCAATGGTGGCTGTCCCCGCGCAAGGAGGTCCCATGGGCGCCGAGCAACGACACCAGGCGATCATCGACGCCGTCGCCCGCGACGGCCGCGTCGCCGTCGTCGACCTCGCCGCCGACCACGGCGTCACGGTCGAGACCATCCGCCGCGACCTCACGGCCCTCGACCGCGCCGGAGCCCTGCGCAAGGTCCACGGCGGCGCCATCGCCGCCACGAGCCTCACTCTGCCCGAGACCGCCGTCGCCGAGCGCGAGCACCACGCCGCCCCCGCCAAGCAGGCCATCGCCTCAGCCGCCCTCACCGCCCTGCTCGACCGAGGGCTGCTCCCCAGCGACACCACCCTCATCCTCGACGCCGGCACCTCCGTCGGCGCCCTCGCCCGGATCCTGCCGGAGGGCCTCGCCCTCACCGTCATCACCTCCTCCGTCCTCACCGCCGCCCGCCTCGCCGGCAGGGACGGCCTCACCGTGCGGGTACTGGGCGGCCAGGTGCGCGGCATCACCCAGGCCGCCGTCGGCCCCGAGGCCCTGGCCGCCCTCACCCCACTGCGCGTCGACCTCGCCATCCTGGGGACCAACGGCCTGACCGCCGAGCACGGCCTGTCCACCCCCGACCCGGACGAGGCGGCCGTCAAGACCGCCATGGTCCGCGCCGCCCGCCGCGTCGTCGTCCTCGCCGACGCCACCAAGACCGGCCAGGAGCACCTCGTCTCCTTCGCCGACCTGTCCGACGTCGACCTGCTCGTGACCGACGCCCCACCCGCCACCGCCCTCACCCACCACCTCACCGACTCGGGAACAGAGGTCCTTGTCGCATGATCACCACCCTCACCCCCAACCCCTCACTCGACCGCACCGTCGCACTGCCCGGCCCGCTCCAGCGCGGTGGCGTCAACCGCCTCGTCTCCGTCACCGTCGAGCCCGGCGGCAAGGGCCTCAATGTCGCCCGGGTGCTCGCCGCCTGCGGGGCCGAGGTCACCGCCGTCCTGCCCTCGCCACCGGGCGACCCGCTCCTGGCCGCCATCGAGTCCGCCGCCCTGCCCGGCGCCGGCAGCGTGACGACCCGCGCCGTCTCCGTCGCCGGGGCTGTGCGCGTCAACACCGCCGTCACCGAGCCCGACGGGACGACGACCAAGCTCAATGAGCCCGGCGCCGGCCTCACCGCCGCCGAGACCGCTGCCGTCGAGGACGCCCTGCTCGCAGCGGTGCGCGCCTCCACCACGGACACGGCCCGCCCCTGGGCGGTCCTGTCCGGCTCACTGCCACCCGGCGCCCCCACAGACTGGTACGCGCGACTCGTGCGCCTGCTCAGACGGGCCGCACCCGGCGTGCGCATCGCCGTCGACACCTCCGACGCCCCCCTCGCCGCCCTGGCCACCGCCCTGCCCGGGGCCGCTCTCGACCTCATCAAGCCCAACGGCGAGGAGCTCGGCCAGCTCGCAGGGCTGCCGGCCGAGAGGGCCATGGCCCTCGAGCAGGGCGCCCTGGCCGGCGACCTCGCCCCGGTCGTCGACGCCGCCCGGGTCCTCGTCGGGGCCGGCATCAGCGCCGTTATGGCCACGCTCGGTCCGGCCGGCGCCGTCCTCGTCACCGACGAGGCCGCCTGGCACGCCACCGCCCCCGACATCGCCGTGCGCTCCACCGTCGGGGCGGGGGACTCCGCCGTCGCCGGATACGTCCTGGCCGACACCCGGGGCGAGGACGCGCCCGGCCGGCTCGCCACCGCCATGGCCTACGGCTCCGCCGCCGCCGCCCTGCCCGGCACCCGCCTGCCGACCCCGCAGGACCTGCCCACGACAGCCGCCGTCGTCACCCGCCTGGAGTGAGCGGCCTGCGGCCCCAGCACCGGTACCCGCACCACCACCCCGCCCCACCACCGAAGGAAGCACCATGTCCCCCACCTCGCACGCGGACAACGCTCCGCTCATCCTCCCCGACCTCATCCGCCTCGACGTCACGGCAGGCTCCGGCAAGACCGACGTCATCGGCTACCTCGCCGACGTCGTCGCCTCCGCCGGCCGCGCCCGCACCGCCGAAGGACTCGCCTCCGACGCCCTCGCCCGCGAGGCCACCGCACCCACCGGCATCCCCGGAGGCATCGCCATCCCGCACTGCCGCAGCCCGCACGTGCTCACCGCCTCCCTCGGCTTCGCCCGCCTGAGCGAGCCGGTCGACTTCGGCGCCGCCGACTCCCAGCCAGCCGACCTCGTCTTCATGATCGCCGCCCCCGACGGCGCCGACGACCTCCACCTCCAGCTCCTGGCCAAGCTCGCCCGCGGCCTCATGCGCAGCGACTTCACCGACGCCCTGCGCTCGGCCGCGACCGCCGAGGAGGTCTCCCGCATCGTCACCGAGCAGGTCCAGCCCGAGCTCCTCGACGACGCCGAGACGCCCCATGCCCAGCCGGCCCAGGCCGTCCCGGCCACCCCAGCAGCCTCGGACAATGCCCCCCGGGCCGACGACGCCGCCCCGACGGGCCCCGCCCGCCTCATCGTCGGCGTCTCCTCCTGCCCCACCGGCATCGCCCACACCTTCATGGCCGCCGAGGCCCTCGAGCAGGCCGGCAAGGACCGCGGCGTCGAGGTCCACATCGAGGGTCAGGGCTCGGGCAGGGTCGACTGGCTCGACCCCGCCCTCATCGAGCGCGCCGACGCCGTCGTCTTCGCCCACGACCTGCCCGTCAAGGGCCGCGAGCGCTTCGCCGGCAAGCCGGTGGTCGACGTCGGTGTCAAGGCCGCCGTCAACGACGCCGCCTCCCTCATCGACCGCGCCCTGGCCGCCATCGACGACCCCGCCGCCCCGACGGTGCCCGCCGGCACCCCCGGCACCACGGGCGAGGCCGGCACCGAGGAGAAGGTCCACTGGGCCCGCCGCCTCCGGCGCTCGGTCATGACCGGCGTGTCCTACATGATCCCCTTCGTCGCGGCCGGCGGCCTGCTCACCGCCCTGGGCTTCCTCTTCGGCGGCTACGACATCGGCGCCACCGCCCAGACGATCGTCATGGGCAACAGCGGTGAGGGCCTGGCCGCCGCCAGCCTCTGGAACCTGCCCGACCTGGCCGACCCCGCCTACGCGGCGCCCCACGCCCTGGGCGGCTCCGCCCTGGCCGCCTACCTCGGCGCCGTCTTCTCCCTCCTCGGCAGCGCCTCCATGGGGCTGCTCGTGCCCGCCCTGGCCGGCTACACCGCCTTCGGCCTGGCCGGAAGGCCCGGCATCGCCCCCGGCTTCGTCATGGGCCTGGCCGCGCTCGCCACCGGCTCGGGCTTCATCGGCGGGCTCATCGGAGGCATCCTCGCCGGGTACATGGCCGCCTGGCTCGCCGGGCTGAGCACACCGCGCTGGCTGCGCAGCCTCATGCCCGTCGTCGTCATCCCGCTGTCGGTGACCCTCGTCGTCGGCACCGTCATGTACGTCATCCTGGCCGGCCCGCTGTCGTCCCTCATGAGCTGGCTCACCACCTCGCTGACCAGCATGGCGGGCAACGGATCCGCCGTCATCCTCGGCGTCATCCTCGGGCTCATGATGTGCTTCGACCTCGGCGGCCCCGTCAACAAGGCCGCCTACCTGTTCGCCACCGCCGGCCTGGCCGCCGCCACCACCGCCTCCTACGAGATCATGGCCGCCGTCATGGCCGCAGGCATGGTCCCGCCGCTCGCCCTCGCCCTGGCCACGACCCTGAGGCCGCGCCTGTTCACCGAGGTCGAGCGCGACAACGGCCGGGCCGCCTGGCTGCTGGGCGCCTCCTTCATCTCCGAGGGCGCCATCCCCTTCGCCGCGGCCGACCCGCTGCGCATCATCCCGCCCGCCATGGTCGGCGGTGCCGTCACCGGTGCGCTGTCCATGGCCATGCACGTCGGCTCGCGGGCCCCGCACGGAGGCATCTTCGTGTTCTTCGCGATCAACAACATCCTCTGGTTCCTGCTGTCCATCGTCGCCGGCACCCTCGTCACCTGCGCGGGAGTCCTCCTGCTCAAGCAGATGGCGGCGCGCACGCGCGGGGAGACGGCTCTCGAGGAGGCTGCTGCCGCCCCGGCCCTCTGAGAGCACAGCGCCCCACCGGCACGCATGCCCCGAACCGCCCCCGGGTAGGTTCGGGGCATGCCCCGTCCCCGGATCGCCGCCTACACCGCCCCGCCCGCCGTCGTCGCCGCCCGCGACTCCCTGCGCGAGCAGCACCGGGTACCCGACGCCTTCCCGGCACGGGCCCTCGCCGAGGCCGAGGCGGCCCGCCGGGCCTGGGAGGCGGGCGGTGCCGAGCGCTTCCTCGCCCAGGACCATGGCGACGGCCTGCCGGTGCGCGACGCCCGCGACCTCCCGCTCGTCACCATCGACCTGCTCGCTCCCTCGACCTCGACCAGGCCCTCCTGCTCCAGCGGACCGGCCCTGACTGTGCTCATGGCGCTGGCCGTGATGACGGCGGCGCGGGCGGGGCCGGCCGTGCTGACTGCGCTGCCGGCGGCGCCGGGTACCGGGTCGTCTACGCCATCGCCTCACCCGCCACCTTCGTCACCCCCGGCGGCCCCCTCGACACCGAGCTGCACCGGCGCGGCGAGACCGTCTACGCCCCCGACCGCGCCACCCCGCTGCACCCCGTGCCGCTCTCCCACGGAGCCTCCTCCCTCCTGCCGGACGCCGAGCGCCCCTGCTACCTGTGGACCATCGACCTCGACGCCGCCGGCGCTGTCACCAGCGCCCACGTCGAGCGCGCCCTCGTGCGCTCACACGCCCGGCTCAGCTACGCCCAGGTCCAGGCCGCCCTCGACGACGGCGCCTGCCTGCCGGCACCGGTCCCGGCCGACCTGCCCGCGCTGCTGAGCGAGGTCGGCCGGCTGCGCGAGCAGCAGGAGGCCCTGCGCGGCGACATCTCCCTGTCCGTGCCGGCGCAGGAGGTCACACGCACGCCGACGGACGCGGCTGCCGGCTCTGGCGGCACTGTCGGCTCTGCCAGCACCGCCGGCACTGAGCCCGGCTACCGCCTCACCTACCGCGCCGCCCTGCCCGTGGAGAGGTGGAACGCCCAGGTCTCCCTCCTGACCGGCATGTGCGCGGCCCGGCTCATGGTGCGGGCCGGCGCCGGCATCCTGCGCACCATGCCTCCGGCCGAGCCCCGGGACCTGCGGCGCGTGCGGCGCGTCGCCCGCGCCCTGGACGTCGACTGGCCCGAGGACCTGCCCTACCCGGACCTCGTGCGCTCGCTCGACCCGGGCGTGCCCGCCCAGGTGGCCTTCATGGACCAGGCCGCCGGACTGTTCCGCGGCGCCGGATACCTCGCCTTCGGCCCGGGCTGCGCTCCGGCGCCCACGGGGCAGGAGGCGGTCCACGCCGCCATCGCCGCCCGCTACGCGCACGTGACCGCGCCCCTGCGACGCCTCGTGGACCGCTACGGCGAGGAGGTGTGCGTGGCGGCCCGCCCGGCCGCCGCCCTCCCCACTCGCTGCCCGGCCGCCGTCGGCCCTCACGGCAGTGGGCCGCACCTCCTCCCACGCGCGGCAGGGCCCCGTGGACCTGTGGGAGGATGAGCCGGTGAGCGTCGGTGACACCACCCAGACCACCCTCCCCGCCCCCACGTCCCACGGCCTGCCCACGAGCCCGATGAACCCCGGTGACCTCGTCGAGCCCTCCATCCGCGAGGAGTGCGGCGTCTTCGGCGTGTGGGCCCCGGGCGAGGACGTCTCCCGCCTGAGCTACTTCGGCCTGTTCGCCCTGCAGCACCGCGGCCAGGAGTCCGCCGGGATCGCCACGACGGACGGCTCCAAGATCCTCGTCTACAAGGACCTCGGCCTCGTCTCCCAGGTCTTCAACGACCAGATCCTCACCAACCTGCCCGGGCACATCGCCGTCGGGCACACCCGCTACGCCACCCAGGGCGCCACCACCTGGGAGAACGCCCAGCCCATGCTCGGCCCCGTCGCCGGCGGCTCCACCCTCGCCGTCGCCCACAACGGCAACCTCACCAACACCCGCCAGCTCATGGACCGCATCCGCGCCACGAACGGCGAGGACCTGCGCGGCGAGCTGGGCCGCGGCTCCTCGACGGACACGGCCGTCCTCGCCTCCCTCATGGCCCTGGTCTCCGAACGCGGCTTTCTCGAGGGCTGGGACGACGGCGAGGACCTTCTCGCCACCGGCGTCGAGCCCGACGTCGACCTCATCGCCACCACACCGCCCCTCACCGTCTCGCAGACGGCGCGCCGCGTCCTGCCCATGCTGCGCGGCGCCTTCTCCCTCGTCTTCATGGACGAGCGCACCCTCTACGCCGCCCGCGACCCGCACGGCGTGCGCCCCCTGGTCCTGGGACGTCTCGGCAGCGGCTGGGTGGTCGCCTCCGAGACCGCCGCCCTCGACATCGTCGGCGCCACCTTCGTGCGCGAGATCGAGCCCGGCGAGCTGCTCGAGATCGACGCCGACGGCGTGCGCTCCACCCGCTTCGCCCAGCCCCGCCGCGCCGGCTGCGTCTTCGAGTACGTCTACCTCGCCCGCCCCGACACCAAGATCGCCGGCCGCTCGGTCATCGCCGCCCGCAACGCCATGGGCGCCGCGCTGGCCCGCGAGCACCCGGTGGACGCCGACCTCGTCATCGCCACCCCCGAGTCCGGCACGCCCGCCGCCATCGGCTACGCGCAGGCCTCCGGCATCCCCTACGGCCAGGGCCTGTTCAAGAACGCCTACGTGGGCCGCACCTTCATCCAGCCGACCCAGACGCTGCGCCAGCTCGGCATCCGCCTCAAGCTCAACCCGGTGCGCGAGGTCATCGAGGGCAAGCGGCTCGTCGTCGTCGACGACTCCATCGTGCGCGGCAACACCCAGCGCGCCCTGGTCAAGATGCTGCGCGAGGCTGGTGCCGCCGAGGTGCACGTCATGATCTCCTCCCCGCCGGTGCTGTGGCCCTGCTACTACGGCATCGACTTCGCCACCCGCGCCGAGCTCATCGCCACCGGCATGCGCGTGGAGGAGGTCCACCAGTCCATCGGCGCCGACTCCCTCGGCTACCTCTCCGTCGAGGGCATGGTCGAGGCCACCGCGCAGCCCGCCGGCGAGCTGTGCACCGCCTGCTTCACCGGCCGCTACCCCATCGCGCCGCCGGTCGAGGGCGTGCCCGTGGGCACCCTGCCCGTCCACCGGGTCCCCACCGCCGCCCGCAGGCGACCGGCCACGGTGGGCGACGTCGTCGTCCCCCACCGCACCGTCACCCTGCCGGACCTCGCCAACGGCTCCGCCGCCACCACCGCCTGCCCCAGCGCGCCCACCCCACCCACCGACGAAGGACCCCGCACGTGAGCACCGCACCCACCCAGCCCTCCGGCATCACCTACGCCTTCGCGGGCGTGGACACCGCGGCCGGCGACCGCGCCGTCGAGCTCATGAAGGCCTCGGTGGCCGCGACCATGACCCCGGCGGTCGTCGGCGGCGTGGGCGGCTTCGCCGGGATGGTCGACGTCTCCGAGCTGCGCTCCTACCGCAGGCCCCTGCTGGCCACCTCCACCGACGGCGTGGGCACGAAGGTCGCCATCGCCCAGGCCGTGGACGTGCACGACACCATCGGCCAGGACCTCGTCGGCATGGTCGTCGACGACATCGCCGTCACGGGGGCGCGCCCGCTGCTCATGACGGACTACATCGCCTGCGGGCACGTCGTGCCCGAGCGTGTCGCTGACATCGTGCGCGGGGTCGCCCAGGCCTGCGCCCAGGTGCGCACCCCGCTGCTGGGCGGGGAGACCGCCGAGCACCCCGGCCTCATGGCTCCGGACGAGTACGACGTCGCCGGCGCCGCCACGGGCGTGGTCGAGGCCGACCGGATGCTCGGCGCCGAGCGCGTGCGCGCCGGCGACGTGCTGGTCGCCCTGGCGGCCTCCGGCCTGCACTCCAACGGCTACTCCCTCGTGCGCCGCGTCGTCGAGCACGCCGGGTGGGCCCTGGACCGCCACGTTCCCGGGCTCGGGCGCAGGCTCGGCGAGGAGCTGCTGGAGCCCACCCGCCTGTACTCGGCCCTGTGCCTCGACCTCGTGGACGCCATCGACCCGGCCGGCGCCGACCCCGCGGCGCTGCGCGTGCGCGCCTTCAGCCACGTCACCGGCGGCGGCCTGGCCGCCAACCTCGCCCGCGTCCTGCCCGCCGGCCTCGTGGGCGACGTCGACCGCGCCTCCTGGACGGTCCCGGCCGTCTTCGACCTCGTGCGCACGCTCGGCTCCGTGCCGTGGGACGACCTGGAGTCCACGCTCAACCTCGGGGTGGGCATGGTCGTGGTCGTCGCCCCCGAGGCCGTGGACGAGGTCCTGCGCCAGTCGGCAGCGGCGGGCGTGCCGGCCTGGGTGCTCGGATCGGTGCACGGCGCTGAGGGCTACCGGTCGCGCGGGCGCGTGGTGGCGGGCACGAAGGGGGTCGACGGCGGCGCCGTCGACATCCACGGCAGCTACCGCACCGTCTGAGAGCCGGGCCTGGGGCCACGACCGGAGGCCGGCTCGGTTGGCCCGGCTGGGTCCCGCCGGCCCGGCTGACCCGGCCGGTCCCGGGAGCCGGGGGCCTGCCCACCCGGCCTGCCCCCGGGCCGGCTCACGGCGCAGGGGTGCGGGACGGCGGAGCGTGAGACAGCGCAAGGGCCGGCAGGGGAGTCCCTGCCGGCCCTTGCCTGCGAGCGGTGCTCACGCTCGCAGGAGCGGTGATAGTGAGCGGGTCACTCCTCCTCGGAGTCGTCCCAGTCGTCGTCCACGTTGTACTTGGAGGCCAGCTCCTCGTAGTCGATCTCGTCGTCAGCCTCGGCGCCGCTGGACGCGCTGACGAGCTCGCGCTCGAGAGCCGCGTAGTCGGTCTCCGGGCTGAAGTACTTGAGCTTGCGGGCGACCTTCGTCGCCTTGGCCTTCTGACGGCCGCGCCCCATAGGCTCGACCCCCTCCAACAATCTCTGGCGCGCGAGGCGCGCATCACGTGGGCAAATGTGTCGTGGGGCGAGCCTATATCCACGCCCCGGCAAATGGCTATTCGGCGCCATGTGAGGGAGAACGCCCCGTGGGACGTGAGCCGTGAGACCGACGTGAGGCCGTGAGGCCGTGGACGGCGCGGACAGCCCGGGCGGTGCGGTGGGTGATGGCTGCCGCCTCCCCCTCGTCGTGCTGCTCAGCGCGGTGCAGCGCCTCTTCGCAGCGTCTCAGCGGCTCCCAGTCCGTGGCGGCGGCGTTCAGTGCCGCTCAGTGACGCTCAGCGGCGCGAGCCGCGGCGCAGGAGTGAGCCGAGAGCCGCCGCAGCGGCGACGGCACCACCCGCGACCACCGCGACCGTGCGCCGCGCGGCCTCGTCGCCCTCCTGGGCCCGCTCGACCGTCTCCACGGCGCGGCGGCGCACCTCGCTGACCCGGTCCACGAGCCTGTCGCGCTCCTGAGCCAGCCGCGCGCCCAGCTGCTCGCCCGCCGCACGGGCCTGGGCCTGAGGCGAGACGCGCTCGGCCAGGGCGTCGACACTGGCCGCGAGCTGGGCCCGCGTGTCCCGCAGGCGGGCCTCGATCTCCTCCGGGGTGGAGGGCCGCGCCTCACTCATCGACTCGCTCATCGGCGCAGCGCCTTGACAGCGGCGAACACGCTCACGCCCGCCAGGACGAGCGCCGCGCCGGTGACGATCCCCAGCGAGGCCGGGTCCCCGTCACGGGCGTCGTCGAGCAGACGGTTGACACGGTCCAGGACGCTCGGGGCCGGAGCGAGCGGCACGGAGCCGTAGGCGGTGGCGGCGCCGTCGGCCTGACCGGTCGTGCCGGCCCGGGCGGAGGAGAGGGCCGAGGTGAGGCCGGCCCGTGCCTGGGCGACGGCCTCACGTGCCGAGGCGACTGCCTGCGTCATGAGCGCCTCCGGGGCGAGGCGGGTGCCCAGGGCGGTGAGGTCCGCGGTGAGGGAGGCACGGCGGGCGGCGAGCTCGGCCTCGATCCCCTCGGGGGAGAGAGCGGCCTTGGCGGCCTGCCGGGCGCGGGCCTGAGCCGCGAGCTCGGCGGCGGAGGGGCCCGTGGGCCCCGTCCCCGGGGTGTTGACCGGCAGGGGGGCGGGAGGGACCCGCACGCCCGAGGGGTTCTGGGGGACGGTGGGCTGCTGCGCGTGGGTGCTCACTTGAGGCTGCCCTTCTCCAGGCCCTCCTGCAGGGCGGCCTTGGCGAGGGCGACGTCGGCCTTGATCCCCTCCTGCGGTGCGGGGACGTCCGCCTGGGCGGCCTTGAGGCGGTTGACGCCCAGGAGGGCGAGCACGGCCACGACCACGAGCAGGAGCACGGCGACGATGAGGTGGCCGGCCCAGGGGGACAGCGCCTCGGCGATGGCCCAGGCGAGCGCGCTCAGGAGCATCCCGAGGGCGTACAGGGCGAGCACGGCGGCAGCGGCGAGCAGGCCTGCGCCCAGGCCGAGCGCGATGGCCATGCGCTTGCCCTTGGCCTTGGCGAGCTCGATCTCGCCCTTGACGAGACCGGTGACGTTCTCCGAGATCCGGGCGACGAGCTCGCCAAGCGAGGGCTGGGAGCCGGGAGCGCCCGAGGGCGGCTGGTACTGGGTCATGTGGGACGGAGCCTTCGGTGAGGGGGTGGCGGACGCTGCGCGCAACGGTACCCGCGCGTCTTTTCCTGTGCCAGGTTCTCACACCTGGGCGCCCGCCAAGGACAACGTGACGCGCCAAGGACAACGTGCTGCTGGATGGACAACCTGGTGGCGTCGCACAGGTTGTCCTTGAGCGTTTTAGTTGTCCTTGCGCGAGGAGGTTGTCCTTGCGCACGCACGTTGTCCTGGCGCGCTGCCCCGTGCGTCCTGTGTGTCCCAGGTGCCCTGTGTGCCCCGTGCGTCCTGTGTGTCCCAGGCCGCCGCCGCGCCCGGCCCCTACTCCTGGCTCCAGGCCTCCCACAGGCTCGCGTACTCGCCGCCCAGCGCCACGAGCTCGTCGTGCGTGCCGAGCTCGACCACCCGCCCGTCCATGACGACCGCCACCCGGTCCGCGTCCTGCGCCGTGTACAGCCGGTGCGCCACCTCGATGACCGTGCGCCCGGCCAGCGCCGTCGACAGGGTCCGCTCGAGCGTGCGGGCCGCGTGCGGGTCCAGCAGGCTCGTGGCCTCGTCGAGGATGAGCGTGTGCGGGTCCAGCAGGACCAGACGGGCCAGCGCCACCTCCTGCGCCTGCGCCGGGGTGAGCTCCAGGTGGCCGGAGCCGACCATCGTGGACATGCCATCCTCGAGCGCGTCCACCCAGGAGGAGGCGCCGATGGCCTCGAGCGCCCGGCGGATCGTGGCGTCGTCGGCGTCCGGGCGGCCCAGGCGGACGTTGTCCGCGACGGTGCCGACGAAGACGTGGTGCTCCTGGGTCACGAGCGCGACGTGCCGGCGCAGCTCCTCCTCCGGCAGGTCCGTCAGCGCCACCCCGCCCACCGTCACCGACCCGGAGGTCGGTGGGTGGATGCCCGCGAGCATCCGCCCCAGTGTGGACTTGCCCGAGCCGGAGGGCCCGACGACGGCCAGCCGCTCCCCGGGACGCAGCTCCAGGCTCACACCGTGCAGCACCTCGACGCCCTCGCGGTAGGAGAAGCGCACGTCGCGCAGCACGATGCGCGTGCCCTGCGGGACCGCCCCGGTGGGGGTGCGGTCCGCCGGGACCTCCTCCACGCCGAGGATGCGCGACAGGGAGGCCTGGCCCACCTGCACCTGGTCGATCCAGAACATGAGCTGGCCGATGGGCTTGCGCAGCTCCATCGCGTACAGGGCCACCGTCGTGATCGCCCCGAGGGAGGCCAGGCCGTGGCCGGCGAGGAAGGCGCCCCACAGGAGGATGACGACGACGGGCGCGCGCCAGGCGACGTCGAGCACGAGGAACAGGCGCACCCTGAGGCCCGCCGTGTACCTCTCCAGGCTCCACGCCTCGGTCACGTGGGTGAGGATCGCCTCCTCGCGGCGGGCGCCGATGCCCAGGGCGTCAACGGTCTGCGCGTGCTCGACCGTCTCGGAGACGGCTCCGTTCAGGCGCGCGTAGGCGGAGGAGGAGGCCCGGTAGGCGGGCACCGACAGCGGCAGGTACCAGCTCATCATGAGGTACACGGGAGGCCCGACGACGAGCAGCCCCAGCGCCAGCAGCGGGTCGGACAGCGCGGCGGCGACGATCGTGAAGATGATCGTCACGGTGCACACCATGATCTGGGGGATCCCGACGCGCACGAGGAACTCGATGCGGGAGACGTCGTTGGTGGTGCGGCCCACCAGGTCCCCGGTGCCGGCGGACTCGACGGCGCTCAGCGGCAGGTGGACGACGCGGTTCATCATCCGCTCGCGCAGGCCCGCGAAGACGGACTCGCCGAGCGTGCGCGCGTGCATCTGCGCGTACCGGTTGATGACCGCGCCGACGACGGTCACGAGGATGATCGTGAGCACGACCTTGTCCACGTAGTCGATGGTCGCGGTGCCCGCCGAGACCCGGGTGACGAGCCGGCCGAGCAGCTGAGGGGCGACCAGGGTCGCCAGCACGGCCGTCACCTGCAGCGCGAGGACCCACCAGAAGCGCGCCCGGTAGGAGGCCATGATCCCGAGGGTCTTGCGCATCGCGACCTTGCCGGGGGCGAGCGGCAGCGCCATCAGCGTCCCTCCTCGGTGGTGCCTGGGTGCGCTGGGACCCGTCCGACGGTGTCCGGCCCGGTCGGCGGGGCCGTGGGCTCCGTCCCTCCCGGTGTCGGGGCCCCGGGCTCCGCCTCTCCCGAGGCGCGGGCGACGACGGCCCGGTAGGCGAGGGCGTCGGCCTGCCCCTGCCGGGCCCGGGCGAGCAGGTCCCGGTGCGTGGAGCGCACGCGCTCGCGGCCCTCGTCGTCGAGCAGGACCACCTCGTCACAGGCCTCCAGCACCAGCGGGGACTCTGTGACGATGACGGTGGTGCGTCCGCGCCGCGCGGCGTGGACACGGCGGGCGACGCGCGACTCGGTGTGTGAGTCCAGGGCGCTGGTCGGCTCGATGAGCACGAGGGCGGGGGCCTCGGTGAGCAGGGCCCGGGCGAGCGCCACGCGCTGGCGCTGCCCGCCCGACAGGGAGCGGCCCTTCTCGGTCACCATCCCCGCCAGGCCGTGCTCGAGCGAGGACAGGACGTCGTGGGCGTCCGCGACCTCGAGGGCCGCGAGAAGACGGTCGTCGCCGTCGGCCCTCAGGACGGGGGCCCGCACGTCCTGGTCGAGGGCGGAGCCGGCCCGCTCGTCCTCCGCCGCGACCAGGGCGGCGACCCCGACCGGCTGCGGCGCCCGGCCGCCGCGCACGTCGAGGGCCTGGCGCAGCGTGCCCGTGAAGAGCTGGGCGGTGGCCCCGGAGACGACGACGCTGGCGCGCACGTCCGCCAGCGGCATGTCGGTCAGGGGACGGTTCGTGAGGGTGACGACGGGGCCGTCGTCGTGGAAGCGCCCCAGGCGGGTCGCCAGGGCGGCGGACAGGTCCGGGTCGGCGGCGACGAGCGCGGTCATGCGCCCCGGCTCGATCCGCACCCCCGAGGCGTGGTCGACGAGCGCCCCGGCGACGGCGGTGCCCTGTGCCGGGTCCAGGTCGAGGCGCTCGGTGACGCTGCCGGCGGTGAGCGAGACCGTCAGCAGCCGCAGCAGGCGCCGGGCGCCGACGCGGGCGCGCGTGAGGTCCTGCACCGAGTTGGAGAACTCCATGAGCGGCCAGGACAGGTAGGCGGTGTACCCGTAGAAGGTGACGAGCTCACCGGCGCTGATCTGCCCGGCCACGGCCATGCGGGCCGCCGCCCACACGACGACGGCGACGAACAGCCCGGGCAGCAGCACCTGCAGGCTCATGAGCACCGACTGGGTCCCGGCGACGGACACGCCCCGGCGGCGCAGCTCCTGGGAGGCGTCCCGGTAGCGGCGGGCGAAGACGTCCTCGCCGCCGATGCCGCGCAGGATGCGCAGGCCCGCCACCGTGTCCGTCGTGATGGTGGTCACCTGGGACTGGGCCTCGCGCTGGTGGGCCTGGCGCCTCTGCAGGGGCTTGATGACGAGTGTGACGATCCAGGCGACCAGCGGCATGCCGATGAGCGCGATGAGGCCCAGGCGCACGGAGGTGCCGAGCATGAGGACGGCGACGACGAGGAAGGACACGGCCGCGCCGATGAGGCCCGGCAGGCGCTCGACGACGTTGCCCAGGTACTGGGCGTCGGAGGCCACGATGGCGGCGACCTCGCCGGTGGAGGTCTGGCGGCCCAGGTCCGTGCCGGTGGTGGAGACCTGCCGGGCCACGAGCCGGTCGACGTCGAAGCTCACGCGCATCCAGGCGTGGACGCGGAAGTAGGACAGGCCCGTGTCGCCGACGGCGTACACGCAGAACAGGAGGAGCAGGCCCAGGCCGATGGCCCACAGGCGGGGGTTGAGGCCGTTCTCGATGCCGGAGTCGAGGGCGGCGCCGAGGAAGCCGGGCACGATGGCCTGGATGACGTTCGACGTCGTCGCCGCGAGGGTCGCCACGAGCACGGGCTTCCAGGCGCGCACGAGCAGCCAGCGCAGGAGGGCGCCGGCGGAGCGGGTGGGTGGCTGGGGCAGTGGGGCGTCGGGCACGGGCAGGAGGCGTCCTCCCGCGCCGGCGGAGGGCCGAGGGGCCTGCGGTGCAACGGGCATGGTGCGCTCAAGGCTATCGAGACCCCTGCGGCGCGCGGCAGGCCCGTTCGCTGTGGTTTCGGACGCCTCGGTGGGCACCGGTGGCTACTATCGGGGGCGCGACCGGTGCGAGCCGGGGCGCTCCTGCACCGGAAGGCTCCCCCATGGGTCCCGAACAGCTCCTGACGGCCGCCCGCGCCGCCTCCCCCCTCATCGCTGCGACGACGACGGACCAGCACCTGCAGGCGGCCATCGCCGCCGAGCGCCCGGACCTGCGCGCCGCGCTCGCGGCCAACCCGGCGGTCTACCCGGGGCTGCGCGACTGGCTGGCCGAGGCGAGCCGGAGGACCGCGGCCGAGGCGGCCGGGACCGCGGGGGCTGAGGCGGGCGCCCCCGCGGACGCTGAGCCCGTCGAGGCGACCGGGAGCGCTGCCGGGCCCGTCGAGACCGTTGCGGCTGGGCGGCAGGAGGGGCCGGCTGAGGGGCCGGCCGGGACGCAGACCACCCTCGCGCTGCCCGCCGAGACGGCCGTCCTGCCGGTGGGCGCCCTGCTTGCCGACGGCGCGGCCGGAGCCGCCGACCACGGCTGGGGAGGGCCGGGCGCCTTCCCGCAGCCAGGCCCGCAGGCGCCCATCCAGGTGGTGGCACCCGCCGTCCACCAGGCCCCGCCCGCCGGGACTCAGCCCCAAGCCCCCGGTGGGCCTGCCCGCAGGCGCCGCCTCCGGCTCGTCCTCCTCATCTGCCTCCTCGTCCTCGCCCTCGTGGGCGCCGGGGCCGTCATCGCCCTCCTGCGCCTGGGCGAGCGCCCCGCGACCTCGGCCCCCAGCGGCTCGGCCGGGCCCTCGGCCCCGGCCTCCGCACTACCCACGGCGGGCGCCACGCCCAGCGCCACCGAGGTGTCCCGCTGCGCCACCGACCCGGTCTACGAGGTCCGTGCCGTGCGCGACAGCGGTGACGGCCTCGAGGCGGACGTGCACGTGACCCCCACCTGCCAGGACGGCGACGTCCTGGCCGGCGCCTCCAACCTCGTCACCCTCAGCGCCGCCCTCAAGGGCACGAGCCTGAGCTCGTCCACCCGCGTGGTCGCCGCCGTCGCCGTCTTCGACCTGAGCCAGGTGCCCGTCGGCGTCCCCGCGTCGGGCGCGGACGTCACCTTCGTCTTCGAGCCCTCCCTCAACTACGTCAGCGCCGCCCAGATCGCCGTCGAGCGCGCCGAGCTCTCCGTCGCCCGCGACCTGTCGGGAGGGGCCAGGGCCACCACGGCCTCCGGCACGGCCCGCCTCGACACGGCCGGCGCCCCGGACGCCGCCACCATGGACGCCATCTGGCTGGGCCTCCTGCGCGACCAGGCCGACGCCGACTCGGCCACGGTCTCCGGCCCGCTCGACGGCACCTGGGTGCCGCAGCTGTCCTCGAAGAAGCCGGGACTCATCCTCGGTGGCACCACCTGGGACGCCTCCGCCGTCTGGGAGCACTACCTGAGCCTCAAGGCGGTCTACCCGAGCGCCGTCCTGCTGTACTCCGACGACTGGTCCGTCTTCGACGCCGGCGGGCACTGGTGGGTCGTCGCCGTCGCCGAGCCCTTCGCCACCGCCGAGGAGGCCAACGCCTGGTGCACCGCCCAGGGCCTGTCCAGGGACGACTGCTTCGCCAAGTACCTCAAGGTCGGCGGCTCCAGCGAGGGCACGACCGTCCTGCGCTGAGACGCACGCCCCTGGTCTGTCTCACCGGGCCCGCTCCGGGCCCGGCCGCGCTCAGGCGCCCGGGACGCCCTTGAGCGCGAGCACCCGCTCCGCCGCCCGGTCCACCAGGGCCGCCAGGTCCGCGTCAGCGCGCGCCTCGGCCACGAGCGCCTGCGCCATCTCGGGCACCACTGAGGCGTCGGCGGAGGCCAGCACCACGTCCACGCCGGCCCGCACGGCCAGCACCGCCCGCTCGGCCGGGGACCAGGCCCGCACCTGGGCGGCCGCGGCGACGTCGTCGGTCATCACCACCCCGGTGAAACCGAGGTCCCCGCGCAGCATGTCGGTGACGACGACGGGGGAGAAGCAGGCCGGGGCGCCGGGGTCGATGAGCAGGTAGGTGGCCGAGGAGACCATGACCGCGCGCGCCCCGGCCCTGACCGCCTCGGCGAAGACGCTCACGGCCGGGTCGCCGTCGCGGGCGGTGAGCGCGTCGACCACCTGGGCGGTGGTGTCCGTGTTCCCGGTGACGCGCCCCAGTCCGGGGAAGTGCTTGACCACCGGCTCCACGCCCGCCGAGCGCATCCCCGCGCTGAAGGCGAGGACCCCGGCCACGGCGGTGCCGGCGTCGGTCCCGTACTGGCGCCCCCAGGCGCCGATGGGCGCGTTGTCCGACGGCGCCAGCGTGTCCACGAGGTCCGCGCAGGGCGCGAGGTTCATCGTCACCCCCGTCGCCGCGAGCTCCGCGCCCCAGCCGGCGGCGCGGGCGGTCAGCGCCTCGGCGCCCAGCAGCGCCTGCTCCTCGGGGGCGGGGAGCGTGGACAGGCCCGGACCGGACAGGACCTGGACCGCGCCGCCCTCCTGGTCCGTGGCGACGAGCAGCGCCGCCCGGGACGCCAGGGCCGTGTAGGAGGCGACGACGGCCCGCGTGGCCTCGGCCCCCTCGGCGGAGCGCCCGTGCAGGAAGACGCCGCCCGCGTGCACCGCCGAGACGATCTCGGCGTGCTCCTGCGAGGCGCCCTGGGCCGGCACGCCCACCATGAGCAGCTGGCCCACCCGCTCCTCCAAGGTCCAGCCCTCCAAGGGCGAGGCGGGCGGGGGCGCCGTCGTCGGCTCGGGGGAGGGGGTGGCCGACGGCGTGGCCCGGGGTGAGGGCCCCACCGAGGGCGCTGAGGGCTCTGCCGCCGGCACGGTTGGCGGGGTCCCGGAGCAGGCGGCGAGGGATCCGGCCGCGAGGGTCCCCGCGAGGAGCGTGCGGCGGGTCAGGGCTCGCTCTGTCATGGCGCCGACCCTAGCGGGGGCGCCGGGCGGCTCAGCCCCAGCCGAGCTCGTGCAGGCGCTCGTCGTCGATCCCGAAGTGGTGGGCGACCTCGTGGATGACCGTCACCGAGATCTCCTCCACCAGCTCCTCGCGGTCGCGGCAGCAGCGCTCCAGCGGCCCCTTGAAGATGAGGATCCGGTCCGGCAGCATCCCCGACCAGCCGCCGTCGCGCTCGGTGAGGGGCACGCCGAGGTACAGCCCCAGGAGCGCGGGCCGGCCCTGCTCGTCGTGGTCCTCCTCGGTCAGGTGCTCCGGCCCCGGCTCGTCCTGGACGAGGACGACGACGTTGTCCATCGCGTCGAGCAGGTCGGCGGGGATGAGGTCGAGCGCGTCCTCGACGGCGCGCTCGAAGTCCGGCTCCGACATCCTCACAGGGCTCATGGCGGCAGCCTGCCACGGGTGGTGGGGCCACGGGGGCGCGGCCCCGCCCGCGGTGTGCCGACGGCGCCGTGCCCCTGGATCCTGCTGCGCTCCCGTGGGGGACCGGCCGGTGAGCAGCGTCACCTCGGAGGGATTTGCGCGCCCGAGGATCCTGCCCTTAGTGTTCTATCCGGTTCGAGGCGCGACGACGCCAAGGGCAACAGGCCCCCATCGTCTAGCGGCCTAGGACCCCGCCCTTTCACGGCGGTAGCACGGGTTCGAATCCCGTTGGGGGTACCTCTCGTGCGAACTTCATATGGCCTTGTGGCGCAGTTGGTTAGCGCGCCGCCCTGTCACGGCGGAGGTCGCGGGTTCAAGTCCCGTCAAGGTCGCGGAAGCGGATCGGCCCGGTCAGCAATGGCCGGGCCGAGCGCGTCCACGGCTCTGTAGCTCAGTTGGTAGAGCGTTCGACTGAAAATCGAAAGGTCACCGGATCGACGCCGGTCGGAGCCACTGCGAGAGGCCCGGGTCCCACAAGGACCCGGGCCTTCGCTCATGCTCCGCGCGTGCTCACCTCAGGCCCCGGTTGCGCCGGGCCTGCGCCGTCGTCGAGACGACGGCCGCGATCCCGCCGAAGAGGACGCCCGCGACCGGCCACACGACCCAGCTCGTCTCCCACGCGTCGAAGGCGAAGGACCAGACGAGGTAGATGATGATGGTGAGCGGCCAGTAGGCGGCGGCGATGACGCCGATGGGTCGTCCGCGCTGCGCCAGCCCTCCGGGGCGTCGGCGGGACGGCCCTCCTCGGTGAGGGTCGTGTGGGTCGAGGCCGCCCAGTTCGTCGGCAGGAAGATCCGCAGGCCCAGCGCCACGAGCACCAGTGTGAGGGCCGCGCCGAGGGGGGAGTAGTCCCGGTGCCCGGGCATGTCGGAGAGGATGCCGGCGCTCACGAGCGGGATCGCCGAGATGATCCACAGGCCCACGGCCGCGGCCAGGGCGCGTGAGCGCGGCCCCTCGTGCTCCATGCGCAGTCGCACCGCCCAGGCCGAGACGATCGGGTCCTGGGTGAAGCGGCCGCTGAGCAGGTGCCGTGTGCTCACGAAGGCCCGGCTGCGCTGGACGAGGACGAGCACGCCCGCGGCGACGAGGACCAGCGTGAGCGGCAGCCCGATGAGGCCGGCCTCGTTCTGCGTGAGTGCGAACAGGCCCTCGCCGCCGGCCATGCCGGACAGCGTCATGAGCGGGACCGCGGCCAGGACGAGCAGGGCCACGCCGTTGCCCAGGGCGCGGGCGGTGGTGCGCTTGGCCTCGGCCAGCTCCTGGGCCTCGGGCAGGGTGACGGCCGGCGGGCCCCAGGGGCCGGCGCTGCGCGCAGCGGTGCTGTCCGGTGCGGCCTGGGCCTCGCGGATCTCGGGGAGGATGCCGAGCACGGGCGCCAGCTCCTCGAGGTTGCCGAAGTCGGTGATGACCTGGCCGACGGCCTCGTTGTGCGTCTTGCCCGCGCTGAGCGCATCGGCGTAGGCGTCCTCCATCATCGTGCGCAGCTCGGCCTTCGCCTCGGCCAGGCGAGGGGTGGCGGGGTAGGGGGCGAACATGGCGTCGAGGAAGGTGGTGATGGTGTCCATCGGGGTGGTCCGTTCGTGGGGAGGGTCAGAGGGTGGTGGCTCGGGCGGCGAAGCGGTCGATGAGGGCCTTGGTGTCCTCCCACTCGCTGAGCTTCTCGCTCAGGTGGGCGGCGCCGTCGTCGGTGAGCCGGTAGTAGGTGCGGGGCTTGCCGGAGCCCGAGGTGCCCGCGTAGGAGGCGACGAGGCCGGAGGCCTCGAGGCGCTTGAGGGCCGAGTACAGGGTGGTCTGCTTGATCGTGTAGTCGCCGACCTCGGTGATGGTCTTGGCGAGCTCGTAGGCGTAGGAGGGGCTGGCGCTCAGGAGGCTGAGCACGATGAGGTCGATGTAGCCGCGAATGGCGTCCGCGCTGATCACTGCCGTGCGCCTCCTCTCAATGAGTTCATACGTTCAGCGTACTACGTGAGACGTAGTACGTCTAGTGTAAGTGTTACGATCCAGGCCATTGGCCCGGGGGCGTCCTCATGGCCGGACCGCAAAGACCGGAATCACACCGTTCCTCCGAAGCTCTCCCCGGTGCCGGAGCGGCAATGGCCTGGATCGTGACAGGCTCCCCACAGGCACCCCTCCTACGCTGGCCCCATGAGCACCCCCACACCCACGGCCGACGCCGTCGAGGCCGTCGCCGAGGCCACCGAGGACGTCCTGGGGCTCCTCGTCCACACCGGCGTCGGCGCCCTCGTGGGACTCGTCCTCGCCGTCGTCCTCGTCGCCGTCCTCAAGGTCCTCGGCCACCGCCGCAGCCTCTACGGCGAGACCGCCCGCTTCGCCCGCACCCCCCTCTACGCGCTCGGCGCCCTCGCCGGCGGCTACACCGGCGCCGTCATCGCCCGCCTCGGCCTCGCCCTGCCCGCCTGGAGCGCCATCGCCGTCCAGCTCCTGCTCATCGGCGTCATCCTCGCCGGCACCGCCGTCGCCACCGCCCTGCTCAAGGCCGTGGAGTCCTCCGTCGTCACGGGCGTGCGCACCGGCGGCGACCAGGGCCGCGCCAACCGCGTCACCACCCAGGCCCAGGTCCTCAGGCGCGTCGCGCAGGCCCTCGTCATCGTCTGCGGGCTCGTCGGCGCCGCCATGACCTTCCCCTCCGCGCGCCTGGCGATGGGCTCCCTGCTCGCCTCCGCGGGCCTGGTCTCCGTCGTCGCCGGCCTGGCCGCGCAGTCCACGCTCGGCAACGTCTTCGCCGGCATCCAGCTCGCCGTCACCGACGCCATCCGCGTCGACGACGTCGTCCTGGTCGGCACCGACCGCGGCGTCATCGAGGAGATCACGCTCACCTACGTCGTCGTGCGCGTGTGGGACGGGCGACGGCTCATCTACCCCTCCTCGTACTTCACGCAGAACCCCTTCGAGAACTGGTCGCGCCACTCCACCGAGTACACCGGCACCGTCGAGCTCGACCTCGACTGGCGCGTGCCCGTCTCCGCCCTGCGCGCCGAGGCCCTGCGGGTCATCCAGGGCTCGCAGGCCTGGGACGGGCGGACCGCCGACGTCGACGTCACCGGCACCAGCGGCGGCACCGTCACCGTGCGCGTCGCCATCTCCGCCGCCGACGCCGGGGGCGTGTGGAGCCTGCAGTGCCTCCTGCGCGAGGAGCTGGTCCGCTGGCTCCAGCGCGAGGCGCCCTACGCCCTGCCGCGCACCCGCGTCGAGATCGAGCAGGTCGAGGTCTCCCAGGACCCGCAGCCCGAGCAGGTCGCCCGGCTCGCCGAGGAGCTGGCCGCCCTCCAACGGCCCGGTGACGCGGCCGAGGCGCCGACGGCGCCCCAGGAGAGCGTCGACGCCGACCCCGTGGAGGCCGCCCGCCTGCGCGCCGCCGCCCGCGGCCGCTCCCCGCTGCGCCGCGCCCGCCGCGACAAGGTGCGCCGACGGCGCATCCTCGCCCGCCAGGAGCGCGCCGAGCAGCCGCAGCGGGAGGAGGCGACGGTCGTCATCTCGACCGCGGAGCAGGACGCCTACCTCGAGGCGCGCAAGGGCAGCCCGGCCACCGGCGACTGAGCCCGGGCTGGGCCCGGGCTGGGGCCGCCCCGGGCCCGTTCTGGGATCGGGGCGCCGGAGCCGCGGGGCCGGTCCTGTTCCCGCTGGGCGATCGCCCTCGCCCCAGCGGCCCCGCACGGTCCACGATGGGACCGTGACCAGCAACGACTCCGCACCCCGCCTCGACCCCGCCGCCATCGCCCGTACCGACGCCCAGTGGCGCGCCGTCCTCGACCCCTTCGAGTACCACGTCCTGCGCGAGGCCGGCACCGAGCGCCCCTTCACCGGAGCCCTGCTCGACGAGCACCGCGAGGGCGTCTACCGCTGCCGCGGCTGCGGTGCCGAGCTCTTCCGCTCCACCACCAAGTTCGACTCCCACTGCGGCTGGCCGTCCTTCTACGACCCCTCCGACTCCGACGCCGTCACCCTCCTGACCGACACCAGCCACGGCATGGTCCGCACCGAGGTGCGCTGCGCCGCCTGCGGCAGCCACCTCGGCCACGTCTTCGACGACGCCCCCCAGACCCCCACCGGCCAGCGCTACTGCATGAACTCCGTCAGCCTCACCTTCGAGGCCGACGACGAGTGACACGCGTCCTGACCCTCAACCTCCAGCACGGCCGGCCCGGCGCCGGGGCCGCCCTCGACCCCGCGACCGCGCCCCTGGCCGGGGCCGACATCCGTGACGCCGGCGCCGCCCGGGAGGTCCTGGCCGCCCTGGCCGACCAGCTGCGCGCTCTCACCCCCGACGTCATCGCCCTGCAGGAGGTGGACCTCGGCCAGGCGCGCTCCGGCCGCCTCGACCAGGCGGCCGAGCTGGCACGCCACCTGGGGTGGGCCCACCACCGCTTCGCCGCCGCCTGGGCGGGCCCCGTGGCCGGGCTGCGGCGACGCCCGCGGCGCTCGGCCCTGCTCTCGCCCGCCGACGACCTCCTGGGGGGACTGCGCGAGAGCGCCGGGCTGCCGCCCGCCGGATTCGGCAACGCCCTGCTCTCACGCCTGAGTGTCAGCTCGTGGCACGTGCGCCGCCTCGGGCGCGGCCCCGCCCTCGTCACACACGACGACGGCGCCGCCTGGGACCCGCGCGCCTACCGGGTCCACACCTCCACGGCCCGGGTCCTGCTCGCCGCGGTGCTCAAGGACCGTCCGGCAGGGGAGGACAGCCGAGCCGCAGGGCCGGCAGGGCCCGCCGGGAGCCGGCCGGAGCCGTGCCTCGCCGTCGGCTCCACCCACCTGGCCACCCGCTCCGACGTCGCCACCACCCAGCTCGTCGACGCCTGGGCCGCCCTCACGAGCCTGCCCGGGCACCACCTGCTCGCCGGGGACCTCAACCTGCGCGCCGACGCCCTCGCCCGGCTCGGCACCGCCCGCGCGCTCGGGGACGGAGCCACCTTCCCCGCCGCCGGGCCCCGCCACCGCATCGACCACCTGCTCACCGACCCCTGGCCGACGGGCGCCGACGGCCTCCCGCTGGGGCCCGGGACGGCGCCCGCCCCGCTGCGCGCCACCGCCTGGGGCGCGCGCAGCCTCGTCGTCTCCGACCACGCCGCCACCTGGGTGGACCTGGAGCCGGTGAGCGCGCGTGGCTGAGGTGCTGGCCGGGCTCGCCGTCTTCGCCGTCGTCATCGCCGTGGGGTGGGCCCTCGTGCGCTTCGATGCCGTGCCCGCCGGCAGCGACACGGTGCTCACCCGCGTGTGCTTCTACGCGGCCACGCCCGCCCTGCTCGTCACCACCATCGCCGACGCGGACCTCGTCGCCGTCGTCTCGCGCCAGACCGCCGCTGGGCTGGCCGCCGAGGTCATCGGGGTCCTGTCCGCCTTCGCCCTGCACTACTGGGTCCTGCGCCGCTCCCTCGCCGAGGCCACCATCGGCGGCCTGGCCGGCGGCTACGTCAACGCCGCCAACCTCGGCATCCCCGTGCTCGTCGTCCTGCTCGGCGAGGCCACCGCCATCGCCCCGGTCCTCCTGCTCCAGCTCCTCGTCCTGTCCCCGGTGGCCTTCGCCGTCCTCGACTGGGCCGGGGCCCAGCGCCAGGCGGGCGGGGCGGGACCGGAGCCCGCCTCGCGCCGCGGGGTGTGGCTCGCGCCCCTGCGCAACCCCCTCCTGCTCGGCGTCGCCGTCGGGCTCCTCATCAACCTCGCCGGCTGGCAGGTGGAGGGCTGGCTCGGCGGGCTCGTCGCCGGCTCCCTCGACGCGCTCGGCTCCCTCGCCGTCACCGTCATGATGATCTCGCTGGGCATGAGCCTGGCCGCCTCCTCCCCGCGCGTGCGCCGGCGCCTGACCGTCGCCCGCGTGACCCGCCTGAGGGCCGACGGGCCCGCACCGGTTGCACCGCTCGCGCCGCTCGCGCCGCCGGAGGCCGACGAGGACCGGCCCGAGCGCGGGGCCGCCCTGTGGCTCACAGTCGCCTGGAAGCTCCTGCTCGTGCCGGCCCTTGCCGTCGGCATCGGCCTGGCGCTGGGGCTGCGCGGCGGCGAGCTGCTGGTGCCGGTGACGACGGCGGCCCTGCCCAGTGCGCAGAACGTCTTCATGTACGCCACCCGCTACGGCAACGCCAAGGCCCTGGCCCGCGACTGCGTGCTGCTGACCACCGCAGGCTTCGTTCCCGTCGAGCTCCTGGCCGCCGCGCTCCTGACCTGAGAGGCCACCGGCCTGAGAGGGCCGCCGGCTTGAGGGGACGCCGGCCGGGCGCGCCCGGACGGACCCGCCCCTGGGCGCTCAGCGCGCCGCGTCCCCGGGCGCCGTCGGGCCGCCGCACCGGCGCACGGCCGCCAGCACGGCCTCGACCGTGCGCCGCGGGCTCGCCTGGGCCGCGACGCGCTCCCCGCGCTCGTCGGCGCCCAGCGGCTCGAGCACCGCCAGCTGCGAGTCCAGCAGGGACGCCGGCATGAAGTGCCCGCGACGGCCCGCCAGGCGCCGCTCGAGCTCCGCGCGCGGCACGTCGAGCTCGATGAGGACGACGTCGTCGTGCCCACCGCGCAGCACGTCCCGGTAGGCGCGCCGCAGCGCCGAGCAGGCCACCACCCCCGCCTCACCGGCCGCCGCGCGCTCCTCCATCCACAGCCGGACCCGCTCCAGCCAGGGCCAGCGGTCCTCGTCCGTCAGCGCGACGCCCGCCGCCATCTTCGCCACGTTCGACGGCGGGTGGACGTCGTCGCCCTCGAGGAGGGCCAGCCCGAGCCGCTGCGCGACCGCGCGGGCCGTGCTCGACTTCCCGCAGCCCGAGACCCCCATGACGACGACGTGCCTGCTCACCACGGCTCCTCCGCATCCTGTCTCCCGGTGGACCGCTTCCCACGGCCCACTCGCATGACAACATATGCACAATCCTGGACCTACGGGCTGACAATGGGGTGCGTGCCCGCCTCCCTCGCGCCCCGCCCCGATCCGCCGTCCCGCGCGCCCGGCGGCCTCGTGCGGGCCGTCCCCGCCCCGCTGCTCGTCATCCTCTCCGGGCTGTCGAGCTACGTCGGTGCCGGCTTCGCCGTCACCCTGTCCGCCCTCATGCCCTCGGCGACGGTGGCCTGGTGGCGCATCACCATCGGTGCCCTCGTGCTGCTCGCCTGGCGGCGCCCGTGGCGGCGGCGCTGGACCGGGCGGGCCCTGGCCGTCTGCGCCGCCTTCGGGATCGCCACCGCCACGATGAACGTCCTGTTCTACGCCTCCATCGAGCACCTGCCGCTGGGCACCGCGGTCTCCATCGAGTTCGTCGGGCCCGTCGTCGTCGCCCTGGCCACCGGGCGGGGCTGGCGCCCGCGCGTCGCCGGTGTCATGGCCCTCGTGGGCGTCGCCGCCATCGGGGGCCTCGGCCTGGACATGTCCGACGCCGGCCAGCGCGTCGGCGTCCTCATGGCCCTGGCGGCCGGCGGAGCGTGGGCCGCCTACATCCTCACCGGCCGGGTGGTCGCGGGCGCCGGCTCCGGTCTCGACTCCCTCGCCGTCGCCTCCGTGGCCGGCAGCCTCTTCTACCTGCCGCTGGCGGTGACGACGGCAGGCGCCGCCCTCGTGGACGTGCCCACCGTCCTCAGGGTGCTGGGCGTGGCCCTCATGTCCACGGTGGTGCCCTACGTCATCGACCAGGTCGTCCTCGGGCGCCTGCGCTCGGACACCTTCTCGCTCCTGCAGGCCCTGTTCCCGGCGACCTCGCTCGTGGTCGGGGTCGTCATGCTCGCCCAGCTGCCCAACGTGTGGGAGGTCGTGGGGCTCGTCCTCGTCTCCGGCGCCGTCGCCCTGGGAGGCACCGGTGGCGGCAACCGGGTCCCGGGTCGGCGGCTCTGATCCGGCACGGCTGGGAGCGCATACCCAAGGAGCTGTTCCTGCTCTGCTTCCTTGTGCCTCAGCACGACCTCTATGTGTGGGCGCGACAACTCACAGTCGTGTCCGGTGTGGACGGAGTCCAACTGGGTGTGGGCGCCAGGGAGCCTCACGGGACTTGCGAAAAGTCCGCGGGGGGTACGTTCCTTTTGCCCCTCTCTACCCGATTTCCTAGGAGAGTCCTCATGTCGTCCACCCTGCGCCGCCGCGTCTTCGGCCTCGGAGCCCTCAGCGTCGTTGCTGCCGCCGGCCTCGCCGCCTGCGGCTCCTCCGGCTCCGAGGACCCCTCCACGCAGAGCACGTCCGAGGAGATGGCCCAGGCGCCTGAGAGCGCTGCGGAGGAGAAGCCGGCCTCCGAGGACGTCACCTCCGTGGACAACCACGTCATCGTCTTCGAGGTCACGAGCACGACGGCGACGACGGCCGATATCACGATGACGAGCATCGACGCCAATGGTTCCCTCTCGCAGGAACAGCTGACCGATGAGGGGCTGCCCTTCAGCAAGACGCTGGAGATCGATGGCGCGCTCACCATCGACGTGTCGGCCGCGAACATTCTCGCCCAGGTCAAGGACGGCACGGACGTGACCGTCTCGATGACGATCGACGACGGTGAGCCGCTCACCGCGACCGGGGAGGGCGAGTTCGCCACCGCGATGGTGCAGGGCGACAGCGCCGGCACAACCCAGGCGACCGCGGGGGCCGGCCTGTGAGCCTGTGAACCCGGTCGGAGGGCCCCGGACTTGTCCGGGGCCCTCCGCACGTGTGCGTGCGTCATGCGAGACGCGGCTCACGTGAGCGCCCGCGCTGGGCGAGGTCTTCGTCATGGCGGGCCGCCCGCCCGTCTGGAAGACTCGGCACCCGGCCCGGCATCCCGCCGGCCAGGCTGGTGCCCCGGCTCCGGCTCGCTCCCACCCGGGAGGTGAGCCGTCGAGCCCCGAACGCCGGCACCCCACGCACCGCTGCGCCCGACTGCCCCGGTACCGGTGCGCGGGCCCGCGGTCCCGAACGAACGGACACCCGTGCCCACCACCCGCAGGCCCGCCACCCGCGCGCCCTTCGCCTCCTCCTCCCTCCCCGCCGACGGCCAGGCCACCTTCGCCTCCCTCGGCGTGGACCCCGACCTCGTCGCCGACCTCGACGCCCGCGGCTTCACCTCGCCCTTCCCCATCCAGACGGCGACCCTGCCGGACACCCTGCGAGGGCGCGACGTCCTGGGGCGCGGGCGCACCGGCAGCGGCAAGACCCTCGCCTTCGCCCTGCCGCTCGTCCAGCGGCTCGCCGAGGAGGACATGGCCCGCCCCGGCCACCCCATTGGCCTGGTCCTGGCCCCCACCCGCGAGCTCGCCCTGCAGATCGCGGACACGATCCGCCCGCTCGCCCAGGCCCTCGGGCTGAGCGTGACGACGATCTTCGGCGGCGTGTCCCAGAGGCCCCAGGAGAAGGCCCTGGCCGACGGCGTGGACATCGTCGTCGCCTGCCCCGGACGCCTCCTCGACCTCATGGGGCAGGGCGTCGTCGACCTCGACGAGGTGAGCGTCACCGTCCTGGACGAGGCCGACCACATGGCCGACCTCGGCTTCCTGCCCAACGTGCGCCGCATCATGCGCGCCACCCCGGCGAAGGGGCAGCGGATGCTGTTCTCCGCGACCCTGGACAACGGCGTCGACACCCTGGTCAAGGAGTTTCTGCACGACCCGCTCCACCACGCCGTCGACCCCGCCTCCTCGCCCGTGCGCTCCATGGACCACCGGGTGTGGATGGTGGCGGACAAGACGGCCAAGGACGCCGTCGTGGTGCGCCTCGCCTCCGGCACCGGGCAGCGCATCCTCTTCACCCGCACCAAGCACCTGGCGCGCCGCCTGGCGCGCAAGCTGGTGCTCAGCGGCATCCCGGCTGTCGAGCTGCAGGGCAATATGAGCCAGAACGCGCGTGAGCGCGCCATGGCCTCCTTCTCCTCCGGCGAGGCGCACGTCATGGTCGCCACCGACATCGCCGCCCGCGGCATCGACGTCTCCGGGGTCGAGCTCGTCGTGCACGTGGACCCGCCGGCCGAGCACAAGGCCTACCTGCACCGCTCGGGGCGCACGGCCCGTGCGGGCGCGGAGGGCGTCGTCGTCACCCTCGTGCTGCCGGAGCAGAAGCACGACGTCCAGGTCCTGCTCAAGAAGGCCAGGATCAAGGCCGACATCGAGCGCGTGCGGCCCACGGACGAGGCCGTGGCCGTGCTCGTGGGCGAGGAGGCGCCGCGTGTCGCGGTCGAGGACATGCCGCAGGGCGTGGCCCTCAAGGGCGAGCACCCGGGCCGGACGAAGGAGGGGCGCGTGGGCGGCGCCGGCCGTGGACGCTCGGGCCGGGGGCGTTCGAAGGGCGCGGCGAAGGGTGCTGTGAAGGGCGCTGCGAAGGCGCCTGCGCAGGCTGCGGGCAGGGCGGCGGGGACGGCGGCTGGGAAGACGCCGGCCAGGACGGCGGGGAGGCCTGCCGGCTCCGGGCGCGGTGCTGCCGGGCGCGGCGCGCGCGTCACCGGGCACGGCTCCGCGGGTCGTCAGGGGCGTCGGGGGCGCTGAGCGGCCTGTTTCGAAACGGCTGGTCCGTGAGAATCCCGCGCGTTCGTGGTTCTTTCAGTCGTTGAAGTGTGAAGAGGATGGACCTCTGTGTCGACGTAGGGTAAACTATTAATTGTCAGTCAGTGATTGACGATGTTTGTTAATGGCGCCGTTACGGCACCTCGACCCACCTGGCAGGAGAACAGCATGGAGCTCATCGGCATGATCGTCGTCGGTGCCGTCGTCGGCGCCCTCGCCCGCCTCTTCATGAAGGGCGACCAGGGCCTCTCCGTCCTGTGGACCATCATCCTCGGCGCCCTCGGGGCCTTCCTCGGCGGCTGGGGCGCGGGCGTCCTCGGCGTCCAGGAGACCGCCGGCATCGACTGGATCCGCTGGATCCTGTCCATCGTCTGCGCGATGGTCCTCATCAGCGTCTTCCTGGGCGTCACCCGCAAGAAGTGACCACCCCATGAGGAACGGGCTCCCGCTGAGACCAGCGGGAGCCCGTGCTCGTACCCCCTGTGGGGCTCGAACCCACGACCTTCGGATTAAAAGTCCGCAGCTCTGACCAACTGAGCTAAGGGGGCGCTGGCTCAGCGGCCCCACCATAGCGCGTGCTGTCACGATTGAGGCCATTGGCCCGGCACCGTCCTAGCCGGATGGGGCTGATCCGCGTCATCACGCCGATTGCGTCGCCGCCGTGACAGTGCCAGGGTAGCAATGGCCTGAATCGTGACACCCGCGCCCGAGGAGCCCCGCATGACCCGCCCCTTCCACCGCCCCGCCCGGCTCGAGGACGCCGAGTCCATCGAGGGCAGCCAGGACACGGCCGTGGCCTCCGAGCTCGCCCACAGTGCCGCCCAGGCCCTCGTCGGCGGGTTCCCGGAGACCGGCCTCACCCGCGAGGGCGTGCGCGCCGTCGCCGCCCGGGGCGTCGACGAGGTCGCCGAGCTCTGGGCCGACTCCCCGGCCACCACCCTGCCCGGGACCCTGTGGCGCCTCCTCCTCGTGCGCGAGTGGCTGCGCCGCGACCCCGAGCTCATCTCACGCCGCTACGCCACCGTCCTCGACCTCAGCACCGACGCCGAGGCCGCCGCCCGCTTCGAGACCGCCGAGGCCCGCCCCGCCCCCTCGCCCGAGCAGGTGCGCGCCGCCCTCGACACCGTCCTCGCCGGGCGCACCACCGGCTCCGTCACCGCCCTCGCCCCGCTGCTGTCCGCCACCGCCACCTTCCTGCGCGCCCTCGCCGCGGGCTCCACCCCCACCTGGATCGAGGACGACGCCGACGAGCTCGCCGACCCCGTCACCCGCCGGGGCTCGGCGCTCACCGCCACCGCCGACGAGCTCGACGAGGCCGCCCGCTGCGCCGCCGCGGGGCTCCTCGACTGAGCCACCCGCCGCCGTGGACGTGGGAGCATGAGGCCATGACGACCTCCGACGCCGAGACCACGCCCACCCCGGTGCCCCTGTCGAGCTTCCTCGGCGGCTGGGCGCGCACCCAGGCCCGCCACGCGGCCGAGCCCCAGGCGGACCCCGAGGAGCCGGCGGACCCCACCCCCGAGGTGCACGTCCTGGAGAGCGCTGACGCCCGCGACTTCACCGACGACGCCGGCCCCGCCTACGCCGACGAGGACTTCGACGAGCCCTCCGAGGACACCGCGCCCCTGACCGAGCCCGCCCCCCAGGCGAGCCCCGAGGAGCCGGCGGAGCCCGCCCCGGTCCTCGGCCCCGACCCCGAGGAGGGCCTGCCCCCCCTGGACTCCTTCGAGGACCGCTTCACGGACCGCGAGCTCACCTGGATGGACTTCAACGAGCGCGTCCTGGAGCAGGCCGAGGACCAGGACCTCGAGCTGCTCGAGCGCGCCTGGTTCCTGTCGATCTTCTCCTCCAACCTCGACGAGTTCTACATGGTGCGCGTCGCCGGGCTCATGCGCCGCATCAAGATGGGCCTGACCCCCGTGCGGGCCTCCGGCCTGGACGCCCACCAGGTCGTCGCCGAGATCACCCGCCGTGCCAAGGTGCTCGCGTCCCGCCAGTCCGACGTGTGGAACAAGGACATCCGCCCCAGGCTCGCCGAGCACCACATCGAGATCCTGGGCTGGGACCAGCTCGACGAGACCCAGCACGAGCGCCTGACCCGCTACTTCCGCCACCAGATCTTCCCGGTGCTCACCCCGCTGGCGGTGGACCCCTCGCACCCCTTCCCCTACATCTCGGGGCTCTCGCTCAACCTCGCCGTCCTGCTGCGCAACCCGCGCTCCGGCAAGGAGCACTTCGCGCGCATCAAGGTGCCGCCGTCGCTGCCGCGGCTCGTGACCGTGCCCGGGCGCGAGCTCGACACCGCCGACAAGAAGGCGGGCACCGCCCTCATCCCCATCGAGGCCGTCATCGCCCCGCACCTGGACCACCTCTTCCCCGGCATGGAGGTCCTGGAGCACCACCTGTTCCGGGTCACCCGCAACGAGAACCTCGAGGTCGAGGAGGACGACGCCGAGAACCTCCTGGCCGCCATGGAGAAGGAGCTCGAGAAGCGCCGCTTCGGCGACTGCGTGCGCCTGGAGGTGGAGGACACCATCAGCCCCTTCGTGCGCAGGCTGCTCGTGCGGGCCCTCGGGCTGGACGACGACGACGTCTTCGAGCTCCCCGCCCCCCTGGACCTCAAGTGCCTCAACCAGCTCCACGACCTGGACCTGCCGGCACTGAAGTACCCGCGCTACGTGCCCGTCACCGCCCCGGGCCTGGGGGAGGGCGAGTCCTCGACGCCGCGTGACATCTTCGCCGCCATGCGCGAGCGCGACGTCCTGCTGCACCACCCCTACGACTCCTTCTCCACCTCGGTGCAGGAGTTCGTGCGCCAGGCGGCCGCGGACCCCAAGGTCCTGGCGATCAAGCAGACCCTCTACCGCACCAGTGGCGACTCCCCGATCGTCGACGCCCTCATCGAGGCGGCCGAGGCCGGCAAGCAGGTCGTCGCCATCGTGGAGATCAAGGCCCGATTCGACGAGGAGAACAACATCGGCTGGGCCCGCAAGCTCGAGCGGGCCGGCGTCCACGTCGTCTACGGCATGGTCGGTCTCAAGACGCACTGCAAGCTCCTGCTCGTCGTGCGCCAGGAGGCCGAGGGCCTGCGCCGCTACTGCCACGTCGGCACCGGCAACTACCACCCCAAGACGGCCCGCGGCTACGAGGACCTGGGCCTGCTCACCACGGACCGCGACGTCGCCCAGGACCTCACCAGCCTGTTCAACCTCCTGTCCGGCTACGCCCCCCGTGCGCGCTTCCGCCGCCTGCTCGTCGCCCCGCGCACCGTGCGCTCGGGCCTGGTGGAGCGCATCGAGAGGGAGATCGCCAACAAGCGCGCCGGTCGCGAGGCCTGGGTGCGGCTCAAAGTCAACTCCATCATCGATGAGACGACGATCGACGCCCTGTACCGGGCCTCGCGCGCGGGCGTCCCGGTGGACATCGTCGTGCGCGGCATCTGCGGCCTGCGCGCGGGCGTCAAGGGCCTGAGCGAGAACATCCGCGTGCGCTCCATCCTGGGCCGCTACCTCGAGCACTCGCGCGTCTACGCCTTCTGCAACAACGGCGACACCGAGGTCCTCATCGGCTCTGCGGACCTCATGCACCGCAACCTCGACCGCCGCGTGGAGGCGCTCGTGCGCCTGACGGCCCCGCAGATGGTCGAGGAGCTGACCTGGCTCGTGACCCACTCGGCCTCCGACGAGGTCTCCTCCTGGTGGCTCGAGCCCGACGGCTCCTGGACCCGTCACGTCCACGGCCCCAACGGCGAGCGCCTGGAGGACATCCAGGCCACGCTCATGGACCGCGCCACCCGGCGCAAGGGACGGCGCTGACCCCCGGGGCCCGGTGAGGAGGAGCACCGTGACGGACGCAGCCCCCTCCGGCCGCAGGACCGTCCTGGCCGCCGGCGCCCTCGTGTGGCGCCCCTGCCGGGGCGGTGGGGGCGGCCGGGACAGCATCGAGGTCCTGATCGTCCACCGGCCCCGCTACGACGACTGGTCCTTCCCCAAGGGCAAGCTCGAGGCGGGGGAGTCCCTGGTCGCCTGCGCCGTGCGCGAGGTGCAGGAGGAGACGGGCGTCGCCGTCCGCCTCGAGCAGCCCCTGGAGACGGCTCGCTACCCGCTCGCCGACGGCCGGCGCAAGAAGGTCCGCTACTGGGCGGCCCGTCCGCTGGCCGACGACGACCCCTGCCTCGCGGCCCGGACCCCGGTGGAGCCGGCCCCCGCCCAGGAGATCGACGACGTCGCCTGGGTGGAGGTGGGCCGGGCCCGTGAGCGGCTGACCCACGACATCGACCGGCAGGTGCTGGGCCAGCTGCGGGACCTGTGGGAGGACGGCAGGCTCGACACGTGGACCCTTGTCCTCGTGCGCCACGCCCGGGCGGTCAAGCGCTCGGTGTGGAACCGCCCGGGCAGGCGCAGCGCCGAGGAGGACGAGGCGACCCGCCCCCTGACCCGCGACCAGGGCGAGCTGCGGGCGGCCGCCCTCGTCCCGGTGCTCGCGGCCTACGGCGTGGCCGCCGCCGTCACCAGCCCGTGGCGGCGCTGCGTCGACACGCTCGCGCCCTACGCCCGCGCGGCCGGCATCACGCCTCTGCACGAGCCGGCGGTCACCGAGCACGCGCACGCGGCCAGGCCGAAGGACGCTCGCCGGGTGGTCGAGCGGGCCCTGCGCGTGCCGGACGCGCCCCTGGCCCTGTGCACGCACCGGCCGGTGCTGCCCACCGTCATGGAGGCCGTCGCCCAGCACGCCCCGGGCCGGCTGCTGCGCGCCGTGCCTGACCGGGACCCGTGGCTGCGCACGGGCGAGGTCATGGTCATCCACATGGCCCGGCGCCCGCGCGGGCGCGTCCGGGCCGTCGCGATCGAGAAGCAGCGCCCCGCGCTGCCCACGGGCCGCTGAGAGCCGCTGCGGGCCGCGCTGCGCCCCTCCGGGACACGCGCTGCTCACCCGGGGGCCGCCCGGGCGTCGGCCAACGTTTCCCAAGACTTCACCGGCCCGGCCCCGAGCCGTCACCGCCGGGTCACCCGTCCTTCCTACCGTCCGAGGTACCGGCCAGACCGGCCGCCACCCCGCGGGCACCCACTGCCCACACCACGAAGGACGGTTCCCCGTGCTCCTCACCCGTCGCAGCGCCGTGTCGGCGCTCTGTGTCACCTCCCTCGCCGCACTCACCGCCTGCGGCTCCGACGCCGGAGGGTCCCCCAGCACCTCCGGCGAGGGCTCCGGCGGTACCGGCTCCTCCCTCACCGGCCGGATCAAGGGCGCCGGCGCCTCCTCCCAGGGCGACGCCCAGGACGCCTGGATGAACACCTTCATGGACGCCCACCCCGGCACCTCGGTCGAGTACGCCGCCGAGGGCTCCGGCGCCGGCCGCGAGAAGCTCATCCAGGGCGCGGTCGACTTCGCCGGCTCCGACTCCGCGATGAGCGCCGAGGAGCTCGCCCAGGCCGGCGAGGTCATCGAGGTCCCCCTCTACATCTCCCCGATCGCCGTCGTCTACAACGTTCCCGGGCTCACCGGCGACACCCACCTCAACATGACCCCCGAGACGGTCGCGAAGGTCTTCAAGGGCGAGATCACCCGCTGGAACGACGCGGCCATCGCCGCCGACAACGCCGGTGCCGACCTGCCGGACCTGGCCATCGTTGTCGTCCACCGCTCGGACGAGTCCGGCACGACGAAGAACTTCACCCGCTACCTGGGCAAGGCCGCCGGGGACGTGTGGACCTACGAGGCCGGGGAGACCTGGCCCGTCGACGGCGGCCAGTCCGGTGACGGCACGGCCGGCATGATCGCCACCGTCGAGGGAGCCGAGGGCGCCATCGGCTACGCCGACGCCTCCAAGGTCACGGACGCCCTGGGCACCGTCGCGATCGGCTCCAACGGCGCCTTCTCCCCGTACTCGGCCCAGGCCGCCGCCGCCACGCTGGACGCCTCCGAGCTGGCCGACGACGCCACCAGCACCCGCATCGTCTACTCGGTCAACTACGAGGCCGACAACACCTACCCGATCATCCTCGTCTCCTACCTCATCGCCCGCACCGCCTACGACGACCCCGACGTCGCCGCCACGGTCAAGGCCTACCTCGAGCACATGGCCTCCCCCGAGGGGCAGGCGACGGCCGCCGAGGCCGCCGGCTGCGCCCCGATCTCCGACGCCCTGCGCGAGAAGGTGCTCGCCGCCATCGCCACGATCGCCTGAGACCCAGACCGCTGACGCGGAGGGCGGGCCCTCTCCCCGGGAGCGGACCCGCCCACCGCCACCACCAGGAGAGACCACGCGTGGCAAGCCCCACCACCCCACTCACGCCCCGGGAACCGGCAGGCGCGCTCACCGGCCGGGCCCCCGGACGCACCGGCAACCAGGTCTTCCATGCCCTCGCCCTCGGCTCGGGCGTGCTCATCATGGTCGTTCTCACCCTGGTGACGCTGTTCCTCCTCAAGGACTCCCTCCCGGCCCTCACCGCCTCGCACGAGGAGCTGAGCGAGGAGGTCGGCTTCATGAAGGGCCGCAGCTTCTGGTCCTACGCGGCCACGCTCGTCCTCGGCACGCTCCTGGCCTCCGGCACCGCCCTCCTCGTCGCCGTGCCCCTGAGCGTGGCGGTGGCCCTGTTCATCTCCCACATCGCCCCGCGACGCCTGGCGCAGCCGCTGGGCTACCTCGTCGACCTGCTGGCGGCCGTCCCCTCGGTCGTCTTCGGCCTGTGGGGCTTCCTGTGGCTCGTGCCCCTGCTCTCCCCCGTCTACCAGTGGCTCACGGACAACCTCGGACTCATCCCCCTGTTCGCCGGCTACCAGCCCCCGGCCAAGAACCTGCTCACCGCCTCCCTCGTGCTCGCCGTCATGATCCTGCCGATCATCACCGCCACCACCCGTGAGGTCCTCCTCCAGACGCCGGTGCTCCACGAGGAGGCCTCCCTCGCCCTGGGGGCCACCCGCTACGAGATGGTCCGCCAGGCCGTCCTGCCCTTCGCCCGCTCGGGCATCATCTCCGCCTCGATGCTCGGCCTGGGCCGCGCCCTGGGCGAGACCATGGCGGTGCTCATGATCATGAGCCCGGGCCTGTCCACGAGCCTCAGGATCCTGGCCCCCGGCCAGCACCAGACCATCGCCGCCAACATCGCCGGCCAGTTCCGTGAGGCCTTCGGACTGTCGCGCGAGGTGCTCCTCGCCACCGGCCTGGTGCTCTTCCTCATCACCTTCGCGGTCAACTCCCTGGCCCGCTGGGTCATCGCCCGACGCTCCGAGTTCTCAGGAGCCAGCTGACATGCCTGCTCACCACAACCCCGCTGACCACAACCCCGCTGACCCGGCCCGCGCGCCCTTGTCCTCGCGCATGACCGACCCGGGCGCCGCCGTCGACCCGCTGACGGAGCCCCCCGTGCTCGAGGGCGTCCCGCTCACCGCCTGGCGCCTGCCCGGCTGGTTCGTGTGGGGCGTGCTCGCCGGCTGCCTCCTCGCCGTCGCAGGCACCGGGCTGCTCGCCGGCTGGTCGCTGGGCGCGGTCCTCGTCGTGACCGCCCTGTCCTGGCCCGTCGTCGCCACCGCGGTGTCCTGGGTGACGGAGGGCGGGCGCCGGGGGCGCGACACCCTGCTCACGACGCTCGTGCACCTGTGCGTCGCCGTCGTCATGGTCCCGCTCGTGTCGCTCGTGTGGATGGTGCTGTCCAAGGGCTCCGAGCGCTTCGGCGTCGAGTTCCTCATGACGAACATGCGCGGGGCGCAGGAGGCCACCGGCGGCGTCTACCACGGCATCGTCGGCACCCTGGAGATCACCGCGCTGGCCTCGCTCATCTCCATCCCGCTGGGCCTGCTCACCGCGATCCTCCTCGTGGAGTACGACGGCGGCTGGGTGGCCAGGGCGGTGACCCTCCTCGTCGACGTCATGACGGGCATCCCCTCCATCGTCGCCGGCCTGTTCGCCTACTCCTTCTTCCTGGCCGTGGCCGGCCCCCGCTACCAGGCCGGTGTCATCGGCGCCGTCGCCCTGAGCGTGCTCATGACGCCGGTGGTCATCCGCGGCACCGAGGAGATGCTCCGGCTCGTGCCCCACGAGCTGCGCGAGGCCTCCTACGCGCTGGGCGTGCCCAAGTGGCTCACCATCATCAAGGTGGTCCTGCGCACCTCGGTGGCCGGCATCACGACCTCCATCATGATCGCCATCGCGCGCGTCATCGGTGAGACGGCGCCCCTGCTCATCACGGTGGGCCTGCCGCTGACGACGAACCTCAACCCCCTCGAGGGCACCATGGCGACCCTGCCGACGCTCGTCTACAACCAGTACAGCCGTGCCGACTCCGCCTCCCTGGAGCGCGCCTGGGGCGGGGCGCTGACGCTCATCCTCATCGTCATGCTCCTCAACCTGCTGGCCCGCCTCGTGTCCGCCCGCCTCAGCCCCAGGAGCGGCAGGCGCTGAGCCGCCTGGGCGTCCACCGCACCCCCACCCGAAGGAGCCCCCGTGTCCAAGCGCATCGACGTCCACCGCGAGAACATCTACTACGGCGACGTCATGGCCGTGAAGGACGTCAACGTCACCATCCAGCCCGCCTCCGTCACGGCCCTCATCGGCCCGTCCGGCTGCGGCAAGTCGACCTTCCTGCGCACCCTCAACCGCATGCACGAGGTCGTCCCGGGCGCCCGCGTGGAGGGGGAGGTCCGTGTCGACGGCGTCAACCTCTACGGCCCCGGCGTCGACGCCGTGCAGGTGCGCCGGGCGATCGGCATGGTCTTCCAGCGCCCCAACCCCTTCCCGACGATGTCGGTCGCCGAGAACGTCCTGGCCGGTGCCAGGCTCAACAACCGCCGGATGAGCAGGTCCGACGCCGAGGCGCTCGTCGAGCAGTCCCTGCGGGGGGCCAACCTGTGGGACGAGGTCAAGGACCGGCTCGACCGGCCGGGCTCGAGCCTGTCGGGCGGGCAGCAGCAGCGCCTGTGCATCGCCCGCGCGATCGCCGTCAAGCCCTCCGTGCTGCTCATGGACGAGCCCTGCTCGGCCCTCGACCCGATCTCGACCCTGGCGATCGAGGACCTCATCGCCGGGCTCAAGCAGACGTACACGATCGTCATCGTCACCCACAACATGCAGCAGGCCTCACGGGTCTCCGACATGACGGGCTTCTTCAACCTGGAGGCGACCGGCGGGCCGGGCCGGCTCATCGAGTTCGACACGACGGACGTCATCTTCTCCAACCCGCGCGAGAAGGCGACGGAGGACTACATCTCCGGCCGCTTCGGCTGAGCCCGGGAGGACCGGACGGCGCCGGCTCAGCCGGCCAGGAAGGTCCCCATGAGGCGCGCGATGGCGTAGACCGGTCCGCCGACGGCGAGCACGGGCACGAGCGCGCTCGTGATCGCCGCCCGCCCGCCGGGGACCCAGCGGTGCGTCCACAGCACCCGGTTGCCGGCGGACATGAGGACCCCGGCGACGAAGCCCGTCAGCAGGCAGGCGGCACCGGACTGCAGGGCCACGACAGTGCCCACGTGGGAGGGGCCGAAGAACCCGACGGCGGCGAGCACGGCCCCCGCGGCACCCGCGACGAGGGCCGGGACCGTGACGGTGAGGGCCTCGAGCACCGGGGCGGGCACGTCCAGGGTGGTGAGCAGGGCGCCCACGAGCAGCGCCAGCGCGCAGGGCACCATGACGGAGGGGTCCGCGACCCCCGGCTCGAGCGCGCACCAGCCGGCGCCGCAGACGACGACGAGGTTGCCCGTGACGGTGGAGGACAGGTCCTCCACGAGGCCGGGGCGCCCGTCGCGCCTCACCATCTGGGAGACGAAGGCCGCCAGCACGCTCAGCGCCATGACGACCCCCGCCGAGCCGAAGTCCCCCCGCACGGCGACGAGCACCGAGGCGGCCACCCCGGTGAGGGTGATGACGGCGGTGGAGCCCGGGTCGTGGCGGGCGCGCAGCAGGGCGGGCCAGCCCTGGGCGGCCAGGGGGACGAGGATGACGACGAGGGCCAGGCGCGTCCAGGTCGGCAGGGGCGCGGTGGCGGCGAGGAGGGCGGGGACGGTGCCGGCGACGGCCAGACGCGTCCAGGCCGGGTCCGCCAGGCCCGGGGTGATGGGCTTGTTGCCGCCACGGCGCGTGCCGTAGCCGGAGGTGCGGCGCGAGCGTGCCGGGGCGCCGGGCCGGGGGGCCGACGGCGCCTGCGCCGGGTGGGCGGGTGCGGCGCGGCCCGCGGGGACAGGGTCGGTGGCGCTCACGGGCGCATCGTCCCACACCGTGACGCGCCCGCGCCCGCGCGCGTGTGGAACACTGGGCGTCGGGAACCCGGCGGCAGGCAGGAGACGGTATGCGGGCCATCATGCTCACCCACGAGACCGACCCCTCCCACGTCCTGCCGGCCGCGACCCTGCTCGACCTCACGGTCACCTGCCTGGCCCCCGTGCCGTCCTCCTACACCCGGCTCGACTGCGCCGACGTCGTCATCATCGACGCCCGTGGGGACCTCATGCGGGCCTGCGCCCTGTGCCAGCTGCTGACGGGGCCGATGTCCTGCCCGCCGGTGCTGCTCGTCATGGAGGAGGGCGGGGCCGCCGTCGTGCAGACGGACTGGGGGGCCTCGGACTTCGTGCTCGTGTCCGCGGGCCCGGCGGAGGTCTCGGCGCGCCTGAGGATGCTGCGCCCGCGCGGGGCGGAGCCGGTGGCGCAGACGGAGGACCGCCTGGAGGTCGGCGACCTGGTGATCGACGTCACGGCCTACACGGTCCGCCTGCACGGGGCGGTGCTCGACCTGACCTACAAGGAGTTCGAGCTGCTCAAGTACCTGGCGCAGCACCAGGGCAAGGTCCTCACCCGCGAGACGATCCTGGACGACGTGTGGGGCGTGGACTACATCGGCGGCTCGCGGACGGTGGACGTGCACGTGCGGCGTCTGCGCGCCAAGCTCGGCCCGGAGCACGACCACCTCATCGGCACGGTGCGCAACGTCGGCTACCGTCTGGACCCGCTGGACGCGGCCTGAGTACCGGGTCTGGGCCGGGGCTGGGGCCCGCCGTCGCCACCCTGTACCCTTGAGGGCGACGTCGGGCCGTGACGGGCCCCGGGCTCCACATATCGCCGCCTCGAGCGGCCGACGCGCCGCTGGCGCTCTCCGGCCCGACGTCCTCAGCCCACCTCCTCGGTTTGCGCGCGAGCTCCCTGGGGTTTCGGCGTACAATCGCGCGCAAACCGAGGATCTCGGGGCTGTGGCAGGGCCGGGTCGGCGCCACGTACCCTGCGGCCATGGCTTTCTCCCTTCCTGACGACCTGGCCCCCGAGGCCTACCCGCTCGCCTGGCTCGTGGGCACGTGGCGCGGCTACGGCATCCTCACCTACGGCGAGCAGGTGCCCCAGCAGGCCGTCTACCAGGAGATGGTCTTCGACCACGACGGCGGCCCCTACCTGCGCCAGGTGACCACCACCTGGACCGTCGACGCCACCCGCTCGCAGGACCTCGACTTCGAGATGCCCGGCCTCGAGGGCGCCGGGCGCCTGGCACCCGCCCAGGTCTGGTCCACCGAGACCACCTACTGGCGCCCCGTCGGCCAGGAGGAGCCCGACGCCGACGACGCCGACACGACCACCCCCATCACCCGCCTCGAGCTCATCTCGGCCGACCCGGCCGGCCAGGTCGCCGTCTGGGAGGGCTGGATCCAGGGCCCGCGCGCCCAGGTCGGCACCCAGGCCGTCGGACGCACCCGCACGAGCGCCGAGGTCACCCAGATGAGCCGCATGCTCGGCCTCGTGGCCGGCGACCTCATGTGGACCCAGGACATGGCCGCCTTCGGCAAGAAGGAGATGGACACCTACGCCTCCGGCCGCCTGGGGCGCGTCGAGGACCCCGGTGCGCCGGAGAGCCGGCCCGGCGCGGCCCTGCGCGCGGCCATCGCCGCCGACGAGGCCGCCCGCGCCGCCACCCGG
>NZ_JACJVC010000007.1 GCF_023369555.1 Actinomyces sp. AC-20-1 | reverse complement strand
GGCGGGGACGGCGCGACCGGGCGCGCGCCGCGCTCGCGGGGCCGCAAGCGCACGCGCGGCGGCGGTGCCGCCCGCTCCGGGGACTGAGACCCCACGCCGATGTGCTGACGCGCTCGGGGCCGGCCACCATGTTGGTGGCCGGCCCCGAGCGCGTCTGTCCGGCGGGCCCTGCGGGCTCGAGCCGCGAGCCCCAGGATCGCGGGGTCCCGCGGCTCAGCCGAACTGCGACTCAGCCGAAGAGGGCCCGCAGGAGGAGGACGCCAACGGCGCCGATGCCCGCCGACGCCGGCAGGGTGATGACCCAGGCCAGGCCGATGGGCTTCATCAGCTGCCAGTTGGCGCTCTTGTTGACGATGCCGACGCCGAGGATCGCGCCGATGAGGATGTGCGTGGAGGACACGGGCAGGCCCATCACCGAGGCGCCCATGACGACGGCCGCGGCCGACAGCTCGGCGGCGAAGCCCGAGGCGGGGTGCATCTTCGTCAGGCCGGAGCCGACGGTCCTGATGACGTTGCGGCCGATGAACCACAGGCCGGAGATGAGGGCGGCGCCGCAGGCGATCGTGATCGCGGCGGGCACGGCGGCCTCGGCGGACAGGGAGTCGGTGCGCAGCACGTCGATGATGGCCGCGAAGGGGCCCACGGCGTTGGCGATGTCGTTCGAGCCGTGGGAGAAGGCGAAGGCGGAGGCGGTGAAGACCTGCATCCAGGAGAAGAGGGTGAAGGTCGCCTTGGACAGGGACTTCTTCTTCATCGAGCGGGCGAAGATGAAGATCGAGAACCAGACGACGGCGGCGATCATGCCCATGATGAGCGCGTTCTGGAACAGGTCCAGGCCCAGGGCGAGGTTCTTCAGGCCCTTGAACAGGAGCATGGCGGAGATGACCACCGAGCCGGCGGCCGCGAGCAGGGGCACCCACGTCTCCAGGGCCTTGTGGGACTGGATCTTGTCCGCCTTGCGCTCGATGCGCAGCAGCTCCTTGAAGTAGTCGGACTCGAGCTCGTCCTCCTCGAAGTCCGGCATGGCCAGGGCGGCGGCGTCGCGCGTCATCTTGTTGGTGTAGGCCAGCTGCTGCAGCTCGGTGAGGCGCTCGAAGGAGGCGCGGTGGGCGTCGCGGTGGGCGATGCGTTCGGCGTGGATGGCGCGCATGCGGGCGTCCGCCTCCTCGCCGTAGATGAGGATGTGCTTCTTGATGCGGCTGAAGACGAACCAGGAGGCCAGGGCCCCCAGGCAGGGCGACAGGACCCAGGACACGGCGATCGTGCCGATCTCGCTCCACTGGACCATCTCGAAGCCGCCGGTGCCGGTGACCAGCCCGAGGGTGACGGCCGCGCCGACGATGCCGCCGATGATCGCGTGCGTGGTGGACACGGGCCAGCCCATCCTCGTGGCGATGAGGAGCCACAGGGCCGCCCCGAGCAGGGCGGACATCATGATGAAGGCGAAGTCCATGGGCGCGAGCGCCGCGTGGGACAGGTCGACGATGCCCGAGCGCACCGTCTCGGTGACGTCCCCACCGGCCAGGACGGCGCCGGAGACCTCGAAGACCGCGGCGACGATGAGCGCCTGCTTCATCGACAGGGTGCCGGCACCCACCGAGGTGCCGAAGGAGTTGGCGACGTCGTTGCCCCCGATGTTGAAGGCCATGAACAGGCCGACGGCGGCGGTCACCAGCAGGATGAGGTGGTCGCCCGGGTCGTTGACGTAACCGATGGCCCAGGCGGTGAACCAGACGGCGGCGACGACGAGGATGGCACCGAAGACGAGGTGCCAGTTGCGGTCGGCGCCGAGGAGGCGCGAGGCCGGGGCGGCGGGTGCCTCAGCGTCCGCGTCCCCCTTGAGCCTGTCCGCCTGGTTGAGCTCGTGGGCGACCTCGGAGACGAGGTCCGGGTTGGTGGGAGGAGCGGCGAGGGGGCTGCCGCCCTGGGGGGAGTCGGGGATCATGCCGTCGGGCACGCCAGCGGACACGGTGTCCTCCTGAGAGATGCGGGGACCGCGCCGTCGGGCGCGGCGGTGGAAGCATGACGACGCTAGGTGAACGGAAGGTAACGCCCGCTAGCGGGTCGTCACAAGAAGCTCACCTTGATGAAGGAGACGAGCCCGTCGCCCATCATCTGCACCGCGATGGCGGCCAGCAGGAGGCCGAGGATGCGCGTGAGCACACGGATCGCCGTGTCCCCCAGCACCCGGTGCAGACCGACCGAGTACCTCAGGGAGGCCCAGACGACCACGTGCGTGGCCAGCAGGGCGAGGGCCACCGTCACCCAGCCGACCACGGGCGTCTCAGCGGACTCGACGGCGACCATGGCGGCCACGATGGCGCCCGGCCCGGCCAGCAGGGGCGTGCCCAGCGGGACGAGGGCGGTGTTGGTCGAGCTGGAGGAGGGGGCGGCCTCCTCGTCGCCGTCGGTCAGCAGCTCGAGGGCGACGAGGAGCAGCAACAGCCCCCCGGAGACTTGCAGGGCGGGCACGCTGATGCCCAGGAACTGCAGGATGTAGCGGCCGAAGAGGGCGAAGACGAGGATGACCCAGAAGGAGACCAGGGTCGCCTGGGCGGCGGAGCGGCGCCGGTCGGCGTCCTCCTGGCGGCCGGTGAGGGTGAGGAAGATGGGGATGGCGCCCAGGGGGTCCTGGATGACGAGGATGGTGGTGAAGGCCGTCGCGAACAGGACGGGGCTGAAGATCGACTCGAGCATGGGGTGTCCGGGGTGAAGGAGGGCGGGGCGCGGTGGTGCCGTGAGCGGTTTAGGACAACCGTACCCGGGTTGGTCCCGGCGCGGCGCTCAGGGCAGGACGAGCCCCAGCATGCCCTCGTCGAGGACCCGCTCGAGCAGCCCGGCCGGCATGAGGTGCTCCCCCAGCCGGTTGGGCTTGCCCGTCCCGTGGTAGTCCGAGGACCCGGACACCCCCAGCCCGAGGCGCTCGGCCAGCGCGCGGGCCTGCTCGCGCTGGGCGGGGGTGTGGTCGCGGTGGTCGACCTCCAGGGCGGCCAGGCCCGCCTCGGCCATGAGCGCGAAGGTCTCGTCCGGCACGAGGCGGCGCTGGCGCCCGGCGGCCCGGGGGTGGGCGGCGACGGGCACGCCCCCGGCGGCGCGCACGAGCTCGCAGGCCTCGACGGGGTCGAGCGCCCAGTGGTGGACGTAGTAGGGGCTGGAGGTGGCCAGGGGCCCGTCGAAGGCGGCTGAGCGGTCCCGGAAGGAGCCTGCGGCCACGAGGGCGTCGGCGATGTGGGGCCTGCCGATGGTGCGTGAGCCCGCGGCCTGCTCGAGGACGTCCTGCCAGGTGACGGGGTAGTCCTCGCTCAGCAGCTCGACCATGCGCCGGCTGCGGCTCTCCCGGGAGCGGCGGGCGGTGGCCAGGGCCCGGGTGAGGGCCTCGTCGTCGGGGTCGAAGAGGTAGGCCAGCAGGTGGAGGGTGACGCCCCGGTCGGCGCAGGAGATCTCGGCGCCGCGCAGGAGGGTGACGCCGGTGGTGGCGACGGCGTCGGCCGCCTCGTCCCACCCGGCGGTCGTGTCGTGGTCGGTGAGGCCGACGACGTCGAGCCCGGCCCGTGCGGCGCAGGCCATGAGCTCGGCCGGGGTGTCGGTGCCGTCCGAGCAGGACGAGTGGGTGTGGGGGTCGGTGCTCGGTGACAGGGGCAGGCCGTCGATCACGCCGACAGTGTAGGCGGGGGCCACCGGGGCCCGTGCCGGCGCCGGTGTCGAGCGCGGCGGCCGGGAGTGGGAGGATGCGGCTCATGACGCACTCCCCGAACCAGGCCCAGCCCACCACCAGCCCCGACCAGAGCGAGGTCGCGCCCCAGGACCCGCAGTCGCTCGCGCAGCGCGGCGACAACCGCTCCCACCGGCCCACGAACCCCGCCTTCAGGGACTTCATCGGCTCCGCCTGGGGGCCGCGCCCGGCCGGGCTGCCGCCGCTGAGCGAGGCCGCCCCCTGGGCCGCCGGGCGCCGCGAGCGCCTGGGCGCCCAGTTCCTCGGCGAGCGCCTGGTCCTGCCGGCCGGGCCCCTCAAGGTCCGCAGCAACGACACCGACTACCGCTTCCGCCCGCACTCGGCCTTCGCGCACCTGGCCGGCACGGGCACGGACTTCGAGCCCGACGCGGTCCTCGTCCTGGACCCGCTCACCGCCCCCGGGCAGGCCCCGGCCGACGGCGGGCCCTCCCACGAGGCGGTCATCTACTTCCGCCCGCGGGCCTCGCGCACGAGCGAGGAGTTCTACGCGGACCCGCGCTACGGCGAGCTGTGGGTGGGGGTGCGCCCCTCCCTGGAGGAGGTCGAGGCGGGCACGGGCGTGCGCGCCGCGCACATCGACTCCCTGGGCGACGCGCTGGCGAAGGACGCGGGCGTGGAGGGCGTGCGGCTGCGGGTGGTCGTGGAGGCCGACGCCGCCGTCACGGCCCTGGTGGACCAGGTGCGCCAGGCGGCGGGGCTGGCCAGCGGGCAGGAGGCCCAGCAGGTGGACGACGCCCTGGCGGAGGCGGCCAGCGAGCTGCGTCTGACGAAGGACGACTGGGAGGTCGCCCAGCTCCAGGCGGCCGTGGACGCCACGAGGGCCGGCTTCGACGACCTCATCCGCTCGATCCCGAGGGCGACGGCGCACTGGCGCGGCGAGCGCGTCCTCGAGGGGGCCTTCGGGGCGCGGGCGCGCGAGGAGGGCAACGGCCTGGGCTACGAGACGATCGCGGCCTGCGGCAACCACGCGAACACGCTGCACTGGATCGTCAACGACGGCGCCGTGCGCCCGGGCGAGATGGTGCTCGTGGACGCCGGCGTCGAGGTGGACTCGCTCTACACCGCGGACGTCACCCGCACGATCCCGGTGGACGGCCGCTTCACCGAGCCCCAGCGCCGCGTGTACGAGGCGGTGCTGGAGGCGGCGGACGCGTCCTTCGCCGTGGCGAGTGAGCCGGGGGCGCGCTTCCGCGACCTGCACGCGGCCGCGATGAGGGTGCTGGCCCAGCGCCTGTTCGAGTGGGGGCTGCTGCCCGAGGGCGTGACCCCCGAGGCGAGCCTGGCCCCTGACGGGCAGTACCACCGTCGTTGGATGGTGCACGGCACGAGCCACCACCTGGGGCTGGACGTGCACGACTGCGCGCAGGCGCGCCGTGAGATGAGCATGGACGCCCTGCTGGTGCCGGGCATGGTCTTCACGATCGAGCCGGGCCTGTACTTCCGGGCGGACGACCTGCTCGTGCCCGAGGAGATGCGCGGGATGGCCGTGCGGATCGAGGACGACGTCGTCATCCGCCAGGACGGGCGCGCCGAGCGCCTGACGGCGGCGATCCCCCGCACGGTCGAGGACGTCGAGGCCTGGGTGAGCGGCCTCCTCGCGGGCTGAGGGGCGGCAGCGCTCGCCGCACGGGGGCCAGCCGCGCACGCAGCCCTGTCCGCCCGTGCGCCACTCGCCGCACGGGGACGGGCGCACGCAGCCCGAAACGTGCACGCCCGCCCAAGGACCACCTATTCGCCCAAGGACAACTTGTTCTCCCCAGGACAACCTGTGGGGCGCCAGCACGTTGTCCAACGGAGCGCAGGTTGTCCTTCGAGCAGCACGTGATCCGTGGGCGCGCAGGTTGTCCTGGGGCGATCTCGTGGTCCGCTGCGGCTGCCGCCCCGGGCACGACACCCCTGGACATGTCGGCACACACCGATATCATCGGTACATGCCGATGATTCATGGACCTCTGCCGACGGACCTCACCCTCGACACGGGCTCGGTCGAGGAGGCGAGGGACCTCGCCGCGCTCCTGTCCGTCCTGGCCGACCCCACGCGCCTGGCGGTCCTCCAGCACCTGCGCGGGGGCGAGCACCGCGTCGGCGAGCTCTCCGACCACCTCGGCCTCGCGCAGTCCACGGTCTCGCAGCACCTGGGGCTCCTGCGCGACGCCGGGCTCATCTCCACCCACACGCACGGGCGCGCCCGGGTCAGCCGCCTGGAGCACGAGGACCTGCTCACCACCGTCCTCGTCACCACCCGCGCCCTGCTCACCGCTGCCTCCGCCGCCTCGCCCGCAGCGGCCACCGACGCGGGGCGGAGGCCGTGAGCGGGCACGACGGCGACCAGCGCGTCACGCACGACGGCGACGGCACCGGCGGCCGCGCGCAGTGCCCCTCGCACCCCCACACCCACGCAGCAGCCTCCTCGACCACGCGCCTCGCCGTCGTCCTGGCCCTGACCGCGACGGTCCTGGCCGCAGAGGTGGTCGCCGCGCTCCTGTCCGGCTCACTCGCCCTGCTGGCCGACGCCGGGCACATGGCCACCGACTCGGCCGGCGTCGTCATCGCGCTGGCCGCCGCCGTCCTCGCACGCCGCCCGGCCTCGGACCGCTCCACCTGGGGGATGCGCCGCGCCGAGGTCATCGGGGCCGCCCTCCAGGCCGGCATGCTGTCCGTCGTCGGCCTCGTGGTCGCGGTGCGGGCCGTCATCGACCTGGTCCGCCCCTCCGAGGTCGCAGCGGCACCGATGCTCGTCATGGGCGTCATCGGCCTGGCCGCCAACGCGGCCGCCCTGCTCGTGCTCGCGGGCGGGCGGGGCGAGAGCCTCAACATGCGCGCCGCCTTCCTCGAGGTCGCCAACGACGCGCTCGGCTCCGTCGGCGTCGTCGTGGCCGCCATCGTCATCGCCCTCACCGGCTGGCAGCGCGCCGACGCCGTCGCCTCCCTGCTCATCGTCGTCCTCATCGTGCCGCGCGCGGTGTCCCTGCTGCACTCGGCCGGCAGCGTCCTCATGGACCTCACGCCCCAGGACCTCGACCTCGGCGAGGTGCGCCGCCACCTCACGGGCCTCGACGGGGTCGTCGCCGTCCACGACCTGCACGCCTGGACAGTGGCCTCAGGGCTGCCGGTGCTCACCGCGCACGTCGTCGTCACCGACGAGCGCTACGCGGCCGGGGCCACGGACGACCTGCTCAGAGCCATGCAGTCCTGCGTCGCCGAGCACTTCCCGGTGCGCATCGCGCACTCGACCTTCCAGATCGAGCCGGCCGGCCACCGCGAGCCCGGGTCCTGCGCCTGAGCCCCGCCGGTCCCACGCGGCCCGTCCCCGGCCCTCACCGGCACGGGCACCGGCCTCAGCCGTGGCGGTAGCGCCGCCGCGTCGGGGCGGGCACGCGCACCGCCCCCGTGTCCCCGGCGCCCTCCAGGTGCTCGCGGGCGAAGGCCAGGGAGGAGGCCAGCGCCTCCAACCGCTGCTCCTCGCTCATCCCGCGCGTGGAGACCTCGACGACGACCTGCCCTCCCCCGGTCTCGAAGCCGGTGGCGGCGAGGTGCCTGAGCACGCCCGCGCAGTCCTGGTCGCCCTGGCCGGGCAGGAGGTGGTCGTCGTGGAAGCCGGGCACGCCGTCGGTCAGGTGCAGGTGGCGCAGCGTGGGGCCCAGTGCACGCGCCATGGCCAGGGCGTCCGAGCCGGAGGTGGCCGCGTGGGAGATGTCGAGGGTGACCGAGCGGTAGCCCTGCCCCACCGGGTCCCAGGTGGGCGAGTAGCCCTGGAAGTCGCGGGTCGAGTGCGGCTGGCGCGGGCGCCAGGTGAACATGTTCTCGACGGCGAGGTGGACCGTGCCCGTCTGCTCGCGCATGTCGATGCCGCGCACGAACTGGCGCGCGTAGCGGGTCTGCCAGAAGAAGGGCGGGTGCAGCACGACGGTGGGGGCGCCCAGGGCCTCGGCCAGCGCCACCGAGCGGTCGATCTTCTCCCACGGGTCCGGCCCGAAGACGGGGCGGGTGAGGATGAGCGTGGGGGCGTGGACGGCGAGCACCGGCTGGCCGTAGTGCTCGGCGAGGCGCCCCAGGGCCGTGGCGTCCTGGGTGACGCGCTCGGACCAGACCATGACCTCGACGCCGTCGTAGCCGAGCTCGGCGGCGGTGCGGAAGGCCGCGGTGGCGTTACCGGGGTAGACCGAGGAGGTCGACAGCCCGACGGGGACCGCCATCTCAGGCCTCCCGGTCCGACGGCGCCCCGGACGTCCCGGATGTCTCGCTGCCGGGCGCGGCGCCGTCGGCCCCGGGGCCCACCCCGCCGTCGGCCCCGACGTCGGAGATCCGCACGCCGAAGCGCGGCCGCTCGTCCGGGCGCGACCCGAAGGCCGTGGGCTCAGCGGCCCGGGCGGCCTCTCGGGCGGCCCGGCGCTCCTCGGCGCGGCGCGCGGCGGCCCCGCCCCGCGTGAGGTTGCCGGGCGCCTGGGCCAGGGCCTGGGCCGCCTGCGAGGCCTGGTGGGCGGCGATGATGGAGTAGCGCGAGGCGATGACCGAGCTCGTGGAGGTGAAGTCGCGCCGGCCGCGGGTCAGGGCGTAGCCGACCACCTGGAACAGGATCCCCCACACGACGCCCAGGAGCACCGCCGCCAGGAAGCCCGCGCCCCCGGCGGAGGCGTTGCCGAAGAAGGAGAGCATGACCCCGACGAGCGCGCCGAGCCACAGGCCCGAGGCGGTACCGGAGGCGACGGCGCGCCCCCAGCTCATGCGCCCGGTGATGTTCTCCACCTGGCGCAGGTCGGTGCCGACGATGGCCAGGTGCTGGACGGGGAAGCCGTCGTCGCTCAGGGAGTCGACGGCGGCCTGGGCCTGCGGGTAGGTGGCGAAGGAGGCGACCTCCTCCCCCTGGGGCATGGTCCTGGCACGGGTCGCGGGGTGGGCGCTCATCGGCTGGCTCATGAGGCCATCGTCCCACGCGGGCGTGCGCGGCAGGGCACCGAGGGCGCCGTCACGCTGAGGGCGCATAGGCTGTGCCCGTGGAGAACACGAGCACCCGCAGCGCGAGCCGGCCCTCGGCGACGCGCGTCTTCGTCGCCCGACTCGTCGGCACGGGCGTCTTCGACCCGCTGGGCGACGCCGTCGGCAAGGTCCACGACGTCGTCGTGCTGCTGGCCCACCGCGGCGAGCCGCGCGCCGTCGGCCTCGTCATCGAGGTGGCCGGCCGCCGTCGGGTGTTCCTGCCGCTCTCGCGCGTGACGGCGATCAACCCGGGCCAGGTCATCACCACGGGCCTGGTCAACATCCGCCGCTTCGAGCAGCGCGCGGTCGAGACCCTCGTCTTCTCCGAGCTGCTGGACCGGGTGGTGACGATGCGCGACGGCTCGGGCCAGGTGAGCGTGCGCGACGTCGCCATCGAGAAGGACCGCAACCGCGACTGGAAGGTCACGCGCCTGTTCGTCCAGCGGGCCTCCTCCGGGCCGCTGGGCCTGCGCCGCGGCGAGACCTTCATCGTGCGCCCCGACGAGGTCACGGGCCTGGCCGGGTCCCTCGAGCCCCAGTCCGCCACCGCCCTGCTGGCGACGATGGAGGACCTCAAGCCGGCGGACCTGGCCGACGTCCTGGCCGACCTTCCCCTGGCGAGGCAGGTGGAGGTGGCCGCCGAGCTGGAGGACGCCCGCCTGGCCGACGCCGTCGAGGAGCTGAGCGACGACGAGGCCGTCGCCCTCATCTCCGCCCTCGACGCCGCCCGGGCCGCGGACGTGCTGGACGCGATGCAGCCCGACGACGCCGCCGACCTCGTGGCCGAGCTGCCGGCCGCCCAGGCGGACGCCCTGCTGGACCTCATGCAGCCGGACGAGGCCGAGGACGTGCGCCGCCTGCTCACCTATGACGGCTACACCGCCGGTGGACTCATGACGACCGAGCCGATCATCCTGCCGCCCGAGGCCACGGTGGCGACCTTCCTCGCCCAGGCCCGCAAGGCGGAGACTGCGCCGGCGCTGGCGGCGGTGGCCTTCGTGTGCCGCCCGCCCCTGGAGACGCCCGCCGGACGCTTCCTGGGGATGGTGCACCTGCAGCGGGCCCTGCGCGAGCGCCCGCAGCAGCCGCTGGGCTCGATCCTCGACAAGGACCTCGACGTCGTGCTGCCCGGGGACTCCATCGGCACGGTCACGCGCCTGCTGGCGACCTACAACCTCACGGCGCTGCCGGTCCAGGACGAGGCCGGGCGCCTGCTGGGCGCGGTGTCCGTCGACGACGTCCTGGACCACCTCATGCCGGACGACTGGCGCGAGGCCGACGACGCCGTGACCGACGAGATGATCGAGAGGAGCGCCAATGCCTGAGCAGCTGGACCAGCCGCTGGAGGAGGGCCGCGCCCGCCGGCTGCGCTGGATGCGTCCGCGCAAGCACGCCACCTCCGACACCTCGGGGCGCGTGGCCGAGGCGATCGCCCGTTTCTCGGGCACGCCGACCTTCCTCATCTGGCTCACGCTCTTCGTCGTCGTGTGGATGGCGTGGAACACCTTCGCCCCGGCCTCGTGGCGCTTCGACAAGGCCGAGCTCGGCTTCACGGCCCTGACGCTCATGCTCTCGCTGCAGGCCTCCTACTCGGCGCCGCTCATCCTCCTGGCCCAGAACCGGCAGGACGACCGCGACCGGGTGACGGCCGAGCAGGACCGTCAGCGCGCCCAGGCGAACCTGGAGGACACGGAGTACCTCACCCGTGAGATCGCCTCGCTGCGCCTGGCGATGAACGAGGTGGCGACCCGCGACTTCGTGCGCGGTGAGCTGCGAGACATGCTCGCCGAGCTGTTGGAGGAGGAGCGCCGCTCGCGCGAGGAGATCGTCGGCGAGATCGTCGAGGAGCTGGCGGACGAGTGGGCCGAGCACGAGGCGCAGGACGAGCCGGACCGGGAGCCGGGGCCGGCCGGCGCCGAGGCGGCCGGCTGAGCCTGCCGGCGCCTGACGAGAGGCTCGTCCCATCCACCCCCGGGCCCGCGGCGGGCCCGGTCCTCTCCCCTACGATGGCACCATGCCCACGATCCCCACTGAAGAGCAGGTCCGCGAGGCCCTGGGCCGGGTCAACGACCCGGAGATCCGCAGGCCCATCACCGAGCTCGGCATGGTCGAGTCCGTCGAGGTCGGCGCCGACGGCGTCGTCACCGTCGGCGTCCTGCTGACCGTGGCCGGCTGCCCCCTGCGCGAGACCATCACCGCGGACACCGAGCGGGAGGTCGGCGCCCTGCCGGGCGTCACCGGCGTGCGGGTGCGGATGGGCGTCATGACCGACGAGCAGCGCGCCGAGCTGCGCGTGCGCCTGCGCGGCGGCCAGGCGGAGCCGGAGGTGCCCTTCACCAAGCCGGGCAGCCTCACGCGCGTGTACGCGGTCACCTCGGGCAAGGGCGGGGTCGGCAAGTCCTCGGTCACGGCGAACCTCGCGGCGGCCCTGGCGTCCCAGGGCCTGAGCGTCGGCGTCGTCGACGCGGACATCTACGGCTTCTCCATCCCCCGGATGCTGGGCGTCAGCCACGTGCCCACCCAGCTCGACGGCATGATCGTGCCGCCGGTGGCCCACGGGGTGAAGGTCATCTCCATCGGCATGTTCGTGGAGGACAAGCAGCCGGTCGTCTGGCGCGGCCCCATGCTGCACCGCGCCGTCCAGCAGTTCCTCACGGACGTGTTCTGGGGCGACCTGGACGTGCTGCTGCTCGACCTGCCGCCCGGCACGGGCGACGTGACGATCTCCGTGGCGCAGCTGCTGCCGAACGCGCAGGTCCTCGTGGTGACGACCCCGCAGACGGCGGCGGCCGAGGTCGCTGAGCGCACGGGCCTCATCGCGACGCAGACGAGGCAGAAGGTCGCCGGGGTCATTGAGAACATGTCCTACCTGCCCCAGGCGGACGGCTCGCGCCTGGAGATCTTCGGCGCGGGCGGGGGCGAGGCCGTCTCGGCGTCGCTGTCCCAGACGCTCGGCTACGAGGTGCCGCTGCTCGCCCAGCTGCCGCTCGACATCCGGCTGCGCGAGGGCTCCGACTGCGGTGTGCCGGTGACGGTGGCCGACGGCGGGCGTCCCCCGGCCGACGCACCGGCGGCCCTCGCCCTGAGCGAGGTGGCGCAGCGCCTGGGCCGCACCCGGCGGGGTCTGGCCGGGATGCGGCTCGGTATCAGCCCGGTGGGCTGAGCGTCCCCTCACGGTCGCTCACGGCCCGGGCGGGGGTCAGTCGACGGCGGCGGTCAGCGCCTCGCGCGAGGTGCGGGCGGCAGCGGCGGAGGCGCGCACGACGTCGCGCGGGGACAGCGGCCGCACGCGCGCCGCCCGGGGGGCCCCGGCGACGAGGGTGGAGGGGATCTCCTCGTCCGGCACGAGGTCCACGGCCCCCTCGACGGCCTGGGCGGCACCGACGACGGCGCCGACCGCGCCGGAGATGAGCCCGCGGCGCTCGGGGTCCTCGACCTGCTCAGGGGCGGCCTCCTGCCGGGGCTCCGGGGACTCCTGGACGGCGTCCCCGTCCGGCTCGCCCTCACGGGCCGGTTCCTCCTCGGCGGCCTGAGGCTCGTCGTCGGGCACGACGGCGAAGGCGGCGTCGTCAGCGAGAGCGCGGGCGGCGCGGTGCCTGGTGGTGCTCTCCTCGGTCAGCCCGGGCAGGACCCCGGCGCCGCGGGCGGCACCGACGGCGGCCTCGGCCTGCTCGTCAGTGAGCGCGTCGACGGGCTCCTGCGCGACCGGGGCGTCCTCAGTGCTCGCGGCCTCCGGGGCGGCGACCTGGGGCATCTCCACGGTGACGGCGTCGGCCTCGGCGGCGGCCTCCTCCAGGCTCTCACGCTGTGCCGCGGCAGCGGCAACCTTGGCCCCCGCTGCCGCGGTGGCCGCTCCGGCCGCCGCCACCTTGGGGTTGGCCGCCTTGCGGGTCTCCTCGGCCTTGTCGTCGATCATCGAGGACAGGGACTTGCTGCCGTGGCGGGAGCGGGTGTCCTCCTTGACAGCCTTGGCGGCGGCGTCACCGGACTCCTTGGCGGCGGAGGCGAAGGACTCGAAGGGCTGGGACAGGTCCCGGCGGATCGCGTCGAGGTCCTCGCCCAGGGCGTCGCGCACGATCTTGCGCGGGTCGTAGTTGCGGGGGTTGAGGTCCTGGAGGTTGAGGTCGGCGAGCTCGGGACCGACCTCCTCGGCGATCTGGGCCTTGGCGTTGTCGAGGAAGAGGCGCAGCTGGCGCACCCACTGGGTCAGTTTTCGGGTGTACTCCGGCAGGCGCTGGGGGCCGATGACGACCACCAGCACCAGCAGGAGGACGATGAACTCATTCCCTGAGATGCCAAGCACCCGGTCAGTATAGGGAGACGGCGGGGGCCTCCCGGCCGCTGTCCGCCCCGCTCCTGCCGTATCCGCCCAGGGCGATACCGGCTGACGGGTCCCCGTCGTCCCACGCCGTGCCCGTGCCGCCCCCCGCGGGGCCGCGGACCTGGGACAATGGCGGCGGCGCGCGCGGCCCGCACGCGCCTGACGGGAGAGAGGGAGCACCCATGAGCGGTGACAAGACGCTGAGCTGGTCCTACACGGAGGAGTTCCCCCTCGAGGCCGAGGCGCAGGCGCAGGCCAGGCGGCGCGGCATCGAGCTGGGGGTCAGCCCGGTCTCCCCCGCCACCGGCGCCCTGCTCAGCACGCTGGCGGCCTCCGTCGGCGCCCGCTCGGTGGCCGAGGTCGGCACCGGCACGGGGGTCTCGGGGCTGTGGCTGCTTCAGGGGATGGGCCCGGACGGTGTGCTCACGACGATCGACGTCGAGGCCGAGGTCCAGCGCGAGGCCCGCCGGGCCTTCGACGCGGCCGGGTACCCGGGCTCGCGCACGCGCGTGATCCAGGGGCGGGCCTCGGACGTCATGCCGCGGATGGCGGCGCGCTCCTACGACATGGTGGTGCTCGACGTCGACCCGCAGGAGGCGGCGGCTCTCACGCAGGAGGCGCTGCGCATGCTCCGCGTCGGCGGGGTGCTGGCGGTGACGAGGGCGCTGTGGAACGACCACGTGGCGGACCCGGCCCGTCGTGACGCGGCGACGGTCGCGGCCCGCGAGCTGGGCAAGGCGCTGCGTGAGCGCGAGGACCTGGTGGTCTGCCTGCTGCCGGTGGGTGACGGGCTGCTGGCGGCGGTGCGCCGCGCCTGAGCCCGGCGCACGCGGGCGTCGCGTGACCGGCGTCGGGGCCGTGAGGCGGTGACGAGACGGGGCCGGGTCCTCCCTGGGACCCGGCCCCGTCTCGACGTGCCGGAGGCTCAGCCCGCGGGGCCCTTGCCCCGCTGCGAGCCGCCTCGTGGTGCAGGATCAGATCGTCCAGGATCAGATCGTCACTGACGTCCTCACTGAGTCAGATCTTGACAGAGCCCAGGGCCTCCTGGAGCTGCTTGATCTCGTCGGGGCTGATCTCGACGACGAGACGGCCGCCTCCCTCGAGCGGGACCCGCATGATGATCGAGCGACCCTCCTTGACGACCTCGAGCGGGCCGTCACCCGTCCTGGGCTTCATGGCAGCCATGTGATCCCCTTTCGGTGAAGAGCGCGCTAGTCGCGCGATTCCTAGCATCTTAGGCCACCTGGCGGCCGTAGTGGGCGCTTCGTGGCGAAATCCACTCGGACCCGGGGACGGGCACGGGCGGCCCACGCGCCCGGCGCCGGACCGGCCGGGAGTGGGCCGGCCCCTGCCAGGCCCGTCAGGCCCGGGCGGCCCGGACTGCCCAGACTGCCTGGTCGGCCCGCAGGCGGCGCGCGGCCCCGACGACGTACTCCACGGCCTCCTCGGCAGTGTCGACGACGTGCACGAGGTCGACGTCCCCGGGCGAGATGACCCCGGCTCCCACGAGGGCGCCCCGCACCCAGTCCATGAGACCGCCCCAGAAGGAGGTGCCCACGAGCACCACGGGGAAGCCGTCGACCTTCTGCGTCTGGACGAGCGTGAGCGCCTCGAAGAGCTCGTCCATCGTGCCGAAGCCGCCGGGCATGACGACGAAGCCGTCGGAGTACTTGACGAACATCGTCTTGCGGGCGAAGAAGTAGCGGAAGTTGATCCCGAGGTCGACGTACTCGTTCATGCCCTGCTCGAAGGGCAGCTCGATCCCGAGGCCGACGCTCACGCCCCCGGCCTCGTGCGCCCCCTTGTTCGCCGCCTCCATGATGCCGGGGCCGCCGCCGGTGATGACGGCGTAGCCGTGGCGCGCCAGTCCCGCGCCGACCTGCGAGGCCAGGGCGTAGGCGGGGTCCTGCGGCGTCGTGCGGGCCGAGCCGAAGACGCTGATGGCGGGGCCCAGCTCGGCGAGCGCGCCGAAGCCCTCGACGAACTCCGACTGGATGCGCAGCACCCGCCACGGGTCCGCGTGGAGCCAGTCGGTGCCGTCGCGGCTGGTGAGCAGGCGCGCGTCGGTGGTCTCGGCGGGGATCTGGGAGCCGCGCAGCAGCACGGGCCCCTTGCGGTAGGACTCTCGGTGTTCTCTGTGCTCTCGTGGTGCCATGGGGCGATCCTCGCGCATGACGCGGGTGTTGTCGCCCAGGGGCGGGGGCGCCCGTCGTCGTCGCCCACCGACGCGAGGCGGGCACAAAGTCCCTGTGTCCCGGATAACCCATGAGGGCGGTCACGATCACCTCCCACCGCCGGTCCGGGCCGGTACGTTCGCAGCATGACTGAGACCCCTTCCCTCATCGACGAGGTCAGCGCCTGGATCAACGAGGACCCGGACGCCGTCACCCGCGCAGAGCTCTCCTCCCTCCTGGCGGCCCACGAGGCCGGTGACGCGTCGGCCACCGCCGAGCTGACCGACGCCTTCTCGGGCACCCTCCAGTTCGGCACCGCCGGGCTGCGCGGACGCCTGGGCGGCGGGCCGAACCGCATGAACCGCGTCGTCGTCATCCGCGCCGCGGCGGGGCTGGCCGCCTACCTCAGGGGCCGGCTCGGCGAGGACTTCAGCGTCGTCATCGGCTACGACGCCCGTCACGGCTCCGAGGTCTTCGCCCGCGACACCGCGGCCGTGGTCACCGGTGCCGGTGGTCGGGCGGTCCTCTTCGACCGCTGCTGCCCCACCCCGGTCCTCGCCTTCGCGCTGCGGCGCCTGGGGGCCGACGCCGGTGTCATGGTCACCGCCTCGCACAACCCGCCTCAGGACAACGGCTACAAGGTCTACCTGGGTGGACGTGCGGTCACCGACTCCGGTCAGGGCGCCCAGATCGTGCCGCCCTACGACGCCGCCATCGCCGAGGCCATCGCCGCCGTCGGCCCGCTGGCCAGCGTGCCCAGGCCCGGGTCCGGCTGGGAGGAGGTCGGTGAGGAGCTCATCGAGGAGTACACGGCCGCAGCCTGCGTCTCGCGCGTGCCCGCCGCCGCGAGCCTGAGGATCGTGCTCACCGCCATGCACGGCGTGGGTGGGCAGATCTGCCGGGAGGCCCTCAGGCGGGTCGGCTTCGACGACGTCGTCGTCGTGCCCGAGCAGTTCGAGCCGGACCCGGACTTCCCGACGGTCTCCTTCCCGAACCCGGAGGAGCCCGGCGCCCTCGACCTGTCCCTGGCCCTGGCGCGCGAGGTGGGCGCGGACCTCGTCATCGCCAACGACCCTGACGCGGACCGCTGCTCGGCGGCCGTGCCGGACCCGCACGCGCCCGGCGGGTGGCGCCAGCTCACGGGCGACGAGGTGGGCTCACTGCTGGGTGAGCAGGCGGCCGAGCTGGCGGCCTTCGCCGGCACCGGCGTGCTGGCCAACTCGATCGTCTCCTCGCGCCTGCTGCGACGCATCGCCCAGGCGCACGGCCTGGGGCACCGCATCACGCTCACGGGCTTCAAGTGGATCAGCCGGGTGCCCGGCCTCGTCTTCGGCTACGAGGAGGCCCTGGGATACTGCGTCGACCCGAAGAACGTGCGGGACAAGGACGGCATCTCCGCCTCGGTGCGCCTGGCGCTGCTGGCCTCGGTGCTCAAGCAGCAGGGGCGCAGCCTGCTCGACCTGCTCGACCGCCTGGCCCGCGAGCACGGCCTGTACGCCACGAGCCCGCTGAGCGTGCGCGTGGAGGACCTGTCCTTCATCACCGACGCGATGGAGCGCCTGCGGGCGGGCGGCGGCCCGGCGCACCTGGCGGGCTCGCCGGTCGTGGACGTCTTCGACCTGCTTGACGGCGCCAGTGACGGCAACGGCAACCAGCTGCCCCCGACGGACGGCCTCATCTTCAAGACGGCGGCGGACGACCGCGTCGTCATCCGCCCCTCGGGCACGGAGCCGAAGCTCAAGTGCTACTGCGAGGTGGTGGTGCCGGTCGCCGTCGACGAGCCCGTCGAGGTGGCCCGCCGCACGGCCGCCGACCGTCTGGAGCGCATCAAGAACGACCTCAGGGCCGTGCTCGGCGTCTGACCCGGGCCCGCGCGAGGCGCCCCCTCGTCACCCCCTCTCGTCCGAGCAGGGGTGACGAGGGGGCGTCTCGTCGGCGGCGCCGTGGGGCCGCTCAGGCCCGCAGCGCCCGGCGGGTGCCGACGGAGCCCGCCCAGACCAGGGCGCACAGGACCCCGATGCACCCTCCGGCGCTCAGCTCGCCCGCCACCGCGACGGCGAGGCCCGCCAGGGCGCAGGAGGCCCCCACGAGCGCCGAGCCGAGCACGAGGGCACGCACGCTGCGCACCCAGGGGGCGACCGCGGCCGCGGGGGCGGCGATGAGCGCGATGGGCAGGATCGTGCCGAGCGAGGGCACGAGCACGGCGATGGTGACGCACACGAGCCCCATGACCGTGGCCTCCGCGGCGCGCGCGCTCAGGCCCGACGCCCGGTGCCCCACGGGGTCGAAGGCGTGGAAGGCCAGGCGCGGACCCATCGTGAGCAGCAGGAGCGCGGTGAGGGCCAGGCACACACCGGCCGTCCAGGCGTCGGTCGTCTTGACGTTGAGCAGCGAGCCGGCGAGGAAACCGTCCACCTTGAGCGGCAGCGGGGCGAACCAGGTGCTCAGCAGGTAGCCCAGGGCGAAGCCGATGGACAGCACCGCGCCGGCGGCGGCCTGCGCCGAGACGCCGGGCACGCTCTGGAACCAGCGGGCCAGGGCGAGCATGGGCAGGCACATGAGGGCCGCTCCCACGAGGACGGCCACGGACAGGGCGCCGTAGCCCGCCCGCTCCCCCCAGATCGCCGGGACGGCCCAGGCGGCGGTGACCACGCCGGCCACCGCCCCGGGGAAGGTCGAGTGCGTGAGGGACTCGGCCAGGAAGATGCGGCGCTCGATGAGGGCGATGGCGCCGACGGCGCCCGCCAGCAGGCCCACGAGGACGGCGACGGTGACGGGCAGCTCAAGCAGCTGCCAGGAGACGGTGGTGCTCACGGCGCCCCCCGCCCCGCGCTCAGTGCCTCCTGTCGGCGGCGCCCACGCCCCGCGCCTGAGCGCGCGCGGGCCGCGCCGACCAGGCGCACCCCGCCGACCGCGGCGACGAGCGCCAGGGCCATGACCATGATGACGGCCGCCTGGGGCGAGACCGGCCGAGGGGAGGGCGAGACGGCCAGGAGCAGCCCGAGCCAGCCGCCACCCACCCCGACGACGACGGCGGTGGCGACCATGCCGGGCACGGTGCGGGCGAGCACGCGGCCGGTGGTGCCGGGCAGGGTGAGCATGCCGATGACGAGGAGGGTGCCGACGGCGGTGGAGGCCGCGACGACGACGGCCGCCACCGCGGCGTTGAGGACGAGGTCGAGGGCGAGCACCCGCAGCCCTGAGGCCCTGGCCCCGAGCGGGTCGAAGGCGGTGGCGACCTGCTCCTTCCAGGTCAGGCACACCAGGAGCAGCGCCAGGGCACTGACGAGGAGGGCCTGGGCCAGGCGCAGGTCGGTGACCTCGAGCAGCCTGCCGAACATGAGGGCCTCGAGCTGGCCGGACATGTCCCCGCTGGCGAGCAGGACGACCATGCCGACGGAGAAGAACCCGGTGAGGACGACGGCGGTCCCGGCCTCGGAGGCGTCGCGCCGCGAGTGGTGGTCCACCCAGGTCAGGGCGGCGGCGGCGAGCGCCCCGGCGACGGCACCGGCGGGCACGATCATGTCCGTCCCCGCGGTGACGGCGCCGACGACGATGCCGGGGAAGACGGCGTGGACGAGGGCCTCGGCGTGGAACTCGGCGCGGCGCAGGTTGACGAGCGTGCCCACCAGGGCGCACACGCAGCCCAGGACGACGAGCAGGACGAGGGGCCGGAACAGGAAGGGGGCCGTGGCCAGGGGGGCGATGCCGGGGACGCCGGACAGGGTCGTGCGCAGCGCCTCGACCGCTGCGGCCACGAGGTGCGTGAGGGCGTCGGCGGTGCTCATACGGCGGTCACGGGCAGGGGGCCGGCGGGGGCGGCGGCCCCGCCCTCGCGGGAGGGGGCGGGGCCCGCCGTCGTCACGGTCGGCAGGGTGACGGGCAGGCCGAGGAGCCGGGCGGCGTGCTCGCGGCCGGCGCCGTAGGCCTGCTCGACGAGCGCGGGGACGAGGACCTCCTCACGGGGCCCGAAGGCGACCTGGCGCCCCGCCAGGAGGGCGACCTGCTCGCAGACCTCGCGGGCCAGGACGAGGTCGTGGGTGGAGACGACGACGGCGACGCCGTCGGACTTCAGGCCGGCCAGGATGCGCAGCAGGGCGTCCCGGTTGGGCTGGTCGAGGCCGTTGAAGGGCTCGTCGAGCAGGACGAGGCGGGGGCGCGAGGCCAGGCAGCGGGCGAGCAGGACGCGCTGCTGCTGGCCCCCGGAGAGCTCTCCGAAGCGCCGTCCGGCGACGTGGGAGAGCCCGACGGCCTCCAGGGCCCGGCGGGAGCGCTCGCGCTCCCTGCGCCCGGGACGCCGCAGCGGTCCCAGGGCGGAGATGGTACCCATGACGACGACGTCGAGGGCCGTGACGGGGAAGGTCGGGTCGAGGTCGGCGACCTGCGGGACGTAGCCGATGCTCCCGGCCGGGGCGCGGCCGGGAGCCTGGCCGTTGACGCGGGCGGAGCCGTGGACGACGCGGACCGTGCCGAGCAGCGCACGCAGCAGCGTGGTCTTGCCTGAGCCGTTGGGGCCGACGAGCGCCAGCGCCTGGCCCGCACGCAGCGTGCCGGTGACGCCGGTGAGGACGGGGTCGCGCCCGTAGGCCAGGGCGAGGTCCGTGAGCTCGACGGCGGTGGTGCCGGGCTCGTGCCTCGCGGCTGCGTGCGGCTGCTCAGCGGTGGTCATGCAGTCTCTCTCCGAGGGTCAGGGCTTGACGACGTCGGTGGGGGCCCACTGGGACAGCTCGGCGGGCACCTCGGAGACGGTACCTCCCCAGGCGGTGGTGAGGTTGGTGACGTTGTGCAGGATCGAGCCGGTGTAGGTCTCACCATCGGAGCCGGGCTCGCCCAGGGAGTCGCCGTACAGGGCCTCGTCGCCGATGACGGCGCGCACGCCGGCGAGGGCCGCGACCTTCTCGACGGACTCGGGGTTGTTGGAGTTCTCGGCGAAGATCGCCACGGCGCCCGAGGCGGTGATGGCGTCGGCCGTCTCCTGGATCTTCTGGGCGGTGGCGTCCTGCTGGGCGTTGAAGTCGCTCATGGCCGCGCCCTCGAAGCGGATGCCGTAGGCCTTGGAGAGGTAGCCGAAGGCGTCGTGGCTGGTGAACAGGACGCGGTGCTCGGCGGGCACGGTGTCCAGGCTCTGCGCGGCCCACTGGTCGAGGGAGGCGAGGAGGTCGGCGTAGGCCTTGACGTGGCTGTTGATCGTGGTTGAGGCCTCGGGGGCGACAGCGGTCAGGGCGGCGCCGATGTTGGCGACCTGGATGGCGGCGTTGCGGGGGTTGGTCCACACGTGGGGGTCGTAGCGGAACTCGGCCTCCTCGCCCGGCTCGGGGGCGAAGGGCCAGGGGGCGACTTCGACGGCCTGGGTGCCGCGGTCGATGGTGTAGGGCAGCGTGGCCTCGGCCTCCTTGCTCGCGCCGGGGTTGTCGACGTCGTCGGCGGTGAGGACCCCGGAGGTGACGACCATGGTGCCCTTGAAGCCGGTGGAGGAGACCGCGTCGTCGAGGAAGTGCTCGAGGTCGACGCCGTTGACGAGGAAGAGGTCGGCCTCCGCGAGGGCCGCGGACTGGGCGGCGGTCATCTCGTGCTCGTGGGCGGAGGCGTTGGGGGCCAGGAGGCAGGTGAGGGTCAGGCGCGCGGGGGCGGTGGCGGGGTCGGCACCGAGCTCGGCGGTGGTGCCGTCGGCGCCGGTGCGGGAGAAGGACAGGTCGTCGCCGCCGGAGGCGAGCTGTGTGACGTAGTCGCAGACCTGGGTGGTGGAGGCGACGGCGTGGATGGTGGTGGCCTCGGGGTTGACGTTGGCGTCGGTGCCGGTCTGGGAGGAGCCACAGGCGGCGAGGGTCGGGGCGGCGAGGGTGAGGGCGGCCAGCGCGAGGGCGGCGCGCCGGGATGACCTGATAACTGTTCTCATGCGGCTGAGAATATTTCGGTGACCCGAAACATTCAACTGAGGGTCCGGCCCTCCACCGGCGATGTGCTCCGTCTCTCACCGCCCTCCTGAGGCCCTGCGCGCGGCGCCGTGCCAGGACCGCCGCACGCCGACGGCGCCGGCACCTCCTGCTCGTGTCAGGCGCCGACGCCGTACCAGTCGTGCCGGCCGCCCCGTGACGGGTGCCACCGGGCACCGCCAGGGGCGGTCGGGGCTCTCAGGCCTCCAGGCCGTCGAGGATCGCGACGCTCGCGGACACGCCCAGGCGCGAGGCCCCGGCCTCGACCATGGCCAGGGCGTCCTCAGCCGTGCGGATGCCGCCCGAGGCCTTGACGCCCAGGCGCTCACCGACCGTCTCGCGCATGAGGCGCACCGCGTGGACGCTGGCGCCGCCGGCGGGGTGGAAGCCCGTGGAGGTCTTGACGTAGTCCGCGCCGGCGCGCTCGCAGGCCTGGCAGACGGCGACGACCTCCTCGTCGGTGAGCGCCGCGGACTCGATGATGACCTTGAGCAGGGCGGCGCCGACGGCCTCCTTGACGGCCCTCACGTCCGCCTCGACGGCGTCCCAGTCGTGCTCCTTGACCTGGCGGAGGTTGACGACCATGTCCACCTCGTCAGCGCCCTTGGCGACCGAGTCGGCGGCCTCGGCCGCCTTGACGGCACTCGCGTGGGCGCCCGAGGGGAAGCCGCAGACCGTGGCCACCTTCAGGCCCTCGGGCACCTCGAGGGGCAGCTGGCTCGGGCTCACGCACACCGAGCAGGTGCCGAGCTCGGCGGCCTGGGCCACGAGGGCGGCCACCTGCTCCCCCGTGGCCTCGGGCTTGAGGAGGGTGTGGTCGATCATGGCGGCGATCTCGCGGCGGGTCGTCATCGGGGCGTCCTTTCGTCAGGGGAGGGCTCTGGGAGAGCCTACGGCGCCGGAGCCGCACCGGCAGCACCTCCGGGCGCGCAGCACCCTCAGGACGGCTCGACGAGGGCGAGCACCCGCGGCCAGTAGCCGAGCCCGCGCGGGCCCGGACGGCGCGGGTCGCGCGCCGCCATGAGGTCGAGCGGGCCCACCGAGCCCGAGGCCGGGTCGTAGACGTGGACGCGTCCCTCCCCCGGGTCCGCCCGCCCCAGCAGCGTCCAGGGCAGGGCGAGGACGTAGTGGCGCGGTACCGCGGGCAGACGGCCGGCGGCCCGCCTGAGCGCACGGGCCACCGGGCCGCCGCCCTCACGGGGCACGGGCAGCGGGCCACCGACGACGAGGAGCACGGGGGCGCCGTCGGCCAGGTGGCCGCGCAGGCGCACCACTGCTGCGGCCCAGCGCGGGCCGGCGTCCCCCACCCAGGTGACAGCGTAGGCGGCCCGGCCGCCGCGCCCCCGGGGCACGGCCCGGTCCAGGAGCCCGGCCACGGCCCAGGGGGTCGAGCCCAGGCCCCGGGGCCAGGGCAGCGGTCCCAGCGGGCCGCGGGCACGCCGGTTCATCAGCGCCTGCAGGCGCAGCTGCTCGGCGCGCAGGGCCCCGCGCAGCCCGCCCGCGGGCCCCGTGAGAGAGCCCAGGCGCGCGGCGGCGCCGCCGTCGCGCTCGCACAGGAGGCGTGCGGCCAGCAGGCAGGTGGCCCCGCAGGTCCTCGGGTCCTCCTGGACGAGGGGGACGTCCCGCTCCTGCGGGCCGGGTCCCGGGCCGAGGACGAGCCGGCCCGAGTCCACCCGCGCGCGCACTCTCACCACCGGCTCCTCGTGGAGGCCCGGGGGCTCAGACGATCCGGTCGAGCACGACGCCGGCCTCGCGGCGGGCGAGGGCGTCAGCGGCGGCGGGCGAGCCGGCCGGGCTGATGGTGACACCGCCCTCAAGGGCCTCCACGGCCCGTGCGAAGCGCTCGGGCGTGGCGGTGTGGAGGGTGAGCAGCGCCTGCCCCTTGGTGACGGTGTCGCCCGGCTTGGCGTGCATCTCGACCCCGGCCACCGCCTGGACCGGGTCCTCCTTGCGAGCGCGCCCCGCTCCCAGGCGCCAGGCGGCGACCCCGACCTTGAGGGCGTCGAGCCCGGTGAGCACGCCGTCCTCGTCGGCGGTGACGACCTCGGTGTCGGGTGCGACGGGCAGGGGGGCGTCGGGGTCGCCGTCCTGGCGGCGGACCATCTCGCGCCACACGTCCATGGCCCGCCCGTCCGCGAGGGCGGCGCGCAGCTCGTCCTCGCCCGTGGGGCGCCCGGCGGCGTCCAGCATCTCGCCGGCCAGCGCCAGCGTGAGCTCGACGACGTCCTCGGGACCGCCACCGGCCAGGACCTCCAGGGACTCGCGCACCTCGAGGGCGTTGCCGGCCGTGAGCCCCAGTGGGGTGGACATGCCGGTCAGCAGCGCACGGGTGGTGACACCGGCCTGCCTGCCCAGGGCGACCATCGTCTCGGCGAGCTCGCGCGCCATCGGCATCTGCCGCATGAAGGCCCCGGATCCCACCTTGACGTCCAGGACGAGGGCGCCGGTGCCCTCGGCGATCTTCTTGCTCATGATCGAGGAGGCGATGAGCGGCACGCAGGAGACGGTGCCGGTGGTGTCGCGCAGGGCGTAGAGCTTCTTGTCGGCCGGGGCGAGCCCGCTGCCGGCGGCGCAGATGACGGCGCCGGGCCCGCCCTCGCCGAGCATGTCGAGGACCTCCTCGTTGCTCAGGGCCGCGCGCCAGCCGGGGATGGCCTCGAGCTTGTCGAGGGTGCCGCCGGTGTGGCCCAGGCCGCGGCCTGAGAGCTGGGGCACGCTCACGCCGAAGACGGCGACGAGCGGGGCCAGCGGCAGGGTGATCTTGTCGCCCACGCCCCCGGTGGAGTGCTTGTCCGCGGTGGGCCGGCCGATGCCGGAGAAGTCCATGCGCTCGCCGGTGCGGATCATGGCGTCGGTCCAGCGGGCGATCTCCTGCGGCTCCATGCCGTTGAGGTAGATCGCCATCGCCAGGGCGGCCATCTGCTCCTCGGCGACGACGCCGCGGGTGTAGGCGTCGATGACCCAGTCGATCTGGGGGTCGGTCAGGCGCTGGCGGTCGCGCTTGGCGGCGATGACGTCAACGGCGTCGAAGGGCTCGACGGCGGAGGTGGTGGTCATGTGGTGCTCCTCGTGGGTCGTGGCCCGGCTCAGGGCTCGGGGACGCCGGTGGCGTCTGCGGGTGCGACGGCGCCGTCGACCAGCGCCATGTCCTCGACGCTGAAGCGTCCGGGCAGGACCTCGTCGATGGTCATGGTCCCGCTGGGCATGAGCAGCCGCATCTGCGGGTGGGCGTGCTCGGACAGGGTCTGGCGGCAGCGCCCGCAGGGGGCGCAGCGCTCGCCGCGCCCGTCGACGCAGGCGAAGGCGACGAGCCGCCCGCCGCCGGTGCGCACGAGCTCGGAGACGAGCCCGCACTCGGCGCACAGGGTCTGGCCGTAGCCGGCGTTCTCGACGTTGCAGCCGGAGACGAGCCGGCCGTCGTCGGTGACGGCGGCGGCCCCGACCTTGAAGCGCGAGTAGGGGGCGTAGGCGTGGGTCATGGCCTCGCGGGCCAGGTCGGTCAGCCGCGCCCACAGGGCGTCGTCGACGTCCTGTGGGCCGACGCTGTGGCCCAGGCTGCCGCCGGTGGTGGCGGCCGTCCCTGCGGTGTCGGTGCTCATGCGGGTGCCGGCTCCTGTCCGAGGTGTGTCGCTGACGTGAACATACACCGCAGCGGCCCTCACCTCGCTGGTGGGGGCCGCTGCGGCACCGCCCTGTGTCACGGGTAGGGCACGCCCTCCGCGGCGGGTGCGCGGACCTTGCCGACGAACCCGGCGACGGCGAGGATCGTCACGACGTAGGGGATCATGAGGACGAAGTTCGCCGGGATGGGCGAGCCGATGACGCCCAGGGTCTGGCCGACGGCGGTGGCGAAGCCGAACAGGAGCGAGGCGTACAGGGTCCCCAGCGGGTTCCACGCGCCCAGGATCATGGCGGCCAGGGCGATGTAGCCGTTGCCGCCGCTCATGTCCTCGGTGAAGCGCAGGCCGGAGCCGACGGTGAAGAAGGCACCGCCCAGGCCGGCGAGGGCGCCGCCGAGGACGAGGTTGTTGACGCGGGTGCGCATCACCTTGATGCCGACCGTGTCCGCCGCCTTGGGGTGCTCGCCGACGGCCCTCATGCGCAGTCCCCAGCGGGAGCGGAAGAGCATGAAGGACAGGACCCCGACGACGGCGTAGAGGGCGTAGACGAGGATCGTCTGCTTGAACAGCACCGGGCCGAGGACCGGCACGTGGCTCAGCAGCGGGATCGCGAGGGTGGGCAGGCGCATGGCCCGGTTGAGGGTGGGGGAGTCCGCGAGGAAGGTGGAGAAGAAGAAGCCGGTGAGGCCGGAGACGAGCACGTTGAGCACGACGCCGACGACGACCTGGTTGACGCGGTACCTCAGGCCGAACAGGGCCAGCAGCAGGGCCACGAGCATGCCCGCGAAGGGGGCGGCGAGCAGGCCGATCCATGCGTTGGAGGTCACGGAGGCGGCCACGGCGGCGAAGAAGGCGCCGCCGAGGAGCTGGCCCTCGATGGCGATGTTGATCGTGCCCGAGCGCTCTCCGACGACGCCCGCGAGGCCGCCGAAGACGAGGGGCACGCTCAGGGCGACCGTCGAGGCGAGGATCGTCACGAGGGGGATGAGGGTGTCACGGCCGGCCCCGGCCCAGGTGAGGAAGGCGACGACGAAGGCGGCGCCCATGGTGGCGACGACCCAGGCGGGCACCTTGGCGCGGGCGACGGCCCGCCGGTAGGCCAGGGCCGTGGCGGCGGCGGCCGCCAGCGCCATGAGGAGGATGACGGGGCGGGCGGCGAGGGTGAGGACCGGCAGCTGGAAGAAGTCGGCGCTGGTGGCGAGCTGGAAGCGGGTGCGGCCGTGGGCGGTGGCCGCCATGAGGGCGGCGAGGAGCACGACGACGGCGCCGGTGACCGGCATCTTCCAGGAGACGGGGGCGAGGGCCGCGGCAGCTGCGCCGCCGTCGGTCCGGGTAGCTGTCCGGGTGGTGGTGACGGGCATGGCTCAGGCCTCCTGTCCGGGTGCGGCGGTGGCGGCGGCCGCGGTCTCGGCCTCCAGGCGCTTGCTCTCCTGGGCGCGCTTGAAGGAGCCGGGGGCCGGCAGCCGGTAGATGGCGCGCACGAGCGGCGGGGCCGCGATGAACAGCACGATGGTGGACTGCAGGATGAGGACGATGTCGATGGGGGTGCCGGTGGCGGCCTGCATGAGGGTGCCGCCGGCGGTCAGCCCGCCGAAGAGGATGCCGGCGAGCACGGTCCCCAGGGGCTTGGAGCGGCCCAGCAGCGCCACGGTCATGGCGTCGAAGCCGATGGAGCCGGCGATGGAGGCGGTGAGGTACTTCTGGGTTCCCAGGACCGGGCCGGTGGCGGCCAGGCCGCACAGGGCGCCGGAGACGATCATCACCAGGGCGGTAACGCGGGGGACGTTGACGCCCGCCGTGCGGGCCGCCTCGGGGTTGAGGCCGGTGGCGCGGAACTGGAAGCCGAGGGTGGAGCGCTCCAGGAGCCACCACACGAACCAGGCGGTCAGCAGCGCCAGGATGAAGCCGGCGTGCAGCCGGAAGGAGGGGCCGAGCAGCAGCGGGTAGGTGGCGCCGGAGCCCACGGGCAGGGAGCGGGGGTTGGAGTTGCCCTCACCGATGAAGGTCTTGAGGGTGAGCATGTGGGCGATGAGGTAGGCGCCGATGGAGTTGAGCATGATGGTCGTGATGACCTCGCTCGCCCCGGTGGTGGCCTTGAGGACGCCGGGGACCGCGCCCCACAGGGCACCGCCGACGATCGCGCCGAGGATCGCCACGACCAGGTGCAGCCCGGCAGGCAGGTCCCAGGCGAATCCGGCGTAGCCGCCGACGACGGCGCCGAGGATGAGCTGCCCCTGGCCGCCGACGTTGAACAGGCCCGCGCGGAAGGCGACCGCCATGCCCAGGCCCGCGAAGATGAGCGGGGTGGCGTTGACCAGCGTCTCGGTCAGCGGGCGCCACATGCGGGCCGTGGAGGAGGCCTGCCAGTCGAAGAGGCCGCCGCGCAGGAGCGCGGAGTAGGCCTCGCCGAGGGAGGTGGCGCAGGCCCCCAGGAAGTCGGAGGGCCGGGCCATGAGGTAGCCGGCGGTCATGCGCACGTCAGCGTCGGCGATGAGGATGAGGACGGAGCCGACGATGAGGGCGCTGACGACGGCCAGGAGGCCCATGAGGCCGTTGGACTCGGCGATCTGGCGCGCCAGGCCGGGCTGGGACTCGTCCCTGCCCGCGGCGGGGGTGGTGCTCTCGCTCATCACTTCTCCTCGGTGTCCTGGGCGGCGCCGGCGGGGGCCAGGGCCTGGTCGAGCGGGACGCCGGCCATCATGAGGCCGAGGACGTCTCGCGGGGTGTCGGGCGCCACGACGCCGACGACGCGGCCCTTGTACATCACGGCGATGCGGTCGCTGAGCGAGTAGATCTCGTCGAGCTCGCTGGAGACGATGAGGACGGCGGTGCCGTTGTCCCGCTCGGCCACGATGCGCTTGTGGACGAACTCGATGGAGCCGACGTCGAGCCCGCGGGTGGGCTGGGAGGCCACGAGGACCTTGAGGGGGCGGGAGAGCTCGCGGGCGAGGATCGCCTTCTGCGCGTTGCCGCCGGACAGGGTGGAGATCGGGTCGGCGACGTCGGTGACGCGTACGTCGAACTCCTCGCGCAGCCTCTCGGCGTGGGCGCGGACCTTGGCGGGGTTGATGGATGGACCCGCGCCGAAGGCGGGGTCGTCGTAGCGGTCGAGGATCATGTTCTCGGCGACGGAGAAGTCCGCGACGAGGCCGTCGGTGGAGCGGTCCTCGGGGACGAAGCCGAGGCCGGCGCCCAGGCGCTGGTGCACGCTCAGGCGGGTGATGTCCTTCCCGCCGATGCGGACCGTGCCGGCCGAGGCCGGGGTGAGTCCGAGGACGACCTCGCCCAGCTCGGTCTGCCCGTTGCCCTGGACACCCGCGACGCCCAGGATCTCGCCGTCGTGCACGGTGAGGGTGACGTCGTCGAGCAGGAGGGCGCCGTCGTCGTCGACGATGCTCACGCCGGCGAGCTCGAGACCCGCCTCGCCGGGGGCGGCGGGCTCCTTGTCCACGGTGAGGGAGACGTTGTGGCCCACCATCATGCCGGCGAGCTCGGCCTGGGAGGCGGTGGGGGCGGCGGTGCCGACCACCTTGCCGCGGCGGATGACCGTGATGGTGTCGGCGACCTCGCGGATCTCGCGGAGCTTGTGGGTGATGAAGACGATGGAGGTGCCCGAGGCCTTGAGGTCGCGCATGATCCCCATGAGCTCGTCGGTCTCCTGCGGGGTGAGCACGGCGGTGGGCTCGTCGAGGATGAGGACCTTGGCGTCGCGCGAGAGGGCCTTGATGATCTCGATGCGCTGCTGGACGCCGACGGGAAGGTCCTCGATGTAGGCACCGGGGTCGACGTCGAAGCCGAAGCGCTCGGAGATCTCGCGGACCTTGGCGGCGGCGGCCCGGGCGTCGATGACGCCGCCGAGGCGCCCGGCGGGCTCGTAGCCCAGGGCGACGGACTCGGCGACGGTGAAGACGGGCACGAGCATGAAGTGCTGGTGGACCATGCCGATGCCGGCGGCGACGGCGTCGCCGGGGCCGGAGAAGCTGACCGGCTCACCGTCGATGAGGATCTGTCCGGCGTCGGGCTGGTAGAGCCCGTACAGGACGTTCATGAGGGTGGACTTCCCGGCGCCGTTCTCTCCCAGGAGGGCGTGGATCTGTCCCGGCTCGACCGTGATGTCGATGTGGTCGTTGGCCACGAGAGGCCCGAAGACCTTCGTGATCCCGCGTAGCTCGAGCTGCACGTGTGCTCGCTTCCGTCGTGGGTCGGGTGCCCCGTCAAGGGCAGGGGGGGATGGGTCGCCGCCTCACGCGACGGCCCTGACCCGCCGCTGACGCCGCCGCCCCACGGGCGGCGGCGTCAGCGGCGGGTCAGGGGGTCATGTCTCGTGAGGGACCTGTGCACCGGTGGGTGCGGGGCTCCCGGTCAGGAGGGGTCGTAGGCGGTGGACACGTCCAGGGTGCCGTCGATGATCTGCTGCTTGATCTCCTCGACCTCCTTCTTGAGGTCGGCACTGACGTTGGCGTCCCAGTCGTGGAAGTCGGCGATGGACACGCCGCCGTTCTCGAGGGTGCCGACGTAGGGCTCGTTGGTGAACTTGCCGTTGGCGGACTGCTCGACGGTGTCGTAGACCGCGTTGCCGATCTCCTTGATGACGCTGGTGAGCATGTAGGAGCCGAACTCGGTGGTGTTGTAGCCGTCGGCGTCGACCCAGATGGCGGCGCTGGTGGTGGAGCCGCTGTCCTGGAGGGCGGCGAGGGTGCCCTGGCCGACGGGGCCGGCGACCGGCAGGATGATGTCCGCGCCCTGGGACAGGAACTGCTGGGTCAGCTGCTGGCCCTTGGCGGTGTCGGTGAAGTCACCGGTGAAGGAGCCCGCGTCAGGGTTGGCGGGGTCCCAGCCGAGGACCTGGACGTTGGTGCCGTGGTCCGCGTTGTACTTGGCGACGCCCTGGGCGAAGCCCTCCATGAAGATCTGGACGGTCGGGATGGCGACGCCGCCGTAGGTGGCGACGGTGCCGGTCTTGGTGGTGCCCGCGGCGACGTAGCCGGCGAGGTAGGAGGCCTCGGCCGTGTTGAAGGACAGCGGCTTGCCGTTCTCCAGCTCGACGGTCTGGCCGTCGGCGCTCTGGAAGGAGGAGTCGATGATGGCGAACTGGACGTCCGGGTTGGCCTGGGCGGCCTCGGTCAGGGCGGGGGCGATGACGAAGCCGACGCCGATGATGAGGTTGCAGTTCTGCTGGATGAGGGAGTCGATGTTGGGCTGGAAGTCCGCGTCGGAGCTGGACTCGACGCCGACGATGTCGACGCCGAGCTCGTCCTTGGCGCGCTGCAGGCCCTCCATGCCGGACTGGTTGAAGGACTGGTCGTCGAAGCCGCCCTCGTCGGAGACCATGCAGGCCTTGAAGCCCGCGGTCTGGGTGGTGGTGGAGTCTGTCGGCGCGCTGCCGCAGGCGGCCAGGCCCAGGGCGGCGGCCAGGCCGAGCACCAGGGCGTAGTAAGGCTTCTTCGTCTTCACTGTGGGACCTCCGGTCGGGGGTGGTGGGGACCGGCCCCGTGGCACTGGCACTCGGCCTGGGACGTTCACCCTCAGGATAGAGGGTGATCCTGCCAGGTCCAGGGCCGGTGGTCACGTGGTGGGGCCAAGGGGACCATGCTCGCACACGCACGGCCACCTGTGTGGGCAGTCACGCACCCGGGCCGTGCCGGGCCCGGTTCGCGCCCGCAGGCTCACAGGAGGTCGTCGCGGCCCTCGGTCCGGAGGCCGTCAACGACGCCCTTGACGGCCTGCGACTGCTCCGGGGTGGTGACCAGCAGCGCGTCCGGCGTGTCGACGACGACGAGGCCCGGCACGCCCAGCAGCACGACCCGGCGGTGCGTGGTGGAGGCCACGAGCGCACCGGGCGAGCCCACGGCCGTCACCCGGCCGGGGTCACCGGCACCGTCTTTACCGCTTGTGCCGCCCGTGCCGGCTGCCAGGACGGCGGTCCCGGCGGCCGGTCCCCCGGCCCGCACCGGGACGAGACCGGCCAGCGCGTCGAAGCCGCCGACGTCGTCCCAGCCCATGGAGGCGGGCACGGTCGCCACGCCCCCGGCTGCGGCGACGGGCTCGGCGATGGCGTGGTCGATGGCGATCCTCTCCAGGCCCGGCCACACGCGCTCAAGGACCTCCTCGCGCTGCGGGGTGTCCCAGGCGGCGGCGATCTGCTCGATGCCCGCTGCCAGCGCGGGCCTGAGCCGCGCGAGGTGGTCGAGCAGGACGCCGGCGCGGGTGACGAACATGCCGGCGTTCCACCGGTAGTCACCGGTGGCCAGGTACTGGGCGGCGGTCGCGGCGTCGGGCTTCTCGGTGAAGCCGAGCACGCGGCGCCCGTCGGGGGCGCCGGGCACCTCGGTGGGCTCGCCGGCGCGGATGTAGCCGAAGGCGGTGGAGGGGCCGGTGGCCTCGATGCCGATGGTGACGACCCAGCCGGCCTCGGCCAGGAGGGCCGCCTGGCGGACGGCGCCGTGGAAGGCGGCCTCGTCGGCGATGGTCTGGTCCGCGGCGAAGGAGCCGACGACGGCCTCGCGCCCGTGGCGGCGGGCGATGACGGCGGCGGCCAGGCCGATGGCGGCCATGGAGTCGCGCGGGCTGGGCTCGGCCAGCAGGTTCTCGCGCGGCACGCCCGGCAGCTGGTCGGCCACGGCCGCCAGGTGGGCGCTGCCGGTGACGACCGTCGTCGTGACGGTCACCGCCTCCAGCCGGGCGACGGTGCCCTGGATGAGGGTCCGCCCCGCCCCGGTGAGGTCGAGCAGGAACTTGGGGTGGTGGCGCCGCGACAGCGGCCACAGCCGGGTGCCTGCGCCTCCGGCGGGGATGATGGCGTGGATGAGGGGGGCGCCCAGGCCCGCGGCGGTGGTCTCTGTCACCGCCCCAGGCTACCGGCTGCCCGGACGCCCGCCGGAGGGCTCGGCACCGGCATCGCCGTCGGCGCTGTCATCGGCACTGTCGTGGGCGCCGTCGTCGGACTCGTAGTCGGGGTGCGCCGTCGGGTCGACCTCGAGGGTTCCGGTGATGTCCTGGCGGGGCCAGGAAAGGGTCTCGGGTGCGGACAGGGTGACGTAGTTGGGCGTCTGGGAGGCGTGGACCTCGTCGGGGTGGTCGATGACGGCGGGGGCCGGTGGGTTGGCCGTCCAGGCGCACACGTACAGCACGACGCGGCTGGCCAGGTGCAGCCACAGGACGAGCACGACCAGCGCCGTGAAGGAGGCGAGCAGCGGGTTGGCCCCCGCCGACCCGACGGCGCCCGTTCCCAGCGCCCGCAGGACCCCGAAGGCGAGGCCGCCGAGGGCGGCTCCCCGCAGGAGGTCGTTGCGGGGCACGCGCACACCGCAGGAGCGGATGAGCAGCGCGAGGACCGCCGAGTCGATGAGGAGGGAGACGGCCAGGGTGAGCACCCGTGTGCTCCCTCCGGCGACCCACGACGGCAGCCACCCGGGCAGGGGCTCCAAGGCGCCCACGAGCGCCCCGGTGACGAGGGAGGCCGCGGCGGTGACGACGACCGAGACCATGATGACGAGGAAGCCCAGGAGGTTCGTCAGCTCCGCGACGACGATGTTGCGGGGCACGCGCACGATGCCGAACATGGCCCGCACTCCGCTGGACAGGGCGCGCATGAGCCCCAGCGCGGAGTACAGCAGGGCGAGGAGGGCGATGACCGAGCCCGGGTTGAGGGCGGAGTCGAGGGTCAGCTGGTCGATGCTCACGATGCCGTTGCCCGAGCCGTCGTCGAGCACGCCCGGGAGCATGTCGTCGATGGCGCTGATCGCCGCGTCGCGCAGCCCGGGGTGGCTGCCCAGGGCCGTCATGAGGGCGGTGACCCCGATGGCGAGCGCAGCGAAGACGGAGAAGAGGCCGGTGTAGGCGATGCCTCCCGCCAGCAGGGGGCCGCGAGCGCTGGTGTAGCGGGCCTGGGTGCGGCCCGGGCGCGAGGCCATGGCCGCGGCGCCCAGGCGCTGGACGGTGGCGACCGCCCGCCCGAGGGCCCTGGGGGCGGCTCCTGCCGCGTCCCGGTCCCCGTCTGCCCGGCTCCCGCCGTCCCGGGACGCGGCTGCCCGGTGGGTGCGGTCCCGGGGACCGTCGTCCTCAGCCCGGTGGCCCGTCCTCGTGCGGGTGGGGTGGTCAGTCATCGACGTCCCTCTCGTGGCATCGGTGGTGGTCTCGGTGTCGTGGCGTCCCGGGCCCCGCCCCTCTCGGACCCGGCCCCGGCGTGCTCAGTCCCGCCCCGGGACGCGGCCCAGGGGCACGACGTCGAGCAGGTGCCAGACGCCGTCGTCCCCCATCCGGTCCAGGCGCACGCAGTCGACGACGAACTGGCCGTGGATGCCCTCCCCGGCGGCGAGCGCGTCGTCCAGGGCGTCATCGTCGACCTCGTGGGCGAGCGTGAGGTGGGGGTGGAAGGGGAAGCGCAGGTCCCCGGCCAGGGGGCCCGTCCCGGCGCGCAGGGCGGCCTGCAGCGCGTCGAGCTCGGCGGCGCCGTCGCCGACGGCCAGGTAGGCGACGGGGCTCACCGGGCGGAAGGAGGCCGCTCCCCCGACCTCGCACAGGAAGGGGGCCGCGGCCCCGGCGACGCGGGCCACGTGGGAGCGCACCTCCCCCAGGCGCCGGGCGTCGACAGCGGTGGGCGGGACCAGGGTGACGTGCGGTGGGATCGACAGGGCCAGGGGGTCCCCGGCGTCGAGCCGGACCACCCGCACCTGGGCCGCCCACGGCTGCGGCAGGGGGACGGTGACGCCCACGACGCACTGGTGCGCGTCGGTCTCAGGAACCTCCACAGCACCTCCTTGCCTGCGCGGCGCGAGCCGTGCCCGGGGGCCCGGGGGCGGCCGGGCCCGGGCGGACCGCGACGTGCCGGCCCGCGCCGAAGCCTATCGGACCGGGGGCGGTCCGCCCGAGCCTGCGGGGGCCGGGCGCAAGCGCCCCGGCGCAGGGGACCGCCGGGCGGTGCTCTGGCAGGATGTGCCCATGTCCTACGAGAGCACACCCGCCCCCGGCACCAGCACCGCAGCCACCGCCCCCGTCTTCTCCCCCGCGCTCACGCCCGACGAGGGCGTCGCCGCGGCCACCGACCTGTTCCGCGAGGTCTTCGGCGGCGAGCCCGACGGCGTGTGGTACGCCCCCGGCCGCGTCAACATCATCGGTGAGCACACGGACTACAACGGCGGGCTCGCCCTGCCCATCGCCCTGCCCCACCGCGCCCACCTGGCGCTGCGCCGGCGCGAGGACCGCACGATCCGTCTCGTCTCCCCCCAGACCCGCCAGAGCGTGGACGTGCTCGACCTCGACGCCATCGGCCCCAAGGGCACGCCCGGGGAGGTCCGCCACTGGAACGCCTACGTGGCGGGCGTCGCCTGGGCCCTCGAGCAGGACGGCCTCGGCCCCCTCACCGGCTTCGACGCCGCCCTGTACTCCTGCGTGCCGCTGGGCGGCGGCCTGTCCTCCTCCGCGGCCCTGGAGGCCTCCACCGCCGTCGCCCTGGACGAGGTCTGCGGCCTGGGCCTGGCAGGGACCGTCGAGGAGCCCGACGACGCCGGGCGCGCCCGCCTGGTGAGCTCCTGCGTGCGCGCGGAGAACGAGATGGCCGGCGCCCCCACCGGGGGCATGGACCAGTCCGCCTCCCTGCGCTGCCGCGCGGGCCACGCCCTCGAGCTCGACTGCCGCACCGGCGAGGCCGCCCAGGTGCCCTTCGACCTGGCCGCCGCCGGGCTGGCGCTGCTCGTCATCGACACCAAGGCCAAGCACTCCCTCGTGGACGGGCAGTACGGCGCCCGCCGCGCCGCCTGCGAGCGCTCCGCCGAGGTCCTGGGCGTCGAGCTGCTCGCGGACATCGACGTCGCCGGCCTCGACGAGGCCCTGGAGCGCCTGGCGGCCTCCGGAGAGGACAACGCCGCCGAGCTCGTCAGGCGCACGCGCCACGTCGTCACCGAGATCGACCGCACGCAGCGCCTCGTCGCGCTCCTGCAGGACGGGCGCCCGCTCGCCGGGGACACGCTCGCCGAGGTCGGCGCGCTGCTGGACGGCTCGCACGACTCGCTCAGGGACGACTACGAGTGCACCTGCCCGGAGCTGAACCTCGCCGTCGACACCGCCCGCGCGGCCGGGGCCCACGGGGCCCGGATGACGGGAGGCGGCTTCGGCGGCTCCGCCATCGCGCTGGTGGACGCGGACAAGGTGGACGAGGTGGCGCGCGCCGTCGTCGCCGCCTACGCCGAGGCCGGCTTCACGCCGCCCGCCTTCCTCGACGCCGTGCCCTCGGCGCCCGCCGGCCGTCTGGCCTGACCCGGGACCCGCCCCGGGGCACCGGGGCTCCGGTGGGTGGGCTCCCCTGAGGGGGAGCCCACCCACCGTCTCAGGGACAAGACAGGGGCGCCTCAGGGTGATCTCCTCCCAGGGGATGAGACCCGTCCAGCCGCCCCTGCCCTAGCCTGCCACTGTCCCGTCCGCGTCCTCGCCGTTCCCCGGAGGAGCCCTGTGAAGCGCTACGTCCTTCCCACCGTCAAGGTCCTCATCGCGCTGGTCATCGCCGTCGCGCTGGCCAAGATCGCCTTCTTCCCCGACGGCGGTGACGAGACCTCCACGGGGCCGACCCCCTCCTACGAGGTCGCCACCCAGACCACCCAGGCGGTCATCGGGGACATCTCCAACACCGTCGGCGTCAAGGGCCAGGTGGTCGAGGACGCCGCCGTCCAGGCACAGGCCACCCTCAACGGCGTCGTCGACTCCTTCGACGTCGCCAAGGGCTCCTACGTCACCGCCGGGGCGCCCCTGATCTACCTCAAGAAGGTCGAGCCCCAGGAGCCCATCCAGGAGGTCGGCGAGGACGGCACCGTCACCACCATCCCGGTGGCGGACAAGGTCACCTGGGCCACCGTCTACGCCCCCGCGGACGGCATCGTCTCCTACAACGTCATCGAGGGGCAGGACACGACCATCGGCATGGTCGTCGCCACCGTCTCCCCGGGCACCTACTCCGCCGTCGGGACCATCACCCCCTCCCAGCAGTACCAGCTGACCAACGCCCCCTCCACCGCCATGCTCACCCTCGAGGGCGGCCCCGCCCCCTTCGAGTGCCAGAACCTCACCATCGGCACCAAGACGCAGAAGACGACCACGCCGGAGGGCTCCGCCAGCACCCCCTCGGACGGCACCAGCGTCGAGGTCCGCTGCCCCATCCCCTCCTCCCAGCAGGTCTTCCCGGGGCTGCCCGTGACCATCGGCATCGACGCCGGCTCGGCGACCGGGGCGCTCATCGTCCCCGTGACCGCCGTCGAGGGCTCGACCACCACCGGCAACGTCTGGGTGGTGACCGACCCGGCCAACCCGGACCTCGCCGAGAAGCGCGAGGTCACGCTCGGCATCAACGACGGCACCTCCATCCAGGTGACCGACGGGCTGAGCGAGGGAGACGAGATCCTGCTGTTCGTGCCCGGCAAGGACGTCGTGCGCACCGGCGAGCCCAACTCCTGCGACCAGTACGCCTGCTACGACGAGAACGGCCAGGAGTACCTGTGAGCGACCCCATCCTCAGCCTGAGGGGCGTCGCACGGACCTTCGAGGTCCCCGACTCGGGCCCGCTGCACATCCTCACCGGCGTCGACCTCGACGTGCACGAGGGCGAGCACGTGGCCATCGTCGGCCGATCCGGCACCGGCAAGTCCACGCTGCTCAACATCCTCGGTCTCATCGACCACCCCTCGGGGGGCTCCTACCTCCTCGACGGCAAGGACACCTCCGGCCTGGGCGAGAGCCGCCGCGCCCTCCTGCGCGGGGCGACCTTCGGCTTCGTCTTCCAGTCCTTCAACCTCATCCCCGGCCTGACGACGACCGAGAACGTCGCCGCGCCGCTGCTGTACGACCGCGGCCTCGCCTTCTGGGGGCGCACGGCCCGCGCCGAGGAGCTGCTCGACGCCGTCGGGCTCGCCGACAAGGCCGGCGGGCGGATCGACCGACTCTCCGGCGGTGAGCAGCAGCGCGTCGCCATCGCCCGGGCCATCGCCCGCCGCCCCCGCGTCATCCTGGCGGACGAGCCCACCGGGGCCCTGGACGTCGACACGGGCGCGAGCGTCATGAGCCTGCTCGAGCGCCAGTGCCACGAGACCGGCGCCGCCCTCATCATCATCACCCACGACCTGGCGGTCGCCAGCCGCGCACGCAGCCAGTACCGGCTGGAGCACGGCGTGCTCACGCCCATCGCGGTCGGTGAGCGCGAGCAGGGCTCGCTCGAGAGGCTTGAGGAGGTGGGAGCGTGAACGGCTTCCTCACCGGGACCGTCGGCGCCCTCGTCGAGGCCTGGACCCAGCTGCGCATCGGCAAGCTGCGTGTCCTGCTGTCCCTGGTCGGCGTGGGGGTGGCCGTGGCCGCGATGACCTTCGTCATCGCCTTCGGCCAGGTCTCCGCCGCCGTCCAGGCCGAGCTCATGCAGCAGTGGAACGGCCGTCCGGGCACGGTCATGCTCAACGTGACGCCGTCGTCGGAGGACTCCGACGGCACGGGCCCCGGTGGCACGGGCCCCGACACTCCGGCGCAGGCCGGCGGCGGCCAGGCGGCGGACCCGACCGCGCTCAGCGCTGCCGAGAAGGTCGACAAGGCCTACACCGACTTCGTCGAGCGCTACAAGATCAGCCACTGGGCGACGAATGAGCGCACGACGCTGCGCCTGAGCCTGGGCGGCATGCCCACCAACGTGCAGACGCAGGTCGTCTCGGGCGGCTACGGGATCCTGCACCGCACCCAGGTGCTCCAGGGCCGGTGGTTCAGCGCCGACGACGAGGACGACCTGTCCCCCTCGATCCTCGTCAGCCAGGGTGTCCTCGACGCGCTCGGGGTGCCCGAGCTCCACGCCCCGCTGCGCGTACGCGGGCTGGCCCCGGTGGAGACGACCTACACGATCGTCGGGGTGCTCAAGGGGGACGGCTCGGTCTCCTGCTACTCGGATCCTGAGACCGGCGAGGACGTGTGCGACGCGCCGATGACGGCGATGGTGCTCTCCGAGCCCTACTACCGTCTCCTGCCGTCCACCGTCGAGCGCTCGGCCCCGACGCTCGAGGTGTGGGCCGGGGTGGGCAAGGGCAGCGAGATGGGGGACCTCATGAAGGACCACTTCAACGCCATCTTCGGGCACAACGCGGCCTCCGCCTGGAACAACGAGTTCGACTCGATGGAGGAGTTCGACCGGACCTTCACGCTCGTGGTGACCTCCGCCGGCGTGTTCATCATGGTGCTGGGCGCCCTGGGGCTCATCAACATCTCGATGGTGACGGTGCGCCAGCGCATCCACGAGATCGGTGTGCGCCGCTCCTTCGGGGCGACGAGCCGGCGTGTCTTCTTCTCCATCATGCTCGAGTCGGTGGTGGCGACGGTCGTCGCGGGCGTCATCGGGATCGGTGTCGCCATCGTGGCGATGCGCTTCGTGCCGCTGGAGGTCCTGTTCAACGGCTACACGGTGTCGAACCGGCCGCCCTTCCCGATGTCGGCGGCGCTCATCGGCCTGGTGGCGGCCTCCGGCGTCGGTGCCCTGGCGGGCATCATCCCCGCCGTCGTCGCCGTGCGCATCCGCCCCATCGACGCCATCCGCTTCTGACGCCTGGGCCGGGGCAGACGCCCAGCCCAGGCCGGGGCCCGGGCTGGGCGGCTCCGGCGTCTGCCCCGGCCCCCTCCCCCGATCTCGGCCCCCCTCCTGGCACACGGACAACCTGCCGTCCCCAGGACAACCTCTTCTCGCAAGGACAACCTGTCGGCAGCAGGACAACGTGAAGTGCTCCCGCACGTTGTCCTGCTGCACGCACGTTGTCCTGCTGCAGGACAGTGGTCCGTCAGCGGGCACCGGGCGCAGCGCGACGAGCGCCGAGGCTCAGTGCAGGGGCCGGATCCCCGCCTCGGCGAGCGCGTTGAGCATTCCGTCGACCCTGTAGGCGTCCCGCCACGTCCAGCGCACCACCCGCATCCCCGTGACGTTCTCGATCTCGATCTCCCGTCGCCGCTCCGCCAGGATGACGTCCTCAACGGGCCTGCCCGTCATCTCCCGCGCGTACTTGACGTACCCGTCGAACTCCCCGATGACCCCGTGCTGCGGCCACATGAAGTCGACGCGTCCCACCAGGTGCCCGCGATGGTCGTGCACCTCGGTCTGAAGACCGGGCTCCGGCAGGTGGTTCTCGATCATGACGGCGCGGCTGAGGCTCTCCCCGGGCGACTCGGCGCGGGGGTCGGCGCGCTCGAGCGCGAAGAGCAGGGCCGGGTTCCCACGAGCCCCTGGGCGCCGGGACGCCAGGTCCTTGACCTCCTCCCGGCTCACCAGCCCGTTGCGCAGGGCGTGGTCGAGGCTCGCCAGGTTGGAGGCGAGCGAGCGGCGCCGCCCCAGGTCGACGAGGGTCTGCCCGACGGAGGCGATGCTCAGCCCGTCGTTCTCCGTGGTCTGCCAGCCCTCGTAGGCGCGCAGGGTGCGGCAGCAGCTGGTGCGTCGGCCGCCGTCCCGACCGCGCTGGGCCCGCTCGATGCGCGAGGGCAGGGCCCCGACGAGCGGCAGGCCGTGGACCACCGCGGCCGACTCCCGAGCGAGGACGGCCTCGCCGTCGAGGAGCCCGGTCAGGCGCCCGGCCACGACGAGCAACCGGTGGCGCTCCGCCCGGCTCAGCCTCTCGACGTCGCCGCGCCTGGCGTAGGCGCCAGGGACCAGTCGCACGAGGCGGCTGCCCGGCCCTCTCGCAGCATGCGACAGTGCGTGCGCTGAGAGACCGAGCCGGGTCTGCTCCCGGCTGAGGAGGATCGGTGCGGGTGCGGTCCACATGCCGTGATCGTGGCTCTGTTGCTCACCGGCTCGCAGCCCGCGGCCCCCGGGTGTGGATGGCTGACCGCCCTGCCTGTCGCGGAGGGCCCCTGTGGAGCCCGGCGGCCCGTTGGTCTCCGTGTCCTTCCCACCGCGCCCGCCCACGGACCACCTCGCCCTGGATGGACAACCTCTGTGCAGCAGGACAACCTGGCGCTGCGTGGACAACCTATGTGCCTCCACACGGTTGTCCTGCTGTGCGCACGTTGTCCTAGCGCGAGAAGGTTGTCCTTGAGCGAGCGCGCAGCCGTGACTCGGGCTGCGCCCACGCAGCCGGGGACCCGCCTCATGGGGTGCCGTGTGCTCGACGGCGCGGTGGCCGGGCCCACGCAGCCGGGCAACCGGGGGTGCGCCACTGGCGCCCGGGGCTCAGCCCCAGCCCTCATCGCGGTCGGGCTGGCCGCGGCGTCGGCGCAGGAGCCCGGCGGCCGTCAGCGCGGCGCCGGCCAGGCAGCCGGGCATGGAGACCAGCCACAGGACCGTGGCCGCAGCGCCGACGGGCAGCAGGCTGGCGGCCACCGGCAGGAGCGCGGCGACCACCATGAGCAGCGCGCCGCCGACCATGAGCCCGCGGCCGGGGCTGGACACCGCCCGGCTCATCGGGCGACCTCGAAGGCGCTGCCGGTCAGGGAGCCGGGCGCCCTCTCCTCCACGAGCACGCCGTCGACCCGGGCCCAGCCCGGGCCGCGGTAGAGCCAGGCGATGAGCCGGGAGACGTCGTCGGACGGCCCCTGGGCGAGGACCTCGACGGTGCCGTCGTCGAGGTTGCTCACGGAGCCGACGAGCCCGAGGGAGCTGGCCTCCTGCAGGCAGGACCAGCGAAAACCCACCCCCTGGACCATCCCTGACACGACGGCGCGCACCGTGCGGCTGCGCCCGTCAGGGCCACCGGCCCCGGAGGCGGCCGCCTGCTGTCCTGTTGATCGCCTCATGCGGGTCATTGTCCACCTCCTGGCGGCACGTACCCTGGCGCCATGCGTATCGCCACTGCCAACGTCAACGGGATCCGTGCCGCCGCCCGCAAGGGCATGGCCTCCTGGATCGAGTCCTGCGCCCCCGACGTCCTGCTCCTGCAGGAGGTCCGCGCCGACGAGGAGACGGCCGCCGCGCTCCTGCCCGGCTACACCTCCATCGTCTGGCCCTGCCGAGTCAAGGGCCGTGCGGGCGTCGCCGTGGCCGTGCGCGAGGACGGTCCCCTCACCGCGGGCGAGGTCCGCTACGGCGTCGCCGCGCCCGGCACCGAGGAGCCCGACGTCGACTCCGGGCGCTGGCTCGAGGTGGACCTCCTGCCCTCCGGGGCCGAGGAGGGGGCCGCGCTCACCGTCGTGTCCGCCTACCTGCACTCGGGCCAGCTCGGCACCGAGAAGATGGACCAGAAGTACGCCCACCTCGACCTCGTCGACGCGCGCATGGCGGCCCTGCTCGCCCGCGCCGCCGACGGCGGCCCCCAGGTCCTCATGGCCGGTGACCTCAACGTCGTGCGCTCCGAGCAGGACATCAAGAACTGGAAGCCGAACCACAACAAGATCGCCGGGGTCATGGACGAGGAGATCGCCCACCTCGAGTCCTGGTTCTCCTCGGGCTGGACCGATGTCGCCCGGGCCCTCGCCCCCGAGGAGCAGGGCCCCTACACGTGGTGGTCCCAGAGGGGCCAGGCCTTCGACAACAACGCCGGCTGGCGCATCGACTACCAGGTGGCCACGCCGGCCCTGGCCGCGCGCGCCTCGTCGGCGAGGGTGAACCGGGCGGCCTCCTACGCCGAGCGCTGGAGCGACCACGCGCCGCTGGTCGTCGACTACGCGGGCTGACGGGCTCCGCCCACACCGCGCGCCGGCGGGTCCCGGGCCCGCGAAGGACCCGGGACCCGCCGGCGTCAGCACCAACCTCAGTGGGCGGGAAGCGGGTGGCTCAGGCCCCGGCGGCCAGGCGCTCGGCCGTCTCGACGACGTTCGCGAGCAGCAGCGCGCGGGTCATCGGCCCCACTCCCCCGGGGTTCGGGGACAGCCACGAGGCGACCTGGTCGACGCCGTCGGCCACGTCCCCCATGATGCGGCCCTTGCCGGTGGCCGGGTCCACCACGCGCGAGACCCCGACGTCGAGGACGACGGCGCCGGGGCGCACCATGTCGGCCGTGATGATCCCGGCGCTGCCGGCGGCCGCGACGACGACGTCCGCGCGGCGCACGTGCCCGGCCAGGTCCGCCGTGCCCGTGTGGCAGACGTCGACGGTGGCGTTGACGTCCTTGCGCATGAGCAGCAGCCCGATGGAGCGGCCGACCGTCACGCCGCGCCCGACGACGCACACGTCCTTGCCCGCCAGGTCGATGCCGTGGCGGGTGAGGAGCTCGAGGCACCCGCGCGGCGTGCAGGGCAGCGGCGAGGTGATGGGCTCGCTGCCGCGCAGGACGAGGCGCCCGAGGTTGGTCGGGTGCAGGCCGTCGGCGTCCTTGTCCGGGTCGATGCGCTCGAGCACGGCGTTGGTGTCGATGCCCCGGGGCAGCGGCAGCTGGACGATGTAGCCGGTGCAGGCCGGGTCCTCGTTGAGCCGGTCGACAGCCGCCTCGACCTCGGCCTGGGTGGCCGTGGCGGGCAGGTCCACGCGGATGGACTCGATGCCGACCTCGGCGCAGTCGGCGTGCTTGCCAGCCACGTAGCGCACGCTGCCGGGGTCCTCACCGACGAGCACGGTGCCCAGGCCCGGCACGACGCCGCGCGCGCGCAGGGCGTCCACCCGCTGCCTCAGCTCGGCCTTGATGGCGCCGGCCGCGGCGGTCCCGTCCAGGACCCGTGCGGCGCCCGTCCAGGGGGCCCTCACTGCTCGAGCCCGTCGTAGAGCGGGAAGGCCTCGGTCAGGGCCTCGACGCGCGCGCGCAGGCCTGCGAGCAGCTCGTCGTCGGCCCGTCCGGCGGCACCGGCGACGAGGGCGGTGGCGATGATGTCCGCGACCTCGGTGAACTCGGCGGCGCCGAAGCCGCGGGTGGCCAGGGCCGGGGTGCCGATGCGCAGGCCGGAGGTCACGCGCGCGGGGCGCGGGTCGAAGGGGACGGCGTTGCGGTTGACGGTGATGCCCGCGGCGTGGAGGAGGTCCTCGGCCTGCTGGCCGTCGAGGGCGGCCTCGCGCAGGTCCACGAGCACGAGGTGGACGTCCGTTCCCCCGGTGACGAGGCTGATGCCGGCGGCGCGCACGTCGTCGGCGAGCAGGCGCTCGGCGAGGATCGCCGCACCCTCGATGGTGCGGGCCTGGCGGTCGCGGAACTCGTCGGTCTGGGCGATCCGCATGGCGACGGCCTTGGCGGCGACGACGTGCATGAGCGGGCCGCCCTGCTGGCCGGGGAAGACGGCGGAGTCGAGCCTCTTGCCCAGCGCCTCACCGCGGCTGGACAGGATCATGCCGGAGCGCGGCCCGCCGATGGTCTTGTGCACGGTGGTGGACACGACGTCGGAGTGGGGCACGGGGCTGGGGTGCAGGCCGGCGGCGACGAGGCCGGCGAAGTGCGCCATGTCCGTCCACAGGTAGGCGCCGACCTCGTCGGCGATGGAGCGGAAGGCCTCGAAGTCGAGGTGGCGGGGGTAGGCGGACCAGCCGGCGATGATGACCTTGGGGCGCTCGCGCAGGGCGGCCTCGCGCACCTGGTCCATCTCGATGCGGTGGGTGGTCTCGTCCACGCCGTAGGCGGTGGCGCGGTAGAGGCGGCCGGAGAAGTTGATCCTCATGCCGTGGGTGAGGTGGCCGCCGTGGGGAAGGGCGAGGCCGAGGATGGTGTCGCCGGGGTCGGCCAGGGCGTGCAGGACGGCGGCGTTGGCCTGGGCGCCGGCGTGCGGCTGGACGTTGGCGTAGTCGCCGCCGAAGACGGCCAGGGCGCGCTCGATGGCCAGGGACTCGGCGACGTCGACGACCTCGCAGCCGCCGTAGTAGCGCTTGGCGGGGTAGCCCTCGGCGTACTTGTTGGTGAGCACGGACCCCTGGACCTGGAGGACGGCGCGGGGCACGAAGTTCTCCGAGGCGATCATCTCGAGGGTGCCGCGCTGGCGGGCGAGCTCGCCGTCGAGGACGGCGGCGATCTCGGGGTCGAACTGCGCCAGGGGCATGGTGTTGAGGGTCGTGGGGGCGGTCATGCTTCTCCTTGGTGTCCGGACTTCGCCGGCGTGGTGCGCCGGCGGCTGCGGCATCGGCCCAGGCGGGCGACCAACTGCTCCTTGCCGGTGGCCCGGCAGCACCGCCGCTCCCCGGTGGTTGGCCCACCTGCGCCAGTCGCGACGGCGTGGCCCATGCTAGCCCGCGCCGGGTGGTGGTGCTGCCGGGGCCGTCCGGCGGGGCGCGGACGGGCGCCGGCCGGGCCCCTCAGCCTCCCCGGGCCCCTCGGCCGCCCGGGTCCTCAGGCCTCGGCGACGCCGAGCCAGTCCTCGAGCCCGTCGGGGTAGCGCGGCCAGGCGAGAGCCTCGACGAGCTCGTCGGAGCGCAGGAGGATGCGGGAGAAGGCCCGGCTCACGGCCTCGCACTCGGCGTCGTCGGCGAGGCCGGTGACGACGAGGTGGCTGCGGGCGGTGCCGTCGCCCGCCTGACCCCAGGTGCCGGCGTCGCCCACGGAGACGACGCCTCCGGCGACCTCCCAGGCGCAGACGCGTCCGGGGCGCGTGGGGACCCAGAAGCAGCCGCGGGCGAGCAGTCCCCTGCCGGCGAGGTCCCCGACGAGCTCGCGCAGCCGCCCGGGGTGGAAGGGCAGGTCGGAGGACAGGTCGAGGGTGCGCACGCCGTGGTCGTCGGGGCCGCCCCAGGCCCGGGTGGTGGCGGGGTGGACGCGGGCCAGGGCGGCCTGGGCGTCGTGGTCGACGGCGAGGGCCTCGGCCAGGACCGGGCTGTCGAGCCCCGGCAGGAGGAGGGTGTCGTGGGGGCGCAGGTGCTCGATGAGGTCGGAGCCGACGGGGTCCTCGCCCAGGCGCAGGACGAGGTCGGCGTAGCCGAGGGCGTTCATGTGGACCTCCCCGCTGCAGCGCTCGTCGCCGGGGGCGAGATGGGCCAGGACCTCGCTGAGCGGGTGGTGCTCGAGGAGCGTGGAGGCGGCGGTGGAGGCGTCGATGACGTGGACGACGCCGGCGAGACGGGCCCCGGGCACGTGCTCGGCGAGCGCGGTCGCCAGGGCGGGCACGAGGTGGACGAGCTCGAGGCCGGGAGGCAGGAGGATGACGGTGGTGCCCTCGGGGACGGCGGCAGCGGTGTCCTCCCGGCCGTCGTCGTCGGACCCGCCCGCGTCATCGGCCCCGCCCGACCAGCCGTCGCCGTCGGCCCTCTCGGCGGCGACGCTCAGGAGGGTCTCGCGCACGGAGCAGGTCCAGCACTCGCGCTCCATGGGGACGTCGAGGACGCCGGCCTCGCCCTGGAGGCGGACGGCGGGGGCGCCGTTGTCGGCGGGGTCGTCGCAGGCGGTGGCGCAGGCGAGGACGTCGACCTGGATGAGGGCGGGGGCCTCGGGCCCGAGGGTGAGGGCGGCGAGGTCGCGCAGCAGGGGCTCGACGGTGCTGACGAGGACGAGGGCGTGACGGGGCATACCTGGCTCCAACTTGATAATGATGAGAATCATTCTCTATTGTGCCGCCATGACCACCTACTGCCAAGTCACAGGAGCCAAGTCGGTCTTCGGCAAGAGCGTCTCCCGCTCCCACCGGCGCACGAGCCGCCGCTGGGACCCCAACCTCCAGACCAAGCGCTACTGGGTGCCCTCCCTGGGCCGCACCGTGCGCCTGACGGTGTCCGCCAAGGGGATCAGGACCATCGACAAGATCGGCATCGACGTCGCCGTGGCCCGCATGCTCGCCCGGGGGGAGCGTCTGTGATGGCGGCCCGCACCAAGGACCTGCGCCCCATCATCAAGATGGTCTCCACCGCCGGCACCGGCTACACCTACGTCACCCGCAAGAACCGGCGCAACACGCCCAACCGCCTCGTCCTGCGCAAGTTCGACCCCGTCGTGCGCCGCCACGTCGAGTTCAAGGAGTCCCGCTGATGGCCAAGAGGTCCAAGATCGCCCGCGACGCCCAGCGCCGCGAGGTCGTCGCCCGCTACGCCGAGCGCAGGGCCGAGCTCAAGCGCGCCAGCACCAGCCCGCACCTGAGCGCCGAGGAGCGCGCCGCCGCCATGCGCGCGCTGCACGCCCTGCCCCGCGACGCCTCCCCCACCCGCCTGCGCAACCGGGATGTCGTCGACGGCCGCCCGCGCGGCTACCTCGCCGTCACAGGCACCTCCCGGGTGCGCTTCCGCCAGATGGTCCTGCGCGGCGAGCTGCCCGGCATCACCAAGTCGTCCTGGTGACGGCCGCCCAGCACCGCCGCCCCACCACCGAACGCCACCGAACGCCGCTGAACGCCACAGAGCACAGCCACGACCCGTAGGAGCACCATGCGCCCCGGCATCCACCCCGAGTACAGCCCCGTCGTCTTCCGCGACAAGGCCGCCGACTTCGCCTTCCTCACCCGCTCGACCCTCGCTCCGCGCGTCCCGCCGGGGCAGACCATCGAGTGGGAGGACGGGCACACCTACCCCGTCGTCGACGTCGACGTCTCCAGCGCCTCGCACCCGTTCTGGACCGGCAGGGGCCGCGTCCTCGACACGGCCGGACGGGTCGAGCGCTTCGAGCGCCGCTACGGCCGCCGCACGCGCTGAGACCGCCGCAGGCGCGACCACACCCCACTACCCCCGCACCCCAGGAGGAGCACATGAAGGTCCGAGCCTCGATCCGCTCGCTCGCCCGCCAGCCCGGCTCGAAGGTGGTCCGACGCCGCGGGCACACCTACGTCATCAACAAGAAGAACCCCCACCTCAAGGCCCGCCAGGGCTGACCGGCGCCGCAGCGCAGGCACCCGGCGCCCTGTCGCGCCACGGGCCGACGGCGACCATCCCCTCAGCGGGTCGGCCGCCGTCGGCCCGCCCCCTCATGGGATGACCGACGGCGACCCCCGGGGCCACCCCAAGGCCGTGGGGCGGTCCGGCCCGCGCAGCCCGTCCGGGGCACGCAGCGCCCCGGACGGCACCCCGGCTCGGCGCGCCCGCACGCGGCGGCTACCCTCTGGCCATGACCATCTCCGCTTCCCCCGCCGCGGCCGGCACCGCGGCCGACGCGCAGCACCTCGTCCTCACCCTGTCCTGCCCGGACCGTCCCGGCATCGTCCACGCCGTCACCGGCGCGCTCGCCCGCCGCGGGGGCAACATCACCGAGTCCCAGCAGTACGGCGACGACGAGACCGGCCTGTTCTTCATGCGCGTGGCGGTCCTCACCCGCGTGCCGCGCAGCGAGCTCGAGGCGGACCTCGCCGAGCTGGCCACCACCTACGAGATGACCTGGGCCCTGGACGAGGCCGACCGGCGCGTGCGGACCCTGCTCATGGTGTCCAAGGAGGGCCACTGCCTGTCCGACCTGCTCTTTCGCGCCAAGAGCCAGGGCCTGCCCATCGAGGTGGTCGGCGTCGTCGGCAACCACGAGACACTGCGGGACGTCGCCGAGTTCTACGAGGTCCCCTTCCACTGCGTCCCCGTGACCCGGGAGACCAAGGAGGCCGCCGAGGCCGAGCTGCTGCGGCTGGTGGAGGAGCTGGGCGTCGAGCTCGTCGTCCTGGCCCGCTACATGCAGATCCTCTCCCCCGCCCTGTGCGCGCGCCTGCACGGCAACGTCATCAACATCCACCACTCCTTCCTGCCGTCCTTCAAGGGCGCCAAGCCGTACCACCAGGCCCACGAGCGCGGGGTCAAGCTCATCGGGGCCACCGCCCACTACGTCACCGAGGACCTGGACGAGGGCCCCATCATCGAGCAGGACGTCACCCGCGCCTCGCACGCCGACTCCGCCCTCGTGCTGCAGCGCAAGGGCCAGGACGTCGAGCGCCGGGTCCTGGCGCAGGCCGTCAAGTGGCACGCCGAGCACCGCGTGCTGCTCAACGGCCGGCGCACGGTCGTCTTCGCCTGAGGGGCCCGTGTGGCACGCGGCGGCCTGAGCGCGAGCAACGAGGAGTACCTCAAGACCCTGTGGACCCTGCAGGAGTGGTCCGGGTCCCCCACTGCGCCGGGCGACCTCGCCGCCCGCACCGGGGTGCGCCCCTCGACGGTCTCCGACGCGCTCAGGCGGCTGCAGGCGGCCGGGCTCATCGAGCGCGCCCCCTACGGCTCCGTCACCCTGACCGAGCAGGGGGTGGCGCAGGCGCTCGCGCTCGTCAGGCGCCACCGGCTGCTCGAGCTCTTCCTCGTGAGGACGCTGGGCTACGCCTGGGACGAGGTGCACGCCGAGGCCGACGCGATCGAGCACACGGTGTCCGCGCTCATGGTCGAGCGCATCGACGCCGCGCTCGGCTTCCCCCGCCTCGACCCTCACGGCGACCCGATCCCCTCGGCGGACGGCGCGGTCGAGCACCTGGGCCTGGCTCCGCTCGCGGACGCGGGTGCGGGCGAGCGCCTGCGCGTGCGCCGGGTCGACGACCGCGACGCCGGGCTTCTGCGCCGCCTGCGCGAGGCGGGGGTCGGGCTAGGGACCCTGGTCGTGGTGGAGCCCTCCTCCCCCTTCGAGGACGTCGCCGTCGTCAGCGTCGTCAGCGCCACCGATGACGACGGTGGTGCCGAGGACGGGCGGCGGCTGACGCTGAGCCGTGAGGACTGCGAGCGCGTGCTGATCTCGCCGGAGCCGTCCCGGGCTCCCTGAGCCCAGCGGCCCGGCACTGATCAGTGCTGGCTCATGACGCGATCACATTCTCAAAAGTTCGTGTAGACGTACTTCACTCTTCGCCTCATCGAGCATTGGCGGCAAACCTGCTACTACTAGATCTTGCGCCCAACAGGTCAGCACCCCACCAGATGTTGTGTCTGGGCGCCAGAAGGTCCTCAGCACCGCCCGGAAGGAGTCGTGCTCCCATGCCCAGCCCCGCCACGCCGTCGGCCGTCACCGTCCTGCCCGAGGACGAGTCCCACGACCTCGTCTACTTCTCCAGCGCCTCACAGAACACCCACCGCTTCGTCCAGCGCGTGGGACGGCCCGCCACCCGCATCCCGCTGCGCCCCCGCACTGAGGGGATGATCCAGGTCAGCCGCCCCTACGTCATCCTCGTGCCCACCTACGGCGGCGGCGACCTCTCCAAGGCCCTGCCGCGCCAGGTCGCGCAGTTCCTCAACATCCCGGCCAACCGCCGTCTCCTGCGCGGCGTCATCTCGTCGGGCAACACCAACTTCGGCACCGCCTACTGCGCGGCCGGCCCCATCATCGCCGGCAAGTGCCACGTCCCCGACATGTACCGCTTCGAGCTGCTGGGGACGGACGACGATGTCGCCACGGTCCGCCAGGGGCTCGAGCGCTTCTGGGCGACGAGCCCCCTCGCCGCCTGACCACTCACCACCAGCACACACCACACCAGGAGACCACCATGCCGACAGCCCCTGTCCCGAGCAGCAGCGAGCACCTGCCCTACACCGCCTGGTCCGTCACACCGCGCGGCTTCCACCGCGACCCCACGGCCCGCATCCGCCCCGTCAACTGGAACCTCCTGCAGGACCCCAAGGACCTCGAGGTGTGGAACCGCCTCACCGCCAACTTCTGGCTGCCCGAGAAGGTCCCCCTGTCCAACGACCAACCCTCCTGGCGCGAGCTCGACCCCGAGTGGCGGACCCTCGTCATGCGCGTGTTCACCGGCCTGACCCTCCTCGACACGGTCCAGGCCAGCGTCGGCGAGGTCAGCCAGATCCAGGACGCCCAGACCGAGCACGAGGAGGCCGTGTACACGAACATCGCCTTCATGCAGGCCATCCACGCCCGCTCCTACTCCTCGGTGTTCTCCACCCTGTGCTCGAGCCAGGAGATCGACGACGCCTACAGGTGGGCCGTCGGCAACGACGTCCTGCAGGAGCGCGCCAAGAAGGTCCTCGTCCACTACGAGGGCGACGACCCCCTCAAGCGCAAGGCCTCCTCGACCCTGCTGTCCTCCCTGCTGCTCTACGCCGGCTTCTACCTGCCCCTGTACCTGTCGGTGCACGCGACGCTGACCAACACCGCCGACATGGTCCGCCTCATCCTGCGGGACAAGGCGGTGCACGGCTACTACTCCGGCTACAAGTACCAGCGCAGCCTCGAGTCCAAGCCCCACCGGGTCGCACAGATGCACGACTTCACCCACGGCCTCATGCATGAGCTCTACCAGCTCGAGCTCGACTACTCCGGCCAGCTCTACGAGCCCTTCGGCCTCATGGACGACGTCGCCGCCTTCGTGCGCTACAACGCCAACAAGGCCCTCATGAACCTGGGCTACGACGCCCCCTTCGACTCCTCGCAGACCCAGGTCAGCCCCGCTGTCCTGGCCGCCCTGTCCCCCAGCGCGGACGAGAACCACGACTTCTTCTCCGGCTCCGGCTCCTCCTACGTCATCGGGCGGACCGAGGAGACCGACGACGACGACTGGGAGCTGTGACATGACGAGCGCACCGACCTACGACCGTCCCCTGCACGTCGCCGTCATCCTCGGCAGTCTGCGACGCCGCTCGCGCTCACGGGCCATCGCCCGCGTGGTGGCGGACATGCTGCCCCCGGGCTTCGAGACCGAGGTCGTCGAGATCGGCGGCCTGCCGCTCTACGACGCCGACTACGACGACCCGGCGGTCGAGGACAAGCCCCTTCCTGAGCAGTACCAGCGTTTCCGCTGGGCCCTGGCGGGTGCCAACGGCGTCCTGTTCGTCACCCCGGAGAACAACCACACCGTGCCCGCCTGCCTCAAGAACGCCGTCGACGTCGGCTCCAAGCCCAACGGCGAGAGCGTGTGGCTCGACCTGCCCGCGGGCATCGTCAGCCACTCGGTCGGGCGCATGGGCGGTTACAGCGCGCACAAGAACCTGCGCCTGGCCCTGAGCTACTTCGACATGCCGATGACGGGCCAGCCCGAGGCCTTCCTCGGCTCCACGGGCTCCTTCCTCGACGAGGAGGGCAACCTCACCCGCCCCGACACGCAGAGGTTCCTGGCCACCTGGACGCAGTCCTTCGCCGACCTGGTACGCCTGCGCACCCCAAGAAGGCGCTGAGCAGGGGGCCGGGGCGCCAGCCTGCGCCCCGGCCTTGCAGGCGCCCTCCCGTGGTCGTGCGCCCGCGGGGCCGCCCACGTGGCAGGCTGGCCCCAACCACCGCCCCCGCCCAGGAGGACCACGTGATGCCCACCCCGCCGTCTCACAGCACCGGTCGGGCCCGCCCCGCGGGCACGAGCGACCACACGCCGGGCGACGGCGGGGTGACCAGCGCCTCCATGCTCGAGGCCGCGCGCCGCCATGCCGAGGCCTTCACCCCTGCCCGGGGCGCAGGCGCGCGCGTGGCTGTCGTCGCCTGCATGGACCGCCGTCTCGACGTCATGAGCCTGTTCGGCCTGCGCGCCGGGGAGGCCTACGTCATCCGCAACGCCGGGGGCCTGGTCACCGAGGACGTGCGCCGCTCCCTGGCCGTGGCCCAGCACGCGCTGGGCGTGGAGGAGGTCCTCCTCGTGCGCCACACGGACTGCGGGATGCACGGCCTGGACGACGAGGCCCTCCTGTCCGCGCTCACCGAGGCCACCGGGCAGCGTCCCACCTGGCGCCCTGGTGGCTTCGCCGACCTCGAGGAGGACCTGCGCCGGGCCCTGGCCTCGCTGGCCCGGGACCCGCACGTCCCCGCGGGCGCGACGGCCCGGGGCTTCGTCTACGACGTCGTCGACGGCAGCCTCACCGAGGTGCGCGCCGGTCAGTAGCTGGGGCATGACCGCGCGATTCTCTCGTTCGTTGTCGCGCCCTTCAGATCCCATGTGCGCGCCGGTCGCTCACGCACGTGGGAGCGTCGGCGACCGCAGTCGGCATCGGCGGCCGAACCGCGTGACACCAGCGAAAACCCCGGATCGCTCGAATCACGTGCCTCACATGAGCGTGCAACCGTCCGCGCCGAGCGCCCCGCCCCCACCACGGGGACGGGCAACGCCGGATCAGACCACCGTCTCGCCGCGGCGCACGACGGTCACGGGGCGCAGGTCGGCGTCGGTGACGACGACATCGGCCCACATGCCCGGCTCGAGGGCGCCCACGGAGTCGTCGCCGAGGATCTCGGCGCCCTGGCAGGAGGCGGCGAAGACGGCGTCGACGAGGTCGACCCCGCCCTTCCAGGTCGTGCGGACGACGTCGATGAGGTGGGCGGTGCCACCGGCGATGGTGTCCGTGCCGGCCACGTAGGCGACCCCGTCCTCGACCTTGACGGACGCCGGGCCCAGGACGTAGTCGCCGTCGGCCATGCCGGCGGCGGCCATGGCGTCGGTGACGAGGACGACGTTCTCGCGCCCCAGCGTCTCGAACATGTCGAGGACGATGGCCGGGCTCAGGTGGGTGCCGTCGCCGATCATCTCCAGGACGCAGTCGCCGCTGACGGCGGCCGCCAGGAACTCCGGGACCGGGCCGGGGGCGCGGTGGTGCATGGGGCGCATGCCGTTGAACAGGTGGGTGGCGGTCGAGCGGCCCGAGCGCACGGGCAGGCCGGCCTCGACGCGGGCGCGGATGCGCTCAGAGGCGTCGGCCATGCCGGCGCGCACAGGGGCGGCCTCGGAGTCGGTGTGCCCGAAGGAGGGCAGGGCCCCGCCCTCGATGAGGGCGGCGACGACGCCGTCGTCGCCCGTGATGCCGGGCTTCTCCGGGGCGATGGTCATGGTGGCGACGTGGCCGCGGCCGAGCTCGATGAGCTCGCGGGTCAGGGCGGCGTCGGGGTCGATGATGTAGGTGGGGTCCTGGGCGCCGCAGCGCTCGTGGGAGACGAAGGGGCCCTCGAAGTGGATGCCGGCGAGCTCTCCGGCGTCGCACAGGTCCGCCAGGACCTTGGTGCGCTCCTTGAGGACGTCCGGGGCTGCGGTGACGCAGGAGGCGACGAGGCTGGTGGTGCCGTGGCGGCGGTGCTCGAGGACGCTGACCATGGCCTGCTCGGGGGTCTCGGCGTTGGGGAAGGACTCGCCGCCGCCGCCGTGGCAGTGCACGTCCACGAGGCCGGGCAGGAGGTAGCCGCCCTCGGGGGCGGGGGTGGCGCCGGCCATGGCCTCGGTGAAGCCGAAGCGCTCGGCGTCCTCGGAGGGGCCGACCCACGCGATGTGGGAGCCGGAGAGGACGACGGCGCCGTCCTCGATGATCTGGAAGGGGGTGACGACTCGGCCGGTGAAAGCGACGGTGCTCATGGGGCGAGCATACGCCTCCCGACCACGAGTTGTCTGACGTCTGATGCCTACTGGTGGGAAGGGCCCACGCGAGGGGCGTGGAGCACGCGGCGCCTCAGGAGGACAGCCGCCTCTCCATGCGCCCCACCGCCCGCTCCACGTCCGTCTCCAGGCGCGCCGAGCGCCGCACCGACCGGTCCCAGATGAGCCCCTGCCCCACCGGCCGCACCGCAACCACGCGCCCACGGTCGACGAGCAGTGGCCGGAACATGCCGTTGGCCCCCGGGCAGATGAGCCGCTCACCCGCCTCATCCGTCAGGCAGCTGCGGTCCTTGTAACCCACGTGCAGCTCGTCGAAGGAGGGGAGGAAGAGCGTGGCGCGGGCCTGGCGCCGTGAGGCCTCCAGCAGGTCCGGCAGGTCCGCGCGCAGGTAGAGGGTCGTGGCGCGCTCGCGCGCCGACGGCGCCGCCGCGCCCCCGGCCCCCGTCACGACGAGGCCACCGCGGGGCCCCTCCTCCACCCGGGCACGGCTCAGGGGCACGAGCCCGCGCTCAGCGGCGCGCACCTCCCCCGCCGCGTAGCCGGCAGCGTTCGTCATCTCGAGGGCGTCCTCCAGCGCCCGCACGGCCTCCCCCAGGGGGAGGGTCGTCCAGCGCGACAGGTCCGCCGCCGTCACCGGGCCGTGGCTCGTGGCGTAGCGGCGCGCGATCTCCGCCAGGGCGGCACGGTGACCGTCGGAGCCGCGGCGGGCCCCGTTCGCCCCGCCCGGTCCGGTCGAGGCTGCCGGCAGGCTGCGGGCGTCGACGACGAGGTGCTCGTTGGTGCCGCGCGGCCCCTGGACCAGGACGCCGAGGCGGTGCAGGTGCACGAGGAGGTGGCGCCGCCGCCCGGCGCTGGTGGCGGATGCCGCCTCCCCGACAGCGCCCAGCAGACCGGTCTCGCCCCAGGCCCCCATGAGCCGGGAGCGGGTGAGCGGTCCCTCCTCGGCGATGAGAGCGAGCGCCGTCTCGCCGGCCCGGTCGACGTCGGCGGGGGTGAGTCCCAGGTGCTGCCATGAGGCCGCAGCCCACGAGTCGGTGCGGTGGGCGAGGGCCTCGCGCAACCAGTGGTGGTCCTCGGCCGTGGTGATGTGGACCGTGCCGCGCATGGGCCAGGAGCGCACGAGCCGGCCGGAGGCGAAGGCCCGCTCGACCTCGGCCATCCGGGTGCCCGTGGTGCGCGAGAGCAGGGCGTGCGGGACGGCGGAGACCTGCTGGCCCTGGATGGCCAGCTGGCGCCGCACCGCCTCGGCGACGTCGGGCGCGCTCGTGGCGCTCACGAGGCCCTGGGCGACGATGCGCAGCAGGGACACCTCCCGCAGGGCGGCCGACGGCGAGCCGGTGACTGAGGCGGTCGGGGTGGTGGAGGCGGCTGCGGTGGTCGAGGGTGCGGGCACGGGAGGCTCCTGCCGTGGCGTCGGTGCGTCGGAGGCGACGACGCCTCAGAAGAGGCGGGTCGTGGGGTCGTCGAGGCCGCGCATGGCGTCGTAGTCGAGCACGACGCAGCGGATGCCACGGTCCTCAGCGAGCACGCGGGCCTGCGGCTTGATGGTCTGGGCGGCGAAGACCCCGCGCACGGGGGCGAGCAGGGGGTCGCGCTCGAGCATGCTGAGGTAGCGGGTGAGCTGCTCGACGCCGTCGATGCCGCCCACGCGCTTGACCTCCACGGCCCAGGAGCCGCCGTCAGCGTCGCGCACGAGCAGGTCGACGGGCCCGATGGGCGTGGGGTGCTCGCGGCGCACGGTGTGCCAGCCGGCTCCCAGCACCTCGGGCTGGTCCGCCAGCAGCTCCTGCAGGTGGGCCTCCACGCCGTCCTTGGTCAGGCCCGGGTCGACGCCGAGGTCCACACTGGAGTCGGAGACGACCTCGAAGATCCGGATGACGAGGCGGTCGTCGCTCTTGGCGGCCCGCACCTCCCAGCGGGCGGTGACGCCGGCCTCGAGGTCCTCCTCGTCGGGCTCGACCTCGCTCAGCCGCGCGGGCGGGCTCATCCAGTTCAGCGGCTTGTAGGAGCCGCCGTCGGAGTGGACGAGGACCGAGCCGTCGGCCTTGACCATGATGAGGCGGCGCGCCTGGGGCAGGTGGGCGTCCAGGCGGCCGGAGTAGTCCACGGAGCAGGAGGCAATGACGACGCGCACCCGCGCAGCCTACCGGCTGCCGGGCCGGCCCCCGGACGCCCCGGGCACGGGTCCCGACCCACCCGGCCCGCCTCGTTCTCCCGGCGGACCGCGCTCAGAACAGCCGCGGCTGGCTGGGAGCGGCGGACTCGAGCCAGGCCACGAGCGCCGAGTGGGAGTCCTCGAGCATCGCCAGCTCGAGCCTCTGGCCGCCGACCGTGCAGCTGACGTCGATGACCCGCCCGTCCGCGCCCCGCGGGTGGGACTCGTTGATCTCGAAGACCTCTCGGGCCATGCGGTAGCGCGGCCAGGGGCTGAGGGACACAAGCCGGTGCCAGGTGATGGCCTCGTCCCCGAAGGCGGCGACCCCGCTCATGAGCCGGGCGGTCCCCGCCGGGCGCAGCGCGCACTCGAAGGAGCCCACGCTGGAGGCCAGGACCCGGATCCTCAGGAGGAAGGCGACGGCGAGCAGCAGCACGAGGGCGACCAGCCCCAGCGCGCACCACCCGGCCGTCGCCATGTCAGTCCAGGTCCTCGGAGGCGGTGTCCACCACGTGCTCGGCCATGAGGTCGAAGTCGGCGGCGGTGCCGGTGATCTCGTCCCCGGTGCGGTCCGCGGCGACGGTGACGACGTCGTGGTCCACCGAGCAGAAGCCGCCGGCGACCTCGATGCGCTCGGTGGTGCCGTCGGCCAGCGTCACGCGCACGGCGCCGCGCCCCAGGAGGGCGAGGATCGGCTGGCGCCCGGGCAGGACGCCCAGCTCGCCGTCGTCCAGCGGCACCGAGACGCTGGCGGCCCGGCCGGCGAAGGCGGTGCCGCCGCGCCGGGAGACGACCTCGACTACGAGCGTGCGGGAGGAGCTCATCTGCGTGCCACCCGTGCTCAGGCGCCCGCGAGCTCGGCGGCCCGGCGCTCGAGGTCCTCGATGCCGCCGATGTTGAAGAAGGCCTGCTCGGGGACGTGGTCGTAGTCGCCGTCGGCGATGCGCCTGAAGGCCTCGATGGTCTCCGTCAGGGGGACCGTCGAGCCGGGCACGCCCGTGAACTTCTCCGCCATGTAGGTGTTCTGGCTGAGGAACTGCTCGATGCGGCGGGCGCGGTTGACGGTGACCTTGTCCTCCTCGGAGAGCTCGTCGACGCCGAGGATGGCGATGATGTCCTGCAGCTCCTTGTTCTTCTGGAGGATGGACTTGACCCGGGTGGCGACCTCGTAGTGCTCCTTGCCGACGAACTCGGGGGCGAGCAGGCGCGAGGAGGAGGCCAGCGGGTCCACGGCCGGGTAGATGCCCCGGGAGGCGATCTCGCGGCTGAGCTCGGTGGTGGCGTCCAGGTGCGCGAAGGTGGTCGCCGGGGCCGGGTCCGTGTAGTCGTCCGCGGGCACGTAGATGGCCTGCAGGGAGGTGATCGAGTGCCCGCCGGCGGAGGTGATGCGCTCCTGGAGCTGGCCCATCTCGTCGGCGAGGTTGGGCTGGTAGCCGACGGCGGAGGGCATGCGTCCCAGCAGCGTGGAGACCTCGGAGCCGGCCTGGGTGAAGCGGAAGATGTTGTCGATGAACAGCAGCACGTCCTGGTGCTGGACGTCGCGGAAGTACTCCGCCATCGTCAGGGCGCTCAGGGCCACGCGCAGGCGGGTGCCCGGCGGCTCGTCCATCTGGCCGAAGACGAGGGCGGTCTTGTCGAAGACGCCCGCCTCGTCCATCTCGACGATGAGGTCGTTGCCCTCGCGGGTGCGCTCGCCGACGCCGGCGAACACGGAGACACCGCCGTGGTTCTGGGCCACACGCTGGATCATCTCCTGGATGAGGACCGTCTTGCCGACGCCGGCGCCGCCGAAGAGGCCGATCTTGCCGCCCTGGACGTAGGGGGTGAGCAGGTCGATGACCTTGATGCCGGTCTCGAACATCTGCTCCTTGGCCTCGAGCTGGTCGAAGGCCGGGGGCTGGCGGTGGATGGGCCAGCGCTCGGTCACCTCGAGCGTCTCGCCCTCCTTGAGGTTGAGGACCTCGCCGGTGACGTTGAAGACGTGGCCCTTGGTGACGTCGCCGACGGGCACGGTGATCGGGGAGCCGGTGTCGCGCACCTCGGTGCCGCGCACGAGGCCGTCGGTGGGCTTGAGGGAGATGGCCCGCACGATGTTGTCGCCCAGGTGCTGGGCGACCTCGAGGGTGATCTCGTGGTCCTCCTCGCCCTCGCCGGTGCCCCGGACGGTGGTCTTGAGGGCGTTGTACATCGCGGGGATGGCGTCCGGCGGGAACTCGATGTCGACGACGGCGCCGATGATCCGGGTGATGCGCCCGGTGGCGGTGGTGGTCTCAGCCATGATGCGTTCTTCCGTGTCCGTGTGGGTGGGGCAGGGGGCCGTGGCTCCCGTGTGGTCTGTGGCGGCTACTCGACGCCCAGGGCGTCGGCTCCCGAGACGATCTCCGTGATCTCCTGGGTGATGTCGCCCTGTCGGGCCGCGTTGGCCAGGCGGGTGTAGGTGTTGATGAGCTCCTCGGCGTTGTCCGTCGCCGTGTGCATGGCCTGCTGCCTGCTGGCGAGCTCGGAGGCGGCGGCCTGGAGCAGGGCGTTGCGGATGCGGCTGGAGACGTAGCGGGTGAGCAGGGCGTCGAGCACCCGCTCGGCGCTGGGCTCGAACTCGTAGATGGGTGAGGCGCCGGTCAGCTCGGCGCGCTGGCCCTCGGTGCCGGCGGCGATGTCCTCGCGGTTGAGCTCGCCGGGCCCGTCGACGTCGACGACGGTCAGCGGCAGCATGCGGCGCACCTCGGGGACCTGGGAGACCATCGACACGTAGCGCGTGAAGACGATGTGGACCTCTGCCACGCCGCCGGCCTCGACGGGGGCAAGGAAGTACTCCAGCAGGAGGGAGGAGACCGAGTCGATGACCTCGGGGGTGGGGCGGTCCGACTCGCCCGTCCAGGAGAACTCGACCGGCCGGCCGCGGAAGGCGAAGTAGGAGGCGGCGCGGCGCCCGGAGGTGAAGACCACCGGCTCCTTGCCCTCCTCGATGAGCTGCTCGATGAGCCGCTCGGACTCGCGCAGGACGGTGGCCGAGTAGGCGCCCGCCATGCCGCGGTCGGAGGTGACGACGAGCACCGCCACGCGCCGGGTGTCGGTGCGCTCCCGGGTGATGGGGTGGTCGAGGTGGGCGTAGGTGCCGACGGCGGCGACGGCCTGGCTCAGGGCGTGGTCGTAGGGCCCCGCCCCCTGCGCGTCGCGGCGCGCGGCACCGATCCGGGACGAGGCGATGAGCTCCATCGCCCGGAAGACCTTCTGAAGGGTCTGGGTGGACCGGATGCGCTGCTTGTAGACACGCTGGTTGCCTGCCACGTCAGCCCCTCTTGCGGACGATCCGCTCGGCCGTGCGCTCAGCGGGGGCCTCGTCCTCCTCGAGGGAGACCTCGCCCGGGAGCAGGCGGCCGCCGGCCGCGTAGGACGCGCGGAAGGCCTCGACGTCGGCGCGCAGGCGCTCCTCGGTCTCCTCGGTGAGCTGTCCGGTCTCACGGATGGTGGCGAGCACGGTGGAGCTGCGGCGCAGGTAGCCCAGGAGGGACTCCTCGAAGGGCAGGACCTCGGCTACCTCGAGGTCGTCGAGGTAGCCGTTGGTGCCGGTCCAGACGCTGACGACCTGCTCCTCGACGGGGTAGGGCGTGAACTGGGGCTGCTTGAGCAGCTCCATGAGGCGCTCACCGCGGGTGAGCTGCTGGCGGGTGGCGGCGTCCAGGTCGGAGGCGAACATCGCGAAGGCCTGCATCGAGCGGTACTGCGCGAGCGTGATCTTGAGCGTGCCGGCGACCTTCTTCATCGCCTTGATCTGGGCGGAGCCTCCGACTCGCGAGACGGAGACGCCGACGTCGACGGCGGGACGCTGGTTGGAGTTGAACAGGTCCGACTGCAGGAAGATCTGGCCGTCGGTGATGGAGATGACGTTGGTCGGGATGTATGCCGAGACGTCGTTGGCCTTCGTCTCGATGATCGGCAGGCCGGTCATCGAGCCGGCGCCGAGCTCGTCGGAGAGCTTGGCGCAGCGCTCCAGCAGGCGCGAGTGCAGGTAGAAGACGTCACCCGGGTAGGCCTCGCGGCCCGGCGGACGGCGCAGGAGCAGGGAGACGGCGCGGTAGGCCTCGGCCTGCTTGGACAGGTCGTCGAAGACGATGAGGACGTGCTTGCCGGCGTACATCCAGTGCTGGCCGATGGCGGAGCCGGTGTACGGCGACAGGTACTTGAAGCCGGCGGGGTCGGAGGCCGGGGAGGCGATGATCGTCGTGTACTCCAGGGCGCCGCGCTCCTCGAGGGTGGCGCGCACCGAGGCGATGGTCGAGCCCTTCTGGCCGGTGGCGACGTAGATGCAGCGCACCTGCTGGGCCGGGTCGCCGGTGTCCCAGGCGGCCTTCTGGTTGAGGATGGTGTCCAGGGCGATGGCGGTCTTGCCGGTCTTGCGGTCACCGATGATGAGCTGGCGCTGGCCGCGGCCGACCGGGATCATCGAGTCGATGGCCTTGAGGCCCGTCTGCAGCGGCTCGTGGACGGACTTGCGGGCCATGACGCCGGGGGCCTGGAGCTCGAGGGCGCGGCGGCCCTCGGAGGCGATCTCGCCCAGGCCGTCGATGGGGCGGCCCAGCGGGTCGACGACGCGCCCGAGGTAGCCGTCGCCGACGGGCACGGACAGGACCTCGCCGGTACGGCGCACGGTCTGGCCCTCGTCGATGCCGGTGAAGTCACCGAGGATGACGACGCCGATCTGGCGCTCGTCGAGGTTCATGGCCAGTCCGGCGGTGCCGTCCTCGAAGGTGAGCAGCTCGTTGGCCATGACGCCGGGCAGGCCCTCGACGTGGGCGATGCCGTCGGCGGTGAAGACGACGTGCCCGACCTCCTCGGCGGCGACCTCGGCGGGCGTGTAGGACTCGACGAACTCGTCGAGCGCGGAGCGGATCTCCTCCGGCCTGATGGTCAGCTCTGCCATCTGTCGTCTCCTTGTGGTTCGTGTGTGCCGGTCGGCGGGTGCGGCCCGGCGGGTGTCTGTGGGGTGCGGTGGGCTCAGCCCACCAGGGCGCTGCGCAGTCCCAGGACGGTGGAGCGCACGGTGGAGTCGATGACGGTGTCACGGACGGTGACCTTGACCCCACCGACGACCTGGGGGTCGACGAGGGTGTTGAGCTCGACCTCGCTGCCCGCACGGCGGGCCAGCAGGGCGCGCAGGCGCTCCTCCTGGGCGGCGGTCATGGGCACCGCGGTGACGACGTCGGCGATGACCCGCTGCTGCATGGCAGCGGCGAGCTCGGTGACGCGGCGCAGGTTGGCGGGCACGCCCCCCTCGGCGTGGTGGCGCACGCACCAGGTGAGCAGGCTCAGGGCCGAGGCGCTCAGGTGGGGGCCGAAGACCCGGTGGGCCAGGCGCACGCGCGCCTCGGTCTCGGTGCGGCGCGAGGGCCCGAGGGCGCTGCGCAGCTCGCGGTCCCGGCCCAGGACCTCGGCGACGTCGAAGAGCTCCTGCTCGACGGCGCTGATGGTGCCGCCGGTGCGGGCGCCGGACAGGACGGCCTCGATGCCGAGGTCGTGCAGGGCGCTGACGAGGTCGACCGGCTTGGACCAGCGTCCGCGCACGAGCGCCTGGAGCAGGGCGACGACGCGCTCGTCCACCCTGCCGGTGAGCAGCCGCGCGGCGAGGGCCGCCTTGTCGTCGGCGGTGCGGGCGGGGTCGGTGAGCGGTCCGCGCAGGGAGCGGACCGCGACCTGGTGGGCGACCTGGAGGATCTGCTCACCGAGCTCGAGCCCCTGCGCGCCGGCGGCGAGCAGGACGGGGGTCCACGCCTGGCTCGCGGCGGCCCGGGAGGCGGCGGTACCGGTGTTCACCGGGGCTCCCCCGCAGCGCCGGCGGCCACCGTGGTGGTCTGGGCGTCGAGCTCGTCGAGGAAGCGGTCGATGACGCGGGCGGACAGCGCGGTGTCCGTCAGCTGCTCCCCGACGATCTTCTCGGCGAGGGTCGAGGCGAGCAGGCCGACGTCGGTGCGCAGGCTCATCTGGGCCGCCTGCCTGTCGGCCTGGACCTGGCGCCGGGCGGCCTCGAGGACGCGGGCGGCCTCGCCCTGGGCCTCGGTGCGTGCGGCGGTGACGATCTCCTTGGCCTCTGCCTGGGCGCTCTCGCGCAGGGAGGCGGCCTCGCGGCGGGCCTCCTCGACGATGCGGGCGGCCTTGAGCTCGGCGTCCTTCTGGTCCCCCTTGGCCTTCTCAGTGAGGGCCAGGCCCTCCTCGATGGTCCGGGTGCGCTCGTCGAGCACCGCGTTGAAGCGGGGCAGGGCGTACCTGATGAGCACGACGGCGATGAGCGCGAAGGCGACCGTTCCCCAGATGAGGTCCGGCAGGTGGGGGATGAACAGGCCGATGCCCTCGGGTGCACCGCTCGCCGGGAGCACGGTGGCGAGCACGGGGCCCGCGGTAGCGATGGTCACGGCGGGGCCTTCGGTCAGAAGACGAAGCCGGCGGCGAAGCCGAGCAGGCCGAGGGCCTCGATGAGGGCGGCGCCGATGAACATGTTGGTGCGCAGGGCGCCGGCGACCTCGGGCTGGCGGGCGGTGCCCTCCTGGGTCTTGGACACGACCATGCCGATGCCCAGGGCGGGGCCGAGGGTGGCGAGGGCGTAGCCGATGACGGTGATCGAGCCGGTGATGTTCATGGTGTCTCCTTGTGGTGGTGGCGCCTGAGGGCGGGAGGGTCGTGGTGGTCGGGTGCCGGCGGGGTGCCGGGCGGGCGGTGGGTCTCGCGCCGGTCAGTGGACGTGGACGGAGGACTCGATGTAGACGGCGGTGAGCAGGGTGAAGATGTAGGCCTGCAGGGCGGCGATGAAGGACTCCAGCAGGATGAAGGCGATGCCGGCCGCCAGGGTGACGACCCCGACGGCCTTGAGCTCGGCGGAGGCGTAGACGAACAGGAAGTTCGTGCCGATGAAGCACAGGCTCAGCAGCAGGTGCCCGGAGATCATGTTGGCCATGAGTCGGATGGTGAGCGTGAGCGGGCGCAGCACGAGGTTGGAGAGGAACTCGATGGGGATGATGAGGGGGGCGAGGAAGCCGGGCACGCCGGAGGGCAGGACCGTGCCCTTGAGGAACCTGCCGACGCCGTTGGCCCGGATGCCCGCGTAGATGAAGACGACGTAGGACACGAGGGCGAAGACCAGGGGCATGCCGACGACGCCGGTGGAGGCGATCTGGAGGCCGGGGATGACACCGGAGATGTTGAGGAAGAGGATCCCCAGGAACATCGTGGTGAGCACGGGGGCGTACTGGGTGCCGTGCTTCTTGCCGAGGATCTCCTCGGCGATGTTGACGCGCACGAAGCCGATAAGCATCTCGAGGATGTTCTGGAGGCGGCCGGGCACGAGCCGGGCGCGCGAGGCGCCGATGCCGAAGACGAGCACGAGGGCCACCGCCATGAGCATGCGGACCATCATGACCCGGTTCATCTCAAGGGGGGTGCCGAGGAAGGCGAAGGGCTCGGGGTAGAAGTCGTCGATCGACGGCGGTGTGAAGCCACCGGCGTCGGACATCGGCAGGCGGGCGCCGACGGCCGCCGTCAGGCTCGCTGCGAGGCTCGCGCTCGTGATCACCAGACCTCCTTGTTGATGGGCGCCGTCGCCTCCTGGGGACGGCGCCGCGGCCAACCATAGCCCAGGTCGCAGGTCCCTGCGGAGCGGGGCCGGGCGCCGCGCCCGCCCCTCCGGGAGCGCCCCCGTGGGGGCGGCGCGGGCCCCGAGGGGCCCCTTCCCGCTCCTGCGGGCGCAGCCTCAGTCCTCCGGGCGGGCGACGGGCTCGACGGTGAGGGTCCGGCCGGCCGCCAGTGTGACGATCTCGACACCGGTGACGGTGAGCAGGACGGCCGCCAGGGGCACGAAGAACCACACCGGGTCGATGGACTCGCGGTGGGGCCCGAGCAGGAGCACGACCACGACCATGACGGCGACCTTGCCCGCGAAGGAGAGCATGACGCCGCTGGAGGCGAGCAGGGGGTGGCGCTCCCACGGGAACCACAGGGCGAGGACGGTGATGGCGGTCAGGGCGGCCCCGGCCCCGGCGCCCCAGAGGGCGCCGGACCAGGCCGGCCCCCCGCTCAGGGCCCCGGCGGCCAGGCTGAGGGCGACGAGGACGGCCCCCACGATGCCCACGCGCCGGGCGGCGGTGCGGAAGACCCGTCCGTGGGTCTCGGTGGCGGGACGCGGGGCCCGGCTCACGGCTCCTCCTGGTCGCTGCGGGCAGGGGCGGCGTGCCTGCCGGGGCCGCGGCCGCCGCGCAGGACGTGGCGCACCCCGGGCATGAGGTCGGCGGTGACCAGCAGGGCGGCGAAGGCGGCCACGACGGCGCCGACGGCGACCTGCCGCCAGGGCAGGAAGGCCAGGGCCGCCGCGGGGAAGGACACGGCCGCGGCCCACACGTACATGACGAGCACGGCCCGGCGGTGGGAGTGGCCGGCGGCCAGCAGGCGGTGGTGCATGTGCATGCGGTCGGGGTGGAAGGGGCTGTGCCCGGCGCGGGTGCGTCGCACGACGGCCATGACCATGTCGGTCAGGGGCAGCAGGAGGACGGCCAGGGGCAGCAGCACGGGCAGGAAGACGGGCACGGCGGTGGTGCCCTCGAAGGTGGCGGGGTCGACCTGGCCGGTGACGATGATGGTCCCGGCGGCGGAGACGAGCCCGAGCTGCATGGAGCCGGAGTCGCCCATGAAGATCGTCGCCGGATGGAAGTTGTGCGGCAGGAAGCCCAGGCAGACGCCGATGAGGGCGGCGACGACGGTGGCGGCCAGCGAGGTGTAGGACTCCGGCGAGGTGGTGCGGGTGAGCACGTACACGTAGGCGAAGAAGGCGACCGCGCCGATGCCGATGATGCCGGCGGCGAGCCCGTCGAGCCCGTCGACGAAGTTGACGGCGTTCATCGCCACGACCACAACGAGGACGGTGGAGACGAGGGACAGCCGCGAGGAGCCGATGGTGAGCCCGCCGATGGGGAAGGTGATGAGCTGGACGCCCTGCCAGGCCATGACGCCGGCGGCCAGGACCTGCCCGGCGAGCTTGGTCATCCAGTCCAGGTCCCACAGGTCGTCCACGACGCCCAGCAGGCACACGATCCCGGCGCCGATGACGACGGCCCAGGCGGAGTCGTCGATGGAGGCCTGCAGGTAGGGCACGCGGGAGGCCAGGGTGATGGCGGTGGCGAAGCCGGCGAACATGGCGACGCCGCCGAGCCTGGGGATGGGCACGGTGTGCACGTCGCGGGCGCGCACGGGGGTCAGGGCGTTGGACACGAGCGCCACGTGCCGCACGACGGGCACCGTGACGTAGGTGACCGCAGCGGCGATGAGCAGGACGAGGAGGTAGACCTTCACCCGCGGGCGTCCTCGTCGTGGGCGAGCGGGGCGGCTCCGGCCTCGGTGAGGACGGGGTCGAGCACGGCGGCGAGCGCGGCGCGGGCGATGACGCCCTCGCGCAGGACGAGGGGGGCGAGGGCGTGCTCGCCCGCCAGGGAGACGATGGTGGAGGGCACGGGGCCGGGCGTGGGGCCGCCGTCGAGCAGGAGGATGTCGGCCGGGGCCTCACCGGTGGTCCGGGCGGCGTCGGTGACGCGGCCGGGGAAGGCGGCGCGGCCGGAGGCGGCGTCGGTGGCGGGGGGATCACCGGTGGGGTTGGCGCTGGTGACGGCCATGGGCCCCACCTCGCGCAGGAGCGCGAGGGCGAGGGGGTGGTTGGGCATGCGCACGGCGAGGGTGCCGCCCGTCTCACCTAGGTCCCAGCCGAGCCCGGGGGCGGCGTCGAGGACGAGGGTGAGGGCACCGGGCCAGCAGGCCTCCATGAGGGCGCGGGCGGTGGCGGGCACGTGGGCGATGATCCTGTCGAGCTGGTCGGGGCCGGCGACGAGGACGGGCGGCGGCATCTGGCGGCCGCGGCCCTTGGCGGCGAGCAGGCGGGCCACGGCCCCGGCGTCGCCGGCGAGGCAGCCGATGCCGTAGACCGTGTCGGTGGGCAGCACGAGCAGCCCTGAGGCGCGCACGTGGCGGGCGGCGGCGAGGGCGGGGGGGCTCAGGCGCTGGTCCACGGCGGTCATCCTCCCACGACTCGGCCCGGCCTCGTCCGCACCCGGGCGAGGGGCACGCGCCTGAGGTGCAGCGCGCCGGAGCCGTCGGGGCCGGGGGCCTCCCAGACGACGAGGGCGTCGGCGTCGGGCAGGAGGGCGAGGTCGGAGTAGCCGAAGGGGCCCTCGCCCAGCTCGTGGAGGACGCGCCAGTGCCCCCGGGCCGTGCGCAGGCTCAGGCGTCCGGCGCGGCGCCCGGCCGGGTCGGCGGCGTGGGACAGCAGGGCCCGGCCGCCGTCGAGGGCGACGAGGCCGGCGTTGCAGCCGGGGTCCGGGACGTCCTCATCGCGCTGTGCGGGGCTCCAGGTGGTGGCGCCGTCCTGGGACAGGCTGGTCAGTCGGGTGCCGCCGTAGGAGCCGTCGCGGGCGCTCATGAGCACGGTGGCGCCGTCGAGGACCGCGACGGCGTGCTCGTCGGTGCCGGCCGTGCGCGCGCCCCCGGCGAGGGAGCGTCCGGCGCCGGCAGCCACGGGGACGGGCTCTCCCAGGCGCCAGGTGGCCCCGTCGTCGTCGGACAGCAGGCACAGGGAGCGCATGAGGACGTCCTGCGGGGCCGTGGGCAGGGCGGCGACGAGCGGGGCGATGAGCCGGCCGGCGGCGGGGCCGCAGGTGAGCGCGGTGCCGTGGCCGGAGGCGGGGAAGAGGACGCAGCCGTGCGGGAGGACCGAGCCGGGCAGGCACAGGTCGGTGAGGTCCGTCCAGGCCCAGGTGGCGCCTGCGTCGTGGCTGGTGGCGTGCAGCAGGCGCAGGGTACCGGGCTCGGGCGCCTCGCCGGCGCGCCAGGGGCGGGTGGGCGCGTGGGCCCCGAAGAGCCCGACGTCGGTGCTCGCGGCGGCGAGCAGGTGGAGGGCGCCGGTGGCGGCGGCCATGAGGACAGGGTCGGACAGGCCGACGACGCCGGGCAGGGTGGCGGGGTCCGGGGCCAGGGGCGAGGGGGCGGACCAGGTGGCGCCGTCGTCGTCGCTGGTGCGCAGCCACAGGGAGTTGGGGTTGGGCAGGTCCCCCGGCAGGGCGCCGCCGCTGGTCCGCCAGGCGCTGCCGGCGGTGGTGGCGGGCCGCAGGTCGTGGGCGAGCAGGAGGCGTCCGGTGGCCGGGTGGCGCAGGAGGGCGGGCACGCGCAGGGCGGCGCCGGGGGTGGCGCGGCCGGTCACGGGGGCGACGTCGGCGGCGGTCAGGACGGTGGTCGCAGGGGTCGTCGCAGTGGTGGTCACGGGGGTGTCGGGGCTCTGGGTCACGGTCGCAGGGCGGTGGGCGGGGCGGGGCTCAGACGATCCGGCGGGCGGCGGCCCAGCGGGTGAGCTCGTTGCGGTTGGACAGCTGGAGCTTGCGCAGCACGGCGGAGACGTGGGTCTCGACCGTCTTGACGGAGATGAAGAGCTCGCCGGCGCACTCCTTGTAGGTGTAGCCGCGGGCGATGAGGCGCATGACCTCGCGCTCGCGCTGGGAGAGGCGGTCGAGCTCGGAGTCGGCGACGGCGACCTCCCCGGTGCCGGCGCCGAAGGCGTCGAGGACGAAGCCGGCCAGGCGCGGGGAGAAGGCGGCGTCCCCGGCGGCGACGCGGCGCACCGCCTGGGCCAGGTCCGCGGCGGAGATCGCCTTGGTGACGTAGCCGCGGGCCCCGGCCCGGATGACGCTGACGACGTCCTCGCTCGCGTCGGACACGCTCAGGGCGAGGAAGCGGGTGGCGGGCACGTCGTGGCAGGAGGCGACGACCTCGGCCCCTCCCCCGCCGTTGCCCCCGGGCAGGTGGACGTCGAGCAGGACGACGTCGGGGACGAGGGCGTGGACGGCGGCGACGGCGCCCTCGACGTCGTCGGCCTCGGCCACGACCTCGAGGTCGGGGGCGTTGAGGTCGAGCTCGGCGCGGACCCCGGCGCGCACGAGGGCGTGGTCGTCGACGACGATGACGCGCAGGCGGCGGGCGGCGGGCGGCGTCCCCGGGAGGGGGCCGGTCGGGTCGGCCGGGTCCGGGGGCGTGCCGGTCGGGGTGGGGGCGGCGCTCATGCTGCTCCTGAGGGGGTCGGGACGGTCGGGCTGGTCGGGATGGTCGGGGCCGCTGCCGGGGAGGCGGCCGTGCAGGTCGGGGAGGCGGGCAGGTCGAGGTGGACCTCGGTGCCGGCGGCCAGGCGGCGGATGGTCGCGGTGCCGCCGTGGCGCGCCATGCGGCCCACGATGGACTCGCGCACGCCGTGGCGGTCCGCCGGGACCGCGTCGGCGTCCTCGAGGCTGAAGCCGGGGCCCCGGTCGCGCACGAAGACCTCGAGCCTGTCCCCGCTCATCTCAGCGTAGACGCTCACGGGCGGCGCCCCGTGCTTGACGGCGTTGGTCAGTGCCTCGCGGGCGGCGGCGACGACCACCTCGGTGTCGCGGTCCGGCAGCCGGTCGCCGACGACGACGAGCTCGACCTCCGCCCCGTAGCGGTCCTCGACCTCTCCGACGAGGTCGCGCACGGCGTCGGCCGCGGAGGTGCCCACGGCGGGGCGGTCCGTGTAGAGCCAGGCCCGCAGCTCGCGCTCCTGGGAGCGGGCCAGGCGGGCCACCGTCTCCGGCTCGTCCGCACGGCGGCGGATGAGGGTGAGGGTCTGCAGGACGGAGTCGTGCAGGTGCGCGGCGATGTCCGCCCGCTCGGCCTCACGGACCTCGGCGGCCCGCGCCTGGGTGACGGCGCGGCTGGCGGACAGCCACACGGGGGCGAGCACGAGGCCGACGCCGAGGATGAGGGCGCCACCGGTCAGCACCCCGGTGAGCAGGGCGCGTGGCGGCGTGTCCGCGGCGAGCCACAGGAGGATGCCGACGGCGGTGAGCACGACGCCGCCCGCCAGGCGCAGCACGGCGCCGCGGTCGCGGTCGGGGGCGATGACGGCCTCGACCTGGGACCAGGCGAGCGCCGCGCCGGCGCCGCTGACGAGCACGGGCAGGAGCACGGAGTCCGGGTCGAGGAGCCCGGCGCGCCAGGCGAGGGCGAGCAGGGCGGCGGCGAGGAAGGCGCCACCGCCGAGGAGCGTGGCCAGGCGCGGGCTCAGGCGGGGGACGCCACCGGAGGCCTGCAGCCGGGAGGCCAGGCGGGCCCGGGCGGGCGGGACGCGTCCGGCGGCCTCCTCCCAGGGGTCCCCGGAGGGCACGAGGCCCCACAGCAGCGCGTACAGGATGAGGCCCGCACCGCCGACGAGGGCCGCGAGCGCGAAGGCGGCGCGCACGAGGGCGGCGCTGACGCCCAGGTGCGCGGCGACGCCCGCGCAGACGCCTGCGAGGAGCCGGCCGGGACGCGGCCCGGTGAGCAGGGGCGCGGGGGCGGGGTAGCGCGGTGGACGGCGCAGGGGCGGCCGGGCTGCGGGCGCGCCGACCGCGGTGCCCTGGCTGCTCGGGGGTCCCTGCAGGCGCACGGGTCCCGGGGTCGTCGTCATGGGCCTATCGTGGCACGCGGCCGGGGCCCCGGCCTCTCTCCCGGGGTGCCGACCAGGGAACGTTCAGGGTGTCCCCCCATCGTCGGGGTGCGGCGGCGGGCGCGAGCATGGAGTCATGGACGAGACCCCGATCCCCACCCCCGAGCAGGCCGACAGCGCCGCGCAGCCCGGCCCGGCAGGAGCCAGTCAGGCGCAGCCGGGCCCCGCGGCTGCTCAGGACCCCTGTGCCCGACCTGGTCAGCACGGCCCCTACCGGCAGCCGTACCAGGTCCCGTACCAGCAGCCGGATGACCCGTACCGGCAGCAGGCCGGCCCGTACCCGCCGGGCGGCGGGTACCAGCAGCCGGGCGCCGTCCCGCCGGGCGCCGGCGCGGTCCCGCCCAGGACGAGCCCGCTGCGCTCCTTCTTCGCCTCGGTGCGGCGCACCGGCCTGTTCCGCTCCGAGGAGCGGTGGGTGGGTGGCGTCGCCGGGGGCCTCGCCCGGCGGCTGGACCTCGACCCGGTGCTCGTGCGCTGCGTGTGGGTCGTGCTCATGATCTTCTCCGGGCTCGGCCTCGTGCTCTACGGCCTGGCCTGGGCGCTCCTGCCGGAGGAGCGCGACGGGCGCATCCACGTCGAGCAGGCGGCTGGCGGGGACATCAACGCCGGGCTCGCCGGCGCGGTCGTCGCCTTCATCACCGGCTGCGGCCTGGGCGAGCGCGGCCTCGTCCCGGCCTGGTTCGTGCTGGGCTGGACCACCTCCTCCTTCGGTCGGGTGCTCATCACACTGTTCTGGGTGGGGCTCATCATGCTCGTGCTGTGGGCGCTGACCCAGGTGCACCGGGCGCGCAGGGCCCCGCAGCCCGGTGCGCCGCAGCCAGGCGCACCGACCGGTTTCGCACAGCCCGATGGACCGGCCCAGCCGGCCCCCGCGACCTCCACCATGACCACGGACAGCACCACCGGGGACACCATGAGCACAGCAGACGCCGATGACGCAGCGGGCACCACTGACGTGACAGGTGCCGTAGAGGCAGCGGGCTCAGCACCTGACGTGAACCCGGTCGTGAGCCCGGCGCAGCCCGTGGCCCCCGCGAGCACCGGGGCCTTCCACGCCCCCTACGAGCCGGCCCCCGGCCCCGCTCCCACGGCCTGGCCCCCCTCCCCCGCCGTCGGCCCCTCAGCCCCCGTCGGCCCCTCAGCCCCCGCCGGCCCCGGGACGGGCGCCCCCGCCACCCCGCCCGCGTGGCAGGCGCCCGCGACCCCAGCGCCCGCCCCCGTCGCCCCCCGTCGGCCGCGGGTGCCCGGCCCCGGCCGCACCCTCAGCCTCCTGGCCCTCGCCGTCGTGATGTTCTCCCTGGCGGCCACCGGCTGGGCCGCCACCACCGGCCGTCTCGGCCCCATGAGCGCGCTCATCGCCTGCGCGGGCCTGCTCGCCACCGTCCTCGGCGCCGGCGTCGTCATCAGCGCCTTGCGGGGACGTCGCGGAGGCTGGATGTCCTTCTGGGGCCTCCTCACCCTCATGTCCGCCGCGCCCTCCCTCGTCGTCGGCTCCGTCGTCAGCGGCGCGGGCGCCCTCGACGGGACCATCGCGAGCCATGAGGAGAGGATCGTCGTCACCGAGGCCGTGCTCGAGGGCACGGGAGGCCGCCTCGACCTGGGCAGCTACGCCGCCGGCAACGTGTCCATCGACCTCAGGAGCCTGTCCGCCGAGGCGGCCCGCGGGGTGACGATCGACGTCTCGGTGGGTGTCGGCAGCGTGCGGGTGTGGACCCAGCAGGGCCAGGCCGTGACGCTCAACGCCGAGGTCGGGGTCGGGGAGACCACCGGGACCCTCGCCGAGACGTGGCACTCCACCGGCGTCCAGCAGTCCCAGACCGGCTACTTCCCCTGGGCGCCGACCTACTCGGTGACCGGGGAGAACCGGCCGGGCACCAGCCTCTTCCAGAGCGGCCTCGACATCGAGGCGCAGATCTCCTCCCCCGCCGCCCAGGCCGGCAGCACGGCCGAGGCCCTCCAGGTCAACGCCGAGGTCGGTATCGGCAGTGTCCGGGTGGACGAGCGCAGGAACGAGGTCACCTGGTCCGGCTGGATGTACGACTCCTACTGGGTCGTCGACTCCTGGCAGGAGCCGGATGGCTCGGTCCACGGCGGCGACGAGCTGCCCGTGCCCGGCATGACCTTCCCCGCCGTGTCCTCCGACGACGTGTGGGAGTGCTCCGAGCAGGCCGTCGACCTGCTCGCCCAGGACGAGACCTGGGAGGAGGACGACGTCTGGACGCGGGGTCCCGACAGCCTCGACACGCTGCCGGACAACGCGCGCTCCCAGGTCGACGCCTGCGTCCTCACCCGGATCGGCGTGCGCACGGGGCAGCTGCCGGACAGTGCCGAGACTGAGGCCTCACCCACCACTGAGCCCACCGCGGCGCCCACCGCCACCCCGGAGCCCGCTACCGCGTCGGCGGGACCGACCGCCGCCACCACCGCCCCGTGACCCCACTTGGAGGACGTCGCACGACGTCGCCTGACGCTGACAGGAGCCAGAGACATGACCACCACCTCCGTCCCCTCCCCCGACGGGACCGCTGACACCACCGGACCCGCTGAGGGCATTGAGACAGCAGAGCCCGCTGAGACCGCTGAGCTCACCGGGTCCACCGGCTCCGCCGAGCCACCCACTGTCACGCTGCCCGAGCAGACAGAGCAGACCGGGGAGCCGGCTGAGCAGCGCACCGACCCGTCCGCCTGGCCCTTCGCCGAGCCGTCGGCTGAGCCCCTCCCCGAGCCCCTGGGCGCCGCACAGCCCGGGTCCACCGGCCCCGGCGGCCCCACTGCCCGGCCCGCGGCCCCCGCGCAGCCCGCCCCCGCCGCACGCGTCGTCGGCGGCGTGTGGTCGGCCTCGAGCCTGCCCGAGCCTGAGGCCCCGCGCGCCGTCCGGCCGTGGACGCTCACCTGGGGCGTGCTGCTCGTGAGCATCGGGCTCATCACCCTGTTCATCGGTCTGGGCGCGCGCATCAACCTCGCCACCGCCGGCATCAGCGTGCTCGGAGCGCTCGGGGTGCTCCTGCTCGTGCTGGCGCTGCTGCCCCAGCGAGGCTCGGACCGCTCGGGGGCCTGAGGCACGGCGTCCGCTGAGTCGGTGCCGGAGGCAGACTCGTCCCCATGGCACAGCTGCGCGACCTCACCGTCCGGGCCCAGGACGGCACCGACGTCAACCTCGGCCGCTACGAGGGCAAGGTCCTGCTCATCGTCAACACGGCGACGGGCTGCGGCTTCACCCCGCAGTACGAGGACCTCGAGCGCCTCTACGAGGCCCACCGCGAGGCCGGTCTCGAGGCCCTCGACTTCCCGTGCAACCAGTTCCGGGGGCAGGCCCCGGGCACGGACGCCGAGATCCGAGAGTTCTGCACCCTCACCTACGGCACCACCTTCCCCCAGTTCTCCAAGGTGGAGGTCAACGGCGAGGACGAGTCCCCGGTCTTCACCTGGCTCAAGGTCGCCAAGGGCTTCGAGGGGCTGGGCTCCTCCGCCAGGGCGCTGGCCATGCGGGCCCTGCTCAAGGCGCAGGACCACGGTTACGCCTCCTCGCCCGACATCAAGTGGAGCTTCACGAAGTTCCTCGTCTCGCGCCAGGGCGAGGTCCTGGCCCGCTTCGAGCCGACCGCGCCGATGTCCGAGGTCGAGGCCGCCGTCGTCGCCGCCCTCTGAGGCGGCGCACCGGGCTCACACCGCCCGCTGCGCCGCGGGGTCCTTGGTCCGGGTGCTCACCTGCCCCAGGACATCGCGGCGTAGGTCATGTCCGGGTCGTTGGGGCGCCCGCCGATGGCCCGGCCCCGGTCGAGCACGCGCAGGGCCGCCCGCTCCTGCTCGCTCAGGCGCAGCGAGGCGGCGGCGAGGCGGCGGCGAGGTTCTCCTCGATGCGCGAGGGGGTCACGGACTTGGGCAGGACGACGACGCCCTGCTCGAGGAGGTAGGACAGCGCCACCTGGGCGGGCGTGGCGTCGTGGGCCCGGGCGACGTCCGCGACGGTGCTGTTGCCGATGACCTCGCGGCGGTACCACTGGCCCAGCGGCGCCCATGCCCCGGGGACGACGTCGTAGCGCTCCATCCAGCCGCGCTCGGCCACCCGCTGGCAGATGACGTTCATCTCCACCTGGTTGACGGCCGGGACGACCTCGTTGAACTCGATGAGGTCGATGAGCTGGCTGGGCTCGAAGTTGGACACGCCGATGGAGCGCACGACCCCCTCCCGCTGAAACGCCTCAAGGTCGCGCCAGGCCTTGTAGTAGTTCGCGAAGGGCCAGTGCAGCAGGACGAGGTCGAGGTAGTCCACGCCCAGGCGGTCGCGGGAGGCCAGGACGTGGGAGCGCGCGTCCTCGAAGGAGCGCGGCGAGACCTTCGTGGTGAGGAAGTAGTCCTCACGCACCACCGAGGAGCCGGCCAGGGCCCGGCCGATGAGGGACTTGTTGCCGTAGCCCTCAGCGGTGTCGATGTGGCGGTAGCCGGCCTCGAGGGCGCTGAGGACCCCCGCGACGCACTCGTCGGGGTCCGTGGTGAGGTAGGTGCCGTAGCCGATGAGCGGGATGGTGCGCCCGTCGTTGAGCAGGCAGGTGGGCTGGTCCAGGTCGGCGAGGGTCATGGGGCACCTTGGGTCGCGCGGCTGGCGGCGCCGGGCGTCACCACGGGCAGGTTAGAGGGCGCGGGCGGCGTCTCGGAGGAGTCTCGCAACACCCGGGGCGCGGGCAGCGCTCGAGTACGGTGGGGGCGTCCCAGGGCCGCGTGAGACGACGGCACCCGACCACGGAAGGACACCACAATGATCACCTCCCTGTCCGGCACGCTCCCGCTCGCTGACGGCAACGCCATCCCGGCGATCGGCTACGGCACCTGGCAGGTCGCCGACGGCGAGCGTGCCGTCGCCGCTGTCAAGGCCGCCATCGCCGCCGGCTACCGCCACATCGACACCGCCGCCGCCTACGGCAACGAGGCGGCGGTCGGGCGCGCCATCGCCGAGGCGCTCGAGGACAACGGCCTGGTCCGTGAGGACCTGTTCGTCACCACCAAGCTGTGGAACTCCCGCCGCGGCCACGACGAGGCCCTGCGCGCCTTCGACGAGTCCGCCCGCCTGCTCGGACTCGACCACGTCGACCTCTACCTCATCCACTGGCCCGCGAGCTCCCGACAGCACCCCGAGGACTGGGCCGAGGTCAACGCCGCCACCTGGAGGGCCTTCGAGGAGCTCAAGGCGGAGGGCCGTGCGCGCTCCATCGGCCTGTCGAACTTCATGCCCCGCCACCTCCAGGCGCTGCTCGCCGTTGCCCACGAGCAGCCGGTCGTCAACCAGCTCGAGCTGCACCCCGGCTTCGGCCAGTGGCAGGCCGCCGAGGCCTCCCGTCAGGCCGGCCTCGTCGTCGAGGCGTGGAGCCCGCTCGGCTCCGGCGCGGTCCTGGGCGACCCGGCGCTCACCGCGGTGGCGGCCGAGGTTGGGCGCACGCCCGCCCAGGTGGCCCTGCGCTGGCTCCTGCAGCAGGACGTCGTCGTCCTGCCCAAGTCGGTGACGCCCGAGCGGATCGTGGCCAACACCGAGCTCTTCGACTTCGAGCTCAGCGACGAGCAGATGGCAGCCGTGGCCGCGATCGACGACGGCGCCGAGCACCACGACCCCGACCAGGTGACCTTCTGAGGCGGTAGCGCGAGCCGTGGGGCCGTAGGCCCTCACCGGCCCTGGGTGCCAGCCGGCGGCCCGCCGCCCCCGGCCGCTCGGGGCCCCGTCCGTGTCCCAGCCGGTCAGGACGGCAGGCGCGAGCCGTAGACGATGGCGGTGCGCACGCGGTCGGCGGCCTCGGCGTCGAGCAGGTGCTCGATGACCGCCAGGCCCAGGTCCGTCGCCGTCGCCATGCCCCGGCTCGTGAGGAGGTTGCCGTCCACGACGACGCCCTCCTCGCTCACCTCGGCCCCGTGCTCGGCCAGCACCTGCATGAAGGCCGGGTTCGCCGTCGCCCGGCGCCCGCGCAGGAGGCCGAGCTCGGCCGGGACCGACGGGGCGGCGCAGATCGCCGCCAGCGGCTCACCCGCCTCCAGGCGCCGGCGCACCTCACGGGTGACGGCCTGCGAGGCGCGCAGGTTGGGGGTGCCCGGGATCCCGCCCGGCAGCAGCACGAGGTCGTAGGCGGCCAGGTCCGTGTCCGCCAGCAGCACGTCGGCGAGGAAGGTGACGCGGTGCGAGCTCGTCACCTCCAGCGAGTCGGCCACGGCCACGAGGTCCGTGCGCACACCGGCGCGGTAGAGGACGTCGACGACAGCCAGGGCCTCGACCTCCTCCAGGCCGGGGGCGACGAGGACGGCGACCTTCTTACCGGTGGCGAGGGTGTCGGGCGTGGGCATGGTTCCTCCTCGGGCGGTGGGGGGCGACGGTGGAGCGTGCCTCCAACGGCGCCCGTGCGCCGGGTTGGGGTGGTGGCACGCTCATGTTACGCATGTGGTTCTGGCGATCCGGGGTTTTCACTGGGATCTCAAGGTTTGCGTCCTGGCACGGGAACCGGTTGCCGTGGCTCCCACGTGCGTGGGTGACACGCACGCACGTGGGAGCCGCACGACCCGAAACGCCTGAGCCGGGAAACGGCGGGATCCCGCGGATCGCGCCCACCGCCTGCCCGCATGAGCGTGCGACCCGCACGGCGAGCCCGGCACCGGATGCCGCCGACGGCCTCGCACTGGGGCACTGGGGCGATGAGCGGGCCCGCGACCGGCCGTCACTCGCTGCGCAGCGCCTCCACCGGGTCCTCACGGGCCGCCTTGCCCGAGGGGATGATGCCGGCCAGCACCGTCAGGCCCACGGAGATGAGCACGAGCACGACCCCGGCGGTCACCGGCAGGTGGGCGATCGGGTAGACCCCGAAGCGCGCGTCCACCAGGGCGTTGGCCGGCACCGACAGCAGCACCGTCACCCCCACGCCCAGCAGGCCCGCCAGCAGCCCCTCGATGACCGTCTCCGCGTTGAACACGTGCCGCACGTCCGAGCGCGAGGCGCCGATGGCCCGCAGCACGCCGATCTCCTTCTTGCGCTCCAGGACGGAGATGTAGGTGATGATCGCGATCATGATGCTCGAGACCACGAGCGAGATCGCGACGAAGGCGATGAGCATCCAGGAGATGACGTTGACGATGCGCGTCACCGAGCTCATGAGGGTGCCCACGAGGTCCGAGTAGGTGATGACGCGGTCCTGCTCGCCGGCGGCCTCGGCCGCCTGGTTGTAGTCCTCGAGGATGGTCTTGACCGCGTCCTTGTCCTCGAAGGAGGCGGGGTAGATGTCGATCTTGCTGGGCGAGTCGACGGCGGCCCACCCCAGCGAGGCCAGGTTGCCCTCATAGGTGGGCACCGTCGTCGTCATGAGGGTGGACATGAGGGCCGCCAGGTCCTGCTCGTCCATGCTCGGCTGGAAGGCGGCCGCGAAGGCCTGCTCGTCGATGCTCATGGCGGAGGCCATGGAGGTGGCCAGCTGCCCCATCGCCTGCTCGATCTGGGTCGCCAGGGCCGTCTGGACCGAGGTCATCATCTGGGTCAGGGCGGTGGTCATCGTGGTGGACACGTAGCCCGAGACCAGGTCCCCGACGGCGCCCGCCAGCTGGGTGCCGAGCTGGGTGGCGATCTGGGTGCCGATGGCCGTGGCGGCCTGCTGGGAGACGTCCGTGGCGACGGCGGACAGGGCCTCGTCCTGCCCCAGTCCCGCCAGCAGCTGCTCGGTGAGCACTGAGGTGTCGATGGCGGAGGCGGCCGCGTCGCGCAGGGGCTGGGCCTTGTCCGGCCCGTCGGGCTGGGTCGGGTCAGCGGGCTGCGCGAGGTAGGCGGTGACGAGCTGGACGACGGTGCGGTCCGGGGCAGTGGTGTCGGCCAGGTCCGCCTGCATCTCGGCCTGGACCCAGGGCAGGAGGTCCTGCAGGAGGGCGACAGCGGCGGTGGACAGGCTCTGGCCCGCGTCGGGCCGGATGACGCCGTCGGCGGCCAGGGCCCGGGTGATGATCGTCTGGTAGTCGACCTCGGCGAGCTGGGGGTAGCGGGTGGTGAGGTCGGACAGGTCGAGGGAGGACAGGTCCACGCCGCTCATGTCCACCGCGCCCACGCTGGACAGGTCCAGGGCGGAGATGTCGATGCCGGACATGTCCAGGCCGGCGAGGTCGAGGGATCCCGGGCCCACGCCGGACAGGTCGAGGCCGGACAGGTCGAGCTGGAGGGCGGTGGGGTCGATGGTGAAGGCCGCCTCGAGGGCCGCGCCGTCGATGGTGAACAAGGAGGACATGTCGAAGGAGGTGGCGCCCTCGCCGGAGGCCAGGTCCTCGAAGGTGCGGCCGGTGAAGACGTCCGTGCCGGGGCGGGCGATCTGGTCGCGCACCACCTGGGAGGCGGCCGCCTCCTCCATGACCAGGTGGGTGAGGGCGGGCGTGTAGTAGACGCCCTGACCCAGCAGCGCGGAGTCGTCGTTGGCGCGCACGACGCCGACGATGCTCAGCCGCTCGCCGTCGGCCACCGCCTGACGCATGAAGGCGGTGTCCTTGGAGCGGTCCGTCCACACCCCGTAGGCCTCGTCGTAGGTGTACCGGTCGCTGGCGGCCACCCGGGAGAAGCTGCGCCCGATGATCTGCGCGTAGGTGTAGCTGCGTTGCTCGCCGCGGCCCTCGCTGTCCTCGGGGGCCTCCCCGGCCATGTAGGCGGCCATGAGCTCGTCCAGCTCGGCGTGGTCGCGCAGCCCGAGGGTGTACTCGTAGACGTCCTCGATCTGCCCGGACTCGGGGACGACGAGCACGAGCTCGTCCGCCGCCTGGGGCCAGCGTCCGGCCACGACGTCGTAGGTGGACTCGTACAGGCTGGACTGCTCCGGCAGCTGGCGGAAGGCGTCGACCGAGACGAGGGAGGAGAACATGCCCGCCCCGCCCATCGCGGCGCCCATCTGGGCGAAGGCCTGCTCGGGGTGGAGCTGGACGACGCCGTCGGAGGTGTCCACCCGGTAGATCTGGGGGGCGATGTCGTAGGTGTACTCGATGGCGTTGGTGTGGGCGCTGACGCCCCCGCCGTCGCGGTCGAGGTAGGCCTTGAGGGAGGTGAGGTCGTTGCTGGTCTGCGAGCCCATCGTCGCGGTGAAGCCGGCCTGGGTCCTGACCGTGCCCTCGGTGGCGGGCTCGGTGTCCGACGGCGGCGAGGTGAGCACCGAGGACATGTCGAAGCCGGTGGCCTGGATGCTCAGGGGGTAGGAGGCCAGGGTCTCCTCCTCGGTGCGGGCGATGTAGGCGTTGACGCCGTTGGCCAGGGCGAGGATCATCGCGATGCCGATGATGCCGATGGACCCCGCGAAGGAGGTCATGACCGTGCGGCCCTTCTTCGTCATGAGGTTGTCGAAGGACAGGGCGAGGGCCGTCAGGGGGCCCATGCGGGTGCGGCGCGGCTCCTTGGCGGCGCGGGCCGGCTCGGTGGCGGGGTCCAGGGGGCGCGAGTCGGAGCGCACCCGCCCGTCCGCGAGCTCGACGATGCGGGTGGCGTACTCGTGGGCGAGCTCCGGGTTGTGGGTGACCATGATGACGAGGCGGTCGGAGGCGACCTCGCGCAGCAGGTCCATGACCTGGACGCTGGTGGCGGAGTCGAGGGCGCCGGTGGGCTCGTCTGCCAGCAGGATCTCGGGGTCGTTGATGAGGGCGCGGGCGATGGCGACGCGCTGCATCTGCCCGCCGGAGAGCTGGTTGGGGCGCTTGTGGACGTGGTCCTCCAGCCCCACCCGCTCCAGGGCCTCAAGGGCCCGACGGCGGCGCTCGGCGCGCCGGACGCCGGAGAGGGTCAGCGCCAGCTCGACGTTGGCCAGGACGCTCTGGTGGGGGATGAGGTTGTAGGACTGGAAGACGAAGCCGATGCGGTTGTTGCGGTAGGTGTCCCAGTCCCGGTCCTTGTAGTCGTGCGTGGACACGCCGTCGATGACGAGGTCGCCGGAGTCGAAGTGGTCGAGCCCGCCGATGACGTTGAGCATCGTGGTCTTGCCGGAGCCCGACTGGCCCAGGACGGCCACGAACTCGTTGTCCCGGAAGGCCAGCGTCACGCCGTCGAGGGCGGTCTGCGTGAGGGAGGCCGTGCGGTAGGCCTTGGTGACGGAGCGCAGCTCGAGCACAGTGCCTCTTCCCGTGGGGTCAGTGGTGCGCTCCTCAGCCTACGGGGGCGCGCGGGCCGGTGGCCCCTGCGCTCAGCCCGCAGCGGACGGGCAGACCGAGCACCCGCCCGGTGGGGAGAGCAGCCCGTCGCCGACCGGCGCGGGCCTCGGGCAGGCTGGGGCACGCCGTCCCGCCGTCGAAGGAGCCGCATGACCACCCACCTCAACCGCCGTGGCCTGGGCCACCTGTGCGCCACGGTCCTCACCGCGCTCACGCTCACCTCCTGCGGGAGCGAGGGCACGGGCGGTGGGCGGGGCGCGAGCCCGGCGTCCCCCTCCCCCACGTCCGACCCGCTGCCCACCGCGTGGGTGGGCGCAGCCCCCGGGGTCGAGCTCTCGAGCGACGCGACCGCGGTGCGCCTCAGCCTGGGAGCGAACAACACGACCCCGTTCAAGTGGCGCTACACCGCGCAGCCCGAGGGCGTGCTCGCCGAGGTCGACTCCGGGTACACGCCGGAGCCCAACCCCGAGGGGATGTCCGGCCTCGGGGGGGGGACCGCCTGGTGGGTGCTCGAGGCGGTTGCCGACGGCGAGACCACGCTGACCTTCACCTACGCGCACCTGGGCGGCGAGGGCACGCGCGAGCCGGCGGACTCGCGCGTCTACCGTCTCACGGTCGAGGACGGCGTCATCGCGCGCATGTCGCAGTGAGCACGGTCAGGGGGCGCGGGCCGGTCACAGCCCGGGGTCAGCGCCCTCGAGGCGCAGCAGGTGCGCCTTGCGCTCTGCGCCGCCGGCGTAGCCGGTGAGGGAGCCGTCGGCGCCGAGGACGCGGTGGCAAGGGACGATGACGCTCACCGGGTTGCGGGCGACGGCCCCACCGACGGCCCGGGCGGAGGTGCGCCGTCCGGTGCGGGCCTCGAGGGCGCGCGCCAGCTCGCCGTAGGTGCGGGTCTGCCCTGCGGGGACCGCCAGGAGCGCGTCCCACACGAGCCGTTGGAAGGGCGTGCCCCGGGCGGCGAGGGCGGGGCGGGGGCCGGGGTCGCGCCCGGCGAAGTAGGCGTCGAGCCAGGCGGTGGCCTCGGCCAGGACGGGCACCTCGTCCGGCGTGCCGGCGGCCGCGTCCTCGTTCAGCCCGGCCCGGTCGTGGCGCTGGCCGTCGAACCAGCAGCCGGTGAGGGCGTCGCCGTCGGGCAGGCCCTGCCCCGCGGCGAGCGTCATGGGCCCGAGCGGCGAGTCGTAGGCGGTGGTGACGGTGCGCACGGGGTCCTCCTCCTGGTGGCAGTCCTGCGTGGATCCTACGGGGCACGGCCCTCGTGTCACGATCCAGGCCATTGGCGCTGCCCCAGCCGTCGCGCGCGCCGCTGCCCCACGTGGTTCCACGGTCGGCTGAGCGCCGGGCCGCCAGACCGAGGGACAATGGCCTGGATCGTGACAGCCGCACCTGAGACCCGGAGCACCATCAGCACCATGACCACCACCGTCCTCGTCTTCCACCCGCACCGCAGCACCTCGCGCGTCAACGCCGCCCTCGCCGCCTCCGCCCAGGCCGCCGGCGTCCAGGTGCGCCACCTCTACGACCTCTACCCGGACTTCCGCATCGACGTGGCCGCCGAGCAGGCCGTCCTCGAGGCCGCGGACCGGATCGTCCTGCAGTTCCCCATGTACTGGTACTCCACGCCCGCCCTGCTCAAGCAGTGGCAGGACGACGTCCTCACCTGGGGCTGGGCCTACGGCTCGAGGGGCACGGCCCTGCACGGCAAGGAGCTGCTGGTGGCGGTCTCCCCGGGCGCCGGGGCGGACAGGTACCGCCGCGACGGCGCCTACCGCTACGAGGTGGCCGAGCTGCTGCGTCCCCTGCAGGCGACGAGCAACCTCATCGGCACCACCTTCCTGCGCCCCTTCGTCACCGCCGGGACCATGAGCATCTCCGACGACGCGCTGGCCGCCCGCGCCGTCGAGTACGCCGAGGCCCTCACCGCCCCGCGGCAGGTCCTGGGCGACCTCGAGGTCTGACCGGCGCGCCTGCTGCGTCAGTGTCACGATCCAGGCCATTGCCGCTGCCCCACCCGCCCAGCGCGCTGCCATGCCGCGTGACTCCGCGGGCGCCTCGGCGCTACGTCGCGTCAGGACGGGGCAATGGCCTGGATCGTGACAGCCATGCCCTCAGCGCCCCCTCACCCACCGGTCGCTGACCGCCAGCAGGGCCGGCAGGACGAGGACGATGAGCAGGACCGCGCTGAGCGCGCCGACGGAGATCGTCTGGCAGATCTGGCCGACGGTCGGGTTCTCGAAGAGCCAGCCGAGGACACCGGTGACGAGGACCATGATGAGACCGCTGGTGAGGATCGTGTGGATGGCCCCGTCGTAGGCGCCCTTGAGGGAGTCGATGACGTCCTCAGTGCGCCGGTGCTGGCGGTAGTAGGTCGTCAGCACGATGGCGTAGTCGATGGTGGCGCCCATGAGGATACACTGCACGACGAGCATCGCCAGGTAGTACATGGAGCCCGCCACCAGGCCGGAGGCGGCGACGGTCACGAGCACGCCGCACTCAACGAGCAGGACGAGGATCGCCGGCACGGCGAGCGAGCGGAAGGTGAGGGCGACGATGACGAAGATCGCCAGCGCCGTCAGCAGGGCGATGCGCAGGTTCTCCGAGGCGAAGCCGGACCGCATCTCCTGGACCATGACGGAGGAGCCGATGGTCCAGTGCGGGGCGCTGAGCGCGTCGTCGGCCCGGGCGGTGAGGTCCTCGATGAAGGCGCTCGTCTCGGGGCTCTCCTCCGGGTACCCGGTGGTGATGACCATGCGCGAGCGGCTCTGGCCGACGAGCTCGGCGCGGGCCGCGTCGGCCTGCTCCTTGGCCGCGGTGAGCGCATCGGCCTGCTCCTGGCTCACGAGATCGGCGTAGGCGGGGTCCGCGAGCACGGTGGAGGTGACGTAGGTGAGCAGCTCGTCGGTGCTCATCGTCCAGGCGGGGTCCGATGAGGTGGCGGCCGCCCGGTTGAGGTAGAGCATCTCGAGGGTGGCGGCGTCGACGCCCGGCCCGACCGTGGCGGCGGCGCTCGCCTCGTCCAGGACCGTGCCCTGCTGGGCCGCGGCGGCCTGGGCCTGCAAGACCTGGATGCGGGTGAGGGTGGCGGCCATCTCCTCGGGGGTGAGCGGCGCCGTGAGCAGGGCGGGGTCGATGAGGCCGGCGGCTGCGGCGTCGCCGAGCTGGGACAGCCCGGCCAGGGCGGCGGCGTCCTCCTGCGTCAGGGCCGACGGCGGCGCCTGCCCCCCGGCGGCGCCCTCCGCCTGGGCGGCTTGCAGCTCGGTGACGTAGGCGGCGAGGTCATTGACGCTCATCGTGCCGGCCTCGCCGCCGTGGTAGCGGTAGTAGATGAGGGCGAGGGACTGCGCGTCCAGGGCGGGGGCACCGTCGGACTGGCCCGCCTGGGCGGTGAGGGAGGCCTGCATCTGCTGGGCGGTGAGCGGGGCGCCGAGGGTGGTGCCGTAGCCCTGGACGGAGCGGACCCGGCTGTCATCGTCGGCGGCGAGCTGCTCGCCGAGGGCGGTGGCGGCGGCCTCGTCCTCGTTGGCGTAGACGAGGACCACCTGGTTGTCCTTGGCGAAGACCTCGGCGACGGCGTCATCGCGCTCGAGCGTGTAGGCGGTGGTGACCTGGCCCTGGGCGAGGCCGGCACCGGCGAGCAGGACGACGAAAACCGCCGTGATCGCCCACCGTCCCCGGTGCTCGGCCCGGGCGAGGCCGCCCAGGTGCGGCTCGAGGAAGGGCTTGGCGGTGCGGGTGATGAGGCCGTCGCACCAGATGAGCAGCGCGGGCAGGAGGGTCAGGACGCACAGCAGGGAGATGAGCACGCCCTTGGCGAGCACGATGCCCAGGTCCTCACCGATGCGGAAGCTCATGAGCGTGAGCATGAGCAGGCCGACGAAGGTGGTGAGCGAGGCCGAGGACACGGCGGTGAAGGCCTTGGCCAGGGCGGCCTTCATGGCGGTGGTGGTGGCACCGGCCTCGGCGTCGGTGCCGGTGGCCCGCTGGGCCGCTCGCTCCTGGCGGTAGCGGTTGGCGAGGATGATTGAGTAGTCCATCGACAGCACCATCTGCAGAATGCCGGCGATGGAGCTGGAGACGTCGGAGATCTGCCCCTGGATGACGTTGGTGCCCATGTTGATGACGACGGCGACCCCGACGGTCACGAGGAAGAGCAGCGGCTCGATCCAGGAGGCGCACATGAGCATGAGGATGACGACGGCCATGGCGACGGCGGCCACGAGGATCCACAGGGGCACCTGGGAGGCGTTGGAGGGGTTGTCGGTGCTCCACACGAGGCCGGAGGCCTCCTGGGCCTCGAGGGCGTCGGCGACCCGGACGTAGGCCTCGGAGTCGTAGTCCCCGTCGATGCTCAGGGTGTAGAGGGAGGCGGTGGCGCCGTCGACCTGGGCGACGTGGTGCTCATCCTCGGCGAAGTCGACGTCGGTGACCCCATCGATGGCGGCGAGCTGGTCGGCGACGGCGGCGCGGTCCGTCTCGGTGGCGGGGCCGGTGACCATGACGCGCACGCTCGCCGTGGCCTCCTCCTGGCCCCACTCGTCCTCCATCACCCGCATGCCGGCGCGCATCTGGGAGTCGTCGGGCAGGAACTCGCGCTGATCGGTGATGACGCCGACGCGCGGGACGAGCAGGGCGGTGGCGGCCGTGAGGACGGCCAGGAGGGCGACGACGACGCGGCGGTGGTCGACGACGAGTGAGGCGAGCTTGGCGAGCACGGGGGCCTCCTGGAGGCGGGTTCGGGGCTGTGTCCCATGGTAGTCAGCGCCCCTGGTCGGGGACTGAGACCAGGGGCCTCAGGCTCTCCGGCAAGCCGCGGGGCGGCGGCCCCACCCTGCTCAGCGGTAGGCCTCGGCGGACGCCCCCTCCTCGTAGCCGGCGACGAGGACGAGGCCACTGAGCGCGTAGGGCCCGCCGATGTAGGGCATTGCCTGGACCAGGGCGGCGGCGACCTTCTGCAGGGTGTTGCCGGCCCTCACCGCCCCGGCCACGTGAGGACGCAGCTGGACAGCGGCGCCGAGCGCGGCGATGGCGACGAGGCTGACGAGCTCGCGGAAGGAGAGGTCGAGGACCCCGCGAGACTCGACCTCGCCGAAGCCGACGGCGGTGAGCAGGTGCGGGACCTGGGTGTCGAAGGGCTCCGGCAGGCCCGCGAAGACCTCCTTGACCTCGTCCCCGTAGAGGGGCCGCTGGATGGCGGCGCCGGCCTCCTCGCGGTCCTCGTAGGCCACCGTGGCGGCGGGCTCCAGCGGCAGGGCGACACCGCGCTCGGTGAGGACCTCGTTGAGGACCGCGACGGCGTTGAGCGTCTTGGGGTAGCCGATGTAGGGCTGGCACTGGTAGAGGGTCTCGCGCAGCTGCTCGGGCGTGGCGCCCGCGCCCAGGGCCGCGCCCACGTGGGCGCGCAGCTGCGGCAGCGTCTGCATCGAGGCCAGGCACGTGACGGTGATCAGCTCGCGCTCGACGTCGGTGAGGACCCCGGCGGAGAAGACCTCGCCGAAGATGTGGTTCTGGAGGGTCTCCATGAGCTCGGGGTCGGTGGGGCTGGGCTCGGGCTCGGCGCCGAAGAGCCGGGAGTAGGTCTCGCGGGCAGCGGGGGTCAGGGGCATGTCGTCTCCGGTCAGCAGTGTGTGGTCAGCGGTGCTCGGTCAGTGGGTGGCAAGCGAACGGTGCGCGGCACGCGTGCGCGTCTCAGCGGGCGAGCCTCCAGGCCATGCGCACGACGCGGGCGGCCTGCAGCTCCAGGCGCTCGCGGGTGAGGGCGGCGCCGGACTCGGAGCCGCCGGCGAGGGCGGCGAGGATGTCCTGGCGGTCCTCCTCGCAGGCGGGCATGTAGAGCTCGTTGCCGGCGGCGACGGTGGCGCCCGCGGCGGCGCGCGGGTGCTTGAGGTCGGTGCGGGTCATGGAGCGCACGACCCAGTCGGTCATGACGAGCCCCTGGTAGCCCCACTCCTCGCGCAGGACCTTCTCGAGCAGGTCGGCGGACTCGGAGGTGTGGACGCCGTTGACGAGGTTGTAGGAGGTCATGAGGCCGTGCGGCTGGGCCTCGCGCACGCAGATCTCGAAGGAGCGCAGGTACAGGTCGCGGGCTGCGCGCTTGGAGACCCTGCTGTTGGAGTTCAGGCGGTTGGTCTCCTGGTTGTTGAAGGCGAAGTGCTTGACGGTGACGCCGCGGCCCGGGTGCTGCTGGACGCCGCGGGTGATGCCGGCGGCGATGCGGCCGCTGAGCAGCGGGTCCTCGGAGAAGTACTCGAAGTTGCGTCCGCACAGGATGGAGCGGTGCAGGTTGAAGGCGGGGGCGAGCCACAGGTGGGCCCCGAAGTGCTCCATCTCGGTGCCGACGAGGTCGCCGTAGGCGGCCGCGAGGGCGGGGTCCCAGGTCTGGGCGACGGCGGTGCCGATCGGGATCGCCGTCGTGTACTGCTCGTAGGTGGACTGCGGGGTGCGGGGCTCCTCGACGACGCCCAGGGCGGCGAGGGACTCCTCGTCCATGAGGTCGCCCATGAGCCCGCCGAAGGCGTTGCCGAGCGGGAAGGCGCCGCGCTCGTCGACGCCGACCTGGGGGGTCAGGCGCAGGCCGGCGGGGCCGTCGGGCAGGACGAGGGGCGGCACGCCCTCGACGCGGGTGGTGGACTGGCCCGCGGCGCCGATGAGGCTGGAGGCGGCCTGGCCGATGATGGACTGCTTGTCGGCGGCCTCGGCGTAGTCGCCCAGGACGAGGTAGGTGAGGTCGTCGTCGCTCAAGGCGCGCACGAAGGCCAGCTCCTCGCTCAGGTCGACGGCGTCCTGGGTGTCCTCGCGGCGCAGGTCCGCGGCGGCGACGGCCAGGCGCGGAGCACCGGCGGGGACCTCGACGGCGGTGGGTGCCTCGGGGCGCCAGTCGGTGAAGCCGGGGTCGCCGAGAACGTCGTGGAGGCGGCGCACGACGGCGGTCTCGTCGAGGGTGACGACGGCGGCGGGGCGGGTGGCGCGGCTGGAGGTGCCCACGCGCACGACGTAGTCGCCGGCCTCGAGGACGGTGGCGGCCGTGGCCTCGTCGTAGGAGGCGAGATCGGCCAGGTCGAAGGAGACGGAGACCCCGGCGCCGGCGCCGGGGGCCAGCTCGGCGGTCTTGGTGAAGCCGGCGAGGGCCTGGTAGGGCTGGTCGAGGTCGCCGGCGGGGACGGAGACGTAGACCTGGACGACCTCCTTGCCGGGGTGGGTGCCGGTGTTGGTGACCGGGACGGTGACGGTGACGGTGGAGGCCTCGATGGCGGCGGTGGCCTCGCCGATCGCGAAGGTGGTCCAGCCCAGGCCGTGCCCGAAGGCGAAGAGGGGCTGGGAGCCGACGGAGTCGAGGTAGCGGTAGCCGACGTAGAGGCCCTCGCGGTACTCGGTGTCGTCGTTCTCGCCGAAGGTGCCGACGGCGGGGTAGTCCTCCCAGGCGGCCCAGGTGGTGGCGAGGTGGCCGGAGGGGTAGGCCTTGCCGAGCAGGACGTCGGCGAAGGCGTCGCCGGTGACGGCGCCGAGCTGGGACAGGACGAGGATGTTGGCGACGTCCTTGACGGGGCTGAGGTCGACGGGCCCGCCGACGTTGAGGACGAGGAGGAAGGGCTTGTCGGCGGCCTCGAGGGCGAGGATGTCGCGGACCTCGGAGTCGGTGAGCATGACGTCGCCGGGCACGGGCCGGCGGTCGGCGCCCTCGCCGGAGTCGCGGGAGACGACGTAGACGGCGACGTCGCCGTCGCCGTCGAGGGGCAGGTCGATGGTGGGGGCGGGGACGACGGCGCCCATGCCGAAGAAGATGGGGGGCACGCCGGCGGCCTTGGCCCTGGTCTTGATGTCGGCGACGAAGGCCTGGTACTCGGCGTCGGCGAGGGCGTCGTAGGCGTCGAGCCAGGCGGCGGTGGTGACCTCGAAGCCGGCCCGGGCCAGGCCCTCCTCGACGCCGACGACGTGGCGGGAGTTGACGTCGCCGGAGCCAGTGCCGCCCTTGACGGTGCGGCGCACACCGGTGCCGTAGGCGTCGATGCGGCAGGGGGCGGCGAGCGGGAAGCTGCCGTCGCTCCTGAGCAGGACCATGGACTCGGGGGCGGCGGCCCTCACGGTCGCGAGGTGGTCGATCTCGAACTGTTCCACGTCTGGCTCCTTCGCCGTCGTTGCTGCGGGTGCTGCCGGGCCACAGGGGTATGGCTGGACGCTGTGACCGGCGACGCAGATTATCTTACCGCCCGGTACAAAAAAGCGCCAGCCCCTGCCTCTCCTCCGCCCCTCTCCCACCCACCTCCTCGGTTTGCTCTCGAACGTACGGCAAACTCCCAGGGACCTCGCGCGCAAACCGAGGAGTTCGAGGAGCCCGAGAAGAGCCAGACGGTGGCTGCGACGACGGCGGCGACAGTGGCAAGAGTGGAGACAGTGGCGACGACGGTGCCGCTCAGCGCGTGCGCACCCACTCGAAGACCTCGCGCGCCTGCGCCCGCGCGCCCTCGCGGCACAGGAGGTAGAAGGTCGCGTGCGCGGCCGCGTCCCGGATCGGCACCACCGCCCGGTCTGCCCCACCGAGGGACAAGGAGGGCGCGTCGGTGACGAAGAAGGCGAGGTCGCTCGTCGCCGCCAGCTGCTCGAAGACGCTGCGGTCCTGCTGGACCACGAGCTGTGAGGAGGGGAAGAGCTCGTCGCACACGTCCCGCCAGAAGCCGATGCCCTCGAGCAGGAGGAAGGTCTCGCCGTCGAGCTCTCGGGCACTGAGCCCGGCCCGTCCGGCCAGTGGGTGGCCGGACGGCAGGCACACGGACAGGTTCTCGACCATGAGCCGGGTGGAGCCGACCGTCGGCAAGGTGTGGGGACGCAGCGCGATCCCCAGGTCGAGGGAGCCGTCGAGCACCCCGGACTCCACCTCCAGCTCGGTCAACGACGAGGAGGTCAGCAGCCGCCCGGGAAAGCGCTCCACCGTGAGCGCGGTCAACCGCCACAGGGGCGCCGGAGCCACCGTGCCGACCCTGAGCGCGCTGGAGCGGCGCACGACGTCGTCGACGGCCAGGCGCATGGCCCGCTCCTCGCGCAGGATCGCCTCGGCGTGCACCAGGGCGGCCCTGCCGGCCGCGTTGAGCACGAGGCGCCTGCCGGGACGGTCGAAGAGCGGGTGGCCGAGCTCGCTCTCGAGCCGGGCGAGCGAGCGCGAGAGCGCCGGCTGGGACACGTGCAGCTCGGCGGCCGCGGCCGTGATGGTGCCGAGCCGGGCAACGGCCTCCAACAGCCTGAGACTCTCCAGGTCCACGGCACCTTCCCCGGGCTCGTTCTTATGCGCCTGAAGCATAAGTGCCGTCGATACTGGCATTTAACAGGCCCAGGGTCCAGCGGCAGACTAGACCTCCACAGCGTCACCCGACGCCGGGTGGTGCATGAGCAGCCCGGCCGACCCGCAGGAGAAGACATGACCACGATTCCCAGCTTCACCATGAACAACGGCAGGACGATCCCCGCGCTCGGTTACGGCGTCTTCCAGATGACCTCCGACGAGGTCCGTACCCACCTGCGCCAGGCCATCGACCTCGGCTACCGCCACATCGACACCGCCAACGCCTACTTCAACGAGGTCGCCGTCGGCGAGGTCGTGCGCGAGGCCATCGCCGACGGCGTCGTCACCCGCGAGGAGCTGTTCATCACCTCCAAGCTCTTCCCCCAGTCCTACCCCTACGCCCAGTGCGGCGCGGACATCGACGCCACCCTGGAGCGCCTGGGCCTGGACTATCTCGACCTGCTGCTCTTCCACCAGCCCTACGGCGAGTACGTCTCCGGCTGGAGGGCGATGGAGGAGGCCGTCGAGGCGGGCAAGGTCCGCTCCATCGGCCTGTCGAACTTCAACGCCGCCAAGGTCCGTCAGATCCTCGACGTCGCCACCATCACCCCGGCGGTCAACCAGATTCTCATCAACCCGCGCCAGAACCAGCACGAGATCCGCACCAAGCTGGCTGACACGGGCATCGTCTACGAGGGCTGGTACCCGCTGGGCCACGGCGACAAGACCCTTCTTGAGGAGCCCGCGATCGTCGCCGCCGCTGAGCGCGCGGGCGCGTCCCCCGCACAGGTCGTGCTCGCGTGGGAGGTCGCCGAGGGCGTCGTCGTCTTCCCCAAGACCCTCAACCCGACCCACATGGCCGAGAACCTGGCCGCCCTCAACGTCGCGCTGACCGACGAGGAGATCGCCGCGATCAGCGCCATCGAGCAGGCCCCCTACTACGAGGTCCCCGACGAGGCGCCGGCCTTCGTCCTCACCCACAACGACTACTCCCAGCAGCGCTGAGCGCCGCGCCGTCGCGGCCCCTGACCGACCATACCGGAGGCACCATGACCACCATCCCCACCACAACCCTCAACAACGGCGTCGAGATGCCGGTGCTCGGCTACGGCGTCTTCCAGACCCCGCTCCAGCAGACCGCCACCCACGTGCGCGAAGCCCTCGAGGTCGGCTACCGGCTCATCGACACCGCCCAGGCCTACGGTAATGAGGAGGGTGTCGGTCAGGGCGTGCGCGACTCGGGCGTGGCCCGCGAGGACGTGTTCATCACCTCCAAGATCTGGGTGTCAAACATGAGCTATGAGCGCGCCCGCGCCTCCATCGACGAGTCCCTGCGTCTGCTGGGCACCGACTACCTCGACCTCATGCTGCTGCACCAGGCCTGGGGGGACTACCCGGGCGCCTGGCGCGCCCTGGAGGAGGCTTACGCGGACGGCAGGCTCCGAGCCATCGGCGTGTCCAACTTCTACCTCGAGCGGGTCATCGACGTCGCCCTGCTGGCCGAGGTGCCGCCGGCCGTCAACCAGATCGAGACGCACCCCTTCCGGCAGCAGGACGAGGCGCACCGGGTCCTGTCCGACCTGGGTATCGCACACGAGGCCTGGGCACCCTTCGCCGAGGGCCAGAACAACATCTTCGCCAACCCGGTCCTGACCGAGATCGGCGCCCGGCACGGCAAGACGGCCGGTCAGGTCATCCTGCGCGCCCTCATGGACAAGGACGTCATCGTCATTCCCAAGACGGTGCGCCGCGAGCGCATGGAGGAGAACCTCGACGTCTTCGACTTCGAGCTGACGGACGCCGACAAGGCAGCCTTCGCCGCGCTCGATGACCCGTCCTTCCCGCGCATCTTTGACCACTACGACCCGACGACGGTCCGGTGGCTGCTGGGCGAGCTGGTCAAGAAGCAGCAGCTGGGCGGTGCCGCGCTCTACTGAGTGCCCGCCCCGCCCCTGCCCGCCCGCCTTCACCTCCATCTCATCGTTTTGCGCGCGAACGTACGGTGCTTCACCGTACTTTCGAGCGTAGAACGATGAGTTCGAGGGGGCAGGGACGGGCGGGGCGGCGGCGAGGCACCGCCGCCGCAACAGAACCGCAGATGAGAGGAGCCCCATGGTGCGCCCAACCAGACGCAGCCTCCTCGCCTGCGCACCAGTGGCAGCGCTTGCGGTCCTCGGCTGCTCCCCCACTCCTACGAGCCCCGCAGCACCGTCCCCCGGGTCCGAGCGCACAACGGGAAGGACAACGATGGGCTCTGAGAGCATCGGCGCCGACACCCTGATCGCCGACGTCGCCGCCAGCCCCCTGCTGGAGGACTACGGCCAGTTCCTGTTCCCCACCATCATGCGTTCGCCCGGCGAGGACGACACTCTCGCCGACGTCGCCGACCTGCTCCCGTGGTACTCGCACGTCGACACCTCCACCACGGTGGACATCATCCGTGACCTCCTGGCCCGCCGCGAGTCCGGCCAGACGGTCTTCCACTCCATCTACACCGACGCTGAGAAGACCGCGTACCCCGCACTGGCCGACACCGGCCTGTTCGTCTTCCCCGCCCAGGGCATGCCGGAGGGCAGCAGGGCGCGTGCGGCCATCTGCTGCGCCGGTGGCGGATTCGCCTACGTGGCCTCCATCCACGACTCCATGCCGCACGCCCTGTGGCTCTCGCGCCACGGGTACACCGCCTTCGCGCTGCAGTACCGGCCTGATGCCCGGAGCGGCTGTGAGGACCTTGCCCGCGCCGTGTCCTTCATCCACGCCCGCGCCGATGAGCTTGGTGTCGACCCCGAGTACTACTCACTGTGGGGCGGGTCCGCGGGTGCGCGCCTGGCCGCCTACCTGGGCTCCTACGGTCCCGCCCGGTTCGGGGGCGACGACCTGCCCGGCCCCGCCGCCGTCGTCCTGCAGTACACGGGGCACTCGGACGTGTCCGGCGCAGAGCCTCCCACCTACGCCTGCGTCGGGACCGCGGACGGGATCGCCTCCTGGCGGACCATGCGGGCACGCATGGACGCCATCTCAGCGACGGGCACACCCACCGAGTTCCACGCCTACGACGGTCTGCCCCACGGTTTCGGCCTCGGGGTCGGAACCATCGCACAGGGGTGGATCGAGGACGCCGCCGGATTCTGGCAGGCGCAGATCGACAACCCAGGACGCACTCGATGAGAGAGGACTCACACGCATGATGAGCCGTCGAGCACTCGGCCGCGGGGCCGGCGCGTGGGCTGCGGCCAGCGCGCTGGGGGCCTGCGCGAACGGGCCGGAGACCAGCACCGTCGTCTCCCCGAGCCCCATGTCGGGGGTGCGCGAGCTGGTCACCGATCTCGAGGTCCCCTCCTTCGACGACGTCGACTTCCGCCACGTCAGCCCCGGCTCCGCGCAGGTTGAGGGGACAGTCGCGGCGGCGGACGTGGACCCCGGACGGCGCCAGTGCCTCTTCCTGTGGGACGAGGGCGACGTTCCATCCGTCACGACGGCGACGTCCAGCGGGTACGACCCTGCGGGTTTCCGCCCGACCATCACGAGCGTGCCCGCGTCCGGCGCCACGGTCAGGGGCGCGGTGCTGCTGTGCGCGGGCGGGGCCTTCGCCCTGCGCGGGGACAACTCCGACTGCTTCCCGACGGCGGAGCGCTTGTCGGCGCTCGGCTACCAGTGCTTCGTCGTCGACTACCGGGTGCGGCCGTACACGCAGGCCGAGGCGGGCACAGACTTGGCCCGCGCCATTCGTTTCGTGCGTGCTCACGCCAGTGGCTACGGCCTGCCGAGCCCGGAGCACATCGCGCTGGGCGGTTACTCGGCCGGAGGCATCCTGTGCGGCGAGGCCGTCCTGCACTGGGCGGGCACCACCTCCCCCTCCAGCCTGGACCCGGCTTACGCGCCCGACGTGCTGGACCGGGTCAGCGCCGACGTCGCCGCCACCGCGATGATCTACTCCTTCTACGGCCGTCTGTCGGTGGCCGAGGTCGACCCGGAGCGTCTGTCCGGGGCGGTGCCGACCTACTACTGCTACGGCACCCGCGACCCCTTCTACAACCAGTTCGAGGCGCAGGTCGAGGTCATGGCCGGACGTGGCACCACGATCCACGCCCGTGTGCTCGACGGGTGGCCGCACGGTTTCGGTGCCGAGGGCGGCTGGGTCGAGGAGTACGACGCCTTCATCCAGGAGGCCCTGTCCGCCGTCTGATGCCCGTATCGCCGTGCCACCCGCCTCGTCACCTGAACCGCACGTCGGGGCGTCCCACGTTGTCAACATCCGCGAACGAGAAAGAACACCTCATGCTGAACCAGTCTTCACACCTGAGCCCCGCGCCCAAGCCGGACTCCACTCGAAGGACCTTCGTGGTGACGGCGGGCGCTCTGGCCACCACCGTGACAGGAGCCGTGCTCGCTGCCTGCGGCGTGGAACGCTCGGACTCCGCCGGATCGACATCCAGCACGACGGCGGCCGCAGCGACGACATCCCCCACGACCTCCGGCAGTGAGGCGACAACCGCAGCTTCGCCAGGCGGTTCCGTCCTGGTCGCCTACTACTCCGCTCAGGGGCACACTCGGACCGTCGCCGAAGCCATCGCGCAGGCGCTCGGAGCCGAGGTCTTCGTCATCACGCCCACCAGTGCCTACACCGAGGATGACCTCGACTGGAGGAACGACAGCAGTCGCGTCACCACCGAGCATGACAACCCCGACCGGCGCAGCAACACACTGGTGCGCACCACTCCGGAGAGCTGGGCGAGCTACGACACCGTCGTCATCGGCTACCCGATCTGGTGGGGCGGTGCATCCTGGGCCATGACCGGATTCGTGACCGGCAACGACTTCGCGGGAAAGACCGTGATCCCGTTCTGCACGTCGCAGTCCTCCCCCATCGGTGCGAGCGCGACAGAGCTCGCTGAGCTGGCCGGCACTGGGGACTGGCAGGAGGGGAAGCGGTTCGCTGAGAACGTGAGCGCCTCTGAGGTCGCCGCCTGGGCGGCGGGACTGCGCCCCTGACCAACCTCATCTCCGGTACCGGCATGTCCTCAGGCATGTCCTGCTGACCCACTCGAGCCAGCACCGAGCCGGGAGCACAACGCACGTGTCCACCGCACCGACCGTCCCCACACGCACCCTCACCACCGGCGTCGAGATGCCGGTGCTCGGCTACGGGGTGTTCCAGACCTCGCCGGAGGCGCCCTCGTCGTCCCCCGCCCGCCCGATCCACGCCGCCCCGCCCACCTCATCGTTTTGCGCGCGAGCGTACGGCGTTCTGCCGTACTTTCGAGCGCAACCCGATAAGTTCGACGACGGCGGAGGGGGGGCGGGGCGACGGCGGAGGGGGCGGGGCGCTCAGGCGCGGCCGGCGCGGTACCAGGCGACGGCGAGCTGGGTGCGGTTGCGCAGCCCCAACTTCGCCAGGCACGAGGAGATGTGGTTGCGCACGGTTCCCTCACTCATGGCGAGCCGGTCGGCGACCTCGGTGTTGCCCAGCCCCTCGGCGACGGCCTCGACGACCTCGAACTCGCGCTCCGTCAGGGCCGCGAAGACACCCGTGCGCAGCGCGTGGCGCACGGCGGCCGCCGGGTCCGCCCCCGCGTTCCCGGCTGCACCGGCGCCACCGCGGGCAGCCACGCCGCGGGCGAGCACCTGCCCCTCCAGGACGCTCATGCCCGCCATGACACCGCGCAACGCCGGGGCGATCTGGGCGATGTCCTGCTTGATGAGGTAGCCGCGCGCGCCCATGGCCAGGGCCCGGGCGATGTACTCGTCGTCGGAGAAGGTGGTGAGGAACACGATCTTGGCGGAGGGGTCCTCGCCGAGCACCTCCTCGGCGGCGCTCAGCCCGTCGCCCCCGGGCATCCGGATGTCCATGAGGAGCACGTCGGGCGCGAGCTCGCGGTACCGTGCGACGGCCTGCGGGCCGCTCGACCCCGTCCCGACGACGTCGACGTCCTGCTCCGCGGACAGGATCGTGGCGAGGGACTGGGCGACGAGGGCGTCGTCGTCGACGATGAGGACCTTCAACGGGGCTCCTTCGGGGTGGTGGCGGAACTGCTGGGCCTGGGGACGGTGGCCAGGACCTTGAAGCGTGGGGAGGGGATGATCCGCAGGGTGCCGCCCAGGGCCTCGACGCGCTCACGCATCGAACGCAGGCCCATCCCCTCCCGGGCGCGCCCGTCGACCACGCCCGACGGCATGGGCGGCAGGCCGTCGTTGGTGACCTGGGCCTGCCAGAACCCCGGGTACTCGACGACGCTCACGATCGCCTGGCGGGCCTGCCCGTGCCGGGCCGCGTTCGTCAAGGCCTCGCGCACGACGGCGACGAGACAGCGTGAGACCTGCGCGGGCAGCTCCGGCCCCACCTGGCACGTCACCGCGACATTCGGCACCGGGCCGCGCACGGCCAGCACGTGCAGCCCGGTGGCCAGGTCCTCGGCGTCGTCGGCGAGCGCGTGGACGGAGGAGCGCATGGTGTCCAGGGCCTGCCCGACGCCCGCCCCGATGGTCTCCAGCTCGCTGACGACGGCGGGCTCGTCGCGGTGGGTGACCTCAAGGGCCCGGACCTGGAAGAGCAGCCGCGTGAGCTGGTGACCGACGCCGTCGTGGATGTCGCGGGCGATGCGGGTGCGCTCGTCGAGCACCGCGGCCCGGTTCTCGGCGTCCTGGGCGGAGCGCAGGCGGGCGCGGGATGTCGACAGGGCCGTGATCTTCTCCAGGAGGTCGTCGCGCAGGCAGTGCAGATCCGACAGGGTGGCATCGGCCTGGGCCGTGCGCACGGCCAGCAGCGCGGCCAGGACGGCGGTGGTGAGCGGCCCGAGGACGAGGGCGGCAGGCGCCCAGGCCCCGCCGCCCGCGAGGGCAGCCGCACGGGCCAGGCCGACGGCGAGGCAGGCGGTGGCCAGCAGCCCGAGGAGGCGCGCGGCCCTGCGTCCCCGGGTTCCCGCCGGCCCCCTCACCTGCACCCGGGCGGGCCCGTAGACGACCAGCGAGGCACCCGCCAGCGAGGCGGGGCTCAGGCAGCCGACGAGGAGGTACAGCACACAGGGCACCAGGGCGAGCACGGGCCGCTCCCAGGCCAGCGCCACTGGCGCCCCCACCGCCGCGTCCCGGCTCGCAGCCGGCCCCGGGCCGCGCCCCGTCTCGACGAGGCGGTGCGTCCCGGCGGCGATGACGGCGGCGAGCAGCCAGGCCAGGGCCACAGCGCCGTCGGCGTCAGCCGTGTGTCCCAGCAGCATGAGGCCGGTGCACACGGCCAGCAGCACCGCCTGGTCCCCGAGCACTCTCACGGGGCCGATGATCCGTGATCCGGACGCGCTGGTACAACGACGGCGCCCGGCGGCACTGCTCGTCGGAGGGGACCCATGACAACCGTCATGGGTGCGTCCCGCCCGCTCATGACAGCAGGCACTTCCGCCGCCCGAGCCCCGGCCGGGAGCATGTCTGCCATGACTGACACCGCTGCCTCCGGGGCCCGCCCGTCCCCACCCGCCGGCGCCGCGCCCGCCGTCGCCATCACTGGCCTGGTCAAGCGCTACGGCGAGCTCGTCGCCGTCGACGGCCTGAGCCTGACGATCCCCCGTGGTGAGATCCTCGGGCTCCTGGGCCCCAACGGCTCGGGCAAGACGACGACGATCAACTGCCTGCTGCAGCTGCTGACCTACGACAAGGGCGAGATCGAGGTCCTGGGCGAGCCGATGTCCGCCACCTCCTACGGTCTCAAGCGCCGCATCGGCATCGTCCCCCAGGAGGTGGCCGTCTACGACGAGCTCACCGTGGCCGAGAACATCGACGCCTTCTGCGCCCTGTACGTCTCCGACGGTGCGACGCGACGCCGTCTCGTCGAGGAGACCATCGCCTTCGTCGGCCTGGAGAAGTTCCGGCGCTTCCGCCCCAAGAAGCTGTCCGGGGGCCTGCTGCGGCGCCTCAACATCGCCTGCGGCATCGCCCACCGCCCCGAGATCCTCATCCTCGACGAGCCGACGGTCGCCGTCGACCCGCAGAGCCGCGACTCGATCCTCGACGGGATCCGCCGTCTCAACGAGGCCGGCACGACGATCATCTACACGAGCCACTACATGGAGGAGGTCGAGCAGCTGTGCCACCGCATCGTCATCATCGACCGCGGGCAGCAGGTCGCCGCCGGCACCGCCGATGAGCTCAAGGCGATGATCGGCACCGGCGAGCGCATCCGCATCCAGGTGGTCGCCGTCGGCGCCCCCGGGGCCGCCGGCACTGGGGAGGCCGAGGCGGCGCAGAAGGCCGCGGGCTCCACCGGCGCCCCGGCGCTGGGCGAGGAGCTGCTTGAGCGCCTGCGGTGTCTTGAGCACGCCCGCACCGTCACCTATGAGGACGGCGTCCTCACCGTCGAGTGCACCAGGGGCGCCCACAACACCTCCGACGTCCTGGCGCTGCTGGCCGAGGCCGACGTCACCATCGGGCACGTCACGAGCCAGCCCCCCACTCTCAACGACGTGTTCCTGGAGATCACCGGCCGCGAGCTGCGCGACCTGGGCGGGGACGAGGCCTGAGATGGGCTCCGTCTTCCGCTACCAGGTCCTGGCCTACCTGCGCGACCCCGTGCTCCTGCTGTGGACCCTGGCCTTCCCCGTCATCATGTCGCTCATCTTCATGGGCATGTTCTCCAGCATTCACAACTCCGAAGCGATCAACCCGCTGCGGCTGGGGGTCGTCGAGGACGCCGCCTACGAGCAGGTCACCGGGCTCGACGCGCTCATCGACTCCGTGTCCACCGCCTCCGGTGAGCGCTCCGACGGCGAGGGCCTGCACCTCATCGACCCGGTCGCCACATCCACGGAGGCCCAGGCCGAGGCCGCTGCCCTCAACGGCGACACCGTCGGCTACATCGTCGTCCAGGACGGTGAGCCCGTCCTCAGGCTCACCGCCAAGGGTGGCTCCGACGCCTCCTCCATCGCCTCCTCCACCATCCTGCGCGCGGTGATGGACTCCTTCGCGCAGGGCCAGGCCGAGGGCAGGGCCATCGAGACGGAGGCGACCGCCGCTGGTGACCGGGTCGCCGCGGCCGCGAGCGCCGGCGAGCAGCCCGACCCCGAGGATCTGGCCCTCCTGGAGAACGTGGCCGCCAGCGCGGGCACGCTGGGCCAGTCGCGCACCTGGACCACCGAGCTGGTCGTGTCCCAGGTGCCCGGGGCGCTGGACACGCCCTACTACCTGTCGCTGTTGGCCTTCGCCTGCGGCATGGGGATGAACCTGTCCCTGCTGGCCGCCCGCGCCGTCACGGTCTCCTCGGGGGCTCTGGGGGCACGACGCACGCTCGCCGCATTGCCGCGCTGGCGGGTCCTGGCCGGCATCCTTGCGGCCGCCTGGGTCTGCATCTTCGTGTGCCTGGTGGTCGCCTACGCCTTCATGCGCTGGGTCGTCGGGGTGAACTTCGGTCCCCGTTTCGCACTCGGGGTGGTGGTCATCGCCGTCGGCGCCCTCATGGCGTGCATGGGCGGGGCCGTGCTGGGCACGACCAAGGTGAGCTCGGGCAGCGTCGCGGGCCTGACCGCCCTGCTGTCCCTGTTCACCGGGCTGTTCGGGCAGGCGACCCAGGAGCTGAGCCGGGCGGTCGAGGACACCGTGCCCGTGCTGGCCAGGCTCAACCCGCTGTGGCAGTGCACCCGCACCTTCCACTCACTGATCTACTACGACACTCTCGGACCCTTCGTCCAGGGCTGCCTCACCATGCTCGCCATGGCGGCCGTCCTCGGCGTCGTGGCCCTGCTGCGCCTGAGGAGGATGAGCTCATGAGCACGTTCAGGACTGCGTTGAGGATCGTGCTGGGGCACCGGCTCCACATCCTCATTTACCTCATCATGCTGTCCATGATCGGCGTGATCACGGGCCTGTCGGTCCAGCAGCCGAGCGCGGCCGAGCTGACGACGGCCACCGCCAGGGTCGCCGTCATCGACCGGGACCACTCCGCCGTCTCCGAGGGGCTGACCGCCTACCTCGAGCAGGTCGGCAACCCGACCTCGGTGGAGGACTCGCGCCGGGCCATCCAGGACGCCACCGCTAACGGCCGGGTCGAGTACATCGTCATCATCCCCGAGGGCTACGAGGCCCAGCTGGTGCGGGCTGTCGAGAGCGGCGAGGCACCGCCGACGCTGGAGACCGTCATCTCCTACTCCTCGGTGGCCGGTTCCCTCATGGATGAGCGCACGGGCACGTACCTGGGTCAGGTGGCGGACTACCTCAAGGTACTCGCCGACGACCCGGCCGAGGCCGTCGCCCTGGCCGCCGAGTCGATGACGGCCCGGGGTTCCGCCGAGCTCATCGCCCCCACCGCGGCGCCTCTTCCCGAGAGCTTCCCGCTCTTCATCCGGTTCTCCACCTACCCGATCCTGGTGTACGCGGTAGTCGCCATCTCGATCCTCATGTCCTCCCTGCGGGCACGGCCGGTGCTGGCGCGCACGACGGCGTCACCGACGCCCTCGCACTCGCGCAGCCTGGGGCTGCTGGCGGCCTGCGGCGTGCTGGGTCTGCTCGACTGGGTGTGGATCATGAGCCTGGGGCTGAACGTGTTCACGCCCGACGACGTCATCGGCGCCGCCCCGCGGTTGGCGGTCGTGGCCTTGGCCGTGCTGGTGTACACGGCGGTGGCGGTCTCGATCGGCTTCCTCATCGGCCAGCTCGGTCTGAGCACGCAGTGGGCCGACGCGATCGGCAACATCGGAGGCATGGCGATGTCCTTCCTCGCCGGCGCGTGGGTACCGCTCACGCTCCTGCCCGACGCCATGACCGCGGTGGCCCGCCTCACCCCCGGCTACTGGGCGCAGGAGGCGATCACCGGGGCGGCCACCGCCGAGTCGATGTCGCGGGAGCACCTGGCCCCGTTGCTGGCGGACTGCGGGCTGTGCCTGATGTTCGCGGTGGCGATCACCGTCGTGGCCATGGTGGTGGGACGCACGAGGGCGCGCGCCACCATCTGAGGCGGGGACGGACGCCGCTGCCCCACGCACCCGCGACGCCACGTCCCCATCACCGAGTTCGAGGGTTGTGTGTCGAGTTCGAGGATCCAGCCCTCGTACTCGGTGCACAACCCTCGAGCTCGCGCGTGTCAGGGGCGCGGCAGTGCCCCGACGACGTCGTGCGCCCGGTAGGGCTCCTCGAGGAAGGCAACCTCCTCACCGCTCAGCTCCAGGTCGAGCGCACGCACGGCGTCGTCGACGCGGCCGGGCCGCGAGCAGCCGACGAGGGGAGCGGCGACGCCCTTGGCCCAGTGCCAGGCGAGCGCCACGTCCGCCATGGGCACGTCGTGGTCCGCGGCGACCTTCGCGACCCGCTCGATGACGGGCATGTCGAGCTCGCGGGCGTGGTCGTACTTGGCCTTCATCGTGCTGTCCGTCGTCGAGCGCACGGAGTCGGAGTCCCACTGGGGGCGGGTGAGGTGGCCGGAGGCGAGCGGGCTGTAGGGCGTCAGGCTCATGCCGTACTGCTCGCACACGGGGATGAGGTCGCGCTCGTCCTCGCGGTACAGGAGGTTGTAGTGATTCTGCATGCTGGCGAACCGCGTCCAGCCGTGCGCGTCGGCGACGACCTGCATGGTGTGCAGCTGGTATCCGTACATGGCGCTGGCCCCCAGGGCGCGCACACGCCCGTCGACCACGAGGCGGTGCAGGGCCTGCATCGTCTCCTCCACCGGGGTGTTGTAGTCGAAGCGGTGGATGATGTAGAGGTCGAGGTAGTCGGTTCCCAGACGCTCCAGGGTGCCGGTGATCTCCCGCTCGATGGCCTGGGCGGACAGGCCGCCCTCGTTGAAGAAGACCTTCGAGGCCAGGACGACGTCCTCGCGCGGGACACCGAGGTTGCGCAGCGACTGGCCGATGAACTGCTCGGAGGTGCCGTGGGCGTAGACGTTGGCGGTGTCGATGAAGTTGACGCCGAGCTCGAGGGCCCGGGCGATGACGGCCTGGGTGGCGGGCTGGTCGATGACCCACTGGTGGAAGTCCGGGAAGGGCTCGCCGAAGCTCATGCCTCCCACGCACAGGCGCGGGATGCGGATTCCGGTGGTGCCGAGGGTCGTGTACTGCATGGTTCCTCCGAGGTGCTCCGACGGCGGGGCGCCGTCGCCGTGCCCAGGGTGGCCCGCCGACGGGGCGCGAGCCAGGGACCACCGGCCCTTGCACGGCGGCGGGTACGTGGGCCACAGGCGGAGGAGCGGGCCGGAGTCGAACTCAGGCCCCGGGCGGTCTCACTCCCACTCGATGGTGCCGACGGGCTTGGGGGTCAGGTCGTAGGCGACGCGGCACACGCCGGGGACCTCGGCGAGGATCCGGGCGGTGATGCGCCTCAGCAGCGGCCAGTCGAGGTCGGGGACCTCGGCGGTCATGGCGTCGACCGTGTTGACGCAGCGGATGATGACGGGCCAGTCGAAGGCGCGCCTGCCCTCGCGCACGCCGGTGGCGCGCACGTCGGGCACGACGCAGAAGTACTGCCAGATGTCGAGGCCGGCGGCCTCGATCTCCTCGCGGACGATGGCGTCGGCCTCGCGCAGTGCCGTCAGGCGGTCGCGGGTGATGGCGCCCAGGCAGCGCACGCCCAGGCCGGGGCCGGGGAAGGGCTGGCGGTCCACCATGGAGGCGGGCAGGCCGAGCCGGCGGCCGACGACGCGCACCTCGTCCTTGTAGAGCAGCTTGACGGGCTCGACGAGCTCGAAGTCCATGTCCTCGGGCAGGCCGCCGACGTTGTGGTGGGCCTTGACGCCCTCCTCGGACTCGAGGATGTCGGGGTAGATGGTGCCCTGGGCCAGGAAGCTCACGCCGTCGAGCTTGGCGGCCTCCTCGGCGAAGACGGCGACGAACTCGCCGCCGATGATCTTGCGCTTGGTCTCGGGCTCCTCGACGCCCTCGAGCAGGGTGAGGAAGCGGTCGGAGGCGTCGACGTAGACGAGGTTGGCGTCCATGCCGGTGGCGAAGACCTCGACGACCTGCTCGGACTCGCCCTTGCGCATGAGGCCGTGGTTGACGTGGACGTTGACCAGCTGCTTGCCGATGGCCTTGATGAGCAGGGCGGCGACGACGGAGGAGTCGACGCCGCCGGACAGGGCCAGCAGGACCTTGCCGTCGCCGACCTGCGCGCGCACGGCCTCGACCGCCTCGGCGATGAAGGCGTCGGCGAGCTCGGGGGTGGTGATGCGCTCCATGTCGGCGGGGCGGGTGTTGGAGGTGAGGTCCATGAGGTCTCCTTGGTCGGTGGGGTGCGGGCGGGTGCTGCCGCGCTGCCCAGGGGCAAGTGTGCCGCCTCGGCCTTGCGGCGGGAAGCCGGGGCGCGGGCGCCGCCACATGGATCACCTGTCTCCCGACGGATCACCTCCATGCGTCCCTCAGGTGATCCAACCGGCGGGAAGTGATCCAACCGGCAGCAGGTGATCCAACTGGCGCCACGCCCTCAGTGCCGCAGACAGCCCAGAGGGATGACCAGGACGACATCGTCACGGCGGTCGACCGTGGCCCCGGCGGTGACGAGCGCGAGGCAGGAATGGCTACGGCTGGGGACCGGCATGTAGACGACGCTGTCGGCCGGCTGCGGAGAGGCGGCAGTCCAGCCAATGGCGCGAGTCGACCGGTTATCACTGCGTCAGTTGGACCGAATCTGTTGCGTCAGTTGGCCGGGTTTCGTTGCGTCAGTTGGACCGGAGGACGGTGCCGCTAGGGGCGCAGCGCGCTCAGGGGGAAGGTCAGGGCGCCGTCGGGCAGCCGCATGGTCGGCCCGTCCGCTGTCACGACGGCGGTAAAGACCGGCGCCGGGGTGCGTTCGACGTCGATGTCCACGACGAAGGCGGACAGGGATGCCTGAGCCGCCGGGATCTGCCGCTGACCGAGCTTGACCTCGAAGGCGGCCCAGCGTCCGTCGTCGAGCTCGACGACGGCGTCGACCTCCTTGCCGGACTTGTCGCGGTAGTGGTAGACGCGTCCGCCCAGCAGCTCGGCGAAGATCCGCAGATGCTGGATGACCTGGGACTCGAACCACAGGCCCGCCGTGTTCAGGTCCTGCATGAGGCGCTCCACCGAGGTCGCGGTGATGGCCGCCGCCAGGGCGGGGTCCACGAAGTGGAGCTTGGATGAGGTGCGCACGGCGTAGCGCGAGCGCAAGTGCGGCGCCCAGGCGGGCTGCTCCTCGATGACGAAGAGCCTCTTGAGCGCGTTGACGTAGCCGACGGCGGTCTCTGCACTCAGTGTTCGTGTCGTCACGTCCCTTGCGATGGTGGCGAAGGATGCCTCGGTGGCGATATGGCGAGCCAGTGAGCGCAGCAGCGCATGCAACCTCATCGGGTCGCGGCGCGGCTCCCCGTCCAGCCGCCCTACGTCGACACTGGCGATGTCCTCGACGTAGTCGCGCAGGTGCCGCTGCGCTTGAGCCGTGGACGCGCCGAGGTCGCCCGGCCAGCCGCCGTGCACCAGCGCATCCAGGGCCTGACGGACACTCGTGCCGGAGTCGAGAACGACGGCGGGCTCCTCGCCGTCGAACAGTGCCTCCAGCGAGACGCGCCCGTCGCCCAGACCGCGTTCGAACAAGGTCATGGGGCGCATCCGCACCTTGGAGATACGGTGAGCGCCCGAGTGCCGCGTCGCATCCTCGGCGGGCACGCAGGAGCCAGTGAGGATGAACTGCCCGGGCCGCCGCCTGACGGCGATCTCCCGGCGAGCCGTGTTCCACAGGACCGGCGCGAGCTGCCACTCGTCGATCAGCCGGGGGGTGTCGCCCTCCAGCAGCAGCGCGGGGTCGAGGTCCAAGGCGGCACGGACCTGCGGCAGGCCAGAGTCCAGAGCCACCTCCGAGGCCGCGTGCTGCCGCCCGGTCATCGTCTTGCCGCAGGCGCGCACGCCCTCGATGAGGATGCCGCCCGAGTACCCCAGGACGTCGTCGACAAGGGCGTCGACGACGCGAGTCCGATAGTCCGTCACTCCCACCGTTCTCCCCTGTCGACGAACGCAGTAGGGCCCCAACCGGTCATGTGGCGCCACACTAACCCGGCAGTTGGCGCCATGACAACCGGTCATGTGGCGCCGTCCCAACCCGGCAGTTGGCGCCGTCCGCCGGCTCGGGGGCGCAGGCCCCGGACCGACAATGCCGGCCGAGGGCGGCGGCACGGCGAGCGAGGCGGGCCGTGCGAGGGCGCGGCCCGCCTCGTCGGCGGCTCGTCTCAGCGCTGCCGCTTGCGCATCTCGCGGATCGCTCGCGCGAGGCCCGCGAAGTCGACACGGACATGCTCGGTCGGGGTGTCGACGTGGACGCCGTCCCAGTCCACATGCACCTCCTCGCCCTTCCTCCTGTCGTGCACGTGGATGCCGTTCTCGAAGCTGACGTTGACATAGTCACGGCCGTCGTCGGCGGCACCGTCGCCGTCGACTCCGCCCCAGCGCGCGAACCGGTCGGTGCCGGGCGATGCGGCGGCGTCGGGCACGGCACCGGCAAGGACGTCGGCGACCTCCTCGTCGACAGCCTCGCGGGTGCTCTCCGCCACGCGCTCAGTCACCGATTCAGCCGGCGCCTGGGCATGGCTGCCGGAGCCGGCGGCGCCCCGAGCACCGGGGCCCTGCTCCGGGTCGGCGAAGAGAAGCTCATCCACCGTGACCTCGTAGAGGACGGCGAGCGCGATGAGGTTGTCGGTGTCGGGTGAGGACTCGGCGCACTCCCACTTGGAGACGGCCTGGCGCGAGACCCCGACCCGAGCGGCGACCTGCTCCTGGGACAGTCCGGCCGCCGTCCGGTAGTGGTAGAGCCTCTTGGCGATCTCGATCTTCACGTGTGTTCCTCTCGTCTGGTTGGTCTCGCAGACCGTGGGTGCGGCTTGCCGTGCCGAGCCGTCGTGGGATCCGCCCGTCGCCCAGCACGCCCGACGCGTCTCCATACTGGGGTGCCCGAAGGCCCCGGCGCCGCCACCTTTGCCTTGCAATCGTTGGCCGCAACCAATAGTTGCGGGCTGGGCGACGGCTCGTCCCGCACCCGAACGCGCCCGTCCCAACCGCATCCGCCCGCGCCGACGACCCCGGATCCGTCGCCGCCCGTCCCGCTGCCGTCAGCCTCCGCCCCGGGGCCGGCGCATGACCGCCTCCGGCTCCAGAGCACGGGCTCCCCCCAGCACCAGCGCGACACCGACCTCCACCAGCCGCTGGGCGGGCATCGTCTTGCCGCCTTCGACCCAGGCCTGGTAGACGTGCAGCGGGGCGGAGGTGACGTGGGCCAGGTACAGCTCCCACTCGGCCGCGTCCCACCCGTCGGGCACCGCGTAGCCGCCGGTGGCGCCCTCGACCTCGGCGATCATCGGCTCGCGGATCGCATCATGCGCGCCCCGCACGGTGACAGCCTCATAGAACTCGTCCTGCGCGACGCTGAACTCGAAGAAGGCGCGGGTGATCTCCGCGGTGTCCCCGGGGAAGGACAGCCCCCGAATCCTGTCGATGTAAGGCTGGGAGTACTGAGCCTGCACCTCGGCCAGCAGGTACTCGACGGCCGGGTAGTAGCGGTAGAAGGTCTTCTTGTTGATACGGGCCCGCTCGCACAGCTCCTTGACGGTGACCCCCGCGAAACCCCTCTCCAGGACCAGCGTCCTGAAGGCGACGCCGATGGCGTCGAGGGTCTTGACCACGCGAAGGTCCTTCGGCCGATCACTCACCGCACACACCTCTCAGCCGGTCGGAGGGATAACGGTACATCAGGGCGCTCCGGGTGGCATATCCCCCCACTCGTGGCAGGAGAGGCCGTCGACGCCGCACCGGGGCGCTCATAGCGTGGAGGAGGAACAACCGATGGAAGGAACCACATGTCCAGATCCTTCACGATCCTGCTGCTGACCTTCGCGTGCTTCGCCACCAGCATCTCCGAGTTCGCCATCGTCGGAGTCGTCGACATCATTGCCGCCGACCTGGGAGTCAGCATCTCGGCAGCGGGGCAGCTGCTCACCGCCTTCGCCCTCTCAGGGGGCATCGGCGTGCCACTGACGGTCATGGCCCTGTCGCGCTTCGAGCGGCGCACCGTCATGGCCATCGCCCTCGCCCTCGTCGCCGTCGGATGCGGATTCGTGTCGGTCGTCGGCAGCCTGGCGCTCATGATGGTCTCGCGCGCACTCATGGCGATCGGTTGCGGTATCCTCGCCGTCTCGTCCTTCGCCGCCGCACCGGGGCTGGCGAGGCCCGGCCGCGAGACGAGCGCCATCGCAACCGTCACCCTCGGCTTCAACGGGGCGCTCGTGCTCGGTCTGCCGATCGGGCGCCTCCTCACCGAGGTGCTGCCGTGGACGGCGGTGTTCTGGTTCGTCGGAGCCGCCAGCGCGTTGCTTATCCCCGCCGTGTGGCTGGCCGTCCCGCCGTCGCGCGCCACAGGGGTGCAGCCCCTGCCCCTGACGCGTCAGCTGGCGCTGCTGGCACGCCCCCGCGTCCTGTTCACCTTCGGCATCACACTCTTCTGGACCAGTGGCTACGCGACGATGTACTCCTACATCACGCCGTACCTGCAGGACTCCGCGGCACTGACCGCCACCATCCTGTCTGGCGTGCTCCTCGGCTACGGCCTGGCCACGCTGGTGGGCAACAAGCTGGGCGGAGCGCTCGCCGACCGCTTCGGCATCCGCAAGGTCATCGTTCCCGCCATCGGCGCGCAAGCCGTCATGCTCACCGCGATGTTCCTGCTCGACGGGCCGGTCTGGCTCATTATCGCCAGCGTCATCGTCTGGGGCCTCGTGTCCTGGATCCCCTCCCCCATCATCAACATGGCTGTCATCCAGGCCGCGCCCGACGCCTCGGATGTCATGCTGTCCCTCAACAACTCCTTCACCCAGCTCGCGTACGCGATCGGATCCGGTGCCGGTGGGGCGGTCATCACCCTGGGCTCCACCCGCAACCTGTGCCTCGCCGCCATCGTCCTCATCGCCGTCGGCGCCGCCTCCACCGTGCTGGCGACACGCGGCGGCAACCGGTGCCCCGCCCTGGTCCGGCCGACGGCCGAGGCTCTGGAACCGGCGACCATCTGACCCGTGACCACTCCGACCACAGCGCATGACGGCACCATGAAAGGACCTGCCATGACCTCCTCCCCCGTGAGCAACCAGAGCTATCTCACGCTCAACGACGGCAACCGCATTCCCCAGCTCGGCATCGGCGTGTACCTCGTGCCCGACGGCGAACCCACCGAGGCCGCTGTCTCGCAGGCACTGCGGCAGGGCTACCGGCACATCGACACGGCCCACGCATATCAGAACGAGCGGTCGGTGGGGCGAGCGGTCAAGGCGAGCAGCCTGGAGCGCAGCGAGGTCTGGATCACCACCAAGCTGTGGCCCAGCGAGTACGGCGAGGGCACGACGGCGGCCGCCATCGACAGGATGCTCGAACGACTGGACAGCGACTACATCGACCTTCTCCTGCTCCACCAGCAGTTCGGCGACTACACGGGCGCCTGGAGGGACATGGAGCGCGCCGTCGCCGCCGGAACCGTGCGCTCGATCGGAGTGTCCAACTTCGAGTCGTCCAATCTTGAGGATCTCCTGGGGCGCGCCACCATCAAGCCGTCGGTCAACCAGGTCGAGTGCCACCCCTACTTCCCTCAGGACGAGCTGCGCGAGCACCTCGCCCCCTATGGCACGCTCATCGAGAGCTGGTACCCGCTGGGGCACGGGGACTCGGGGCTGCTCAACGAGCCCCTGTTCGCCAGTCTCGGCGCCGCCTACGGCAAGACGCCCGCCCAGGTGATCCTGCGCTGGCACATCCAGAGGGGCAACATCATCTTCCCCAAGTCGTCGAATCACGAGCACATCGCCGCCAACATGGACATCTTCGACTTCGCCCTCACCGCCCAGGAGATGCAGGAGGTGGCCCGGCTCGCCAGCGGCCGGCGCTTCTACACCCTGTCGCTGGCCGACCAGGAGAAGCGGCTGGGCGCCTGGGCCCCCGAGGACTGACCGCAGGGTTGCGCACTGGCGCACCCGGCCGGTGGCGGCGCGGCGCCGCCACCGGCGTCCCCCTCACACCGTCACCATCCGGCTGCCACCCGGCTCTGTCGCCCGGCCACCGCCCGGACCGCAGCACCACCGAACCGCACCATTCCGAACCTTATAGGACCGCTCACACCATGATCTTCAACCGCAACGACAACCTCCCCGTCATCGCCCTGCTCGGCGCCGGCTCGATGGGCACAGCCATCGTGCGACGCATCGCGAACGGCAAGCGCATCCTCCTGGGCGACATCTCCGAGGCGAGCCTGGAGAGCGCCGCCCGCGACCTGACTGCCTCCGGCTACGCCGTCGAGACCCAGCAGGTCGACGCGCTGGACCGCGCCTCCGTCACCGCCTTCGCGGCCCGCGCCGCCTCGCTGGGCGAGGTCCGCTACCTCATCGACACGGCGGGGACCTCCCCCAACCAGTCCTCTCCCGAGCACATCGTCGCCCTCGACCTGGTTGCCACGGCCATGGCGATCGACATCTTCGCCGAGGTCATCGCCCCCGGCGGTGCCGGGCTCATCATCTCCAGTCAGGCGGGTCACATGATGCGCCTGAGCGACGAGGTCGAGCAGCAGCTGGCGCTCACCCCCACCGATGAGCTCGCCGACCTCGATGTCGTCAAGCACGACGCCGTGACGAGCTCCGGCATGGCCTACATGGTGTCCAAGCGCGCCAACCACCTTCGGGTGCGCACGGCGGCCGCCACGACCTGGGGCGACAGGGGCGCACGGATCAACTCCATCAGCCCGGGGATCGTGGTCACCCCGCTGGCCTACGACGAGTTCCGGGCGGCCGGCGAGGGCTACCAGGCGATGATCGACGCCTCTCCGGCGCGCCGTGTCGGCAGCTCGGACGAGATCGCCGCCGCGGCCGCCTTCCTGCTCAGCGACGAGGCCTCCTTCATCACCGGCACGGATCTGCTCATCGATGGTGGCGTCATCGCCGCCATCGGGGCGGGTCGCTACACGCTGGGAGGCTGAGGCCGCATGAAGCGGCATCGTCGCCGCCCCGTCGCCGCGAACCACCCAGCACGACCATCAGGGGGCGCACATGGGCATCCAGCCTGAGGCTCTTGTTCTCAACGGAGTCTCTGCTCTGAGGTGGGGAGGGCCGGGCGGGCGCACGGTCATCGGTGTGCACGGCCAGTTCGGCGACAAGCGGGATCCCGTCATGTCTCGGTGCGCCGAGGTCATCGCCTCGCACGGCGACCATCTCATCGCCTTCGATCTTCCCGCCCACGGCGAGCGCCGGGACGGCACAGCGTTCAGCGCCGCCGCGGCCAGTCGTGAGGTGAAGGAGCTCGCTCGGATCGCCCACAGCCAGTCGACCGAGGTCGGTCTGCTCGCCATCGGCATCGGCGCCTATGTATCCCTGTGCGACGCCCCCCCCGGGACGTTCCAGCACGCGTGGCTGGTGTCGTCGCTCATCGACCTTGAGCGCTACGTGCGGGACGTCATGGTCGAGTACTCGGTAACGGACGAGCCGCGCTCGCGACCGGCTCACCTGCACTCGGACGGATCGCCCATGTGCCGACAACAGGTGATCCGTCGGCGCTCATGTGATCCGTGCGCCAGGGTCGGTGGCCTCACTCCCACTCGATGGTGGCGGGCGGCTTGGAGGTGACGTCGAGGACCACGCGGGTGACCTCCGGGACGGTGTTCGTGATGCGCGTGGAGATGCGGGCGAGCACGTCGTAGGGCAGGCGCGTCCAGTCCGCCGTCATCGCGTCCTCCGAGCTGACCGGCCGCAGGACCACCGGGTGGCCGTAGGTGCGCCTATCGCCCTGGACGCCGACGCTGCGCACGTCGGCGAGCAGGACCACCGGGCACTGCCAGATCTCCCCGTCCAGCCCGGCTGCGCTCAGCTCCTCGCGGGCGATGGCGTCGGCGGCGCGCAGGACCTCGAGGTTCTCGCGGGTGACCTCACCGATGACGCGGATGCCCAGGCCGGGCCCGGGGAAGGGCTGGCGGGCGACGATCTTCTCCGGCACGCCGAGCTCGCGCCCGATGGTGCGCACCTCGTCCTTGAACAGGGCGCGCAGCGGCTCGATGAGCTCGAAGTCGAGGTCCTCGGGAAGCCCGCCGACGTTGTGGTGGCTCTTGATGTTGGCCGTGCCCTCGCCGCCGCCGGACTCGACGACGTCGGGGTAGAGGGTGCCCTGGACGAGGAAGCGGATCTCGCCGCCCTGGGCACCCACCTCCTCGATGACGCGCCGCTGGGCGTCCTCGAAGGAGCGGATGAACTCGCGCCCGATGATCTTGCGCTTGGCCTCGGGCTCGGTGACGCCGGCGAGCGCGGTGAGGAAGCGCTCGGACTCGTCGACGGTGATGACGCGGATGCCCATGCCCTGGGCGTAGTCGGTCTCCACCTGCTCGCGCTCGCCGGCGCGCAGCAGGCCGTGGTCGACGAAGATGCAGGTGAGCTGGTCCCCGACGGCGCGGTGCACGAGGGCGGCGGCCACGGAGGAGTCGACGCCGCCGGACAGGCCGCAGATGACGTGGGCGTCGCCGACCCGGGCGCGGATGGCCTCGACCTGCTCGTCGATGATGCTGCCGGAGGTCCAGGTGGCGCCGATGCCCGCGCCGACGTGGAGGAAGTTCTCCAGGGCCCTCTGCCCGTGCTCGGAGTGCAGGACCTCCGGGTGCCACTGGAGGCCGAAGAGGCGGCGTGAGCGGTCCTCGAAGGCGGCGACGGGCGTCTGGCCGGTGGAGGCGGTGACGGTGAAGCCGGCGGGGGCGGCCTGGACGGCATCGCCGTGGCTCATCCACACGGCCTGCTCAAGGGGGGTGCCGGAGAAGAGGCAGGAGGCGGCGTCGACGGTGGCGGGGGTGCGTCCGTACTCGCGGGTACCGGTGCGTCCGACGGTGCCGCCGAGGGCCTGCGCCATGGTCTGGAAGCCGTAGCAGATGCCGAGCACCGGCACGCCGACGTCGAAGAGGGCCGGGTCGATGGTGGGGGCGCCGTCCTCGTAGACGGAGGAGGGGCCGCCGGAGAGGATGACGGCGGCGGGCCCCTTGGCGAGCATGTCCGCCACCGCCATGGTGTGGGGCACGATCTCGGAGTAGACGCTGGCCTCGCGCACGCGCCGTGCGATGAGCTGGGCGTACTGGGCGCCGAAGTCGACGACGAGGACCGGTCCGGTCTGGGCTCCCTGGGAGGTCGTGCCGGAGGTGGTGTCGGAGTGCGCTGCGGGTGGGGTCGTCACCGGCACAGGATAGCGGGGTCGCGCACCCGCCCTGTCCGTCCCCCGGCTGAGGCCGACGGCGGGGCGGGGCCTGCGAGGTCCGGTCCACCGCCGCTCCACTCATCACCGCCACCTCATGGACCCGTTCTGCGGAACGTGACCCACTTATCGACTCTTTGTCTGGACATGTTGAGGGCGAGGCGCCTACGCTCGTCCCGTCAGCCCACCGGGCTGGCACCGGCCTCGAGCCGGGCACACCGCCGTGCGGAGCCTCTCCGTTCCGGACGGTTCCGCGCAGGAACCGAGAGGAACACGACATGAGCGCTCCCGTCATCGACACCGTCACCACCACCGCCCCCGCCCGGGCCGCCTCCGACAGGGACGAGGCCAGGGCCGCCGACCTGCTGACCTTCAAGGTCGGCATGACCATGGTCGCCGTCGTCCTCACCCTCATGGCCGTCGTGGGCGTCGTCGTCGGCTCCCCGCTCCTGGTCGTCACCGCAGGCCTGACGGGCAGCGTCGCCACGATGGTGGGCGTCTACACCGGCATCAACATCATCGCCGCCTGACCTGCCCGTCGGGCACGAACCGGAGGACGGCGACACGCCCCACCCTCCCGCGCAGCGCGGCCAACGCGGACCGCGCTGCCACCGGGCCCTCGGGGCCACCCAGCATGAGCGCTGACCCTGCGGTCAGCGCTCTTTCGCGTCACCGGGCCCCGTCGGCCCCAGCCCTCACCGCACCCTCACCGCAGGGCCGCAACAGCCCGAGGCAGCGCGAGCAGGGCCAGGATCATGCTGAGGAGCTGGCCGCCCAGCACGAGCCCCAGCATGACGTCCGACGACGGCGCGAGCGCGAGGAGCAGCACCGCGCCCCCGACGCAGAGCAGCTGGACGAGGGGCCGCAGCGCGGCCACGGCGCGCCTCTGCGAGCGCAGCAGCCAGGGCGGCACGAGAGGGTCGACCGCTCCGGCGCAGGCGGGCACGACGGCCAGGTACTGCCCGGCGACCATGAGGGTGGAGGCGAGGAGCAGCACGACGACGTCGCTGACCCGGCCGAAGGAGCCGAGCAGGGCCAGCAGGACGCTCCCGCAGGCCGACACCCCGGTCCCGGCCATGATCCACGCGTAGGCGAGGCGGTGGGTGCGACGGCGCAGCAGGCCGCAGGCCCCGACGGCGCCCCAGAGCAGGGCGAGCACGATGAGGGGCCCGGCGGCGGAGCGGCCCCCGGGGACCCGGGCGGCCAGGAGCAGCGGTGTGAGCACGAGGGCCGCCAGCCCCATTGGGAGGGCCTGGACGAGCTCGAGCAGCAGGCCCGCGACCACGACCTGGCGCACGCGGCGGATCGCGAGGTCGCAACGGCCGAGCCGGGCCTGGTCGCCACGGGTGCCCGCGTCCAGGACGACCCAGTCGATGCCGACGGCGGCCTCAAGGGCGCCGTGCATGCGCTTGAGTGAGGCGTGGGCGGGCTCGAGCCGGTTCTGGGCCGCGTACCAGTGCGGGGTCTCGGGCAGTGTCGTGGCGAGCAGGAGCACGAGCAGGGCGAGGACGGCGGGCACGGCCCAGGCCCCGGTGACAGCGCCGCGGGGCTCGGCGAGCGAGGCGAGGGCGCCGGCCGCCGTGGCCCCGGCGGCACCTGCCGGGGCCACGGCCCACGTGCGCGGCATGAGCCGGCGGTGGCCCCGGGCGGCGAGCTCGTGGGCGACCTTGGGCAGGACGATGGTGAGGCCGCCCAGCCCGAGGCCGACGGCGAGCGCCCCCGCGAGCGCCGGGAGCGGCCCGTCGAGGGCGGGCAGCAGGGCGCCGACGGCGATGAGGGCGGCCGCGGTCATGACGGCGGGGCGCCGTCCCAGGGCGTGGGAGAGGCGGTCGAGCGCGGGGGCGCCCATGAGGGAGCCGAGGGGGAGGGCCGCGACGAGCAGCAGGCAGGTGAGCAGGTCGGCGTCCGTCGCCGTCCGCGGGCCGGCGAGGGCCAGGAGGGCGGGCGCGGCGTCGTCGTCCAGGAGCGTCATGCCGAGGGCGCCCCAGGCCGCTCCGTGGGCCGATCCGGCGAAGACGAGCAGGGCGCGCAGGCGCAGCTGCGCGGCGGGGCGGGGCGCAGGCGTCATCGGCGGCCTTCCTGTGCGGCGCGTCGGTGCGCGCAGGGCACCCAGGGCCGGCGCCCCGGGCGGAGGGGCCCGTCAAGGGCCCCGGGTACCCACTAGGATGCATTTGTTCTGACATTGTTGTCCAGTGGCCTCGTCCACACCCCTTCTCCCCCAGCCTCCGCGTGGCTGGCCCTCGTCATCGCCGCGGCCGCGACCGGCATCACCAAGACCGCGCTGCCCGGGGCCGCGACGCCCGCCGTCGCCAGGTACGGCGCGCGGGCAGCCGATATCCTGGGCGGGCCTGACCCTCTGGAGCACCGAGGAGCACCGCATGGCCCGGTCAGCCCGCAGCACCCCTGCCACCCAGCAGGACGTGGCCGACGCCGCCGGCGTCTCACGCGGTCTCGTCTCCCTGGCGCTCAAGGGCGAGGGGCGGATGTCGGAGGAGACCCGCCGCCGGGTCCTCGACGCCGCCCACGCCCTGGGCTACCGGACCAACGCCGCGGCCGCGGAGCTGGCCGCGCGCCGCTCCCACCGGGTGGCGATCATCGTGCCCTACCTGGACAACCCCTTCTTCGACCGGCTGCTGCGCGCGCTGCGACGTCGTGCGCGCCAGAGCGGGTACACGCTGGTGGCCTTCCTGTCCGACCTGGAGGACCAGGCGGAGCACTCGACGGTTGACGACGTGCTGTCGCTGCGCCCGGCGGGCCTCATCCTCCCGGGCACGACGCTGCGGGTGGACGAGCTCGTCGACCTCAACCGCCTCGTCCCCCTGTGCGTCGTGGACCGCACGCTGCCGCGGGAGTCGGGGGTCCCGACGGTGCGCCTGGACGAGGCGCACGCCGCGCGGCTGACGGTCACCCACCTCAGGGAGCAGGGCTACCAGCGCCTCGCCTTCTTCTCCCCCGCGAGGGCGCGCCGCGAGCCCCTGGTCCTCGAGCGGCTCGAGGCCAACCGCGCGGAGGCCGCCCGTCAGGGGCTGGCCCTGACCGAGGTGAGCGCCGACGGCGGGGTGCGCGACGCGCTCGCCGCAGCGGCGGGAGAGGGGAGCGGCCCCCTGGGCGTCATCGCCTACAACGACCTGCTCGCCATCGACGTCGTCGCGGCGGGGCTGGCGCTGGGGATCGCGGTCCCCGAGGACCTGGGGGTGTCGTCCTACGACGACTCCGCCCTGGCCGAGCGCTCCGAGCTGCGCGTGACGAGCGTCAACCAGCACCCGGAGCAGCTCATGGCCTACGCGCTGTCGGCCGCCCTCGGCCCCGAGGACGCCCCCGCCGACCGGACGGTCCCGGCGGGGCTGGTCCCCCGGGGCAGCACCATGCGACGAGGCTGAGACGGGCCCACCGCGAGTCCGGGGGCCGCAGCCGCGCCAGGCCATCCGGCACACCGGAGGAGTCGCACGGAGTCCGGCGCCACTCGCGCAAAACCCCTGGAAACGACCGTTCGGTCGCGCGCACACCCATCGAAAAGTCCAGACAATGAGGTCCTTGACCGTCGACCTGGCGATGCTCTACCGTCGCCCCTGCGCCAATGATGACGCGCGTTACCGACGATGGGCCGACGAGGACCCGTCGCCGCCAGCAGGCCGACGGAGGCCGTGAGGAGACTAAAGGGGCCATGAGCAGCAAGAAGCAGATCGGCGTCGGTGTCATCTCCCTGGGGTGGATGGGCCGCCTGCACGCCCGCAGCTACCACTCCCTGTCGGAGCGCTTCCCCGAGCTCGGTGTCGAGGCCCGCCTCGTCGCCGCGGCCGACCCCGTGGAGCAGGCCCAGCGAGCCGCCACCGAGGACCTGGGCTTCGAGCGGGCCTACGCCGACTACCGTGACCTCCTTGCCGACCCCGAGGTCGAGGTCGTCTCCATCGCCTCGCCCAACTACCTCCACAAGGAGATCGCGCTGGCCGCCATCACCGCCGGCAAGCCCTTCTGGATCGAGAAGCCCATGGGCGTCAGCGCCGCCGAGTCGCGCGAGATCGCCGAGGCCGCCGCAGCCGCCGGGCTCGTCAACGCCGTCGGCTTCAACTACCGCCACGTCCCCGCCATCGAGTACATGCGCGAGATGGTGCGCAGCGGCAGGCTCGGGCGCGTCACCAACGCCCGCGTCTGGTTCATCGCGGACTACGCCTCCTCGCCCCGGGGGCCGCTCACCTGGCGCAGCTCGCGCGCCAAGGCCGGCGCCGGGGTGGTGCCCGACCTCATGAGCCACGGCGCGGACCTCGCCCAGTACATTATCGGCCGCATCGCCTCCGTCTCCGCCATGACCGGCACCTTCATCACCGAGCGGCCCATCCCCACCAAGACAGGCTTCGGCCACTCGGGCTTCGAGATCGGCGACGAGGTCGGCCCGGTCGAGAACGAGGACTACGTCGGCATGCTCGTGCGCTTCGACAACGGGGCCCTGGCCACCATGGAGTCCTCCCGGGCGAGCGTCGGCCCCCGCGCCGAGTACGTCGTCGAGGTCTACGGCACCGAGGGCTCGGCCCGCTGGGACTTCGCCTCCCTCAACGAGCTCGAGGTCTGCACGAGCGTCGACGGCGGCCCCACCCACGGCTACCAGCGCGCCTGGGCCAACCCCTCCTGGGGAGAGTGGTCGCGCTACCAGCCGGCCATCGGCACCTCGATGGGCTTCGACGACCTCAAGTCCATCGAGGCCGCGCAGCTCATCCGCTCCGTCCTCACCGGCGAGCAGCTCGCCCCCTCCGCGGCCGACGCCTGGTGCGCGGCCGAGGTCGACGAGGCGGTCGTCGCCTCGGCGGCCGACGGCCGGTGGCACGACGTCGCCCGTGTCACCGGCACCACGACCTTCGACGCCTGACCCTCAGACTTGTCCATCCATCCCAACCCTCAGGAGACACCCTCACCATGAGCACCCCTGCCCCGATCTCCCTCAAGGGGATCACCCCGGCCCAGATGAAGGAGGCCGTGGCCGCCACGCCCCCCTCGGGCAAGCGCCGCGGCATCGTCGCCGTGGCCGCCGTCGCCACCATCGGCTCCCTGCTCTTCGGCTATGACACCGGCGTCATCTCCGGTGCGCTGCCCTACATGTACATGCCCCACGGCGCCGACGGCCTGCAGCTGACCGCCCTGGAGGAGGGCGCCGTCGGAGGCTTCCTGCTCGTCGGCGCCGCCTTCGGCGCGCTCTTCGGCGGCCGCCTGTCCGACCGCTACGGACGCCGCCACAACATCACGATGCTGGCCATCATCTTCCTCATCGGCGCCCTGGGCACCACCGTCGCGCCGAACGTGTGGGTGATGTACCCCTTCCGCTTCATCCTGGGCCTGGCCGTCGGTGGCGCGAGCGCCACCGTGCCGGTCTACCTGGCGGAGTCCGCGCCCAAGCGCATCCGCGGCTCCATCGTCGCCGTCGACCAGCTCATGATCGTCACCGGCCAGATGCTCGCCTTCACGATGAACGCGGCCATCTCCGCCGCCAACGGCGGGCCCCACCTCACCATCGAGTCCGACCCGTCGGGGACCCTCACCGCGGGCTCCTACGCCTACGACGACATCACCGCCCTGTCCGCCGCCAACGGCGGCAGCCTGGACGAGGCCGCCTTCCACGCCTTCCTCGACCAGCTCGTCGTCAGCTCGGGCAACGGCCAGGCCTGGCGCTACATGCTCGTCCTGTGCTCGGTGCCCGCCATCGCCCTGTGGATCGGCATCCGCCTCATGCCCGAGTCCTCGCGCTGGTACATCGCCAAGGAGCGCCTGTACGAGGCCATCGGCTCGCTCAAGCGGGTGCGAGACGAGTCCAAGGACGGCCCCGTCGAGGACGAGCTCATGGAGATGGTCGAGGCCCGCCAGCACGAGCTGGAGGAGGAGGCCAGCAAGCGCGGCCTGACCTACGTCTGGTCGGTCCCCTGGCTGCGCAAGCTCCTCCTGGTCGGCATCTTCCTGGCGGTCATCAACCAGACCACCGGCGTCAACACCGTCATGTACTACGCCCCGAAGGTCCTGTCCTACGCGGGCATGGGCACCTCCGCGGCCATCACCTCGCAGGTCGCCAACGGCGCCTTCTCCGTCGTCGGATCGGCCCTGGGCATCTGGCTCATCGGGCGCTTCCGCCGTCGTCAGATCCTCATCGCCGACGTCACCGGCGTCGGCGTGACCCTGCTGGGCATCGCGGCGACCTTCCACTTCACCATCGCCCCGCACATCACCGCAGGCACCACTCCCCCGGCCTGGGCCGCCTACCTCATCCTCGCCCTCATGGGCGTGTTCATGCTCATCGTGCAGTCCTCCAACGGCACGGTCGTGTGGACGATGATGGGCGAGATCTTCCCGTCCAACGTGCGCGGCGTCATGAACGGCACGGCCATCTTCTGCATGTGGATCGCGAACGCGGCCATCACCTGGACCTTCCCCAAGATGATGGAGGGCCTGGGCGGCGGGCTCACCTACACCTTCTACGGCCTGCTCAACCTCGTCATCGCGGTGGTCCTGTTCAAGATCATGCCCGAGACGCACAACCGCTCCCTGGAGCAGATCGAGCGCGACATGCAGGAGCGCTTCTCCTGACCCGGCGGTGTGGGGCCCGGTGGCGCTCACCGGGCCCCACACCCCCCTGGACCACACTTAGTCCTGACATTTACCATTATTTTCGACGGCGACGCCGCCCGCAGAGGGCACGGCGCGCCCACGGATCAGCACAGATCACAGATCACAGATCAAAGGAGATCGACCATGGCCTTCCGGCTCGACCCCACCACCGCCATCACCGACCCGCACGGCATCAGCTGGGGCATGCACCCCATCGCCTGGCGCAACGACGACATCAAGGAGGTCGGCGCCTTCAACACCCTGGAGGACATGCTGCTCGACCTGGCCGACCTCGGCTACCACGGCACGGAGGTGGCCGGCTGGTTCCCCTCCAAGGAGGTCACCAAGGAGCGCATCGACGCCCGCGGCATCGCCATCGTGGCCCAGTGGTTCTCCTCCTTCATCGTGCGCGACGGCGTCGAGGCCGTCATTCCCGAGTTCACCGAGACCTGCGAGTACCTGCAGCACCTGGGCGCGACCCGCGTCGTCGTCTCGGAGCAGACCGGCTCGGTGCAGGGCGTGCGCGACATCTGCATCTTCACGGACAAGCCGGTGCTCACCGAGGAGCAGTGGCCGGTGCTGGCCGAGGGCCTCAACCGCCTGGGCGAGATCGCGCTCGAGCACGGCCTCGACCTCGTCTACCACCACCACCTGGGCACGGTCGTCCAGACCAAGGAGGAGACAATCAGGCTCATGGACCTGACCGACCCGACCAAGGTCTCCCTCCTGTTCGACACGGGCCACGCCTTCGTCGGCGACGGCGACGTCATGGGCCTGCTCGAGGCGACGATCGACCGCGTCAAGCACGTCCACTTCAAGGACGTGCGGCCGGAGAAGCTGGCCGAGTCCAAGGAGCTGGGGCGCTCCTTCCTCGACTCCTTCATGGCGGGGATGTTCACCGTGCCCGGCGACGGCATGATCGACTTCACCGAGCCCTACCGCCTCCTCGTCGAGCACGGCTACGACAAGTGGGTCCTGGTGGAGGCCGAGCAGGACCCGGCCATCGCCAACCCGCACGAGTACGGCGCCAAGGCCCGCGCCTACATCGAGTCGACGCTGTTCACCATCTGAGCCGCGGTGCCGCTTCTGCGGCACCGGCGAGACTCCGGCAGTCGGGCCCCCGGCCTCCTGGACCGGGGGCCCGACTGCGCCCGCGCTCCACACCACACGGGGCCCCGGAGCACGTGCTCCGGGGCCCTGCTATGGGCGTCGGGGGAAACCCGACGCCGACGTCAGCCAGACCGTCTCACAGGCTCATGTCGACGACGGCGCGGCCCTGGATCTCGCGGTTCTTGAGCGCGGTGTAGCCGGTGCCGGCCTCCTCGAGCGGGAAGCGGCGGGAGACGACGTCCGTGTAGTTGATGACGCCGCGGGCGGCGAGGTCGACGACGGCGGGCAGGTCCTGGCGGGTGCGGGCGCCGTAGGAGCCGAGGATCGACTGCGAGCGGCGCACGGTGCGGTTGATCTCCACCTCGGCGGTCTGGACGCCTGCGCCCAGGCCGATGGGGACCATGCGGCCGCCGTCGGCCAGGACGTCGAGGGCGGTCCTCCACGTGGCGGGGATGCCCAGGGCCTCGAAGGCGACGTCGACGCCCTTGCCGCCGGTGAGGCGGAAGACCTCCTCGCGGGCGTCCTGGGTGACGGAGTTGACGACGGCGGTGGCACCGTAGCCGAGCATGGGGGCGAGCTTGTCGTCCGAGACGTCGATGGCGATGACCTGGGAGGCGCCGAAGGCGGCGGCGATCTGGACGATGTTGGTGCCCACTCCCCCGGTGGCGACGACGGCGACGGTCTCGCCGAAGCGCAGGTCGGCTCCGCGGCGCACGGCGCCGTAGCCGGTCATCGCGGCGCAGCCCAGGATGGCGGCGGGGACGAGGTCGATGGAGGCGGGGGCCACGGCCACGGAGGTGGCGGGCACGACGGCGTACTCGGCGAGCCCGCCCATGGAGTACATGTAGACGGGCTCCCCGTCGAGGGTCGCGAGACGGGTGGTGCCGTCGTAGAGGACGCCCTTGAGCCGGTTGAGGTCGAAGAAGGGGCCGCACAGCTCGTCGCGGCCGGCGGCGCAGGCGTCGCACTGGCCGCAGGGCATGAGGAAGCCGCCCGCGACGTTGTCGCCGACCTTGAGGCCGGTGTGCTCGTTGCCGGGGCCGAGCTCGACGATGGTGCCGGTGACCTCGTGACCCAGGACGGCGGGCAGGGGGAAGGCGATGGCGCCGCCGATGACGTGCAGGTCGGAGTGGCACAGGCCGCAGGCGGCCACCTTGATGAGGACCTCGCCGGCCTTGGGGTGCGGGGTGCGGATGGTCTCGACCTGCAGGCCCACGCTGTGGTCGCGCAGCACGGCCGCCCGCATGGTCTCGGGGATGGGGAAAGCGTCGTTGCTCGTCATGTCTCAACCTCTCTCAGTGGGCGCGCGCCCCTGACTCGTCTGACAGCACCAGCCTAGCGAATGAAGGCTGATTTGTCAGGACAATAAGCGCCGCCATCCAGGACCGCCCGTCACACCGCCACCGAGGCACCATCGCGGCATCACAACCGGACATGCCGCTCCACACATGGCATAACGCGCGTTAATTTCCTCGCCGAGAACCCTTGACACCTCAATTTAACGCGCGTCAATATGGTGGTGCCGCACATCGTCGTGCGGACACAACGGCCGTCAACGCCAACGGCCGGGACCAGAAGGGAACCCCATGTCACCCTCCCCCTCCACCGAGCTCACCCGGGCCGAGATCGACGACCTCGTCGCCACCACCCCACCATCGGGCAAGCGCCGCTCCGTCGGCTTCGTCGCCCTCGTCGCCACCCTGGGCTCCCTGCTCTTCGGCTACGACACCGGCGTCATCTCCGGGGCCCTGCCCTACATGTACCTGCCCCACGACGGCGGCGGCCTCCACCTCAACTCCCTGGAGGAGGGCCTCGTCGGCGGGACCCTGCTCATCGGCTGCGCCCTGGGCGCCTTCTTCGGAGGACAGCTCTCAGACCGCTACGGCCGCCGTCACAACATCATGCTCCTGGCGGTCATCTTCTTCCTCGGCGCCCTGGGGTGCACCGTCTCCCCCAGCATCTGGGTCCTCTACGTCTTCCGCTTCATCCTCGGCTGCGCCGTCGGCGGGGCCAGCGCCACCGTACCGGTCTACCTCGCCGAGACCGCGCCGAAGTCCATCCGGGGAACGCTCGTCGGCATCGACCAGCTCATGATCGTCACCGGCCAGTTCCTCGCCTTCGCGATGAACGCCCTCATCGCCAACATCCAGGGCGGCCCGCACGTGACCGTCACCTCCGTCGCCGAGGGCACCACGGTGCTCGTCGACGGCGTCGAGACCGCTGTCCAGGCCGGTCAGACCTATGACTGGGACGTGCTCAGGTCCGTGAGCGAGACAGCCGGCCTCATGGTCTCCGACGGCAACGGCGACACCTGGCGCTACATGCTCGTCATCTGCACCCTGCCCGCCGTCGCGCTGTGGCTCGGGATGCGCGCCATGCCGGAGTCCTCGCGCTGGCACGCCGCCAACAGGCGCTACGTCGAGGCCGTCGCCGACCTTCAGCGGGTCCGCAGGCCCACCGACGACGTCGCCGGCGAGATCGACGAGATGATCGAGGTCAACCGCCGTGAGACCACCTCGGAGCGCTGGACCCTGTCCCAGACCTTCCGGACCCGGTGGACGCGCAGGATCCTCGTCATCGGCGTGCTCATCGGCGTCTTCAACCAGACCACCGGGGTCAACACGATGATGTACTACGCCCCCAAGGTCCTGCAGACCGCCGGATTCGGCACCCAGGCCGCCATCACCCTCAACGTCCTGACAGGGTTGGCCTCCGTCATCGGCTCCGCCTGCGGCCTCTGGCTCCTGGCGAGGTTCTCCCGGCGCGCCGTCCTCCTGGGCGGCACCATCGGCCTGACGGTCATGCTGTGGGTGATGACCTGCGTCTTCCTCTTCGGGATCAACCCGCACCTGAGCGCCAGCGGCGACGTCCTGGAGAGCATGCCCGCCCTCGTGCCCTACCTCGTCATCGTCGTCATCGTCGTCTACATGCTCTTCATGCAGGCCGGCAACGCCCCGGCGACCTGGGTGCTCATGGGCGAGCTCTTCCCCGCCAAGATCCGTGGCGCCGCCATGGGCTTCGCGGTGCTGTGCCTGTGGATCATGAACGCCGTCATCACCTTCGTCTTCCCGACGATGATGAGCGCCCTCGGCCCGGTCCTCACCTACATGATCTTCGCGGTTGTCAACGTCATCGCGATCATCTACATGTGGCGCAAGGTCCCCGAGACGAAGTACCACTCCCTCGAGGAGCTCGAGGAGCGCCTGGAGAAGCAGTTCTCCTGAGCCCCCTCACCACCCGGCTGCGGGGCCGCTCTCCGCTCGGAGGGCGGCCCCACGAGCGCGCCCCCTGAGCCCTCGCGCTGAGACCTGATCACAGGCGTCAGGTCTCAGCGCGAGGGCTCAAGGGCTCAGCAACACCGGTGGCGGCGCACGCGGGCGCGCAACCTCCGGGCACAGCGCCCGCCCCGTCGGCGGTGCGCCGACGGGGCGGGCGTGCGGGTCGGGCCCGGGGGCCGGGCTCAGCTCAGCTGTACTCCTTCTCGAAGCGCCGCTCGAGCTCCTCGAGGGAGTGGTACTTCGTCTCGGGGACGAGCTTGATGTAGAAGATCAGCGACCCGACGTTGATGAGGGCGAAGATGAGGTAGGTCAGGGACCCTCCCAGGCTCTTCATGATGATGGGGAAGACCCAGGCCACGAAGGCGTTGGCGATCCACAGGGCGCCCACCGCCAGGCCCATGCTGGTGCCGCGGATCTTGCTGGGGAAGATCTCGGCGACGAGCACCCAGGTCACCGTGCCGGACTGCTTGGCGAAGACGAAGATGCTGACGATGAGCAGCACGAGGTAGGGGGCCCAGCTGGCGGCGCCGATGATGTCGCCGTCGGCGTTCTGGAAGGGCTCGATGAGGAAGTAGAACACCGCGGCGAGCAGGCCCAGGGAGATGACGATGGAGGTCTCCTGGTAGATGCCCACGTGCCGGCGGGCGAAGCGGTGGACGAGCCACAGGCCCGTGGCCGAGCCGATGAAGGACACCCCGCCCGAGATGACGTTGAGGGTGATGGCGTCGTCCAGGGGCAGGCCCGCGGCGGAGAGGATCTTGGGCGTGTAGTACATCGCCGTGTTGATGCCGGTGAGCTGGTCGGCGACGCCCAGGATGATGCCGATGATGAGCAGGCGGCGGGTCCACCGCGTGCTCCAGATCTGGGACAGGCGCCACTTCTCCTGGCTGGCCTCCTGACGCTGGTTCTCCAGCATCTCGTCGATCTCGTCGGCGATGGGGCCGTCCTTCTCCTCGTCGCGGATCCGCTTGAGGGCGCCGACGGCCTCGGGGATGCGCTGGTTGGCGATGTACCAGCGCGAGGACTCGGGCATGAGGCGGATGCCGATCCACAGGGCGATGGCGGGCAGCGAGGCGATGACGAGCATGTAGCGCCAGGTCAAGCCGTTGCCGTCGTCGACCATGAGGGCGCCGCTGGCCACCTGGTGGGCGACGCTGTTGGTCCACTCGATGACCTCGCCGCCCGACTCCACGTGCGGGCCGCCGTGCATGCGGGCCAGGGCCGCGTTCATGGAGAAGGCGACGAACTGGCCGAAGACGATCATCATCTGGTCCACGGCCACGAGCGTGCCGCGGATGCGCTTGGGCGCGGTCTCACCGAGGAAGACCGGGACGGTCACGGAGGCGCCGCCGACGGCGAAGCCCAGGATGACGCGGAAGATGTACAGCACCCAGATGTTGGGCGACAGGGTGCAGCCGAGCGCGCCGATGAAGAACACGAGGGCCAGGAGGCTGATGTTGTGGCGGCGGCCGTACACGTCGGAGAGCTTGCCTCCCACGGAGGCGCCGACCGCTGCGCCCAGGGCCAGCAGCGCGCCGATCCAGCCCTCCTCGGCGGTGGTCAGGGCCAGGCCGTGGGCGTCGGTGGGCAGGTACATGTAGGGAAGGGCACCGGAGATGACGCCGGTGTCGTAGCCGAAGAGCAGCGAGCCCAGGCAGGCGACGAAGGCGATGAGGCCCAGGGACCTCTTCTTGCCGGAGGGCGGGGTGGTGTCGACGAGCGCGGTGAGCTCGTCCCGGCTGAGGTCAGCAGCCGGCTGCGGGGATGAGGACATTCGTGTCTCCTTGTGTCACCTGCCGCCGTTGGCAGGTGGTCGGGGGCGGGAGGAGGTGGCCGCACTGGTCCTGACCGCCCGCGAGCGCGGGTGGCCGGCGTGAGGGGGGCGCTCCTGCGGCGGCCGTCGCGGGAGCGCCAGGAGGCTCAGGCGCCCAGCTCCTCGGTGAGCCGGGCGAGCGCGGCCTTGTTGTACTCGTCGGCCTTCTCGTGCCAGCCGAAGATGCACACGGACAGGACGCCGTCGAAGGCGACGTCGCGCAGGGTCTGGAAGACCTCGTCCCACGGGACCTCGCCGAGGCCGATGGCGTTGTGCTGGTGCACGGTGACGTCGGCGCCCGGGGGGTTGATGATGTAGCGGTTGCCGTCGTTGACGCGGTGGTTGAAGCCGTCGGAGACGTGGACCTCGCGCAGCTTGCCGGCCTGGGCGGCGGTGCGGATCATGCGCCCGGCGTCGCCGGCGCCGTCGGAGAGGTGGAAGGTGTGGGGGCAGCAGTACTCGTAGCCGATCCAGTCCTTGTCGATGGAGCGCACGAGCTCGAGGGCGCGGTCGTGCAGCTCGACGAAGTCGTAGGGGTGGGCCTCCATGTTGAGGCGGATGCCGTACCTCTCGAAGTCGGGGGCCAGCTCCTCCATGGACTTGTACCACTGCTGCTCGGAGCGCGAGGCCCGGTTGCGGTCCCCGGAGAACTCGGAGACGATCTCGCGCACGTCGAGGGCGTCGGCGAGCTCGAGCAGGCGCCGCCAGTTGCGCACCTGGGCCTGGCGCTCGGTCTCGTCGGGCGAGGACCAGTTGAAGACGGGGTTGAGGGTGCGGACCGTGACGCCCGTGTCCTTCTCGGCCTTCTTGAGCTCGTCGATGAAGGCCCTGTCCGCCTTCGGGTAGTGGTGCCAGAGGTGGAACTCGTTGTTGGGTGAGAGCTCCACGTGACGGAAGCCCAGCTCGGCCGCCTTGCGGAGCGTGTCCGCGGTGGACATGGTCATGTAGTACATGTTCGGGTCGAGGGCGATGTCAACCATGGGGATTCCTCTCGGTCGCTCGACGACATTGTCGATGGAAGTCAGTATGTCACGACATTTTGACGCGCGCCAGAAGGCGTTTGCGGTGGTCCGCCGGGCCGGGTCCGCGCACCCTCGTGCGCGCCAGGAGTGCCGGGGCGGCCCGCGCCCGCGAGTGCGGGCCGCCCCTCACGCTCGGGCCGCTCAGGCGTAGAAAGCCGGCTTGTCGATCATGGACACGGCCACCTCGCGGCCGCCGTTCTCCAGCGACTCCAGGCCGGCGTCGACGACGCAGGTGGCGGCGTAGCCGTCCCAGGAGGTCGAGCCGGTGTGCTCATCCCTGGCCACGGCGTTGATCCAGGACTGGAACTCGGTGTTGAAGGCGGTCTGGAAGCGGTCGATGTGGGACTGGCACATGGCGTTGCGGTTGCCGCTCAGGTCGCGGACGTGGACCTTCTCCTGGTCCCCCAGGCGCACGGTGCCGGTCTCCATGACCAGCTCGCACTCGATGGAGTAGCCGAACTGGATGTTGACGTTGACCTCGTCGTCGATGAGGACGCCGGAGGCGGTCCTGGCCACGAGGACCAGCGGGTCCTGCAGGTGCTCGAAGCGGTGGGAGGTCGCACGCGGGGTGTCGACGCGCACCGAGGTGATCTCCTCGCCCAGCAGGAAGCGGCAGACGTCGATCTCGTGGATCGCGGTGTCGTCGATCATGTTGCGGGTGGTGTAGTTCTCGGGGACCGAGGGGTTGCGGTGGCGGCAGTGCACCAGGGTGGCGTAGCCGTGCTCGCCGGAGTCGAGCAGGGCCTTCATCTCCTGGTAGCCGGCGTCGAAGCGGCGCATGAAGCCGACCGTGACGAGCCTCTTGCCCGCCCTCTGCTCGGTCTCCATGATCCGCAGGCAGTCCTCGGCCGTGGTGGCCAACGGCTTCTCGCACAGGACGTACTTGCCGGCCGCGACGCACTTGATGACGTCGGGGGCGTGGACCTTGCCGAAGGTGGCGATGACGACGGCGTCGACCTCGGGGTCGTTGATGAGGGCGTCGGAGCTGTCGTAGGCCTTGGCGCCGTAGGGCTCGGCGGCCGAGACGGCGGCGGCGTGGTTGATGTCGGCCACCGCCGTGATGACGGCGCCGGAGAGGTCATTGGCGATACGGGCGAGGTGGGCGCGGCCCATGCCGCCGGCGCCGATGAGTCCGATACGGATGGTCATGATGGTGTCTCCTCCTTGAGAGCGTGGGTGGGGGTCAGGCGAGGCCGAGTCCGCACTCGGCCAGGTAGGTGCGCATGTTGATGGCGTTCTGCTTGGGGAAGGACGGGTCGCAGGGGTAGCAGTCCTGCTCGCAGATGCAGTAGATCGGCTTGTCGAGCGCGGCCAGGGCGTTGACGAACTCGTGCATCTCGGGCAGCCCGGCGGGCGGGCAGACGGAGGCGCCCTTGGTCACGGCCTCACCGAAGGGCCAGTCCTTCTCGTGGGCCTCGCGGGTGATGTCCTCGTCGAAGGCCTTGATGTGGACGTAGGTGATGCGCTCGGGGTACTTCTTGCACAGCTCGACCGGGTCGCCTCCGCCGTAGACGACGTGGCCGGAGTCGAGGCAGAGGTTGACGTAGGTCGGGTCGGTGGCGTCGAAGATGCGCCCGATCTCCTCGGGGGTCTCGATGTGGGAGTCGCCGTGGGGGTGCAGGACCATCTTGAGGCCGTACTCGTCGAGGAGCATCTGACCCAGGGCGTTGGCGTGCTCGACGTAGAGCTTCCAGGCGTCGTCGGACAGGACGCGGTCGTCCGTCCACTCCCAGGTCTTGTCGTCGCGGTAGAGCGGGGGCAGGTGGACGATGTACTCGGCGCCGACGGCGGCGTGGGTCTCGGCGATGGCGCGGAAGGTGGCGAGGGTCTGCTCCCAGGCCTCGGCCTTGTGGAGGACGCCCCAGCCGGTGCCGGCGACCACGCGCATGCCGTAGTCGTCGCACCACTTCTGCAGCTCCTTAGGGTCAGTTGGGAAGTAGCCGTAGGGGCCGGTCTCGATGACCTCGAAGCCGGCCTCGGCCATCTCCTCCCAGGCCTGGCGGGGGTCCATCTGCTTGGGGTCCTCGGGGAACCAGACGCCCCACTGGTCGGGGCACACGCCGATGGTGAGCTTGGAGTAGGTGGGGTCGAGGGTGTTGACAGCCTTGGACATCGTTGTCTCTCCTGGGTCGCGGAGTGTTGTCGAGACCGAATCGTTTCGGTCTCACGCTCCAGGATACGCCCCCTCCAGCCGTCACGCCAGCCTTTTGTGCGAACAAATTGACTTCAGTTTCGGAGCCCTCAGCTCCCGGGCAGCAGCGTGCCCCCGCACCGGGACCGGTGCGGGGGCACGCTCGGGAGCGGCGCGGGGACCCGCCTCACTCCTCGCGCTGGAAGGACATGGTGGCGGCGTAGGTCTTCTCGGACGGCCAGCGGGTCGTGACGGCCTTGGCCCTGGTGTAGAACCGCACGCCCTCCGGGCCGTGGATGTGGTGGTCGCCCAGCAGCGACTCCTTCCAGCCGCCGAACGAGTAGTAGGCCACCGGCGTCGGGATCGGGACGTTGACCCCGACCATGCCCGCCTCGACGTCGAGGGTGAAGCGGCGGGCCACACCGCCGTCGTTGGTGAAGATCGCCGAGCCGTTGCCGAACTCGGAGGCGTTGACGATGGCGATGGCCTCCTCGTAGGTGTCCGCGTGGACGATGGTGAGGACCGGCCCGAAGACCTCCTCCCTGTACAGGCGCGAGGTCACCGGGACGTTGTCGACGATGGTCGGGCCCACGAAGTGGCCCTTCTCGTGCCCGGGGACCACGAGGCCGCGGCCGTCGAGGACGACCTCACCGCCGTCGGCCTCACCCTCGTTGACCAGGCCGACGATGAACTCCTTGGCCTTGGCGTCGATGACGGGCCCCATCTCGACGCCCTCATCCATGCCGTAGCCGACCTTGATCCTCTCGGCGTGGGCCTTGACCTTGCGGGCGAGCTCGGGCCCGCAGCCGCCGACCGCGACGACGACCGGCAGGGCCATGCAGCGCTCGCCCGCGGCACCGAAGGCCGCGGCGGACAGATGCTGGGCGGCGAAGTCGAGGTCGCAGTCGGGCATGACGATGGCGTGGTTGTTCGCCCCGCCCAGCGCCTGGACGCGCTTGCCGTGGGTGACGCCGATGTTCTGGACGATGTGGGCCACCGGCGTGGAGCCGACGAAGGAGATGGCGTCGATGCCGGGGTGCTCGAGGATGCCCGAGACGATGGAGCGGTTGCCGGAGACGACGTTGAAGACGCCGTCGGGAAGCCCCGCCTCCTTGTAGAGGCGGGCGGTGAGCAGCATGGCCGACGGCGTGGCCGAGGCCGGCTTCATCACCACGGCGTTGCCGGTGGCGATGGCCAGGGGGTGCATCCACATCGGCACCATGGCGGGGAAGTTGAAGGGGCAGATGCCGCCGACGACGCCGACCGGCTGGCGCAGGGTGTGGATGTCGACCCCGGTGGAGATGTCGGAGGAGCACTCGCCCTTAAGGGCAACGTTGATGGAGGTGGCGAAGTCGAGGGTCTCGCGCCCGCGCTGGATCTCGCCGATGGCGTCGGAGTAGTTCTTGCCGTGCTCGGCGACGATGAGGCGGGCCATCTCGTCCTGGTGGTCGAGGACGAGCTGGCGCATCCTGAACATGATGGCGGTGCGCTTGGCCAGGGAGACCTTCGCCCACTCCTTCTGGGCCCGGCGGGCGACGGCGACGGCGTGATCGAGGTCCTCGGGCGAGGCCTGGAGCAGCTCGGCCTCGACCTCGCCGGTGCCCGGGTTCTCGACGGGGAAGCGGCCAACGGGGCTGCCCTCGTACTCCTGGCCGTCAATCCAGTGCGGGATCGTCTTCATCGTTGATGACTCCTGAGTCTCACGGGCCCTCGGGCGCCCCTGCCGGGACGCTCGGGCGAGGCACCCTGGTCTTAGGTCCCACTCTAATTCGACACGGCGTCCGGTCAAGGGATTTGTCCATACAAAAATCGAAGGATCTGCGCTGCGCCCGACACCGGGGCCCGCCGCACCGCCGGGGTCCGCCCCGCGGGACGGCCCGCAGCACGACGACGGGGCCGCAGTCCTCCGTCTGCGGCCCCGTCGCACCACCGTCGCCGGGCCCCGTACCCGCGGGACCCGGCGCCGTCGTCGTCACAGGTAGTGACGCTGCGGCCTGCGGTCCTCGAGGTAGCGCTCGTAGGCCTGCTGCGTGGACTCCAGGCGGGAGACGCCCGAGACCGGCACGTCCCACCAGGAGGAGCTGGGCGGGTTGGGGCCCATGAGGTCGGTCTCGATGTGGATCATCGAGGCGCGGTCGTCGGCGTGCGCCTGGGCGTAGGCCTCACGGAGCTCCTCGATGGAGGACACGCGGTAGACCTTCAGGCCCCAGGACTCGGCGTTCGCGGCGATGTCGACGCCCGGGATCCTCTCGGTGTCCGCCAGGTGGCTGCCCGCGCCGCGCCGGCGGTACTTCGTGCCGAAGCGCTGCGAGCCGCGCGACTCCGACAGGGCCCCGATGGAGGCGAAGCCGTAGTTCTGCAGGAGGACGTAGATGACCTTGACGCCCTCCTGGACCACCGTGGCCAGCTCCATGGGCAGCATCTGGTAGGTGCCGTCACCGATGATGGACACGACCTCCGACTCCGGACGGGCGAGCTTGCAGCCCAGGCCGGCGGGGACCTCGTAGCCCATGCAGGAGAAGGCGTACTCGACGTGGTACTGGACGGGCGTGCGCGCCTGCCACAGGGCCTGCAGGTCACCGGGCATGGAGCCGGCGGCGTTGATGACGATGTCCTCGTCGCCCATCATCTCGTTGAGGACTCCGAAGACCTCGGTCTGGGCGGGCAGCGGGCCGTGGCCCAGGTGGTAGCAGTCGCGGGTGCGCTCGTGCCAGGCCTCGCGCTCGGCCATGATCTCGGCGGCGTACTCCTCGCTCACGTGGTAGCCGTCCAGGGCCTCGGTGAGGGCCACGAGGGCCTCGCGGGCGTCGGCGACGACCATCTCGGCCGACTCCTTGGCCGCGTCGAAGGCGCAGACGTTGATGTTGACGAAGGTGACGCCCGGGTCCTTGAACTGGGTCTTGGAGGCCGTGGTGAAGTCCGAGTAGCGGGTACCGATGCCGATGACCAGGTCCGCCTTGTCGGCGATGTGGTTGCCGGAGTCGCCGCCGGTGGAGCCCACCCCGCCGATGGCGCAGGGGTGGTCGTAGTTGATGGCGCCCTTGCCGGCCTGGGTGTCCGCCACGGGGATGCCGGTGGCGGTGGCGAAGGCGCGCAGCTCCTCGCTGGCCTCGGAGTAGATGGTCCCGCCGCCGGCGATGACCATCGGGCGCTTGGCCGCCTTGATCATGGCGACGGCGCGCGCCAGGGCGGCGGGCTCGGCCGGTGGGCGGCGCACGTGCCACACGCGCTTGCGGAAGAGCTCGACCGGCCAGTCGTGCACCTCGGCCTGGACGTCCTGCGGCATCGCGATGACGACGGCGCCGGTCTCGGCCGGGTCGGTGAGCACGCGCATGGCGTTCAGCAGCGAGGGGATGAGCTGCTCGGGGCGGTTGATGCGGTCGAAGAAGCGCGAGACGGGGCGGAAGGCGTCGTTGACGGTGATGTCGAGCGTCGTCGGGTCCTCGAGCTGTTGGAGCACCGGGTCCGGAACGCGGGTGGCGAACTGGTCGGAGGGGAGGAGGAGGACCGGGACGCGGTTGGTGGTGGCCAGGGCCGCACCGGTGACCATGTTGAGCGAGCCGGGGCCGATGGAGGCCGTGGTCATCCAGGTCGACAGGCGGTTCCTGACCTTGGCGAAGGCGGCGGAGGCGTGGACGGCGCTCTGCTCGTTGCGGGCCATGATGTAGGGCATCTCGCCCTCGCCCTCGTCGGGGGCGATCTCGTTCTGGAGGAGCGCCTGGCCCAGGCCGGCGACGTTGCCGTGCCCGAAGATGCCGAAGGCGCCCTCGATGAGCCGCTGCTCGACGCCGTCGCGCTCGGAGTACTGGTTGGTGAGGAACCGGATCGTCGCCTGGGCGACGGTCAGGCGGATGGTGCCCGCGTAGGCTTCGTTGCTCACGAGTGTCTTCTCTCTGCGTGGGTGTGGTCGGGGGACGGTCGCCGGGCCCCGAGGGACCCGGCAGCCGGTGCCCGGGACCGCGGGGGCCCGGGCGGCGGCGCTGACGGCGTCAGTAGGCCATGGGCAGGCGCGGGTCGGGCAGCTGGCCCTCCCAGCTCTGCCGGATCCAGTGGTGGGACGGGTCGTCGGGGGCGAGCCACACGAGGTCCGTCTGCGGCCCGGCCATGACGTTGAGGTAGTACATGTCGTAGCCGGGGGCGGCGACGCAGGGCCCGTGGTAGCCGTGGGGCACGAGCACGACGTCGCCGTCGTGGACCTCCAGGCACAGGTTGATGGGCTTGTCCGGCGTCGAGCCGTAGGTGCGGTGCAGGCCGAAGCCCGGCTCGCCGGTGGGCGAGGCCGCGATCTCGAAGTAGTAGACCTCCTCGAGCTCGCGCTCGTCGTCGGTGTTCTCCTCGTGCTTGTGCGCCGGGTAGGAGGACCAGTTGCCGCCCGGGGTGATGACCTCGGTGACGAGCAGGTGGGAGGTCTCCACGCCGTTGTTGAGGGCGTAGTTGGTCACCTGGCGCGAGCAGTCGCCCGCACCGCGGATACCGGTGGTGGCCTGCTCGCGGCCCAGGTGGCGCACGGGCAGGTCCTTCTCGGCGACGGCGGAGGGGAAGGCGAAGCGCCCGCCGGCCGCCGAGGTCACGGCGAGGGTCGTGGCGCGCGGGACGTAGAGGTAGTCGGTGACCTGCTCGAGGACGCCGGTGCGGCCCGCGATCTCGTAGGAGTGGCCGTCGACCTCGACGGTGCAGCCGCCCTGGAGCGGCAGGACGAGCAGCTCGCTGTCACCGGTCTCGAGGGTCACCGACCCGCCGGGGGCGAGGACCGCCACGCGCAGGCCGGAGAACCCCCAGCCGGCGTCGGCGGGCGTGATGTCGACGGTGAGGCAGTCGTGGCCGGTGCTGCCGGCCGGCACGTAGTGGTCGAGTGTCATGAGAGCAGTCCTACAGTCTGGTCGACGGCCCCGGCGACGTCGTCGTCGGGCGGGAAGAGCAGGGACCGGCCGATGACCAGGCCCTTGACGGTGGGCAGGTCCAGGGCCCTGGCCCAGGACTCGCGCGCGGCCTCGGCGTCCTGGCTCACGGCGCCGCCGAGGATGAGGGCGGGCAGGGTGGATGCCTCCATGACGCGCTCCATGTCGGCCACGGCCGGGAGCTTGAGCCAGGTGTAGGCGCTCGTGCGCCCCAGGCCGGAGGCGATGTGCATGGAGGCGATGACGGCCTCGGGGCTGAGGTCGTTGACCACGCGCCCCTTGCTCCAGGCGGAGATGAAGGGCTCGACCATGGCCATGACCCGGCGCTCGGCGAGCTCGTTGACGGCCTCGGCGCAGGCGGCGAGGGTGTCGACGGTGCGGGGGTCCTCGTAGTTGACGCGCAGCAGCATCTTGCCGCCGTCGAGGCCGGAGTCCGCCACGCCCCGGGCGTCGTAGCCGGTCATGCGGTCGTTCATCTCGAAGGTGGCGCCCGCCAGGCCGCCGCGGTTCATCGAGCCGTAGACGAGCTTGCCGTCCAGGGCGCCCAGGAGGGCGAGGTCCTCGATGAGGTCGGCGGTGCCGAGGAAGCCGTTGACGCCGGGGCGCGAGAGGGCCTCGACGCAGCGGGCGAGGGTGTCCTCGCGCGAGGCCATGGCCATGGGGTCGCTTCCGGCCGCGAGCGCGCCCCGGGCGGGGTGGTCGCAGGCGATGATCATGAGCTTGCCGTCACCCTCGGGCACCGTCCCGCGGGGGCGGGCGGCCAGGACCTCGGCGATGCGGCCGGGGTCGTGGACCCGGGTCTCGATGATGCGGTCAGTCAGGGGTGTGGCGGTCATCGTGGCTCAGAGGTCCTTCACGTTCGGGGCGATCTCGTCGCGGTAGGTGCGCATCTCGGCCAGGAGCTCGGGCTCGGTCGGCATGGCGGTGGAGCACTCGAGGCGGGCGCAGACGATGGCGCCGGCGGTGGAGGCGGCGTAGATGGTCTTCTCCAGGGACCAGCCCGACAGCAGGCCGTGGCAGACGGCCCCGCCGAAGGCGTCGCCGGCGCCGAGCCCGTTGAGGGTGGTGGCGGGGGTGACGGGCAGCTCGACGCGCTCGTCGCGGGTCTTGGCGAGGGTGCCGTGCAGGCCCTGCTTGACGATGGCGATCTCGACGCCGGCCTCGAGCAGGGCGTCGGCGGCCCTCTCGGGCTCGGTCTCCCCGACGGCGACGCGGCACTCCTCCCGGTTGCCGATGGCGACGGTGACCTGGGGAAGGATCTCGCTCACGTGCCGGTGGGCCTCCTCCTCGTCGGCCCAGAAGTTGGCCCGGTAGTCGAGGTCGACGATGGTGAAGGGCTTGCGGGCGCGGGCCGCCAGGGCGGCGTGGTGGGCCTGGCGCGAGGGGTCCTTGCTCAGTCCGGTGGCGGAGATCCAGAAGATCCGGGCGTCGCGGACGGCGTCCATGGGGATGTCGTCGACGGTGAGCTCCAGGTCCGGGGCGGAGGGCTCGCGGTAGAAGTAGAGGGGGAAGTTGTTCGGGGGGAAGATCTCGCAGAAGGTGAGCGGGGTGTTGAAGTCGGGCTTGGTGACGACGTAGTCGTCGTAGACGCCCAGCTGGCGCATCTCGCGGCACACGAAGCGGCCGAAGGGGTCGTCGCCGACGCCGGTGATGACGGCGGAGCGGTGGCGGTAGCGGGCGGCGGCGACGGCGACGTTCGTCGGGCTGCCGCCCAGGAACTTGCCGAAGGTCTCGACGTCCTCGAGGCCGACGCCGGTCTGGAGGGGGTAGACGTCGATGCCGCAGCGACCGATGGTGAGGACGTCGAGCGGCGGGGTGGTGGAGGCGGTCATCGTGGGGTCCCTTCCACGTCGTCGGGGCGGGTCTGTCAGGGGGCCGTGGCGGCCCTCACAGGGACGAGACTGCCCCACCGGAGGAGCACAGTCAAGTCTTTGTCCGAACATTTCGTGTCCGACGACGTCCGACCGGCCCAGATGGTGACGCCACGTGCGCCCCGACCGGCCAAGCCTCCCCTATATCATGGGGCGCCACCACCCTCGACGAATCGACAGCACCTCCGACATGGCCGACTCCGCCCCCCAGCCCCCCGCTCCCCCGTCCGACCCGTACCGGCTCGACGTGACGATCGACCGCTCCTCCCCCACGCCGCTGCACACCCAGATCTCGACGCCGCTGGCGGGGCTCATCCTCGACGGGACACTGCCTCCCGGCACGCGCCTCGAGGACGAGGTCTCCATGGCCAAGCGCCTCAAGGTCTCGAGACCCACCGCCCGCCAGGCCCTCCAGCACCTCGTCGACCGCGGCCTGCTGTCCCGGCGCCGCGGTGCGGGCACGGTGGTCACCTCCTCGCACGTGCACCGCCCGATGCACCTGTCGAGCCTGCTGTCCGACCTCACCGACGCGGGCCACGAGGTCGAGACCCGGGTCCTGGCTTACGAGTGCGCACCAACGACCCCGGAGCAGGCCGCCTGGCTGGAGGTCGAGCCCGGCAGCGAGGCGGTGACCATCGAGCGCCTGCGCCTGGCCGACGGCGAGCCCATCGCCCTCATGCGCAACCTCCTGCCCGCGGACCTGGCCCCCTCGCGCGAGCAGGTCGAGACCACCGGCCTGTACGACCACCTCCGGGCGCACGGCACCGTCCCGGTCACCGCCACCCAGACCATCGGCGCCCGCAACGCGACGACGAAGGAGGCGCAGGCCCTGTCGGAGAGCCGTCGTGCCGCCCTGCTGACGATGACGCGCACCGCCTACGACGGCAACGGACGGGTCGTCGAGTACGGCACGCACATCTACCGCGCCTCGCGCTACTCCTTCGAGACGACGCTCTTCGCGGGCTGAGGCCGCGCGCCACTCCGGCGCGCTTTGTCCGTACATTTGCTTGACAGTGGACCGGTGACCCCGTATCAATAGGGGCACGGGCCGAGCGGCGACGGCGCCACCCGGCTGATCCGACTCCAGGAGCACACGCTGATGAGCATTGAGTACACCCCCGGGCCGCTTCTCGAGGCGTCCAGGACCACCCCCACCGTCCTGTGGAACGACTCGGCCGACCCCGACGAGATCCGCCAGTCCATCGCCTTCGGCGGCGTCGGCGCCACCTGCAACCCGACCATCGCCTACACCTGCATCAACCAGAAGAAGGAGCGCTGGCTGCCCCGCATCGCCGAGCTCGCCGAGGAGATGCCGGGGGCCAGCGAGTCCGAGATCGGCTGGCAGGTCGTGCGCGAGCTGTCCATCGAGGGCGCCCGCCTCTACGAGGACGTCTTCGAGGAGCACCACGGGCGCAACGGCCGCCTGTCCGTCCAGACCGACCCGCGCCTGGCCCGCAGCGCCAAGGCCCTGGCCGACCAGGCCGAGGAGTTCTCCCGCCTCGCCAAGAACATCATCGTCAAGATCCCCGCCACCAAGACCGGCATCGAGGCCATCGAGGACGCCACCTGGCGGGGCGTGTCCGTCAACGTCACCGTCTCCTTCACCGTGGCCCAGGCCGTCGCCGCCGGCGAGGCCATCGAGCGCGGCCTCAAGCGCCGCGAGGCCGAGGGCAAGGACACCTCCACCATGGGACCGGTCGTCACCCTCATGGGCGGGCGCCTGGACGACTGGCTCAAGATCGTCGCCGCCCGCGACCGGCTCTTCATCGACCCGGGCGTCTTCGAGTGGGCCGGCGTGGCCGCCCTCAAGCGCGCCTACCGCGAGTTCCAGGACCGCGGCCTGCGCGCCCGCGTCCTGTCCGCCGCCTTCCGCAACGTCATGCACTGGTCCGAGCTCGTCGGCGGCGACCTCGTCGTCTCCCCGCCCTTCGCCTGGCAGAAGCGCATCAACGACTCCGGCTACAAGGTCGAGCCGAGGATCGACCGCCCCGTGGACCAGAAGGTCATGGACGCGCTGCTGCGCGTGCCGGAGTTCGTGCGCGCCTACGAGCCCGACGGCCTGAGCGTCGACGAGTTCGAGTCCTTCGGCGCCACGCGCCGCACCCTGCGCGGCTTCATGCAGGCCGACGCCGACCTCGACGCCCTCGTGCGCGACGTCATCATGCCCCAGCCCTGAGGCACCGGGCACCGACGTCGAACCACACGGCACCACCGCACACCCACGACACGCAAGGAAGCGATCACATGCTCAACATCGCCATCATCGGCGCCGGCCGCATCGGCCACGTCCACGCCCGCACCGTCGCCGCCCACCCCCAGGCGCGCCTGGCCCTCGTCTGCGACCCCTTCGGCGACGCCGCCCAGAGCCTCGCCGCCGAGTACGGCGCCCGCTCCTGCAAGGACGCCGAGGAGGTCTTCAGCGACCCCGAGGTCGACGCCGTCGTCATCGGCTCGCCGACCCCGCTGCACATCCCGCACCTGCTCGCCGCCGCCAAGGCCGGCAAGGCGGTCCTGTGCGAGAAGCCCATCGCCCTGGACATGAGGGACGTCGAGGACGCCAGGGCCGAGCTCGACGCGATCACGACCCCGGTGATGTTCGGCTTCAACCGCCGCTTCGACCCCAGCTTCGCCGCCGTGCGCGAGGCCGTGGCTGCCGGCCGCATCGGCGACCTGGAGCAGCTGACGATCATCTCGCGCGACCCCGCGGCCCCGCCGGTGGAGTACGTCAAGGTCTCGGGGGGCATCTTCCGCGACATGACGATCCACGACTTCGACACGGCCCGCTTCCTCCTCGGCGACATCGTCGAGGTCCACGCCGTCGGGCAGAACCTCGACGAGGCCATCAAGGAGACCGGCGACTTCGACGCCGCCGTCGTCACCCTGCGCGCCGCCTCCGGGGCCGTCGCCACGATCATCAACAACCGTCACTGCGCCTCCGGCTACGACCAGCGCCTGGAGGCCTCCGGCCGCGACGGGGCGCTGTTCGCCGAGAACGTGCGCGCCACGACGGTGCGCCTGTCCAACGCCGAGGTGACGGACGCCCAGGAGCCCTACCTCGACTTCTTCCTCGAGCGCTACGCCGACGCCTACCGCATCGAGCTGTCCGCCTTCATCGAGGCCGTCGAGAAGGGCACCCCCACCCCGACGACGATCGACGACGCCGTCGCCGCCCTGCGCATCGCCGAGGCGGCCACCGAGTCCGCCCGGACGGGTGCGGTCATCACGCTCGACTGACGTCGCTCACGCCGCGCGGGCCGCGGCTGGCTTCCCCACGGGGGCCGGCCGCGGCCCGCGTGGCGGGTCAGGCGGTCGAGCCGCGCACGACCAGGCGGGGCAGGACGATGAAGGCCGAGGCGCCGCCGGCGCGCTCCTCGCGGCGCACGCCCGGCGGCAGCCCGGTGACGGGGGCCCCGGTGCCGCAGGCCAGGCGGCCGGCCAGGTGGCGCACGGCCAGCTCGGTGATGACGTCGACCTCCTGGCGCACGGTGGTGAGGTCGAGGGCGCTGAGCCCGGCGAGCGCGATGCCGTCGAAGCCCGCGACGGCGACGTCCTCGGGCACGCGCAGGCCCCGCCTGCGCAGCTCGAGCACGGCCCCGATGGCCACGTGGTCGTTGAAGCACAGCAGGGCCTGTGGCAGGTCCCCGGCCCGGGCCAGTCCCTCCACGGCGGCGACGCCGGCGGCCTCGTCGTCGCCGCCGGGCACGACCCGCCCGGCCGCGCCCGGCCCGGCCGCCGCGCGGCGGAAGGCGGCGACGCGGATGTCCGAGGAGGGGGCGTCGGCGCCGTCGACGTAGACCAGGTCGCTGCGGCCCCCCGACACCAGGTGGTCGACGAGCGCGGTGACGCCGTGGGCGTCGTCCGAGCGCACGATGTCCACGCCGGGGGCCCGGGACTCACGGCACAGGGCCAGCAGTGGCAGGCCGCCGGAGGCCTGGGTGAGCTCGGTGACGCCGATGCGCGAGTCGACGACGACGATGCCCTCGCAGCGCCCGCGCACCAGCTCCTCGACGCCCTGGCGCTCCCCGTGGCGGGGGGTGGCGGCCGCGAGGCTGAGGGTGTGCGAGTGGCGGGCCGCGGCGGCGTAGAGGCCGTCCACGAGGGCGACCTGGAAGGCCTGGCCGGGCATGTAGCTGACCCCGATGACCCCGGTGCGCCGGGCGCGCAGGAGGCGTGCGGCGGGGTCGGCGACGTAGCCGAGCTCGTGGGCGATGGCGAGGATCTCGCCGCGAGTGGCCTCGGAGACGCCGGGGCCGCCGTTGAGGGCGGCGGAGACCGTCGAGATGGAGCGGCCGGCGCGGCGCGCCACGGTCGAGATCGTCACACGCCCCTGGGAGCCCACCGTCGCCGTCCTCCGCACACTCGGTCCTCGTGCGCAGGCGAGGGCCGGCGCGGGCGCATCGTCTCACGTCCACCGGGGCCGCGCCCACACGGCGGGAGGAGGGCAGGATCGTGCACGTCACGTCTTGACATGCGCCGAAGGCGGGGAGAGACTTCTCATACGCGATTAACGCGCGTTAATCCAATGCCATCCACGTCAACGAGGACAGGACAGCACACCACCATGAGCACCACCCCCGCACCCCTGGCAGTCGCCGTCATCGGCGCCGGCATGGCCGGCACCACCCACGCCAACGCCTGGCGTCAGGTCGGCACCGTCTTCGACCTCGGCCTGCCCAAGGTCCGCCTGGCCGCCATCACCGACGCCTACGAGCCCTTCGCCACCGACGCCGCCGAGCGCTACGGCTACGAGAGGGCCGTCACCGACTGGCGCGACATCGCCGACGACCCGAGCATCGACATCGTCTCCATCGTCGTCGGCAACGCCCTGCACCGCGAGATCGCCGAGGCCATGATCCGCGCCGGCAAGCACGTCCTGTGCGAGAAGCCCCTGGCCGACACCCTCGAGAACGCCAGGGCCATGGCCGAGGCCGAGGCCGCCAGCCCCGGCGTCGTCACCTCCACCGGCTTCACCTACCGCCGCAACGCCGCCGTCGCCGAGATCAAGAAGCTCGTCGAGACCGGCCACCTGGGCGATGTCAGCCACATCAACGCCCGCTACTGGTGCGACTACGGCTGCGACCCGAGCACGCCGATGGCCTGGCGCTACTCGGGCCCCATGGGCTCCGGCGCCCTGGGCGACGTCGGCTCCCACCTCATCGACACCGCCGAGACGATCTGCGGGCCTCTCGTCTCCGTCTCCGGCGGCGCCCTGGCCACCCTCATCACCCAGCGCCCCGTCGCCGCCGGCCACGTCACCCGCGGCACCGCCCTCGACGTCGCCGACGCCGAGATGGCCGAGGTCACCAACGACGACGTCGCCGCCTTCACCGGCCACTTCGCCAACGGGGCCATCGGCTCCTTCTCCGCCTCCCGCATCGCGTGGAACATGCCCAACGCCATGATGATCGACATCCACGGCTCACGCGGCCGCGCCTACTGGGACCTTGCCCGCACCGGCGAGATCCTCGTCGACGACGCCAGCGCCCCCGCCGGCCTGGCCGGCCCCCGCCAGGTCCTCGTCAACCCGACCTTCCCCTACTTCGAGCGCGGGTCCTCCATGGCCTTCGGCGGCGTCGGCGCCACCCAGATCGAGCAGTTCACCTACCAGGCCCACGCCTTCCTCCAGCAGGTCGCCGGCGTGAGCGAGGCCGAGGCCCTGCCCCGCTGCGCGACCTTCGCCGACGGCTACCGCGAGATGCGCATCGCCGCCGCCGTCGCCGAGTCCGCCGCCAACGGCGGCGCCACCGTGGACGTGTCCACCTTCTGACCCACCACCCCCACCTCACCCATCACAACCACAGGAGAACACCATGGCACTCACCTACGGCGCCTACACCGCCTGCCTCGGCGACCAGACCCTGCCCCAGGCCCTCGACACCCTCAAGTCCGCGGGCCTGACCGGGGCCGAGGTCAACGTCGGCGGCTTCATCCCCTCGCCCCACTGCCCCGTCGACTCCCTGCTCGCCTCCGCCACCGCCCGCGAGGACTACCTGGGCGTCTTCCAGGACAAGGGCATGGTCCTGTCCGGCCTCAACACCTCCGGCAACCCGACCTCCCCGCTGCCCCACGAGGGCCTCAAGCACGCCGAGGACATCCGCAAGGCCATCGAGCTGGCCGGCCTGCTCGGCGTCAAGGAGATCGTCACGATGTCCGGCACGCCCGGCACGGACCCGACGGCGAAGTACCCCACCTGGGTCGTCAACCCCTGGAACGGCATCGACATGGAGATCCTCGACTACCAGTGGAGCGTCGTCGTGCCCTTCTTCAAGGAGGTCGACGCCCTCGCCCGCGACAACGACGTCAAGGTCTGCCTCGAGCTGCACCCGCGCAACCTCGTCTTCAACATCCCCTCCTTCGAGCGCCTCGTGGAGGAGACCGGCGCGACCAACATCCGCGTCAACATGGACCCGTCCCACCTGTTCTGGCAGCAGATGGACCCCATCGCCGCCACCAAGCGCCTGGGGGGCCTCATCGGCCACGTCCACGCCAAGGACACGAAGATCTTCCCGGGCGTCGCCTACCGCGGCGTGCTCGACACCGACTTCGGCCACGTCCCGGCCGAGGCCGAGGGCAAGGTCCCGGTGGCCTACGGCTACTGGTGCAACGCCTGGCCCCAGGACCCCGCCTGGCGCTTCGTCGCCTTCGGCCTGGGGCACGACACCGCCTACTGGACCGAGTTCCTCGCGGCGATCCAGCAGGCCGACCCCGACATGAACGTCAACATCGAGCACGAGGACGCCGAGTACGGCAACGTCGAGGGCCTGACCATCTCCGCCACCAACCTGCTCGCGGCGGCCGCCGCGCTGTGAAGCGCCGCGCCCCGGCCGGACGCCGGGGCCGGCACCGCGCGGTGCCCTGAGAACGCCCCCATGAGCGGTCTCAGGGCACCGCCGGGCTCTCAGGGCGGCGCCGGGGCCGTCTCAGGCCCCGGACGGGCCCGCCCCGGGCGAGGAGGATCGCCGCACCGCCAGCACCGGCGCCACCGTGACGTTGCGGGCCCCTCCGACCTCACCGTCGCCCTCACGGCCCGAGCGCTCGCACACGAAGCGCACCGCGTCGCGGGCCATCGTCCCGACCGGCTGCTCCACGCTCGTGAGCGAGAACTCCTCACGGCTGGCCAGGTAGGTGTCGTCGTAGGACACGAGGGGCGCGACGCCCGAGGGCCCGCCCCGACCGCTGGAGCGGATGACGCTGAGCGCGTCCAGGGCGACGATGTCGTTGTGGGCCACGACACCCGGTGCGCCGGCGAGCACCAGCTGCTCGCGCAGGCCGGGCACGCCCGAGACGTCGTCCACCACCGTGTCCAGCCGCAGCCCCCGCTGCCGGGCGGCGGCCGCGAGCGCCTGGCCCCGCTCGGTGGCGTTGGGGTCCTCCTCGGGGTCCGGGCACACGTACACCAGGCGCCCGGCGCCGGCCCGCACCAGGTGGGAGATGACGGCCTCCGCGGCGGCCCTCTCGTCCAGGCGGATGGTGTCCACGCGCCCGCCCGGGCCGCAGCGCCCGATGAGGCAGACCGGGCAGGCCTCGCCCAGCCCCCGCAGCTCCTCGTCCGACAGGGCGGGGGAGACCAGGACCAGGCCCTCGACCCGCAGCGCCAGCAGGGCGTCCACCGGGCGGCGCGAGGCCCGGGCCCCGGCGCCGACGGTCACCAGCAGCGTCATGCCCCGCTGGGCGACGGCCTCCTGCAGCGCGTGGGCGACGAAGTCGAAGAAGGGGTTGCGCAGGTCCGGCAGGAGCAGGCCGATGAGTCCCGAGCGCCCCGAGGCCAGGGAGGCGGCCGTCGCGTTGGGGCGGTAGCCGAGCTGCTCCGCGGTCGCGAGGATCCGCTCCCGTGTGGAGGAGGCCACACTGGGCGAGCCGTTGAGCGCCAGGGAGACCAGGCCCCGGGAGACGCCGGCCGCGCGCGCCACGTCCGCCTGCGTCACCATCTGCCCCATGTTCCCTCCCTCGTGCCGGCTGCCGGTCCCCGGGCGGCTGCCGGCGCCCGGGCACGTGGTCGCACGCTATCCCAGGTCGGCAAGCGCAGCGCGCGCCTCTGCGCGCACCTCTGTGCGCGTCCCCACACGCACCCTCCGGCCCCCATGCGGGCCTTTGGTCGCATACGGGGCCCGTTTCAAGGCAGAATCGCCGTGGAGCGACGACCCGACCAGGCCGCCCTGCTCGACAACGAGGAACCGCAAAGGAAAGCTCAACGTGGCGCGCAGCATCTACATCGCCTCACCCACTGCCGGAACCGGCAAGTCCACGATCACTCTCGGTCTCATCTCGTCGCTGACGAAGGTCGTCGCGAAGGTCGGTGTCTTCCGGCCCTTCGTCGTCTCGCGGTACGGCGACCCCTCCCTGGACCTCCTGCTGGCCCGCGCCGGCTCCACGACGCCGGCCGCGCAGGCCGTGGGCGTCACCTGGGACGAGTTCCACGCCGACCCGGAGGAGGCCCTGTCGCGCATCGTCGACGCCTACCGCGCCGTCGCCCGCGAGCACGACGTCGTCGTCATCGACGGCTCCGACGGCGAGGACACGGCGGGCACCCCCCGGCTGGCCCTCAACGCCCGCGTGGCCGCCAACATGGGCGTGCCCGTCATGCTCGTCGTCTCCGGCGCCCAGAGCCCGGAGGACGTGCGCTCCTCCGTGGAGGTGGCCATCGCCGAGGTCACCGAGCACCACGCGCGCACGGTCGCCGTCGTCGCCAACCGCTGCGAGCCGGCCACGCGCGGCGCCGTCGCGGCCGCCCTCACCGGGATCCCGGGGGTGACCTCGACGACGATGCCCGAGGTGGCCCTGCTGTCGGCCCCCACCGTGCGGGAGATCTCCGACGCCCTGGGCGGCACGCTCATCCTGGGTGACGAGGCGCTCATGGACCGCGAGGCCGAGGGCGTGCTCATCGGTGCCATGGACGTCTCGCACGTCGTGGACCGCCTCGCCGAGGGCCAGGCCGTCATCGTCCCGGCGGACCGATCCGCCGTCGTCGTCTCCCTGGCGGCCGCCCACGCCTCGGCGAGCTTCCCCGCCCTGGCCGCCCTCATCCTCAATGGCGGCTTCACCCCGGCCCCTTACGCCCTGTCGCTCATGAAGGGTCTGGACCAGGCCCTGCCGGTCATCACGACGCCGTTGGACACCTTCGAGGCCGCCCAGGCGGCCGGCGCGGTCACTGGGGACCTGGGCAAGGCCTCGCAGCGCAAGATCGACGTCGCCGTCACCACCTTCGAGCAGGAGACCGACGTCGAGGCGCTGCTGGCTGCCCTCGAGGTCGAGCCCAGCGAGGTGGTCACCCCCGTCATGTTCCAGGCCGAGCTCGTCGAGCGCGCCCGGTCCCAGCGCCGCACCATCGTCCTGCCCGAGCCCGACGACGACCGCATCCTGCACGCCACCGACGCGATCCTGCGCCGTGGCATCTCCGACGTCGTCCTCCTGGGTGACGAGGCCACCGTGCGCGCCCGCGCCGCCGAGCTGGGCCTGGACGTGTCCGCCGCGCGCGTGGTCGCCACCGACGACCCCGACCTGCTGGACAAGTACGCCGCCGAGTTCGCCCGCCTGCGCGCCAAGAAGGGCGTGACCCTGGAGCAGGCCCGCGAGAAGGTCCAGGACGTGTCCTACTTCGGCACGATGATGGTCCACATGGGCGACGCCGACGGCATGGTCTCCGGCGCGGCCCACACCACCGCCCACACGATCGTGCCCTCCTTCCAGATCATCAAGACCCGCCCAGGCACCTCCATCGTCTCCTCCGTCTTCCTCATGCTGCTGGAGGACCGTGTGCTCGTCTACGGTGACTGCGCCGTCAACCCCGAGCCCACCGCGGAGGAGCTGGCAGACATCGCGATCTCCTCGGCGCAGACGGCCCGCCAGTTCGGCGTCGAGCCGCGCGTGGCCATGCTGTCCTTCTCCACCGGCGACTCCGGCAAGGGCGCGGACGTGGACAAGGTCCGTCAGGCCACCGAGCTCGTGCGCGCCAAGGCCCCCGAGCTCGCCGTCGAGGGCCCCATCCAGTACGACGCCGCCATCGACCCGACCGTGGCCGCGAAGAAGGCCCCGGGCTCGGCCGTGGCCGGGCGCGCGAACGTCTTCATCTTCCCGGACCTGTCCAGCGGCAACATCGGCTACAAGGCCGTGCAGCGCTCCTCGGGCGCCGTCGCCATCGGCCCGGTCCTGCAGGGCCTCAACAAGCCCGTCAATGACCTGTCGCGCGGCGCGCTGGTCGAGGACATCGTCAACACCGTCGCCATCACGGCCGTCCAGGCCCAGGGCTGAGGCTCGCGGGGCGCCGTCGGCCGTGTCCGACGGCGCCCCGCCGCCTGCCCCGGTGCCCTCGTTCCCCCTCCCCTGACCGACGCTCTCGTAGAAAGACCCTCATGACCTCCCGCACCGTCCTCGTCATCAACTCCGGCTCCTCCTCCATCAAGTACCAGCTGGTCGACCCCGACTCCGGTGCGGCGCTCGCCTCCGGCCTCGTCGAGCGCATCGGCGACGTCCAGGGCGCGATCGTCCACAAGGTCGACGGCGCCAAGCACGTCGTCGAGGAGCCGGTGCCGGACCACGGCTTCGGCCTGTCCGAGGTCCTGCGCCTCTTCGACGAGCACGGGCCGCGCCTGTCCGAGGCGAACATCGTGGCCGTGGGCCACCGCGTGGTCCAGGGCGGCAAGTTCTTCAACGGCCCGGCCCTGCTCACCGACGAGGTCGTCGCCACGATCGAGGAGCTGGTGCCGCTCGGCCCGCTGCACAACCCGGCGCACCTCAAGGGCATCGAGGTGGCCCGCAAGCTCATGAGCGACATCCCCCAGGTCGCCGTCTTCGACACCGCCTTCTTCCAGGACCTGCCGGAGGAGGCCGCCCGCTACGGTCTCAACCGCGAGGTCGCGGACCGCTACTCCATCCGCCGCTACGGCGCCCACGGCACGAGCCACCAGTACGTCTCGGGGGAGATCTCCAAGCGCCTGGGGCGCGACGACCTCAAGCAGATCGTCCTGCACCTGGGCAACGGCGCCTCCGTGTCCGCCGTCGTCGGCGCCCACGCGGTGGAGACCTCCATGGGCCTGACGCCGCTGGAGGGCCTGGTCATGGGCGGGCGCACCGGGGACATCGACCCGGCAGCCGTCTTCCACCTCGTGCGCGTGGCGGGCTTGTCGGTCGACGAGATCGACCACCTGTTCAACCGCGAGTCCGGCATGAAGGGCCTGACCGGCGAGTCGGACATGCGCGAGGTCACGCGCATGATGGACGAGGGCAACCAGGACGCCATCGACGCGATGAACATCTACCTGCACCGCCTGACCAAGTACGTGGGCGCCTACACGGCGGTCATGGGAGGCCTGGACGCCATCACCTTCACCGCCGGCATCGGCGAGAACGACGGGCGCCTGCGCGCGGCCCTGTGCGAGCGCCTGGCCTACCTCGGCGTCAGGATCGACGCCGAGGCCAACGCGCGCCGCTCGGAGGAGCCGGTGACGATCTCGACGCCGGAGTCCTCCGTCGTGGTGACGGTGCTGCCGACGAACGAGGAGCTGGCCATCGCCCGCCAGGCGCTGAGCCTCATCTGAGCCGGCCGGCCCGCGTGGGCCGGGTGCACGAGCGGCGCCGTCCGTCCCTGGTGGGGCGGGCGGCGCCGCTCGTGCTGTCCCCGGTCCGGGGGGGGCTGTCCCCGGTCGGTGGGGCCGCGCGGCCCACGTGGCACGCAGGCCTTCGTGGTGCTCGGGGTTGCCCAGGCGCCGAGGGACGTGTGGGCTCAGAAGAGCGTGCCGCCGGCCTCCTGCTGGGCGCGCAGGCGGGCGCGGCGGGCGGCGGTGGCTCCAGGCACGACGCCGGCC
>NZ_JACJVC010000006.1 GCF_023369555.1 Actinomyces sp. AC-20-1 | reverse complement strand
CCCTGGAGGCCAGCGTGCGAGGGCTCGCCGTCGAGCTCGGGCCCGCCGGGGTGCGCGTCAACGCGGTCGCCGCCGGCCCCCTGCGCACCCCGGCCGCCGGCGCCGTGCCCGGGCTCGACGCGCTCGCCGCCAGCTGGCAGGACAGGGCGCCCCTGGGCTGGGACCCCGACGACGCCGAGCCCGTGGCCCGCACGGTGGTCTCGCTCCTGTCCGACTGGCTGCCCGCCACCACCGGCCAGGTCCTGCGCGCCGACGGCGGGATGGGCGTCCTGGGCGCCTGAGCCCCGCGGGCGCCCAGGACGCACCGACGCCGGTGGGCCGCCCAGCCCCCCCCCGGGCGGGAGCGGTGGCCGGCGCACCCGCGTGCCGTATCGTGTCCGCCGTGACGACACCCGCCCCCGCCGGCCCCACGGCGCGCACTCTCGTTCTCGTCAGGCACTCCAAGGCCTCGCACGACGCCCTCACCGACCTCGAGCGGCCCCTGACACCCCGGGGCCGGGACATGGCCGACGACCTCGCCCGGGACCTCCACCTCGCCGTCGGGGACGCCGACCTCCTGCTCGTGTCACCCGCCGCCCGAGCCCGCCAGAGCGCCCAGCCTCTCCAGCAGCGCCTGAGCCCGGCCGAGACGCGCGTGGAGCCGGCGATCTACCACGAGGGGCCCTCCGGGATCCTGTCCCTCGTCACCGCGCTCGACGACGAGGTCCGCACCGTCGTCGTCGTGGGCCACGAGCCCACCGTCTCGGTGCTGGCCCACATGCTCCACGACACTGATGACGCCCTGGCCTCGCAGGTGTCCTTCGGCGTGCCCACGGCCACGGCCCTCATCCTCCAGGTGCCCACCTCCTGGACGGGGCTCGGCCCGCGCAGCGCCCACCTGGGACGCGTCCTCACCGCAGCCCGCTGACGAGGGCACCCGCTGACGCGGCCGGCCCGGGCGACCGGCCGGACCCCTGCCGGCCCTCAGCCGAGCAGGTCGAGCACGGCCCGCAGGTCCCGCACGTGCACCGCGGCCGGAGCCCGCTCCACCACCACCGGCTTGGCGCAGAAGGCCACGCCCAGGCCCGCCGCGCCGATCATCCCCAGGTCGTTCGCGCCGTCGCCCACCGCCACCGTGCGCCCCATCGGCACGCCGTCGGCCTCGGCCCAGGCGCGCAGGCGACGCACCTTCTCCTCACGGTCCACCACGCGCCCCAGCACCCGGCCGCTCAGCGCGCCGTCGGCCACCTCAAGGCGGTTGGCCGCCACGTGGTCGATCCCCAGGCCCGCCGCCAGCGGCACGACGACCTCCTCGAAGCCGCCGGAGACGACGCCGACGCGGCAGCCGCGCGCGTGCAGCGCCTCGACGAGCTCACGGGCCCCGGGGGTCAGACGGACCTCGGCCAGCACCTCGGCGAGGACCTGCTCCGGCACTCCGGCGAGGGTCGCCACCCGCTCGCGCAGCGACTGGGAGAAGTCAAGCTCGCCGCGCATGGCGCGCGCCGTGACCTCGGCGACCTGCTCGCGGGTCCCGGCGCGCTCGGCGATGAGCTCGATGACCTCCTGCTCGATGAGCGTGGAGTCCACGTCCATCACCAGCAGGCCCGGGCCCTCGGCGGCCAGGGCCCCCGTGGCGCGGGCGCCGCTGACCCGGGGGGAGGGGGCGGGGGAAAGGGCGTCGCTCATGGGACGGATGGTATCGGCTGGGCGCGAGGGACCCCGGGACCCGCGCACGGCGGCGGTCCCGGGGTCCCCCTCGTCCTCGCGGCGGGCCGGAGGGCCGCCGGGGCGGGGTCAGCGGGTGACGACCTGCCCCTTGGCGACGACGGTGATGCCGGACTCGGTCACCGTGAAGCCGCGCTCGCGGTCGTGCTCGTGGTCGAGACCCACCATGGCGCCCTCCTCGACGACGACGTACTTGTCGAGGATCGCGCGCGAGACCACCGTGTTGCGGCCGACGTTGACCCCGTCCATGAGGACGGACTCGCGCACGCTGGACCAGGAGTTGACGCGCACGCCGGGGGAGAGCACCGAGGAGATGACCTCGCCGCCGGAGACGATGACGCCCGGGGAGACGATGGAGTCGACGGCGTGGCCCAGGCGCTCGTGGTAGCCGTAGACGAACTTCGCCGGGGGCATGGCGTTGGTGTACCCGGCGAACAGCGGCCAGCGGTCGTTGTACAGGTTGAAGACGGGGCTGACACTGATGAGGTCCTGGTGGGCCTCGTAGAAGGCGTCGACCGTGCCCACGTCACGCCAGTAGTCGCGGTCGCGCTCGGTGGCGCCCGGCACGTCGTTGTCCTTGAAGTCGTAGACGCCGGCGGCGCCCTTGCTGACGAACCAGGGGACGATGTTGCCGCCCATGTCGTGCTTGGAGGACTCGTCCGCGGCGTCGACCGTCACGGCCTCCAGCAGGGCGTCGGCGTCCATGATGTAGTTGCCCATCGAGGCCAGGACCTCGTCGGGGGAGTCCGGCAGGCCGGGCGTGTCCTTCGGCTTCTCGACGAAGGCCTTGATCCGGCCGGGGTCGGTCGGGTCGGTCTCGATGACGCCGAACTGGTCCGCGAGGGAGCGCGGCTGGCGGATGCCGGCGACGGTCAGCGGCAGGCCGGAGGCGATATGGTGCTCCAGCATCTGCGAGAAGTCCATGCGGTAGATGTTGTCCGCGCCCGTGATGACGACGTAGTCGGGGCGCTCGTCGTCCAGGAGGTTGAGGGACTGGTAGATCGCGTCCGCCGAGCCCAGGAACCAGTGCTTGCCCACGCGCTGCTGCGCGGGCACGGGGGCGATGTAGTTGCCCAGCATGTCGGACATGCGCCAGGTCTTGGAGATGTGGCGGTCCAGGGAGTGGGACTTGTACTGGGTGAGCACGACCACCTTGAGGAAGCCCGAGTTGATCATGTTCGACAGCGAGAAGTCGATGAGCCGGTAGATGCCCCCGAAGGGGACGGCGGGCTTGGCCCGGTCGACCGTCAGGGGCATGAGGCGCTTGCCTTCACCACCGGCGAGGATGATTGCGAGGACACGAGGGGAAGCCATGGCCCCAGGTTAGGGGAGGCGTCCCCGGTGCGTGAGCAAACCGCGCGGACAGATATGGGCTTTCGGCGGCGGGGACGGCCCGGGAGCCGGAAACCGCCCCCGAGCCCGGGGCGAACCGATAGCGTCAGCACTGGCCGCGGGTGTCCCGCCCGAGCGGCCGAACCGGACCGGGCCCCGCCGGAGCCGGCACCTTCGAGCGAGGAGCACCAGACCATGAGGGTTGACCTGCTGACCAAGGAGTACCCGCCCTTCATCTACGGTGGCGCGGGAGTACACGTCAACGAGCTGGCGAAGGTCCTGCGCAAGCACGCCGACGTGCGCGTCCACGCCTTCGGCGGGCCCCGTGAGGACGCTGAGGAGGGCGTGACCGGCTACTCGGACCTGCCCGAGCTCGCCGGGGCCAACGCCGCCCTGCAGACCCTCGGCGTCGACCTCCAGATGGTGCCCGGCGTCGCCGGTGCGGACATCGTCCACTCCCACACCTGGTACGCCAACATGGCCGGTCACCTCGCCGGGCTCCTGCACGGCGTCCCGCACGTCGTCTCCGCCCACTCGCTGGAGCCCATGCGCCCCTGGAAGGCGGAGCAGCTCGGCGGCGGCTACGCCCTGTCCTCCTGGGCCGAGCGGCAGGCCTACGAGGGGGCCTCCGCCATCATCGCGGTGTCGAACGGGATGCGTGCGGACATCCTGCGCTCCTACCCGGCCGTCGACCCCGAGCGCGTCAAAGTGGTCCACAACGGCATCGACCTGGAGGACTGGGCCCGCCCCGAGGACGCCGGTTTCGAGGCCCTGACCCTGGACGTGCAGGAGCGCTTCGGCATCGACCCGCAGCGCCCGACGGTCGTCTTCGTCGGCCGTGTCACCCGTCAGAAGGGCCTGCCGCACCTGCTGCGCGCCGTGGAGATGCTGCCCGCCGAGGTGCAGGTCATCCTGTGCGCCGGCGCCCCGGACACGAAGGAGATCAAGGCGGAGGTGGACGCCGCCGTCGCCGCGCTGCAGGCGCAGCGCACGGGCGTGGTCCTCATCGAGGAGATGCTCCCGCACCGCGAGCTCCAGGCGGTGCTGGCCTCCTCGGACGTCTTCGTGTGCCCGTCGGTCTACGAGCCGCTGGGCATCGTCAACCTCGAGGCGATGGCCATGGGGCTGCCCGTGGTGGGCTCGGCCACGGGGGGCATCCCGGACGTCATCGTCGACGGCGAGACCGGCTACCTCGTCCCCCTGGAGCAGCTGCAGGACGGCACCGGCACCCCGATCCACCCCGAGTCCTTCGCCTCCGACCTGGCTGCGCGCCTGACCGACCTCGTGACCGACGAGGGCAGGGCCAGGCGGATGGGTGCCGCCGCCCGCGCCCGCGTGGAGGAGCACTTCTCGTGGTCCGCGATCGCCGAGCGGACCATGGAGGTCTACCGGTGGGCGCTGGACAACCAGCGCTGAGGACTGTGCGACACGGCGCCGCCGTCCCGGAGGGGGCGGCGCCGTCGCGCGCGCGGGACTGCCGGGCGGTCCGGCGGCGGCCCTGGCCCGGGGAGCGCGCCGTCGTGCGCGGGGCTTGCCGCGCACGGGGTGTGACACTAGACTCATAATGCCTACCGACCGGTGTGTCGGTATGGCGGGTGGAGAACCGGCGCCCGCCTCGACCCACCGACGAGACCAGTGCGATGACGCGCGAGGAGACACCGCTGACCACACCCTTCGAGCAGTCCGTCCAGGCCGTGCGCGACGGCGCCGACCCCCTCGACGAGGCCGCCCGCCTCTACGACCGGCTCACCGACGACGAGAGGCTCGGCCTCCTCGACGGCGACACCCCCTTCTACGAGCTCATGGCCTCCATGGTCAACGGCTACAACGCCGTCCCCTACGTCCACGGGCAGGTCGAGCGCCTGGGCGTCCCCGGCACGCGCTTCGTCGACGGCCCCCGCGGCTGCGTCACCGGCAAGGGGCCAGGGGACCGCCTTCCCCGTCTCCATGGCCCGCGGCGCCACCTGGGACACCGCCCTGGAGGAGCGGGTGGGGGACGCCATCGGCACCGAGGTGCGCGCCGTGGGCGGCAGCTTCTTCGGCGGCGTGTGCATCAACCTGCCCCGCCACCCCGCCTGGGGCCGCATCCAGGAGACCTACTCCGAGGACACCTGCCTCCTGGGCGAGATGGGCGCGGCCCTCACCCGGGGCGTCCAGCGCCACGCCATGGCATGCGCCAAGCACTACGCCCTGAACTCGATGGAGAACAAGCGCTTCGAGGTGGACGTCACCATTGACGAGGCCAGCCTCCACGAGCAGTACCTGCCCCACTTCAAGCGCGCCGTCGACGAGGGCGTCGCCGCCATCATGAGCGCCTACAACTCCGTCAACGGCGAGTGGGCCGGCCGGAACAAGGCGCTGCTCCACGACGTCCTGCGCGAGCAGTGGGGGTGGGAGGGCGTCACCGTCTCCGACTTCATCTGGGGCCTGCGCGACGCCGCCACCTCCCTCAACAACGGCCTCGACCTCGAGGAGCCCGCCTCCCAGCTGCGCGCCCGCGACCTCGCCGCTCAGCTCGAGGCCGGGCAGACGGGCTGGGACATGGTCCGCCGCGCCGGCCTGCGGCTCATCACCGCACAGCTGCGCTCCTACGCCACCCGTGACGAGGTGCCCGAGGACCCGGCCCTGCTCGCCTCGCCCGAGCACCGGGCCCTGGCCCGCGAGGTCGCCGGGCGCGCCATGACCCTGCTGCGCAACGAGCCCGTCGGCCCCGCTCCCGTCCTGCCGCTGAGCGCCGACCTCGCCACCATCGCCGTCATCGGGCGCCTGGCCACCGCCGAGGACATGGGTGACGCCGGCTCCTCCAACGTCCACCCGCCGAGCCACACCACCCCGCTCGAGGGCATCAGGGCCGCCTGGCCGCAGGCCCGGGTCGTCCACGTCGGGGACGACGACCCCGTGGCCGCCGCCGAGGCGGACGTCGCCGTCGTCGTCGCCGGCTTCGACCTCGCCGCCGTCATGAGCGCCGCGGTGGGCGACGCACCCGCCGAGGAGTCCGGCTCCTCCCTCGTGCTCATGACCGAGGCGGGCGCCGGCGGCGACCGCACCCACCTGGGCCTGCGCCCCGTCGACGAGGACGTCATCCGCGCCGTCGCCGCGGCCAACCCGCGCACCGTCGTCGCCCTCGTCGGCGCCGGCACCATCATGACGGAGAGCTGGCGCCAGGACGTCCCGGCCGTGCTCATGATGTGGTACGCCGGCATGGAGGGCGGCCACGCCCTGGCCGACGTCCTGTCCGGCGCCGTCAACCCCTCCGGCCGCCTGCCCTTCTCCGTGCCCACCAGCGAGGAGCACCTGCCGGCCTTCGACCGGGACGCCACCGCTGTCACCTACGACCGCTACCACGGCCAGCGCCTGCTCGACCGTCTCGGTGTCGAGGCCGCCTACCCGCTGGGCTGGGGACTGTCCTACACCACCTACCGGCTCGTCGGCGCCGAGGTCACCGGCTCCGACGGCGAGGGCGCCGAGCGCGTGCTGACCGTGCGGGTCACCGTGGCCAACGACGGCGAGCGCGATGGCATCCAGGTGGTCCAGGCCTACGGCCGCGGGGGAGCCCACGCTGACGAGACCCAGCTGCTCGGCTTCGCCACTGTCGAGGTGCCCGCCGGGGGCAGGGCCGACGTCGAGGTCCCGGTGCGCCTGACCCAGCTCGGCTCCTGGGACCCGGGTGCGCGGCGCATCGTCCTGGCCGACGGGCCCGTCGAGCTCGAGGTCGGCTTCCACGCCCACGACCCGGCCGCCGTGACGCTCAGCCTGTGAGCCGAGGGGCGCCGCCGAGGCTATGCTGCGGGGCGCGGTGACGAGCACGTCGCCGCGCCCCGCAGCGCCCTCGCGGGGCCCACGACGACAGGAGCGGGACGTGAGCCAGCGCACCCGTATGGACGCACGCGACCGGGCCGACCAGATCGTCGCCCACGCCACCGAGCTCATCGCGGACAAGGGCTACTTCGGCTTCTCCGTGGGCGAGCTCGCCCAGCGCTGCGGGCTGTCCAACGCCGGGCTCATCCACCACATCGGCTCCAAGGAGCGCGCCCTCCAGATGGTCCTGGAGACGCGTGACCGCCGTGACATGGCGGCGCTCGGGTGCGCGGCCCCGGAGGGCTCCGGGCCCGGTCAGCCCCTCGGCCTCCTCACCGCCGCCACCGGGGCCGCCCCGCCCGCGGACGCCGGGGCCGCCGTCCTGCACCGGCTGGTCGCCCACAACGCCACCCAGCCCACCATCATCCGCCTCTACGCCATCCTGCGCGCCGAGGCGCTGAGCGAGGACCACCCCTCCTACGACTACTTCCGCCAGCGCGACGCCCAGGCCGTCGCGGCCTTCGAGCAGCTGCTCACCGGGGCGGTGAGGGACCCGCGCACGACGGCGAGGGCCACGCTGGCCCTCATGGGCGGGATCGAGGAGCAGTGGCTGCGCGAGCCCGAGCAGGTCGACCTGGTCGCGACCTGGGACGCGGCCTACGCCGCCCTCATCGCCGGCAGCCGCTGAGCCGGCCCCCACTCACCCCTGACGCGGGCCCCAGGTCTCCGTGGCGGCCGCCACCCCGTGGCGCGCCACCGCGCCCAGGCGCCGCAGCACCCGGCTGCGCGCCAGGCCCTGGGAGGCGGTGGCCGCCGCCCCGTCGTCGGCCAGCGCCAGCTCGCAGATGCCCGACAGGCGCAGTGAGCGCTCCAGCAGGTCCCGCCGGCGCGCGTCCAGCCAGGGCGGCAGGAGCCCGGGGTCCAGGACGGCCGTCACCAGGTCCGTGAGCACCTCGGCCAGATCCGGGCGCTCACGGGCCAGGTCCAGCGCCACCAGCGCCTCAATGGCCTCCTCGGTGGCACGGTGGACGTCGCGGCGCGCCTGCGAGGCGTCGAAGGGGGCGGGGGAGGAGCCCAGCACGTGCGCCGCCCAGGTCACGCTCGTGCCCGAGGCGCGGGGCACCAGCAGGACGCTGCGGCCCTCGAGGGACGAGCCCGCGCCGCCCTCGAGCAGGACCGCCTCGCCCTCCTCGAGCGCCAGCGCCAGACCCGGCACCGGGTCCGCGGGCGAGGGCAGCACGGCCGCGCACCGGTGCAGCGGGCGCGCCGCCTCCAGCCACGCGGGCAGCCCCACCGCCGTCGTTCCGCCGCCGGCCCCGTCCCAGCCCGAGGCCGTGGAGGCAGCAAGACCCACGGAGCCCGGGGAGCCTGTGGGGACAGGGACGACGTCGTGGGCGCCGTCGGGCCCCTGCACCAGGGCGGTGCCGACGGAGGAGGGCACGGGTGCCCACAGCGCGAGCAGGACGCTGACCGGCAGGTCGAGGAGGGGCATGGGCCGGACCCTACCGACCCCCCGCGGCCACGGGCACCACTGCCCGTCACGGCACGGCGCGGGAGTAGGACTCAGGTCACCCCGGCACGCTAGGGTGGCGCCATGACCAGCGTGCTGCGCCTCGACGACGTCTCCCTCCACCGGGGGACCAAGCAGATCCTCTCCCACGTGAGCTGGAGCGTCGACGAGGGCCAGCACTGGGTCGTCCTCGGCCCCAACGGGGCGGGCAAGACCACCGTCTCCCGCCTCGCCTCGGCCCGGCTCTTCCCCTCCTCCGGGACGGTCGACGTCCTCGGTGAGCGCATGGGCCGCGTCGACATCTCCGAGCTCCACCCGCGCATCGGCCTGTGCTCCTTCGCCCTGGCCCAGAACGTGCTGGCCTCCGAGACGGTCCTGAGCATCGTCCTGTCCGCCTCCTACGGACGCATCGGGGTCTGGCGCGAGGAGTACGACGACTTCGACGTCGAGCGCGCCCGCGCCCTGCTCGGTGCCCTGGGGGCCGGCGCTCTGGCCGAGCGCACCTGGGGGAGCCTGTCCTCCGGGGAGCGCAAGCGCGTCGAGATCGCCCGCGCCCTCATGCCCGACCCGGAGCTGCTCGTCCTCGACGAGCCCGCCTCCGGCCTCGACGTCGCCGGGCGCGAGCTCCTGCTGGCGGCCCTGAGCGAGATCATCGCCGCCCCCGGCTCGCCGTCGATGCTGCTCGTCACCCACCACCTCGAGGAGGTCCCCGTCGGCTTCACCCACGCCCTCGCCCTGCGCGACGGGCGCGTCCAGGGCTGCGGGACCCTCACCGAGGTCCTCAACGCCCCCACGATGTCCGCCACCTTCGGCCTGCCGCTGGAGGTCGCCCTCGAGCGCGGCCGCTACACCGCGCGGGGCGCCCACCCCGGCCCCGGAGCCCCTGCGGCCACCTGACCCCCGCACCCACAGACAGGAGAACACCCATGGCATGGCTCTGGTGGCTCGGAGGAGCCCTCGTCCTCGCCGTCGTCGAGACGCTCAGCGCGGACCTCACCTTCATCATGATCGCCGGAGGGGCTCTGGGCGGTGCGGCCGCCGCCGGCCTCGGCGCGAGCCTGACCGTCCAGGTCATCGTCTTCTCCGTCGTGTCCGTCCTGCTCCTGTTCCTCGTGCGGCCCTGGGCCAAGGCCCAGCTCGCGCGGCGCACCCCCCACATGCTCACCAACGTCGAGGCCAAGCTCGGCCGCGAGGCCACCGCCCTGACCGCCGTCGACGTCCACGGCGGCCGGGTGCTCCTGGCCGGGGAGGAGTGGAGCGCCCGCCTCGCCGAGCCGCAGCCCGGCGCCCCCGCGCCCCGGGCCGTCCCGGCCGGCGCCCACGTGCGCATCGTCTCGGTCGACGGCGCCGTCGCCGTCGTGCGGCCCGAGTGACCCAGGGCCGCACCCACCTCAGCTGACCACCACCCCACCACTGAAAGGAGCCCGGTGGACACCGCAACGGGCCTCGGAATGGCCACCCTCATCGTCCTCATCCTCATCGCGCTGTTCGTCATCGTCGCGATCTTCAAGGCTGTGCGGATCGTCCCGCAGTCCTACGCGATCATCGTCGAGCGCCTGGGCAAGTTCCAGGCCGAGTACGGCGCCGGCATGCACTTCCTCGTGCCCTTCATCGACCGGGTGCGCACCATGGTGGACCTGCGCGAGCAGGTCGTCTCCTTCCCGCCCCAGCCGGTCATCACCTCCGACAACCTCGTGGTGTCCATCGACTCGGTCATCTACTACCAGGTGACCGACCCCAAGCGCGCCACCTACGAGATCGCCAACTACCTCCAGGCCATCGAGCAGCTGACCGTCACCACGCTGCGCAACGTCATCGGCGCCATGGACCTCGAGCAGACGCTCACCAGCCGCGACCAGATCAACGGCCAGCTGCGCGGCGTCCTCGACCAGGCGACCGGCCGCTGGGGCATCCGCGTGAGCAACGTCGAGCTCAAGTCCATCGACCCGCCCGCCTCCATCCAGGGCGCCATGGAGCAGCAGATGCGCGCCGAGCGCGACCGCCGCGCCGCCATCCTCACCGCCGAGGGCGTCAAGCAGTCCCAGATCCTCACCGCCGAGGGTGACAAGCAGTCCGCCATCCTGCGTGCCGAGGGCCAGGCCCAGTCCGCGATCCTCAAGGCCCAGGGTGAGTCCCGCGCCATCCTCCAGGTCTTCGACGCCATCCACCGCGGCAACGCCGACCCGAAGCTGCTGGCCTACCAGTACCTGCAGACCCTGCCGAAGATCGCCAACGGCACCTCCTCCAAGATGTGGATCGTGCCCACCGAGTTCACCGCCGCCCTCGACGGCATCGCGGGGGCGCTCGGCGGCAAGGGCTCGACCGCCCCCGGCTCCGGCGCCTTCTCGGCGGACTCCGACGAGCCCGTGAGCGTGGACATGTCCGGCCTGGGGGACCTGTCGCTGACCTCCGAGCTCGCCTCCACCAACCTGGCCGCCCCCGAGGAGGCCCTGGCCGAGGCCAAGGGCGAGGCCGAGACCGCCTCGAGCGTCGCCGAGCAGAACACCTCGGAGGCGACGACGACGCTGCCGGCGCGCGGCGTGCACGCCGCCCCGGCCCAGGGCGCCCCGACGGCGGACGGGCTGCCCCCGGTGGTGCCCCCGGCCGGCGCCTGACCGGTGCCCGGGACGTGTGAGACGCGTCCCAGAACCCTCCAGACGACGGGGAGACACAGGAATCGTTCAGCGAACGGTCCTAGTCTCCCCGTCGTGCTGTTTAAGACCCTGCGTCATTACCTGAGGCCGTACCGGGTCCCGCTGCTCGCGGTCCTCGTCCTCAAGGTGGCCGAGACGATCGCCGTCCTCACCCTGCCGACCCTCAACGCCTCCATCATCAACGAGGGCGTCGTCGCCGGGGACACGGACCGGATCTGGAGCCTGGGCGGCCTCATGCTCGCCGTCACCGTCGTCCAGGGCGTCGCCGCCGTCCTGGCCACCTACCTCGCCTCCAAGGCCGCCATGGGGCTGGGCCGCCAGATGCGCCGGGACATCTTCACCCACGTCCAGCGCTTCAACCTCGAGGAGGTCTCCCGCTTCGGGGCGCCCTCCCTCATCACCCGCTCCACCAACGACATCCAGCAGATCCAGATGCTGGTGTTCATGGTCTGCGCCATGATGCTCATGGCCCCGATCATGCTCGTCGGCGGCACCGTCATGGCGCTGCGTGTGGACGTGCCCCTGTCCAGCCTCCTGCTCGTCCTCATCCCGCTGCTGCTCGTCGTCGTCGGGACCCTCATGACCCGCCTCCTGCCGCACTTCAAGGTGATGCAGTCGCGCATCGACCGCGTCAACCTCGTCATGCGCGAGCAGATCCAGGGCGTGCGCGTCATCCGCGCCTTCGTGCGCCAGGACGAGCGCCGACGCGTCTTCGACGAGGCCAACGACTCCCTCACCGCCACCTCGCTGTCCATCGGGCGCCTCTTCGCCCTGCTCATGCCCGCCGTCCAGGTCATCATGAACCTGTCCGTCATCGGCGTGTACTGGTTCGGAAGCCAGCGCGTGACCAGCGGTGGCATGGAGATCGGTGACCTCACCGCCTTCGTCAACTACATCATGCAGATCCTCTTCTCCGTGATGATCGCCATCATGCTCGTCATGCAGCTGCCGCGCGCCCAGGTGGCCGCCGAGCGCTACCAGGACGTCATGGCCGTCGAGCCCGCCATCACCGCGCCCAGCGCGCCGGTGCACCTGCCCGCCCCGACCGGCTCGACGGTCGGGCCCAGGGGCCGCGAGGTCCGCCTCGAGCACGTGACCTTCCGCTACCCCGGGGCCGAGGCCGCGGTCCTCAGCGACGTCGACGTCGTCATGCGCCCCGGACAGACCACCGCCTTCATCGGCTCCACCGGCTCCGGCAAGACGACCCTCATCAACCTCATTCCGCGCCTGCTCGACGTCACCGAGGGACGGGTGACGGTCGACGGCGTCGACGTGCGAGACCTCGACCCGCGCGAGCTGCGCAGCGCCGTCGCCACCGTCCCCCAGAAGGCCTTCCTCTTCTCCGGCACCGTGCGCAGCACCCTGCAGCACGGAAAGAAGGGCGCCGCCGACACCGAGATCTGGGACGCCCTCGAGGCCGCCCAGGCCTCCGGCTTCGTCCAGGACCTCGACGACGGCCTCGACCACGAGGTCGACCAGGGCGGGGTCAACTTCTCCGGCGGCCAGCGCCAGCGCCTGGCCATCGCCCGCGCCCTCGTGCGCGACGCCGGCGTCTACATCTTCGACGACTCCTTCTCCGCCCTCGACTACGCCACCGACGCGCGCCTGCGCGCCGGGCTGCCCGACGCCACCGGTGGCGCCACCCTCGTCGTCGTCGCCCAGCGAGTCGCCTCCATCCGCAACGCCGAGCAGATCGTCGTCCTCGACGAGGGCCGCGTCGTCGGCACCGGCACCCACGAGGAGCTCATGAGCACCTGCCCCACCTACTCCGAGATCGTCCTGTCCCAGATCAGCGAGCAGGAGGCGGCATGAGCCACGGACCCGGCCCCCGCGGCCCCCAGCAGAAGGCCGCCGACTTCCGCGGCACGTGGAGGCGCCTGCTCGGCGAGCTGCGCCCCGAGCGAGCCCGGATCACCCTCGTCGTCATCCTCACGACCATCGCGGTCGTCCTCAACGTCGTCGCCCCCAAGATCCTCGCCCACGCCATGAACATCCTCTTCGAGGGGATCATCGGCACCGTCCTGGGCAACGCGGGCCTGCCCGCCGGTCTCAGCGGGGACGCGCTGGCCCAGGCGCTCAGCGCCGGGGGCATGAGCGAGTACGCGGACATGGTCTCCGCCTACGACGTCGTCGTCGGCCAGGGCATCGACACCCACGCCCTGCTCGTCGTCCTCGCCCAGGTGCTCGCCGTCTACCTGCTCTCCGCCCTGTTCATGTGGACGCAGGGCTACGTGCTGGCCGGCGTCGTCCAGCGCACCGGCCAGCGCATGCGCGCCGAGGTCGAGGCCAAGCTCAACCGGGTGCCCCTGTCGTACCTCGACACTGGCTCGCGCGGCGACATCCTCTCGCGCGTGACCAACGACGTCGACAACATCACCCAGTCGCTCCAGCAGACCCTCTCGCAGGCGCTGAGCTCCATCATCTCCGTCATCGGCGTCCTGGCCATGATGGTGACGATCTCCGTGCAGCTCTCGCTCGTCACCCTCGCCATGGTGCCGCTCGCCCTGGTCATCACCCTGCTCATCGCCCGGCGCGCGCAGCCCCACTTCACCCAGCAGTGGGACGCCACCGGCAAGGTCACGGGCGTGGTCGAGGAGGCCTTCACCGGGCACGAGGCCGTCACCCTGTTCAGCTCGGAGGAGGAGTTCACCCGCCTGTTCGACGAGGAGAACACCCGCCTCTACGACGGGTCCTACAAGGCCCAGTGGGTCTCCGGCACCATCCAGCCGGCCATGCGCGTGGTCTCCAACCTCAGCTTCGTCATCGTCGCCGTCATCGGCGGTGTGCGCGTGACCAGCGGGACGATGACCCTGGGCGACGTCCAGGCCTTCATCCAGTACACGCAGCAGTTCACCCAGCCCATCACCCAGATCGCCTCCATGGCCAACCTCCTGCAGTCCGGCGCCGCCAGCGCCGAGCGGCTGTTCGAGATCATGGACGCGCCCGAGGAGGGCGAGGCCGACGCCCCGGCGCAGCTGCCCGAGCGCGTGACCGGCAGGGTCGTCTTCGACCACGTGCGCTTCTCCTACAGCCCCGGTACCGAGCTCATCACGGACCTCAGCCTCACCGTGGAGCCCGGCCAGACGGTGGCCATCGTCGGTCCCACCGGCGCCGGTAAGACAACGATGGTCAACCTCCTGCTGCGCTTCTACGACCCCCAGTCCGGCAGGATCACGCTCGACGGCGTCGACACTCGCGATCTCAGCCGCGACCGGCTGCGCGAGCAGATCGGCATGGTCCTGCAGGACACGTGGCTCTTCGAGGGCACGATCCGCGAGAACATCGCCTTCGGCTCCGCCGGGGCCTGCGAGGACCAGGTGCTGGCCGCCGCCCGCGCCGCCAGCGTCGACCACATCGTCCAGGCCCTGCCCAAGGGCTACGACACGGTCATCGACGACTCCGGCTCCGGCGTGTCCGCCGGTGAGAAGCAGCTCATCACGATCGCCCGCGCCTTCCTGGCCGACCGCCAGATCCTCGTCCTGGACGAGGCGACGAGCTCGGTGGACACCCGCACCGAGCTGCTGGTCCAGAAGGCGATGGTCGGCCTGCGCCAGGGACGCACCTCCTTCGTCATCGCCCACCGCCTGTCCACCATCCGTGACGCGGACATCATCCTCGTGATGGAGCACGGCGACATCGTCGAGCAGGGCAGCCACGACGAGCTCATCGCCGCCCAGGGCGCCTACTACCGGCTCTACCAGAGCCAGTTCAGCGGCCCGGCCGGCCAGGACGAGCCCGCCGTCGTCCAGGACCCGCTGCTCAGGGCCCTCGGCCGCACGCAGCGGCACCACTCGTGATCATCCGCCTCAGCACCCGCGAGGAGCTGGACGACCCGGCCCTGGGCCACCTCCTGGCCGACTACACGAGCCTGACCGACGTCGCCCTGCGCCGTCGCCTGGAGACCGAGCGCGGCCTGTACATGGCCGAGTCCTCCAAGGTGATCGAGCGGGCCCTGTGGGCCGGGCACGAGCCGCGCTCCTTCCTCATGGCCGAGCGCTGGTACGAGCAGCTGCGCGAGCTCATCGCCTCGGCCACCGGCACCGGCGGCAGGCACGACGGCGGGGACGTGCCCGTCATCCTCGCCCCCGAGGAGGTCCTGGAACGGATCACGGGCTTCCACCTGCACCGCGGGGCCCTGGCAGCCATGAACCGGCCGGCGCTGGCGGGCGTGGCCGAGCTGCTGGCCTCGGCGCGCGGCGGGCTGGGCGCGCGCCGCGTCGCGGTCCTGGAGGACCTGGTGGACCACACGAATGTCGGTGCCGCCTTCCGCAGCGCCGCCGCCCTGAGCGTCGACGCCGTGCTCGTGACCCCGCAGTGCGCGGACCCGCTCTACCGGCGCAGCGTGCGCGTGTCGATGGGCACGGTGTTCCAGGTGCCGTGGACGCGCCTCGAGCGCTGGCCCGCGCTGGACGAGCTCCACGACGCCGGGTGGACGGTGGCGGCCATGGCGCTGAGCGACAGCGCGGTGAGTCTGGACGCGTTCTCGGCCTCACCGGCCTGCACCGCACCGGGCTCCAGGGTCGCGGTCGTGCTGGGCACGGAGGGCGACGGGCTCAGGGCCCGCACGGTGGCGGCGGCGGACGTGGTGGTGCGTATCCCCATGGCCGGGGGCGTGGACTCGCTCAACGTGGCCGCGGCGGCTGCCGTCGCCTTCTGGGAGCTGCGGGTGCGCGACTGAGAGGTCGAGGCCGAGCGCGGCGTCACTCAGGACCAAGAGACGGGGGCGGTATCCGGCAGGGCTGCCGGATACCGCCCCCACCGTGTCCCTCAGGCGGTGACGTGTGCTCAGGCGGTCACGCGCAGGAGCAGGTCGCCCGCGGCGACCTCGCCGTCGGCGGCGGCCTCCACCGAGGCGAAGGCCGCGGTGTTGGTCACGAGCACCGGGGTGGTGAGCGCGTAGCCGGCGGCCTCGACGGTGGCGCGGTCGACGCGCACGAGCTCCTGCCCGGCCTCGACCCGGTCGCCCTGGGCGACCTTGATGTCGAAGCCCTCGCCGCCGAGGTTGACGGTGTCGATGCCCACGTGGATGAGGACCTCGATCCCGTTGTCGAGGGTGAGCCCGTAGGCGTGGCCGGAGGACGGCGCGACGACCACGGTGCCGGCCGCAGGGGCCGTGACGACGATGGTCTGGCCCACGGGCTCGACGGCCGCGCCGTTGCCGAGGGCACCGGAGGAGAAGACCGGGTCCGCGACCTCGGCCAGGGCCAGGACACGACCGGCCAGCGGGGCGACGACGTCGGTGACGCTGCCGGCGGCAGGGGCCGCGGCGGGCGCGGGGGTGCCGGCCTGCGCCGCGCTGGAGGAGGAGCCGGTGCTGGCCTGGGCGGCCATGTCAGCGGCGGTCTCGGCCGGGTCCGCCTGGACCGCGCCGCCCGCGACGACGCCGGCGGCGGCCAGGGCGGCCGCGTCCTGGGCCTTGTCCTCCTCGGTGCGGTAGTCCGTGAGGAGGAGGATGAGGAAGGACGTCGTGAAGGCCGCGAGCACGGCCAGGGCGTACAGCCCCATGGGGGAGAAGACCGGGATGGTGAGCAGCGAGGTGAAGGCGAAGGTGGAGGCGTTGACGCCGCCGCCGATGCCGACAACGAGGCCGCCGACGACGCAGCCGACGAGCATGCGCGGGTAGACGCGCTTGTAGCGCAGGTGGATGCCGTACAGGCTCGGCTCGGAGATGCCGCCGAAGAGGCCGGCGAACAGGGCGCCGGAGGCGGTCTGCCTCATGACGGAGTTGCGGTTGCGGATCGCGATGACGAGGACCGCGGCGGTGGCGCCGAAGCAGGCGAAGTTCCAGGCGCCCATGGGGCCCTGGATGAAGTCGTAGCCCAGGGTGTCGATGTTGGCGAGCATGAGGGCGTTGAGCGGCCAGTGCAGGCCCAGCGGCACGAGGAAGGGGTAGATGATCGGGATGAGGATCGCGAAGACGATGGGGGCGGAGGTGTTGAGCCAGGCGAGCGCCGAGCCGAGGCCGGAGCCGACCCAGATGCCCAGGGGGCCGATGAGGAAACCGGTGACCGGCATCATGATGATGAAGGACAGGAAGGGCACGAAGACCATCTGGAGGTTGTCCGGGATGACCTTGGCCAGCGCCTTGTAGACCAGGGCGAGGATCGCCACCATCATGAGGGGCACGAAGACCTGGCCACCGTAGTCGGCCAGCTGCATCGGCAGGCCGAAGACGCTCGCCGTGCACGACTGGGTCCCGAGGACCTCGTTGGTGGTGCACGTGACGCCGGAGGTCTTGTCCGGGTTGGCCAGGTCGATGAAGTTCGGCGTGAGGAAGGCCGCCATGACGGCGGCGCCGACCCACGGGTCGATCTTGAGCTTCTTGGAGGCGTTGTAGGCCACCATGATCGGCAGGAAGTAGAAGACGGAGCGGAACATCGCGTCGGTGAAGACGAGCCAGGCGGGCTTGACGGCGGCGCGCGTGTCGATGAAGCCGAGGGCCTCGAGGACGGCCTCGAGGGCGATGATGATGGAGGTGCCCAGCAGCCACGGGCAGCAGGGGCCGGAAGGAGTCGGACAGGTACTCGAAGAAGGCGTCCACCCAGGCGTTCTTGCCGCGGGCCCGGGCGCGTGCGGCGGCCTTGACGTCGGCGTCGCTGAGGGCGGCGGCCCCGCCCTTCATGGCGGGCAGCGAGGTGATCTGCTCGTAGACGCTCTGCACGGCCCCGCCGATGATGATCTGGTAGCGGTCCCCGGACTGGGGGACGGCGCCCATGACACCGGGGATGGCCTCGACGACGGCCTTGTCGACCACGGAGGCGTCGTGGAGCTCGAAGCGCAGCCGGGTGGCGCAGTGGGTGAGGCTGGAGATGTTCCCGGGGCCGCCGACGGCCTCGAGGATCGCTTCTGGTACTGACGTGGTTGTCGTCATCGTGAACCTTTCGCAGGCCTGCGTGCGGTGGCGTCGGCGCGGCCGGGGCCTCGGGGCGTCAAGGACGCGCAGGGTGTGGGGATCACCGTCAGCGCGCTGACGGTCTCACGAGGGTAGCGCAGGGCCCGGGCTCCACAGGAGGGGCCGGCGGCAGGGGGTGCGCTCGTGCCTGGGGAGGGCCTCGCGAGCACAGGGGAAGGTGGTCTCAGCCGGGCGACACGACTGCCCGTCACCTAAGGAGGAGGGCCTGTGAGCACGACGACGACCCTGAGCGCGAGCACCACCCCGACGGCGCAGGGAGAGGAGGCGAGCCACGAGCGCGGCCTGTACGGGCCCCGGGGATGGACCGTGAGCGTGGGCGTGTGGGACGTCCTGGACGCCTGCCACGACGAGATGCGCTCCACCACGGTGCCCGCCGCCTTCGGGCGGGGCCCCACCGGCCTCATCGAGGACGGTGAGCCCGTGGACGACTACACGCCCTTCCACGACCTGGGCCCGGACGGTGCCCGCCGCCTGCTGGAGGTCCTGCCCGCGGCCCAGCTCGAGGACCGCCAGAACCTCTCGCCCACCCTGGGCTCGATGCTGCGCGCCTGCGTGCGCTCACGGGGCCGTGTGAGGCTGTCCGGCTACGGGATCGGGCCGCAGCGCCCCGACGAGAGGGTCACGGTCGAGGCCCTGTGGGTCCAGGACCCCGACCTGCTCGACCTCGAGGTCCACGAGGAGCACGACGACGGCTGCCGCTGCCGTGAGCTGTGGGACACGGTGCGTCGTCGCTACGACCTGGACGCCCAGGGCCTGCCCGACGAGATGCGCGTGTGCCGACGCCTGTGGACCCGTGGGGAGCCGGGCACCTGGCTCTGGTGGGACTGAGGGCGGGAGCGCCGGGGACTCCGGGGGAGGCGGTGTGACCGATGCCCGGTGCCCGGGCGGCGGGCCCCGGGCCGGGCGGCGGCAGCTGGCCCGTAGCATGACGGACGTGATCAACGTCCAGGACCTCACCATGCGCATCGGCGCCCGCCAGCTCGTCGCCGGCGCGAGCTACCGCGTCGACAAGGGGATGCGCATCGGCCTGGTCGGGCGCAACGGCGCCGGCAAGACCACCATGACCAAGCTCCTGGCCGCCCAGTCCGTCGTCCAGGGCACGAGCCAGGCGGTCGCCGACGCCGATGAGACCCACGGCCTGCAGGCCGTCGAGCACGAGGGCACCATCAGCTGCAACGGCTCGGTCGGCTACCTACCCCAGGACACCAAGGTCGGCGACCTCGAGGAGGTCGCCCGTGACCGCATCCTGTCCGCCCGCGGCATCGACGCGCTGCTGGCCCGCATCCGCAAGGCCGAGGAGCGCATCTCCACGACCCAGGGCGACGCCATGGCCAAGGCCCTGGACCGCTACACCCGCCTGGACCACGAGTTCACCATGGCCGGGGGGTACGCGGCCGCCAGCGAGGCCGCCCGCATCGCGGCCGCCCTCGGCCTGCCCGACCGCGTGCTCAACCAGCCCATCGGCACCCTGTCGGGCGGCCAGCGCCGCCGCGTCGAGCTGGCGCGCGTGCTCTTCCAGCAGCCGGACACCCTCCTGCTCGACGAGCCCACCAACCACCTCGACCACGACTCCGTGCTGTGGCTGCGCGACCACCTGCGCACCTACGCCGGCGGCTTCATCGTCATCTCCCACGATGTCGAGCTCCTGCGCGACACCGTCAACCAGATCATGTACCTCGACGCCAACCGGGGCGTCCTGGACGTCTACCACCTGGGCTGGGACGCCTACCTCCGCCAGCGCGCCGAGGACGAGGCGCGCCGCCGCAAGGAGCGCGCCAACGCGGAGAAGAAGGCGGCGGCGCTGCGCGCCCAGGGCGAGAAGATGCGGGCCAAGGCCACCAAGGCCGTCGCCGCGCAGCAGATGCTGCGCCGGGCCGAGCGCCTTCTCGAGGGCCTGGACGAGCAGCGCGCGGCCGAGAAGGTCGCCCACCTGCGCTTCCCAGACCCCGCCCCCTGCGGCAAGACCCCTCTGAGGGCCTCGCGCCTGAGCAAGGCCTACGGCTCCCTCGAGGTCTTCTCCGGCGTGGACCTGGCCATCGACCGCGGCAGCCGCGTCGTCGTCCTGGGCCTCAACGGCGCGGGCAAGACGACGATGCTGCGCATCCTCGCCGGCGTCGAGACCCCCGACTCCGGTGAGGTCGTGCCCGGTCACGGGCTCAAGATCGGCTACTACGCCCAGGAGCACGAGACCATCGACACCGACCGCACGGTCGTGGAGAACCTGCGCAGCGCCGCGCCGGACATGGACGACACCCAGGTGCGCAGCGTGCTGGGCTCCTTCCTGTTCTCCGGCGCCGACGCCGACAAGCCCGCCCGCGTGCTCTCCGGTGGGGAGAAGACCCGCCTGGCGCTCGCGATCCTCGTGGTCTCCAGCGCCAACGTCCTCCTGCTGGACGAGCCGACGAACAACCTCGACCCGGCCAGCCGTGAGGAGATCCTGCGCGCGCTGGGCACCTTCGAGGGCGCCGTCGTCCTCGTGACCCACGACGAGGGGGCCGTTGAGGCCCTTGAGCCGGACCGTGTCCTGCTCCTTCCCGACGGCGACGAGGACCTGTGGGGCGAGGAGTACCTTGAGTTCGTCACCCTCGCCTGAGGGACCCGGGCGCCGCACCCGGCGGCGCCGTCCCCGCTCGGTGAGTGCCGCCACAACGGTGCCGGGCGGGGATGGACGTAGGCTGACGGGGAACAACCTGTCCGACCTGGGTGTTGGAGCCCGCGCAACCGCACCCCGGGCCCGGCTGGCCCACGAACGAGGAGACTCACATGGCTGAGACCACCCTGACAGACCAGACGACGGCCGTCCCCGAGCACGAGGTGCTCCTCACCGAGGCCGCCGCCGCCAAGGTCGCCGCCCTGCTCACCCAGGAGGGCCGGGACGACCTGCGTCTGCGCGTGGCGGTCCAGCCTGGGGGCTGCTCCGGCCTGGTCTACCAGCTCTACTTCGACGAGCGCCTGCTCGACGGCGACGCCGTGCGCTCCTTCGAGACCGGCTCCGAGGAGATGGCCGCCGTCGAGGTGGTCGTCGACCGCATGAGCGTGCCGTACCTGTCCGGCGCGACCATCGACTTCGCGGACTCCATCGAGAAGCAGGGCTTCACCATCGACAACCCGAACGCCTCGGGCTCCTGCGCCTGCGGCGAGTCCTTCCACTGAGGGGCGCGAGGTCCGGCCCGCCCGGACCTCACCACGGCCGCTGTGCCCGTGCGCACGGCGGCCGTCGCACGCCTCGTCCGCCACACGCCCAGACAGCCCGCCAAGGAGACCATGTTGCGCCGTCACCACCTCGCCCTGAGCGCCCTCGTGCTCACGTCCAGCCTCGTCCTCGCCGCCTGCGGCTCCTCCGAGGGGGGAGACGCGACGGCCTCCGCGACGCCGAGCGCCACGACCTCGGGCGTGGCCACCAACGTGGTCTGCTCCGACCTCACCGTCGACGAGTCCTCCACCGCCCTGCCGACGCTCGCCGGTGAGGCGGGTACCACCCCGACGCCCACGTGGACGGGTGAGGCCGCCCCCACCAACCTCACGGTCGCCACCCTCGAGGAGGGCGACGGCCCGACGGTCACGGAGTCCGACTTCATCAGCGTGTCCTACGCGGGCTGGAAGTGGGACAGCGACGCGACCTTCGACTCCTCCTACGACCGCGCCAAGCCGACGACCTTCAGCCTGCAGGGCGTCATCACCGGGTGGCGCTGCGGCCTGGCCGGTCACAAGGTGGGCGACAGGGTGCTCATGAGCGTGCCCTCCCAGTACGCCTACGGCGAGACCTCGACCAACGGCAGCCCGACCGGTCCTCTCGTCTTCGTCGTCGAGATCAAGGCCATCGGCACCACCGCCGGCGCGACCGTCGAGGGGGAGCAGGCCCTGGCCGACCGCGGCGTCACGGTGACCGGCGAGCTCGGCGCCGCCGCGTCGGTCAGCGTGAGTGAGGGCGCCGCCGAGCCCACGCAGACGGAGGTCATCGTCCTGGCCCGGGGGACGGGCGCCGCCATCACCGCCGAGGACACGATCGGCCTCAACATGGCCTTCACCTCCTGGGACGGCTCGGTCAGCCAGTCCTCCTGGGAGCAGGCGAGCCCGCAGTACGTGACGATGGCTCAGGCCCCGGGCCTGAGCGGGCTCGTCGGGGTCCCGGCGGGCTCGCGGGTGGTCGTCCTCATGCCCGCGGGCACGGGCTCCTCGGGTGAGGCCGTCCCCGCCTTCGCCTACGTCCTGGACATCGCCGCGATCCTCTGACACGTGCTCGCGCCGCGGCCCTGACGGGTCCGACCAGTCTCGATGTCGACGCGCCCCGGCCACCCGTGGAGGGTGGCCGGGGCGCTGTGCTGAGGCCGTCCGGCTGTGAGGGGCGGCCCGGGGACGGTTGCGGCCCGGACCGGCTCCGCTCAGCGGACGATGAGGCCCGGGGCCTGGGTCCTCGCGGCGGCCAGGCGCTCGGAGACGTCCTGCCAGTTGGCGATGTTCCAGATGGCCTTGACGTAGTCGGCCTTGACGTTGAGGTAGTCGAGGTAGAAGGCGTGCTCCCACATGTCGACCTGGAACAGCGGGATGGTTCCGACCGGGACGTTGTCCTGCTGGTTGAGGAGCTGGAAGGTCACGAGCCTGCCGGAGACGGAGTCCCAGGCGAGGACGGACCAGCCGGAGCCCTGGATGCCCAGCGCGTTGGCGGTGAACTGGGCCTGGAGCTTCTCGAAGGAGCCGAAGGAGTCCTTGATGGCCTCGGCGAGCTCGCCCTCGGGCCGGCCGCCGCCGTTGGGGGAGAGGTTCTTCCAGAAGATCGAGTGGTTGATGTGGCCGCCGAGGTTGAAGGAGAGGTTCTTCTCGAGGAGGTTGATGGCGGCGTGGTCGCCGGACTCGCGGGCGGCCTCGAGCTGCTCGAGGGCGGCGTTGGCGCCGGCGACGTAGGCGGCGTGGTGCTTGTCGTGGTGGAGCTCCATGATCTTGGCGGAGACGTGGGGCTCGAGGGCGGCGTAGTCGTAGGGGAGCTCGGGAAGCGTGTACACGGCCAAGTGCGGGTGCCTTTCGTGCTGGCCGGGAGGCCCGGCGCGTCGACGACGGCTCATAGTGAGAACCGAGGTCCTGGACATCATTGATCGTATCCTCTGATCTAAGGCTTCGCCAGGGGGACCGCTGTGATTACACTGACGGCGCAGCGCCAGCCGCGCCCCACCCGGACGATCCCGGACGACGACCGGCCCTGCCACGCACGTCCGATCGCACGGAGGACCCATGACTGACCAGGCCGCCAGCCCCCGCCTCGACCTCCTCGTCTTCTCCGACGACGCCAACGTGCGTCAGGAGGTCATCACCGGTGTTGGACGACGTCCCGCCAAGGGCCTGCCCCTCGTGCGCTGGACCGAGTGCGCCACCGCCGAGGGCGTGCGCCTGGCCCTCAAGGACCGTGCGGCCGAGGGGCGGGCCCCCTTCGACGTGCTCGTCCTCGACGCCGAGGCCAAGGGACTGGGCGGCATGGGCCTGGCCCACGAGCTCCTGGTCGAGCTCGACCAGCGCCCCCCGGTGGTGCTGCTCACCGCCCGCCCCCAGGACGCCTGGCTGTCCGCCTGGGCCAAGGCCCAGGCCGTCGTCCCCCGCCCCCTGGACCCCATGGCCCTGCAGGAGGCCGTCACCACCGCGCTGAGCGCCCGCCGCGGCGCCGTCGTCGCCGCCGGCTGAGCGCCGGGACCCCGCCGGACGGGTCCGCTGCTGCCGGGCCGGCTCCCGCCGTCGGCCCGCACCCAGGGCGCCGCCCTCAGCCCTAGGCCCGCAGCACCCGCCGGTGGCGCGCTGCTGCCCCCACCGGCCAGGTGAGGGCCGCGCACACGTCCTCCTCCGCCCCGCCAGCGGCGCCGCTGCCGTCAGCGTCCCCGCCGCCCTCGGCACCGACCTCCACGAGCCTCGCCCCGGAGTCGAGCACCCACTCTGCCAGCAGCAGCGTCTCCTCGGCGCTCGTCGTCTGACCGACCCTGTCCGGGCGCTGGACCACCTGCGCCGTCGCCCGCAGCGCCGCCACCGCCGGACGGGGGTCCGCGCCCGGCGGCGTCACCGCGCTGCCCGCCAGGCACCCCCAGCGCACCGCCACGAGCTCCCATCCACCGCCCTCACGACGCCGGGCGGCCACGAGGTGCGCACAGGCCAGCAGCGGCCGCACGGCCTCCGCGCGCCGCGAGGCCAGCAGGAAGGACCGCAGCCGCGCCGTCCACAGGCCCGCCTCCTCGAAGCGCTCCGCAGCCGCCAGCGCCGCCACCCGCTCCAGCAGGGGCCCCGCCACGAGGTCGCACTCGCCGGACAGGGCCCGGCGGGCCAGGTCCACCCGCTGCGAGAGCCCGCCCTGCGGGGCCAGGCCGGCGGCGCCGTGAGCGTCCCACGAGCGCAGGCGCAGCACCGACTTCGCGGCCCGCTGGGCGTCGAGCAGCGCGCTGCGCGAGGCGAAGGGCCCCACCGCGCAGCCCACCTCCTCGGTCGCCAGCGCCGTCGTGGACGCCAGCCGCGGCTCGTCCCCGCCCACCAGGCGCAGCCACGGCTGGCGGCGCGGGCGTCGCGAGCGACGGTTGGCCGGAGGGTCGAGCTCGGCGATGAGGCGCAGCTCGCGCACCCGGGCCTCGACCTCGGTCGGCGTCGGGATGACGCGCACGTCCACCGTCGTGTCGAGCACCTGCGCCACCCTCGGACGCTTCTCGGCCGCCGTGAAGTAGGAGCGCACCCGCCGGCGCAGGTCCACGGCCGAGCCCACGTAGAGCACCTGGCCGGTGGCGGACAGGAGCTCGTAGACGCCCGGGGTCGAGGGCAGGCCCTGGGCCAGGCGGCTCTTGGCCCGGCGACGCGGCGGGACCGGGTCGGTCGCCGTCGCCAGGTCCTCCAGGTGGGTCACGCCCAGGGGCGCCAGCGCCTCCAGGACGGCGTGCAGCACGTCCACCGTGGCGCGCGCGTCGTCCAGTGCCCGGTGGGTGGGGCGCGTGGGGGAGCCGACGAAGGAGGCGAGGGTGGAGAGCCTGTGGTTGGGCACGTCCGTCCGGCTCCAGACCCTCCGTGCCAGGGCCAGAGTGTCCAGCACCACCGGCTCCGGCCACGCCAGGCCCAGCTCACGGGCCGCGGCGCGCAGGTGGCCGACGTCGAAGCGGGCGTTGTGGGCCACCAGCACCGTCCCCGGCTCGTCCAGGCGGGCCCAGCCGAGGAAGTGCTCCAGCGCCTCGGCCACGACGGGCGCGCCCACGACCATCGCGTTCGTGATGCCCGTGAGCACGGTGACCTGCGCGGGGATGACGGCACCGGGGTTGACGAGCGTGCCCATCTCGGACACGACCTGCCCGCCGCGCACCCGCACGGCCCCGATCTCCGTGATGGCGTGGGCCCCCGGGGCGCCGCCGGTGGTCTCCAGGTCGACGACGACGAAGGCCGTCTCGCTCAGCGCCAGCCCTATCTGCGCGAAGGCGGGCTGGACCGCCTGCCCGCGCGCCGGTCCCGTGGGGCGGGGCGGGACGTGGGAGGGCACACGTTGAGGCTAGACTCCGGTGAGCGGCCGCGTGCACCCGCGCGCCCACTCCAGACGAGCTCAACCCAGGCGCAGGAGGTCCCCGTGGGATACCGAGGCATCAAGACGGCCGTCGGCCCCGCTCTCGAGATGCTCTACCAGCCCTGGATCCGCGGGGAGGAGAACATCCCCTCCGAGGGGGCCGCCATCCTCGCCTCGAACCACCTGGCCGTCATCGACTCCTTCTTCCTGCCGCTGCTCATCGAGCGCGAGGTCGCCTTCATCGGCAAGTCGGACTACTTCACCGGCAAGGGCGTCAAGGGCTGGGCGGTCAAGAGCTTCATGACCGCCGTCGGCACGATCCCCGTGGACCGCTCCGGCGGGCGGGCCTCCCAGGCGGCCCTGCAGGCCGGCATCGACCGTCTGCGCGCCGGCGAGCTCTTCGGGATCTACCCGGAGGGCACGCGCAGCCCCGACGGGCGCCTGTACCGGGGCAAGACGGGCGTGGCCCGCATCGCCCTGGCCACGGGCGCCTCCGTCATCCCGGTGGCGATGATCGGCTCGGACCTCGCCCAGCCCATCGGCCAGGTGGTGCCCTCCACCCGCCACCGCGTCGGCATCGTCGTCGGCGAGCCGCTGGACTTCTCGCGCTACAAGGGCCTGGAGAACGACCGCTTCGTCCTGCGCTCCATCACCGACGAGATCATGTACTCCCTCATGGCGCTGTCCGGTCAGGAGTACGTCGACCTCTACGCGGCCGACGTCAAGAAGGCCATGGACGCCGAGAAGAAGAGCGCTGACGAGGTCGTGACCGAGATGCTCCAGGCGCGGGCCGCCCGGCGGCCCGCCGCCGCCCCCGTGCACGCCCCCGGTGGCCGCCCGGCCCCCGACGTCGAGGTCCCCGAGCCGCCGGCCGAGCCCGTGGAGGCGGCAGAGGCGGAGGAGGCTGCGGAGCCCGGGAGCAGGGACGACGAGAGCCCCAGGGAGACGGGCGCCGCCGACGCCTGAGCCGCTGGCGCTGTCGGCACCGACGGGGAGAGCGCGAGCCGTCACGAGCTGTCACGGCGCTCACCGGTCCCGAGGAGATGACATCCCTGTCGGCGGCGTACAGGCACGTGCCATGCTCGTGGGCATGGTTCTCAGCAACGTGCTCTACGGTGCCACCATCGTCTACACCTGCGTGCTCGCGGGATTCATGATCTCCTACGTGGTGACCTTCGGGGCGTTCTTCGACCACGCGCTGAGCCACGGCAGGCGTCACGAGCTGCAGCGGCTGCTGCTGCCCTTCAGCCGGGACGAGCGCGTCAACACCACGTACGCCGCCTGGCTGTACGGCCAGGTGCTCGTGGCGCTGGCCTCCCTCGTCGCGAACGCCGGGCGGCTGCCCCTGGCCGCCCAGGTCCTCGCGGTGGCGGTCTTCCCGCTGTGGTGCCTCGTTCACTTCGCCAGCGGCTTCGCGCGCGACGAGCACCTGGCGGAGGGCGGCCCCGAGGACGTGCCCGAGCAGGTGGTCGACCGCTTCGTGCGCCGCAACCGTCCGTTCCACTCCGGCTACGCCGTCGCCTACCTGGTCACAGCGCTCTGGCTGCTGGCCGGCGTGCTCTGAGCCGGACCGGGCGAGGCGATGGGCGGCGGGTGACGCGGGGCCCCGGTCCTCCCGTGCCACGGCGGGTAGACTGCGCGGCGAGGCACGGCACGTGCCGCCCTCGCCCCGGTCCCCGGCGGGCCCGCCCCCGGCACCGGGCCGCAAGCACCCAACCTGAAAGGTCCTCGATGTCGATCCGTCGCGTCGCCCTGCTCACCGCGGGCGGTTTCGCCCCCTGCCTGTCCGCCGCCGTCGGCGACCTCATCGAGCGCTACGCCGAGGTCGCTCCCGAGGTCGAGATCATCGCCTACCAGTACGGCTACCACGGCCTGCTCACCGGCAACTACATCGTCATCGACGCCGAGGGCCGCAAGAACGCCGGCATCCTGCGCGAGTTCGGCGGCTCGCCGATCGGCAACTCCCGCGTCAAGCTCACCAACGCCAAGAACCTCGTCGAGCGCGGCCTCGTCGCCGAGGGCGTCAACCCCCTCGAGTTCGCGGCCGAGCAGCTGCGCAAGGACGGCGTCGACGTCCTGCACACCATCGGCGGCGACGACACCAACACCACCGCAGCGGACCTGGCCGCCTACCTCAAGGAGCACGACTACGACCTCACCGTCGTCGGGCTGCCCAAGACCATCGACAACGACATCGTGCCCATCCGCCAGTCCCTGGGCGCCTGGTCCGCCGCCGAGGAGGGCGCCGGCTTCGCCTTCAACATCATCGGCGAGCACCGCTCCAACCCGCGCATGCTCATCATCCACGAGTGCATGGGCCGCAACTGCGGCTACCTCACCGCCGAGACCGCCAAGCGCTACCACGAGCTGCTGGGGACCAAGAGCTGGGCGCCGTCGCTGGGCCTGTCCCGCGAGCGCTGGGACGTCCACGCCGTCTTCCTGCCCGAGATGAGGCTCGACCTCGAGGCCGAGGCCGAGCGCCTCAAGGCCCTCATGGACGAGCAGGGCAACGTCAACATCTTCCTGTCCGAGGGTGCCGGCGTCCCCGAGATCATCGCGGAGATGGAGGCCCGTGGCGAGGAGGTCCAGCGCGACCCCTTCGGCCACGTCAAGCTCGACACCATCAACCCCGGCCAGTGGTTCGCCAAGCAGTTCGCGCACCTCATCGGCGCCGAGAAGGTCATGGTCCAGAAGTCCGGCTACTACTCGCGCGCCACCAACGCCAACCAGGAGGACCTGGACCTCATCAAGTCCATGTGCGACCTGGCCGTCGAGTGCGCCCTGAGGGGCGAGTCCGGCGTCATCGGCAACGACGAGGACAACGACGACGAGCTGACCCTCATCGCCTTCCCGCGCATCGCCGGACACAAGGCCTTCGACATCACCCAGCCCTGGTTCACCGGGCTCATGGCCGAGATCGGCCAGCGCGTCGAGCCCGCCGAGGCCTCCGCGGAGCACTGAGCCCCGCGCACTGACGCGAGCCGACGACGACGGCCCCCGTGTCCCGCCTGGTGGCGGGCACGGGGGCCGCCCTGCCCCCTCCGTATGATGCCGGTGTGATGAACGAGCTCGACGCCCCCCGGACCCCCGCCAGCTGGCGCGACCGCCCCGCCGCCCAGCAGCCCTCCTACCCGGATGCCGGACGTCTTGCCGAGGTCGCCGCGGACCTGCGCACCCGGCCCCCGCTCGTCTTCGCCGGAGAGGTCGACTCCCTGCGCCAGCAGATGGCCAAGGCCGAGCGCGGTGACGCCTTCGTCCTCATGGGCGGGGACTGCGCCGAGTCCTTCCAGGACAACACGGCCACGAACATCCGCCTCAAGCTCCAGACCATCCTCCAGATGGCTGCGGTGCTCACCTACGGCGCCTCCACCCCGGTGGTCAAGATCGGCCGCATGGCCGGGCAGTACGCCAAGCCCCGCAGCGCGGACACCGAGACCCGCGACGGGATCACCCTGCCCTCCTACCGGGGCGACTCGGTCAACGGCCACCCCTTCACCGCCGAGGCGCGCGTGCCGGACCCCCAGCGCATGCTCGACGCCTACCTGCGCGCCGGCACCACCCTCAACCTCATCCGCTCCTTCACCATGGGCGGCTACGCGGACCTGCGCGAGGTCCACTCCTGGAACCGCGGATTCACCGCCAACCCCGCCTACAAGCGCTTCGAGTCCTTCGCGGAGGAGATCGACCGGGCCATGCGCTTCATGGCCGCCGCCGGCGTCGACTTCGACGCCCTGCGCCAGGTCGACTTCTACGCCGCCCACGAGGCCCTGCTGCTCGAGTACGAGGACGCCATGACGCGAGAGGACTCGCGCTCCGGGCGCCTGTACGACACCTCCGCGCACATGCTGTGGATCGGTGAGCGCACCCGTGGGGCCGAGGACGCGCACGTGGCCCTGCTCGAGGGCGTGCACAACCCCGTGGGCGTCAAGGTCGGTCCGACGACGACCCCCGCCCAGCTCCTGCGCCTCATCGACCACCTCAACCCCCACGGCGAGGCCGGCAGGCTCACGGTCATCACCCGCATGGGCGCCGGGCGCATCCGCGAGGTCCTGCCGGTGCTCATCGAGGCGGTCAGGGCCGACGGCCGCCCGCTCACCTGGGTGACCGACCCCATGCACGGCAACACGATCACGGCCGGGACCGGCTACAAGACCCGTGAGTTCGACACGATCATGGACGAGGTCCGCGGCTTCTTCGAGGTCCACCGCGCCCTGGGCACGGTCCCCGGCGGCATCCACGTCGAGCTCACGGGCGACGACGTCACCGAGGTCCTGGGCGGCGGCGAGCACATCGACGCCGAGCGCCTGGCCGAGCGCTACGAGACGCTCGTGGACCCGCGACTGAACCACCAGCAGTCCCTCGAGATGGCCTTCGAGGTCGCGGAGATGCTGCGCGGCTGAGGCGCGTGCGGCGGCTGGGGCGCTGCGAGCCCGTCTCAGACGACGTACAGCGTCACCGTCGAGCCCTTGCGCACACTCGCCCCGCCCGCCGGGTCCGTCGAGCGGGCCGTGCCGAACAGGCCGCCCCACACGTAGGAGACCGTGACGACCAGGCTGGCCGCCTCCAGCGCGGTGACGGCCTCCGTCTCGCTCTTGCCGGTCACCTCCGGGACCGTGACCATCTCGGGGCCGAGCGAGACCACGAGAGCGACGCTGTCACCGACGTAGACGTCCTCGGCGCCGGCCGCGGGGCTGGAGGAGATGACACGCCCCTCCTCCACCGTGTCGTGGTACGAGGTCGTCACCTCGCCCAGGGCCAGGCCCGCGCTCTCCAGCGCGGTGGTGGCCTCCTGCTCGTTCAGCCCGGCGAGCCCGGGCACGGTGGCGGGCTGGCGGCCCTTCGAGATGACGACGGCGACGGCGGAGGAGTGGTCGACCATCTCGCCGGCGGCCGGGCTGGTGGAGACCACCTGCCCCTCGGGGACGGAGTCGGAGAAGGACTGGGTGACGGCGCCGACGGCCAGGCCGGCCTCGGTGATCGCCGTCGTGGCCTCCTCCCGGGTGCGTCCGACGACGTCGGGCACCTGCTTCTGCTCGATGCCGCGCGAGACGACCGCCGTGACGGCAGCCCCCAAGCGCACCGAGGAGCCCGGGTCCGGCTCGCAGGAGATGACGCAGCCCGAGGCGACCGTGTCCGAGTAGGCGCGGGTGGGCGCCGCCCACACCAGGCCGACGGCGAGGACGGCGGCCTGCGCCTCCTCCTGGACGAGCCCGACGACCTGGGGGACGTCGACGTGGCGCCCCGGCCCCGCCTGCGTGTACCACCAGAGCCCACCGGCCCCGCCCGCGCCGAGGACGGCCAGCGCCCCCAGGCCGACGGCGGTCCGACGGCGCACCCGCTGGTGGCGCGGGCGGGCCAGCGACGTCGTCTCCTGGTCCGTGGCGGCCACGGTCGAGCGGTCCAGGGAGCGCGTGGCCCCCGAGTCCTCAGCACCGATGGACCCGATGGGCAGGGAGACGGTCCTGAAGCCGGCGGCCGGGGTCGCGTCCTCGTCGTCGGCCTCGGGCTCCTGGCGCACGGCCTGGCGGGCCGCCTCCGCGTTGGCGGCCAGCACCTCCTGCGTGCGCAGGGAGCCGGTGCCGCCCCCGCGCTTGACGCTCATCTCACTGGGGGACAGTCCGGCGACGGCATCGCGCAGCCGCGCCAGGGCCTCGTCGGCGTCGGCCAGGCGCTCGCGCGGCTCACGCCGGGTCATGTCCGCGACCAGGACGTCGACGCACGCGGGCGCCTCCGGCACGAGCGCGGAGACCAGGGGCACGTCCTCGTGGACGTTGCGGAAGGCGATCTGGATGGGGGTGTCGGCCGCGAAGGGCTGCTCGCCGGTGAGCAGCTCGTAGAGGATGACGCCGGCGGAGAAGACGTCGGCGCGCGGCGAGGAGACGCCGGCGGTGATGAGCTCGGGGGCGAGGTAGGCGACGGTGCCGAGCACGTTGCCGGTGGTGGTCTGCGCGGACTCGGTGACGGCGCGCGCCAGCCCGAAGTCGGCGACCTTGGCGACCGAGCCGTCGGAGGGCAGGAGCACGTTCTCCGGCTTGACGTCACGGTGGACGAGGCCGGCGCGGTGCGCGGCGCCCAGGGGCCGCAGCACCTGGGCGATGAGCCCCAGCGCCTCCTTGACGCTCAGCGGCCCGGTGGTGATGAGGTCACGCAGGTTGGGGCCCTCGACGAGCTCCATGACGAGGTAGGCGACGCCGTCGAGGCTGCCCTGGTCGTAGACGGCGACCACGCCCGGGTTGCTCAGGCGGGCGGCGGCGCGCGCCTCACGGCGGAAGCGGGAGACGAAGTCGGGGGAGTCCGCCAGGTGCGGGTGCATGAGCTTGAGCGCCACCCTGCGCTCGAGCCGGCGGTCGTGCGCCTTGTAGACCGTGGCCATGCCACCACGGGCCACCCGGTCGACGATCTCGTAACGAGAGTCGACGAGGCGTCCGATGAGGGGATCCGTGACCACGCGGGCAGTCTACGGGCGGGCGGGCCCCGCACCGGAACCAACGCGCCCGGCCGCTCAGGCGCGCCGGCGCGTGAGGGCCAGCGCCGCCTCCCGCAGGGAGCGTGAGGAGGCCTCGGGCAGCGTGCCCGGCGCCAGGCCGTCAAGGGCGGCCAGACCGGCCGCCAGGTGGGCCTCGACCTCGGCCTCGTGGGCCTCGCGCGCGCCGCAGTCCTCGATGACCCGGGCCGCGGCCGCCAGGTCGGCCTGCCCGGCCCCGGGCCGGGCCAGGACGGCCCGCAGGGCGCGGCGGCCCTCCTCGTCGGTCATCCGCCAGGCCAGGGACAGCAGGACGGTCCGCTTGCCCTCGCGCAGGTCGTCACCCGCGGGCTTGCCGGTGACCCGCGGGTCGCCGAAGACCCCGAGGTCGTCGTCGCGCAGCTGGAAGGCGGTACCGACCTCCTCCCCGAACAGCGCCAGCGCCCCGTGCAGGGCGGAGCCGGGCTCCACGCCTGCCAGGAGCGCGCCGATGAGCACGGGGTGCATGACGGAGTAGCGCGCGGACTTGTGGCGCACGACGGCGAGGGCCTGCTCGTGCATGGCCTGCGCCGAGGCGGCAGGCTCCGCCCCCGGGGCGGACAGGGGGGTGACCTCGCTGCGGATGTCGAGGTACTGGCCGACGGCGACCTCCGCCGTCATGGCGTCGAAGGCGCTGCGGGCCAGGGCGCGGCGGGCGGCGTCCGGGCCGGGCCCGGCAGGCCGGTCGGCGGCGAGGGCGCTCATCTCCCCGGCCGCCAGGGACAGCAGCACGTCCCCCAGGAGGAGGGCGCCGTGGCGCCCGAAGGCCTCCGGGTCCCCGAGCCAGCCGGAGTCCCGGTGCAGGGCCGCCAGGCGCCGGTGCGCGGCCGGCATGCCCCGGCGGGTCTGCGCCGAGTCGATGACGTCGTCGTGCACGAGGGCGCTGGCCTGGTAGAGCTCGAGGGCCGCGCCGGTGCGCGCGACCACGGGGCAGGTGAGCGCCCGCTCCCTGTCGTCGCCGTCGAGCAGGAGGGCGGCGCCGAGCGCGCTGAGCAGGGCGCGGGTGCGCTTGCCCCCGCTGAGCAGGTCCGCGGCGGCGTCGAGGAGCTCGTCGCAGGCGGGCGCGAGACCCCGCCACCGCTCGCGGTGCTCCTCGAGGACCTGGGCCAGGCGGGCGTCGACGGCGGCGCGCACGCGCTCGCCGGCACCGGGTGCGGCGCCACCGGCCGGGCCCGGGGAGTCCTCGCCGGGACGGGGGCAGGGGAGGGAGCCGGTGGCGGGTGCGCTCATGGGCGCAGCGTATCGGGCGCCGGGCACGGGCCCGGGGCCGGCCCGGGGCTGATCGGCCGCGGCTATGGGCGCACGAGGGCCCCCGGGAATAAACGCTACAATGGCGCGGTTGCCTGCTGCGTCGGTGGTGGCATGCGCCCTGCGCGCACCGCCGCCTGAGACGTCACCCCACGTGAAAGGACATCCGTGGCCACTTCCACAGCCTCGCGCAAGCGCGCCTCCTCGCGCAAGGACGACATCGACGAGGTCGAGGAGACCGAGGACTTCGACCTCGACGACCTCGACGGCTCGGACGACGACGAGGAGGACGACGAGGACTCGGAGGACTCCGACGACCTGGACGACTCCGACGACGAGGACCTGGACGAGGAGGACGAGGACTCCGACGACGTCTCGGGTGACGGCGACGAGGAGAGCGAGGACGAGGGCCCCGCCCCGGAGCTGCGCGACTACTACCTCGACGTGAGCCTCGAGGAGGACGGTGACGGCTCCAAGCGCGCTCCTTTCAACACCACGGCCTCCCTCAAGGGCGTGCGCCTGGCCCCCGGCGCCACCCTCTACGTGCGCTCGCGCACCGTGGTCGAGGGCCTGGAGATCGCCGGCAACGGCACGCTCGAGAACCCCATCACCCTGGCCCCCTACGGCCACGGCCCCGTGCCGCGCTTCGTCCTGCCCGACGAGGAGGAGCCCGTCGTCGCCCGCGACTTCCTCACCCGCAACGGCTTCATCTTCCGCGGCTGGGTCATCAAGGGCATCAAGATGGAGCCCTCCATCGCCGCCCTCACCGGTGAGCTCGAGCGCATGCGCCGCGAGGAGGCGGAGAGGGCCGCCGCCAAGAAGGCGGGCAAGCGCTCGCGCTCCTCCAAGGACAAGGACGGCTCCTACACGGTCTCCGACTCCGACGAGGCCGACGAGCCCGCGCAGAAGGTCGTCACCGCCGGCGCCACCGCGGACCCGGTCAAGGACTACCTCAAGCAGATCGGCAAGGTCGCGCTCCTCAACGCCGAGCAGGAGGTCGAGCTCGCCAAGCGCATCGAGGCCGGCATGTACGCCGAGTACCTGCTGAGCAGCGACAACGGCGAGCTCGAGGCCAAGCACCGCCGTGAGCTCCTGTGGATCTCCAACGACGGCCAGCGGGCCAAGAACCACCTGCTCGAGGCGAACCTGCGGCTGGTCGTGTCCCTGGCCAAGCGCTACACGGGCCGCGGGATGCTCTTCCTCGACCTCATCCAGGAGGGCAACCTCGGCCTCATCCGGGCCGTGGAGAAGTTCGACTACACCAAGGGCTTCAAGTTCTCCACCTACGCGACCTGGTGGATCCGCCAGGCCATCACCCGAGCCATGGCGGACCAGGCCCGCACGATCCGCATCCCCGTCCACATGGTCGAGGTCATCAACAAGCTGGCCCGCGTCCAGCGCCAGATGCTCCAGGACCTGGGCCGCGAGCCCACCCCGGAGGAGCTGGCCGTCGAGCTCGACATGACGCCCGAGAAGGTCATCGAGGTCCAGAAGTACGGGCGCGAGCCCATCAGCCTGCACACGCCCCTGGGTGAGGACGGCGACAGCGAGTTCGGTGACCTCATCGAGGACTCCGAGGCCGTGGTGCCGGCGGACGCGGTGAGCTTCACGCTCCTGCAGGAGCAGCTGCACGCGGTGCTCGACACGCTCTCCGAGCGCGAGGCCGGCGTCGTGTCCATGCGCTTCGGGCTCACCGACGGCCAGCCCAAGACCCTGGACGAGATCGGCAAGGTCTACGGCGTCACGCGCGAGCGGATCCGCCAGATCGAGTCCAAGACGATGAGCAAGCTGCGACACCCCTCGCGCAGCCAGGTCCTGCGTGACTACCTCGACTGACCGCCGCCTGAGCGTCTGGGGCCCGGGACCACCCACGGGTGGTCCCGGGCCCCAGACGCGCTCAGCGCAGGGCGTCGCGCAGCTCGGCGAAGGCCTCCTGGAAGGAGACGACCGAGGCCCGCACGTGCCGCAGCACCTGCGCGTCCGTCACCCCGGCCCCGGTGCCCAGGGCACAGGCCCCACCCAGCAGGATCCCGCCGTCGGGCCCCTCACCGGGAAGCTCGGTGAGGAAGCAGGTGGGCCACGGGTGGCTGCGGTGACGCTCCTCAACCGCCTCGCGCAGCCTAGGCCGCGCCGAGGACGGGAAGGACTTGGGCAGCAGCCCCACCACGTTGAGCACGGCGGGCGGGCCCTCGCCGACCGTCACCCGGACGACGACGCCGTCCCAGCGGCCCACCAGGGCCCCGTCAGGAGCGGGCCGCACACGGACGCCGGCTCCGGCGAGCACCCGGGCCAGGCGCGAGGGGTCCAGCGGGCCCGGGACCCGCGCCCCGCCGTCGGGCTCGTGCGACAGCACGCTCATGAGACCTCCCCTAGCCCCAGCAGGGCGGCGATCTCACCGAAGAGGGACTGCGCTGCACCCAGGGCGTCCGCCACGTGGGCGCGCAGCTGGTCATCGGTGACCCCCTCGGTGAGGTCCACGGCCTGGGCCGTGCGCACCAGCAGGAGGCCCTGGTCCTGGACGTCGAGGTGGGCCTGCGGCCAGGGGGTGCGCCGGTGGTGGTCCTCGATGAGGCGGCGCACCGTCTCCCGCACGCCGACGTCCAGGTTGACGTGCCAGGTGGAGCGCACGAGCAGGACCTCGCCCCGCTCACCGCGCTGGTGCAGAGCGACCTCGTCCTGGCCGGGGCTCACGCGCAGCTCGCCCTCCGGTCCCACACGGTGGCTCCAGCCGGCCTGCGAGCACAGGACGAGAAGGCGCTCACGCGTGAGCGGCGCCGGCACCCCGGGCGCAGCAAGGACCGCGCCCAAGAACGGCACGGTGCCCTCGCCTGTGCTCACCGGGCTCACCGGGCGGGGGCGAGGGCCGCGGTCTCGTCCTGGATGAACAGCGCCTGACGCTCCAGGGCCGGCATGTGGGCACGGGCGTGGTGGCCGCACAGCAGCAGCTCGCCCGAGGCCAGGACCGCGCGGACGAAGGCCTGCGCGCCGCAGGCGTCGCAACGGTCGGCGGTCGTCAGCGGGCGCTCGCAGGTGCCCGCGACGGCGACCTCGGACTCGGCAGGGACGGTCGCCTCGGCGGCGACGGCGGGGGCACTCATCTGACTCATGGCCCCACTCCACCACCGGCGCAGCCCCCGGGGACAGCCGACGGGCCGCTTTCCGCCCCCGGCGCAGACGCTGAGCCCTGGGCGAACCCGGGAAGGTGGAGGAACACCACATCACTGCGGCCGCGCGGGAAAGTGGCCGGCGAACATCTGTCCGATAGGTTGCGTGCGTGTCCGAGAGCTCGAACTCCTACTCCGCCCGCCACCTCTCCGTCCTCGAGGGGCTCGAGGCCGTGCGCAAGCGGCCCGGCATGTACATCGGCTCGACCGACCAGCGCGGGCTCATGCACTGCGTCTGGGAGATCGTGGACAACGCCGTCGACGAGGCCCTCGAGGGCCACGGCACCTCCATCGCCGTCGTCGTCCACGCCGACGGCTCCATCGAGGTCCGCGACACCGGCCGCGGCGTGCCCGTCGACGTCGAGCCCGCCTCGGGCCTGACCGGCGTCGAGCTCGTCTACACCAAGCTCCACGCGGGCGGGAAGTTCGGCGGCGGCTCCTACGGAGCCGCGGGCGGCCTGCACGGCGTGGGCGCCAGCGTCGTCAACGCCCTGAGCGTGCGCATGGATGTCGAGGTGGACCGCGGCGGCAGGACCTACGCCATGAGCTTCCACCGCGGCGTGCCCGGCGTCTTCGACGACGGCGGCAGGGCCCCCACCCCTGAGGCCCCCTTCACCGAGTTCACCGAGGCCTCCGGGCTGCGCGTGGTCGGCAAGGTCCGCCGCGGCGTCACCGGGACCCGGGTGCGCTACTGGGCCGACCCGCAGATCTTCCCCCGCCCCACCGAGTACGACGCCTCCGCTCTGCGCGCGCGCCTGCGCCAGACCAGCTTCCTCGTGCCGGGCCTGACCCTGACCCTGGCCGACGAGCGCCCCGCCGAGGAGGCCGCACGGGCCGAGCGCACGCCGTCGTCGGGCTCCGGCACCGACGGGCTCGCCCAGCGGACCGGCGCCCGCGGCGCCACCGAGGAGGCCGGGGACCTGTTCGGTACCAGCGGGGACGACGGCGTCGAGACCTTCCTCGCCAAGGGCGGCACCCGCGACTTCGTCGACTTCCTCGCCACCGACGCCTCCGTCACCGACACCTTCCGCCTCACCGGCCAGGGCACCTACACCGAGACCGTCCAGCAGCTCGACAAGCGCTCGGGCCACCTGCGCCCCGTCGAGGTCGAGCGCACCTGCGCCGTCGACGTCGCCCTGCGCTGGGGCATCGGCTACGACACGCTCGAGCGCTCCTTCGTCAACATCATCGCCACCCCCATGGGCGGCACGCACCTGACCGGCTTCGAGCAGGCCGTCACCAAGGTCCTGCGCAAGCAGATCGACACCAACGCCCGCGCCCTCAAGGTCACCGCCCGTGACGCGCGCATCGAGAAGGACGACATCCTCGCGGGCCTGACCGCCGTGGTGACGGTGCGCGTGCCCGAGCCCCAGTTCGAGGGGCAGACCAAGGAGGTGCTGGGCACCGCGCCCGTGCGCCAGATCGTCGCGAAGGTCGTCGAGACCGAGCTCGGTGCCCTGCTGAGCTCCTCCAAGCGCGACCTCAAGACCCAGTCGCGGGCCCTGCAGGAGAAGATCGTCGGGGAGATGCGCGCGCGTGTCAGCGCCCGCATGCACAAGGAGCTCACGCGCCGCAAGACGGCCCTGGAGACCTCGACCCTGCCCGCCAAGCTCGCCGACTGCCGCAGCGACGACGTCTCGGCCTCCGAGCTGTTCATCGTCGAGGGCGACTCCGCGCTGGGCACCGCCAAGAACGCCCGCAACTCCGAGTTCCAGGCGCTGCTGCCCATCCGCGGCAAGATCCTCAACGTCCAGAAGGCCTCCCAGGCGGACATGCTGCGCAACGCCGAGTGCTCGGCCATCATCCAGGTGGTCGGCGCCGGCTCCGGGCGCACCTTCGACCTGGACGCGGCCCGCTACGGCAAGGTCATCCTCATGACGGACGCCGACGTCGACGGCGCCCACATCCGCACCCTCCTGCTCACCCTCTTCTTCCGCTACATGCGCCCCATGATCGAGGCCGGGAGGGTCTACGCGGCCGTCCCGCCGCTGCACCGCATCGAGGTCTCGGCGCAGGGGCGGCGCAAGAAGGAGATCATCTACACCTACTCCGACGACGAGCTCGTGCGCACCCTGCGCAGGCTCGAGAAGCAGGGCCGCTCCTTCAAGGAGCCCCAGCGCTACAAGGGCCTGGGCGAGATGGACGCCCACCAGCTCGCGGAGACGACGATGGAGCCCGAGCACCGTACCCTGCGTCGTATCACCCTGGGTGACGAGGCCGAGCTGCTGGCCGCGGAGAACGTCTTCGAGCTCCTCATGGGCCAGAGCGTGGAGCCGCGGCGCGACTTCATCATCGAGGGGGCGCACGACATCGACCGCGAGCGCATCGACGCCTGAGACAGGAGGGACCAGTGGCCGTCTACGGATCCACCCGGCACGCCGGCGCCAACGGGCTGTGGGGCATGATGCGCCCCGGCCCGCGCTCCGCGCTGCCTCGGGACCTGGCCTGGCTGCCGCTCGGTCCCGCGGACAACCAGGACCTGGCGGAGCTGCTGCACCGGGCGGAGGCGGTGGACAACCCTCCCTACCGCACGACGGCGCAGGAGACGGCCGAGTACTTCGTCGACCCCACCTACTCGGGGGTCGCCGGGCGCGACGCCGAGGGCGTCATGCGCGCCTTCGGGCTCGTGCGGCTGCGCCCGGCGGCGGAGGTGTACGCCTCCATCGTCGGCATCGTGGACCCGCTGTGGCGCCGTCGTGGCATCGGCGGGGCCCTGCTGCACTGGCAGGTCGAGAGGGCCCGCCACCTCATCGGCGTCGAGCGTGCCGCGGCGGCCGGCTCGAGCCAGGCCGGGGTCGCGGCGCACGTGGTGACGACCGTCCTCGAGGGCGATGAGCGGATGATGCAGCACCTGGCCGAGCTCAGCTTCGAGCCGCGGCGCTGGTACCGCGAGCTGCGCCGCGACCTGTCCGTGCCGGTGCCCGACGTCGACCTCGACGGGTTCCTCACGGTCGAGCCGTGGAGCGAGGAGCTCGACGACGCGGCCCGCCGCGCCCACAACGAGGCCCTGTCCGACTCCACCGGCCAGACGCCCATGAGCGCGGAGGAGTGGGCCTCCGGCCGGGCGTACTTCGCGCCCGCCTGGAGCTTCGTGACGGTGGACCGCTCGGGGGACCGGGCCCGGGTGGCCGGCTACCTGCGCTCGGGGCGCTACGAGCAGGACTGGGAGGCGCTGGGCTGGCGCGAGGGCTACACGGACATGCTCGGCGTGAGGGCCGAGTACCGCGGCCGGCAGGTGGGCGAGGCCCTGCTGGTGGCCGCCATGAGGGCCTACGCGCGTGACGGCATGCAGTTCGCGGCGACGGGTGTGGACTCGGACAACCCGACGGGGGCCGTGGACCTGTACCGCGAGCTCGGCTACACGCCCACGCGCGGCTCGGTCCTGTACTCCCTCGACGTCTGAGGTCTCTGCCTCCTACCTGGCCTTGTCCTTCGCGAGATCGCACCTTAGGACGCGAGCTCGTGTCCTCAAGTCCGACCTCGCGGGTGAGCGAGAAAGGAGGGCTCGATGACCACGTGCATTGCTGAGAACGGCCGGGTCTTCGACGACGACGACGTCGAGCGTTGGGCCGCTCAGGCGGAGGCCGGGCTGGCGGGGGCTGAGCTGACACGCGCCCAGGTGCCGTGGCGCGCGAGCGGCCCCATGGAGACGCACAGCCTGCGCGTGCCTGCGGGCCTGTGGGAGCTCGTCGAGAGGGCGGCGAGGGCCAAGGGGATGACGGTGAGTGAGTACGCGCGCCAGGCCCTGTCACAGAGCCTGCTGTCCGCGTAGCCGAGGCGTTCCCGAGCGCAGCGCGTACATCACCAGCGACCTCAGCCGATGCCGGCGACCGGGGCGGCCAGCGGCGTGCCGGAGGCGTCGCGGCGCTCATCCACCTCGGGCAGCGCCACCTCCTGGCCCCCGGAGCCGACCGCCCGCGCCGGGCCGACCCCCACCCAGGCGAGCACCAGCCGGTCCTCACCGCGCAGGAAGCGCTGGGCGCGCACACCACCGGTGGCGCGGCCCTTGGCCGGGTAGCGGTCCAGGGGCGTGACCTTGACCGAGCCGGAGCCCATCCCCGGCAGCGCCTCGGTGGCGTCCGCGACCGTGACGACGACGGCCTCGGCCAGCAGCGGCTCCGGGACCGCGGCCCCGGACAGGACCGTCGCCCCCTCACGCAGGCTGATGCCCGCCATGCCGCCGGCGCCGCGCCCCTGCGGGCGCACCCTCGACGCCTCGAAGCGCAGCAGCTGGGCGTCGGAGGTGATGAGCACGAGCATGTCCGTGTCCGCGGCCGTGCCCGCGAAGACCACCCGGTCGCTGTCGGACAGGCTGATGACCTCCCAGGAGTCGCCGCGCACCGGCTCGTCACCGGGCTTGACGCGCTTGATGACCCCCTGGGCCGTGGCCAGCACGACCGGCACCGAGGCGCCCTCGCCCACGGGCACGAGCCCCACGACCCGCTCCCCGGCCTCGAGGTCCACGAGCAGGTGGGAGGGCTGGCCGCCGGCGACGGAGGGCGCGCCCTCCAGGCGCGGCACCTCGGGGGTGGCGAGCACGTCCATGAGGACGAGTCTGCCGGTGTCCGTCACGGCGCCGACCCGCCCGCGCGCCGTCGTCGCCACCTGGCTCGTGAGCGCGTCGTGGCGCTGGCGGGCCCCCGAGCGGGAGACCGGCTCGGCGCCGCTGACCCGGGCCACCAGGCCCGTGGCGGACAGCAGCACCCGGCAGGGGTCGTCGGGGACGGTGAGGGGCACGTCGCCGGCGCCCACCAGGGCGCTGGCGGCGATCGCCTCGCTCATGGCGCTGGAGGCTCCCGCCCCGCCGGGCGCTCCACTGCCGCCCGTGAGCGCCCCGGCCCCGGCGCCCGCGGCCTCGAGCAGCACGGTGCGCCGCGGCGTGCCGTACTGCTCAGCAACCAGGGCCAGCTCGCGCGAGACCACCCCGCGCAGCAGGGCCTCGTCGGCCAGGACCGCCTCCAGCTCGGCGATCTCCTTCGCGAGCGCGTCGCGCTCTTTCTCCAGCTCGATGACCGAGAACCTCGTCAGGCGCCGCAGCTGCAGCTCGAGGATGTAGGAGGCCTGGGCCTCGGACAGGTCGAAGACCTGCATGAGCCGGGTGCGGGCCGTGGCCGCGTCCTCGCTGGAGCGGACGACCTGGATGACCTCGTCGATGTCGAGGATGGCGATGAGCAGGCCCTCGACCAGGTGCTGGCGCTCACGCCGCCGGGCCAGGCGGAAGCGCGTGCGCCGCTCGACGACCGTGAGGCGGTGGCGCACGAAGACCTTGAGCAGCTCGCGCAGTCCCAGGGTGCGCGGCTGGCCGTCCACGAGGCACACGTTGTTGATGCCGAAGGAGTCCTCCAGCGGCGTGTGCTTGTACAGCTGGGCGAGGACGGCCTCGGGGTTGTAACCGTTCTTGACGCTGATGACCAGGCGGGTGCCGTTCTTGCGGTCGGTGAGGTCCGCGACGTCGGTGATGCCCTGGAGCTTCTTGGAGGCGACCGTCTCCTTGATGCGGGCGATGACCTTCTCCGGGCCCACGAGGTAGGGCAGCTCGGTGACGACGATGCCCTTCTTGCGCGGCGTGATGTTCTCGATGCGCGCGGTGGCGCGGGTGAGGAACTTGCCGCGCCCCGTGCGGTAGGCCTCCCGGATGCCGTCCAGGCCCACGATCATGCCGCCGGCGGGCAGGTCCGGCCCGGGCACGAAGGCCATGAGGTCCTCGAGGCTCGCCTCGGGGTGCTCGAGCAGGTGGCGGGCCGCGCCGACGACCTCCACGAGGTTGTGCGGCGCCATGTTCGTCGCCATGCCGACGGCGATGCCGGAGGCGCCGTTGACGAGCAGGTTGGGGAAGGCGGCGGGCAGGACCTCGGGCTCGGTGAGGGTGTAGTCGTAGTTGGGGCTGAAGTCGACCGTGTCCTCGTCGATGTCGGCGGTCAGCGCGAGCGCCGGGGCGGCCAGGCGCGCCTCGGTGTAGCGGGGGGCGGCGGGGCCGTCGTCGAGGGAGCCGAAGTTGCCGTGGCCGTCGACCAGCGGCAGGCGCATGGTGAAGGGCTGGGCCAGGCGCACCAGGGCCTCGTAGATGGCGACGTCCCCGTGGGGGTGCAGGCGGCCCATGACGTCGCCGACGACGCGCGAGGACTTCACGTGCGGGCGGTCCGGGCGCAGGCCCATGCGGTCCATCTGGAACAGGATGCGGCGCTGGACGGGCTTGAGGCCGTCGCGGGCGTCCGGCAGGGCACGCGCGTAGATGACGGAGTAGGCGTACTCGAGGAAGGACGTCCTCATCTCCGTGGAGAGGTCCATCTCCACGATCTCGCCGTCAACCGGGGGAGGCGTCTGGGTGGGCATCGGCATGTGCGCATTGTCCCGGCCGGGCGCGGCCTGCCGCACAGCGACACCCGGGCGTGAGCAGGACGACGGCGTGCGCTCGTTCGTGTCGAGGGCGGGTGGCATGATCGCTCCCATGACCCAGCCCGAGATGACAACCCTGACGGACGAGGTCACTCGCGCCGGCTACTACCCCGAGCTCGTGCTCGGCACGCTGCGCACCGCGCTCGCCGGCGAGGAGCCCGTCGCGAGCCTCGTCCAGGCGGAGACCACCTTCGACGAGGCCGTCCACCGCCACCTCACGGTCCTGGCGCTCACGCCCGGACGGCTCGTCATCATCCACGTCGACGACGCCCTGCGCGAGGACGGCTCACCCGCGGCCGTCGCCACCAGCGAGGCCGTGCCCGTCGGACGCATCTCCTCCGTGGCCCTCACCCACGGCGTGAGCATGCCCGCCGCCGACGGCGGCCGGCTCACCGAGATGACCATCGCCCTGTCCTGGGGCGCCGTGCGCCGCATCGACCTGGAGCCCGCCACCTGCCCGGACCCCGACTGCCAGGCGGACCACGGCCTGACCGGTGTGTCCATGCCGGACGACATCGTCGTGCGCGTCGCCCTCGGCGTCGAGGGGGACCAGGCCCTCGCCCGCGCCGAGGCCTTCGCCATCGCGCTGTCGCGCGCCACCGCGCGCTCGTCCCTGCACTCCCAGGGCCTGGTGTGAGCACCGCCGGGCCCGGCCAGGACGGCACGTCCCACCTGCGCCAGGTACTGGGCGCGGCCGCCGTCAGCGCCGGTCTGCGCCTGCGCCGGCCCACCGCGGCGGGCGCCCTGAGCCAGGAGGAGGCCGCTGCCACCGCCGCGGCCTGGGGGATCCTTCCCGACGACGACCGCGGCCCCCGCGCGGGCGGAGGCACCGTCGTCGTCCTCGTCGACGGCCTCGGGCTGGAGAACCTGCGCGCCCGCAAGGGCCACGCCCCCACACTGCGCTCCTGGCTGTCCGGCGCCGAGGCCGACGCCGGCGCACCCGGCCCCGAGGCCCGCACCTGCCTGCCCTCCACCACCGCCGCGGCCCTCAGCACGCTGGGCACCGGTGCCCTGCCCGGCACCACCGGCATGGTCGGCTACAGCGTCCTCAGCCCCCTGGCGGCACGCGAGCGCCTGGCCGGGCGCCGGCCCTGCCGCGAGGACCAGCTGAGCCTCATCAGCTGGGAGGGGCACGGCCTCGACCCCCGCGCCTGGCAGGACGTGCCCACCGTCTTCGAGCGCCTCGAGCGCGACCCCGGCAGGCCCCGGCGCACCGACGGCCAGAGCGCACCGCTCGCCGTCACCATCGGCCCCGCCCGCTTCGCCGGCTCCGGGCTCACCCTGGCCGGCCTGCGCGGCGCCGCCCACCGGGGGGCCGACCGCATGGAGGACCGGCCCGGCCTCGCCGTGCGCGCCCTCGCCCAGGGCGTGCCGCTGGTCTACCTGTACGTCGGCGAGCTCGACCACGCCGGCCACGCCCACGGCTGGCGCTCAGCCCAGTGGCTCACCCAGCTCGAGCGGCTCGACGCCGTGCTCAGCGAGCTGGTGCGCCGCGTCCCGCGCGGCACCCGCGTCCTGCTCACCGCCGACCACGGCATGGTGGACACCGACGCCGACCACCGTGTGGACCTGTCAGCGGACCCGGTGCTGGCGCGTGACGTCGTCGCGGTCGCCGGGGAGCCCCGTTTCACGCACCTGCACGTCACCGCAGCGGCCCCCGCCGTCGCCGCCGAGACCGCCGCCCGGTGGCGCGAGCGGCTGGGGGACAGGGCCCTGTGGGTGGGCACGCGCGACGAGGCCCACACGCTGCTCGGGCCGCTGAGCGAGCGGGCCCACTCGGTCGTGGGCGACGTCGTGGTCGCGATGGCCGGATCCTGGGTGCTCGTGGACCCGCGCGTGCACTCTCCCGAGGCCATCGCCATGCCCGGGGTGCACGGCTCACTCACCGCGCAGGAGACGACCATCCCCCTGCTCGTCACCCGCGCCTGAGCGGGCCGGGCGCCTCACTCCGGCTTGGAGCCGAAGACGATCTCGTCCCAGGAGGGCACCGAGCGGCGGGCCCGCCGCCTCGGCCTGGGCTCCGGCGTCGCGGGCATGTCCGGCAGGGCGTCCTGCCTCGCCCCCTCCCCGGAGGTCTCGGAGACCGTCTCGGGCTCGGCGGGCGCGGACCCGGGTGAGGACGCCGACACCGGCGAGGCAGCGGAGGCAGTGGACCCCGCACGGGGCAGGCGGGAGCCCGCCGGGTGGTTGCCGGTCAGGGCCCGGCGACGCTCCTGCATGGAGACCACCTGGGCGTGCCCGTAGGGCGAGGTGACGGGCCCGGCCGCCCCGGCCTCCTCCTCGTCCTCAACCGGTGAGACGACCTCGGCGCGCCGGCCGCGGCTCGAGGCGAGGTCCGCCAGCAGGGCCTCCGTCGGAGAGGCCGCAGGACCCGCCTGGCCACCGGCCGGCGCCGGGGCACCCGGCTCAGAGGAGGACTCCGGGGCGGGACGGTCGTGCCCGGGGGCGTGCGGGGACTCATCCGCCCGGCCCGGCTCCTCCGCCACCGGTGCCGCCGCCCGCGGGCGGGAGGCGGCCCGCACGGCCGAGGAGTCCTGGTCGAAGACCTCCGCCATCCGCGGGGCGGCAGCCGCCTCGGTGAGCCAGCGCGACTCGTCGTCCATCGCGGACACCGAGCGGGCGGCGAGGTCGAGCTCCCACCGGGCCTGCTTCTCCTCAGCGCCCTGCACGAAGGTGAGGACCACCTGCCACGGCTCACGGCCCTCGCGCAGCGCGTCCCACTGCAGGCTGGAGGGCTCCACCCCGCGCGTGGCCAGACGGTCGACGACGAGCTCGCCCAGCACGGGGGAGTCCTTCTCCCAGCCGATGCGGCAGGTCTGCGCCTGGGACACGGCCCAGGCGCGCTCGGCGACCACCGGGCCCTCGAAGCGGCGCACGTGCTCGACGTCCATCCCGGCGGCCTGGGCGACCTCCTCGGCGGAGGCGCCCGCACGCATGAGGGCCTGAAGGTCGCGCGGGCGCACGACCGTGCCGGGCGCGGGAGGCTCGGGCGCAGGGGCCAGCGCCGCCGGGCGGGCCCGGCGCACGGCAGCGCGCAGGGCGTCGTCGACGATGATCGCGTACCGCTGCCCGTCCCGGTCCGTCATGACGACGCGGTCGCCGTCGGCGCCCAGCAGCTCGAGCTCGATCATGGGGTCGGCCTCCTCAGTGCCCTTCAGCGGTCCCGCAGGGCTCCGGGTGCCACCGGTGCCCTGCGCGCCCAGACTGCCACCTCAGGGCCCGACCGCCCGGGAGGCGGGCCCGGTGAGCCGTGTGAGCCGGTGCGCGCGAGGGCTCACGACCGTGTCACGTCCGTGTCACGACAGGGTGTTCCGACACCGGTGCGGTGGTGCTATGGTGCGCGTGCCCTGCCCACAGGGGCGTTCCGGCTCGTCCCCACGGGCGGGACGGAACCCCGGCGGCCCAGTGCCGCTCAAGCCGCAGCGACCGCCGTCCACGAGGAGAGAGTGACGAGCCATGGCGACTGACTACGACGCCCCGCGCAAGAACGACGACGAGCCCGAGGCCGACTCTATCGAGGAGCTCACCGCCCGGCAGAAGGACCACTCCTCGGAGGCCATCGAGGAGGACGAGAACGAGGTCGCCGAGGGCTTCGAGCTTCCGGGTGCGGACCTGTCCCGTGAGGAGCTCAGCGTCCACGTGGTGCCCCAGCTCGAGGACGAGTTCACCTGCTCCGAGTGCTTCCTCGTCCACCACCGCAGCCAGCTCGCCTACGTCGACGACGCCACGGGCCTGCCCGTGTGCACCGACTGCGCCGGCTGAGACCGGCACCCGCGCTGCCCCGTGAGCGGGACCGCCACCGCCGCACCCTGACAACCACAGAACCTGGGACCGACCGGTCCCACCAGAGGAGCTCCCATGGGCCTGTTCTCCCGCCGGCGCGACGACGTGCGCACCGCCGACTCGCACGAGGAGGACACCGCGGCGGAGGCCGACGAGGCCGCCGGGACCGACGAGCAGCCTCAGAGCGCCACGGGCCCGTGGGACGTCGCCGACGCGCCCGACGCCCCCCGCATCGACCTCGGCTCCCTGCGCGTGCCCGCCGTCGACGGCATGCAGATGCGCCTGGACCCGCCCCGCGAGGGCGCCGCCCCCGTCGCCGTCGTCCTCGCCCTGGGCGGATCCACCCTCGAGCTGCGCGCCTTCGCCGCCCCCCGCACCGCCGGCATCTGGGAGGAGCTGCGCGCCGACATCACCGCCGAGCTCACCCGCGCCAAGGCCAGCCTCAAGGTGGTCCAAGGACCCCACGGCACCGAGCTGCTGGCACAGGTGCCCGTGCCCAGCCCCGAGGGGGACAGGGCCAGCGTCCCCGTCCGCTTCATCGGCGTCGACGGCTCCCGCTGGTTCCTGCGCGGCGTCCTGCAGGGGCGTGCCGCCACCGATGACGAGGCCGCTGCCGCCCTGCGCGAGGTCCTCGACGGCGTCGTCGTCGTCCGTGACGGCCAGGCCCGCCCGCCCCGCGAGGTCCTGCCCCTGCACGTGCCCGGCGCCGCCCCGGCCCCCGCCGCGCACGACCTGCCCGGCCTCGACCCGATTGAGCCCGGCCCGACCATCGCCGAGGTCCGATGAGACTGCTGTCCCGGCTGTCCCAGGCGGTGGCGGCCCTGAGCCCCAGCCGGGAGCAGATCGACGCCGACGACGAGGCCCGCACCGCCGCACGCCGGGGCACGACGCCCGTCGGCCAGGTCGTGCCCCGCACCCGCACCACCGTCTCAGGCGTCCTCAGGGCCGTCACCTACGGGCCCGCGACCGCCAAGCCCGTGCTCACCGGCCAGCTCTACGACGGCACCGGCAGCATCGACCTGGTGTGGATCGGGCGCCGCTCGATCGCCGGCATCCGCCCAGGCGTCCACCTGCGCGCCGAGGGCGTGGTGGCCGCCGGCCGCACGCGCCCCACGATCTACAACCCCGCCTACGAGCTCCTGGGGGAGGACCGGTGACCGGCACCTCACAGGACAGCACCGGCAAGCACCCCGCCGGAGCGCGCACCGGCCTCGGCGCGATCAGCGGCGAGCGCTTCGACGCCGCCGCCGCGGTGGGCGGCTGGCGGGGCGTGACGGAGTCCGTCCTGCCGACACTCGTCTTCGTCGTCGTCATGGCCCTGCGCCCGACGGCGCTCGTGGCGGCCGTGGCGGCCTCACTCGCCCTGAGCGCGCTGGCCACCGCGGCGCGCCTGGCCCAGCGCCAGCCACTGACCCAGGCCCTGGGCGGTGCCGTCCTCGCCCTTGTCAGCGCCGTGTGGGCCTGGCGCAGTGGCCAGGCGTCGAACTTCTACGCCACCGGCCTGCTCATCAACACCGTGTGGCTCACCGGCTGCCTCGCCTCCCTCGCGGTGCGGTGGCCGCTGGTGGGCGTGCTCATGGAGCTGTGGCGCGCCAGCGCCCAGCAGCCCCCTGAGCCGGAGGACGCCCCCGGCACGGGGACCCTCACCGGTGGTGCCGACGGCGCGGCGCCCGGTGGCGCGCCGGACGGGCAGGCCGCCCCACCCGGCTGGTCCGCCTGGCGCACGGACCCCGGTCGGGCCGCGGACCGCCGACGCTACGCGCTCGGCACCGTCGTGCTCAGCGCGATGTTCGCCCTGCGCCTGGTCGTGGAGGTCCCGCTCTACCTCGCGGGCCAGGAGGCCGTCAGCGCCCTGGGTGTCGCGCGCCTCGTCCTGGGGGTGCCGCTGTTCGCCGTCACCCTGTGGTTCGTCTGGCTGCTCGTCAGGCCCGCCCACCGCCCCTGAGCCCGCCGGCCCCGCCCAGCAGGGCGAGCCAGCGGCAGGAGCCGCGGGCCCGGTCCGGCCCTCAGCCGAGAGCCGGCGCCTGCTCCTCAGCGCCCTGGGGGACCGGCTCGTCCTGGGCGGTGAAGATCAACGGGATCTCCGCCAGGGCGCTCTCACCCTCCTTCGCCGTGAGGAACAGCAGCTCGTCGCCGCGCTCGAAGCGCTCGTCCGCGTCCGGCGTGATCGGCCGGTAGTCGCGCAGGATCGCCGACAGCACCGTGTGCGGGGGCAGCGGCACCTGGCTGACGAGCTCACCGATGACGGGCGAGTCGTCCGGCAGGGTCAGCTCGTGCATGTGCGCGCCCGACTGGTGGAAGCGGAAGACCGACACGAGCGAGCCGACGCTCACCGCCTCCTCCACCAGGGCCGTCATGATGCGCGGGGTGGACACGGACACGTCCACGCCCCAGGTCTCATCGAACAGCCACTCGTTCTTCGGGTTGTTCACGCGCGCCACCGTCCTCGGCACGCCGTACTCCGTCTTGGCCAGCAGCGAGACGACGAGGTTCGCCTTGTCGTCACCGGTGGCGGAGACCACGACGTCGGCGTCACCCGCGCCGGCCTGCGCCAGGGCGTCGACGTCGCAGGCGTCCGCCAGCAGCCACTCGGCGTCCGCCACCGAGGCCACGCGCATGGCCTCAGGGGAGCGGTCCACGAGCGTGACCTCGTGGCCGTGGGAGATGAGCTCGTGGGCGATGGAGCGGCCGACGGAGCCGGCACCGGCGATGAGGACCTTCATGGCTCAGGCCTCCTGCACAGGGAGACGGGACAGGGCTCGCTGCACCGCGGGCAGACGGTCCGCGGGCACCACCACGTGGAGGCGGTCGTGCTCCTGCAGGATCGTCGACGCCGTCGGCACGAGCGCGGAGGAGGCGCGCGAGACCCACGCCACACGCACCTCGAGGCGCTCCTCCAGGACCGCGACGCTCGTGCCCACCCAGGCGGACGACACGTCCGGCTGCACGAGGGCGACGGCCCCCGAGGGGTCCTCCGCCTCCCTCACGGTCACACCGGGCAGGACCCGGCGCATCATCTGCTCGGCCGTCTCGCGCACGGTCGCGACCGTCGGGATGCCCAGACGCTCGTAGACGTCCGCACGGCGCGCGTCGTAGATGCGCGCGACGACGTGCTCGACCCCGAAGGTCTCGCGGGCCACACGGGCCGCGACGATGTTCGAGTTGTCCCCCGAGGACACGGCGGCGAAGGCGTAGGCCTCGTCGATGCCGGCCTGCTCAAGGGCGTCACGGTCGAAGCCGATGCCCTTGACCTTACGGCCCTGGAAGCCCGAGGGCAGGCGCCGGAACGCGTCCGGGTTCTGGTCGATGACGGCCACCGAGTGGCCCCTGCGGTCCAGCTGGGTCGCCATAGTGGCTCCCACGCGGCCGCAGCCCATGATGACGAAGTGCACGAGCGGAACGGTACTCCCCGTGTGGCCCGCGCCGGGCAGCGGACGTAGGCTCCTGCTCCATGCGTGACTTCGCAGACCGCCTCAAGCGTGTCCTCGTCGGGCGCCCGGTGCCCAGCAAGGCCCTCGGCGAGACACTTCTGCCCAAGCGGATCGCCCTGCCGGTGTTCGCCTCCGACGCCCTGTCCTCGGTCGGCTACGCCCCCGACGAGGTGCTCGTCACCCTCGCCGTCGCCGGCGTGGCCGCCACGGCCCTGTCGCCGTGGATCGCCCTGGCCGTCGTCGCCGTCCTCGTCGTCGTGGTCGCCTCCTACCGCCAGACCGTCCACGCCTACCCCTCCGGCGGTGGCGACTACGAGGTCGTCACCACCAACCTCGGCCCCCGGGCCGGGCTGCTCGTCGCCTCCTCCCTCCTCGTGGACTACGTCCTGACCGTCGCCGTGTCCGTCTCCTCCGGCGCCGGCTACCTCGCGGCGGCCGTGCCCGCCCTGGCCCCCTACAAGGTGGAGGTCGCCGTCGGCGTCGTCACCCTGCTGGCCCTGCTCAACCTGCGCGGCTCACGTGAGTCGGGCAGTGCCTTCGCCATCCCCACCTACCTCTACATGGCGGCCATCGGGGCCATGGCCGTGGCCGGCCTCGTCCAGGAGGCCACCGGCACCCTGGGCCGGGCCCCCAGCGCCGCCTACGAGGTGGTCGCCCAGGGCGGCTGGGAGCACGGGCTGACCGGCCTGGCCGGCGCCTTCCTCGTCCTGCGGGCCTTCTCCTCCGGCTGCGCCGCCCTCACCGGCGTCGAGGCCATCTCCAACGGGGTGCCCTCCTTCCGGCGCCCCAAGTCCAGGAACGCGGCCACCACGCTGCTGCTCCTGGGCGCCATCGCCGCCGCCATGCTGCTGAGCATCATCCACCTGGCGGGAGCCACCGGCGTGCGCATGGTCGAGGACCCCGCCACGCAGCTGCTCAACCACGGCGCCCCGCTGGGCGAGGGCTACCACCAGGACCCCGTCATCGGCCAGATCGCCGCCACCGTCTTCGCCGGCTTCACCCCGATGTTCTACCTCGTCACCACCGTCACCGGGCTCATCCTCGTCCTGGCGGCCAACACGGCCTTCAACGGCTTCCCGGTGCTCGCCAGCGTCCTGGCCCGCGACGAGTTCCTGCCCCGCCAGCTCTCCCAGCGCGGCGACCGCCTGGCCTACTCCAACGGCATCCTCGTCCTGTGGCTGGGGGCCACCGCCTTCATCGTCGGCTTCGGGGCCAGCACCAACCGTCTCATCCAGCTCTACATCGTCGGCGTGTTCATCTCCTTCACGCTGTCCCAGGTGGGCATGGTGCGCCACTGGACCCGTGCGCTGGCCACCGCCACCGACGCGCGCGAGCGCGCCCGCATGCGCCGCTCGCGCGTCGTCAACCTCATCGGCCTGGCCGGCACCGGCCTCGTCCTGCTTATCGTGCTGGCCACCAAGCTCACGCGCGGAGCCTGGATCACGCTGACGATCATGGCCGTCATCTACCTCGTCATGACCGCCGTGCGCCGCCACTACCGCCGGGTCACCCAGGAGATCGCCGTCGCCGACCTGCACGACGCGCGCGTCCTGCCCGCCCACGTGCACGCCATCGTCCTGGCCTCGCGCCTGCACCAGCCGACCCTGCGCGCCCTGACCTACGCCCAGTCCACGCACCCGACCTCCATCGAGGCCGTCACCGTCGACACCGGCGACGGCGGCGCCGACGCCCTCCTGGAGGCATGGGAGGACGCCGAGCTGCCCGTGGCGCTGACGGTCCTGGACTCGCCCTTCCGCGACATCACCCGGCCGATCGTCTCCTACGTGCGCAGCGTGCGCCGCGAGTCCCCCCGCGACCTCGTCGTCGTCTTCCTGCCCGAGTACCTCGTGCGCCACTGGTGGCAGCAGGCCCTGCACAACCAGACCGCCCTCAGGCTCAAGACGGCCCTGCTGTTCACCCCCGGCGTCGTCGTCGCCTCCGTCCCCTGGCAGCTCGGCCTGCCGGGAGAGCGGCTCATCCACCGAGGGGTGCGCCAGACCTCCCCGACCGGCATCATCGACGCCGACCAGGCCGCGCGCGACGCCGCAGCCGACCGCCAGCACAACCCGCACGGCCAGCGTGAGCAGGACAGCCAGGAGGCCCGATGACCACCCGCCCCGCACGCAGGAGCCCCCGCCCCGGGGCCGCCCGCCCCACCGCCCACGAGGAGGTCGTGCTCGACGTCGGCGCCCCCGCCCACGGCGGGCACTGCGTCGCCCGCACCACCGACGACCCCTCCGGGCGCGTCATCTTCGTGCGCCACGCCCTGCCCGGCGAGCGGGTCCGTGCGGTCCTGACCCAGAAGACCGCCAAGATCTGGCGCGCCGACGCCGTCGAGGTCATCTCCGCCTCCCCGGACCGGGTGGAGCCCGCGTGGCCCCAGGCCGGTGCCGGCGGGGTGGGCGGGGGAGAGCTCTCCCACGTGGCGCTGGCCGCCCAGCGCACCTGGAAGCGGTGGGTGCTCGCCGACTGCCTGCGCCGCATCGGCGGTGAGGACGTCGCCCGGGCCGTCACCGAGGCGGCAGGCGGCACCGCTGTCAGTGTCGAGCCCCTGCCCTCCGAGGCCCGCGCCGAGGCCTCGCCAGACGCCCGCACCCGCGCCCTGGCCGGGACCGGCACCCGCACCCGCCTGGCCCTGACGGCCGACGAGCGGGGCCGCTTCGGCATGCACGCCTTCCGCTCCTCCACCGTCCTGGACCCCGGCCGCCTGCCGCTGGCCGTGGCGGCCATCCGCGACCTGGGCCTGACCGAGCGCGCCCTGTGGCGCAGGCACGCCCGGCCCGGCAGCCGCCTGGAGGCCGTGGCCCCCTCCGCGGGCGAGCCACTGGTCCTCATCGACGGCCAGGTCCTCACCGCCGAGGGGCGCGCCACCAGCCGCCGCCGCGTCGACGAGGTGGTGGACGCCTCCGGCCTGGGCATGGGCGAGCTGCGCTACAGCGTGCACGCCGACGGCTTCTGGCAGGTCCACGAGGACGCGCCGGCCGCCCTGGTCGACGCCGTCGTGCGCGCCGTCGTCACCGGCTCGCCCTCGGGCGGCGGCTCCTCGCCGGCCGCGGGCCGGGCGGCCGGGACCAGCGTCCTCGAGCTGTACTCCGGTGCCGGCCTGCTCACCCTGCCGCTGGCCGTCGCCGGGGCCCGCGTCGTCAGCCTGGAGGGCTCCGCCCAGGCCGTCGGGGACGCCCGGCGCACCCTGCACGGCCACGACGCGGTGAGCCTGCGCACCGGGCGCGTGAGCGCCCGGGCGGTGGACGAGCTCGGGCGCCTGGACTCCGCGGCGCCCGACGTCGTCGTCCTCGACCCGCCCCGCCAGGGCGCAGGCCGGGAGGTCATCGACGCCATCGCGGCCCTCGGCCCGCGCCGGGTGGTGCTCGTCGCCTGCGACCCGGCCGCCCTGGCCCGCGACCTGGGCTCCCTGCTGCGCTCGGGCTACACGGTCGGCGGGGTGCGGGCGCTGGACATGTTCCCGCACACCCACCACTTCGAGACCGTCGCGGTCCTCGACCGCTCCTGAGCCGGGCGCCGTTGGGCAACCCGGGCGTGACGTAAACGCGCCGGGCGCGCTCCTGCCGCCCGCCCGGTGGCGCGCGATGTTCCCGTCCCGTGACGGGGCGTCGTCTACGGTGTGGGCGGAGCACTGACGACTTCTGACCGCTAGGAGCGACGTTGACGAGCCTCGACACCTTCCACTCCCGCGCCACGCTCGACGTGGACGGCACCGCCTACGAGATCTTCCGCCTCGACGCCGTCGAGGGCCTGGAGCGCCTGCCCTACGCCCTCAAGGTCCTCGCCGAGAACCTGCTGCGCACCGAGGACGGGGCCAACGTCACCGCGGAGCACGTGCGCGCCCTGGCCCAGTGGGACCCCACGGCCGAGCCGGACACGGAGATCCAGTTCACTCCCGCGCGCGTCGTCATGCAGGACTTCACCGGCGTGCCCTGCATCGTCGACCTCGCCACCATGCGCGAGGCCGTCGCCCAGCTCGGCGGGGACCCCGCGGTCATCAACCCCCTCGCCCCCGCCGAGATGGTCATCGACCACTCCGTCCAGATCGACTCCTTCGGCCTGTCCAGCTCGCTGGAGACCAACAAGGAGCGCGAGTACGAGCGCAACGCCGAGCGCTACCAGTTCCTGCGCTGGGGCCAGGGCGCGCTGGACAGCTTCCGCGTCGTCCCGCCGGGCACCGGCATCGTCCACCAGGTCAACATCGAGTACCTCGCCCGCACCGTCTTCACCCGGCAGGTGGCCGGACCCGACGGCGCGACGCTCACCCAGGCCTACCCGGACACCTGCGTGGGCACGGACTCCCACACGACGATGGTCAACGGCCTGGGCGTGCTCGGCTGGGGCGTCGGCGGCATCGAGGCCGAGGCCGCCATGCTCGGCCAGCCGGTGTCCATGCTCATCCCGCGCGTCGTCGGCTTCCGCCTCACCGGCGCCATCCCCGCCGGCGCCACCGCCACCGACGTCGTGCTCACCATCACCGAGATGCTGCGCCGCCACGGGGTGGTCGGCAAGTTCGTCGAGTTCTACGGCGAGGGCGTGGCGGCCGTGCCGCTGGCCAACCGCGCCACCATCGGCAACATGAGCCCCGAGTTCGGCTCCACCGCCGCGATCTTCCCCATCGACGACGTCACCCTGGACTACCTGCGCCTGACCGGGCGCACCGAGAAGTCCATCCGCCTGGTCGAGGCCTACGCCCGGGCCCAGGGCCTGTGGCACGACCCCTCGCGCGAGCCCGTCTACTCCGAGTACCTCGAGCTCGACCTGTCCACGGTCGTGCCCTCCATCGCGGGCCCCAAGCGCCCCCAGGACCGCATCGTGCTCAGCGAGGCCAAGGAGGCCTTCCGCCGGGCGCTGCCGGCCTACGCCTCCGAGACGTCCAAGCCGACCCCGCTGACGCTGGCCGACGGCACCGTCACAGGGCTCGACCACGGGCACGTCGCCATCGCCTCGATCACCTCCTGCACCAACACCTCCAACCCCTCGGTCATGGTCGCGGCCGGCCTGCTGGCCCGCAACGCCGTCGCCCGGGGCCTGAGGTCCAAGCCGTGGGTCAAGACCTCGACGGCTCCGGGCAGCCAGGTGGTCACCGAGTACTACGAGAAGGCCGGCCTGTGGCCCGCCCTCAACGCGCTGGGCTTCAACGTCGTCGGCTACGGCTGCGCCACCTGCATCGGCAACTCCGGGCCCCTGCCCGCCGAGGTCTCGGCCGCCGTCAACGACGCGGACCTCGCCGTCGTCTCCGTGCTCTCCGGCAACCGCAACTTCGAGGGCCGTATCAACCCCGACGTCAAGATGAACTACCTGGCCTCCCCGCCGCTGGTCATCGCCTACGCGCTGGCCGGCACGATGGACTTTGACTTCGCCACCGAGCCGCTGGGCCAGGACCCGGACGGCACGGACGTCCTCCTCGCCGACATCTGGCCCGACCCGGCCGAGGTGCAGGCCACCATCGACGCCACCATCGACCGCGAGATGTACGCCTGCGGCTACGCCGACGTCTTCGCCGGCGACGAGCGCTGGCAGGGCCTGGACACGCCCGAGGGCGAGACCTTCGCCTGGGACGAGGGCTCCACCTACGTGCGCAAGGCCCCCTTCTTCGAGGGCCTGACGATGGAGCTGACCCCGGTCGAGGACGTCACCGGCGCCCGCGTGCTCGCGCTGCTGGGCGACTCGGTGACCACGGACCACATCTCCCCGGCGGGCGCCATCAAGGCGGACTCCCCGGCGGGCCGCTACCTGGCCGAGCACGGCGTGGCGCGCAAGGACTTCAACTCCTACGGCTCGCGGCGCGGCAACCACGAGGTGATGATCCGCGGGACCTTCGCCAACATCCGTCTGCGCAACCAGCTCCTCGACGGCGTTGAGGGCGGTTACACGAGGAACTTCCTCACCGGCGAGCAGGAGACGATCTTCGACGCCTCCCAGGCCTACCAGGCGGCGGGCGTGCCGCTCGTGGTGCTGGGCGGCAAGGAGTACGGCTCCGGCTCCTCGCGCGACTGGGCGGCCAAGGGCACGGCCCTGCTGGGGGTCAAGGCCGTCATCTGCGAGTCCTTCGAGCGCATCCACCGCTCCAACCTCATCGGCATGGGCGTGGTCCCGCTCCAGCTGCCGGCGGGGCAGACGACGGCGACCCTGGGCCTGGACGGCACCGAGACCTTCTCCATCGAGGGGCTGACGGCCCTCAACAGGGGCCTCACGCCCTCCACGGTGCGGGTCACCGCGGTCAAGGACGACGGCAGCCAGGTGGCCTTCGACGCCGTCGTGCGCATCGACACGCCCGGGGAGGCGGACTACTTCCGCCACGGGGGCATCCTGCAGTACGTGCTGCGCCACCTCGCCCGCGGGCAGTGAGGGGCGAGCGGCGGGCGCCTACCGGCTGAGCGCCCGCCGTGCGGCAGCGCGCGGCACGGCGTGACGACGGCGGGCCCTGACCGGATCAGCCCGGTCAGGGCCCGCCGTCACGCGTACGCCGCTGGGTGGCCCGGGGACGCTGCCGGGACACCGAGCACCCTCACTTCTTGCCGGGTGCGTAGGCGGTGACCTGCCCGTCCTCCCGGTCGAAGGTGATGACGAGCCCGGGGTCGACCAGCCACATGAGCTGCTCGCCCGGGTCGGAGCCCGCGAAGGCCACAGGCTCGCCGTCGGCCACGGACCACATCCCCGACAGCGACACCGACACGCTCGTCTGGGCGGGGCTGCCCTCGACGTGCATGAGCAGGGAGCCGTCGGAGGACAGGGCGTACCAGGAGCTCTCAGTGCCGTAGACGCACTGGCCGTCCTCCCGGGCCGGAACGAGGGCCCGCTCGCCGATGGTCAGGGTGAGGGAGCAGTCGTCCTTCTCGTCCGGGTCGTTGCGGGACGTCACGGTCGCCCAGGACAGGTCCCCGTCGACGACGAGGGCGCGCATCTGCGCGGCCGTGGGGCGGGGCGACTCGAACAGGCGCAGGTACGTCTCCTCGTCGTAGCCGGGCCAGGCGCCCTCGAAGGAGTCGACCTGCTCACCCGAGGGGGACAGGACCCGGTACTCCTCATCGACGTAGTTGACGACGAGCCAGCCGTCGGTCAGAGGGATGACGCTCTCCTCGTCGTTGATCTTGAGGTCGGTGAGAGCGCCGTCCTCGAGCCGGACGACGGTGTCCCGGGCGGCGAGGGTGACCAGTGAGCCGTCGTGCACCGCCCAGCCGTGGTAGGCGGCCTCCATCCAGTAGACGGAGCCGGTGATGTCCTGCTCCCACAGGGGCGCGGTGGGGTCGGAGGCGGACCAGCCGGCGCAGTGGTCGTGCTCGTCGCAGGTCAGGGCGTAGGCGCCGATGAGGGTGGGGAAGTCGTCCTCGTCCCAGCCGGCCTCCGCCAGGGTGCCGTCGGAGGCCCTGAGCAGCTGGCTGCCGCCGAGGTGGACCCAGTTCCCCCAGTACCTGACGTACCCGTACTCCTGGTCGACCCTCATCTCCCACTGCTCCTCGGGCTCGGAGCCGGAGACGTCGTAAGCGGTCACACGGGTGAGCTCATAGCTGCTGTTGCGGGTGCCGACGACCATCTGGTCGCCGTTGACGTCGATCACCGCCTCCTCGTCGACATCGAGCTTCCAGAGCTTGTGGCTGCCCTCGGCCCAGCCGGCGGAGACCTCCTGGACGGTGGCGGTCGCCGAGGACGGGGCGCCGCCCCGGCCCAGCAGCGCCCGCACGCCGAGACCGGCAGCGGCCAGGACCACGACCACGACGACGGCGGCGCCGATGACCCACACGGCGCGCCTGCGCGGCGGCGCCGGGGCGGCCGGGCTGGCCGGTGCCCCGGTCGCAGGGGACTGGGAGGGGTGGGTGGCCGGCGCCGGGGCGGGCTGCGGGTAGGCCGCAGAAGGCGCTGAGACGGCCACCGGTGCGGAGACGACGGTGGGGGCTGAGCCGGCCACGGGTGCGGAGCCCGCCGTGGGCTCCGCCGGTGGCAGCGGTGCCGGCGCCTCGGCCGGCGCCGTCGGGGCTGCGGCCGCGGGTGCGGCGGTGGGCTGAGCGGGCGCACGGTTGACGAGAGAGGCCAGGACCGCCGGGTCCTCAGAGGCGCGCAGCCACTCCAACAGCTCGGGGTAGGTGGCCGGGTTGGCGGCCAGGAGGGCGTGCAGGTCCGGGCGCTCGGCGGCGATCCGCTGCAGCTCCAGGGGCGGCGTGCTGGCGGACAGCGCGGCCAGGAGGTCGGGGTCCGGGCCGGCCTGGGCGTCGGAGGAGGGAGGCAGTGGGGGAGTGCTCATGGGCCGATGCTAGGAAGATCCGCGCCCACGCGTCGAGAGCCGGCCGGAATGCCCCCGGCCCTCGCCGTGTTGGCCCCTGTGCCAGGTGACCACCACTGCCCCAGACCCTCAGGAGAACACTGTGCCCACTGCGCCCACCGCGCCCCAGGATGCTGTCCAGGACGTCGACCTGCTCGTCGTCGGCGGAGGAAAGGCCGGCAAGTCACTGGCCATGCTGCGCGCCAAGAAGGGTGAGCGGGTCGTCATGGTCGAGCGCGACAAGATCGGGGGCACCTGCGTCAACGTCGCCTGCATCCCCACCAAGACGCTCATCTCCGCGGCCCGGGTCCTGCGAGAGGTCCAGGGAGCAGCCTCCAGCGGCGTGCGCCTGGCCGAGCCGGACGGCTCCGACGCCACCGGGCTGCTGGCCCGGGCGCGCACGGACCTGGACGCCCTGCGCGAGCGCAAGGAGGCGGTGGTCGGTGGGATGGTCGCCGCCCACGAGAACGTCCTGTTCCCCGGCTCGGGCCTGGAGCTGCTGCGCGGCACCGCCCGCTTCACGGGCGAGCGCACGGTGGAGGTCGCCCTGGACGACGGACGCACCCGCCGCGTGCGCGGTGCGACGGTCCTCATCAACACCGGGACCACGCCCGCCGTCCCCGCGGTCCCGGGCCTGGAGAGCGTGCCCTGCTGGACCAGCGAGGACCTGCTCACCCTGCCGGAGCTGCCCGAGCACCTGCTCGTCCTGGGCGGTGGCGTCATCGGCGTGGAGATGGCCTCGCTCATGGGGATGCTCGGCGTGAGCGTCACCCTCATCCACTCCGGTGAGCACGTCCTGGACCGTGAGGACGCCGACGTCGCCGCCGAGGTCGCACGTGGCCTGGAGGCGCTGGGAGTCACCGTGCTCACCGGCGCCCGCGCCCAGGGCGTGAGCCGGGACGGCGAGCGCACCGTCGTCGTCACCGAGGACGGGCGCCGGGTCAGCGGCAGCCACCTGCTCCTCGCCCTGGGGCGCGCCCCCGTCACGCAGGGGCTCGGGCTCGAGGCCGCGGGCGTCGAGCTCACCGACCAGGGGTTCGTGCGCGTCAACGAGCGCCTCGAGACCACCGCGCCCGGGGTGTACGCCGCGGGCGACGTCGCCGGCTCCCCGCAGTTCACCCACGCCTCCTGGAACGACTTCCGGGTGCTGCGCGACCTCCTGGACGGCCGGGAGGCGACGACGGCCGGACGCCTGGTGCCCTGGGCCGTGTTCACCACCCCGGAGCTCGGTCACGTCGGGATGACCGAGGCCGAGGCCCGCCGGGCCGGGCACGAGGTCCTCGTCGCCACGACGCCCACCGCGGCCGTGCCCCGCGCCAGGACCACGGGCCGCACCGAGGGCTTCTACAAGGTGGTCGTCGACGCCCGGACCGAGGAGGTCCTGGGCGCCGCCGTCATCGGCGACGGTGCCAGCGAGGTCGTCACCAGCGTGCAGATGGCGATGCTCGGGCACCTGACCTGGCGTCAGCTGCGCGACGCCGTCATCACCCACCCGACGATGGCGGAGGGGCTCAACATCGTCCTCGACACCCTCGGCTGAGGGCGGGCCCGGGCCCGCCCGCGCGCGGGACCGGCCGGCTGAGGACGGGGAGCGGGCAGTGCCGTGGCAGGATGTGCGCCGTGCTGCACGTGATCTTCTTCGAGCCCCGGATCCCCGGCAACTCCGGGGCGGCGATCCGCCTGTCGGCCAACACGGGCTCGATGCTGCACCTGGTGGACCCGCTCTTCGAGATGGATGACGCGAGGCTGCGCCGGGCGGGCCTGGACTACCACGACCTCGCCCTCACCCGCGTGCACGCCACCTGGCAGGAGTGCCTGGAGCAGGTGCCGGGCAGGATCCTCGCCTTCACGGCTCACACGGACACGCTCTACACCGAGGTCGACTGGCGCGGCGACGACGCCCTCCTCTTCGGCCCGGAGCCCACGGGGCTGCCGCAGGAGATCATGGATCACCCGCGGGTGGACGCGCTCGTGCGCATCCCCATGGTCGAGGGCAACCGCTCCCTCAACCTCGCCAACTCCGCCGCCATCGGCCTGTACCACGCCTGGCACAGCCTCGGCTTCCCCGGCGGGCACTGAGCACCCGAGCGGTTACCTGAGCGGGCCGAGGGGTGGGACCTCGCCGGTCCCGTACGGCTCCTCGGCGGGGTCGGAGGCTCCTGTCCGGTCCCCGCAGGGGCCTTGGCGTGAGGCGGCTACCGCTCGCCCGCGCCGGTGGCCGGGTCGAGCGCTGCGCGGGCGAGCGGGGTCCGTGGCCCGGGCATCGAGTACGTGGCGGTGAGCAGGGCGCGGCCCAGGGTGTGGAAGGAGACCTGGCAGGCGACGGCGGCCGCTGAGGCCTCGTCGTCCAGGCCGAGGGTGTCGACATCGAGGGCGTGCACCGCGAAGACGTAGCGGTGCTCACCGTCGCCGTCGGGCGGGTAGGGGCCGTACCAGGCGTGCGTGCCGGCGTCGTTGCGCACGTGCACGGCGGCGCCGTCCAGGAGCAGGTCGGACTCGCCCGCCCCACGGGGCAGGGCTGTGGTGGAGGCGTCCAGGTCCAGGACGGTCCAGTGCCAGAAGCCCGAGGGGCTCGGGGCGTCGGGGTCGAAGCAGGACACGACGAAGGACCTCGTGCCCTCCGGCGCCCCGCTCCAGTGCAGCTCGGGGGAGATGTTGTCGTGGACGGCGGTGAACCGGTCCTCCATGCGCTCGCCCTCGGTGACGTCGTCGGAGGCCAGGGTGAAGGCGGGGGCCTGGGGGAGCAGGTCGTAGGGGAAGGGGCTGCGTGGGCGGCTGACGTCGGCGGTCACGTTCGTCTCCTGGGTGCGGGTACGGCCTGTGGTGCTCATCTGGTGAGGTGCACCACTGTAGACGGCGGTGAGCGGCTGCGGCCGGTTGACGACGGCGCCGCCCCGGAGGACCCGTGGGGCGTGGGCCTGTGGCCGGGCGACGCGGTCGTGTGCGCAGGCCCTGCTCGAGGACGTGAGGGGGACCTCTGGCGGTGCCACGTGTCCTTGCTCGGCGCTACCCTGGTGCAGGGTCGAACACCTGTTCGACCTGTGTGTGCCGGGTGGTGAGAGGAGGGAGGGGTGCAGGTGCGGGAGATCGCGGCAGCTGAGGTGGCGGAGACGGCCGTGCCCGCCCGGGCTGACGTGCTGCTCCGCGCGGACGTCCCCGGGGCCGGCGTCCCCGGAGGGCCGTCGCGCCTGGCCGCGGCCCGCGCCGCCCTCGCGCAGGCCGAGGCCCGCACCGGCCTGCGCGCCCCGCTGCCCGCTGGGCCTCGGACCGCTGCTGCGGTGGGCGCCTCGCGGCCCGCGCCCGGCACTCTTGCCGCTGCCACTGCCACTGCCCTGCCCGTCCTTCCCTCCCCGGCTCCCGGGACCCTCGAGCGCGTCCCCGAGAGCCCGGGGCCCTGGGAGGCCGTCAGCCCCGACGCCACCGGCGCCCTGTCCCTCACAGGCTCCATGACCCTCCTGCTCGCGGCCGCCGCCCGCCGCCAGGGCGCTCGGGGCTGGTGCGCCGTCGTCGGAGGCGAGGACCTGGGCTGGTGCGCCGCCGCGGAGGCCGGCCTCGACCTCTCGCGCGTCCTCGTCGTGCCGGCCCGGGACCTCGCCTCGGCCGCCCTGCCCGCCGTCGTCACCGCCCTGGTCGATGGCCTCGACGTCGTCCTGCTCACGGACGGGACCGCCCGGCTGCTCACCGCGCGGCAGCAGCGGACCGTCACCGCCCGCGCCCGCGAGCGGGGCTGCCTCGTCCTGCTCGACGAGCCCTGGGAGGGGGCGCGCCTCCTGTGGGCCCGCCCCCGGGGCGTGGGCACCCGCCTCGAGGACGCGGGCCAGGCGGGTCGGGAGCCCGACGACGTCCCGCAGGCCGGGGGTGCGCGCGTCCTGCCGCTGCGCCCGATGACCCACAGCCCTGGGCAGGGGGACCCGCCCGCCCCTCCTCCCGCGCGCTCACTCGCGCCTGAGGACGCAATGGCGCCGGTGGAGGCGCCCGCGGGCTACCTGCGTCACCTCGACTGGGAGCTCACCGAGCCGCAGCGGGGTCCGGCCGCCAGCCTCCTGCGCTGCGGCCCCCACGGGGTGGTCGTCCTGACGGGCCGGGTCCTCCAGGAGACCCACCGGACGGTCCCCGCGCTCACCGTCCTGCCCGGAGGCCTGCCGTGAGCGGGACGCACCAGGTCCCTGGGCGGCCCGCCGCCCGGCCCGCCGCCACGGGCCCCGTCCCCTCCGTGCCCCGGCTGCTCGCCCTCTGGGTCCCCGACTGGCCCGTCGTCGCCCTCACCCTCGAGCAGCGCCACCGGGACGTAGGCGCCGGCCCCCGCGCCGGGCGCACCGCCCCGCCGGACCCCGCCCTCGAGCCCGTCGCCGTCGTCGGTGCCCACGGCGTCCAGGCCGCCTCCGCCCCCGCCCGCGCCGCCGGGGTGCGCCGCGGCATGAGGCTGCGCCTGGCCCGCTGCCTGTGCCCGGAGCTCATCGTCCTGGCGCCGGACCCTGCGCGCGAGGCCCGCGCCTTCGAGCCCGTCATGGACGCCCTGAGCACCGTCCTGGCCGAGCCCGTTGTCGCCCGCCCCGGCCTCGCCCTGTCCGGCGCCCGCGGCCCCGCCCGCTGGCTCGGAGGCGAGGAGGAGGTCGCGGCCGCGCTCGTCGAGGCCGTCGCCCGGGACGTCGGCGTCGAGTGCCTGGTCGGAGGCGCCGACTCCCTCCTGGCCGCCGTCCTCGCCGCCCGCAACGGGGTCCTCGTCCCCGAGGGGCAGTCCGCACCCTTCCTCTCGCCATGGGACCTGCGCCGCGTCCTGGCCGCCCTGCCCACCGAGCGTGAGCGGGCGAGCACCGAGCCCGTCCTTGAGGCGCTGGCACGCCTCGGGGTGCGCACTCTCGGGGACCTGACCGCCCTGCCCCGCGCGGACGTCACCGCCCGTTTCGGCCCCGCAGGCGAGCGGGCGCACCGACTCGCCACAGGCGAGGCGTGGCAGGTCCCCTCCTGCCCACGCCCCACCGCGGACCTCGAGGCCGCCCTCGCGCTCGACCCGCCCGTGGAGTGCGCCGACGCCGCCGCCTTCGCCTCCCGGACCCTCGCCGAGAGGCTCTCCTTCTCCCTCGTGGCCCACGGCCTGGCCGCAGGCAGGCTCCTCGTCGAGGCCGAGTGCGAGGACGGCCGCCTCCTGTCGCGCTCCTGGGCCCTCGAGACCGTCCCCAGCCCCGCCGACCTCACCGACAGGGTGCGCTGGCAGATCGAGGGCTGGCTCGCCTCGCGCCCGGGAGCCCGCCCGGCCCGCGCCCTCGTCCGTCTGCGCCTGCTCGCCCTCGAGACCTCCTCCGCCGCCACCTCCCAGACGGGTCTGTGGGCCTCCCCGGGGGAGAGGGGGCGACGCCGTGCCGCGCGTGCCGCCGAGCGCGTCGAGTCCCTGCTGGGGGCTGGCAGCGTGAGCACGCCCGTCCTGGACGAGGGCTGGGACCCGCGCTCGCGGGCACGGCTCGTGCCCTGGGACCAGCGCGGCCCCGGCAGTCCTGCCCGTGCGGAGCCGGGACGGGGCGCGGTGGCCGACGACGGCCGGGCGACCTGGGTGGGGGCCCTGCCCTCGCCGTCGCCCTCACTCGTCCTGGCCGAGCCGGCGCCGGCGGTCCTGCTCGACGCCCAGGACGGCGAGGTCCTTGTCGACGCCCAGGGGCAGCTCACGCGCACGCCCTGGCAGGTCCTGGTGACCGGAGGGCCCGGGCCCACGGGGCGGCTGCGGGTGCGCTCCTGGGCCGGTCCGTGGCCCGTGGACGAGGGGTGGTGGCGGCCCGCAGGGGCCTCGCGCCGCGCCTACCTGCAGCTCGTCCCGCAGGACGGGCCCGCCCTGCTGCTCGTGCGTCGCTCAGGCTGGTGGCTCGAGGGCCTCTACTCCTGAGTCCGGCCCCGCTCTGCCCGGGCCTCCCGGCGCCCGCGCGCCGTCAGCACCGTCACCGCCACCAGCGACAGCCACGCCACGGCCAGCGACCAGCCGGCGAGCACGTCCGTCGTCCAGTGGTAGGCCAGGTACACCCGCGACAGCCCCACGAGGAGGGCGGCCACCACGGCCGCCAGGACCGCCACCGCCTTGCGGGCCCGGGGTGCGCCGGACAGCAGCACGACCCCGGCGAGGGCCCCGACGAGCACCGCCGTGTTGAAGGAGTGCCCCGAGGGGAAGGCGAAGGAGGAGGACGGCTGACCGAGCAGCAGGGAGACCGAGGGGCGCTCGCGGCCGAAGGCGAGCTTGAGCAGCATGGTGAGCACGGCCGAGCCCGCCATCGTCGCCGCCAGCACCCCCGCCTGGAGCCGGCGGCCGCGCACTGCCAGCACCGCGCAGCACAGAAGGGTCAGCAGCGTCAGGCCCGTCGTCCCGCCCAGGTGCGTCACCACCCAGGCGACCTGCGTGAGCCACGGGCGCCGCAGGCCCACGGCGTGCGCCGTCGCCGTCGGGTCATAGACCGACAGCGCGCTGCCCGTGACCACCTGGAGGGCGACCGCGGCGAACAGCACCAGCCCGACGGCCCCTGCCGCCAGGAGCGCGGGCACGAGCCGGCGGTGCGGGAAGGGTCCGGCGGAGGTCGAGGGTGTCGCAGGCATGGGGGAGACAGTAGCGGGGGCCGGTAGCATCCCGGAGGGCGCCCTGCTGCGGCGCCGCCCGGTCCCCGAGGAGAGGCGCGCACGATGGCCAAGCTCTACTTCCGCTACGGCGCGATGAACTCGGGCAAGACGACCGGCTTGCTGCAGACCGCCTACAACTACGAGGAGCGCGGGCAGAGCGTCCTGCTCGTCAAGGCGGGCGTCGACACCAAGGGCGACGACACGGTCGTCTCACGCCTGGGCATGGTGCGCAGGGTGGACCTGCTCGTCTCCGCCAGTGACGACCTGCGCGCCCTCGTGCGCGAGCGAGCGCTGGGGCGGCGGGCCTCGGATGAGGCCGTGAGCGTGCGCGAGGCGGTGGACTGCGTCCTCGTGGACGAGGCCCAGTTCCTCACGCCCCTCCAGGTGGACCAGCTCATGGCTCTCGTGCTCATCGACGATGTGCCCGTCCTCGCCTACGGCATCCGCACGGACTTCCGCACCGTGTCCTTCCCAGGCTCGCGCCGCCTGCTGGAGATCGCCCACTCCCTGGAGGAGCTCAAGACGATCTGCCGGTGCGGGCGCAAGGCGATCTTCAACGCCCGCAAGGTGGGGGAGCGCTTCGTCTTCGACGGCGACCAGATCGCCATCGACGGGCAGGACGTCACCTACGAGTCCTTGTGCGGCAAGTGCTACCTCGCAGCGGGCGGGGCGCTCGCGGGCGAGTGAGGCCCAGTGGCCCCGAGCTCAAGAGGAAGAGCTGTACCCGTGGGTGTACAAGAGGATGGCCTGAGAGGCAATCAAGAGATGTCCTTCTTTTTCGACGGATATAAGTATACTTCTTGAGTATGACTGTCTCGTACGCGATCCTCGCCGACATCGTCGGCTCCAGGAGCCTCGCCGACCGGCCCGGTGCGCAGAGGGCCCTCCTCGACGTCCTGGCGCGCGCCTCCCAGGGGCTCGACCTTCTCCGGGAGCCCTACGCCACCGTCGGTGACGAGTTCCAGGCCCTCGCGCCCACGCTGCGCGGCGCGCTCCTGCTCACCCTGCGCGCTCAGCTCCTCCTGCCCCAGGGCCTTGAGCTGCGCTTCGGCATCGGTCAGGGCGAGGCCCGCACCGTCTCCGACGGCTCCGACGGCGCGGCCGCCCCCATCCAGGACGGACCCGCCTGGTGGCGGGCCCGCGAGGCCGTTGACGCCGCCCACGAGGCGCAGCAGCGCACCGGCTTCGTGCGCACCCGCGCCGTCCTCGACGACGCCGAGGGCTCGGCCGTGCTCAACGCGATGCTCGTGCTCAGGGACCAGGCGGTCGCCCGGCTCCAGGAGCGGCCCCGGCGCATGCTCGCCGCCCTCCTGGGTGGGGCCACCCAGGTGGAGGCCGCCGCCCAGGAGGGTGTGAGCCAGTCCGCCGTCTCCTCCGTCGTCAGGGGCAGCGGCGCCGGGCTCCTCGAGGCCCAGCGCCTCCTCGAGACGGCCGTCGGGGCCAGGCGGAAGGAGGTGGGGGCGTGAGCGCTCTCCTGCTCCTGTCCGCAGGGCTCGCCGCGGCCCTGGACTCGTGCGTCCGACGGCGAGGCCCCGCCTCCGGCGCACCGACCGCCCTGTTGTGGGGCGGGGGCGCCGCCGTCACGGCTCTGGTGGCCCTGCTCGGCCTCGCGGTGCTCGACCTGGGGGTACCGGGCCTCCTGCCCGCTCTGCTCTCCCCGGCCCTCTGGCTCGCCTGGCCCCGGGTCCTGCCCGGCGGTCGGGGCCTGCTCGCCCGGGCGGCGGTGCTCGCGGCCGCCCTCGCGCTCTCGCTGACGCCCCTGGTCCTGCTCGCACCCGCGCCGACGACGTGGGAGAGGGTCCTCGCCGTCGTCGGCGCCGGCCTGCTCATGGGCGGGCCCGCCAACGACGTCGTGGCCGCCCTGCTCTCACTCGTCCGCGAGGGCGGCGCAGCCGCTGGCGCCCCTGGTCCCGGCGAGGACGGTGGCGCCCTCCTGCGCGGGGGACGCTGGATCGGCGCCCTCGAGCGCCTGCTCGTGCTCGTCCTCGCCTTCTCGGACGCGCCCGCCGCCGTGGCCGCCGTCGTCGCCGCCAAGGGGGTCATCCGCTTCCCCGAGATCAGCCGGGACGCGGGGACGGGAGCGCACGGCGGGGCCAAGGCCGAGGAGTTCCTCGTCGGCTCCTTCACCTCCTGGCTCCTGGCCGCCGGGGCCTACCTCCTCCTGCGCGCCCTCGGCATCGGCTGAGGAGGGCGCGGGCTCCCGGGGTGCCGTGGTCCGCGGCCCAGGTGAGCACCCCGGGAGCGCTCAGCCGTGCGGGCGGTCCTCCGCTGCTCAGTGGTCCCACGGCTGGCCGGCGGCTTCGGGCATCACGAGTCTCGCATGGAGCTGGCAGTGATGGGGGTGCTCATATGACCCGCCTCAGGTGCGTGGCTGGTGCGGGCTTGGGAAGGAACGGGCTCTCGGCCCCGGGGGCTATCCCGATGATCTCCGCGACCTCATCGCGCGTGAGGCCCGCATCGAGCATCCGTTGGCCCACCGAGGCTGCGAGCTCCGGCACCTCGGGCGGGAGCGTGTCACTGCCAGGCTCGGTGACCTTCCAGCCCTTCTCCCGCAAACGACGGTAGAAGCGATCCCGCTCGGAGCGCTCAGCCGTACCCAGGTCCAGGGCGCGCTCGAAGACCGCCCGCATCGAGCAGCCCCACTCCGCCTTGAGGTCCACAAGAGCGCCAAGGCTCACGTCCTTCAGCTGCGGACGGATCACCTCGGCCGGCATCAGGAGCTCGGCGGCGAACTCGTTCGCCTGGTCCTCCACATCCGGCTCCACGTAGGAGTCGTGCAGGACGAGGTGCCCGAGCTCATGCGCGACGGTCCACCGGCGCCGGTCCCTCGGCATGTCCGCGTTGAGCACGATGACCGCGTGATCACCTGACCACTGGGACATGCCGTCAATCCGCTGAGACGGCATCCTCTGCTCCACCACGACCACGCCGGCGGCCTCCACCCACCGGACCAGGCGGCGCACCGGGCCGATCGGCATCCTCCACAGCGCCCGCACCCGACGAGCGGCCTCCGCAGGGGAGACCTCGAACGGGTCCAGCGACGGTACGTGCAGGTCGGGATCCATCGGGACACGGGTGAGCAGGTACGACGAGTGCATGCGCAGCTCGTTCAGCCCTGCCTCCACCCGCCTCCAGTCCGATGGGCGCGCCGTCGCCCTCCTGCGCATATGGGCGTCCGCGGCCACGGCGCCCCTCATGCGGAAGTCATGTGTGAGGAAGTCCTGCGTCACCCCGAGGACATCCGCGAGGGCAGACGTCGTCTCCTCGTCCGGCACGCGGAGATCCGCCTCGTAGCGGGAGAGCGCCGCCTGGGTGATGCCCACACGCCCAGCCACCTCAGCCTGGGTGAGGCCCCGTGCCTGGCGCAGCACCAGCAGGACCTCCCCGATCATGGAGCCCCTCATGCGAGATCCCGCCCCTCGTCACCGGCGGCCTCCCACAGCACCGCGCTGAGGTCCAGGCCTGGCAGGGATGGCGGCACGTGCTCGAACGAGAACCCGTGGACAGCGTCCTCGTCCGGCGCAAGGCGGATCATCCAGACCGCGCCGTCACGCCCGTCCTGAAGGGAGATCGCGGCGTCGACCGGCGCCCGCAGGTCCGGGTCCCACACGTACCCGAAGGCAAGCGAGCAACCTCTGAGCCCGGAGAATGTCCCCTGTGCTGACGCCCAGAACTCCATCGCTGCCCGCGTCGGGTAGAACGCGATCCTCTCGTCCGGCCGATGACGCTTGATCCGGACCCTGTAGCGCAGGCCGATGCCCACCTGGTGCACCGGCTCCTCGTCAATCGCCATCACCCGGGGGAGGGCGGCGACCCGAGCGCTGAACGAGGACCACAGCAGGTTGTGCAGGATCCCGGCCACTGTCCGCTTGGAGAGTCGAGTGATCAGTCCGGCCTCCTCCCTTCGCAGCCGCGCGTACTCCTTCGTCATCTCCGAGTAGGCCGCACCGAAGAGGGGGGTCACGTCGGCGAGGTCGTCAGTGACCTCCTCGGCCGTCGGAAACAGTGCGTCATTCATACCGGAAAATATACCATCTTGTGATGGTGGTGCCGTTCGGGTGTCGCCAGTCGCCGCGGGCGGCCGCATGTCGGCGGTGCGGGTACTGGCTTGGCTGGCGGACGTGCGCACCGCCGGGTTCCTCTGTGCCGGACCGGGAAAGTCGCGGGGATTAACGTGTCGCCCCCACCCCCTATCCTGTACGCATGTTCGAGACGGTTGGGAAGGGTGGGGGTGCGCTCCTCACCCGCACGCACCGATACGCCGAGCTGCACGCCCACTCCGCCTACTCCTTCCTCGACGGCGCCAACGAGCCCGAGGACCTCGCCGCGGCCGCCGCCGAGCTCAGCCTCGAGGCCCTGGCCCTCACCGACCACGACGGCATGCCCGGCATCGTCAAGCACGCCGAGGCTGGGCGCAGGCACGCACTGCCCACGGTCCACGGCACCGAGCTCACCCTCGCGGACGGCTCCCACCTGCCGGTCCTCGCCCGCAGCCCCCTGGGCTACCGGCGCCTGTCCGCCGTCGTCTCCCACCACAATCTCGCTGCCGGGCACCGCACCGAGCCCGCCCACCACCTGGCCGACCTCGCCACCGCCCTGAGAGAGGGCAGCGCGCCCCTGACGGGCGGCCCGCAGGGCGAGGGACCCGGTCCACGCCACGGGGCAGGCTCCACCCCACCCGTCCTCGTCCTCACCGGCACCGCCAACGGGCCCCTGCGCCGCGCCCTGGGCAACCCCCGGGACCCCGCCACCTGGGACCACCGCGCCGCCGACGCCGCCCTCGGCCGCCTCACCGACCTCTTCGGCGCCGAGGGCGTCGCCGTCGAGATCACCCTCGACGGCGGCCCCACCGACGCGGTCCTGACCGACGCCCTCACCCGCCTTGCCACCGCGCACAGGCTCCCGCTGCTCGCCACCGGCGCCGTGCGCTGCGCCCGCCCCGCCGACGCCCGCCTCGCCGACGTCCTCACCGCCACCCGCCTGCGCACCGACCTCGAGGGTGCCCGCAGCCACCTTCCGGCCCTCGGCCGCTGGCTGCGCGGCCCCGCCGACATGGCCCGCCTGCACCGGCGCGCCCCGCACGCCGTCGACGCCACCGCCGAGGTCGCCGCCGACCTCGCCTTCGACCTGTCTCTCGTCGCCCCCGACCTGCCCGCACCCGAGGTCCCCGACGGGCACACCCCCGCCACCTGGCTGCGCGAGCTCACCCACCGGGGCGCCCGGCAGCGCTACGGCACCGAGGAGCAGGACCCGCAGGCCTGGAGGGTCCTGTCCCACGAGCTCGACGTCATCGAGTCCCTGGGCTTCCCCGGCTACTTCCTCATCGTGCGCAGCGTCGTCGACTTCTGCGAGAAGGCCGGCATCCTCTGCCAGGGCCGGGGCAGCGCCGCCAACTCCGCCGTCTGCTACGCACTGGGCATCACCGCCGTCGACGCCGTGCGCCACCGGATGCTCTTCGAGCGCTTCCTGTCGCCCGGCCGGTCCGGCTACCCGGACATCGACCTCGACATCGAGGCCTGCCGCCGCGAGGAGGTCATCCAGCACGTCTACGCCCGTTACGGGCGCGACTGCGCCGCCCAGGTCGCCAACGTCATCTCCTACCGGCCCCGCTCCGCCGTGCGCGACGCCGCCCGCGCCCTGGGCCACCCACCTGGGGTGATCGACGCCTGGACCCGGTCCCTCGGGCACCACTGGTCCCGGGTGCGCGACACCGCTGCCCAGCCCCTGGACGACGAGCCGCCCGAGCAGGTCCTCGACGTCGCCGAGCGCCTGCTGCTCCTGCCCCGTCACCTCGGCATCCACTCCGGCGGCATGGTGCTCGCCGCCCAACCCGTCACCGAGGTCTGCCCCGTGCGCTGGGCCGCCCGGGAGGGGCGCACCGTCCTGCAGTGGGACAAGGACGACTGCGCCGCCGCCGGCCTGGTCAAGTTCGACCTCCTCGGCCTGGGCATGCTCACCGCCCTGCGCCTGGCCTTCACCACGCTCGCCGAGCGCAGCGAGACGGTCCCCGAGCTCACCCGTGAGGCCGACGGCACCGTGCGCCCCGCTCAGACCGGCCGCCCCTGGGGCCTGCACACCCTGCCCGAGGAGGACCCCGCCGTCTACCGCCTCCTGAGCGCCGCGGACACCGTCGGTGTCTTTCAGGTCGAGTCCCGCGCCCAGATGGCGACCCTGCCGCGCCTGCGCCCCTCGACCTTCTACGACATCGTCGTCGAGGTGGCCCTCATCCGCCCCGGCCCCATCCAGGGCGACGCCGTCAACCCCTACATCCGCCGCCGGCTGGGGCAGGAGCCCGTCACCTACCTGCACCCCCTGCTCGAGCCGGCCCTCGCCAAGACCCTCGGCGTGCCGCTCTTCCAGGAGCAGCTCATGCAGATCGCCGTCGACACCGCCGGATTCACCCCCGCCGAGGCTGACGCCCTGCGCCAGGCCATGGGCTCCAAACGCTCCCACGCGCGCATGGAGGCGCTGCGCTCCCGGCTTGTGGAGGGCATGGTCCGGCGGGGTGTGGACGCCCCCACCGCCGAGGCCGTCTACGACAAGCTGTGCGCCTTCGCCGACTTCGGCTTCCCCGAGTCCCACGCCTTCTCCTTCGCCTACCTCGTCTACGCCTCCGCCTGGCTCAAGGTCCGCCGCCCCGAGGACTTCTATGCCGGGGTCCTCGCCGCCCAGCCCATGGGCTTCTGGTCGCCGCAGACCCTCGTCGGCGACGCCCGCCGTCACGGGGTGCGCGTCGAGCCCGCTGACGTCAACCGCTCCGGCGTCCAGGCCGGCGTGGAGCGGGTTCCCGACGGCGCCATCCGCCCCGCCGGCCCCGCCCCCTCCGCCCTCAGCCCCCTCGACGTCCACCCGGACCTTGCGGTGCGCCTGGGCCTGGCGCCCGTCAAGGGCATCGGTGAGGGCGCCGCTCAGGAGATCGTCAGCGAGCGCGAGGCCCACGGACCCTACCGGGACGTCGCCGACCTCGCCCGCCGTGTGAGGCTCAGCCGCGCACGCCTGGAGAACCTGGCCGCCGCCGGGGCCCTCACCAGCCTCGGGGCCGGCCGCCGCGAGGCCCTGTGGGCCGCCGGTGCCCTGGCCGGCGAGCACGGGACCCGGCACGCCGCGCGTCCGGCCCGGCGGTTCGGGACCGACGCCCCGGGCCCCGGCACCGAGCCGCCCGCCGCCTGGTACCAGCCCACCCTTCCCGGGACCACGCCCGGCGCCCGGGCCCCGCAGCTGAGGGGCATGAGCGCCTACGAGGAGCACGTCGCCGACCTGCGCCTGACCGGCGTGTCCACCTCCACCCACCCCCTGGCCTTCCTGCGCCCCCTGCTGCAGGCCGACGGCGTCCTGAGCGCCGACGCGCTCACCCGAGGCGGCACCGCCCTCCACGGCGACCGGGTGCGGGCGGCGGGCGTCATCACGCACCGCCAGCGTCCCCACACCGCAGCAGGCACCATCTTCCTCAACATCGAGGACGAGACCGGACTGCTCAACGTCATCTGCAGCGCCGGCATGTGGAGGCGCTACCGCGGCGTCGGGCACAGGGCCGTGGCCGTCGTCGTCACCGGCACCGTCGAGAGCGCCGAAGGCGTCACCGCCCTGCGGGCCGACCGCCTCGAGGCCCTGGGAGGCGTCCCTGCCACCGGCAGCCGGGACTGGGCCTGAGCCGGTTGTGGTGGGTGGGCCCGTGACGTGGCGGGGATGCGTACTTATGGCCCCGGTGCGCCTTTGTGCCGCCGACCTCCTCGGTTTGCGTCCGAACTCCCTGGGAGATCCCCGTGGTTTCGAGCGCAAACCGAGGAGGTCGAGGGACGGGGAGAGGCGGAACCTAGCGCGGCGCCTGGAAACGAGGCAGCTCGCCCTGAACCGGCGCGTCCTTCGTGTGCAGCACCGAGTACACCGACCACGCCACGCTCACCACCGGGACCGCGACGATCGCGCCCAGCAGCCCGGCCGCGTAGGTCCCCACGGCCACCGCGATGATGACGACCACCGGGTGCAGGGACACCTGCCGGCCCATGATGAGCGGCTGGAGGATGTGCCCCTCGATCTGGCCGATCCCCGCCACTCCCAGGCCCACGACGATCGCCATGACGAGCCCCTTGGAGGCCAGCGCCACGATCATCGCCACGATCATGGCGGCCGGGGCTCCCACGATGGGGATGAAGGCCCCGATGAACACGAGCACCGCCAGGGGCGCCGCGAGCGGGATCCCGATGACCTGCAGGAAAGCGCCCGCCATCATCGCGTCCGTCAGCGCCACGATCATCGTGCCGCGCGCGTAGCCGGCGAAGGTGTACCAGCCGGCCCCGGCGGCCCGGTGCACCCGCGGGCGCATCGCCGTCGGCATCTCGTTGAGGAACCAGCGCCACATGCGCCCGCCGGAGGCCAGGAAGAAGATCGTGCAGAACAGGGCCAGGGCCAGGACCGTGAACACCTCCACGACCGTGCCCGCGTTGGACAGGACCTCACTGGCCAGCGTCGGCGCGTTCGACTCCACGTAGCGCTGGCCCTTCTCGAGCCACGAGTGGAACTGGTTGACGAGCTCCTGCTGGGTCAGGTGCAGCGGCAGGGGCCCGTTCTCCAGGAAGTCGAGGATCGTCGTGACACCGCTGGAGAACTGCCGGGCCAGCGAGGACCACTGGTTCGTCACCGAGGTGACGACGTAGGTGACCAGGCCCGCGACGACGCCGAGCGCGCCCAGCAGGGCCAGGAAGGTCGCCGGGTAGCGGGGCATCACCCGCGCCAGCAGGTCGACGACCGGCTCAAGCAGGGAGGTCACGACGAGCGCGATGAAGATCCCGATGAAGACCGGCACAATCTGCGAGGTCGCGAAGACCGCGAGGCTGACGACGATGAGGATGCCCAGCAGGAGCCAGGCGCCGATGCCACCGCGCACGAGCCAGGAGGGCAGCGAGTCCAGTGGCGAGGTTCGGGGCTCGGCGCCGTCGGGCTCCTCGACGGGGCGGTCGGGGGAAGGCTCCGGCTGGGCGACGGCCATGGAGGCCGGGGCGATGACCGTGCCCGGCTCGAGCCGCAGCACGACCTGACGGCGCTCCTCACGGCGCTGCTCCGCCCGGTCGATCTGGGCCCTGAGGGTGCGCCGGGCACGACGCAGCAGGTGGGGAAGACCGTTCCCCGGCCGTGCGGGAGCGGGCACAGGGGGCACGGAGCCGGAGGCCGCCGGCTGCGCAGCAGGACCTCCCTCGGCGGAGGCCCCGCCGACGCCCTCCCGGGGCCCGGCGCTCACTGCCCCGCCTCCGGGGAGGCCTCACCCAGGGGCAGGCCGGTCAGCCGGGCGAGCAGGTGGCGCAGCTGTGCGGGGGAGCCGACGAGCCACTCGGCCTCGGCCAGCTCCGCGGCGTCCCCGTAGCCCCACAGGACCCCGACGCACTCCACCCCGGCCTCGTGGGCGCCCTCGACGTCGTGCGCGCGGTCACCCACGTGCACCAGGCGCGAGGTGTCCGCCCCAGCCTCGGCAAGGCGCCGTCGCGCGGTGGCGATGACCTCGGCCTTGCGCCCTCCCCGGTCCGCCAGGTCCGCGCCCGCCGTGGCTGTCAGGCGGGAGACGAGCCCATTGCGCTCAAGGATCCTCACCGCGAGGTCCTCCCGCTTCGAGGTCGCAAGGCAGGTGGGCACGCCCGCGGCGGCGAGGTCGTCGAGCAGCCCGGGCACGCCGTCGTAGACCGGGGCCTCGTGCATGTGCCCGGTGTAGTGGGAGCGGTAGACGCGCACTGCCTCGTCCACGGCCTCACCCTCCAGGCCCGCGTGCAGGCGGAAGCCCTCGTGCAGGGGCGGGCCGATGAACACGCCCAGCTCCTCGCGGCTGCCCACGGGCAGGCCCAGGTCGGTCAGTGTGCGGCTGAAGGCGTCGAGGATCGTGGGGCCGGAGTCGATGAGCGTGCCGTCCAGGTCCAGGAGCACGGCCGTCACCGGCGTCGGCAGGGGCCCGGGTGGTCTCAGGGCGTCCACGCGCGTCTCCTCCTGCTTGAGCCTCGGATACGCGTCACAGACTACTAGGGTGGTCCCGGGCCCCCGACCACCTGCCGCGGGGCGCGTGCCCCGGCACCCGACGACAAGGAAGCACCGTGCACCACACGAACGTGTCCCTTCCCCGCACCGCCGCCCTCAGCGCCGGACGAGGGGGCCAGCCCCGTCTTCTCATCGACGCCCCGGCCGGCTCCGCCGAGATCTACCTCCACGGCGCGCACCTGGCCTCCTGGCGCCCGCGCGGAGGCAGCGAGGTCCTCTTCCTCTCGCGCGACGCCGTCTTCGACGGGGTCCGCGCGATCCGCGGTGGGGTGCCGCTGTGCGCCCCCTGGTTCTCCACCGGGCCCCAGGAGGACAAGCAGCCCATGCACGGCACGGTCCGACTGGCCCAGTGGCAGCTGCGCAGTGTCACCTCCCGTCCCGACGGCGGGGTCGACGCCCTGCTCGGTCTCGAGGCCGACGGGCTCAGCTGGCTCTACGAGGTCGGGGTGGGCGAGGAGCTCACCCTGTCGCTGTCGGCGCGCAACAGCGGCGGCGCCCCGAGGACCGTCGAGATGGCGCTGCACACCTACTACAGCGTCGGCGACGTCACCGCGGTCACCATCGACGGCCTTGAGGACCGCGTGTTCTGGACGCGTGCCGAGGGCCCGGGCCAGCACCTGCCCGGCACGGTGGTCCTGCGCGGGCTGACGGACCGCGTCTACGACGTGCCCGCCACGGGCCACACGATCACGGTCAACGACCCGGCCAAGGGCCGCCGCCTCCTCATCGCCGGACAGGACACGCCCAACGCGGTCGTCTGGAACCCCGGGAGCGAGACCATCGGGGCCATGACGGACCTCGCCGACGACGAGTGGCCCACCTTCGTGTGCGTGGAGAACGCGGTCATCAAGGGCAACGAGGCCGTGCTCGCACCCGGTCAGGCCCTGTCCGTCGGCACGCGCGTCGTCGTCGAGCCGCTCGGCTGAGGCACGCTGGTGAGGCTCCCCGGTGCGGCGCGGGCCCGGGTTCCTGTGACGCACCGCACCGGCAGCCGATTTGCCCGGCTCAGCGGGGACCGTGCTAAGTTTCTCTCCGTCGCCAGCGGGGTTGAGGACCCGGCGGTGGCGGAGACAATGTCCGAGTGGCGGAATAGGTAGACGCGCTAGCTTGAGGTGCTAGTGCCTTATTAAACGGGCGTGGGGGTTCAAGTCCCCCCTCGGACACCCGGCGCGAAGGCCCCGACCAGCATGGTCGGGGCCTTCGTCATGGCAGCACCCCGACCCCGTACCGACTCGACGACAGCCACCTGGTAGATTCCGGCGGGCAGGTCTCTCCCGATGACAAGGCGGCTTCCCCGTGACCGTTGGCACTGCTGCCCGCCGGCACCCACCCGCCCTGGTGCGCGCCCGCGTCGCCGTCTACCTCACCTTCTTCGCCAACGGCCTCGGGTTCTCCAACCTCGTCCCGCGCTACCCCGAGGTCCTCGAGCACCTGGGCATCACCAAGGCCGCCTTCGGCCAAGCCATCATGTTCAGCTCGGTGGGCGCCCTGGTGGCCGGGCTGGCCGCCTCCTGGCTCGTGGACCGCTTCACCTCCGCCCGGGTCGCCAGCCTGGGGATGGTGGGCCTGGGCCTGGGCCTGGTGGGCGCGGGCGTCACCGACACCTGGCTGGGCCTCGCCCTGAGCCTGGCGTGGATCGGCGGCTCCGACGCCATCGTCGACGTCGCTCAGAACGCCCACGGACTGCGTGTCGAGCGGCGGTGGGGCAGCTCGATCATCACCTCCTTCCACGCCGCCTGGAGCCTGGGCGCCGTCACGGGCGCCACCATGGGGCAGGCACTGGCCGGGTGGGGTGTGCCGGTGCGCGTGCACATGCTGCTGACCCTGGCGCTGCTCGCCACCGTCTGCCTGGCGGCCCTGCCCATGACGATCAAGGGACCGGACCGTGACGACCAGCGTGCGGGCAGCCCGGTCCCGGCCGACATCGCAGGGCCTGCCAACAGCGCGGACGGCGGCAGGGGCAGCGGGGCGGCCCCCAGGGCCGACGCAGTACTCGGCAGGCTCATGACCGCCTGCGTCACGCTCGTGCTGGGCATCATGTGCGCCGCCGCCATGTTCCCCGAGGACGTCGCCGCCAGCTGGTCCTCACTGCTCCTGACCGAGCAGGGCGTCCACCCCTCGCTGCGCGGCATGGGCCTGGTGGCCCTCCAGACGACGATGATCGTCGGACGGCTGGTGGGGGACGCGGTCATCGACCGGCTGGGCTCGCGCGTCGTCATCGCCGGCGGAGGCGCCCTGGTCGCCGCCGGGATGAGCATCGCCCTGGTGACCGGCTCGGTGGCGGGCACGCTGCTGGGCATGGTGGTGGCCGGGGCGGGCTGCTCTGTGGCCGTTCCCGTGGCCTACGCCGCCGCGGACGACATCCCCGGCCTCAGGCCGGGGCTGGGACTGACGATCGTCTCCTGGCTCGCCCGGGTCATCATGCTCGTGGCCCCGCCGGTCGTCGGCTGGTTCGCTGACGCCCACGGCACCTGGGTGGCTCTTGTCTACGGCCTGTCCGGTGGGCTCATCCTGGCCCTGAGCTGGCCCGTTCTGCGCCGTGGCAGGCGGGAGAGCACGCTGCCGACCGCCTGAGGCGCACGGCCGGGCGCCCACCGGGCTGGACTAGCATCGGAAGCCATGCAGCCCTTCGAGATCCGCGTGCCGGCCGCCACCCACGACGGCAACACCCTGCCCGAGCTCCTCCTGAGCACCCCCACCGCCGCCGACGTCGACCGTGTCACCGAGATCTGCCAGGACCCCGCCATCCAGGCCTGGACCATGGTCCCCTCGCCCTACCGGCGCGAGGACGCCGTCGCCTTCATCGAGACGGCCGTCGAGCCCGGCTGGGCCAGCAGCACCGGCGCCACCCTCGCTGTGCGCGAGGTCCCGGCCGACGGCGGCAGCAGCGTGCTCGTCGGCATGGTCGACGTCCGGCGCGACGGCGGCGGCCGCGGAGAGGTCGGCTACTGGCTCGCTCCCGAGGCGCGCGGGCGCGGCACGATCCTGCGGGCCGTGCGCGCCCTCATCGACGTCGTCCTCGACCCCATCGGCCCCTTCCCGGTCAAGGCGCTCGGCTGGGCCTGCGACATCCACGACGGCGTGCCCAACTGGGCCTCCTGGCGCGTGGCCTGGCGCCTCGGCTTCGTCTCCGACGGGCGCACCCGCGCCGCCCTCGCGCAGGGTGGCGAGCTCGTCGACTCCCTGCGCGCCACCCTCCTGCCCACGGACCCGCGCGAGCCCCAGGCCCCCTGGGACGGCCCGGCCCCGGTCTCGCCCGAGCCCACCGGCCGGGGCCACGGCTCGGCCAACACCCAGGGCGACGCGACCCCGCTCGTCGCCCAGGACGGCGTGGGACGGCGCGAGGGGGACGACCCTGAGGCCCTCGTGCGCCGCTTCCACCGGGTCTACGGCCTGCCGATCCGCACCGACGGGCCGAGCCTGGACCGCCCGAGCCTGGGCATGCGCATGAGCCTCATCGCCGAGGAGTTCGCCGAGCTCACCGGCGCGGTCTACGGCCGCTGCGCCCGCCGCGAGGTCGAGCAGGCCTACGCGCGGGCCGTGGCCGCCGACGACGGCACCCGCGACACCGTCGAGGCGGCCGACGCCCTGGCGGACCTCGTCTACGTCATCTACGGCATGGCCCTGGAGACCGGCATCGACCTGGCGGCCGTGCTCACCGAGGTCCAGCGCTCGAACATGTCCAAGCTCGGTGAGGACGGCCGGCCGATCTACCGTGAGGACGGCAAGGTCCTCAAGGGCCCCGGCTTCTTCCAGCCGGACGTCGCCGGGGTGCTCGGCCTGGGGGACTGAGCCGACGGGACCCCGCGAACCGGGGCACCCGGGACGCTGTATAGGAAGAAGGTCCCGGCTACACTGTCGCCCGGACCGGCCCTGCCCGCACGCGCGGCGTGCGCGCCACCAGGACCACGATCTCAGCCCAGGACTGGAAGGAACACCATGGTTCGCGTCACCATCGTCGGAGGCGGCTACGGCGGAATCACCGTCGCCAAGGCCCTCGACGACGTCGCCGAGGTCACCCTCGTCGAGCAGAAGGACACCTTCGTCAACCACGCCGCCGCCCTGCGCGCCGCCGTGGACCGCGAGTGGGCCGAGAAGATCTTCATGCCCTACGACCGCCTGCTGACCCGCGGCCGCGTCGTCCACGGCACCGCCCTGGCCGTCAAGGGCACCACCGTTGAGGTCTCCGGGGGAGTCGGCCCCATCGAGGCCGACCACCTCGTCCTGGCCACCGGCACCGTCTACCCCTTCCCGGCAAAGCACCTGGAGTCCTCCTCCGTGGTCGCCAAGGCCCGCATCGAGCGCATGCACACCAACCTCGAGCAGGCCGGCCGTGTCCTCGTCGTCGGCGGCGGCGACGTCGGCATCGAGCTCGTCGGCGAGATCACCTCCGCCTTCCCCGACGTCGAGGTCATCCTCCTCGAGGCCGCCGAGGACATCCTCGCTGCCAAGGACTACAAGCCCGAGCTGCGCCAGGCCATCCGCTTCCAGCTCGAGCAGCGCGGGGTCGAGGTCCTCACCGGCCAGACGCTCGCCGCCCTGCCCCCGGTGGACCCGGGCGTGCTCTCCCCGTTCCGCGTGCCCACCACCGGGGGGCGTCGTCTCGAGGCGGACATGTGGTTCCGCGCCTGGGGCTCGTCCGCCGCCACGGGCTTCCTCGGCGACGACTACGACGACATCCGCCACTACAACGGCACGATCCGCGTGGACGACCACCTGCGCGTCGTCGACCACCCGGGCGTGTGGGCCGTCGGCGACATCACCGACGTGCGCGAGTCCAAGCGCGCTGACGCCGCCCGCGCCCACGCCAAGGTCGTGGCCGAGAACATTCGCTCCCTCATCGCCGGCGGTGAGGCCACGGCCACCTACCAGCCCCAGCCCGAGCTCGTCGTGCTGCCGCTGGGCCCCGACGGCGGCGCCTCCCAGGTCCTGCGCGACGGCGTGCGTGTCGTCGTCGGCCCCGAGGAGACCGCCCGCTTCAAGGGCGAGGACCTGTTCCTGGGCTACATCACCAAGGAGCTCGGGCTCGAGGAGTGAGCCCGCTGGGCGCGCTGACGGCTGAGCGCCGTCGGGGTGTGCGCCCGGCCCCGGTGCCCCGCCGCCCGTGCCCGGACCCCTGGTCTGGACGCGGGCGGCGCTCGTGCCGGTATTCTGACGGCATGACGAATGACCCGCGGTCCGCGCTCAACCGACTCATCGCCGCCTTCGAGGCGCACCTGGACGCCGCAGCCGCAGGCGATGAGCTCTCACCCGCGGTCGTCGCCGCGGAGAACACCCTCCAGGACGCCTTCTTCACATACGACGACGCCCTCTTCACGGCCCACGGCATCGAGCTGCCCTTCGACATCGTCGACGCCGACGAGGACGACGACTACGACGACGCCGACTACGACGATGATGAGGACGAGGACTACGACGACGAGGACTGAGCCCACGCGCCCGTCCTGACCTGAGGGGTCCGCACCATCGGTGCGGGCCCCTCAGCTGTCACCCGGCGCGGCGGGGCCGCCCGCCCCGCGGGCACGCCGCTGACCGCCTGGGACAGGTCAGGCAGGCAGGGCGGTGACGTCGTCGAGCGCGTGGCGGATCTGCGCGGGAAGCACCAGGTCCTCGGACGCCAGCGCCCCCTGCAGCTGGGCGGGCGTGCGGGCCCCGACGACGGTCGAGGCGACCCCCGGGGCCTCGCGGGCCCAGGCCAGTGCCACCTCCACGGGCTTGCGGTCCAGGCCCGCCGCCGCCGTCGCCACGGCCTCGACCACGCCCTCGCGTCCGGGCTGGAGGTAGGGGGCCACGTAGGAGCGCAGGTGCGGTGAGGCTCCGCGCGAGTCCGCCGGGACCGTCGCCCGGTACTTGCCGGACAGGACCCCGCGCCCCAGCGGGGCGTAGCCGATGACCCCGAAGCCCAGGGCTCCGGCCGCGGGCAGGATCTCGCGCTCGGCGCCGCGCGCCAGCAGCGAGTGCTCGACCTCCACCGCCGCCATGCCGGGACCCGTGTGCTCGCGCAGCAGGTCCGCCGCGTGCACGCTGGCCCAGGCCGGGTGGTTCGACACGCCCACGTAACGGGCACGGCCCGAGGACACCGCCAGGCGCAGGGCGTCCACCGTCTCCTCCATCGGGGTGGTGGCGTCCGGCACCTGCACGAGCCACAGGTCGAGGTGGTCGGTGCCCAGACGGCGCAGGGAGGCGTCGAGCGTGTCCAGCAGGGTGCCGCGCGAGGCGTCCGCGGCCGCGGGCCGGTCCCCGGTGCGCCAGGTGCGCACGCCGGCCTTCGACACGAGCACGACGTCCTGGCGGTCGACGTGCTCGCGCAGGAGCGAGCCGATGACCTCCTCACTCAGGCCCTCGCAGTAGGAGGCGGCCGTGTCCAGGAGCGTGCCGCCCGCGTCGAGGAAGACGTCGAGCTGGTCACGGGCCTCGATCTCGTCCGTGTCCCGCCCCCAGGTCATCGTGCCCAGGCCGACCGACGAGACCCTCAGGCCGGTACGGCCCAGTCTGCGATGCTCCATGGGCCCACCGTAGGCGAGTGGCGGCGCTCCCCGGCCGATCAGGCGGCCGGGCGGCGCGCCGTGAGCAGCTGCGCGACGCCCTCCTCGGGCAGGGGCGGGGTCGTGCCCCCGAAGAGCGGGCAGGAGGACTGGAAGGCGCACCAGTCGCACAGTCGTGAGCGCTGCGGCGCGAACTCGCCCCGTGAGGCGCAGTCCTCGACCTCGTCCCAGATGCGCTCCAGGCGTGTCTGCGCCGAGTCGAGCTCGCCCGGGCGCGGGTCGTGGGTGAGGGTGCGCCCGTCGCGCAGGTAGAGCAGCTGGAGGCGCCGGGGCGCCTGGCCGCGCAGGCGCAGCAGCACGAGCGCGTAGAAGCGCATCTGGAACAGCGCCTCCTCCTGGAAGCGCGGCGCGGGGGAGCGGCCGGTCTTGTAGTCGACCACGCGCATCGCCCCGTCTGGGGCGACGTCCAGGCGGTCGACGAAGCCCCGCAGCAGCAGGCCCCCCTCGGTCTCGACTTCGACGAAGAGCTCGCGCTCGGCGGGCTCCAGCCGTGTGGGGTTCTCCATCGTGAAGTAGGAGCGCAGGAGAGCCCGCGCCTCCTCCAGCCACGGCTCGACCTGCTCGGGGGACTCGAAGAGGTCCATGACCACAGGGTTCCTCTCCCTGTGGGCCTGCCACTGCGCGGGCAGCATGCCCAGGGCCGCCTCCGGGCGGCGCTCGGGCGCGGGCAGGTCGTAGAGCCGCTCCAGCACCGCGTGCACGAGCGTGCCCTTGTGCGTGGCCAGGGAGCCGGGCTCGGGCAGGTGGTCCACCGTGCGCAGACGGAACATGAGCGGGCACTGCAGGAAGTCCTTCGCCCGCGACGGCGACAGGGCGGTGCGCCTCGGGCCGCGGGCCGTGGGTCTGCGGGCACCGGGGCCGGTGGCCCGGGGCCTGTCGCTCGTCGTCTCGCTCGTCGTGCTCACACCACGAACCTATCCTGACGCGCTGGCACGGCTCCCCAGCCCGGGCGTGCGCGGCCTCACCCCGCGCTGCTGTGGAGCCCGGCGCACGCCCGTCCTTGCTCGCCCGGTGCGGGGCCCGGGCAGACCGGTGCGGCTGTCCCGCCCGTGTCACCATTAGGCTCCCCGTCATGACCTCCACGCAGCGACCCGCACGAACCAGCGCCCGGGGATGGGTCCTCGGCACGGTCGGCGGGGCCCCCGTCGTCGTCGCCCCCACCTCCCTGCTGCTGGGACTGCTCCTCGCCGGCTCCTGGCTGCCGCTGGTCCAGTCCAGCCTCGGTGCGCTCGGCTGGGGCACCGTCATCGGCGTCGTCGTCCTCACCGTCATGGGCGTGGCCGTGAGCGTCCTGCTCCACGAGCTCGCGCACGGGCTGACCGGCACCCTCCTGGGCCGCCGTCCGGTCCTGTACCAGCTGCACCTGTGGGGCGGGCGCACGACCTTCGGCGCCGCCACCGGCTGGCGGCCCTGGAAGGACGCGCTGACCTCCCTGGCGGGGCCGGCGACCAACCTCGTGCTGTGGGCCCTGTGCGGTTGGGCCCAGCGGTCCCTCGACCTGCCCCTGGGGATCTCCTTCACCCTGTGGGCCCTGACCTGGGTCAACCTCGCCCTGGCGGTCTTCAACGCCCTGCCCGGGCTTCCGCTCGACGGCGGGCACGCCCTGGCCGCGCTGGTGGAGCAGGTGAGCGGACGCCGTCGTCTGGGTCTGCGGGCCGCCGCCTGGGGCGGGCTCGGCGTCGTCGCCCTCATCGCCTGGTACTGGGTGCTGCGCCCCCTGGTGCTCCTGCACCGCCAGCCGGAGGCCTTCAACCTCATGCTCGTCGTCCTCGTGGCCTGGCCCATCGCCTCCACCTGCTGGAGGGTCCTGGGGCTGGGGCGCCGGAGCCGTGCCGCAGCGCGCCTCGACCTGCGCCGCCTCCTTCAGCCCGTCGCCACCGTCAATGCTGCAGCACCCGTGAGCCGGGTGCGTGCCATCCTGTCCGACGGCGCCCGGCTCGTGCTCGTCTCCGACGGCGTCCGACTCCTCGGCACCGTTGACGCCGTTGGCCTGGATGAGCTCGGGTTGCTGGACGAGCACGCCGCCACCGCCGGCCAGGTGTGCACGGCCCTGCCCGCGCGCGCCGTTACCAGCCAGCTGACGGGGGAGCAGGCCGCTGCCGCGCTCCAGGCGGCCCGCAGCCTCTCGCGCTGGCTGCTCGTCGTCGAGGGCGGCACGGTCCTCGGGGCGGTGCCCACCGGCGCCCGGTGAGTGCTCTTTCAGGAGGCTGATACTGATGCCCATGACAGCTGAGACCGTTGCCGCCCTGGCCCGTGAGAGTGAACGGGCCCTCGAGACCGAGCGCTTCATGGCGGAGGACTCACCCTTACCCGCTCACGTCGTCGTCACGCACGGCAGCGCGCGCACTCAGACGCTGCAGGTGCGCATGAACGATGACGAGCTTGAGCGGCTGCGTCAGGCGGCGCAGCGGCGCGGTACCACGCTCTCCGCCTTCGCCAGGACCATTCTCCTGTCGGCCCTTGAGGAGGGCACGGACGCGCGGGCGCTGCTGCGCCGCGTACGCGCCGACCTCGACGTGCTGGAGTCCGTCGTCGTCGAGTGACCACGCAAGCCACGTTTCTCGAGAAGGGCGGCGACGTCGTCGGGCACCGGCTGGACCGGGCGTGTGAGCGCCACGCAGGCCTCCTGGGGATCGGGCTTCTAGGGGAACTGGAGGACTCTACCGGAGCGCGCCCGGACTGGGGCCCGCCCCTTCCACCGTGGACACCGCAGCAGGGCCCAGGTCCCGCTCACTACACTGCCCTGCGATGAGTGAAGAGCAGCAGACCGGCCACGAGGCGCCGTCCCCCGCCTACGACCCCGCCCAGGACACGGTGGTCGTCCCCACAGCGCCCGCGCGCTACGACGAGCAGGACCCGACCTCACCCAAGCAGGCCATGCCCACGCTGCCCCCGCGCATGCTCACCCAGGACGTCCTGGGCCAGGCCGGGAGACGCGGCCCCTTCCGCTACGGCGAGCGCGTCCAGGTCACGGACGTCAAGGGCGCCAGGCACACCTTCCAGCTCGACCCCCGCGGCTACTTCCAGTCCGGTCGAGGCTCCTTCCACCACCGCGACGTCGTCGGCCTCGACGAGGGAACCGTCCTGACCACCGCCTCCGGCCACGAGCTCCTCCTCCTGCGCCCCCTGCTGGCCGACTACGTCCTGTCCATGCCCCGCGGCGCCCAGGTCGTCTACGCCAAGGACTCCGGCCAGGTCATCGCGCTGGGCGACATCTTCCCCGGCGCCCGCGTGCTCGAGGCCGGCGTCGGCTCCGGCGCCCTGACGATGAACCTCCTGTCCGCCATCGGGGAGAGCGGCCACCTGCTGTCCATCGAGCGACGCACCGACTTCGCCCAGATCGCCGCCTCCAACGTCGACTCCTGGTTCGGCCGCCACCACCCCGCCTGGGAGCTGCGCACCGGGGACTTCGCCGAGGTCACCGCCGCCCGCGTCGCCGGCGCGAGCGTCGACCGCGTCGTCCTGGACATGCTCGCGCCCTGGGAGAACATCGCCGAGAGCGCCCGCGTGCTCGTGCCCGGAGGCGTCCTCCTCGCCTACGTCGCCACCACCACCCAGCTCTCGCGCACCGTCGAGGCGCTGCGGCACTCTGCGCTGTTCACCGAGCCCGCCTCCTGGGAGTCGATGGTGCGCACCTGGAACGTCGACGGCCTGTCCGTGCGCCCGGACCACACAATGGTCGCCCACACGGGTTTCCTGCTCACCGCCCGCCGCCTGGCCGCCGGCTCCACGCCGCTGACCCGCAAGCGCCCGCCCGCCCGCGGCGCCTATGACGAGGGCGGCTACTGGCTGCCTGAGGACGTCAAGGAGCGCACGAGCACGGACCGCAAGGTCCGACGCGTCCTGCGCGACAGCCTCGCCAAGCAGCCCCTGGACGCCACCCCCGTCCTCAGCGGCACCCCGGATGACGAGGAGCCCGACGGCGATGCCTGAGTCCCAGCACCACCAGCCGGCCCGTCCCCGGCCCACCACCCCACCCGAGGTGCCCGCCGCCCCGCAGGACCTGGGCACGCCCTCGCCCTCCTTCACCTCCCACCAGCTGCGCGAGGCCCGCGCCGAGGCCGTGAGCCTCGCCGCCAAGAACGAGCGGCTGGTCACGGCCCTGACCGCGGCGCGCGAGCAGATCACCGAGCTGGCCACCCAGCTCGACGCCGTCACCCTCCCGCCGGTCACCCTCGCCCTGCTCACCGCCCTGCCGGCCGCGTGTGCCGAGGCCGCCCGGCACACGCGGGCCCCCGCACCAACCGACCCCGGGCACGCGGCCTCCCACGCCTGCGTTGACACCGACGCTGCGCCCCTCGAGAGCCCCGCAGAGGTCGAGGTCGCCCTCGGCGGGCGCACCATGCGCCTGGGCCTGCACCCCGGCCTCGAGGCCTCCCGCCTCAGCGTCGGCCAGCTCGTCGCCGTCAACGACCAGATGCTCGTCGTCGACACCCTGCCCGCCCCCGACACCGGAGAGGCCGTCATCCTCGACGAGGTCCTGGCCCCCGGACGGGCCGGAGCGCGCGCCCTGGTCACCACCGGCTCCGGCGCCACCCGCGTGCTCACCCTCGCCGGGCACCTGGACCCCGCCGCCCTCCAGCCGGGGGACACGCTCGCCGCCGACCTGCGGGCCGACGTCGCCACCGGGCGCGTGGAGCGCACGAGCGTCGAGCAGCTCGTCGTCGCCGAGACCCCGGACGTCTCCTGGGAGGACATCGGAGGCCTCGGCCCCCAGATCGAGGAGATCCGCGACGCCCTCGAGCTGCCCTTCCGCCACCCCGGGCTGTACCGCTCCTACGGGCTGCGCGCCCCCAAGGGAGTCCTGCTGTACGGGCCCCCCGGCTGCGGCAAGACCCTCATCGCCAAGGCCGTGGCCACCTCCCTGGCCGACAGCGCCGGCGGTGCGGCCTCGGGCCGCTCGGCCGCCTTCCTCAACATCAAGGGACCCGAGCTGCTGAGCAAGTTCGTGGGCGAGACCGAGAGGCAGATCCGCGCGATCTTCGAGCAGGCCCGCAAGGTCGCCGCCGAGGACCGTCCCGTCGTCATCTTCTTCGACGAGATGGAGGCCCTGTTCCGCACCCGCGGCACGGGCGTGTCCTCCGACGTCGAGACGATGATCGTCCCCCAGGTGCTCGCCGAGATCGACGGCGTGGAGTCCCTGCGCAACGTCGTCATCATCGGCGCCTCCAACCGCGAGGACATGATCGACCCCGCCATCCTGCGGCCGGGCCGTCTGGACGTGAAGATCCGCATCGACCGGCCCGACGCCGTCGGCGCCCTCGAGATCATGTCGCGCCACCTGACCGCCGACCTCCCGCTGGACCCCGCCGAGCTCGCCGCCCACGACGGCGACGCCCGGGCCACCGCCCAGGACATGTGCCGGGCCGCCGTCGGGGCCCTGTACGCGCGCACGCCCGCCAACGCGGTCCTGGAGATCACCTACGCCTCCGGCGCCACCGGCACCCTGTACCTGGCGGACCTCGCCAGCGGCGCCATGCTCGCCGCCGTCGTGCGGCGGGCCAAGACCCAGGCCGTCAAGGACGAGCTCGCCGGCGGCCCCGGCGGCCTGTCCACCGCGGCCCTGCTCGCGGCCGTGGCCACTGAGGCCCGCCAGAACGAGGAGATCACCGGGGCCACCAACCCCGAGGGGTGGGCGCGCGTCGTCGCCCACCGCGGCGAGTCCATCCGCGCCGTGCGGCGCCTGGGGATCGACACGGCCCGCCGGAAGGAGCAGGTGTGAGCAGCTCGTCCACCGCGCCGCACACCGAGACGACGGCGAAGACCCAGCCGGAGGCGCCCGTGCAGGCGGCCGGAGGCGCAGTGGTGACCGAGCCCGTCCACCGCGCCGTCGGCCTCGAGACCGAGTACGGGGTCCTGCAGCCGGGCAACCCCTACGCCAACGCCGTCGCCATGTCCGCCCGCGTCGTCGCCGCCTACGCCACCGTCTCCCGCCCGGGCCTGACCGGTGCCGACGGCGCCCCGGTGCCGGCCGTGCGCTGGGACTACGAGGGCGAGGACCCGCTGGCCGACCTGCGCGGCGGCCACCTCGAGCGCGCCAGCGCCCACCCCTCCATGCTCACCGACGACCCCACGCGCCCGGCGCCCTCCGGCGAGGCCGCCGAGGACCTGCCACCCGCCCCCTGGGGCGCCCGCCCCCGCCCCAGCGACGCCGAGGCCGCCCTGCCGCGCGCCACGACGGCGGTCCTGGCCAACGGCGCGCGCCTGTACGTCGACCACGCCCACCCCGAGTACTCCTCACCGGAGGTCCTCACCCCCCTGGACGCCCTCACCTGGGACCGGGCCGGGGAGGTCGTCGCCCGGCGCGCCATGACCGCCCTGTCCCAGGGCGACGACGGCGCGCGGGCCGAGGAGGTCGTGCTCTACAAGAACAACGTCGACGGCAAGGGGGCCGCCTACGGCTCCCACGAGAGCTACCTCGTGCGCCGCGACCTGCCCTTCGACCTGCTGGTCGCCGCCCTCATCCCCTTCCTCGTCACACGCCCCGTCATCGCCGGCGCCGGGCGGGTGGGCGTTGGCCAGCGCTCCGAGCGCGCCGGCTTCCAGATCAGCCAGCGGGCCGACTACGTGCAGACCGACGTCGGCCTGCAGACCACCTTCAACCGGCCCATCGTCAACACCCGTGACGAGCCGCACGCCGACGCCGCCCGCTGGCGCCGCCTGCACGTCATCAACGGCGACGCCAACCGCCTCGACGCACCCGTGTACCTCAAGGTCGCCACCACCAGCCTCCTGCTGTGGTACCTCGAGCGCGCCCACGCCCGCGGTGAGGACCTCGGCGCGCTCACGGGCCTGGCCGACCTCGAGCTCGTGCGCGACCCCGTCGAGGAGCACTGGGCCATGTCGCACGACACGAGCCTGACCCACGAGCTCGCGACCGCCTGCGGGCCCCTGACCGCCCTCGCCATCCAGCGCCGCTATCTTGGCCTCGTGCGCACGGCCGTCGAGCAGGACGCGCGGGCAGGAGCCTTCACCGGACCGGACACCCGTGCCGCCCTCGCCCTGTGGGCCGAGGTGCTGAACGGGCTCGAGGCCTACGCGGCCGCCCTCGGCACACCCGAGGAGGCGGACGCGACCGCCGTCGTGGCCCGTGACGTCGAGTGGGTCGCGAAGAAGCAGCTGTGCGAGGCCCTGCGCGCGCGCACCGCCACCGGCTGGGACGACGAGCGCCTGGCGGCCCTCGACATCCAGTGGGCGGACCTGCGCGCCGGCAAGGGGATCGCGGAGAGGCTCATCGCCGCCGGGCGCACCCGGCGCCTGGTGACCGACGCCGAGGTCGAGCGGGCTGCGGACGAGCCCCCGTCCGGCACACGGGCCACCGTGCGCGGCCGGGCCGTGGCCGGCACGCCCGAGGTCGTCGCCGCGTCCTGGACGAGCCTCGTCCTCGACGTGCCCGGCCGTGGGAGCCTGCTGCGTCTGGCGCTGCCCGACGTCGCCTGCGACGAGGACCGGGCCCGGGCGCTGCTCGAGGTGCTGCACGCCGCCGCGCGTCCCGCCACCGACTGACCCGACCCGATTGGGCCCCGCACCACCACCGGAGGAAGACTGACCCCATGAGCCTCAACGAGCAGATCCAGCCCACCGGCGGCCCCGCCGAGGACACGGGCGACCTCGGCCCCGCCACCGCCGGCCAGGTCCAGGTCACCGGCGTCGACGACATCCTCGACGAGATCGACGCCGTCCTGGAGACCAACGCCGCCGCCTTCGTCCAGGGCTTCGTGCAGAAGGGCGGCGAGTGACGTGACGGCCCCGGCGCGTCGCGTCATCGGCATCGAGACGGAGTACGGCATCACCTGCGCCTCCACCACCGGGGGAGTGCCGCCGCTCGACGCGGACCACGCCGCCCGCGAGCTCTTCGCCCCCGTCGTCGCCCGGGGCCGCTCCTCCAACGTCTTCACCCGCTCCGGCGCCCGTCTCTACCTCGACGTCGGCTCCCACCCCGAGTACGCCACCGCCGAGTGCGACCGCCTCGAGGACCTGCTCGCCCAGGACCGGGCCGGTGAGATCCGCATGGCGCGCCTGGCGCAGCAGGCCAACGACCGCCTGACCGAGCAGGGCGTGCCCGGCCGCATCCACCTGCTCAAGAACAACCTCGACGCCCAGGGCAGTGGCTTCGGCTGCCACGAGAACTACCTCGTGCGACGTCGCGGAGGCTTCTGGAACGACGCCCGCACCCTCGTGGCCCACCTCGTCACCCGCCAGGTCCTCGTCGGCGCCGGGCACGTCATGGACGCGCCGGACGGCAGCGGCGCGCGCTACGTCTTCTCCCAGCGCGCCGACCAGATGGAGGACGCCGTCTCCTCCGCCACCACCCGCTCGCGCCCCCTCATCAACACCCGCGACGAGCCCCACGCCGACGCCGAGCGCTACCGGCGCATGCACGTCATCGTCGGGGACTCGAACATCGCCCAGGGCTCCACGCTGCTCAAGACCGGGCAGATGGACCTGCTGCTGTCCTACCTCGAGGAGGGCGGCTCCCTCACGGACCTCCAGCTCTCCCAGCCCATGCGCGCGATCCGCGACACCTGCCACGACCTCACCGGCACCGTGCTCCTCGAGCTCGCGGACGGGCGCACCATCACCCCCCTCGACCTGCAGGAGGAGCACCTGGCGCGCGTGAGCCGGCACGGGCACGGCAGCGACCTGACGCCGCTGCACCGCGACGTCCTGGACCTGTGGGAGCGGGGCCTGAGCGCCGTGCGCCACCAGCGTCCCCAGGACGTCGCCACCGAGCTGGACTGGGCTGCCAAGCACCAGCTGCTCACCCGCTACGCGCAGCGCGCAGGAGCCGGCCTGGACGACCCCCGGGTCGCCCGCCTGGCGCTGGCCTACCACGACGTGTCCGCCACCGACGGGCTGCGCGGACGCCTGGAGGCCGCCGGCCTGCTGCGACGCTGGGTCCCCGAGGCCGCCTGCGAGACCGCCACGCGGGTCCCGCCGGCCACCACCCGGGCCCACCTGCGCGGCACCGCCATCGGCCGGGCCGAGGACCTGCGCCTCGACCTCACCGCGGACTGGGTCAACCTCAAGCTGGACGACGGGCGCACGGCCCCGGTCGCCCTGCGCGACCCCCTCGCCGCAACCGACGCGCGGGTCGACGCCCTGCTGGAGACGATGGACGCCCTGGCCGCGGCCCGGGACGGGCAGGTGCCCGCCGGCGTCTGAGGGGCGGCACGGGCCGTGACAGTGGACGTCTGACATACTCGGTGACCTCATGACTGACGACGAGACGACCCCGGGCACCGCCGTGCCCAGCGACGCCACGCTGCCCGTGGAGGCCGGGCCCGTGCTACCCGCTCCTGCGCCCGATGGCAGGCCCATGACCCGCAAGCGTCTGCGCGAGCTCGAGCGAGCCCGTCAGGTGGAGGCCGAGCGCACCCGCCAGGCCGGGCCGGAGCCGGCTCCCGGGGCCGCCACTGCCCCGACTGATCCGACTGAGCCTCCCGCCGTCACCGGAGCCCAGCGCGCCATCGGCGCCACCCTCGGCCGCCCCCGCCCGCGTGGCAAGGCCGCCGTCGCGCTCGCCGTCCTCGCGGTCCTGGCCGTCGTCCTCGTCCCCCTCGGCCTGGCCCACCGCGGCGGTGGGCTCTCCGGGGACACCGCCTTCGCCACCCTCGGCTCGGCCACCGCGTCACTGCCCGCCGTCGGCTCCGACGCCCCCCTCACCGACGTGCTCGAGGTCGCCGGGCGGCTCGGCTCGACACCCGTCGTCTCCCTGCTGGCCTCGGCCGCGCCCCCCGCCGACGTCCTCACCGACGTCCTCCTCGAGGGCGACGGCCGCACCGTCAGCAGCGGGGACGCGGTCCTGCTGTCCGTCTCGGTCTTCAACGGCACCGACGGCACCAACACCACCGGCACCGCCGCAGGCACGCGGCTCTACCGGGGCCTGCTCGAAGCCTCCCAGGTGGGGCAGGTGCTCGCCAGCGCGGTCGAGGGCACCACCGAGGGCACCCGCCTCGTGCTGCGCGCCCCCGCCGAGGCGGCGGACGGCAGCCTCTGCACCGAGATCACCGTCGTCGACGTCCTGCGCACGAGCGCCAACGGGACCACCCGTGAGCCGCCCGAGGGCACGCCGCTCGCCGTCCTCGACCCGGACGGCACCATGTCGGTCTCCCTCAACGGCCTCGCGGCCCCCACCCGTCCGAGGGCCGCCGTGCTCATCGAGGGCGACGGGCCCCAGGTGTCCTCCACCGACACCGTCGTCGCCCGCTACCAGACGGTCTCGTGGAACGACGCCACAGTGCGCACGGACAGCTACGGCTGGGACGTCGCACCGGGCACGATCCAGATGACGGACACCCTCACGGGCATCTCCTCACTGCTCGTCGACGTCACGGTCGGCTCACGCGTCGTCCTGTCCTTGCCGGCGGACCAGGCCCGTGGGGAGGAGCCGGTCGCCGTCGTCATCGACGTCCTCGCCGTCGTCTCCGAGGACGCGCTCACCGACGTCAGCGACGCGCCCAGCCCCACCGCCAGCCCCGAGGTCGTGCGCGTGACCCCCTCGGCCACCCCCACCGGCTCCTAGGACAGGGCGCTGGACACGTCGGCAGGCTGCCGTCGCCGGCGCGCTACCCTGACCGCGAGCCGAGGGCGCGCCCACCGCACGGGCGCCGGCGGAACGACAGGAGCACCCATGAGCGTCGCCGTGCGCGTCATCCCCTGCCTCGACGTCAAGGACGGCCGCGTCGTCAAGGGCGTCAACTTCCAGGGGCTGAGGGACGCCGGCGACCCCGTCGAGCTCGCCCGCCGCTACGACGAGCAGGGCGCCGACGAGATCACCTTCCTGGACGTCTCGGCCTCCTCAGAGGGCCGGGCCACGATGCTCGACGTCGTCTCCGCCACCGCGGAGCAGGTCTTCGTGCCGCTGACCGTCGGCGGGGGAGTGCGCAGCGTCGACGACGTCGCCACCCTGCTCGCGGCCGGCGCCGACAAGGTCGGGATCAACACCGCCGCCATCGCCCGCCCCGAGCTGCTGACCGAGGTCTCCCGGCGCTTCGGTGCCCAGGTCATCGTCCTGAGCGTCGACGCCCGCCGCTGCCCCGAGGGCGTGAGCACCCCCTCCGGCTACGAGGTCACCACCCACGGCGGCCGGCGCTCCACCGGCATCGACGCCGTCGAGTGGGCCGTGCGCGCCTGCGAGCTGGGCGCCGGGGAGATCCTCCTCAACTCCATGGACGCCGACGGCGTCACCGGCGGCTTCGACCTCGAGATGCTCGACGACGTCCGCTGCCGGGTGGGCGTGCCGCTCATCGCCTCCGGGGGCGCCGGACGCCCTGAGGACTTCGCCGTGGCCGCGGACCACGGTGCCGACGCCGTCCTGGCCGCCAGTGTCTTCCACTACGGCACTATGACCGTCGGCGAGGCCAAGGCCGCCCTGCGCGCCGCCGGCCACCCCGTGCGCTGACACCCGCCCCGGACCGACGCACCGACGCACCGACCAAGGAGACCGCTCCGTGACCGACCACGCCCCCACCGGGCTCGCCCCCGCGATCGCCGCCCGCCTCAAGCGCGACGAGCACGGCCTCGTCGCCGCGATCATCCAGCAGCACGACACCCGCGAGGTCCTCATGCTCGGCTGGATGGACGACGAGGCCCTGCGCCGCACCCTCACCGAGGGGCGCGTGACCTTCTGGTCGCGCTCGCGCCAGGAGTACTGGCGCAAGGGCGACACCTCCGGCCACTACCAGTACGTCAGGTCGGTGAGCCTGGACTGCGACGGCGACGCCCTGCTCGTCGAGGTCGACCAGGTCGGGGCCGCCTGCCACACGGGAGCACGCACCTGCTTCCTCACCGGAGGGGACCTGGGGGCCGCCGTCGGCACCCGCGCCTGAGCCCCACCCGGCCGGGGGACGGATTTGCCAGGCCGAGGCGCCACCGAGGACGATGGGAGCGCAGGACGTCGCCGTCTCCCGAGGAGGTGCACCGTGATCGACTTCCCCGAGCTCGCCGCTGCGGCCCGCGCCGCCGTCGCCGAGCGCGAGCAGCGCGTGAGCCTCGACGCCCTGCGCGAGGCCGCCCGCCAGGTCCCCAGCAGCGCCGACGCCGCCAGGGCCCTGCGCTCCCAGGGGCGCGCCGTCTCCGTCATCGCCGAGGTCAAGCGCGCCACCGCCACCTTCGCCGACCTCAGCGGCGTCGGCGACGTCGCCGTGCTCGCCCGCTTCTACGAGGCCGGGGGCGCGGCCTGCGTCTCCGTGGTCACCGAGCCCACCCACGCCCACGGGGACCTCGCGGACCTCGACGCCGTGCGCCGGGCCGTGGACGTGCCCGTCATGGTCAACGACGTCGTCGTCACCCCCTACCAGGTCCACGAGGCGCGCGCCCACGGCGCCGACCTGCTCATGCTGGACGCCCGCCTGGAGACGATCGTCCTGGAGTCGCTCATCGAGCGCACGCACTCGCTGGGCATGCTCGCCGTCGTCGAGGCCCACTCGCGCTGTGAGGCCCTGACCGCCGTCGAGGCCGGTGCCCGCGCGATCTTCGTCGACGCCCGCGACCCCGCCTCGCGCCGCGTGGACCGCTCGCGCTTCGAGCAGGTCGCCGAGCTGCTGCCCTCCTCCGTCATCCGCATCGCCGGAGGCGGGGTCGCGGGCGCGCGCGACGTCATGACCTACGCGAGGACCGGGGCGGACGTCGTGCTCGTCGGCGAGGCGCTCATCCGCTCCGCCGACCCCCAGCAGTCCGTCGCCGAGCTCGTCGCCGCCGGCTCCCACCCCTCCCTGCTCAACGCTGTCCACCGAGAGGCCCTGTGAGTGCACCCCATTGACGCTGCCGTCGCCGCCTTGGCGACGTCCATCCCCAGCCCCTCGCAGGGCGTGTGGCACCTGGGGCCCGTCCCGCTGCGCGCCTACGCCTTCTGCATGCTCACCGGCATCTTCGTCGCCGCCTGGTGGACCCACCGGCGCTACCGGGCCCGCGGCGGGGACGAGGACACGACCTACGACATCGCGCTGCTGTCCGTGCCCCTGGGCATCATCGGGGCCCGGGTCTACCACGTGCTGTCCTCACCGGACGCGTACTTCGGGCCCGACGGGGACCTGTCCCTCATCCCGCAGATCTGGCGCGGCGGCCTGGGCGTGTGGGGGGCGATCCCCGCGGGCATCGCCGCCGGCGCCTGGCTGCTGCACCGGCGGGACCTGAGGCTTGGGCCCTTCGCGGACTCCGTCGCCCCGGCCTTCCTCGTCGCCCAGGCCATCGGCCGGCTCGGCAACTGGTTCAACCAGGAGCTCTTCGGGGCGCCGACGACGCTGCCCTGGGGGCTGGAGATCGACGACGCCCACCTGCCCGCCGGCTTCGCCTCCGGCACGCTCTTCCACCCGACCTTCCTGTACGAGGCGCTGTGGAACCTCGCGGGCGCCGCCTTCCTCCTGTGGCTCGAGAGGCGGCTGCGTGCGCGCGACGGCGCCGTCGGGGGCCGGCTCATCTGGGCGTACCTCATGGTCTACGCCTGCGGGCGCGTGTGGATCGAGTACCTGCGCATCGACGAGGCCGAGCACGTGCTCGGGCTGCGCCTGAACGTGTGGACCTCGGTCGTCGTCGGGCTCATCGGACTGGTCGGCTACGTCGTCGCCTCCCGCCGCCCGCCCAGCGACGTCATCGCCCGGGAGGGGGCCCGGCAGGACCCGGCCGAGGAGGTCGTCGAGGCGGAGGCGCCCCCGTCCGCGTGACGAAGGTCCCAACGTCACGGTGCTGCTCGCACCGCTTCGATTCTGGCTTCCCGGTCCCGTAGGCTGAGACCATGCGTAGAGCCAAGATCGTGTGCACCCTCGGCCCCGCGACCGACTCCCCGGAGCAGGTTCAGGCGCTGGTCGACGCGGGCATGAACGTCTGCCGTATCAACCGCTCCCACGGCCGTGCGGAGGACCAGGAGGTCCTCATCGCACGTGTGCGCGACGCCGCTGAGGCCTCCGGCCGGTCGGTCGCCATCCTCGTCGACCTCCAGGGCCCCAAGATCCGCCTGGGCACCTTCGTCAACGACCAGAAGGTCATGCTCAACAAGGGCGACGAGTTCACGATCACCACCGAGGACGTCCTCGGCACGGTCAAGCGCTGCTCCACCACCTTCAAGGGCCTGCCCGGCGACTGCCGCCCCGGCGACCGCCTCCTCATCGACGACGGCAACGTCGCCGTGCGCGTGACCGCCGTCACCGACACCGACGTCGTCACCCGCGTCGAGGTCCCCGGCTACGTGTCCAACAACAAGGGCATCAACCTGCCCGGCGTCGCCGTCTCCGTCCCGGCCCTGAGCGAGAAGGACCGCGACGACCTGCGCTGGGCCCTGAGGATCGGCGCCGACCTCATCGCCCTGTCCTTCGTGCGCGACGCCAACGACATCGCCGACGTCCACGAGATCATGGACGAGGTCGGCGTGCGCATCCCCGTCATCGCCAAGATCGAGAAGCCGCAGGCCGTCGACAACCTGCTCGACATCGTCTCCGCCTTCGACGGCATCATGGTGGCCCGTGGCGACCTCGGCGTCGAGATGCCCCTCGAGGCCGTGCCGCTCGTCCAGAAGCGCGCCATCGAGCTCGCCCGCCGTCAGGCCAAGCCGGTCATCGTCGCCACCCAGGTGCTCGAGTCGATGATCCAGAACCCGCGCCCCACGCGCGCCGAGGCCTCCGACTGCGCCAACGCGATCCTCGACGGCGCGGACGCCGTCATGCTCTCCGGTGAGACGAGCGTGGGCGCCTACCCCATCGAGGCCGTGCGCACCATGGCCCGCATCATCGAGAACGTCGAGGAGAACGGCGGCGAGCGCATCGCCGGCCTCGGCTCCTACCCGCAGACCCGTGGCGGCGCCCTCACCCGCGCAGCCGCGGAGATGGGCGAGCAGCTCGACGCCACCTACCTCGTGACCTTCACGCAGTCCGGCGACACCGCCCGACGCCTGTCACGCCTGCGCTCTCCCATCCCGCTGCTGGCCTTCACCCCGCTGAGCACGACCCGCAACCAGCTCTCCGTGTCCTGGGGCGTGTCCACCTACGAGACCCCCGAGGTCCGCCACACCGACGAGATGGTCGCGCAGGTCGACGAGGTCCTGCAGGAGAAGTCGCTCGCCCAGCCGGGAGACCAGATCATCATCGTCGCCGGCATGCCGCCGGGCACCCCCGGCTCCACCAACTCCATCCGCGTGCACACCGTGGGAGAGACCGGCGACTACCGGATCTGAGACGCACACGCGAAAAGGGCCCCGTGCCGGCAGGACGCCGGTAGGGGGCCCTCGCCATGCTGACGCCCGTCAGCAGCAGGAGGTGGCCATAGACGACTCGCCCGGCACCCCAGTCGCTGGGGTGCCGGGCGAGAACGTGCCCCCGGTGGGACTCGAACCCACAACCCTCCGATTTTGAGTCGGATGCCTCTGCCAGTTGGGCTACGGGGGCCCTGCCGCGCGTCTGGGACGGCAGGGCCGGCCGCCGTCCTGCACGCAGCGCGCCCGAGCATACTAAGGTTGCCCCGTGAGCAACGAGTCCATGAGCGCCCCCGAGTCCACCACCAGCCGCCGAGTCGTCGTCGCTGAGGACGAGACCCTCATCCGCCTGGACATCGTCGAGACCCTGACCGAGGCCGGTTACGAGGTCGTCGGAGAGGCCAGCGACGGAGAGGAGGCCGTGCGCCTCGTCGACGAGCTCGAGCCCGACCTGTGCGTCATGGACGTCAAGATGCCCGTCATGGACGGCATCACCGCGGCGGAGAGGATCCTCGACAAGCACTCCGTCGCCGTCGTCATGCTCACCGCCTTCTCCCAGACCGACCTCGTGGAGCGCGCGAGCGCCGCGGGCGCCATGGCCTACGTCGTCAAGCCCTTCACCCCCGCGGACCTCATCCCCGCCGTGGAGATCGCCGCCTGCCGCCACGAGGAGCTGCAGTCCCTGGAGAACGAGATCGCGGACCTGCAGGAGCGCTTCGAGACCCGCAAGCGCGTGGACCGCGCCAAGGGCCTGCTCATGGAGAAGATGGGCCAGACCGAGCCCGAGGCCTTCCGCTGGCTGCAGAAGACCTCCATGAACCGCCGCCTCACCATGCGCGAGGTCGCCGACGCCGTCATCGAGCAGGTCGGCGGCGGCAAGGAGTGAGCCGGGGCCGGGAGGAGCCTCAGCCGACCTCGGTGTAGAGGCTGCGCAAGGTCCCCCGGGCGACGGTGCGCCCCTCGTCGTCACTGACCGTCACCTCGTGAACCGCCGTGCGCCGCCCCTGGTGCACCGGCACCGCCACGGCCGTCACGTGCCCCGCCCGCACCGGCCGCAGGTGGGAGACGTGCAGCTCCGCCCCCGCGGGCACCGTGCCCTCAGGCGCGGACTGCCGGGCCGCCACGGAGGCCGCCGTCTCGATGAGCGCCGCGCTGGCCCCGCCGTGCAGGATCCCCACCACCTGGGTGGCCCCGCGCACCGGCATCCGCACGACGACCCGCTCGCGCCCGCGCTCGACCACCTCCATCCCGAGCGTCGTCATGAGCGTGCCCTGCTCCCAGGCCTCCAGGCCCGCCCTCACGGCGCTGGGCGCCGAGACGGCCGAGCCGGCCGGCCGCGGGGCGGGGAAAGGGCGCGTGCCGTGCACCGGGAAGGCCACCGGGGCCTCGACGCCGGCCGGCGGCTCGGCGGGGGAGGGGGCGGCCAGGACGTCCTCATCGCTCATGCCCGTAGGCTGGCACGGTGAGCACCACCAAGACCACCCCGACCGCCGACACGCCCAGCCCCGAGCCGCGTGGCCGGCTCCTGCTCATCGACGGCCACTCGATGGCCTTCCGCGCCTACTACGCGCTGCCGGTGGACTCCTTCACCACCTCCACCGGCCAGGCCACCAACGCGGTCCACGGCTTCACCTCCATGTTCCTGTCCCTGATGGAGAACGAGGGGCCCACGCACGTCGCCGTCGCCTTCGACCTGGCGGGCGGCACCTTCCGCACCCAGGAGTACAGCGGTTACAAGGCCACCCGTGACGCCACCCCGGAGCCCTTCGCCGGCCAGGTCGAGCTCATCCAGGACGTGCTGGCCGCCATGGGGGTGCGCACCGTCACGGCCCCCGGCTACGAGGCCGACGACATCCTCGCCACCCTGGCCGCACGGGCCCAGGAGCAGGGGATGGAGGTGCTGGTGTGCTCCGGCGACCGCGACTCCTTCCAGACCGTCACCGACCGCTGCACCGTCCTGTACCCGGTCAAGGGCGTGTCCACCCTGCGCCGCATGACCCCCGCGGAGGTCGAGGAGCGTTACGGCGTGCCCCCGCAGCGCTACCCGCACCTGGCAGCCCTCGTCGGCGAGACGAGCGACAACCTGCCGGGCGTGCCCGGGGTGGGCCCCAAGACCGCCGCGAAGTGGATCAACCTCTACGACGGCCTCGAGGGCGTCATCGCTCACGCCGAGCAGATCACCGGCAAGGCCGGCCAGTCCCTGCGCGAGCACCTCGACGACGTCCTGCGCAACCGCAGGCTCAACCGCCTGCTGACGGACCTCGACCTCGGCATCGACCCCGCCGCCGACCTCGCCGCCGGCGGCGCCGACCGCGCCGCCCTGTCCCGCGTCATGGAGTCCCTCGAGTTCCGCACCCTCGCCCAGCGCGCCCAGCGCGTGCTCACCTTCTCCGACTCCGCGGCGCCCGGCGGGACCGACGACGACGCCCTCACCGGCCCCACCACCGACGTCCTCGGCCGGGACCTCCAGCCCGGCGACGTCGGCCGCTGGATCCACCGCCACCTCGGTGACGCCGGTGTCCTGCTCGGCCTCGACGTCGTCGGCACGCTCCTGCCCGGGCAGGGCGACGCCCGCCTGCTGGCCGTCACCGACGGGCGCCGGGCGCTGGCCGTCGACCTGGCCGAGCTCAGTGTCGACGACGAGTCCGAGCTGGCCGAGCTGCTGGCGGACCCGGACCACCCCAAGGTGGTCGCGGACGCCAAGGGCGTGTGGCACGCCCTGCGCGCCCGGGGCCTCGACCTCGACGGCGTCGTCGCCGACCCCTCGCTCGCCGGCTACCTGTGCCGCCCCGAGCAGCGCGCCTACGACGTCGCCTCCCTCGCCCAGCGCTGGCTCGGCATCGACCTCGACGCCCCGGGGCACGAGGCGGCGCCCTCGGCGGGCGAGGAGCAGTCCGCCTTCGACCTCGAGGCGCTGGCCGACGACGACGCCGCCCCGACCCAGCTGCTCGCCTGCGCCCGCCGCGCCGGCATCCTCCTGCCGCTGCAGGAGGCCCTTGACGCGCAGATGGCCGCGCGCGGCGTCGCACAGCTCTACACTGACCTGGAGATGCCCGTCGCCGCCCGCCTGGCCCAGATGGAGGACGCGGGCATCGCCGTCGACGACGCGGTCCTGGCCGAGCGCGAGAGCGAGCTCGACGCCCGTGTCACCCGCGCCGCCGAGTCCGCCTACGAGGCGGCCGGGCACGAGGTCAACCTCTCCAGCCCCAAGCAGCTCCAGACCGTCCTCTTCGACGAGCTCGGGATGCCGCGCACACGCCGCACCAAGACGGGCTACACCACGGACGCCGGGGCCCTGGCGGACCTGTACGCCAAGACCGGCCACCCCTTCCTCCAGCACCTGCTCGAGCACCGCGACGCCATCAAGCTGCGCCAGACCGTCGAGGGCCTGCGCAAGGCGGTCCTGCCCGACGGCCGCGTCCACACGACCTTCCAGCAGACCGTCGCAGCCACCGGCCGCCTGTCCTCGACGGACCCCAACCTGCAGAACATCCCGGCCCGCGCCGAGGAGGGGATGCGCATCCGCGAGGCCTTCACCGTGGGCCGGGGCTACGAGTGCCTGCTCACCGCGGACTACTCCCAGATCGAGATGCGCATCATGGCCCACCTGTCCGGTGACGAGGCCCTCGTCGAGGCCTTCCGCTCGGGCGAGGACCTGCACCGCTACGTCGCCGCCCTCGTGCACGGCATCGACGTCGAGGACGTCACCGCCCAGCAGCGCAGCCACGTCAAGGCCATGAGCTACGGCCTGGCCTACGGCCTGTCCACCTTCGGCCTGGCCAAGCAGCTGGGCATCGGCAACGCCGAGGCGACGGACCTGCGCGACGCCTACTTCGACCGCTTCGGCAAGGTGCACGACTACCTCGAGGACGTGGTCGAGCAGGCCCGGCGCGACGGCTACACCGAGACCATGCTCGGCCGTCGCCGCTACCTGCCGGACCTCACGAGCGACAACCGACAGCGCCGAGAGATGGCCGAGCGGGCCGCCCTCAACGCCCCCATCCAGGGCAGCGCCGCGGACATCGTCAAGAAGGCGATGATCGACGTCGCCGACCGCCTCGAGGAGCTGGGGCTCGCCTCCCGGATCCTCCTGCAGATCCACGACGAGCTCCTGCTCGAGGTGGCCCCGGGGGAGGCCGGTGCCGTCGAGGAGGTCGTGAGGCGGATGATGCCGGGGGCCGCGGACCTGTCCGTGCCGCTGGACGTGTCGGTCGGGCTGGGGCGCACCTGGCGCGAGGCCGCCCACTGAGGCCCGGGCGGCCGGGCGGGTCCGAGGTCCTGCCCGTCGGCCGCGGGCCCCGCGCCGCGGCGCCGCATGTGACTGATGACATGACAGGCCGGGCCTTGTTCGTCGGAACCGCCAGGTTCTTCCGCTGGGACGGTGCTGGTAGAGTCCTGTAGGTGCGCCCCTGGGCGCCCGTGAGGGCCCCACCGCGCAGCGGTGCCAGTCCGGGCTGGCCCGAGGCGACGGGGGACGCGCGGTACCTGACCACCCGACCCATCTGTCCGCATTCGGAGCAACCACTCAATGACCACCAACACGCCCAGCCCCGCCCCGGTCGCCGTCAACGACCTCGGCTCGACCGAGGAGATCCTCGCCGCCGTCGACGAGACCATCAAGTACTTCGACGACGGCGACATCGTCGAGGGCACTGTCGTCAAGGTCGACCACGACGAGGTCCTCCTCGACATCGGCTACAAGACCGAGGGCGTGATCCTCGCTCGTGAGCTGTCCATCAAGCACGACGTCGACCCCGACGAGATCGTCTCCGTCGGCGACGAGATCGAGGCCCTTGTCCTCCAGAAGGAGGACAAGGAGGGCCGTCTGCTCCTGAGCAAGAAGCGCGCCCAGTACGAGCGCGCCTGGGGCACCATCGAGCGCGTCAAGGAGGAGGACGGCGTCGTCACCGGCACCGTCATCGAGGTCGTCAAGGGCGGTCTCATCCTCGACATCGGCCTGCGCGGCTTCCTGCCCGCCTCCCTCGTCGAGATGCGCCGCGTGCGCGACCTGCAGCCTTACGTCGGCCGCGAGCTCGAGGCGAAGATCATCGAGCTGGACAAGAACCGCAACAACGTGGTCCTCTCCCGCCGCGCCTACCTCGAGCAGACCCAGTCCGAGGTCCGCACGAACTTCCTCCAGACCCTGCAGAAGGGTCAGGTCCGCACCGGTGTGGTCTCCTCCATCGTCAACTTCGGTGCCTTCGTGGACCTCGGCGGCGTCGACGGCCTCGTCCACGTCTCCGAGCTGTCCTGGAAGCACATCGACCACCCGTCCGAGGTCGTCGAGGTCGGCAACGAGGTCACCGTCGAGGTCCTCGACGTCGACTTCGACCGCGAGCGCGTCTCCCTGTCGCTCAAGGCGACGCAGGAGGACCCGTGGCAGGCCTTCGCCCGCACGCACGCCATCGGCCAGGTCGTCCCCGGCAAGGTCACCAAGCTCGTCCCCTTCGGCGCCTTCGTCCGCGTCGAGGACGGCATCGAGGGCCTGGTCCACATCTCCGAGCTGGCCCAGCGCCACGTCGAGGTGCCCGAGCAGGTCGCCAAGGTCGGTGACGAGGTCTTCGTCAAGGTCATCGACATCGACCTCGAGCGCCGCCGCATCTCGCTGTCCCTCAAGCAGGCCAACGAGGGCGTCGACCCCGCCTCCGAGGACTTCGACCCGTCGCTGTACGGCATGGCCGCCGAGTACGACGAGAACGGCAACTACAAGTACCCCGAGGGCTTCGACCCGGAGACCAACGAGTGGCTCGAGGGCTACGACGCCCAGCGCGAGGCCTGGGAGGCGGAGTACGCCGCCGCCCACGCCCGGTGGGAGGCCCACAAGGCCCAGGTCGCCAAGGCTCTCGAGGAGGACACCGAGACGGGCGACGCCACCGCCCCGGCCGGCGCCACCTCGTACTCCTCCACCTCGACCGAGTCCGCCGGCACCCTCGCCTCCGACGAGGCGCTGGCCGCTCTGCGCGAGAAGCTGACCGGCAACTGAGAACGCTGAGCAGCCGGGCGCCCGAGCCCGGAGGCTGACAGCATCACCTCGGCGTCGCCCCGACCACCCCGGTGGTCGGGGCGACGCCGTGCCCGTCCCCGTGTCCAGGCGCGGGGACGGCCCTGCGCCCGGCGTGAGGAGCGGTCCCTGCCCGGCCGGGGCCGCAGTCCCCGTCGCGCGCCACCGCACCACGTGCGAGGCTGTGCCGGGAGGACCGAGCCGGCCACCCGAGGACCCCGGACGAGAGGCAGACGATGACCCGCTGGAGCAGCGTGCCCGAGGCCCTGGACACGGCCGGCGACCCCCGCGGGCCCCGGACCGCCTCCCGGCTGCTCGACCTGCTCGTCTCCCACACCCCCGACGACGAGCCCTCACCCGAGGAGGCGGCCGCCGTCGCCGGCGCGGTGGCCGAGGTGGACCGGCGCTGGCTCGTCACCCTCGGTGAGGACCCCGCCCACCCGCTGGACGCCATCGAGGCGGCCACCGCCGCCTGCCGGGCCTGGCGCACGCTCACCGGCACCTCGCTCCTGCCCCTGCGTTACGCCGCCGTCGAGCTCTGCGGGCCGCTCGGCACCCCCGAGGAGGCCGTGCCCGCCCTGCGCTCGGCACGCCTGGACACCTTCGGCGCCCCCGACATCCACGCCGCCCTGGCCACCGCCCGCCTCCACGACGACGACACCGGGGCGGTGCGCACCGCCGCCGCCGTCTCCGGGCCCGCCGCCCAGGACCCCCTGCTCCTGTCCGGCGTCCTGCTCGCCCACCTCGCCCAGGGCCAGCGCGTCGAGGCCGAGGACGCCCTCATGCGCCTGACGCTCTCCGACGTTCCCGGCGTCCTGGCGGCGCGCGTGCGAGGAGACGTCACCGGCTACCTCGCCCTGTCCGGTCAGTGGCAGCGGGGCCTGGCGCTCCTGCGCCACGCCGCCCCGCCCGAGCCGGCGGCGGCCACCCCCTGGTCCGTCCTGCAACAGGCCGTCGGCACCGGCCAGCTGCTCGCCGAGGCGGTGCGCCACGGCCACGGGGCGCAGGCCCTGGGCGTCGACATCCTCCTGGCGGGGGCCGGGCAGCAGCTCAAGGTCTCCTCCTGGGACACCCTCGGCCACGCCCACGAGGACGTCACCGCCTTCGCACGGGCCCTGGCCGCCTCCTTCGACATGCGCAACGGCAGCACGGGCGTGGGCTCGCGGGTGGAGCGCCGGCTGTCCGCCACGGCCGGGGCGCTCGGTCCGCGCGCCTACGGCACCGTCACCGCCGCCGTGGCCGACCGGCGGGTCCTGGCCAACCAGGCGCGCCTGCTGGCCCGTACCCGGGAGGTGCTGGTCACCGCCTCCGGTTACGGCGTGGACAGCGTGCGTGAGCAGGCGATGACGACGGCGGAGGAGGTCAGCCAGTCACTGGCCCTCGTCGTCGACGAGTCCCAGCTCGAGACCGTCGTCGAGCTGCGCCTGGCCTTCGCCCGCCTGCTCGTCCTGCTCGGTGCGGGCGAGCGCGCCGCCCGCGAGTGCGAGGGCACCACCGAGCTGTGCCTCTCGCAGGGATGGATGGAGCTCGCCCTGGCCTCCACGGCCATCGGCGCGGATGCCGCCCGGGACTGCGGGTCCACGGCCCGCTCGGAGCGCGCCTGGGAGCAGGCGGCCGGGCTCGTGCGCTCCTGGGGCGTGCCACGCACCCGCGAGCGCCTGACCGTCCTGGCCGACGCGATCGGCAGCGCCGCCACCGGGGCGCGCGCCATGACGCTCATCGCCGAGCACCTGACGCGGCTGCTCACCGACGAGCCGGCCGAGGCCGCCTCCGACGCCGCCCAGGAGGCCCTGTCCCGCGCCCGAGCCCAGCTGGTGCGCAGCCGCGAGCCGGACACGGGTCTCAGCGCCCGGCTGGAGGCCGTGGCCGCGAGCCTGGCAGGACCGGTCGCCGGCCCCACCCAGCCGTGAGCCCGGGGCTCTGGTAGCCTCGCCTCGCCCGGGACGACCCGGTGCCGGTACCACCGTTGGGGACGGCCCCACCTGAGCGAGAGGGACCGTCATGTCCTGGACCGTTCTCATCCTCTCCGGATTCCTCGAGGCCGTGTGGGCCACCGCCATGGACCGCTCCGAGTGCTTCACCCGCCTGGTGCCCACCCTCGTCTTCGCCGTCTCCTGCGTCATCTCCATGGGAGGGCTCGCCTACGCCCTGCGGGAGGTCCCGGTCGGCACCGGCTACGCCGTCTGGACGGCCATCGGCGCGGCGACCACCGTCACCTACGCCATGGTCACGGGCGCGGAGTCCGCCTCCGTCATCAAGGTCCTCCTCCTGGCCGGGCTCATCGGCTGCGTCGTCGGCCTCAAGGTGGTCAGCGGAGAGCACTGAGGCCGGTGGGATACCCACGCGGCAGCGGCCTCGATACCCTCGAGGACATGAACGGCGCCGACCACGCCCTCACCGCCCTCGTCACCGCCTGCGCGCCCAGCGCCACCGCAGCCGGCGGCTGGGACCTCGTGGGCCTGGTGCCGGAGAGGATCCGCCTGGCCGGGGCGGGCCTGCTGCGCCTGGAGCGCGCGGTCCTTCCCCACGGCCCCGAGGCCGCCGGCACCCGGGCCACCGCGCTCGTGAAGGACCTGCACCCCGACGTCGTCCTGCACCTGGCCACCGGCACCCAGGCCGCCGGCCTGCACCTGGTGGCCACGGCCCGACCCGAGGGCGGGGACCCCCTGGAGGCCACGTGGCCGGCGGGCCCGCTCGCCGGGCGGCTGCGCGCCCACGGCGCCGCCGCCGAGGCTGTCGACGGCGCCCACCCCCTGAGCGCGGCCGTCCTGGGGGCCTGCCTGGCCGCCTGCCGGGAGCAGGGCCTGGACGGCACCCTCACCGGGCTGCTGCTCCTGCCCGCCACCGCAGCGCCCGCCACGGCCCGGGAGCAGGGGGCCCTGGCACGGCTCCTCGTCGAGCTCATCGACCAGGTCCGCCGCCACCGCGCCTGGTGCGAGGGCCACGGCAGGATCCGGGTCCCGCGCCCCGTGCGCACCCTGCGCGTGGGCCTGACCGGCGGGATCGGCTCCGGCAAGTCCACCGTCGCGCGCCTGCTCGCCCAGCGCGGCGCCCACGTGGTCGACGCCGACGCGCTGGCCCGCGAGGCCCTGGCTCCCGGCTCCACCGGGCTCGAGCGGCTGCGCGCGATCTTCGGCGACGCCGTCCTCGACGCGGACGGCGCGGTCAACCGCCCGGCCCTGGCCGCACGGGTCTTCGACGACCCTCGGGCGCGCGCCGCCCTGGAGTCGATCACCCTGCCCTGGATCGCCCAGACCGCCGCCGAGCGGCTCGAGGCCGCCGGCCCCGGCCACGTGGGCGTCTACGACGTCCCGCTGCTGACCGAGGCGGGCATGGCGGACCTCTTCGACCTCGTCGTCGTCGTCGAGACCCCGATGGCCCAGCGCCTGGCCAGGCTCGAGCGGCGCGGGCTGCCACCGGCCCAGGCCGAGGCGCGCGTGCGGGCCCAGGCCACCGACGCGCAGCGGCGCGCGCTGGCCGATGTCGTCCTGGTCAACGACGGCACCGTGGAGGACCTCGCCGACGGCGTCGCCTGGCTCTGGGAGCACCGGGTCCTGCCCGCGCTGGCCTGAGCCCGCCCGGCCACCGCGTAGCCTGGGCTCATGCGACCCGTCACCGACCTGCGCCGCGCCGACAAGCCCTTCGAGGTCATCAGCCGGTACACTCCCAGCGGTGACCAGCCCACCGCCATCGCCGAGCTCACCGAGCGCCTGGGCGCCGGCGAGAAGGACGTCGTCCTGCTGGGCGCCACCGGCACGGGCAAGTCCGCCACCACCGCCTGGCTCATCGAGCAGGTCCAGCGCCCCGCCCTCATCCTCGAGCCCAACAAGACCCTCGCCGCCCAGATGGCGGCCGAGTTCCGCGAGCTCCTGCCCCACAACGCGGTCGAGTACTTCGTCTCCTACTACGACTACTACCAGCCCGAGGCCTACGTGCCGCAGACGGACACCTTCATCGAGAAGGACTCCTCCATCAACGACGAGGTCGAGCGCCTGCGCCACTCCGCGACGAACTCGCTGCTCACCCGCCGCGACGTCGTCGTCGTGTCCTCCGTGTCCTGCATCTACGGCCTGGGCACGCCCCAGGAGTACGTCGACCGGATGACCCCCCTGTCCGTGGGGGAGGAGATCGACCGCGACGAGCTCTTGCGGCGCTTCGTCACCATGCAGTACACGCGCAACGACACCGACTTCACGCGCGGCACCTTCCGCGTGCGCGGGGACACCGTCGAGATCATCCCCATGTACGAGGAGCTGGCGATCCGCATCGAGCTCTTCGGCGACGAGATCGAGTCCCTGTCCACCCTGCACCCGGTCACCGGGGACGTCATCGCCACCACCGACCAGGTCTACGTCTTCCCCGCCTCCCACTACGTCGCCGGCCCCGAGAGGCTCGCCAAGGCCATCGAGGGAATCGAGGCCGAGCTGGCCGAGCGGCTGGCGGTCCTCGAGCGCGACGGCCGGCTCCTGGAGGCCCAGCGCCTGCGCATGCGCACCACCTACGACCTCGAGATGCTTCAGCAGATCGGCAGCTGCAGCGGTGTCGAGAACTACTCCATGCACATGGACGGGCGCAGCCCCGGCACTCCCCCCAACACGCTCCTGGACTACTTCCCCGAGGACTTCCTCCTCGTCATCGACGAGTCGCACGTGACCGTCCCGCAGGTGGGGGCCATGTACGAGGGCGACGCCTCGCGCAAGCGCGTCCTCGTCGAGCACGGCTTCCGCCTGCCCTCCGCCCTCGACAACCGGCCGCTGACCTTCGCCGAGTTCGAGGACCGCGTGGGCCAGACCGTCTACCTGTCCGCCACGCCCGGTGCCTACGAGATGGAGCGCTCCGACGGCGTCGTCGAGCAGATCATCCGCCCCACGGGCCTGGTCGACCCCAGGGTCGTCGTCAAGCCCACCGAGGGGCAGATCGACGACCTCTTCGAGGAGATCCGCACCCGCACCGACAAGGACGAGCGCGTCCTGGTCACCACCCTGACCAAGCGCATGGCGGAGGACCTGACCACCTACCTCGCGGACCGGGGCGTGCGGGTGGAGTACCTGCACTCCGACGTCGACACCCTGCGCCGCGTCGAGCTCCTGCGCGAGCTGCGGCTGGGGCAGTTCGACGTGCTCGTGGGCATCAACCTCCTGCGCGAGGGCCTGGACCTGCCCGAGGTCTCCCTCGTGGCGATCCTCGACGCGGACAAGGAGGGCTTCCTGCGCTCGACCACCTCCCTCATCCAGACCATCGGGCGCGCGGCCCGCAACGTCTCCGGCGAGGTCCACATGTACGCGGACAAGGTGACCCCCGCGATGCGCGAGGCCATCGAGGAGACCGAGCGCCGCCGCACCAAGCAGATCGCCTACAACACCGAGCACGGCATCGACCCCCAGCCCCTGCGCAAGAGGATCGCGGACGTCACCGACATGCTCGCCCGTGAGGACGTCGACACCGAGGAGCTCCTGGCCGGCGGCTACCGCGGGCACGAGGCCACGGCCGTGACCGCCCGCCGCAGGAGGGCGGCCGAGGCGACCGTGCGCGAGAGGCTCGCCGGGGCGGCCGAGGAGGACCTGGTGGGCCTCATCGACGAGCTGAGCCGGCAGATGCACCAAGCGGCCGAGGACCTCAGCTTCGAGCTCGCCGCCCGCCTGCGTGACGAGATCCAGGACCTGAAGAAGGAGCTGCGCGACATGCGCGCCGCCTCCTGACGGGCCGGGCGGGTCGGACGGGGGGCGGCAAGTCCGACGGGGCCGGGCGGGTCCGGCGGGTGCGCAAGCGCACAGCCCGCCCACGGGCGGCAGGTCGCCTGCGGGGGACTGAGGGCCTATAGACTCGCCCTGTCGATTCGGAGGGGAGTACTCCCACCAACGGCGGCGTCGTCATCACGGCGGACCGGCAGCGGGCCACGGCCCGTGACGGCCCCCGGCGCCGCAGGCCGCACCCAGCGCCTCACGCGGGCGGGGAGGCGGGAGGAGACCTCCGGTACCACCCCTGTACCGGAGGAGCACCACGTGGAGGTCCACGTCCTCGGATGGCTGGCCCTGGCCGCCATCATCATCGTCATGATCGGCGTCGACATCGTCGGTCACGTCAAGACCCCTCACGAGCCCTCCATGAAGGAGGCCGCCTGGTGGTCCATCGCCTACATCGCCATGGCCGTCGTCTTCGGCCTCATCGTGTGGGGCGTGTGGGGCAGTGAGTACGGCCAGCAGTACTTCGCCGGCTACATCACCGAGAAGTCGTTGAGCGTGGACAACCTCTTCGTCTTCGTCATCATGATCGCCTCCTTCCGGGTCCCCCGGAAGTACCAGCAGGAGGTCCTGCTCGCGGGCATCGTCATCGCCCTGGTCCTGCGCCTGGTCTTCATCCTCGCCGGCGCCGCCCTCATCGAGAACTTCTCCTGGATCTTCTACATCTTCGGCGCCTACCTGCTGTGGACGGCCGTCTCCCAGGCCCGCCAGGGGGTCGAGGAGGAGAGCGCCGAGGACGAGGAGTGGAGGCCCACGGGCTTCGTCAAGCTCATCGCCCGCGTCATCCCGATGACCGACGGCTTCGTGGGTGGCAAGCTCGTCCACCGCCACGCTGGGCGCACGATGATCACCCCCCTGCTGCTGTGCATCATCGCCGTGGGCACCACGGACGTGATGTTCGCCGTCGACTCCATCCCCGCGATCTACTCACTCACCTCCGAGCCCTACCTCGTCTTCGCGGCCAACGCCTTCTCCCTGCTGGGCCTGCGCCAGCTCTACTTCCTCATCGACGGCCTGCTCGACCGCCTCATCTACCTGCACTACGGCCTGGCCGCGATCCTCGGCTTCATCGGCTTCAAGCTCGTCAACCACGCCCTGCACACCAACGAGGTGCCCTTCATCAACGGCGGCGAGCACTGGGAGGTCGTCCCCGAGCCCACCACCGCCGTCTCCCTGGGCCTCATCGTCGTCGTCGTCCTCATCACCGTCGTCGCCTCGGTCATCGGCTCCCGCAAGCGCTCGCGCACCGACGGTGGGACGAGCCGGGCCGCCCGGGCCTGAGCAGGGCCGGCCGGGCACGAGGAGGTGAGCGGTGAGCCACAGCGAGCGCAGACGCAGGCGTGCCGCCAAGGGCACCAGGCGCAGGCGCGCACGCGCCATCGCCGCCCGCACCGGGGCGCGCGTGACGCGCGAGAGCCAGGACAGGCGGGCCCGGCGCAGCACCAGGCGCGCCCGTCGCCGCGGTGAGCCCACGGGCGCCCCCAGCGCCACCGGCCTGAGCGGCCTGAGCGCCGCCGAGGTCACCGCACGGGTGAGGCAGGGGCGCACCAACGCCTTCCGGGTGCGGACCTCACGCTCGGCCTCCCAGATCCTGCGCGGCAACGTCTTCACGATCTTCAACGCGATCATCGTCGTCGCCCTCGTCCTCACCCTCGTCCTCGGGCACTGGGCCGACGCCCTGTTCGGCTTCGTCCTCGTCATCAACACGGCCACCGGCACCCTGGCGGAGGTCAGGGCCAAGCGCGCGCTCGACCGCCTCAGCCTCCTCGACGCCCCCGTCGCCCACGCCATCCGCGACGGGCACGAGGACGACATCGACCCCGCCGACGTCGTCCTCGACGACGTCCTGCGCCTGCGCAGCGGGGAGCAGGTCCCCGCCGACGCCCTCGTCCTGGACGCGGACGGCCTCGAGGTCGACGAGTCGATCCTCACCGGGGAGTCGGACCCCGTGCGCCCCGCCCCGGGGGACCGGGTGCTGTCGGGCACCACCGTCACCGCCGGCACGGCGCTCGTGCGCACCACCGCCGTCGGGGCCGACGCCTACGCCAACCGCCTGGCCACCGAGGCCAGGCGCTACAGCCTCGTGACCTCCGAGCTGCAGGCCGGCACGAACCGGATCCTGCGGTGGATCTCCTGGGTCATTGTGCCCGTCGGCCTGCTCGTCTTCTGGTCCCAGCTGAGGCTGGCCGACGGCGGTACCGCCGCCGCCCTGGCCGACGGCCACTGGAGGACCGCGCTCGTGGCGGGGGTCGCCAGCGTCGTCGGCATGGTCCCGCAGGGCCTCGTCCTGCTCACCAGCGTCAACTTCGCCACGGCCTCGCTCAAGCTCGCCCGCCGCCAGGTCCTCGTCCAGGAGCTGCCGGCCGTCGAGGTCCTGGCCCGCGTCGACACGCTGTGCCTGGACAAGACCGGCACGCTCACCACGGGCCGCATCACGCTGCACGACGTCCTGGGGCCCGACGGCGCCGGTGGTGCCACCGAGTCCCTGCGCGAGCCCCTGCTCGCGCTGACGGGCACCACGGACCCCAACGCCACCGCCGAGGCCGTCCTCGAGGGCCTGACCGGACGGCCCATCGGCTCCGGCACCGACGGCCGGCTCGTCGAGGGGGTGCGGGCGGTGGCCTCGCGCACCCACTCGGCGGTCGCCTTCTCCTCGCGCCGCAAGTGGTCCGGCGTCGTGCTCGACGGCGAGTCCTGGGTGCTCGGCGCCCCCGAGATCGTCCTCGACGGCGCTGACGACCCCCACGGCCTGCTGGGGCGCTCACGCGAGCTGGCCGGTGAGGGCACGCGCGTCGTCGCCCTGGTCCGGGCGTCCCAGCCCTTCGGCACCGGTCCCGACGGCGACGCCGCCCTGCCCGGGGGCCGTGGGGCGGCCGGTCTCGTCCTGCTGCGTGAGGAGGTCCGCCCCGACGCCGAGCAGACCCTGGGCTACTTCGCCGAGCAGGGCGTCGAGGTCAAGGTCATCAGCGGCGACAACCCCGTCACCGTCGCCGCCGTGGCCCGCGCCGCCGGCGTGCGGGCACCCGACGGCGGCGCGCCCGTCGCCCTGGACGCCCGGGAGCTGCCCACCGAGGTCGGCGACCCGGACGACCTCGAGCGCCTGGCGACGGCCCTGGACAGGGCGCAGGTCCTGGGCCGGGTGACGCCCGAGCAGAAGAAGGCCGTCGTCCAGGCCCTGCACCACCGTGGGCGCACGGTCGCCATGACCGGCGACGGCGTCAACGACGCCCTGGCCCTGAAGGAGGCGGACCTGGGCATCGCCATGGGCAACGGCGCGCCCGCCACCAAGGCCGTGGCCCGCATGGTGCTGCTCAGCGGCGAGTTCTCCGCCCTGCCGGGGGTGGTGGCTGAGGGGCGCCGCGTCATGGCCAACACCGAGCGCATCGCCTCGCTCTTCCTGGCCAAGACCGTCTACGCGAGCCTCATCGCGGTGGTCGTCGCCATCACCGCGATCTCCTACCCCTTCCTGCCGCGCCAGCTCACCATCGTCTCCTCCCTCACCATCGGCATCCCGGCCTTCGTGCTCGCCCTGGCCCCGAACTCCCAGCGCTACCGCTCCGGGTTCCTGGGGCGCGTGCTCGCCCTGGCGGTGCCGGCGGGCCTCGTGGCCGGCACAGTGACCCTGCTCACCCACCAGTGGCTCGTGCTGGCCCATGCCCCCGAGGGGCAGGTGACGACGGCGGCGACCCTCGTGCTCGTGGTCTCGGGCCTGTGGCTGCTCACGCTCACCGCCCGGCCGCTGCTGGGCTGGCGCCTCGGCCTCATCGTCCTCATGGGCTCCCTGGCGGTGCTCGGGGTCCTCATCGCGCCGGTGCGCGAGTTCTTCCTGCTTCAGTGGCCCACCTGGGGCACGTGGAGCGTCATCGCCGTCGGCGGCGGGGCAGCGGTGGCCGGCATCCAGGTGCTGGCCGTGGCCCGGTGGGTGCTCGCGCTGAGCGACCGGGCGAACCGGGGCCGGAAGCGGGCCTGAGCACGGCCCGGCAGGAGCACGGCCCACCGGGCTCCACAGTGACCACGGTCCTCCCCGCCACGCCGGGTGCGCAAGGGCCCCGCCACCGTGGTCGGCGGCAGGGCCCGGGGCCGTGTGACGTGGGGACTACTTGAGGACCCCGATGACCGGGTTGTACTCGCGCACGACCCGCTCGGTGACGTAGCCGGCCTGCTGGAAGGGGTCCTCCTCGAGCAGGGCCAGCGCGCCGGCCTCGTCCTCGGCGCGCACGATGATGAGGGCGTCGTGGGTGCCCACGTAGGGGCCGGCCGCCAGCAGGAGGTCCCGCTCGGCCAGGGAGGCGTTGAAGGCCCGGTGGGAGGGACGGACCTCGGCCATGGCCTCGTCCTGGTCAGTGACGTAGTGGTACTCGACGGCGAAGATCTTGCTCATGGTCACACCCTAGAGCCCTGCCGCCCGCCACGGCAGGGGTCCGGGGACGGCAGGCGCGGAGGGACCCGGACGTGGCCAAGGCCTCGTGGGCTCCAGTCGAACACGTGTTCCACCGCCGTCGGAGCCTCCCTAGACTTGGGCCCGTGAACGACTCCCTCATCATTCGTGGCGCCCGCGAGCACAACCTCAAGGGCGTGAGCCTCGACCTGCCCCGTGACAAGATGATCGTCTTCACGGGACTGTCCGGCTCGGGCAAGTCCTCCCTCGCCTTCGACACGGTCTTCGCCGAGGGCCAGCGCCGCTACGTCGAGTCCCTGTCCTCCTACGCCCGCCAGTTCCTCGGCCAGATGGACAAGCCGGACGTCGACTTCATCGAGGGCCTGTCCCCGGCCGTCTCCATCGACCAGAAGTCCACCTCCCGCAACCCGCGCTCCACCGTCGGCACCGTCACGGAGGTCTACGACTACCTGCGCCTGCTCTACGCCCGCGCCGGGGTCCAGCACTGCCCTGTGTGCGACGCCGTCATCTCCTCCCAGACCCCCCAGCAGATCGTCGACCGGGTGCGCTCCATGGACGAGGGCACCCGCTTCCAGGTCCTTGCGCCGGTCGTGCGCGGCCGCAAGGGCGAGTACACCGAGCTCTTCGAGGAGCTCACCGGACGCGGCTTCTCACGCGTGCGCGTGGACGGCCAGACCCACCGCCTGGGCGAGGTCCCCGCCCTCAACAAGAAGATCAAGCACGACATCGAGGTCGTCGTCGACCGCCTCGTCGTGCGCGACGGCATCCGCCAGCGCCTCACCGACTCCGTCGAGACCGCCCTGCAGCTTTCCGGCGGGCTCGTCGTCATCGACAAGGTGGACCTGGGCGAGGAGGACCCGGACCGCTACCACCGCTACTCCGAGAAGCGCGCCTGCCCCAACGAGCACCCCCTCCAGCTCGACGAGATGGAGCCGCGCACCTTCTCCTTCAACGCCCCCTACGGAGCCTGCCCCGCCTGCACCGGCCTGGGCAGCCGCCTCGAGGTCGACCCCGAGCTCGTCGTCCCCGACGAGGAGCTCACCCTCGCCGAGGGCGCCATCGCCCCCTGGACCGGTCACCAGAAGTACTTCACCCGCACCCTGCAGGCACTGGGCGCCGAGCTCGCCTTCGACGTCGACACCCCGTGGCGCGCCCTGCCCGAGCGCGCCAAGGAGGCGATCCTGCGCGGCAAGGACTACGAGGTCAAGGTCCGCTACCGCAACCGCTGGGGACGCGAGCGCACCTACTCCACCGGCTTCGAGGGCGTCATCGACTACGTCATGCGCAAGCACGACGAGACCGAGTCAGACCTCTCACGCGAGCGCTACGAGGGCTACATGCGTGAGGTCCCCTGCCCCACCTGCCACGGCACCCGCCTCAAGCCCGAGGTCCTGGCCGTGCGCGTGGGGGGCAGGTCCATCGCCGAGCTGTGCGACATGAGCGTGAGCGACACCCGTGACTTCCTCCACGACCTCGAGCTCACCGGTCAGACCGCCCAGATCGCCCGCAGCGTCCTGGCGGAGATCAGCGCCCGCCTCGGCTTCCTCGTCGACGTCGGCCTGGACTACCTCAGCCTCTCGCGCGGCGCCGCCACCCTCTCCGGCGGCGAGGCCCAGCGCATCCGCCTGGCCACCCAGATCGGCTCCGGGCTCGTCGGCGTCCTCTACGTCCTGGACGAGCCCTCCATCGGCCTGCACCAGCGGGACAACACGCGCCTGATCGAGACCCTGGAGAAGCTGCGCGACCTGGGCAACACCCTCATCGTCGTCGAGCACGACGAGGACACGATCCGCTCGGCCGACTACGTCGTCGACATCGGCCCCGGCGCGGGGGAGAAGGGGGGAGAGGTCGTCTACGCCGGACCCGTCACCGGGCTGCTGTCCACCGACGGCTCCGTCACCGGCGACTACCTCGCCGGCCGCCGCCGCATCGAGGTGCCCGCCGAGCGCCGGCGCCCGGAGAGGGGCCGCGAGCTCACAGTCGTGGGAGCCCGCGAGAACAACCTCAAGGACGTGACGGTCTCCTTCCCTCTGGGCCTGCTCACAGCGGTCACGGGCGTGTCCGGCTCCGGCAAGTCCTCGCTCGTCAACGCGATCCTCTACCAGGTGCTGGCCAACCGCCTCAACCACGCCCGGGGCGTGCCCGGACGGCACAAGACCGTGCGCGGTCTGGAGCACCTGGACAAGGTGGTCCACGTGGACCAGTCGCCCATCGGGCGCACACCGCGCTCGAACCCGGCGACCTACACCGGCGTGTGGGACCACATCCGCAAGATCTTCGCCTCCGTGCCCGAGTCGAAGGTCCGTGGCTACGGTCCGGGCCGCTTCTCCTTCAACGTCAAGGGGGGACGCTGCGAGTCCTGCAAGGGCGACGGCACGCTCAAGATCGAGATGAGCTTCCTGCCGGACGTGTACGTGCCCTGCGAGGTCTGCGACGGCGCGCGCTACAACCGCGAGACCCTGGAGATCCGCTACAAGGACAAGACGGTCGCCGACGTCCTGGACATGACGATCCGCCAGGCGGCGGAGTTCTTCGCGGCGACGCCGATCATCGCCCGCCACCTCAACACGCTCGTGGAGGTGGGGCTGGGCTACGTGCGCCTGGGCCAGGCGGCCACGACCCTGTCGGGCGGCGAGGCCCAGCGCGTCAAGCTCGCCACCGAGCTCCAGCGCCGCTCGACCGGCCGCACGATCTACGTGCTGGACGAGCCGACGACGGGCCTGCACTTCGAGGACATCCGCAAGCTCCTCGGCGTCCTGCAGGGGCTGGTCGACAAGGGCAACTCGGTGGTCGTCATCGAGCACAACCTGGACGTCATCGCCAACGCCGACTGGGTCATCGACATGGGGCCCGAGGGCGGCAAGGGCGGGGGCACCGTCGTCGCCACGGGCACGCCCGAGGCGGTGGCCGACGACGAGGCCTCCTACACGGGACGCTACCTGCGTCCGCTCCTCGAGCGGGCCCGGGCCTGAGCCCGGGCCTGAGCCCGGGCCGGGCTCAGGCCCGTGGCGGCTGCCAGCGCCCCGGCTCCTCGGGAGGCAGGCCGTAGGAGGGCACCTGCGACGACGGCGCCGCCGGCGCCTGAGGTGCGGGGGGCTGCTGCGGCCCGGAGGCCCGCGAGGCCTCAGTGGCGTCGTTGGCCACCTTGTTGTAGGCCAGGGACAGGCCGAAGCAGACCAGGCCGGCGGCCAGCAGGGCCAGGACCCTCGTGAGCGGGCTCTGGCCGCCGATGTCGAGCACCGCCAGCTTGAGCACGGAGACGAGCACGAGCACGAGGCCGTAGTGGCGCAGCATCGTCAGCCGTGCCCTGAAGCCCAGGACGATGCACACCGAGCCCGTGGCCAGGATCGTGATCGTCATGAGGACGCTCTGCACGTCGGTGCCCGCCAGGATGAGCACGGATGCCCAGGTGACGGCGGTCAGCAGCACGGCGCTGGCCATGAGCGGCTCCGTCTGGCGCAGCCAGGGGCGCATGACCCTCACCGCGAGCACCGCCAGGCCCAGGGCCATGACGACGTGCACCGCGTCCTGGACGACGCCGTCCGTCAGCGTCGTCGTCGCCAGCTGGGACACGGCCACCAGCCCCGTGAGCGTGAGCCCCGCCCAGGCCAGCGGCGTCGGCGCGGGTGGAACGGGCACGGTCCGGTCCAGCGCCCGGCCCCGGACGAGCTCGAGAGGCGTGACGGTGCGCTGGAAGAGGCCGGCGAGCACGAGGCCGGCACTCACGCCTCCGGCCAGCAGCGTCGGGACCGAGGCCGCCGCCTGGCCCTCGAGCCAGCCGGAGATGATGAGGGGCACCGCGCCGACGACGGCCCCGGCCAGGACCCACGTCGCGAGCAGGAGCGTGTGGCGGCGCTGCGCCAGGGCCGCGGCGCGGGGGCCGAGGCCCTCAGAGGCCCCGGCGGCCGGCTGGGTGGCCGGCACGGCCCAGCCCGCCGGCGGCGAGGCGGGCACCCTCACCGGCACCGTCACCAGCCGAGCCTCGAGCAGGGGCGCCGCAGCCACCGCGACGAGCAGGGCGAGGAGGTGACCGAGGCGCTCGGCGGAGGACAAGAGAGACTGCTGGAGAACGGCCATGAGCATGACGGCCGTCGGGGTCACGACGGCGAGGGCGAGGGACTCACCGACCGCGGCCAGGGCAGCGACGACGACCGCCACCACTGCGAGCAGGCACAGGGCGGGCTCGGTGAGCACCGTCATCCCGCTGGCGACGGCCACCACCATGAGGTGGGCGATGACCGACGGCCGCCGCCAGCCCTCGCGCAGGGGACGCAGGAGCAACAGCACCAGTGCGACCGCGGTCAGCAGCACGAGGACACCGGCGCCCCCGATGGTGGGGCCGTGCTGCGAGTGCCAACCGGGCCCCGGCACGGACAGCAGCTGCCCGTGCACGACGAGGGCCATGACACCCGCCGCGGCCACACCGGCGCCGGCGGGAAGCCGCCACCGGTTGGGGACGAGGGCGTCATCGACCGCCTCCGCGTACAGCACCGCCACCGGCACCAGCATGAGGAGCAGCACGAGGAGGGCGGAGGATGAGACGAGTCCGGGCAGCGGCGCCATGAGGACGGCGCCGAGAGCCACGGGCGACGCGGGTCGCACGAGGGCGGCGTCCGCTCCGCGCGTGCGCAGCAGGACGGCGGAGGTGACGGCGAGGACGACGAGCAGAAGGGCGACCATCGCCCAGGTCTGGACCGCCTGCGCCGCACCGGTGCGCACCTGGTAGGCCGAGAAGCCGACGGTGACGAGCCCGCCGAGGGCCGAGATGACGGAGGTGAGGCCCTGCGCGCTCATCCGGGACACGAGCAGCAGGACCACGCCCCACAGGGACATGAGTGCGAAGGCGCCCAGCGACCCCAGGCCGGTGTCGAGCAGGACGGCGCCGATGACCGTGACGAAGCCCAGTGCCCCGCCCGTGCCCGTGAGCGTCGCCGCGGCGACCGCCTGCCGCGGCCGGCTCCGGCCCAGCAGGGAACCACCGGCGACCAGGCAGATGCTCACGACCCCCAGGACGAGGATCTTGACCGGGTCCGGGATCGAGTCCCACACGAGGGCGATGAGCGTGACGGCGGCGAGCAGCACGAGCAGCGCGGCGGCGCCGGACAGCAGGTAGCGGCCGATGTTGCCCTCGGAGCGCGCCTGGTCCCACCACCCCGGCTGGGCTGGGACGACCGGGCGGGCTGGGGTGACGGGCCGCGCCGGGACAACCGGGCGGGGCTGGGAGCCGGTGGCCGCCGTCGGCGGGGTGCCGGGATCGTCTGAGGCCGACCGGGGCTGGGAGGGGGCGCTCGCCGTCGGCTGAGCGGGAACCGGTGCCACGGGCGACTTCGGCGCCTGGGCCGCTGGTGCCTCGTCGGGACTCACATGGCGCGCGATCCAGTCGATCTTGCGCTCCATGACGTCGAGCCGTCGCAGGACCTCGGCCAGGTCGATGGGCCGCTCCTCGCGACGGGCCCGGGGGCCGGCGGCATCAGGTTCGAGGGACATGGGAAGCCTTCGTTCGGGGGTCTGCGGGCCCAGGCTATGCGCCGGGGCACCGGGCGCCCAGGGGAGCGCACCCCTGTGGACAGCTGGTCGGGCGCGCGCAGCGCCGGGCAGCCCGCAGCACGCGGCGCCGGCAGGGAGATAGCCTGCGTCCATGAGCGAGAACGGACTCACTGCTGCCCAGGACAAGATGCGCGCCGGCGGCGTCGCCGAGCAGGCCATCGACGTCTTCACCCACTACTACCGCTCCGTCGAGAAGGGCGCGACCGGCCTCATCCCCGAGGAGACGATCGAGCCACTGACCGAGATCGACTCCATCGAGGACGTCGAGGTCAGCGAGGAGCAGGCTCGCGAGGCGCTCTCACGCACGGTGCTCATCAAGCTCAACGGAGGGCTGGGCACCTCCATGGGGATGGACCAGGCGAAGTCCCTGCTCCCGGTGCGCGACGGCAAGACCTTCCTCGACCTGCTCGTCTACCAGGTGATGGCGGCGCGCGCGAGGTACGGCGTCGAGCTGCCGCTCATCTTCATGAACTCCTTCCGCACCCGCCAGGACACCCTCGACGCCCTCGCACAGCACCCCGGCATCGAGGTCGAGGGCCTGCCCCTGGACTTCCTGCAGAACCGCGAGCCCAAGCTGCGCGCCGACGACCTCACCCCCGTGACGTGGGAGGCGGACCCGTCACTGGAGTGGTGCCCGCCGGGCCACGGCGACATCTACACGGCGCTCGTCGCCTCCGGCGTCCTCGACGCCCTCCTCGAGCGCGGCTTCCGCTACGCCATGACCTCGAACTCGGACAACCTCGGTGCCGCACCCTCGGCCCGCATCGCGGGCTGGTTCGCCGCCTCGGGCGCCCCCTACGCCCCCGAGATGTGCCGACGCACCCCGGCGGACGTCAAGGGAGGCCACCTGGCCGTGCGCAAGAGCGACGGCCGCATCATCCTGCGCGACACGGCCCAGACACCGCCCGAGCAGATGGGCTACTTCACCGACCAGTTCCGCCACCCCTTCTTCCACACCAACAACCTGTGGTTCGACCTGCAGGTCCTGCGGGACACGCTCGTCGAGCGCCAGGGCATCCTCGGCCTGCCCCTCATCAGGAACGAGAAGACCGTCGACCCCTCCGACGCCTCCTCCACCCCCGTCATCCAGATGGAGACGGCCATGGGGGCGGCCGTCGAGGCATTCGAGGGCGCGACCGCCGTCGAGGTCCCCCGAAGCCGCTTCCTACCGGTCAAGACCACCAACGACCTGCTGCTCGTGCGCTCGGACGTCTACGAGGTCGACGAGGACGGCCTGCTGCAGATGGTGCCCGACGAGGCCTGCACCGTCAGCCTCGACCCCCGCTACTACAAGAGGATCGCGGACTTCGAGGCCCGCTTCGCCCAGGGGGTGCCCTCGATCCGCGACGCCCGCGCCCTCAGCGTCACCGGTGACTGGACCTTCGAGAGCGACGTCGTCGCCACGGGTGACGCCGTCGTGGGGGAGGAGGGCGCCCCGGGCGTCATCACCTCCGGCACCCGCCTGTGAGGCGGCGGCCCCGCAGCCACACGTGAGCAGCGCAAGGGCCCGGGACCGTCACGGTCCCGGGCCCTTGCGCGTCCGGTGGGCGATACTGGAATCGAACCAGTGACCTCCTCGGTGTGAACGAGGCGCTCTAACCCCTGAGCCAATCGCCCGGTGCGCGGCCCAGGCTATCGGCAGGCGGGCTGGTGGAGCAAACAGGGTGCCGGTGAGGTGGATCACCGCCATGTCATTTGCACTGTCTTCCGACGCCGGGCTACTGTTCAACCCGTCGCGAGCGGCTCCTCGGAGCGGCTCAAGGCACCACGCGGATGTGGCTCAGTTGGTAGAGCATCACCTTGCCAAGGTGAGGGTCGCGGGTTCGAGTCCCGTCATCCGCTCTGAGGAGCCGGGAGCTCTCCCAGCAGCCCCCAGCACTCAGCGGTGGGTTGGCCGAGAGGTTAGGCACCGGCCTGCAAAGCCGTTGACACCGGTTCGAATCCGGTACCCACCTCGGGCGATTGGCGCAGCGGGAGCGCGCTTCCCTGACACGGAAGAGGTCACTGGTTCGATCCCAGTATCGCCCACCACACCCGCAGCGGCGGCTGGCACCGCCCGGCGGCTCAAGCCCAGCGATGAGTCCCCGATACGCTTCACCCCATGGCCGACCCCTCGACGTACCGCCCCGCGCCCGGGGAGGTCCCCACGTCGCCCGGCGTCTACCGCTTCATCGACGCCGAGGGCCGCGTCATCTACGTCGGCAAGGCCAAGAACCTGCGCCAGCGCCTGTCGAGCTACTTCCAGGACCTGGCGGCCCTGCACCCGCGCACCCAGAAGATGGTGACCACCGCCTGCGCGGTCGAGTGGACGGTCGTGTCCACCGAGGTCGAGTCCCTGGCCCTGGAGTACTCCTGGATCAAGGAGTTCAACCCCCGCTTCAACGTCATGTACAAGGACGACAAGTCCTACCCGTACCTGGCCGTCACCATGCAGGAGACCTACCCCAGGGCCATGGTGGTGCGCGGCGCCCGCAAGCCCGGCACCCGCTACTTCGGCCCCTACGTCCAGGTGTGGTCCATCCGCGAGACCCTCGACCAGCTCCTGCGCGTCTTCCCAGTGCGCTCCTGCTCCCCGGGCGTCTTCAAGCGCGCCCACGCCTCCGGCCGTCCCTGCCTGCTCGGCTACATCGACAAGTGCTCGGCCCCCTGCGTCGGACGGGTCAGCGCCCCCGACCACCGGCGCCTGGCCGAGGACCTGTGCGCCTTCATGGCCGGGCGCACCGGCCCCTACCTGCGCGAGCTCGAGTCCGAGATGCGGGCGGCCGCCGCCGCCCTCGACTTCGAGAGGGCCGCCCGCCTGCGCGACGACGTCGCCGCCCTGACGAAGGTCATCGAGCAGAACGCCGTCGTCCTCGACGACGCCACGGACGCCGACGTCTTCTCCCTCGCCAGGGACGAGCTCACCGCCGCCGTCCAGGTCTTCCACGTGCGCGGCGGGCGCGTGCGCGGGCAGCGCGGCTGGGTCATCGACCTCGTCGAGGAGGCCTCCGACGCCGAGCTCGTCGAGCGCCTGCTCCAGCAGGTCTACGCCGACCTCGTGGCACCCGCCGACGACGACGCTCACGACATCACCCCCAGCCTGCCCACCGCACCCGTGGGCACCGCCACGGGCGCCCCGACCGCCTCGGGACCGACGACCTCCCTCGGCGTCGGCCACCGCGCCCCCTCCGCCCCCGCCCACCGGGCCGGCGCCCCGGCCGGAGGGCGCGACGGCCGCCTGCGCGAGGACCGCACGGCCGCCGCCACGAGCGTCGACGACGTCACCCACACCGCCACCACCGCCGTGCCCCGCGAGATCCTCGTGCCCGTCCTGCCGCCGGACGCCGCGTCCGTCGCCTCCTGGCTCACCGCCCTGCGCGGCGCCAAGGTGGACCTGCGCGTGCCCCGCCGCGGGGACAAGGCCGCCCTCATGGACACGGTGCGCAAGAACGCTGAGGAGGCCCTGCGCCTGCACCGCACCCGCCGCGCCGGGGACCTCACCCAGCGCGCCCAGGCCCTCGAGGAGCTGGCTGAGGCCCTCGACCTGCCCGAGGCGCCGCTGCGCGTCGAGTGCTACGACATCTCCCACACGCAGGGCACCTACCAGGTCGGCTCCATGGTCGTCTTCGAGGACGGCGCCCCCAGGAAGTCCTACTACCGCCGCTTCACCGTCCGCGGAAGCGAGGGGCGCGGGGCCAGTGACGACACCGCCGCCATGAGCGAGGTCCTCACCCGCCGCTTCACCCGCCTGCTGGCCGAGCAGGGCGCCGAGCTCAGCGAGGCCGAGCGCGAGCTCGTCGGGGAGGAGGGCGACGGCGTCGCCATCGCCTCCGGCCCGGTGGACCCCGCCACCGGCCGCGCCCGGCGCTTCTCCTACGCGCCCGGCCTCGTCGTCGTCGACGGCGGCCTGCCGCAGGTCAACGCGGCCCGCGCCGTCCTGGACGGGCTCGGCCTGGACACGCCCCTCATCGGCCTGGCCAAGCGCCTGGAGGAGGTGTGGGTGCCGGGGGAGGAGTTCCCCGTCGTCCTGCCGCGCACCTCACCGGCCCTCTACCTGCTGCAGCACCTGCGCGACGAGTCGCACCGCTTCGCCATCACCCACCACCGCTCCAAGCGCGCCAAGGGGATGACCCGCTCGGTCCTCGACTCCGTCCCCGGGCTCGGGCCCGCCCGCCAGGCCGCCCTGCTCAAGGAGTTCGGCTCGGTCAAGCGCCTGCGCCAGGCCAGCCCGGAGCAGGTCGCCGCCGTCAAGGGCATCGGCCCGGTGCTCGCCACCGCCGTCCTGGCCCACCTGTCCTCTGCGGGCACGGGGGACGAGGGCCAGGCAGGCCCCGGCTCCCCGAAGGACGCGACGCCCCGGGACCTCTCAGCCCGCTGAGACGCTGACGGCCGCGGCGGCCGCCCGCGCCCTCTCGCGCGCGGTGCCCACGTCGCTGCCACTGGCCAGCGCCACACCCAGGCGCCGGCCCACGTGCGCGACCGGCTTGCCGAACAGCCGCAGGTCCGACTCCTCGACCGCCAGCGCCTCGGCCACCCCGGAGAAGACGGCGCCGGCGCCCCCGGCACTGTCCACCGGGCTCTTGATGACCGCGGACGCCCCCGGCGCGCGCAGGCCGGTGTCCACCGGCAGCCCCAGCAGGGCGCGCGCGTGCAGCTCGAACTCGCTCAGGCGCTGGCTCGCCAGCGTCACCATCCCCGTGTCGTGGGGCCTGGGGGAGACCTCGGAGAACAGCACCTGCTCGCCGACGACGAAGAGCTCGACACCGAACAGGCCCCAGCCGCCCAGCGCCCCGGTCACCCGGGCCGCGACCTCCTGGGCCCGGGCGAGGGCCGCGGCCGGCAGGGCCTGCGGCTGCCAGGACTCGACGTAGTCGCCGTCGACCTGGCGGTGCCCGATGGGCTCGCAGAAGCTCGTCACCGTCGCTCCCGTGACGGCGTCGCGCGAGCGGACGGTGAGCAGGGTGATCTCCGTGTCGAAGCGCACCAGGCCCTCGACGATGACCCGCCCGCGGTCCACGCGCCCGTCCTCGGCGGCGAAGCGCCACGCGGCCTCCAGGTCCTCGGCGCGGCGCACCACCGACTGGCCGTGGCCCGAGGAGGACATCACCGGCTTGACCACGCAGGGCAGGCCCACCTTCTCGGCGCCGGCGCGCAGCTCCTCCAGGCTCGAGGCGAAGACGTAGGGGCTCGTCGGCAGCCCCAGCTCCTCGGCCGCCAGACGGCGGATCCCCTCTCGGTCCATCGTCAGGCGCACGGCCCAGGCCGTCGGCACGACGCGCACCGCCCCCTCGGCCTCCAGCGCCACCAGGGCCTCGGTGGCCAGGGCCTCGATCTCGGGCACCACCACCTGGGCGCCCGAGGACAGGACTGCGGCGCGCAGCGCCCCGGGGTCGGACATGTCCACGGTGAGCGCGTTGTGCGCGACCTGCTGGGCGGGGGCGCCGTCGTAGCGGTCGATGGCCGTGACCTCGACACCCAGACGGGTGAGCGCGACGGCGATCTCCTTGCCGATCTCGCCCGAGCCGAGCAGGGCCACCTTGGTGGCGCTCGTCGTCCAGGGCGTGCCGAGGGTGAGGGCGGTGGTGCTCATATGGCGCACGCTACCGGGCCGCGTGCCATGATCGCCCCATGAGCGAGCAGCGCGACCCCCTCCAGGACACGGTGCCCATCGAGATCCCCGCCATCGACGAGGCCACGCCCCCGGTCCCGCCCGCCGGGCGCCCCGAGATGATCGTCGTCACCGGTATGTCCGGGGCCGGGCGCTCACGCGCCGCCAACGCGCTCGAGGACCTCGACTGGTACGTCGTCGACAACCTGCCGCCCCAGATGCTGCCCGCCCTGGCCGGCATGATGACCACCGTCGGCCCCGGCGTGCACCGCCTGGCCGCCGTGGTGGACGTGCGCTCACGGGCCTTCTTCTCCTCCTTCATGCGCTACCTGGGCGAGCTGCGCGACGCCGGCACGACGGTGCGCCTCATCTTCCTCGACGCCGACGACACCTCCCTCGTGCGACGCTTCGAGTCCTCGCGCCGCCCCCACCCGCTGCAGGGCACCGGCACCATCCTCGACGGCATCGAGCACGAGCGCACGCTCCTGGCCGGCCTCAAGGGCATCGCCGACGAGGTCATCGACACCACGAGCCTGTCGGTGCACGAGCTCGCCCGGCGGGTGCGCGAGGTGGTGTCCACGGACACCGAGCTGCCGCTGCACGTGACGGTCATGTCCTTCGGCTTCAAGTACGGGCTGCCGATGGACGCCGACCACGTCCTCGACGTGCGCTTCATCCCCAACCCCTACTGGGTCTCCGAGCTGCGCCACCTCACCGGCCGCGACGCGCCCGTCGCCGAGTACGTCTTCCGGCAGGACGGGGCCGCCGACTTCGTCGACGGCTACGCCGACCTGCTCGCCCAGGCGCTGCCGCGCTACATCGACGAGCTCAAGCCCAACGTCACCATCGCCGTCGGCTGCACCGGCGGCAAGCACCGCTCGGTGGCCACGGCCGAGCGGGTGGGGGAGCGGCTGCGCTCCCGGGGCCTGAGCGTCGTCACCCAGCACCGGGACCTCGGCAGGGAGTGAGGACGCCGTGACAGCGAGCACCGCCAGCACCAGCAGCACTGCCAGCGCAGTGGGCCCCGGCCCCACCTCGACCACCACCCTCGACGCCGAGGGCTGGCGCCGCCGCGGCCAGGAGGGCCCGCGCGTCGTCGCCCTGGGCGGCGGCCACGGACTGTCCGCCACCCTGCGGGCCCTGCGCCACGTGACGCAGCGGCTCACCGCCGTCGTCACCGTCGCCGACGACGGCGGCTCCTCGGGACGGCTGCGCCAGGAGTTCGACTGCCTGCCCCCCGGAGACCTGCGCATGGCCCTGGCGGCCCTCACCGACGACTCCGAGTGGGGCCTGACCTGGCGCGACGTCCTCCAGCACCGCTTCGCCGGTGACGGAGAGCTCGACAACCACGCCCTGGGCAACCTCCTCATCCTCGCCCTGTGGCAGCTGCTGGGCGACGACGTCGAGGGCCTGGACTGGGTGGGGCGCCTGCTGTCCATCCACGGCCGCGTCGTGCCCATGAGCTCCTCGCCACTGGTCATCGAGGCCGACGTCGTCGACGGCGAGCGGCGCTCACGCGTGAGCGGGCAGGTCGCCGTCGCCACGGCACGCGGACGCATCGAGCACGTCCGCCTCAACCCGGCCGGGGCCGTCGCCCACCCCGTGGCCGTCAAGGCCATCGCCGAGGCCGACTGGGTCGTGCTCGGCCCGGGGTCCTGGTACTCCTCCGTCCTGCCCCACCTCGTGCTCGACTCCATGCGCGAGGCCCTGGTGGCCACCCGCGCCCGCAAGGTCCTCGTGCTCAACCTCACCGCCCAGCGAGGGGAGACCGAGGACATGACACCGGCGGACCACGTGCGCGTGCTGCACGAGTACGCCCCCGCCCTGCGCCTGGACGTCGTCGTGGCCGACCCCTCCACCGTCGACGACGTCGCCGCCCTCGAGGAGGCCGCCCGCCGCACGGGCGCCGTGCTCGTCCTGCGCCAGGTCCGCACCAGTGACGGCCTGGGCCACCACGACTCGCTGCGCCTGGCCGCGGCCTTCCGCGACTCCTTCGACGGCGTGGTCGCGGACCTGGGGGCGCCCCTGGCCCCGGACGCCACCGGCTGAGGCGTTAACCTGCAGCCCTGCCAGCCCGCAACCACCACAGCCCCGACGAACAGGAGCCACCACATGTCGCTGACGGTGACCGTCAAGGACGAGCTGTCCCGGGTGGCCCTTGGCACCACCGCCCAGCGTCGCGCCGAGGTCGCCTCCATGCTCCGCTTCGCCGGTGGGCTCCACATCGTCGGCGGGCAGATCGTCGTCGAGGCCGAGCTCGACCACGGGGGAGCGGTCCGCCGCCTGCACCGTGAGCTCAAGGACCTGTACAGCGTCGAGCCGGAGGTCGTCGTCGTGCGCGGCGGCTCCCTGCACCGGGGCAACCGTTACGTCCTGCGCGTGAGCGAGCGCGGCAAGGACCTCGCCCGGCTCACCGGCCTGGTCGACGGGCGCGGCAGGCCCGTGCGCGGCATGCCCGTCGCCGTCATCCAGGGCGGGCGCAGCGCCGCGGCCGCCGCCTGGCGCGGCGCCTTCCTCTCCCGCGGCTCGCTCACCGAGCCGGGACGCTCCTCCTCCCTCGAGGTCACCTGCCCCGGCTCCGAGGCGGCCCTCGCCCTGGTCGGGGCCGCCCGCCGCTTCGACATCGTCGCCAAGGCGCGCGAGGTGCGCGGCGCGGACCGCGTGGTCGTGCGCGACGGCGAGGCCATCGGCGTCCTGCTCGAGCGGATGGGTGCCGCCCAGGCACATGCCGCCTGGGGCGAGCGCCGCTCGCGCCGCGAGACGCGCGGCACCGCCAACCGGCTGGCGAACTTCGACGACGCGAACCTGCGGCGCTCGGCCCGCGCCGCCGTGGCCTCCGGGGCCCGTGTCGAGCGCGCCTTCGAGATCCTGGGCGAGGAGGTGCCCGAGCACCTGCTGCAGGCCGGCCGCCTGCGCGTGGAGCACAAGCAGGCCTCACTGGAGGAGCTCGGCCAGCTCTCCGAGCCGCCGCTGACCAAGGACGCGGTGGCCGGACGCATCCGCCGCCTGCTGGCCATGGCGGACAAGCGGGCCCACGAGCTGGGGGTGGCGGACACGGAGTCCGTGCTCACCCAGGACATGCTCGACCTCTGAGCCGCCCCGCGCCCCGCCCCCCGGGGCTGCTGCCACCACCCGACGCCTGGGACCAGGGTCCCGGACCGCGGCGCCCGCGTTGCCGCGGCGCGACGCGCTCCCCGCGGGCGGGCCGTCGTGTTCGCCCGTGGCGTGCCGGGCGGTCGCGGCACGGCCCGACGTGACGCTAGACTCCCGGACGTCGGGACCCTGGCTCCGCCGGGGGCTCCCGTAGGGCACACACGCTTGTGCCCTTCAGCTACAAGGACGTGCGCCCACCGGCGCACTAGGAGGACACAAAGTGACCACCCGCGTTGGTATCAACGGCTTCGGCCGCATCGGCCGCAACTTCTTCCGCGCTGCCCTCGAGCAGGGCGCGGACATCGAGATCGTCGCCGTCAACGACCTCACCGACACCAAGACCCTCGCTCACCTCCTCAAGTACGACTCCATCCTGGGCCGCTTCAACGGCGAGGTCTCCTACGACGAGGAGTCCATCGTCGTCAACGGCAAGACCATCAAGGTCCTCGCCCAGCGCGACCCCAAGGACCTGCCCTGGGGCGAGCTCGGCGTCGAGGTCGTCGTCGAGTCCACCGGCTTCTTCACCGACGGTGAGAAGGCCGCCGCCCACATCGAGGCCGGCGCCAAGAAGGTCGTCATCTCCGCCCCCGCGAAGAACGTCGACGGCACCTTCGTCATGGGTGTCAACGAGGGCGACTACGACGGCGCGACGATGAACATCGTCTCCAACGCCTCCTGCACCACCAACTGCCTCGCCCCGCTGGCCAAGGTCCTCCACGAGAGCTTCGGCATCGTCCGCGGCATCATGACGACGATCCACTCCTACACCGGTGACCAGCGCGTCCTCGACGCCCCGCACGGCGACCTGCGCCGCGCCCGCGCCGCCGCCCTCAACATGATCCCGACGAAGACCGGCGCCGCCCAGGCCGTCGCCCTCGTCCTGCCCGAGCTCAAGGGCAAGTTCGACGGCCTCGCCGTGCGCGTGCCCACCCCGACCGGCTCCCTCACCGACCTGACCTTCCAGGCCGAGAAGGAGGTCTCCGTCGAGTCCATCAAGGCCGCCGTCAAGGCCGCCGCCGAGGGCGAGCTCAAGGGCATCCTCAAGTACACCGAGGACCCGATCGTCTCCACCGACATCGTCGGCGACCCGCACTCCTCGATCTTCGACGCCACCGAGACCAAGGTCATCGGCGACCTCGTCAAGGTCCTGTCCTGGTACGACAACGAGTGGGGCTACTCCAACCGCCTCGTCGAGCTCACCGCCCTCGTCGGCTCCAAGCTCGCCTGAGCAGCTGACGCTCGCCGCATGAGCACCTGAGGCCCGACGCCCGTGCACGCCCCCGCGTGCGCGGGCGTCGGCCCGTCAGCGGCTCACGCTCCGCCGCTCACCCGGCACCCGACCACCACCACAACCAGCAGGTAAGAGGTTTCATGAAGACCATCGAGTCCCTGGGCGACCTCAAGGGCAAGCGCGTCCTCGTCCGCTCCGACTTCAACGTCCCGCTCGACGCGGACAAGAACATCACCGACGACGGCCGCATCCAGGCCGCCCTCCCCACCCTCAGGACGCTGCTCGACGCCGGCGCCAAGGTCATCGTCACCGCCCACCTCGGCCGCCCCAAGGGCCAGGTCAACCCGGACTACTCCCTCGCCCCCGTCGCCACCCGGCTGGCGGAGGTCACCGGTGTCAAGGTCACCCTCGCCGAGGACACCGTCGGCGAGTCCGCCAAGGCCGCCGTCGCCGCCATGAGCGAGGGCGAGATCGTCCTGCTCGAGAACGTCCGCTTCAACGCCGCCGAGACGTCCAAGGACGACGCCGAGCGCGCGGCCTTCGCCGCCGAGCTCGCCGCCCTCGCCGACGTCTTCGTCTCCGACGGCTTCGGCGTCGTCCACCGCAAGCAGGCCTCCGTCTACGACGTGGCCCGGATCCTCCCGGCCGCCGCGGGCCTGCTCGTCGGCAAGGAGATCGAGTCCCTGTCCAAGGCCGTCACCGACCCCGAGCGCCCCTACACGGTGGTCCTCGGCGGCTCCAAGGTCTCCGACAAGCTCGGCGTCATCGCCAACCTCCTGTCCAAGGCGGACCGCCTCCTCATCGGCGGCGGCATGGCCTACACCTTCCTCGCGGCCCAGGGCCACGAGGTCGGCACCTCCCTGCTGGAGAAGGACCAGATCGACACCGTCAAGGGCTACCTCGCCACCGCCGAGGCCAACGGCGTCGAGCTCCTGCTGCCCGTCGACACGGTCGTCGCCCCGGCCTTCGCCGCGGACGCCCCCGCCACCGTCGTCGAGGCCGACGCGATCCCCGCCGACCAGATGGGCCTCGACATCGGCCCGAGGACGGCTGCCCTCTACGCCGAGGCCATCGCCACGTCCAAGACGGTCGTCTGGAACGGCCCCATGGGCGTCTTCGAGTTCGAGGCCTTCGCCGCCGGCACCAAGGCCGTCGCCAGGGCCATGAGCGAGTCCGACGCGTTCACCGTCATCGGCGGCGGCGACTCCGCCGCGGCCGTGCGCACGCTCGGCTTCGACGAGTCCACCTTCTCCCACATCTCCACCGGCGGCGGCGCCTCCCTCGAGCTCCTCGAGGGCAAGGTGCTGCCCGGCGTCTCCGTCCTGGAAGGCTGAAAGAAACATGAGCAACCGCATCCCGCTGATGGCGGGCAACTGGAAGATGAACCTCGACCACCTCGAGGCCAACCACCTCGTCCAGGGCCTGGCCATGGCCCTGGGGGACGCCGCGCACGACTACTCCAAGTGCGAGGTCCTCGTCATCCCCCCGTTCACGGACATCCGCACCGTGCAGACGATCGTCGAGGCCGACTCCCTCGGCATCAAGTACGGCGCCCAGGACGTCTCCGTCCACGACAACGGCGCCTACACCGGTGAGATCTCCACCGCGATGCTCGACAAGCTCGGCGTCACCTACGTCGTCATGGGCCACTCCGAGCGCCGCGAGTACCACCAGGAGTCCGACGAGCTCGTCGGCGCCAAGGCCCGCAAGGTCCTCGACGCCGGCATGACGCCGATCCTGTGCTGCGGCGAGGCCCTTGAGGTCCGCAAGGCGGGCACCCACGTGGACTTCGTCCTCGGCCAGGTCCGCGCCGCGCTGGCCGGCTGGTCCGCTGAGGACGTCGCCAGGATCGTCATCGCCTACGAGCCCATCTGGGCCATCGGCACCGGCGAGACCGCCACCGCCGCCGACGCCCAGGAGGTCTGCGGCGCGATCCGCGAGGCCCTGCGCGCCGACTACGGCGACGCCACCGCGGACGCCACCCGCGTCCTGTACGGCGGCTCCGCCAAGCCGGACAACATCAAGGAGCTCATGGCCCAGCCCGACGTCGACGGCGCCCTCATCGGAGGCGCCTCGCTCAAGGCCGAGTCCTTCGCCGCCATGGCGGGCTTCTACGCCTGAGGCGCACGCCGGCGCCGGCCCCGCCCCCTGACGGGCGGGCGGCCGCCGGCCCGAGCCGACCGGGGCCCGGCCACCTCACACCAGAGGTGGCCGGGCCCTCGTCCGTACCACCGCGCCCGTGGGGTAGAGTCCGCTGCGCAACCTCGCCCCGTCACGAAGGACACCGCAGCATGACCATCCTGGAGATCGTCCTCAAGATCCTCCTCGTGCTCTCGAGCTTCTTCCTCATCGCCACGGTCCTGCTGCACAAGGGACGCGGCGGGGGCCTGTCCGACATGTTCGGCGGTGGCGTGTCCTCGGCCGCCGGCTCCTCCGGCGTCGCCGAGCGCAACCTCAACCGCATCACCATCGGCGTCGGCATCGTCTGGGCCATCGCCATCATCGGCCTGGGCCTCGTCGCCAGGTTCGCCTGACCCCACCCGCGGCCCCGACGACGTGGCTGCCGACGTCCTCACCCGCGCCCTGGGCGGCTACCTCGCCCACCTCAGGGTCGAGCGCGGGCTGAGCACCAACACCCTGTCCGCCTACGAGCGCGACCTCGGCCGCTACACGTCCTTCCTCGCCTCCCGGGGCGTGAGCGACCCCGAGCGCGTCACCGAGGCGGACGTCGCCGCCTTCCTCGAGGCCATCCGCACCGGCGCCGACGGCGGTCGCCCCCTCGTCGCCTCCTCCGCCTCCCGCACCGTCACGGCCGTGCGCGGCTGGCACCGCTTCCTCCTGGCCGAGGGGCGCACCAGCACCGACCCCTCGGCGGCCGTGCGCCCGCCCCAGGTGGGCCGGCGCCTGCCCAAGGCCCTGAGCGTCGAGGAGGTCCAGGCGCTGCTCGAGGCCACCGCCGCGGACGAGAGCGCCACCGGCCTGCGCGACCGCGCCCTGCTCGAGCTGTTGTACGCCACCGGCGCGCGCATCTCGGAGGCCGTCGGCCTCGTCATCGACGACCTCGACCGGGGCTCCGGCTGCCTGCGCCTGTTCGGCAAGGGGCGCAAGGAGAGGATCGTGCCCGTGGGCCGGCTCGCCTGGGACGCCCTGGACGCCTACCTCGTCCGGGGCAGGCCCGAGCTCGCCGCCCGGGGCAGGGGGGTGCCGGAGGTCTTCCTCAACACGCTGGGACGCCCCCTGTCGCGCCAGTCCGCCTGGGCGGTGCTGCGCCAGGCGGCCGCGCGCGCCGGCCAGGAGGACCTGCACGTGTCGCCCCACACGCTGCGGCACTCCTTCGCCACCCACCTGCTGGCCGGCGGGGCCGACGTGCGCGTCGTGCAGGAGATGCTCGGCCACGCCTCGGTCACCACGACCCAGATCTACACGAGGGTCACGGTGGACCACCTGCGGGAGGTCTACGCGACCAGCCACCCGCGTGCTTTCGGCTAGGCTGCCCGTGTGAGTACCTCCAGCACGACGGACCGCCAGCAGCCCGGGCTCATCGACCTGCCCTCCGAGGGCGAGGACAAGGTGTTCCCCGTGCCGGCGGCCCTGGAGTCCCACGGCCCCGCGCGCGTGATCTCCATGTGCAACCAGAAGGGCGGCGTCGGCAAGACGACGACGACCATCAACCTGGGCGCGTGCCTGGCCGAGTACGGCCGCAAGGTCCTCATCGTCGACTTCGACCCCCAGGGCGCCGCCTCCGCGGGCCTGGGCATCAACGCCAACGAGCTCGACGCCACCGTCTACGACCTGCTCGTCGCCGCGCGCCCGGACGTGCGCCCCGTCATCCACCCGACCTCCACCCCCGGACTCGACATCGTCCCGGCGAACATCGACCTGTCGGCCGCCGAGGTCCAGCTCGTCAACGAGGTGGCGCGTGAGCAGGCGCTGGCACGCGTCCTGCGCCCCGTGCTCGACGACTACGACGTCGTCCTCGTCGACTGCCAGCCCTCCCTGGGGCTGCTCACCGTCAACGCCCTCACCGCCTCGCACGGCGTCATCATCCCGCTCGAGACCGAGTACTTCGCGCTGCGCGGCGTCGCCCTGCTCGTCGAGACCGTCGACCGCGTGCGCGACCGCCTCAACCCGCGCCTGCAGATCGACGGCATCCTGGCCACCATGGTGGACCACCGCACCCTGCACTCGCGCGAGGTGCTGGAGACCCTCACCAAGGCCTTCGGCGACCAGCTCTTCGACACGCAGATCCGCCGCACCATCAAGTTCCCCGACGCCTCCGTGGCCGCCGAGCCGATCACGATCTACGCGCCCACCCACGCCGGGGCCGAGTCCTACCGCCGCCTGGCGCGCGAGCTCATCGCCCGCGGCGATGTCGCCTGATCCGCCGACCCTGACCGCCGCCACCACGGTCCGGCCCGCCGACGAGGAGGCGGCGGGGCCCGAGCGGGTGCCGGGCTTCCGCGTGAGCCTCGAGCAGTTCGAGGGGCCCTTCGACCTCCTGCTCACCCTCATCGCCCGCCGTCGCCTCGACGTCACCGAGCTCGCCCTGGCGGAGGTCACCGACGAGTTCCTGGCCCACATGCGCGCTGACTGGGACCTGGGGCACGCCAGTGAGTTCCTCGTCGTCGCCGCCACCCTCCTGGCGCTCAAGGCCCACCGCCTGCTGCCCCACGACGGTGAGGAGGACGACGACGAGGACCTCGAGCTCCTCGAGGCCCGCGACCTGCTCTTCGCCCGGCTCCTGCAGTACCGGGCCTACAAGCAGGCCGCCGCCCACCTGCGTGAGCGCGCCGAGAGGACCCAGCGCTCCCACCCGCGCGTCGTCGGACTCGCACCCGAGCTCGCCGCCCTGCTGCCCAGGCTCGTGTCCACGCTCGGCGCCGAGGACCTGGCCCGCGTGGCCGCCGAGGTCCTCTCCCGGCCCGCCGAGGACGGGGTCCAGACCGTCCACCTGCACGAGAGCGTGCCCGTGGGCGAGCAGGTCGGCCTCATCGCACTGAGGCTGCGGCGCCAGTCCAGGCTCACCTTCACCCAGATCACCGCCGACGCCGGCCGCACGGCCGTCGTCGTCGCCCGCTTCCTCGCCCTGCTCATCCTGTACCGCCAGGGCAGCGTCGAGCTCGACCAGGACCAGCCGATGGACGAGATCACGGTCACCTGGTGCGGCGCCGAGGACGACCTGACGGGCATCATGTCCCCAGACGTCGAGGAGGAGTTCGCATGAGCGAGAGCCCCCAGGGGCCCAGGAGCACCCGGCTCGACCGCCTCCTGGGCATCACCACCGCCCACCGCGCCACCGGCGAGCCCGGCACGAGGGCCACCGAGGTCTTCTTCGAGCAGGCCTCCCTCAGCGCCGTCCCGGACGCCCAGCTGCGCGCCGCCGCCGAGGCTGTCCTCATCGTCGCCGACGAGCCGGTGACAAGCGCGGCCCTCGCCGAGGCCCTTGGCACCGGGGAGGCCGAGACCGAGGCCCTGCTCGAGTCCCTGGCGGCCGAGTACGAGGGACGCGGGCCCGGCGGCGAGAGCGCCCCGGCGCCGCGGGGATTCGTCCTGCGCCGCGCCGCCGGCGGCTGGCGGCTGGCCTCCGCGCCCCTCTTCCACGACCTCGTCGAGCGCTTCGTCGTCGGCGGCGCCACCTCGCGCCTGTCGCAGGCCGCGCTCGAGACCCTCGCCGTCATCGCCTACCGCCAGCCCGTCACCCGGGGGCGCGTCGCCGCGATCCGCGGCGTCAACGTCGACAGCGTCGTGCGGACCCTGCACGCGCGCGGCCTCATCGAGGAGGCCGGCCAGGAGCCCTCCGGCGCCCACCTGTACCGCACGACCCGCGAGTTCCTCGAGTTCCTCGGGCTCGACTCGCTGGACGAGCTGCCCCCACTCGCCCCCTACCTCCCCGACGCCTCCGCCCTCGCCGAGATCGACGACGAGGCCGGTGAGCGCGCCGCCGACACCGTCCACCGCAGGAGCCACGCATGAGCCGACCCCACCACGACCCACGTCCCGGCCGCCAGGCCCGCCCCTCCCGCCGGGAGGCCGGGCTCGTGCCGACCGGCGAGCTCGGTGCCGAGGAGTTCTACGACGAGGACGACCTCGAGGAGCTCGATGAGCAGGCCGACGCCGAGCTGCTGGCCCGCTTCGACGCCGAGGCCATCGGCGAGGACGAGGAGGCGGCCATCCTCACCGCCCGGCACCGCTCCGGCCGTGGGGGAGAGGCGGACCCCCACGTCGAGGACGGTGAGCGGCTGCAGAAGGTCCTCGCCCACGCCGGCGTCGCCTCCCGGCGCGCCTGCGAGGACCTCATCGCCTCCGGGCGCGTGAGCGTCGACGGCGTCGTCGTCACCGAGGTCGGGGTGCGCGTCGACCCCACGGCCCAGGAGATCCGGGTGGACGGCACCCGCATCCTCACCAACCCCGACGTCATCACCGTGCTGCTGCACAAGCCCGCCGGCGTCGTCACCACCATGGAGGACCCCCAGGGGCGGCCCACCATCGCCGAGCTCGCCGAGCGGTACGTCGCCGAGCACGCCGACGAGATCGAGCACCCCGACTCCGTGCGCCTGGTCCACGTCGGCCGCCTGGACGCCGAGACCGAGGGCCTCATCCTGCTGTCCAACGACGGCGAGCTCTCCCACCGGCTCATGCACCCCCGCTACGAGATCTCCAAGACCTACGTCGCCATCGTCGAGGGCGAGGTCGAGCACTGGGTGCCCCGCAAGCTCAGACGCGGCATCGAGCTCGAGGACGGGCCCGCCCAGGCGGACCGCGTCGTCGTCAAGGACTCCGGGCCCGCCGGCTCCATCGTCGAGATCACCCTCCACTTGGGCAAGAACCGCATCGTGCGCCGCATGCTCGACGCCGTCGGGCACCCGGTCACCCGCCTGGCCCGCACGCGCCTGGGCCCCCTCACCCTCGGCTCCCTCAAGCCGGGGCAGATGCGCCGCCTGAGAGGGGACGAGGTCGCCGCCCTGCAGCGGGAGGTCGGCCTGTGAGCGCGGGAGCCCCCCAGCGGACCAACCCGCACGCCGTCGTCTCGACCGAGGGGCCGGTGCTCGTCGTCGGCACCGGCCTGCTCGGCACCTCCCTCGCCCTGGCGCTCGCCGCCGCCGGCATCGAGGTCCAGCTCGAGGACACCTCACCGACCTCCCTGGCCCTCGCCCGCGACATGGGGGCAGGGCAGGTCCGCGACGCCTCCAGCCCCGAGCCGCGGCTCGTCGTCGTCGCCACCCCGCCGGACGTGGCCGCCGCCGTCGTCCTCAGTGAGCTGCGGGCCCACCCGCGGGCCGTCGTCACGGACGTCGCCAGCGTCAAGGACCGTGTGCGCGCCGAGGTCCTGGCCCACGCCGGCGAGCACGCGCGCCGCTACGTCGGCTCCCACCCCATGGCAGGGCGTGAGCGCTCGGGCGCCGCCGCCGCCGACTCCGACCTGTTCGTCGGGCGCCCGTGGGTCATCGTGGCCGACGGCGCGGAGCCCGCGGGCGAGCTCGCCGTGCGCAACCTCGCCGTGGATGTCGGCGCCACCCCGATCCGCATGGGCTCGGCGGAGCACGACGCCGCGGTCGCCGCTGTCAGCCACGTGCCCCAGCTCATGTCCTCCCTGCTGGCCGCGCGCCTGGAGGACCTGCCGGAGAGCGCCCTCGCCCTGGCCGGGCAGGGGCTGCGTGACACGACCCGCATCGCGGCCTCCGACCCGCGCCTGTGGGCCGCGATCCTCGTGGGCAACGCCGGTCCCGTGGCGGGGCTCCTGCGCCAGGTGCGCGCCGACCTCGACACGCTCATCCACGGCATCGAGCAGGCGGCCCTGGACCCCGCCTCGGAGCAGTACGCCGCCCACGGTGGTGTCGAGACCATCGCCCCGGGCGCCGTCGGGGCCGTCATGGACGTCATGGCCCGGGGCAACGCGGGCCGCTCGCGCATCCCCGGCAAGCACGGGGGAGCGCCACGCCGCTACACCGAGGTCCAGGTCCTGGTGCCGGACGTCGCCGGCTCGCTGGGGCGCCTGTTCTCCGACGTCGGCGAGGCCGGCATCAACATCGAGGACTTCTCCATGGAGCACTCGGCCGGGCAGAGCGCCGGCGTCGCCATGCTCTCGGTCGTGCCCAGTGCCTCCCAGGCGCTTGAGGAGGCCCTGGACACCCGCGGCTGGCGGGTCGTGGTGGTCGGCTGAGCGTGCACGATCTCATGGGCGGCGTGCAGGGCCAGGCCCCGGGGCGCGTGGCAGGCTTAGGCGCAGATCGTCACCACGCCCCGCACGGGGCGCGAAGCAGGAGGCTGCCATGGGAATTGTCGTCGCCATCGACGGGCCGAGCGGATCGGGCAAGTCCACTGTCGCCAGGCGCGTCGCTGCCGAGCTGGGGCTGGCCTACCTCGACACCGGCGCCATGTACCGCGCCGCCGCCTGGTGGTGCGAGCGCACCGGCATCGACCTGAGCGCCGACGACGTCGACGCCACGGCCGTCACCCGCGCCGTCGAGACCATGCCCCTGGACATGGGCCTGGACCCCGAGACGCCCGGCGTCGTGTGCGACGGAGTCGATATCGCTGAGGCCATCCGTGAGCCGCACGTGGCCGCCGTCGTCTCCACGGTCGCCACGAACCTCGACGTGCGCGCCGAGCTCGCCCGGCTGCAGCGCGAGATCATCCACCAGGAGAAGACGAGTCCGGTGAACAGCTTCTCCGGCGGGGCCGGCATTGTCGCCGAGGGCCGCGACATCACCACCGTCATCGCCCCCGACGCCGACACCCGCCTCCTCATCACCGCCAGTGAGGAGACCCGCCTCGCGCGCCGGGCCGGGGACCTCGAGGCCGCGGGCAAGGACGTGGACGCCGCCGCCCTGCGCGACCAGGTGCTGCGACGCGACCGCGACGACGCCACCGTCTCCCAGTTCCTCACCGCCCCCGAGGGCGTCACCCTCGTGGACACGAGCGACATGGACCTGCCCGAGACCATCGAGCACGTCATCGACCTCATTGAGACCGCGGTGGACGAGGCGGCGGCCCGTGACGCCGAGGACGAGCTGCGCGCCGACGCCCTGCGTGCCGGGCTTGAGGACTACGAGCTCGACGAGGAGGACCTGGCCCTGCTCGAGGCCGAGGAGGTCCCCGCGGCCGATGAGGGCCTGGAGGCCGGCCTGCCCGTCCTGGCCGTCATCGGCCGGCCCAACGTCGGCAAGTCCACCCTCGTCAACCGTGTGCTCGGCCGGCGTGTCGCCGTCGTCCAGGACACCCCCGGGGTCACCCGCGACCGCGTCTCCTACCCGGCCGAGTGGGCCGGGCGGCGCTTCACCATCGTGGACACCGGCGGCTGGGAGCTCGACGTCGAGGGTCTGGACTCCGCCGTCGCCACCCAGGCGGAGGTCGCCGTCGCCATGTCCGACGCCGTCATCCTCGTGGTCGACGCCACCGTCGGCATCACGGAGACCGACGCGCAGGTGGTGCGCATGCTGCGCAGGAGCGGAAAGCCCGTCGTGCTGGCCGCCAACAAGGTGGACTCGCCCGCCCAGGAGGGTGACGCGGCCGCCCTGTGGAACCTCGGCCTGGGGGAGCCCTACGCTGTCTCCGCCCTTCACGGGCGCGGCTCCGGGGACGTGCTCGACGCCGCCATGGCGGTCCTGCCGGAGGTCTCCGCCGTCGCCGGACCGTCCCCGGCCGAGGGCTCGCTGCACCGCATCGCCCTCGTCGGGCGCCCCAACGTCGGCAAGTCGAGCCTGCTCAACGCCATTGCCGGCAGCCAGCGCGTCGTCGTCAACGAGCTGGCCGGCACCACCCGGGACCCGGTGGACGAGGTCATCGAGCTCGACGGGCGCCAGTGGCTGTTCATCGACACCGCCGGCATCCGCCGTCGCGTGCGCCAGACGCGCGGGGCCGACTACTACGCCGTGCTGCGCACTCAGGGCGCGATCGAGAAGGCGGAGGTCGCCGTCGTCCTCCTCGACGCCTCCGAGCCCATCACCGAGCAGGACGTGCGCGTCATCCAGCAGGTCGTCGACGCCGGGCGCGCCCTCGTGCTCGTCAACAACAAGTGGGACCTCGTCGAGGAGGAGCGTCGGAAGATGCTCGCCTGGGAGACGGAGCACGACCTGGCGCACGTGGCCTGGGCGCCGCACATCAACCTCGCGGCCCGCACCGGCTGGCACACGAACCGGCTCGTGCGTGCGCTCGACGCGGCGCTGGAGGGGTGGACCACCCGGATCCCCACCGGGCGGCTCAACGCCTTCCTCGGCGAGATCCAGGGGGCGACGCCGCACCCTCTGCGCGGTGGCAAGCAGCCCCGCATCCTCTTCGCCACCCAGGTGCAGACGGCGCCGCCGCGCATCGTCCTGTTCACCACCGGCTTCCTCGACGCCGGCTACCGGCGCTTCATCGAGCGCAGGCTGCGTGAGGAGTTCGGCTTCGTCGGCTCCCCGGTCCAGATCGGGGTGCGCGTGCGCGAGAAGCGCGACCGGCGCGAGCGGCGGTGAGGGGCGGGACCGGGAGTCTGACCCAGGGCGGGGGCATGAGCCTAGACTGGCCGCATGCTCAAGCCTGTTGACCCCACCACCACGCCCGCCTGGGCGGCCCTCACCGACCTGCACGCCGGCCTCGAGCCGGACCTGCGCGCCTGGTTCGCCCAGGACCCGCAGCGCGCCGAGCGCTTCTCCTACGAGCTCGGCGACCTCTTCGTCGACCTGTCGAAGAACCTCCTGACTGACGAGGTGCGCGACGCGCTTGCCGCCCTGGCCGAGCAGGTCGACGTCCCTGGCCGCCGCGACGCCATGTACGCCGGCGAGCACATCAACGTCACCGAGGACCGCGCCGTCCTCCACACGGCTCTGCGCCGCCCCGCCACCGACACGCTCACCGTGGACGGCCAGGACGTCGTCGCCGACGTGCACGCCGTCCTCGAGCGCGTCTACGCCTTCGCCGAGCGGGTGCGCTCGGGCGACTGGACCGGTGTGACCGGCAAGCGCATCGCGACGGTCGTCAACATCGGCATCGGCGGAAGCGACCTCGGCCCCGTCATGGTCTACGAGGCCCTGCGGCCCTACGTCCAGGACGGCCTGGAGTGCCGCTTCATCTCCAACATCGACCCGACGGACTGCGCCGAGAAGGTCAAGGACCTCGACCCCGAGACCACGCTGTTCATCATCGCCTCCAAGACCTTCACGACGCTCGAGACGCTGACCAACGCGCGTATGGCCCGCGACTGGTTCCTCAGCGCGCTCGAGGCCAAGGGCATCAGCACCGAGGGCGCCATCGCCAAGCACTTCGTCGCCGTGTCCACCGCCCTGGACAAGGTCGCCGAGTTCGGCATCGACCCGGCCAACGCCTTCGGCTTCTGGAGCTGGGTGGGTGGACGCTACTCCGTGGACTCCGCCGTCGGCACGGTCCTCGCTGTCGCGATCGGCCCGGACGGCTTCCGCGACCTCCTCGCCGGCTTCCACGCCGTCGACGAGCACTTCGCCACCAAGCCGCCAGCCGAGAACGTCCCCATGCTCATGGGGCTGCTCAACGTCTGGTACGTCAACTTCTTCAAGGCCGCCACGCACGCCGTCCTGCCCTACGCGCAGTACCTGCACCGCTTCCCGGCCTACCTGCAGCAGCTGACCATGGAGTCCAACGGCAAGACCGTCCGCTGGGACGGCACGCCCGTGACCACCGAGACCGGCGAGGTCTTCTGGGGCGAGCCCGGCACCAACGGCCAGCACGCCTTCTACCAGCTCATCCACCAGGGCACGCAGCTCATCCCCGCGGACTTCATCGCCGTGGCCAACCCGCAGCACCCGGTCAAGGACGGGCAGGTGGACGTGCACGAGCTGTTCCTGTCCAACTACCTCGCCCAGACGGCGGCGCTCGCCTTCGGCAAGACCGCTGAGGAGGTGCGCGCCGAGGGCACGCCCGAGGAGATCGTCCCCGCCCGCGTCTTCGCCGGGAACAAGCCGACGACGTCGATCCTGGCCCCGGTGCTCACCCCCTCGGTGGTGGGCCAGCTCATCGCCCTGTACGAGCACATCACCTTCACCCAGGGCATCGTGTGGGGCATCGACTCCTTCGACCAGTGGGGTGTGGAGCTGGGCAAGAAGCTCGCCCTTGAGATCGCCCCGGCCGTCCAGGGGGACGAGGCGGCCCTGGAGACCCAGGACTCCTCGACGCAGCAGCTCATCCGCCGCTACCGCGCCGAGCGCCGCTGAGGTCGCACCGGCTCGCCGGTCTCGCTGTCGGTGGGCGGTGACGGGGGTCACCGCCCACCGATTTCGGCCATGAGGCCCCGATGGGCTAAGGTTCTTCTCGTTCCGAGCGGACGGTGTCTGCGAGGTAACGGGCTGTGGCGCAGCTTGGTAGCGCACTTGACTGGGGGTCAAGGGGTCGTGGGTTCAAATCCCGCCAGCCCGACGAGAAGCCCGGGACCGCAATCATTGCGGTCCCGGGCTTTGTTATCGCGGTCGGCACTGAGGACGTGTCACTCATCCCTAGTCAGAGACTTTGACGATCGAGCACATTCGCGGAATCATGCGGTTCTCACGATGCTCGAGGAGCCTCGGACGGCTTCTGACCAGGGATGAGTGACAGGTCGGCCACCGCGTCCGGCTCGAAGTCCTCAAGACGCGCAGCCGTGTCCACCCAGTCGGGGCCGGTGCCTTCGCCGCACCTCGGAGTGCCGCACGAGCAGCACCCCCAGCCCGAGGCACAGGGCCTCCGCCCACGGCCACCACTCGGGCTGGAAGGGCACGAACAGGCGCTCATCGACCCCCACACGCACCTTGCAGCCAGTGCGGCCGCCGACTGAACTGGGGTAGACCAGCTGCTCGGGCACGTCGAGCGTGAAGGCGCACATCTCAGCCGGCTCGAAGTACCACGCCAGCCGGTCCGCGAAGGACAGCCGCAGCGCGTTGACGGCCAGCACGAGCGTGAGACCCGCACCGGACAGGTGGACAGCCGTGGTGAGCAGCCACCGCCGCCACCGGGGGAGCGGCACGGGCCGCTCGGCCGCCCCACCGTCCTCACGCAGGCCAGGACCCTCCTGCGCCTCAGGCCGGCAGCGCCCCACGGAAGGCCTCCTCGAGCTCGCCGTTGAGCCGCGCCATGAGCGACGGCTCAACCTTCGTCACCTCGCGGTCATAGGTCATGAGCCCGTTCGTCTCGCGCTCGACGTCGCTGACCTGGGTGTACGTGCAGGCCGCCAGCCCGTGGGCCGCCAGGGGGATGAGCTGGTCGCGGTACAGGCTCGTCATGGCCTCGGCCAGCTCCTCGGCGTCGGAGCTGAACCCGTAGCCGAACTGCACGTCCAGCCCCTCACCGTCCCACACGTGGCCGGGCACGGCCAGGTTGAGACCCCCGAACTCCGACAGGTAGAAGGGCCGGTGGTCGTGCCGGGGCGCCCGGCGCAGCCGCAGCACGTAGCGGTGGCGCGAGCGCAGGTCCCCGCGCCCCTGGTCGAACCAGCCGGAGACGGCATCCACCAGGCGCGTGGGGTCCAGGCGCCGCACGGCCGCCTCGGCACGACGGCTGTCGAACTGGCCCCACCCCTCGTTGAAGGGCACCCACATGATGACCGAGGGGTGGCAGCGCAAGTGACGCACCATCGCCGCGAGCTCACGCGCGAACTGCGCCCGGTCCACGGCCCGGCCGCGCCCGGTCCACTGCCTGAAGAGCCTGGAGCCGTCCGGGACCGTGTACCCCAGCGCCTGGACGACGCCCGAGGCCTGGATGCCGAGTGGTGGCCTGCCGCCGGAGACCATGTCCTGCACCACCATGAGCCCCAGCCGGTCGCACAGGTGGTAGAAGCGGCGGCTCTCGACCTTGATGTGCACGCGCACCGCGTTGAAGCCCATCTCCTTGAGGACGCGCAGGTCGTGCTCGACGGCGTCCTCGTCAGGCGGGGTCATGCCCGACGACGGCCAGTAGCCCTGGGACAGGGGCGCGTTGACGAGCACCGGCTCACCGTTGAGCAGGACCCGACGGCGCCGGCCGCTGCCGCGCCCGGGAGTGAGGCCCACCGTGCGCAGGCCCGCCCAGCTGGACACCTCGTCCTCGCCCACGCGCACCCGCACCCGGTACAGGGCGGGGGAGCCGGGGCTCCACAGCTGGGGTCGCTCGACCGGCAGCCGGGTCCAGGTGCCGGTGCGCACCGTCGTCACCGTCTGCCCACCGTCGGGCGCGACGAGGCTCAGCTCGCAGTCCGCAGGCTCGGCGGCGTCGGTGTCCACCCGGACGCGGAAGCCATCGAGGCCGGGCAGGGGCTCCACCCGCAGGCCGGTGACGGCCACCTCGGGCAGCGGCTCCATCCACGTCGTGCCCCAGATGCCCGAGGTCGCGGTGTACCAGATCGTGCGCGGCGTGAGCACCTGCTTGCCACGCTGGATGGAGGCCGTGTCCGTCGGGTCCGTCACCAGCACTGTCAGCTCCAGGCCTTCCGGGCCGGCGGCCGCCACCGCGTCAGGGGCGAGCACCGCCTCGACCGGCAGGTAGCCGCCCACGTGCTCGGCCACGACCCGGCCACCGACCCTCACCTGGCAGGAGTGGTCCACCGCGCCGAGCACGACACGCAGCCGGCGTCCGGCCCACGCGTCGGGGACCTCGAGCCGACGGCGGTACACCAGCGTCTCGTCCGGCTGCAGCGCGCGCTCCACACCGGAGTCGCGGGTCTCGATGGCGAAGGGCACGCGCACCGGCTCCCACCCGTCCTCGGGCAGGTCCCGGCGGTCGAGGTCCGCGCCGGGCAGGACGACGTGCTCCCACCAGCCGTCGAGCAGCACGACCTGCGCCCTCTCACGCATCGGGTCCGGGTGCTGAGCGTGCATGGGTGCTCCTCTCGGTGCCGGATGCCCATGCTATTCGCCCACCGCCCCGTAGCCTGGGCGCATGAGCAACGACCTGCACCTTCCCGCCATCGGTCTGGGCACCTACAACCTGCGCGGGCGCCGGGACGGCCGGGCCGTCACCGCCGCCGTCGCGGCCGGCTACCGGCTCATCGACTCCGCCTTCTCCTACGAGAACGAGGCCATCGTGGCCGAGGGGGTGGCACGCGCCGTCACCGAGGGCCACGCCGCGCGCGCGGACCTCATCGTCACCTCCAAGGTCCCCGGACGCCACTTCGGACGCGACCGCGCGCTGTGGGCCGTCGAGGAGTCCGCCGCCCGGATGCGGCCCATCGGGCCCATCGACCTCTACCTCATCCACTGGCCCAACCCCGCCCAGGACCTCTACGTCGACACGTGGAGGGCCCTCATCGAGGCCCGCGAGCAGGGCCTCGTGCGCCACATCGGCGTCTCCAACTTCCTGCCCGAGCACATCCAGCGCCTCGAGGACGAGACCGGCGTCCTGCCCGCCGTCAACCAGGTCGAGTGCCACCCCCGCTTCCCCAACACCGAGCAGGTCGCCCACGACGCCTCGCGCGGCATCCTCACCGAGGCCTGGAGCCCCATCGGGCGCTCCGGCGAGGTGCTGAGGGACCCGGTGGTGCTCGCCGTGGCCCAGGCTCACGGGATCACTCCCGCCCAAGCGGTCCTGGCCTGGCACGTGGCCCGCGGTGTCACCCCGATCCCGAAGTCGAGCAGCCCCGAGCGCCAGGCCGAGAACCTGGCGGCGGCCGACGTCCTCCTCGCGCCCGAGGAGGTCGCGGCGATCACAGCGCTCGGGCGCAGCGACGGACGGCTCAAGGGACAGGACCCCGCTGTCTACGAGGAGATGTGAGCGGCCCCGGTCCTCTCCCTCCCCAGCGGGGCGGCACCGGTGCCGCCCGGGCGGGTGAGCGCGGTCAGCCCGGCCGCACGCCCCCGCGGGGGTGGCATCGGTCATGTTGCGGCCCCGGTACGTGCCGTCCGGGCCGACGACGGGGGAGGATCGCCTCATGACGAGCACCCGCCCCGAGCCCACGCCCGCCACCGACCTGCCCGCCGAGATCGACCTGCGGCTCGTCGTCACCGACATGGACGGCACGCTCCTCGACGAGGACTCGCGTCCGCCGGCCGGGCTCAGTGCCCTCATGGACCGGATGCGCGCCCACGGCGTCGCCTTCTGCCCTGCCTCAGGCCGCCAGCTCGCCAACCTGCGCGCGGTCCTGGGCCCCGGTATCGACGACGGCCCCGTCATCCCGGAGAACGGCCTGTTCTCACTCGTCGGCGGGGTCGAGCTGCACTCGGACCTGCTCAGCCGTGAGCAGGTCGTGCGCGTCATCGAGGCCGTGCGGGCGCTGCGCACCCGCGGCGGTGACGTCGGCGCCGTCGTCGCCACCCGGCACATGGCCTACACCGAGCGCGGGGACGAGCCCTTCACCGCCCAGGTCGCGAACTACTACGAGCAGCGCGCCCTCGTGCCCGACCTGGCGGCGCTGCCCCTCGACGACGTCCTCAAGGTCGCCGTCTACGACTTCGAGGTTGCGGAGCGGGAGTCGGGCCCGCGGGTGCGCCAGGCCGTGCCCGACCTGCAGACCGTCGCCTCCGGCCTGCACTGGACGGACGTCATGAGCCCGCTCGGCTCCAAGGGACGTGCCCTGAGGATCGTCCAGGAGCACCTGGGCGTGAGCCCGGAGCAGACGGCCGTCTTCGGCGACTACCTCAATGACCTCGAGCTCTACGCCTGCGCCGGGCTGGGCTTCGCCATGGCCAACGCCCACCCCGGGATCCTCCAGGCCGCGCAGTACGTCGCGCCCGCCAACACGCAGGACGGCGTGGTGCGCACGGTCAGCCTCCTGCTCGACCGCCTGCCGGCCGGACGCTGATCCCGGCCGGTCCCCTCAACGCTCGTCGAGGATCCTCTCGATGTCGATGGCGGGCCCCGTGTCCCGCAGCCGGTCGAGCGCCCGACGCTCCTTCTTTGTGGGCCTGCCCGCACCACGGTCGCGCACGATCGCGGCCGGGGCGTCCAGCGGGGAGGGCCGTGGGACCGTGCGGTCGAGGTAGGCGGTGCGGGCGACGGGGGCACCGACCCGCTTGGACAGCAGACGCAGCACCACGAGGTCGCGGTCGAAGCCGGCCACCCGGTAGCGGATCTCGTCGCCGACGACGACCTGCTGGGCCGGCTTGGCGGTCGCGCCGTTGACCCGCACGTGCCCCGCCTTGCAGGCCGCCGTGGCCGCGGAGCGCGACCTGACCTGCCGCACGCTCCACAGCCACACGTCCACCCGCACCGAGGCGGGCCCGCCGGCCTCGGCGGCGGCGAGGCGCGCCTGCGCGAGCCTCGTGTCCTCGCTCGTCATGGCGGGATACTAGCGGCGCCGTGCACGCCCCCGGGGCGAGTCGCGTGAGCGCACGGCTCGGCGGCCACGGCCGGCACGCGCGCGGCCCAGGCTCCGCCGAGCGCCCAGCC
>NZ_JACJVC010000005.1 GCF_023369555.1 Actinomyces sp. AC-20-1 | reverse complement strand
GGTGCGGGGTGCGGGGCTCGCCTGCTCGGTGGGGCCTGCGGCCCGGGCGGCCGGTGCCGTCGGAGGGGCCTGCTCGGCGGGGGCCACCGGCTCGGTGGCACGGTGGCGGCCGGAGGCGGCACGCGAGGCCCTGGTGGCCGGCGCCGTCGGGGGCGTGGCCCGGTGACGGCCGGCGCCGTCGGGCTGCGCGGCAGTGGGCCTGGGGTCCTGCTGGTCGCTCATCGTGGACATGCTGCCACACCGGAGGGGGTCCGGCATGCCGCTCGCTACCCTCGGGCCATGGAGATCCCCGCCGTGCTCGCCCTCGCGCGCGCCCTCATGCAGGAGCACGGGGTCGGCGACTGGGGGCTCGAGCTCGACCGGGCGCGCAGGCGCGCCGGCCTGACGGACCACGCCCGCCACCGCATCACGCTCTCGCGCGCTCTCATGGGCCTGTACGACGAGACCGAGGTCCGTGAGACCGTCCTGCACGAGATCGCCCACGCGCGTGTGGGCGCCCGCCACGGGCACGACGCCGTGTGGCGGGCGGAGGCCCAGCGCCTGGGCGCGAGCGGCCGCCGCCTCGTGCCCCGTGGGGCGCCGCAGGTCGAGGGACGCTGGCGCGGCACCTGCCCGGCGGGCCACACGGTGGCGCGCCTGCGCCGTCCCTCCGTCCCGCTGGCCTGCGCGGCCTGCGGCCGCTCCTTCAGCCTCGACAACCTGCTGAGCTGGACCTACGACGGGCGCAGCGTCACGGAGCAGGAGATCGGGCCGCGTTACGCCCGTGCGCTGGCGGCGGCGCGGCGGCGGCTCGATACCCACCGCGCGAGCGCGCCGTGACGCGGGGCGGCCAGCCAGGCCAGGGCGAAGGCCGCGGTGAGCAGCAGGACGATCGTCGCCCCCGTGGGCACGTCCACGGCCCAGGACAGGTAGAGGCCGACGACGCCCCCCAGGGCCCCGATGAGCGGGGCGAGCCACAGCATCGTCGTGAGCCGGTCGGTGAGCAGGCGGGCGGTGGCCGCGGGCGTCACGAGCAGCGCGAGGACAAGGACGTTGCCGATGGTCTGCACGGAGATGACGACGGCGAGGGACACGGCCGTGTAGAGGGCGACGTCGAGCAGGAGCACGGGCACCCCGGCGGCCCGGGCGGTCTCCCGGTCGAGGCTGACGGCGGTGAGCGGGCGGTGCAGGAGCAGGACGAGGCCGACGACGAGCCCTCCCCCGGCCAGGACGACGGGCACGTCCGAGGCGGGCACACCGGTGATGGAGCCGAAGAGGAAGTCCTGGAGGCTGCCGGCGTAGCCGGGGGCACGCGAGATGATGACGACGCCGAGGGCGAAGGCCCCGACGAACAGGACCCCGATGACGGAGTCCTCCTTGAGCCTCCTGCTCTGGCTCAGCAGGGCGACGAGCACTGCCGTCGTCACGCCCGCCACGGCCCCGCCGAGCACGAGGGATCCGGACAGGAGGAAGGCGACGGCGAGCCCGGGGAACACGGAGTGGGCGACGGCGTCGCCGATGAAGGCCATGCCGCGCAGGACGACGTGGACGCCGACGAGCCCGCACACGAGGGCGCACACGACCGCCATGAGCAGCGCCCGGGGCAGGAAGGCGAGGACCGGGTTGAACAGGTCCATGAGGAAGTCGAGGGGCGTGAGCATCAGGCCACCCCCAGGGCCGCCAGCAGCGGGTTGTCCTCGCGCAGGCGGAAGGTCCGCACCCAGGGCTCGGGGCTGGACAGGTTCTCGGGGGCGCCGGAGGCGATGACGGTCCCGGCGACGAGGTAGAGGCGGTCGCACTGGGCGCGTGCCGCGACGAGGTCGTGGGTGGTCATGAGGACGGCGCAGCCCTCGTCGGCGAGGTCGCGGAACAGGTCCCCGAGCATCTCCTGGGTGGGCATGTCGAGGCCGGTGAAGGGCTCGTCCAGGAGCAGGAGCCTCGGGCTCAGGGCCAGGGCGCGGGCGACGAGGACGCGCTGGCGCTGGCCGCCGGAGAGCTCGCCGACGGGACGGTCCGCCAGGCCGCGCATGCGCACCCGTCCGAGCGCGCTCTCCACGGCGCGCTGGTGCTCCAGGCGGGGGCGGCTGATGAGCCCCAGGCGCAGGGTGAGGGCGCTCATGACGGCCTCGCGGACGGTGAGGGGGAACTCCCAGGCGAACTCGTGGCGCTGGGGGACGTAGCCGACGCGGGGGGCGGGGTCCGCCGTCGTGACGGTGCCCGCGCGCCGTGGGGTCAGGCCCAGGACGGCGCGCAGGAGGGTCGTCTTGCCGGCCCCGTTGGGCCCGATGAGGCCGACGAGCTCGCCGGGGCGCACCTGCAGGTCGACGTCCCTCAGGACCGTCCGGCCTCCGAGGTCGACGGCCAGGCCGCTGACCTCCAGCGGCAGCCGCGCCTCACTCGTCCCCGTCACGCGGTGCCTCCTCGGTCTGCGGCTCGGCGTCCGTCTCCGGGCTGAGGGAGTCCTGGGCGTCGGCCCACTGACGGGCCTCGTGCTGCTCGCGGGCGACGGCGCGGCTGCGGCGGGCCAGCAGCGCGCCGAGCGCCCCGACGGCGGCGAGGGCGACGCCCAGCCACAGCGCGCCGGTGCTCAGGCCGGTGCGGCGGGTGCCGGCCTCGGCGGGAGCGTCGGCACTGTCAGCACTGCCTGCGCTGTCGGCCTGCGCGGCGCCGTCGGCACTGTCAGCACTGCCGGCAGTGCCGTCCTGCGCGGCGCCCTCGGCGTCGGGGGCCGGGGCGGCCAGGGCCTCGTCGGTGCTCGTGGCGTCGCCGACGGCGAAGCGCAGGAGGGTCGAGCCGGTCAGCTCGGTGCCCTCGGGGGTGGTGGCGCTGAAGGACAGCCTGGCCGTGTACACGCCGGGCTCGGTGAACACCCAGTTGGCGTGCACGTGCGTGTTGGCGTCCACCCACACGTCCTGCGGCTCGTGCTTCTGGCCGTCGACGAGCAGCAGGGGCTCGCCGAAGGTGCCGGACTGGGTGAACATCCAGGAGCGGCCCGGGCCCTCGACGGGGCCGATCGTCATGGTGACGCCGCGGTCGACGGCGGAGACGACGCCGGGGTCCTGGGTGTTCCAGCCCAGCCACACGACGTCGGCGGCCTGGGTCTGGGGGATGACGTACCACTGCTGGCCCTCCTCGGCCCCCATGAAGGCGTAGGCCTCGTCGGTGGGGGCGGGCAGCAGGGCGGTGTCGCGCACGCGCAGGACGACCTCGCCGGGGTCGCGCCACACGGGCGAGGGGCCGGAGTCGTCGCGCATCATGACCCGCCACTGGCCGTCGGCGTAGCGGGGGCCGAGGTCGACGTGGCCGACGTCGATGACGGCGGCCCCCTGGCCGATGGACTCCCCGGAGGTGACGGTCTGCTGCAGGTCGGGGTCCTGGGCCTCCGCGGTCGAGGTGGTGGTGGCCGGGCGCGCGGCGCCCAGGGCCGTGGTCGCCGGCCCCTGGCTGGTCGTGGCCGGCGCCGCGAGGGCGGGGGCGGTGAGCACGGGCACAGGGAGCGCGGGCGCCGCCAGGCCCAGGGCGAGCAGGGCGCCGGCCGCCAGGTGGGCGGCGCGCCGGGCGTGCGGGAGGTGGGTCATGGTCTCTCCTTGGAGGGGGTGCCGCCCAGGCACTGGGCGAGGGAGTCGGCGTTGAACCGCATCATGTCGATGTAGGTGGGGGCGGCCTCGTCTAGGGTGTCGCCGTACAGGGGGCAGACGGCCACCCCGGCCTCCTGGGCGACCGTGCGCAGCACCGAGCGGGTGCGGGCGAGGTTCGGCTCGAGGAAGACGGCGGGGATGCCGAGGTCGCGCAGGGTGGCGGCCAGGCGCACGCGGTCGGCGACGCTGGGCTCGACCCCCGGGTTGGGGGCGATGAAGCCGGACACGCTCAGCCCGTAGGCGTTGGCGAGGTAGCCGTAGGCGTCGTGGGTGGTCACGAGGTGGCGCCGGTCCTCGGGGATGGTGCCCAGGGTGGCGGACACCTGCTCGTCGAGCTCCTCGAGGCGGGCGAGGTAGGCGGAGGCGTTGGCCCGGTAGGTACCGGCACCGTCGGGGTCGACGGCGATGAGGGAGTCCTCGATGACGCGCACGTAGGCGGCGGCGTTGTGGACATCGTGCCACAGGTGAGGGTCGATGTCGCCGTGGACGTGCTTGCCGAGCACCGCCTGGGGCAGGACGTAGGCGTCCGAGCCGGGCTCGCCGACGAAGCGGTAGCCGCTGCTGCCGGGCACCTGGGTGAGGGTGCGCGGCGGGACCTCGAGGACGACGTCATCGAGGCTGACGACGCTCATGGCGGCCGCGAGGCCGCCCGCGTCCTGGGCCCGGGGGGCGAGGTCCTCGGGCAGGGAGGCGGTGTCGACGGCGAGGGCCACGCCGCCGGCCCCGCCCCCGGCGGGCTGCGCGGACAGGTTGGCGGTGAGGTCGGCGTGCCCGGCGCCCAGGAGGCTGCGCCCCTCGGCGGCGGCGACCTCGGCGCCGGAGACGCCGACGGCGAAGACGGCGGTGGCGGAGCCGAGCTCGACGGGCGCAGTCCCGTCTGTGCCGTCTGTGCTGCGGGCGCCGTCGGGGTGGAGCACGGCCCTGAAGGTGAGGCGGTAGATGCCGGGCTTGGTGAAGGCCCAGGACATGTGCTGGTGGGCGTCGGCCGGCAGGACGGAGGTGTCGGAGTCGGCGCTCACGCCGTCGGAGGTGGTGAAGCCGACCTCCGGGGCGCCGAAGGAGGTGACGAGGTAGGCGCTGGCCTGGCCGGGGCCCTCGGCGGCGGTGAGGATGAGGTCCACGGTGGAGGAGCGGTTGGCGCCGTGGGAGGCGCCGTCGCCGAGCACCCTCATACCCAGCCAGACGGTGTCCAGGGAGCGGTCCTCGACGAGCGGCAGGATAGTGGCCCCGTTCTTGGCGGCCTCCTCCGCGACGGACACGCTCATGGCCGTGGCCGGCAGGTTGGAGTCGAGGGTGCGGATGAGGGCGTGCTCCTCCAGGAGGAGGTAGTTCGACAGCGCGAGGTCGGCGTAGGCGACGTCGCGCACGGAGCGCAGCGAGGGCTCCCAGGAGTGGGGGTCGGCGCCGTCGGGCACCATCTGGGTGACGTGGGCGCGGTCCCCGGCGACGTTGCGGGCCAGGTCGGCGAGGATGCCGGTGGTGGCCACGACGTTGAGGACGCCGTCCCGGGCGGGGTCGGTGCGGCCCAGGCTGCTGGCGGGCAGGGCGCAGCCGCCCGCCAGGGCGGTGACCAGGGTGCTCGCGAGGAGCCCCGTGGTCACCGCCCTGCGGGTGAGGCCGTGCCGGGGTGGGCGTCTCACGCGCTCACGGCCTGACGGCGGCGGGCGGCCACGAGGACGAGGCCGGCCAGGACGAGCACGGCGGAGGCGACCAGGCTGTCGCCCGAGTCGGCGCCGGTGCGGGCCAGGCTGAGGTCGCAGGGCTTGCCGTCGGGTGTGCGGCCGACGACCTCCTTGACCATCGGGCGGCCGTTGGGGCCCTTCTCCCCGGTGACGGAGAGGGTCCCGGCGGCGCCGGCACCGCCCGCGCCGCTGGTGGAGCCCTTGAGGTCCGCGCCCGTGGGGGTGACGGTCATGGTGAGCGTGAGCGTGTACGTGCCGGGCTCGGTGAACACCCAGTTCTGGTGGGCGTGGGTGTTGGCCGCCAGGTGGTAGGCGGTGCCCGCGCCGTCGAAGACGTGCTCGCCAACGCCGCTGCCGAGGGACCCGGCGTTGAAGACGGCGACCTTGCCGGGGCCGTTGACGGCGTCGAGGCTGAAGGTGACGCCGCCCTTGGTGCCGTTGACGACCTCCTCGCGCTGGGAGTTCATGCCCAGCCAGGGCACGCCGGCGATCTGGGTGGAGGGGATCATCCACACGGTCTGGCCCTCGTTGGCGACGAAGGACAGGGCCGCGGGGGCCTTGATCGCGGCCCCGTCGCCCAGGGCGAAGGTGAGGGACTCGGGCGAGACCCAGCTCGCGGGCTGGTTGCGGTCGTCCTTGACACGGGCGACGAGGGTGCCGTCCTCGATGGCGGGGCCGAGGTCGAAGTGGCCCTCGGTGGCGTTGCCGGTGGCGCCGGGACCCACCTGGAAGGTGAGGGTCGTCGTCGCGCTGTTGGCGGTGGCGCCGGAGCCGCCCGCGGAGGCGGAGCCGCCGGCGAGGCGAGTGGCCTCCTCCTCGGTGGCCTCGCGGGTGATCGTCGTGGCGACGCACTGACCGGAGGAGGCGGCGCCGGAGGCACCCGCACCACCCGCGCGGCCGGAGGACGTGCCGAGGACGGAGGAGGCCTGGCCGATGACGTTGGAGGACGCCTGGGGGCCGGAGGGCGCCGGGGCGTCGCCCGAGCCGCTGGGGGCCGCGGGGGCAGCCGGCTGCTGGTCGGTGCCCGGCTTCTGCGGGGCGGAGGGGGTCACGCAGCTGGAGCGCTCGCCCACGTCGATGGTGTAGGTGTGCTCGCTCGTCTGGGCGGTGGCGGAGCCGTCGGCCTTGGTGGCCGTCGCCTTGACGGTGAGGACGTAGCGCCCGGCGTGGGAGAAGACCCAGGTCACGTGCTTGTGGGCCGCGTACGGCTGGGTGATGGTGGAGCCGGAGGGGTCGAGGCGGTAGCCGCCGTCGGAGAGCACGGACTCCAGTCCGAGGAGGCTGCCGCCGGCGAAGGCGTGGATGGTCCCGTTCTCCGGGCCGGTGTAGCTCACCCGGAAGGTCGCGGCGTTGTACCCGCCCTGGCGGGCCGCGAGCGTGTCCCAGCCGGGCCACAGGACGTGGGCCTGGTCGGCGCCGTTGGCGTCGAGGACGTAGCCGGCCTCGGGCAGGGTCGGGATCTGGTCACGCAGGCCCTGGGGCAGCTGGGTGTAGGTCGACTCCTCACGGGCGGGCTGGCCGTTCGTGGCGGGGACCGTGTAACGCTCCTTGACCTTGAGCAGGACGCTGCCGGGCTCGCGCAGGACACCCTGGCCGGTGACGTCCTCCTTGAGCTTGAGGGACAGGGTGCCGGAGGCGTCGCTCGTGAGGTCGAACATGTCGACGTGGCCGTGGTCGAGGACGGTCGCGAAGCCCTCGGTGCTGCCCACGAGGTCGCAGGAGGTGGTGCCCGTGGTGCCGGGGGCCGGCGTCGGGCCGGCCGACGGCGTGGCGCCGGGCTCGGTGGTGGCCGGGGCGGTCGGGGTTGCCGGGGCCTGGGGGCTCGGCTGGGTCGTGGGCTCGACGGCGGGGTCGGTCGCGGGCGCCGTGGTGGGCGCTGCCGTGGGCTCGTCCTCCGGCTCGTCACCGGGCTCGTCGGTGGAGGGGTCGGTGGCCGGGGCGGTGGGCTCCTCCGCCTGCGGGGTGGTCTCGCCGACCTGGATCGTGTAGGTCACGGCCTCGGTCCGGTTGGAGTAGACCGACCCAGTGCTGCGCGAGGAGAGCGCGGTGGCGGTGAGGGTGTAGGTGCCGGGCTGGGTGAAGACCCACGTGGCGACGCCCTCCATCGGGGCGGCCTCGGCCTGGCCTGCGCCCTGGCGCCCCAGCGCCAGGGCGTCGTTACCACTCACGCCCTCGTCGTCGGGGCCGACGCCGGGGGCCAGCTCCAGGGAGCCGGAGCGCAGCAGGGGCTTGAGGTCGGCCGTCTCGCCGGTGGGGTCGTACTGGGCGAGGAAGACCTTCGCGCCCTCGGGCCCGGTCCAGCCCAGGCGCACGCTGGAGCCGTCGTAGAGGTAGGGGTCGGCGGCGACGGAGGAGGCGTCCCAGCCCAGGGCGAGGGGGCCGCCGGGGGCGACGGTCCAGCCGGAGGTCGCGCCCGCGGCCACGAGGGCCGGGTCGGTGACGGGGGCGGCGGCGCCGGGGACGGACACGAGGGTCGTCTCCGGGTCGGCGAGGTCGTCGTCGACCGTCATACCCAGGCCGATGGCACCGGTCCCGGCGTCGGTGCCGAAGAGGTGGAAGAGGTTGACCCGGCCGGTGCTCACCCGCTCCTGCTCGTCGGGCTGCACGGCGGCGGCCTGCGGGGCCAGGGCCGGGACGGCGCCGGCGAGGGCCAGGGCGAGGACGGCCAGGAGGCTCAGGAGGGCGGCGAGGGAGGTGGCCGGGGCGCTGGCGCGGGTCGCGCACGAGGCTGCGGGTCGTGGTCCTGCCAGGCGTGGGAGCCGGGGCTCCCGCTGCCGCAGGTGAAGGAAGGGGCTGGCCATGAGACGGACCTTTCCAGCGTCGGGTAATGGGAATCGTTCTCGACCCAAGTAGACCTCAGACCCGCATGACAAGGCAAACCCACAGGACGAGGCAGCAGCACCGGCACCAGGCCAAGGACCCCGCCCGGGGAACACATCCGCAGCCCCGGGGCAGCAGCACCCCCGGCAGTGGTCTCGGTAACACCCTGCCCCGGCAGCACCCCGGCAACACGGCCGGCAGGTCGCAGGCACCGTCTCCAAGCCGCTCGCGCAGGCGCCACCGGCAGCACGGCCGGCAGCGCGGGCGGCGGAGCCGGGCCGCCCGAGGCGCGCGGGCAACCGGACCCGAGCACCCGGGGGCGAGCGCACCCCGCCGTCAGCCAGTCATCTCCGGGCCCGGGCCCCGGGGCGCGCTCTGGCTCGCTCAGGGGCGCGAGTCGTGGACGATTCCGGGCCCACCCCCGGGGGCGCACCCCTCGCTGCGACACGGCCGTCGGCTCGCGGCATGATGTCCACCACACAGGGACCCCGGGCGTCACGGACGCCGCGCACCCGAGCGCGGTCCCCCACCTTGAGGAGGACGCATGATCGTCACCACCACCCCCACCGTCGAGGGCTACCCCGTCTCCCAGTACCTGCGCGTCGTGTGCGGCGAGACCATCGCCGGCGTCAACATGCTCAAGGACATCGGCGCGGGCCTGCGCAACCTCGTCGGCGGCCGGTCGGAGGGCTACGAGCGCGAGCTCGTCCAGGCGCGCGAGACCGCCCTGGCGGAGATGGTCCAGCGCGCCGCGGAGCTCGGGGCGGAGGGCGTCGTCGGCGTCGACATCGACTACGAGACCCTCGGCTCGGACAACGGTATGCTCATGGTGACCGCATCGGGCACCGCCGTGCGCTTCACCCCCGTGCAGTAGCCGCGAGCCCGGTCGGAGCTCTCGCCCCCCGCAACACCCCACGCGCCCCGCGAACGCCCCCACGCACCACGAGCACCCCCACACGCACCCCGCGAGCGCGCCATGCAAGGACAACCTTCACGCGGCAGGACAACTTGCGCCTCCAAGGACAACCCATTGGCATCCAACAGGTTGTCCTTGGACCGGCAGGTTGTCCAGACACACGCACGTTGTCCTTGCGAGCGCAGGTTGTCCTTGTGCGCACACGTTGCCCAAACCGGGACCGCACGTTGAGCCCTGAGCCTTCACGCTGAGACCTGACCGGAAGTGTCAGGCCCCAGCGTGAGAGCTCAGGGCTCAGCGAGGAGAAGCGAAGCGGCTCAGCGCGCGGGCACCCGGGGCACCTGAGACGCCAGGTCCCAGGGCCCCGGACCCCGGGCCCCGACCACTCAGGCACCCGGAGCCCCGGCGGGCGTCCGACCGCTCAGGCGCCCTGGCGGGCGAGGTCGGCGGCGCCGATGAGGCCGGCGTCCTGGCCGGAGGAGGAGATGAGGACGAGGATCTCCGGGCGGCGCGAGCGAGCCGTGAGGTAGGTGGCGAAGGCCTCCTTGACCGGGCCGAGGAGGATGTCGCCGGCCTCGGTCATGCCGCCGGTGAGGACGACGACCTCGGGGTCGAGCACAGCGGACAGGTCTGCCAGCCCCTGGCCGAGCGCGTCACCGAGGTGCCGGTAGCACTCGAGCGCGGCGGCGTCGCCCTCGCGCGCGGCCATCGTCACGGCCTTGCCGGAGATGTCGCGCACCTGGCCGCCCGACAGCTCGATGATGCGGGCGGCGTAGTCGGGACGGAAGCGGGCGAGCTCGAGGCCGTTCATGCCCAGGGCGGTGCCCGAGCCGTAGCGCTCGAGACAGCCGCGCAGGCCGCAGCCGCAGGGGCGGCCGTTCGGCACGATGTTGATGTGGCCGATCTCGGCGGCGAAGCCGGCGGCGCCGCGCACGAGGTGCCCGTCGATGATGACGGCGCCTCCGACGCCGGTGCCCAGGGTGACGACGAGGACGTTGGAGCGGCCGGCTCCGGCCCCGAAGCGGGCCTCGGCCCAGCCGGCGGCGTTGGCGTCGTTCTCCACGACGACCGGCAGGCCGGTGCCGGCGGAGACGACGTCGCCGATCTTGACGCCGGTCCAGTCGAGGTTGGTCCCCGAGGCCATGGTGTTGCGGTCGCTGGAGACGAAGCCGGCGGCGCCGACGCCGACGGTCGCCACGCCCTCGGCCTGGGCCTTGAGCTCGTTGACGCAGTCGATGATCGTCGTCATGATCGCGTCGCGGTTGTTGGCCGGGGAGTCCTTCTGGAGGCGGGCGATGACCTTGCCCTCGTCGTCGACCACACCGGCCGCGATCTTGGTCCCGCCGACGTCGACGCCGATGCTCAGTGCCATGACTTGCTCCTCATCGTTGAGACGAGCCCCGCGAGGGGACTCGTGTACGTGGTGCGGGCCGGTTGGGCCCCTGGTGCTGATTGTCGCCGATCGGGCCGACGACGGCATCCCGCCACCCCGCCTTCTTCTGCACCCTGCACGCAGAAGGGGCGGTGCCACGCTCCCGGCGCCCGGCCGCCCTGAGGAGAGCGAGCCGGACCACCCCTTTTTACCTCACCGCGCACAAGTGGGACCGCCACCCCTGACGGCCCACGGCCCACCGCCCGTACCGTCAGGGCACCGCGAGGCGGACGCGACGATGCGGCCGCTGTGCGCCGAGGAGAACCACAGGAGGTCACCATGTCCACCACCACCCACCGGCTCGTCATCATCGGCTACGGCACCCAGGGCGTTTACCACACCCGCAACCTGCGCGCCCTGGAGGACGTGGCGATCCACGTCGTCGGCGTCTACGACACGGACCCTCGCGCCCACGAGGACGCCACCACGGACGGCCTGGCCGTCTACGACTCCTTCCAGGCCGTGCTCGACGACGACTCCATCGACATCGTCTTCATCTGCACACCCAACGACTCCCACCACGGTTACGCGGTCCGGGCCATGCACGCCGGCAAGCACGTGCTGTGCGAGAAGCCCGCGATGATGACCTCCAAGGAGATGCGCGACGTCGCCGCCGTGGCCTTGGAGACGGGCCGCATGTTCATGGTCCACCAGAACCGCCGCTGGGACCCGGACTTCAACGTCATCAAGAAGGTCTACGACGAGCGTCTCATCGGCGAGCCGACCTACCTCGCCCAGCGCATCCACGGCTCGCGGGGCATCCCCGGCGACTGGCGCCAGCTGCCCGAGCACGGCGGCGGCATGATCCTCGACTGGGGCGTGCACACGGTGGACCGCCTGCTGACGATGGTCGACTCCCCCGTCGTCGACGTCTACGGCGAGCTGTCCTTCGCCCTGGGCCACGAGGTCGACGACGGCTTCCGCGCGCACCTGACCTTCGCCGACGGCTTCAAGGCGGTGGTGGACGTCTCGACGACGGCCTTCGTGCCGGAGGCGAAGTTCTGGATGCAGTCGGCCGAGGGCACGGTCGTCATCGAGGACTGGGAGATGAACGGCCGCCTCGTGCGCCGCACGGGCGCCGAGGAGGAGGACGCCACCCCGATCCAGGCGGGGGTCGGGCTGACGAAGACGATGGCGCCGCGCATCCTCGACTACAAGACGCTGGCGACCACGACCCCGCCGGTGGAGGTCCTGGACCTGCCCGAGGTCGACGTCGACGTCATGGACTTCTACCGCAACGCCCGTGACGTCGTCGACGGCGTGGCCGAGCCGGTCATCACCAACGCCTCCGTCATCCGCTGCCTGGTGGTGCTCGAGGCGCTGGTCGAGTCGGCGCGGCGCCACGAGGTGGTCCACCCCGAGCAGGCCTGAGCGGCCCCTCACCCCCGCCCACTCGTGCTGGGATAACCCGTATGCACGACGACGTGACCGCCGACGCCACGACCGCCGCCCCCGGGGGCGGTGCCGCAGCGCTCCCAGAGGAGCGCCCCAGCGCCCCCGCTCCCCTGCCCGAGGCCCCCGCCTGGCTCGACGAGATCACCGGGGAGCGGGCCCTGGCCTGGGTGGCAGAGCGCAACGCGGAGGCCGAGTCCCGCCTCGCCTCCGAGGAGCTGGAGGACCTGGCCCGGGACCTCACCGCGGTCCTCGACGCCCCCGACCGCATCCCGCCCGTCGCCCACCGCGCGGGCATGGTCTACGGCTTCTGGACCGACGCCGAGCACCCGCGCGGCGTCTGGCGGCGCGCCTCCTGGCTGTCCTACGTCGCCGGCGCCCCCTCCCGGGCGGACCGCGTCCCGGAGCCCACCGAGTGGGAGACCCTCCTCGACCTCGACGCCCTGGCCACGGAGAGGGGGAGGCCGCTCGTGTGGGGCGGCGCCCAGGTCCTCACCACCGGCACCCGCGCGGGCCGCCGCGCGCTCGTGACGCTCTCCGACGGCGGCTCCGACACGAGCACCACGCGCGAGTACGACCTGGACGAGCGGCGCTTCGTGGGGCGCGACGACGGCGGATTCCACCGGCCGCCGTCGAAGGGCTCCCTGTCCTGGGGCGACGAGGAGGGCGAGTGCGTCATCGTCTCGGCGGACTTCGGCCCGGGCTCCCTGTCCGCCGCCGGCTACCCGCGCCAGGTGCGCCGCCTGGGGCGGGGCGCCGCCGTCGAGGAGGCCGAGGTCCTGGTGACGGCCGCCCCCGGCTCGGTGGCGGCGGGGGCGGCGCGCGACCCCTGGGGCCGCACGTGGTTGACGACGATGCCCAGCTTCTACGGCACCCGCATCTGGCTGCTGCCCGACGAGGTCGCCTGCCCCTGCGGCGAGGAGGCGGCGCGGGCGGCGCTCGACGGCGCGCCCCACCCGGCTCTGCCCGCTCCTACCGCCGAGGGCGACCTGGTGCCGGCGGGCGCGGTCCGCCTGGATGTGCCGGAGAGCGCGAGCGCCGGGGTCGGCCGGGACTGGCTCACCATCGAGCTGCGCGCGCCGTGGCAGGTCGGTGGGCGCACCTACGCCCCGGGCACGCTGCTGGGCGCGGACCTGGCCGCCTACCTGGCGGGCGGGCGCGACCTCGAGGTCCTGTTCGAGCCAACGGCGGCGACGACGCTGCTGTCGGCCACCTGGACCCGCAGCCACCTGGTCCTCACGGTGCTCGACGACGTCGCCAGCCGCCTCGAGGTGTGCACGCCTCCGCCCGCGGGCGCGGCCCCGGGCACGCCCTGGGCGCACCACTGGGTGGACCTCACGGGCGCGGGAGACCTGCCCGGCCGCCCGGAGGGGGACAGCACGCTGCTGCGGCCGGGGCGCGCGCTGCTGAGCGTGTCGGTCTCGGCCCTGGACCCGGCGGGCTCGGACTACCTGTGGGTCTCGGCCTCAGGGTGGACGACGCCGTCGACCCTCACGGTCGCCCGGCTGACCGAGCAGGGGGAGATGACGGGGATGTCGGTCGTGCGCCAGGCGCCGGCCCGCTTCGACGCGACGGGGGTGCGGGTGTCCCAGCACGTGGCGAGGAGCGCGGACGGCACGCGCGTGCCCTACTTCGAGATCGGGCGCCCGGTGCCCGGGGGCGGGCCGGGCCGGGTCCTCGTGCACGCCTACGGTGCCTTCGGCACGGCGCTGACCCCCGGCTACGAGCCGGTGACCGGCAAGGCGTGGCTGGAGCGCGGCGGCACGTACATCGTGGCGAGCACGCGCGGGGGCGGCGAGTACGGGCCCGACTGGCACCGGCAGGCGACGGGCCGGGGCCGCCACCTCGTGCTGGAGGACCTGACGGCGGTGGTCGACTCGGTGGTGGCGCGGAGCGTGGCCGAGGCCGGCTCGGTGGTGGTGCACGGCTCCTCGGCGGGCGGGCTGCTCGCCGGCGAGCTGCTGGCCCGCCACCCGCAGCGGGTCGGGGCGGTGGTGCTGGAGGTGCCGCTGCTGGACATGCGCCGCTACTCGCACCTGCTGGCGGGGGCCTCGTGGGTGCCGGAGTTCGGAGACCCCGACGACGAGTCCCAGTGGGAGTGGATGCGCGGGCACTCGCCCTACCACCTGCTTGAGCAGGGGCGCTCGTACCCGCCGGTGCTGCTGCTGACGTCCACGCGCGACGACCGGGTGCACCCGGCGCACGCGCGCACGATGGCGTGGCGGCTGGCCGCGCTGGGCCAGGACGTGACGTACGTGGAGACGACCGAGGGCGGGCACTCGGGCTTCGCGACGAGCGCGCAGCGCGCCCGCACGAGCGCCCTCATCCACGCCTTCGCCTGGGAGCACGCCCGCCACCCCCACCACGAGCTGAGGACTGAGTCTTCGCGTTGAGCCCCGACCTTTCCGATCAGAGCTCAACGCGAGAGCTCAGGGCTCGCGGTGCACGAGGCGACAGCGGGCGCTCAGGCGATCACCTCGGCCGGCTCCTCCCCCTCCGGCACCACCCGTGCGCCCGGCAGGCGGAAGGCGAGGAGCAGGGCGATGCCCATGAAGAGGGTCGGAACCCAGAAGGCGCGGGCGAAGACCCCGGCCGCCTGCGCACGCCCGGCCTCCAGCGCCTGGCCGCTCAGCTCGCCGGCGACGGTCGCGGCGCCCAGGTCCGTGGCCGCGAGCAGCAGGGCGAGGGCGACGGAGACGACGGCGATGCCGACGGCGCCGAAGACCTGCTGGCCGATGTTGAACAGGGTGGTGGCGTTGCCGACCTCGCGGCGGGGCACGGCCTGGAGGGCCGCGGCGGACACGGGCATCATGGTGCCGCCGATGCCCAGGCCCTGGAGGGTCATGATGGCGGCGAGGTACCACAGGCTCGTGCCCGCACCGACCTGGGTCAGCAGCAGGACGGACAGGAACATGGCGCCCATGCCCCAGGGGATGACCCTGCGCGGGGCGAGGCGGTCGATCATGCTCGCGGCGACCGGCATGGTGATGAGGGCGCCGAGCCCGGTGGGGGCGATGAACAGGCCCGCAGCCATGGCTCCCATGCCGCGCACCTGCTGGAAGTAGGAGGGCAGGAGCAGCAGGTCGGCGGTGAAGGCGGCCTGGAAGGCGACGGCGAGGAGGATCGCCGTGCGGTAGGGGCGCAGGCGCAGGATGGTGAGGTCGAGCAGCGGGTGCTCGAGCGTGAGCGAGCGGCGCACGAACAGCGCCACCATGGCCAGTCCGAGGACGAGCGGCAACCACACCGCCGGGCTGGTGACGGCGGTGCCGGAGCCGGCGTTGGACACGCCCCACAGGACGAGGGCGAGGCCGGGGGACATGAGCAGCACGCCGAGCCGGTCGAGGGGGACGGCCCCCGTGCCCGCGGCCCGGGGCAGGAAGACCAGGCCGAGACCCGCGGCGGCGAGGCCGAAGGGCACGTTGATGAGGAAGACCCAGTGCCAGGAGGCGGCCTCGACGAGCCAGCCGCCGAGAATGGGGCCGATGATGGGGGCGATGAGCATGGGGATGCCCATGAGGCTCATCATCCGGCCCAGGCGGTCCCCGGCGACGGAGGCCACGAGGGCGGTGCCCACCGGCATGATGCAGCCGCCGCACAGGCCCTGGATGACGCGCAGGGCGATGAGGGCCCCGAGGCTGGGGGCCAGGGCGCAGGCAACGGAGGCGGCGGTGAACAGCAGGATGGAGCCGATGTACATCCAGCGGTGACCGATGCGCTTGAGGCCGTAGTCGGTCAGCGGGATGATCGCGGCGGTCGCGAGCGCGTAGCCGGTGATCGTCCAGGCGACCGAGGAGTAGGCGGGCAGGGTGCCGTCAGCGGCGGCGTAGTAGTTCTGCAGGGCCGGGATGGCGACGTTGATGATGGTGCCGTCGAGGACCGCCATGAAGGAGCCGATCATGACGACGGCGGCGACCTTGTAGGGGTTCACCGGGGCGTGCGTGGGCATGGGGGTGTGCGCTTTCTGGGAGGACGGTGCGGGGACTGACCTGTCTCGGCGCCGGCCACGGCGGTCGCTGTGGTGGCCGGCCCGGCAGTCAATCCGAGCCCGCGCCGGCGGGGTGCCGCTCGCTGCTCAGCCTGCCGAAGACGGCGGAGGTCGGGGAGGTCACGGAGTCGGCCTCGGTGATCCGGCGGACGGGCCGGGCGGGGGTGCCGACCGCGAGCCAGCCGGCGGGCACGTCGTGGGTGACGACGCTGCCGGCGCCGATGACGGCGTCGTGGCCGATGGTGACGCCGGACAGGATGGCGCTGTTGGCGCCGATCCACACGCGGTCCTCGATGACGACGGGGTCGCCGTACTCGGCACCGCCGGTGTGCCCGTCGGGGTAGGTCAGGTGGAGGCGCTCGGCGGCGAGCAGCGGGTGCGTGCCGGCGGCGATCGTGACGCCAGGGGCCAGCTGGACGTCGTCGCCGATGGTGACGGGGACGTCGTCGAGGAGGGTGACGTTGAAGTTGGCGAAGAAGCGCCTGCCGATGCGGGTGTGGAAGCCGCAGTTGACGTAGAGGGGGCCGCGGATGTGGAAGCCCTCGCCGATCTCGGCGAAGACCTGCGTCGGGATCTCGGCCCGGGCCGGGTCGGCCTCGTCGAGCTGGTTGTAGCGGCGGCACAGGTCGTGGGTGCGGGCCTTGAGCGTCTTGTAGGGAGGCCAGGCGGTGTCGAAGAGAAGGCCGGCGCGGGCACGGGCGTCCTGGTCCTCCATGCCCCAGGAGCGCGGGTCTCCGTCAACGGTCGTCACGTCTGCCCCCTCCCCTGCGGTCATGCGGTCAGGGTATCGGCGCCGGGAGGCGGGGCGAGGTCGTCGTCCCCCGCACTTCCGCCCGGCGGGGGCAGAATCGAGGTCCGGGCGGCGCCCAGCGCTCCGCCCGCAGCCCGCAGCCCGCAGCCCGCAGCCCACAGCCCACAGCCCACAGCCCACAGCCCACAGCCCACAGCCCACAGCCCACAGCCCACAGCCCAGGTTGCACGCTCATGTGAGTCGGCGCTGCGCACGACCCGCGTGATTCCGTGGTTTCCAGCGCACCCGTCTCACGACCTCTGACTCCCATGTGCATGGCTGACACTCACGCACATGGGAGCCGTGTCAGCCGTTTCCAACCCCAGGGCTCAATCGCTGGCATTTCAGCGAAAACCCTGGATCGCGGGAATCACGCCCGTCACATGAACGTGCAACGCCCATCCGGCACCGGCCTGGAGGCCGTGCGGACGGTGGCGGTCCGGGCCCCCACAGTCAGGACCTTTCACTTCCCATGGGCAGAAGCCGGGCGCCAGGGGCCTCCGCCCAGGGGCTGGCCTTCGTAGCCTGGCCCTCATCCGGCAGCGGCGCCGGGCGGTCACCACCTCGCGGGCCCCGACGTCGTCGACCCAGCACCAGCCCACAGCACCACAGCGCCCCGGGCGCGGAAAGGCGGACAGATGTCCCCCACAATCGACCGTCACTTCGACGCGATCGTCATCGGCTCCGGGCCCGCCGGCTCGACGGCGGTGCGCGAGCTGACCGAGGCCGGCATGAGCGTGCTGCTGCTCGAGGCGGGCCGCGAGCTCACTGAGGAGGACTTCACTCCCCCGGTCTACGGCGAGCCCAAGGGCATGGGCCTGGACCTGGGGGTGCGCGCCAGGCGCGTCCTGCTGGACCACCAGTGGAACCAGGCGCGCCGCTCCTTCTACTCGGACACCTCCTCGCGCTTCCTCGTCAACGACGCCGAGCACCCCTACACCTACCCGCTCGACGCCCCCTTCCTGTACATCCGCTCGCGCCTGCTGGGCGGACGCATGCACGCCTACGGGCGCGTGCTCCAGCGCATGAGCGACATCGACTTCAAGGCGGCCACGCTCGACGGCTACGGGGTGGACTGGCCCTTCGAGTACAAGGACCTCGCCCCCTACTACGACCGGGTGGAGGAGCTGGTCGGCCTCTACGGCGACGACGACCCGGGTGTGGAGCACCCTCCGGCCGGCAAGTACATCGGCCCCTCCCACCTCAACGAGATGGAGACGGAGTTCAAGCGCGTCGTCGAGGAGCGCTGGCCCGAGCGCCACGTCATCGGCTACCGCTTCCAGGCCCCGTTCCTGGACCGCACGCCCCCGGGCATCCGTGAGGCCCGTAAGACGGGCAACCTCACGATCCGCACGCACGCCGTCGTCACCCGGGTGACGACGGACCCGCGCACGGGCCTGGCGACGGGTGCGGTCTTCGTCGACGCCCGCACCAAGCAGGAGCACAAGGTGGTCGGGGATGTCGTGCTGCTGTGCGCCTCCGCCTTCGAGTCCGTGCGGCTGCTGCTCAACTCGGGCGGCTCGCGCCACCCGGAGGGGCTGGCCAACCGCAACGGCCTCGTGGGCCGTTACCTGCTCGAGCAGGCGCTGGCGCTGGGCTACGGGGACGACCCGCGGCGCCCGGGTTACTTCGGCCCGTCGACCCAGGCCGAGCCGGACCCGTTCTACGGCGGCAGCGGCGGCTTCCTCATCCCCCGCTACCAGAACCTCCACGGCCAGACCGAGCCCTTCAAGCGCGGCTACTCCTTCCAGGGCCTGGCGGGGCGCGTGCCCGTCCCGCAGGACGCGCCGGGCATGTTCGGCTTCGGCGCGGGCATCGAGATGCTGCCCCAGTACGGCAACCACCTGTCCCTGTCGCGCCGAGTCAAGGACAAGTGGGGGGTGCCGGCGCCGCACATCGTCATCCGCAACAATGACAACGACCGCACGATGGTGGCTGCAGCGGTGCGCGACATCAACGAGATGATGGACGCGGCCGGCCTGCGCAAGAACTTCGTGGCCTCGAGCTTCGGGATCCACTCCAAGACCGTGTGGCCGGACTTCAACCCGCTGCAGCGGGCGATCTTCCGCGTCGGCATCCGCATGTCGGTGATGAACGGCGTCTCGATCCACGAGGCGGGCGGCGCCCGCATGGGTCACGACCCGGCTATGAGCGTGCTCAACGGCGTCAACCAGACGTGGGACGTGCCGAACCTGTTCGTCACGGACGCGGCCTCCTTCCCCACCGGCTCGACGGAGGGCCCGGCCCTGACGATCATGGCGGTGACGGCGCGCGCCTGCGACTACATCGTCAAGGCGCACGCGGCCGGCGAGCTCACGAGGCCGACGCAGGACGTCATCCTCTGAGGCGGGGCCTCACCTCAGAGCGGTTCCGAGTGGTGGGCGGTCCTGGGCGCGTGAGCGCCGGGGCCTCCCACCGCCGTCTGGGCGCCGGGGAGGGGCCAACGGCGTGGGGCGCGTCACCCGGTTCGGGCCGGATCGTGCAAAAGTTGGCAACAAGGACACAATGCAGTGACCGTGATTTTTTGGCGCGATCCCAACAGATTCTACGAGCATAAGATAACCATGTGGGCATGCGCACACCAACCCGTGCACAATCGGCACCGGGATGCCGGTGATATTCTTAAGCCACGACGAACGAAGGCAGCGTTCCATAAGGAAAGTCCTTCGGACGTCGGACACAACAGAACCTCACCGAAAGGAACGCCTCATGTTCTTCAACGCCATTGACGCCAACACCGTCCGCGCCTACGCCGAGATGGTCAGCGAGCAGCTCAAGGAGCGCGCCACCGACGACGAGAACTGACGGAGCAGCGCGCCACGGCCGCGCACCCGGCGCGACCCGAGACACCAGGCCGGAGACACCGTGGTCTCCGGCCATTGTTGTGCCCGCCGCACGGCCACGTGTCACGCCCCAGGCCATTGCCTCAGGGACGGCCGCACTCCACACGGCGGAACCGCGGAATCATGCGGCCGCGTGCACCACTCTCAGCGCCTCGAGGGCGCAATGGCCTGAGCAGTGACAGCGCGCAGGGCCCACAGGCCTCCCAGGCCGATGAGCGGCGGCGCCACCGCGAGCACGACGGCCAGGACGGGGACCACGCCGCCCCAGCCCAGCCAGCTCGCACCGGCGAGCGTGGAGAGCACCACCGCCTCGTTGACCTCCACCATGCGCAGCGCGATGCGCTCACGCACCGGGCACCGGGAGCGCACCCACGGCTGGGCGGTCAGGCCCAGCACGATGAGGCACAACAGCGCCCCCGTCCTGCCCGGGCTCGTCCCGTTCCAGCCGTCGGCTCTCAACAGCCGGGTCCCGCACGGCGGCTCGACCACCACCGTGCGGGACCCGACGTCGCGGAGCCCGACGTCCTCACAGGCTCTCGCGGATGCTCCTGCCCAGCGTGAGGTGTCGCCCGACCTGCTCGTCGGCGTCGTCGAGGTAGAAGGCGTGACCCTCGTACTCGGTGATGAACACGCCCTGGAACCCGCCCTCGGCCAGGATCGACAGCGCCCTCTCGTAGGGGATCGTGGGCTCGTAGAGCCTGCCGTCCTCGTCCAGCTCGAGGTGGTAGAACTTGCCGTGCACGTAGGTGACGTAGGGCACCATCGCGGCGAAGGAGTCGAGCTCGGCCGGAGCGAAGGACAGGTAGCCGAACCACTCGGAGATCGCGACCTTCTCGCCCTCACCGCCGCCCATCCTCATGGCGACGTGCTCCTGCATCTCCTCCTCGCTCATGCCGTTGTGGCGGTTGGCGATGATCCAGTCGAGGTTCTCGCGCGTGGCGCCCAGGCCGATGTAGCGGTTGATGGCGATCTCGGTGGGGCGCTCGATGAACATGCCGAAGTCCGGCACGAGGGCGAAGCTCTTGAGGTTCTTCTCCTTGATGACGCGCATGAACTCGGCGACCACCGGGTCGGCCGGGGTGTGCGGGGCGTGGATCTCGAAGCCGATCCGGATGCCGTGCTCCTCGCCGATGGCGTTGACGGCCTCGGCCATGTCCGGGCCGAAGCCGGTGGCGCGCAGGAACTTGGCGCCGAGCCTGCGGGCGGTCATGATGTCGAGGCGGATGTCGGAGAGGATGTCCTCGCGGCTCATGGCGTGGCCGGTCACGCGCCCGAGGTCCACGTAGCCGCCGTAGGAGAAGACCTCGACGCCGTGCCTGCGGGAGGCCTCGAGCACGGCCTGGATCTCGTCCTCGCGCGGGACGGGGTACTGCTGGAAGGTCTGGGCGCCGACGAGCTCGACCTTGGTGACGCCCTGGGCGGCGACGTGGGCGAAGACCGTGTCGATCGTCCAGTCGTCGTTCTTGATGAACTGCTCGGTGTAGCTGTAGCAGGAGACGCCCTGCTCGATGCCGTTGATCGTTGCCATGGGGTCAGTCCTCAGCTCTCGGAGACGGTCAGGGTGGCGGTGGCGGAGGCGTCGAACATGCCGAAGACGCCGGGCGCGAGCTGCATGTAGACGACGCGGGCCTCGCACACGAGGTCGACCTCGTGCTCGCCGGCGGCCAGCGGGGCGCCGAGGACGTGCAGGCGGATGGGGGTCTTGACGCCCCAGTACTCGGTGTGGGCCAGGGGCACCTCGTACAGGCGCAGGTACTTGCCGTTGACCTCGACGAGGAGGCGCTCGTCGTCGACGCGCTCGCCGTCGACGCTCAGCTCGAGGCGCTCGACGGCGGAGACCGGGGTGCCGCGGTAGTAGTTGAGTCCGACCTCGAGGACGTAGCCGTCGGCCTCGTTCCTCAGGCTGCGCAGCACCTGCGCGTCGAAGCCCAGCTTCATGAACTTGGTGGGCATGGGGGTGTCCCTTTCTGGATGCGATGGACAGGAAAGGTCTGGGGGTCCGACGGCGAGGGCCGGGCCCACCGGGCACAGCCGGGTCGGTCTGTGCGCCGGGTGGCCCGGCCTCCGTCGTCATGTGTGCGCCGGGCTCGGCCGGCGGGCTGTCAGCCCAGGGTGCGGCGGATGAGCGCCCGCTGCTTGGCGACCTGCTCGAAGCCGTCGGCCTCGCCCGGGCCGAGGAAGGAGTGTCCCTCCCACTCGGTGGAGATGAAGCCGTCGTAGCCGGTGTCGCGCAGGATGCCGAGGATGGCGGGGATGTCCATGCTGGGCTCCTCGCCGTTCTCGTCGAAGCCGTAGCACTTGCCGTGCACGTGGACGATCTGGTCAGCGATCTCGCGCCAGTCCTCGACGTCCTGGCGTCCGAACATGGTGAAGGTCATGAGCGTGCCGTCGATGGCGGCCCGGGGCACGCCCTGCTCGGCGGCGAAGGCGGCCCAGCGGCCGTAACGCTCGAAGGTGGTGCCCTCCCCGCGCCAGAGCACGTCCATCACGGGGATGAGGCGCTCTGGGACGCCGTTCCTCACGCAGCTGGCGACCCAGCCCGGAGGCAGGGACCTCATCGTCGCCGAGAAGTCGGGGGTGAATCCGACGTAGGGGGAGTCGAGGCGGGCGTAGAGCTCGCGGTACGGCAGGATCGTCGGGGTGCAGGGGCCCTCAGGGGCGTGCAGCTCCATGCCCATCTTGACGTCCGCCCTCTCGGCGAGCAGCAGCACGCGCTCGATGACGACCGGTGAGGCGCCGAGCTGGATGCGGATCGTGTGGAAGCCCAGGAGGCGGGCCGTCTCGATCTGGCGCTCGAGGTAGGCGACCATCTCGTCGTCGGTCATGAACCGCCCGGTGGGCTGGCCGACGTCGATGTTGGAGGACAGGCAGGAGGCGACGAGACCCCGGGAGGCGAGGCCGTCGCGCCAGGAGGTGATGAGCTCGGGGGTCACGTCCGGGTAGGTGCGGATCGTCTGGAAGCCGACGATCTCGATGCCGGGTCCCAGGTTCTCGGCCGCCACGCGGTCGAGCATGGAGTCCAGGTCGTACTGCCCGGACCACCACTCGTTGGACAGCGAGTAGAGGGTCAGGCCGGTCTTGATCTTGGTGTCGCCGACACCCTTGACGTCGAGGGTCATGCGTCCTGCACCTCCAGGGCGAGGGTCTGGTGGGTGTGCTTGACCATGCACTGGTCGGGGCCCACGAGGATGTACGGGATGCGCTGGCGGGTGCTGGCGGCGACCTCGACACACCCGCCGACCCCCTCGGGGGCGGGAAGACGCACGTAGCCGGTGTCCTGCATGAACCAGAACTTCTCCGTCAGGTCCGCGAGCTCCGCGAGCGCGTAGGAGTGCCCGTTGACCTCCAGGCGCACGGTCGCAGGGTCGATGGCGGTGCCGTTGAGGCTGAGATCGAGGCCCTCGAAGGTGGACAGGGCCAGCGAGCGGTACCAGGGCAAGCGCAGTGGCACGAGCAGGTCGTCGCCGTCGCGCAGGACGGGCGAGCCGTCCATGACCATGTCGGTGAAAGAGGTCATGCGGCCACCGTGACCTTTCTCGTGTAGCGGTTCTCGGACAGGAAGGGCAGGTAGGACACCCGCAGGCGCAGGTTGACGAAGAGCTCGTGCTCGCCGTCGGCCAGGCCACCGTCGGTGAGGACGGTGATGGTGGCGAAGGTCCGCAGGTCCCAGCGCACGTCGGTGACGTCGGCCAGCTCGGCGAAGGTTCGGGTGACGCCGTTGTAGGTGAGGCGCAGGCTCTCCTCGCTCATGGCGACGCCGTCGACCCTCACCTCGGGGACCTCGACCATGGACAGGCCCAGGCCGCGGTAGTAGGGCATGTGGGTCTCGAAGGAGAAGCCCGTGACGGTGCCGTCGTCGGCGACGACGTTCCTCACGCTGCCCTCGCGGATGATCATCTCGTCGAACATGGCTCAGCCCTCCTTGCTGGTGCGGTCCGCGAGCAGGGCGGCGAGCATGCCCTGGTGCGCGGCGACCTGGGTGACGGAGTCGACGGTCTCGACGTCCTCGATGTGGCGGTTGCCCTCGTACTCGCTGGAGAGGTAGCCGTCGAAGCCGATCTCGTCGAGGACGGGGACGATCTCGTGGTACGGGATGGAGTACTCGTGCCAGTAGCTGAAGCCCTCGACCGGGTACATCTCGTAGAACTTGGCGTGGATGTGCTTGATGAGCTCGGCGTGGCCGCGCAGGCAGTCGACCGGCTGGGCGATCATGTGGACGCCGGTGCGGGCCAGGCCCAGGGTCACGGGGTCGGTGCCGGCCTTCTCCAGGCGCTCGAAGAGGCCCTGGGTGTCACCGTGGGAGTTGTAGGTCTCGACGATCTCGCGGGTGGTCCCGGGGTCGGCGCCGTCGCGCAGAGCGCGCTCGACGACGACGCGGGGCAGCCGGTGGACGAAGATGCCCATGTCGGGCACGCAGCCGACGACATCGGAGCCGACGCGCTCGCCGACCTCGAGGTGGCGCTTGATCCAGTCGTCCTCGAAGGAGTACGGGGAGTGGATCTCGACACCCATCCACACGCCGTGCTCGGCCGCGTAGGGGGCGGCGGCCTCGACGACCTCGGGCGGGGTGTTGACGATGACGCGGATGCCCTGGGCGCCGAGCTTGGCGGTGTGGCGGATGTCCCGGTGGAGGGACTCGACCATCTCGTCGAGGTTGAGCAGGCGGCCCTTGTAGCGCTTGGTGTCGAGGAACATGTCGTGGACGGTCGGCGTGGTGCCGTAGGTGTCCATGAGCTCCTTCCACCGGGCGTAGAAGGAGTCGGGCAGGTCCGGCTGGCCGGGGAAGGGGAAGCCGGGGATCATCTGCTCGCCGAGGGTCTCGATGCCGAGCGCGCCCTCCTTGGCGGCGGCGGCGATCGCGTCCTCGAGGGTGAAGGTGCCGTGGGCGTACTCGTGCTGGTACGAGTAGAGGCTGACACCACGCTTGATCTGGGTCATGGGCGCGCTCCTCTCTGAGTGCTCCGGGTGCGGTGGAGGTTGCTGTGGGGCCGGCGCCTGGCGCCGGCTGCGGGTCGGCCCCGGCCCTGCGGCGGGCCGGGGCCGACCCGGGTGCTCAGTCGAAGTAGACCGGCTTGCCGCCCTGCTCGGCGGACTTGTAGATGCCGTCGAGGATCTCGGTGACGACGACCGCCTGGTCGGCGGTGACGTAGGGGTCGGTGTCGTTGAGGATGGCGTCGATCCACAGGCCGGCCTCGAGGCCGCCCATGTAGGCGAAGCCGTTCTGGGCGCCGCCGACGCCGCCGGCGGAGAAGTAGGCGCCGCCCTCACCGAAGGAGGTGTTGACCTGCTTGCCGCCCTCGATGAGGTTGACGTCGACGACGAGGTTGGCGGAACCGCCCGGGTCCTGGACCGTCTCGGCGCCGGCCTCGGTGCCGTGGATCGTGATGCAGCCCTCGCGGGCGGCCTTGAGGTTGAGGGCCCAGGAGGCCTCGACGAAGAGGGAGGCGCCGTTCTTGAAGGTGACGAAGCCGAAGGCCGAGTCCTCGACCTCGTAGGTGGCGGGGTCCCACTCGCCGCCGATGTTGCCTGCGGGCTTGTCGCCGAGCTTGTAGTTGACGACGCCGGCGACGGAGGCGACCTCGTAGTTGTTCATGAGCCACAGGGCCACGTCGATGGAGTAGCCGCCGAGGTCGATGAGGGGGCCGCCGCCCTGCTTGGACTTGTCGGTGAAGACGCCCCAGATCGGCACGCCGCGACGGCGGGTGGCGTGGGCCTTGGCGGCGTAGATCTCACCGAACTTGCCCTCGTCGGCGAGCTTCTTGAGCCACTGGTACTCCTCGCGCTGGCGGTACTGGAAGCCGACGGTGAGCTTCTTGCCGACGCGCTTGGCGGTGTCGCGCATCTTGCGGGCGTCCTCGGCGGTGACGGCCATGGGCTTCTCGACCATGACGTGCTTGCCGGCCTCGAGGGCGGCGCAGGTGATCTCGCAGTGGTTGGCGTTCCAGGTGCACACGTGGACGACGTCGATGTCGGGGTCGCGCACGACGTCCATGTAGTCGGTGGTGGTGTAGGCGGCGTCGTTGCCCCACTGGGCCTTGCCGGCCTCGGCGCGCTCGATGTCGAAGTCGCAGAAGGCGACGACCTCGGCGCGGTCCTTGTGCTGGGCGAGGGCGACCAGGTGCTTCTGGGTGCCGATGAATCCGAGGCCGATGATGCCGATGCGGAGCTTGTCAGACATGGGGGTGAACTCCTGTGCTCGTCATTGAGACGACCTGCGGTGGCCGTCCTCGGCGGGGTGTGCCCCCCGCCTCACAGGACCCATTTAATCGGTGCGCGCAGGCCGATCCCAACCTCACAGACCCCCACTTACGCCCCAGCCGTACATAAGCGCAGATTGCCTCCGCGGACTCCGTCGCCACCGTCACTCATGCGCGAAAGTGCATTTTTGGGAAAAATCTTCCTGAGACGGCATGCTCGCAATATACTTATCTCATGCTGCTCGACTTCACTGTGGAGAACTACCGCTGCTACGCCGAGGAGACGACGCTCGACCTCACCCACGAGCCCCTGCGGACGCTGACACCGCGCCCGGGCTCCACCTGGCAGGAGCAGACCTGGCGGGTTGCTGCACTCTTCGGCGCCAACGCCTCCGGCAAGTCCACACTCCTGGACGCCCTCAACTGCCTGCACCACGCGGTCGGCGGCAAGCGCGACATCCCCTACCAGCCCTTCGCCCTCGACCACGAGCACAGCAGCCGGACCTCACGCTTCTCGATCAGCTTCACCCACGACGGCCAGCGCTACAGCTACAGCGTCGAGGCCCACGCCTGGGGCATCTCACGCGAGGAGCTGTGGGCCGCGGGTCAGCGCTGGCGCAAGGTCTTCATCCGCACCCAGGCGGAGGGAGAGGACACCCCCACCATCGACGCAGGCGCCTCCCTTCGGGGCGCGACCCGCGAGGTCAGCCGGATCACGACGATCAAGGACCTCTTCCTCGCCGTCGCCCTGAGGTACAAGCACGCCACGCTGGCTCCCATCGCGCGCAGCCTGCGAGCCGTGCGCTTCATCCACCACAGTGACGAGGAGCGTTCCGCTCGGTTGCGGTGGCTTATGAGTCGTCTTGCCGAGAAGCCCACGTGGTGGAGCGACGTCTCGGACGCCATCGCCCATTCAGCGGACCTCGGCATCACCAGGGTCGAGCTGGAGGAGCGCGACCTGCCACCGGAGCTCCTGGAACAGTTGCAACGTATCATCCGACTCGGTACGGAGGAGGGTGAGGATGAGGCGGCAGAGATTCCCGAGGAGATTCTCAGGGAGGTCCAGCGCTCTCTCGTGTTCATCCACCACGGCGCCGACGGCCAGGAGCACCGCCTGTCCCTGGGCGCCCAGAGTCAGGGCACATTGACCTGGCTCGCGACCCTCGGTCCAGCCATTGACGCGCTACGTCTGGGCCAGGTCCTCGTCATTGACGAGCTCGACGCGAGCCTTCACCCGACACTCACGGCCACCCTGGTGGACCTGTTCAAGGACCCGGACCTCAATACGCATGGCGCCCAGCTCGTGTTCACGACGCACGACACCTCACTGCTCGACAACTCGCCTGTCCGGCTGCTCGAGAGCGGCGAGGTCTGGCTGTGCGAGAAGAACACCGACGGCAGCAGCGAGCTTATCCCTCTGTCCACCTTCACCTCGACCAGGAAGGGCACGAACAAGCAGCGCCGGTACCTGGTCGGCGCCTTCGGCGCCATTCCGCACGTGGACACCTCCCAGATCCGTCGATTCGTGTCGACGTCATCGGACGGCAAGTGACATGGCCCCGCACCGGCGTGACAGGCGCCGCGAGCAAGCGGGCCGTCGGACCGTCCTTCTCGTCACCAACGGGAGAAACACCGAGATGGCTTACCTCGCTGCTCTCGGTCGTCGTGCTGACCGCAAGCGGTACTCCGTGAGAACCAAGTTCATCAACGGGGACCCCCTGACCGTGCTCAAGGAGCTCGCGGGACCGCGCTGCCACCTGCCCACCACCGGCGAGCCCCCGATCGACACGCAGGGCCCCTGTCCATCAACCACCATGCCCCACCGGCTCAGGAGCCTCGGGCTCATCTGAGACCGGACGAGGGCTGGACACCTGCCGCTGCGTCCGGCTGACCATCCCGGACGGACCCGGGCACCCCGGCCGCACGCTCAACGCTGACGGACAAGCGCCAGAACCTGGGTTTTTCGTTGAGGCCGTGCGGAACACGGAATCATGCCACCAGCGGTCGCCGCCCTCCCATGTGCGTCGCGCACACGCACGCACATGGGAGCAGGCAGCCGCATGCCAGCTTGGATCCTCTACCGCGGAATCTCAACGCTCACGCCCACCACCTGTTGACATGAGCGTGCGCCCCACAGAAGCGGAACGCGCCACGCCGTCCCCGGCACAGCGCGTCCACACATCAACCGGTCACTGAGCGGGCGTCCGCCGGCCCGTCCTCTCAGGCGAGCAGCCGCAAGGGCCCGATCAGGCCGTGGGGCGCGCTCGGGTGGGTCACGGCCCACGGGCCCTTCATGTAGACGTCCGCCGCCAGGGTCGCGTTGCGCAGGGTCGTGCGGACCTCGATCTCGATGGCCGGCTCGCGGCCGGCCGCCGCCTCGGCCGCGAGCGCCGCCCCGGCCTCCACGACGTCGTCGGGGCGCAGGACGGTGGCGAGGACGTGCCCGCCCACGCTCACCGTGGCGACGCCGCCGACCCGCCCGAGGGACAGGCGCGCCCCGGCCAGGGCACCGGCCGTGGCGGGGCCGCCGTCCACCCCGGTGACGAGGGCGCGGTAGCGGCCCGTGCCGGAGACGTCCTCGAGCCCGGGGACCTCGCGCCAGTCGGCGGGCCCCTGGTCGGCGAGGGTGAGCGCCCGGGCTCCGCCCTGCTCCTCGGTGGTGACGACGAGGTCGCCCCAGACGAGGCCGAGGTCCTCGCCGGCAGGGTCCAGGGCGCCGGCGTCGGCGCCGGCCCCCACGAGCGCGCCGGCCACGCGCACGGGCGCCTCCGGCTCCGCGCCAGCAGACGGCGCCGGCTCCCCCACGCACAGGACGGCGAGGCCGAGTGGGGCCAGGGCGAGGTCCACGAGGGTGCGGCCCTGGGCGGTGCGGGCCGCCACCGGGCGCACGGCCCCGGCGTCGAGGTCGACGGCGGCGGCCGCCCCCTCGCCCTCGACGTCGAGCACGAGGCTCACGGCCTCGGACGCGCTCGGGTTGTAGACGAGGGCGTAGCGGCCCTCCTCGGCGTCGCGCACCTGGGACAGCAGGGCCGGACCGGACCAGCCGGCGCGCGCCCGCACGCCCAGGTCGGCGAGTGCGCCGGGCACCTCGTCCCAGCCGGCCACCCGCCGGGTGCGCGCGGCCGCGAGCGCCTGTGCGACGTCGGCCGCCACCTGGGGCGAGCGGTCCTCGCCGCCCCAGCCGGTGTCGCGTGACGGCGGGGTGCCGACGATGACGAGGGCGAGGCCGGCCTCGGCCGCCCGGGCGAGGGCGCGGGCGGCGTCGGCGGTCAGCGACTCGGACTCGAGGGCGAGGACGCGGTAGGCGGGGCCCTCAGGGAACAGGACGGTGGCGCCCGTCGCGTCGGTGCCGAGGACGCCGGGCTCGGCCAGGCCCACGGGGTCGAGGACCTGGACGCCGTAGCCGGCGCGCTCCAGGGGCTCGGCGTCGAGCAGGCGGTCAGGGGCGGTGGCGTCGGCCTCGGCGTTGCCGCGGGCGGCAGTGGCGAGGAAGCCGTCGCGGTAGACGGCGACGTCGGTGCGGGGCGTGCCGGTCTCGAGGACGGCGGTGCCGCGCGCCCAGTAGCGGGCCAGGGCTCCCCAGGCCTCCCACTGGGGGAAGTGGCGGTGGTTCCAGGACTCGGAGACGACGGTGCCGAAGCGCCCCTGGGTGGGCCAGGCGGCGTCGGGGGCCTGGGCGGCGAAGCCGTGGACGAAGGGCTTGGTGACGCCCAGCGCCCACTCCTTGTCGAGCATCTGGCGGTAGCCGGACAGGCTGAAGTCGTAGCACTTGTCCATCTGGGCGCCGAGCTCGGTGGACACGCGCACGGCCCCGCCCTGGTGGGCTCCGGCCACGGCCGAGCGCTGCCAGTCGGTGCTGAAGCGCCAGGTGGGGTTGGTGGTGGACATGGGCACGCGGTCGCCGGAGTTGAGGGACTCGACCTCGGCGCGCCCGCCCACCCGCACGAGCTCTCGGAAGGAGCGCACGGGCTCGAGGTTCTGGCCGTAGGCGGCCTGGGCCTTGTGGCGCATGCCGTGGCCGACGGCCCAGTCCTGGATGAGGGCGAGGTGGTCGGTGGTGTAGAGGTCGGTGATGAGCCGGTCGTAGTCGGCGCGCACCCGCTGGCCCAGGTCGGTGACGGTCCCGTCGGGGCGAGCGGGGGCGAAGTCGGGGCGCGGCGCCTCCTCGGGCACCCAGTAGCGGCACTGGCCGTGGGCGATGAGCAGCGGCAGGTAGACGGTGGGGTCGTAGCCGTGGCGCTCGGTGAAGCGCTCGATCATGGTGGGGGACCAGAAGAGGCAGTCGGCGTTGAGCTCGAGGGAGTCCTCGAAGAGCTCGGTGGCGGTGGAGCCGGGCTCGTGCAGGGCGCCGGCGGCGGCCCCGATCTGGTGCTCGTCGAGGTAGTCCAGGGCGGCGCCGGCGTCGAGGAAGCTCGTCACCCCCTGCTTGGAGTCGCGCGACCAGAAGGCGGTGAGCACCCAGGTGCCCTCGCCGGGGAGCCAGGAGACGACGGCGCTCGTGCCCTCGCCGCGCACGGCGCCGGTGAGGACGGTGAGGGTGTCCTGGTCGATGAGGGTGGAGCGCTCGGGCTCGATGATCTTGGTGGGCTCTCCCCAGGGGTTGCCGGAGGGCACGACGCGCGGGGCGGTGCCGCGCTCAAGGACGCGGGCGGCGACGACGGCGACGAGGTGGCCGCCGCGCTCGCGGGCGGGGTCGTCGAAGGGGGCGGGCACGGGGGTGGTGAGGTGGGTGCCGGTGCCCTCGACCCAGGTGGCGCCGTACTGGAGCTCCTGGCTGGCGTGCTCGGTGCCGGTGGTGGTGTTGGGGGTCTGGAGGGGCCAGGCGGCGCCGAGGGTCATGGCGACGCCGACGTCGAGGCGGGCGGCCTCGTCCAGGACGGCGGCCAGGGCCTCCTGCTGGGCGTCATCGGCCCAGAAGCCGGGTGAGAAGGCGATCTCGACCTCGCCGAAGCCGGCGGCGGCGATGGCGCGCAGCTCCTCGATGAGCTCGGCGACGGGGGTGGGTGACTGCCACCACCAGCGGGTGCCGGGACGGTCGGTGCGGGGCGGGTCGGCCAGGTGCTCGGCGCTCAGGCTCGTGCGGGTGGCGGGGCGGCGCAGGGCGGGGGTGGTGGTCACGTCGGTTCCTCCGGGCGTTGCGGGTGGGCGGGGGCGCTGCTGAGGGGTGGGACCGTCGGGCCCGACGGCGGGGTCCCGTCCTTCCTGTCCCGGCGGGGCGGGCGCCCTGCCGGGACCGGTGGTGTCACAGGGCCCGGTAGGTCACGCCGCGGAAGCGGGTGCGGCCGTCCCCGGTGGCGAAGACGGCGGGGCGCAGGGACACTAGGTCATTGACGGTGTTGGCGTGGTAGCCGGAGCACTCGAGGGTGAGCGGGTAGCGCGTCCAGGTCTCGGACCCGGGCAGGCGGTAGTGCATGTCGACGATGTTCTCGCGCTTGGTGATGGCCAGGTCGAGGGCGGTGACGGACTCGTCGAGCGGCTCGCTGCCCCAGGTACGGGTGCCGCCGGTCCAGGCCTGGAGGCGGCCGGGGGCCAGCTCGAGGCCGAGGAAGAGCCGGTGGTTGAAGAACAGCAGGAGGCCCGCCGTCGTCCCGCCGTCGACGAGCTCGACGCTGGTCTCGACGCGGTAGGAGCGGTCGGGGGCGCGCAGGGTCATGGGTGAGGAGGTGGCGGGGTCCGTGCCCTTGCCGGCCAGGAGCAGGCCCTCGGTGCCGAGGACGGCGCGGTCGGTCTCGTGGGCGTCGGGCTGGTCGAAGGTCCAGCGCCAGCCCCAGCTCGGCTCGGTGAAGTCGTCCGAGAGGGCGAAGCCGTGGGGGCGGGTCGCGCCGCCGGGCAGGGGCAGGGGCTCGGTGAGGTCGCCGCCGCGGGCGACGGGCCAGCCGTCCGCGGTCCAGTCCACGGGCTCGAGGAGGATCTGGCGGCCCAGCCCCTGGGCGTCCTTCTCGTAGGCGTGGTAGATGACGTACCACTGGCCGCCGGGGCCCTCGAGGAGGGTGCCGTGGCCGCGCGAGTGCCAGGGCTGGGCGGGGTCGGTGCAGCGCAGGAGCGGGTTGGTGGGCATGTTCTCCCAGGGGCCGTCGATGCTGCGCGAGCGGGCGACGATGACCATGTGGCCGGTGGCGGGCCCGGCGGTGCCGCCGACGGCGGAGACGAGGTAGTGCCAGCCGTCGCGGACCACGTGCTTGGGGCCCTCGAGGGAGTAGGCCTCGACCACCCAGTCCTCGGGGTAGTGCCAGCCGTCGTAGACGTGCTCGATGGGGCCGTCGGTGGCCAGGCCGTCGTCGGTCAGGCGCACCCGGTCGACGCCGTTGAGGAGGAGGTAGCGCTCGCCGTCGTCCCCGACGGCGTGACCGGGGTCGATGTAGCCGCGGATGCCGAGGTCGACGGGCCCCTGCCACCCGCCCTCGATGTCGTCGGTCCACATGACGGCGATGGTGGGGGCGTCCACCGTGGACCAGGAGGTGGGCATGAAGGGGATGTAGAGGTAGTAGCGCCCCTTGTGCTCGACGAGGTCCATGGCGAAGACACTGCCCCAGGACTCCTCGAGGACGGGGCCGACGGGCTCCCAGTCCACGAGGTTCTCCGAGCGCAGGAGGACGATGGCGGGGCTGGACTCGAAGGAGGAGAAGGTCATGTAGTAGCGCTCCCCCACCCGTAGGACGGTGGGGTCCGGGTAGTCGCCGCCCATGACGGGGTTGCGGTAGGTGCCGTCGCCGAGGTTGGCGCGGCGCTGGTTCTCGATGCCGTGGCCCCAGGTGGGGGTGGTGCTCGTGCTCATGTCAGTGTCCTCAGGTCCTTAGCTTGTGCCGGGGTGTTGCCGGGGGGCGTGTCTGGTCAGGCCGTCGTGCCGGCCCTGCCGGAGCGGGCCGAGGTGACGACGTCGATGATGAAGGCGGCGAAGTGGGCGCAGGTGGTCTTCCCCGCGGGCAGGCCGGGCACGGACAGGTGCCCGTGGGTCTCGCCGGGCACGGTGTGGGACTCGACGTCCGCGCCGGCCGCCTCGAGCTGGGCGACGAAGGCGTCGCCGGAGGCGCGCAGCGCGTCGGCCTCGCAGCTCTCCACGTAGGTGCGCGGGTAGCCGGCGAGGTCCGTGGCGTTGCCGGGCATGGCGTAGTCGAAGTGGGCGACGTCGGTCATCCGCGGTCCGAGCAACGCCCTCATGAGCCTGTCGTTCTGCGCCTGCTCAGCCTCGGGGCCCGCGTAGAGCAGCGGCGGCAGGGTGGCGAGGACGGCGGCGAGCTCGGCGGAGGGCTCGGGCAGGGGGTAGTGGACGAGCGGGTAGGCGAGGACGACCCCGGCGGGAGCGGGGCCCTCATCCCGGCCGCGGTGGCCGATGGTGGCGGCCAGGGCGGCGCCGGCGCTGCCGCCGCCGACGATGACGAGTGACGGGTCGGTGGCCAGGCCGTGCCCGCCGTCGCGGGCCCAGCGGAAGGCGGCCCACACGTCGTCGTGGAGGACGGGGTGGTGGCGGCCCTCGGTGGCGAGGCGGTAGTCGACGTTGATGACGGGCAGGCCGGTGGCCTCCGCCAGGCGGGCAGCGGTGTGGTCGCCCTCGGGCATCTTCGCCTCGCCGACGATGAAGCCGCCGCCGTGCATCCACACGATGGCGCCGCGGCGCCCCTGGGCGTCGGGCTCGGCGAGAGTCGTGGGGATCGTGACGATGACGCGGACGGGGCCGTTGGGACCGGGGGCGTGGGCCTCGCGGCGCTCGACCTCGGGCAGGTCGACGGGCTCGACGGGAGCATCGAACTGCTCGAGCCTGGCCCACTCCTCAGGGCCCCAGTGGGGGCGGTCCGGGGACAGACCCTCAATGAGGTGGAGGCGCTCGGCGTGGACTCCGGTGAGACGGCCGACCTTCTCGGGGCCGTCGGTGACGACGACGGGGCGCCGTCACGGGTGGTGCCATTTGCTCGGGTTCCGGTCTGCATGGAGCTCTCCTCTCGAGGCGGGTGGTGCTCAGCGCGTGACGGTGAGAGTGAGCGCGGCGGCGTCCGGGTCCGGTCCGAGGCGGATCTCGAAGTCGCCGGGCTCGACGCGCCAGCCCTCGCCGTCGTCGTCCCACAGGGCCAGGTCGCGGCGGGTGAGGCGGAACGACACGTCAACGCTCTCACCCGCGGCCAGGCCCACCCGTTGGAAGCCGGCGAGCCTCCTCACCGCAGGGGCCAAGGTGGCCACGACGTCACGAGTGAAGAGCAGGATGATGTCCTCGCCGTCGCGCCCGCCGGTGTTGGTGACGGTGACGGTGACGTCGACGCCGCCGGCCAGCTCGGCGAGGCTCACCACCGGGCGCGAGAGGGCGGCGCCGGTGTACTCGAAGCGCGTGTAGGACAGGCCGTGGCCGAGGCGGAAGCGGGGCCCGCGCTCGAGGTCGCGGTACTTGGAGGTGAAGAACTCCTGGAGGTTGGCGGGCCCGTCGAGACCCATGTCGTACTGGGGCTTGACCATCTCGCCGCCGCGGCTGGCGGGGCGGCCGGTGCGCTCGTGGGCGTCGTAGGTGGCGGGCAGCTGGCCGGAGTGGCGGGGAAAGCCCATGGGCAGCCGGCCCGAGGGGTTGACAGCACCGGTGAGCAGGTCCGCGATGACCTCCGGGGCAGTGGTGCCCAGGTGCCAGGCCATGAGGACGGCGCCCGGCTCCTCGATCCACTCCTCGGTGACGAGCGGGCGTCCGGCCACGAGGACGACGGCGACGGGGGTGCCGGTGGCGGCCGCGGCGTGCACGAGGGCGGCCTGGCCCCCGGGCAGGTGGAGGTCGGCGCGGGAGGTGGCCTCGCCGGTCAGCTGGCTGGGCTCGTCCAGGGCGAGGACGACGAGGTCCGCCTCGGCGGCGGCCGTGGCGACGGCGGCGACCTCCTCCTCGGTGACGCCGAGGGGGTCCTGGCCGCCGAGGACGGTGAGGGTGGGGGCCTGCTCGCCGCGGGCGGCGGCCTCGCGCGCCAGCGCGTCGGCCAGGGCGGCGTCCAGGCCGTGGGCGGGCGGGGCGGCGAAGTGCTGCACCCAGGCGCCCAGGTGGTCGGTGTGGGTGGCGGCGGGGCCGGCCAGGAGGATGCGCCGGGCGGTGGGGGCGATCGGCAGGGTGCCGTCGTTGGTGAGCAGGACGGGGGCCCTCTCGGCAGCGGCCCGGGCGGCGGCCAGGTGCTCCTCGGTGGGGGCGGTGACCTCGGCGGAGGCGTCGACATAGGGGGTCTCGAACAGGCCGAGGGCCATCTTGAGGGTGAGCAGGCGGCGCACGGCGTCGTCGACACGGGCGACGAGCTCGGGGGTGGGCTCGAGGAGGGCGGGGGCACCGGGGCGGGTGTCGGGGTCGTAGAGGCGCCCTCCCATCTCGACGTCGAGGCCGGCGAGCAGGGAGGTGGTGGCGGCCTCGGCCAGGTCGGTGGCGACGCCGTGGGGGACGAGGTTCTCGACGCCGCTGGCGTCCCCGACGACGGCGCCGGTGAAGCCGAGCTCGTTCTTGAGCAGGTCGGTGAGCAGGCGGCGGCTGGCGTGGACGGGGCGGCCGTTGACCGTGTTGAAGGAGGCCATGACGGAGCCTGCACCGGCCTCGACGACGTCCTGGAAGGGCGGCAGGTACACGCTGCGCAGGCGCTGGTCGGAGATGTCGACGGTGTTGTAGTCGCGTCCGCCCTCGGCGGCGCCGTAACCGATGTAGTGCTTGGCGGTGGCGATGAGGGTGCCGGGCTCGTCGAGGCGCTCGTGCTGGTAGCCCTCGACCATGGCGGCCCCCATGGCGCCGGACAGCAGGGGGTCCTCGCCGAAGCCCTCGGCGACGCGGCCCCACCTCGGGTCGCGGGAGACGTCGACCATCGGGGAGAAGGTCCAGGTCACGCCCCCGGAGCGGGCCTCGGCGGCGGAGACGGCGGCGCAGGTGCGGGCGGCGTCGGGGCTGAAGGAGGCGGCCATGGCCAGGGGGGTGGGGAAGGTGGTGCGCTGGCCGTGGATGACGTCGAGGCCGATGAGCAGGGGGATGCCGTGGGCGGACTCCTCGACGGCGGCGCGCTGGACGGCGTTGGTACCAGCGGCGTCGCCGGGCCAGAAGAGGGCGCCGATGCCGCTGCGGGCGGCCTGAAGGCACTCCTCGAGGCTCATCTTGAAGGTGATCTGGGCCTGGTTGAGCTTCTCCTCCCAGGTGAGGGAGGCGAGGAGCGTCTCGATGTGCTCACGCTGGGCGTCGGTGAGCTGGTCGGCGGGGGCGGTGGTCACGGTGGGCTCCTCGGTGTGCGGGGCGGTGGGGCTGTGCTCGTTGGGGCCGTGGTCCGGGCGCGGCGCCCGGGCCACGGCCCCAACGGTGTGTGCCTGAGCATGTCAGGCGGGGCGGTCACCAGTTGGCGGTGGCGTCCCTATGAGGTTGTGCCGACGGCGGGTGGTACCGGTGCCGGCACCGCGGGTCAGGACTCGGCCTCCTCGACGGCGTGCTCGGTGACGGCCTCGGCCTCCTCGCGGCTCAGGCCGTGGGCCAGGGCCTCGGCCTGGGCGGCACGCTTGACCTCGAGCTCGGCGGCGATCTCCTCCATCTTCCTCGTGGACAGCTTCCAGAACAGGAGCGGGATGAAGGCGATGAGGGCCGCGATGGCGGGCATGAGGTTGGCGGCGACGTTGATGCCGGTGATGGCCTCGGCGGTCTGCTGCTGGGCGGCGCCGTCGTAGCCGAACCAACCGATGATGTAGAGCGTGAAGGCACCACCGATGGCGGAGGCGAACTTGGTGGACAGGGAGACGGCGGCGTAGGAGGTGCCGTCGGCGCGGATGCCGGTCTTGAGCTCGTAGTAGTCGACGGCGTCCGGGACCATGGACAGGGCGATGGGGGCGGCGAAGCCGGCCATGCCGTAGCAGAACTGCAGGATGTAGAAGACGGTCATCCCCATGGAGTCGCCGATGAAGAAGATGAGGAAGAGGAACAGCGCGCTCAGGAGCACGGACGCCATGAGCATGTTCCGCTTGCCCAGCTTGAGGGCGAAGGGGGGGGCAGGAGCACCTGGCCGGCGGTGGACCCGAGGGAGAAGGCCAGCATGACGGGGGCCATGAGGACCGGGTTGCCCAGGATGTAGATGCAGTAGAAGTACATGACCCCGAGGCGGCCGAAGAGGCCGATGAGGTTGACCAGGAGCATGAAGAAGATGACGAGGAGCTGGCCGTTGGAGACGACGGCCTTGACGGTCGCACCGAAGGAGACCTTCTGCTGCTCGGGGGTCAGGGTGATGCGCTCGCGGACGTTGAAGCCGGTGACGAGGAAGGCCGGCAGGGCGATGCAGGCGAAGACGACCATCGTGAGCAGGTAGGAGCGGGCGTCGCCACCCTTGTCCTTGGCGATCTCGGAGGCGGCGAAGAAGACGAGCAGCAGCGGGGTGACGACGTTCATGACGTTCTGCGCGATCATCGAGCCGATGGAGCGGATCCAGTTGAGGGTGACGCGCTCACCGGAGTCGGTGGTCATGACGCCGGCCAGCGAGCCGTAGGACATGTTCGCCACGGTGTAGACGAAGCACAGCAGGACGTAGGTGATGCCCGCCCATGCGACCTTCACGCCGGTGCCGCTGCCGCCGAAGGGCATCCAGAAGGCGAGGATGAGGGAGATGGAGAGCACTGGGGCGCCGAAGATGACGTAGGGGCGGAAGCGGCCCCAGCGGGACTTGGTGCGCTCGGCGATGTAGCCGAAGGCGAGGTCCTGGATGCCGTCGAGGACGCGGGCGACGAGGAGGATGTTGCCGGCGACCACGGCGGGGATGAGCGCGACGTCAGTGTAGAAGAGGAGCAGGTAGGAGCCGACGGTGTTCCAGACGAACTGGGAGCCGAACTCGGCGAAACCGAAGGAGATCTTCTCCTTGAGGGGGACCATGCCGCCCTTCTTGGCGGGAGCCTCTGACTGGGTGGTCATGACAGGCCTTTCTGTGATGCGATCTTCGGGCTGCTCTGCCCGGAACCTCCGGGGCCGGACTGCCGTGTCGGGCCCCTCGCGTTCTGGATCACAGTCAACGCAGGCGGACAGCCTATGACTACGCCCCCCACCACCTCTTTTGCACCACATGTGCACAAGCATGGGCGAACTTACGCTTCTCCAGCACTCATGGGACCGACGGCCCACCTCGTTGACCTTCAGGGCCGCAGCCCCGTTGGCTACACTTCCCGTGTGACGACGCACGAGGACACCCCCGGAGGCGCCGCAGGCGACGAGGCCGACGCGCCCATGTCACGACGTCGTGCCCCGCGTCCGCCCTCCTTCGTCCACGTCACCCAGCTCTCCCACCTCATCGCCGAGGCCCGCTCCTACTCGCAGGGCGTCGCCCGCGCCGACCTCGTGGACTCCCTGTCCATGGGGCGCAACGCCGTCGACCGCCGCCTGCGCACCGCCGTCGAGATGGGACTGCTCGTCCCCGCCGGCCGCGGCATGTCCACCGGCGGCCGCGCCCCCGAGATGTGGCGCTTCAACCCTGACGCCGCCACGATGCTCGCCCTGGCCGTCTCCTACCGCCAGAGCACAGCGGCCCTCATGAGCATCGGCGGTGAGGTCCTTGAGCGCGTCACCTGGGAGGCGGGCCTCATCGACGACCCGGCCGCCGTCGTCACCACCGCCATCGACCACCTCACCGCCCTGCGCGGCAGCCGCCCGGACCTGCCCGCCCCCTGGGGCCTGGGGGCGAGTCTGCCGACCCCCGTCGACTTCCGCGACGGCAGCATCGTGCCGCCGGTCGCGGGAGCCGGCTCCGGCCCCAGCTGGACCGGCTACCCGGCGCGCACACGCCTGGCCGAGGCGCTGCAGATGTCCGTGTGGGTCGACGACGAGGTCAACATGATGGCCCTGGCCGCTGCCTCGCGCGTGGGCGCCCCCAAGGACCTGCTCTACGTCCGCGTCTCACTCGGCCTGGGCATGGGCATCGTCTCCTCCGGCCAGGTCCACCGCGGAGCGGGTGCCGCCTCCGGCGAGATCGCCCACATCCAGATGTCCGGGGCGGGCGGGGCCGCCTGCCGCTGCGGACGCCGCGGCTGCCTTGAGACCGTCGTCTCCGGTGGCGCCATGGAGGACGCCGCCACGACACCCCAGGTCCTCAAGACCTCCTCGTACCTGCGCGAGGTCATGAGCGAGAAGGACACGATCCGCGACATCGACGTCTTCCGCGGTGTCGCCCAGGGCGACCGCGTGTGCGTGCGCATCGCGACCGAGGCGGCCGACCGCCTCGCTGTCGTCCTCGCCGTCGTCACGACGACGTACAACCCGGGCGAGGTGGTGCTGGGCGGTGACGTCACGGCGTCGGGACAGCTCTTCGGGCAGGTGGTGAGCCAGGCGCTGCGCCGGCGCGTGCTGCCCTCGACCTCGGAGCGTCTGCGCATCCGCATGGGCCACCCCGACGACGCGCTCATCGGGGCCTGCCGCCTGGCGGCCGACCGCCTCCTGTCCCCGCACGTCATGCACGTCTGGCTGGCGCAGGGCTCGCCGGTCGGTGTCGCCGAGCTCGTCACCCACAGGCGCCAGGACGCCTGAGGCCGGCGAAGCCGCTGAACGACTCCGACGGCAGCCCATGCCCCTACTTGACAAAACGCACGGTTTCTACTTGACAAAACGCACACGCTGAGCCGCTCGTTCCCGCCGGAGCCGCAGGCGCCGGCGCCCCCTGCGGCTCCGGCGGGAGCACCCGGGTCTCTCGGCCTCCACCGGCAGACCGGGCCCCGGGGCCGCCTCGCACGCTCGCATCACGCGTGCTCGGCGGGCCCGGGGCCCGGTTCCATCGGGAGCGGTCGGCGCGACACGGCCACGCGCCGACCGCCCAGGTCACTGCTCGGCCCGGTCCTGCCCGCCGGCCTCAGCGCTCATGCCGACCTGGGCGAGGGCGGCGGCGCGCTTGGCCTCGAGGGAGGCGGTGATCTGAGCCATGCGCTGGTGGTTGAGCTTGTAGAACAGGAGCGGGACCACCGCCAGGAGGGAGAAGATCGCGGGCATGAGGTTGACGGCGATGTTGATGCCGGTGAGCGTGTGGGCGGACTGGACGGCGAGGGCACCGTCGTACCTGAAGCCACCGATGATGAACATGCCGAAGGAGGCGCCCACAGCACTCGCGATCTTGGTCGAGAGGGAGACGGCGGCGTAGGAGGTGCCGTCGGCCCGGACACCGGTCCTCTCCTCGTAGTAGTCCACGGCGTCCGGCACCATCGAGAAGATGATCGGCTGGCCGAAGTTGGACAGGCCGTAGAGGAACTGGACCACGAGGATCGCGGTCGTGTTGTGGGGGTTGAGGAAGAAGATGGTGAGCAGGAGGCCGCTGATGAGCACGTTGGAGATGATGAGCACCTGCATCTTGCCCAGGACCCGGGCGAACTGCGGGAAGACGAGGCCACCGATCATCTGGCCGACGGAGAAGGCGAGGAAGACGCTTGCCACCAGGCGCGGGTCGCCCATGTTGTTGATCGCGTAGTAGGCGAGTGTTCCCAGGCGGCTGAAGATGGACATGCAGCCCAGCAGCAGGGCGCAGAAGATGAGCATGAGGGGGCCGTTGCCGACGACGGCCTTGACCGTGCGTGAGAAGGGGACCTTCTTCTGCTCCGGGGTGAGGGTGATGACCTCCTTGGAGTTCGCCCCCGTGATGATGAAGCACGGCAGGGCGACGACCCCGAAGATGATCGCCATCATGAGGAAGGAGCGCGAGTCGTAGCCCTTGGCCGCAGCGGCCGAGCCGAAGAGGAGCAGCAGCGGCATGGTGACCGCGTTGAGGACGATCTGGGCGAGGGAGGAGCCCTGGGTGCGCAGCCAGTTGAGGGTGAGGCACTCGTTGGTGTCGGTGGTCATGACGCCGGGCATCGAGCCGTAGGCCATGTTGACCACCGTGTAGACGAAGCACAGGAGGATGTAGGTGGTGGCGGACCACCAGATCTTGCCGGTGGAGCCGGTGGCCGGGTTGACGAAGGCCATGACCAGGGTGAGGGTGAGGAAGGGCGCGCCGAACATGACCCAGGGACGGAAGCGCCCCCACCTGCTGCGGGTGCGCTCGGCGATGTAGCCGAAGCCCAGGTCCTGGACGCCGTCCAGGACGCGGGCGACGAGCATGATACCGCCCGCGACGGCCGGAGCGATGAGGGCGACGTCGGTGTAGAAGAGCAGCAGGTAGGAGCCGACGGTGCTCCAGACGAGCTGGGAGCCGAACTCGGCGAGCGGGAAGGTGCCCTTGTGCCTCAGGGGAACCTGAGCCTTCGTGGCGGGGGCCGCTGACGTCGTCGTCATGGCAGACCTTTCTGTGGGGTCCGAGTGGGGGTTCACGTACGGGAGAGCCGGGTCGTCCGGGACTTCGGTTCGTCCCGGTGGTGGCTACGACATGAGTAAATCCCCCTCACTTCCGCACCAGCAAGGCCGAAGTGGTGACATACTCGTGAAACGGAAGTAACCCCGGAGCGGACGGGTCTCACATACCCTTCCCAGATGAGCACCGACGGCGCTTCTGCAGTGGGAGCCCCCGCCCCTCTCCCCCACGGGCATCACGGGCATGCACCCCACGCACGTGCGTCAGCTCGCGGCCCTCATCGGCCACGCACGCGCCTACCCGCGCGGTGTCACCCGCACCGACCTCATCGACCTGCTCGACCTGGGCCGCAACGCCGTCGACCGCCGCCTGGACGCCGCCCTCGCCGTCGGCCTGCTCACCCACAGCGGCAAGGCGGACTCCACCGGCGGCCGCGCCCCTGAGAACTGGGCCTTCAACCCGCGCGCCGGCAGCGTCCTCGCGCTACAGCTCTCCTACCGCCACAGTGTCGCGGCGCTGCTGGACCTCACCGGGACCGTCATCGATCAGGGCACGCTCCCGGTCGGGTTCCTCGCCGGACCGCCAGGGGCACTCAACGCGGCTCTTCCGGCGCTGAAGGAGCTGCGCGAGCGGGCCGACGCCGAGAGACTGCCGTCCCCGTGGGGCCTGGGAGTCTCCATCGCCCTGCCAGTGGACTTCCGCGACGGCTCGATCCTCTCCTCGCACACGCACGACGTCGAGGTCGCAGCCTGGCCCGGGTTCGCCCTGCGCCAGCAGCTCACGCGCGCCCTCGGCCTGCCCGTGTGGGTCGACGACGAGGTCAACGCTCTCGCCACGTCCGCGGCGGGCCGCACCGGTGCTCCCAAGGACATCCTCGTCGTGCGCCTGAGCGTCGGCATCGGCCTCGGTCTCGTCGTCGACTCCCACGTCCACCGCGGCTCCGGCGGCGGATCCGCCGAGCTGTCCCACATCCCGGTCGCCGTCGTCGGCCTGGGGCACCTCGTGACGGACCGGCTGCTCGCCCCCGAGAACCTCATCCGCTGGCTCCCGGCCGGCTCGTCCACCGCCGCCCCCGAGATGCTCACCCTGCGCCGCCAGGACGCCTGAGGCCGGCGCTCCTGCGGGAGGCCTGAGACCGGCGGCGCAGGCCCGCGGTCTGAGCCTGCGCCCGCGGCAGCCCCACATCGGCAGCTCTGCAGGACAACCTCCTCGCGCAAGGACAACCTCCTCGCGCTAGGACAACCTGCTGCGCCAAGGACAACCTGCTGGCGTCCACCAGGTTGTCCAAACGCACGCAGGTTGTCCTAGCACAGGCACGTGGTCCACCGACGCGCCCGGTCCGGCGCAGACCAGGCCACGGAGCCCGCTGCTACCCTCGTTGCATGGCTGGGATCGCTGCGCTGGATCGTGAGGCGCTTGCGCGCGCCTGCGAGCGCCATGGCGTCGCACGCCTGCGGCTCTTCGGCTCAGCCGTCACAAGTGCCTTCGACGCACGAACCAGCGACCTCGATTTCCTTGTCGACTTCCGCCCCGAGGCCGGTCGTGGCATCACCCCGTTCCTCGCTCTGCAGCAGGACCTTGAGAAGATCACTGGACGACCGGTCGACCTCGTAGAAGCCAGCGCGGTCCGCAACCCCTACTTCGCTCGGCAGGCATTCTCCGAAGCAGTGGACCTCTATGCGCGGTGAGTCAGCAGCGCTCCTGTGGGATGCGCTGACCGCAGCACAAGCGATCGCCGAATTCACAGCCGGGATCTCTCTCGGGCTACGAGCACGATCTGCTCCGACGCAGGGCGGTTGAGCGGGAGTTCGAGATTATCGGTGAGGCACTGGGCAGGCTCCGCCGGGACGACCCCCAGACGGCGGGCCGGATCCCAGGACTCGCTGAAGCCGTTGGCATGCGCAACGTCCTCATCCACGGCTACGCCACCATCAATGACGCCCGAGTGTATGACACCGCGATCCTCAATATCCCAAGCCTCATCACAGCACTGAACGATGTGATCGCAGAGGCCAACGAGGCAGACACCTCACGCCGCCAGGACGCCTGAGGCCGGCGCTCCTGCGGGAGGCCTGAGGCCGGCGGCGCAGGCCCGCGGTCTGAGCCTGCGCCCGCGGCAGCCCCACATCGGCAGCTCTGCAGGACAACCTCCTCGCGCAAGGACAACCTGCTGCGCCAAGGACAACCTGCTGGCGTCCACCAGGTTGTCCAAACGCACGCAGGTTGTCCTAGCACAGGCACGTGGTCCACCGACGCGCCCGGTCCCGTCCGGCACGGGCCGGGACCGGGGCCCGCGCCCTCCGCTCATGCGCGGCGCAGCACAAGGGCAGCGTTGTCATGGTGGACAACGTGCCCTGCCCTCAGCTCAGCCGCGGCGCAGCACCCTCACGCGCACGGCGCCCAGGGAGTCCGGCGGCAAGAGGTTGAGGCGCTCGTCCCCGTTGAGGTTGCGCCCCGGGACCCACTGCCCGTCCTCGTAGCGGCCCTCCCAGGCGTCGTCGATCTCGACGAGTGAGCCGTCCGCCCCCTCGACGTCGAGCATGAGCCCCTGGCCGATGGCGAGCAGCTCGTCGCCACCCAGGTCCACGAGCACCGCCATGGCACGCGTGTCCGCCGGGGAGGCGACCAGCGCGGCCCCCGTCGACTCGCTCGGGGCCTCGGCGGCCTCGGTGCGCACGGCGACGCCGGCGTCGAGGAACATCGCCCGCAGCACGTCCATGCTGCCGCGCAGGGTCCACCTCAGAGCGCCGAGCTCGACGACGGCGCTGTCCCCCGCCTCCAGCAGCACGGGCCGCACCCGGCCCTCGCGCTGGGCGGCGCGGATGAGCTCACCGGCACCGCCGAGGAGACGGTACCCGGCAGCGAGCTGCCCGTCGGTGCGCACGTCGTCGACGCCGAAGACGTTGAAGCCGACGGCGCCCGAGCCCACGGCCCAGAAGAGGTTGCCGACAGCCAGGCGCGACTCCGGCACCACCACCTCGTTGTCCTCGCGCAGGTAGGGGGCCAGGGCGGACTTGACGTCATCGACGTAGATGTCCGGCCCGAGGAAGGCGATGGCGGGAGCCAGGGCCCTCCACACGTCCACCTGGCCGCCCACGGGGCCGCCCGAGGGGTACTGGCCGGGCAGGTCCTGGCCGGGCTGCGGGCCGAGCCAGGCGTTGGCGTAGTAGGTGACGTCCAGGCGCCCGGCCCCGGCGGCGGCCAGTTCCCCGCAGTAGGCGGCGAAGCCGGCGGCCATGAAGGTCTCCTCGGCCCAGACGTCCTGGCCGAAGAGCTCGGCCCAGGTCCCCGCGGTCCTCGAGCCGTGCTCGCGCCACAGCCGGGCGGCCGTGCCCTGGGCACCGGGGTGGGCGGCGAGCCAGTCGGTGAGGGCCGCCGGGACCGGGCCCGCCCAGGCGGCGTCGGCGACGGCGCTGTGGTCGCGTCCAGCCCCGAGCAGGCCGGTCTCGTTCTCGACCTGGAGCATGACGAGAGGGCCGCCGTCGGCGCCGGTGGCCGCCAGGTGCTGTGTGAGGGCCTCGAAGGCGCGGCGGTCGGCGGCGCGCAGGGCGGGCGAGAAGACGGACAGGACCGGCGTGCCGGGGCGTGAGAAGGCGCCCGGCCCGGTGCTGCTCGCGCCGAGCCCGGCGCGGGGGAAGCGCTCGGCGTCCGCACGCACCCAGCGGGGCGCGTAGGTGGAGGCGGCGTTCTTGTAGGCGCCGAACCACAGCAGGGTGAGGGCGAGGCCCCGCTCGCGCGCCATGTCGACGAGGGGGTCGACGCCGCTGAAGTCGAAGACGCCCTCCTCCGGCTCGACGAGGTGCCAGGAGACGGTGGCGGTGACGGCGTTGCCGCCCATGGCGGCCACCGTGTCGTAGGCAGCGCGGGCGTGGTCGAGGTCCGAGGAGGAGGAGTTGTGCAGCTGGCCGCCGAGCAGGAGACCGGCGACGGTGGGGGCAGCGGGAGAGCGGGTCATGATGGGGCCTTTCAGGTGCGCTGAGCCCTGAGCCCTCGCGCCGGGGCCTGACGGGAGGCGTCAGGTCTCAGCGTGAGATCCCGGGGCTCAGGGTCGGACGTGGCGGGAGGCTCAGCCGATGGTGACGGTGCGCCTCATCTCACCCGAGAAGGGCACGGGGATGTAGGCGACGCGGGCACTGACCCGCAGCAGGACCTCGTGCTCGCCCGGGGCGAGGCCGCCGGGGGCCAGGACGCGCACGGTGGCCTCGTCCTCGTACTCCCAGCGGAAGGAGGTCACCGTCTCCATCTCGGCGAGGGTCCACCAGTGCTCGCCGCCGTCGGCGGTGAAGCGGATGTCCTCGCGGGCCACCGCGGCACCGTCGACCTCGACCTCGACGTCGTGGACCATCGACAGGGGGATGCCGCGGTAGTAGGGGATGCGGGTGCGCATCTCGTAGCCGATGACCTCGCCGTCAACCTCGACGTTGGCGAGGGAGCCCTCGGTGAAGATGTATCCGTCGAACATGCTTCCTTCTCGCTTTCAGTTGAGGCCGTCGTTGAGGTGCGCGCGCATCAGGGCCTGGTGGCGGGTCACCTGGTCGATGTCGTGGACGGGCTCGCCGGGCAGGGCGAAGCGCTGGCCCTCGTACTCGGAGCAGACGAAGCCGTCCCAGCCGATCCGGTTGAGGCGCTCGAAGACGCGCCCGTAGTCGATGGAGTACTCCTCGCCCTCGTCGGTGACCTCCCAGAACTTGCCGTGGAAGGACTTGATGTAGGGGGCGAACTCGTCGAGGGTGTCGAGGCTCGTGTTCTCGTAGCCGGTCGACATCATGCAGTAGAAGCGGTCCTGGAAGTGCCTGAAGTGGCGGGTCAGCTCCTCCGGGAACATGTAGTCGTCCGGGTTGTCCGGGTTGCGGGGGAAGAACTGGCGCGGGTCCGTGCCGGAGGCGAAGATGTCGTCGATGTAGGCCACGACGTCGTCGTTGACCCCCAGGGTCTCCTGGAAGTAGCGGGTGGACACGCGCGGGTGGCGCTGGCAGTAGATGCCGAAGTCGACGACGAGGCCCACGAGCGGGTGGTTGACGGCCCTCATCTCCTCGATCCAGGCCGCGGTGAGCGGGTGGTCGAAGCTCATGCCGGCGTGGACCTCGACGGCCAGGGCGACGTCGAGCTGCTCCGCCAGGGGCAGCATGCGGCGGATGACGCCCGGGTCCGTCTGGGAGACGATGCGCACGAGCGGGAAGCCGAGGCGGTGGGTCAGCCGCAGGTCCGCGGCCAGCAGCTCGCACTGCTCCTCGAGGGTGAGCCAGCGGTTCTTGTACAGCGAGGAGTTGATGAAGATGTCGTTGGCGACGCGCGTCAGGCCCGAGCGGTCGAGCGAGGCGTTGAAGGCGTCGATGGTCTCGTCGGTGGCGCGGGCGGCGCCGCGCACCATCTGGTCGGAGAGGATCTCCACGCCCTGCGTGCCGGTGGAGACGACGGCGTCGAGCACGCCGTCCACCCCGAGGCCTCCGCGGCCGTAGGCGTCCTGGAGCGAGTACAGCGACACGCCCGTCTTGATAGCCATGAACCACTCCCTTCGTCGGAGCTCCCCCGTCCTTGGGGGATCGTGCGGCCGGCAGACCCACGGGCAGGATGGCCCGTGCGCGGTAGCCGCGGCTCCCGGGTGAGCTCCCGGGCTGCGTCGAGGTTATGGCGACGGCGACGGGCCGGACCAGGGTGGGAGGTCCAGCTTTTGCTCACGGAGTGCAGATCTGAGGCGCCGGCCCCCACCCGCTGAGCCCTGAGCACTCACGTCGAGCCCTGACGTCTGCGGTCAGGTCTCAGTGTGAGAGCCCAGGGCTCAGCGGAGGGAGCAAGAGGGCACTCAGACAGTGACCGTCCGGGTCATCTCGCCGCCGATCGGGACCGGGATGTAGGCGACGCGCACGCGGATGTAGAGCGTCACCTCGTGCTCGCCCCTCGGCAGGCCGCCGTCCATGAGCACGCGGACCGTCGCCTCGTTCCTGTACTCCCAGCGCATGGAGGCGACCGTCCACATCTCCTCCAGGGTGAACCAGTGCGCCCCGCCGTCGGCGCTGAAGCGGATGGAGGACGGGTCCACGGCCTCGCCGTCGACGAGGACGCGCACCTCGTCCACCATCGACAGCGGGATGCCCCGGTAGTAGGGGATGCGTGTGTCGACCTCGAAGCCGGCGGTGACGCCGTCCTCGACGTAGGGGCGGAAGGAGTCGGGTGTGAAGATGTAGCCGTCGAACATGGGTCAGCTCACTTTCCGTTGATGAGGGTCTCGAGCATCTTCTGGTGCTGGGTGAGCTGCTCGACGTCGGGGATGGGGTTGCCGGGGACGATGAAGCGCTGGCCCTCGTACTCGCTGCAGAGGTAGCCGTCGTAACCGAGCCTCGTGAGGCGCTCGATGATCGCCGGGTAGTTGATGGAGGCCTCCTCGTAGCCGCCCTTGCCGTCCGGGACCATCTGCCAGAACTTGGCGTGGAAGGACGTGATCCAGGGCAGGTACTCGTCGAGGGTGTCCAGGCTCGTGTTCTCGTAGCCCGAGGCGTTGGCCGCGTAGACCTCGTCCACCGGGGACTTGAAGAGGCGCCTCAGGTCCTCCGGGAACTCGTAGACGTCCCGGTCCTGGACGTGCCTGGCACGGGGGAAGGCCCGGCGTCCGTCGGAGCCGGAGGCGTAGATGTCGGCGATGTAGGCGACGACGTCCTCGCTCAGGCCCTGGGCGCGGAAGTAGTCGGTGGCGATCTCCGGGTAGCGCTGGCAGTAGATGCCGAAGTCGACGACGAGGCCCACGTGGGGGTTGTCGAGCTCCTTCATCTGGTCGATCCAGGCGGCGGTCTCCGGGTGGTCGAAGCTCATGCCGGCGTGGACCTCGACGGCCATGGTGACGCCCAGCTGCTCGGCGAGCGGCAGGGCCAGCGGCACGACGGCGGGGTTGGTGCGGGACACGAGGCGCACGAGCGGGAAGCCGAGGCGGTGGGCCAGGCGCAGGTCCTTCCTCAGGGACTCGGCCTGCTCCTCGATCGTGAGCCAGCGGTTCCGGTAGAGGCAGGAGTTGATGAAGATGTCGTTGGAGACGCGCGTCAGGCCGGAGGCGTCGAACAGGGCGTTCGCCTCGGCGATGGCGTCGTCGGTGGCGTCCTGGGCGTCCTCGAGCATCTGGTCGCTGAGGAGCTCGATGCCCTGGGCGCCCATGTTCTTGACGAGGTCGAGGCAGCCCTCGAGGCCGAGGCCACCGCGGCCGTAGGCGTCCTGGAGGGCGTACAGGGTCACTCCACGCTTGAGAGTCATGGGGATCCGTCCTTTCTTCTGGGTGAAGGAAGGCGGTCGGTCCGGGCCCACGAAGCTGCGAGCGCGGAGGACCGCACAGCTCCGGGGGAATAACCCTTTGAACCCCGGCACCCACCGACCGTCGTCGGGCGGTGAGCGGCCCGGTCCCCGCAGCACTGACGGGTGCTGGCGCCTGCGGCTGGCGGGCCGGTGGGCCTGCTGGTCCCAGTGCCTCCTCAGTGCTGCGACGTCCGGACAAGAAGAACGGTAGGGGCCCGCCGGGGCGGCGGGAAGCGGGCTCCGTCGGACTTGTGCACGATCACCGCCGAAGCCCGCCGTCTCCGGCCCTACAATCGAGCCGGCTCCCACCCGCCGCCTCATCCACCGCACGACTGGCACTGACATGACGCACACGGACCCTGCAACCACCCCGGCCAACCCTCTGGCGGGCGTCTCCCCCGACGTCCTGACGGTCACCAACCTCATCCGCACGGGCCGCGCCGTCACCCGGCAGACCATCGCGGAGGCCACCGGCATGGGCCGCAACACCGTCTCCGCGCTCATCAACGACGCCGTGGACGCGGGCCTGCTCGCCCCCGACGGCTCCGCCCCCTCCACCGGCGGCCGCGCCCCGGCGACCTGGCGCTTCCGGGCGGAGGCCGGCCTGGCCCTGTCCATCGGCGTGCACACCACGACCCTGCGCCTGTCGGTCGCGGACCTGTCGGGCACCACCATCGTCTCCGAGGTCGTGGACTGGCCCATCACGCGCGGCCCCGAGGCCACCCTCGCCGAGGCCGCCACCCGTCTGGCGGCGCTCCTGGCCCGCGCCGAGCAGGCCCGGCCCGGGCACGGCCCGGTGCGGGTCGCCGGCATCTCCCTCACCGGCCCGGTCGACCGCCACTCCGGCCGCCCCATCGCCCCGCCGATCATGCCCGGCTGGGACGGCTTCGACGTCGTCGGGACCGCCCAGGCGCTGCTGGACATGCCCGTCGTCGTCGACAACGACGTCAACGTCATGCTCGTGGGCTTCCTCGCGGGGGCCACCGAGCGCCAGGAGCAGGTCGAGGACCTGCTCTACGTGCAGGTCGGCACCGGCATCGGTGCGGGCCTGCTCGCCTCCGGCCGTGTCCACCACGGGGCCGACGGCGCCGCCGGGGACATCGGGCACGTGCGGGTGACGACGGGCGACCAGGTGATCTGCCGCTGCGGGCGCACGGGCTGTCTGGAGGCGGTCGCGGGCGGCTGGGCGGTGCTGCGCGACGCGCGGCGCGCCGCCACCGAGGGCGTGACCCCCTTCCTGCGCTCCCGCCTCGAGCAGACCGGAGAGCTGAGCATCGAGGACGTCATCGCGGGTGTCGCCGCCGGGGACACGGAGTGCCTCACGCTCACGGTCCGCTCGGCGACGGCGGTGGGTAACGCGCTGGCGATGCTCGTCTCCCTGCTCAACCCGGCCCGGGTGGTGCTGGCCGGGCACATGCCGCAGGCCTGCCCGATCTTCCTCGAGGTCGCGCAGCGGATCGTCGAGGAGCGGGCCCTGGGCCTGGCGACGAGGAACCTCAGGATCTCCGTCACCAGCGAGGGGCTTGAGGACGAGCGCCGCGGGGCGGCCGTCCTGGCCGTCTCGGCGCTCTTCGACGGCGAGCGCCGCTGAGCCGGCTCGCCTCCCGGACCCGTCCGGGCCGGGTCGCCCCGTAACCCTGCCGGACCGACTGCCGGGCCCCTCGCCGTCGGGCCCCGTCTTGCCCGCGACGGGCACAAGTGCGCCCCACCGCCCTGCCCACCGGCACGTGACCCGTGACACCCTGGCGGCGAGCACGTCCACCGCCCGCGACGGGCACGCCCGAGGAGCCACCATGAGCATCAGCCTCCAGCTGTACAGGCTGCGCGACACCTTCTTCACCGACATGGCGGGCACACTCGCCACCGTCCGCGAGATCGGCCTGGAGCAGGTCGAGGCCTTCGCCTTCGACCGGGTGCCCACCGAGTACCGCGCCGCGCTCGACGCCGCGGGCCTGAGCGCCGCCTCGGGCCACGCCGGCCTGGTGGACGCCGAGGACGTCGCCCGCACGCTCGACGCCGCCGCCGAGGTCGGCATCGGCCTGCTCATCGACCCGATGGTGCCGGCGGCCCGCTGGGCCCGGGCCGAGGATGTGGCGCGCACCGCCGAGCGGCTCAACGAGGTCGCCGCCCTGGCCGCCCCGATGGGGATCGAGGTCGGCTACCACAACCACTCCTGGGAGACCTCGACCCTCCTCGACGGCCGTCACGCCCTGGAGGTGCTGGCCGACTCCCTCGCCCCGCAGGTGCGCCTCGAGGTGGATGCGTACTGGGCCAGCGTCGGCGGGGCGGACACGCCCGCGCTGCTGCGGCGTCTGGGCGAGCGGGTCGCGGCCCTGCACATCAAGAACGGCGTGGTCCCGGCCGAGCCGCCGGTCATCCCGGAGGCGATGGAGGAGGTCATGGCGGTCATCGGCCCGATCACGAGGGCGCAGAAGCCGGCCGGCGAGGGCGACATCGACCTCGAGGCCGTCCTGGCGGCAGCCCCGCAGGACACGATCAAGGTCATCGAGCTCGACGACTACGACGGCGACGTCCTCGACGCGGTGAGGGCCTCCTACGCCTGGTTGTCCGAGCGCGGCGCCTGAGGGTGTCCTGAGGGACCGGCGCCCGCCGGCACACTCCCCTCAGGCAGCCCCGCTCAGGCGACGGTGACGATGACGCGGGCGTAGCGCGTGAAGGGTGGGCGCCCCTCGGCGGGCCGGTCGGTGACTTCGGCGATGAGGTGGACCTGGGTGCCCGGCTCCGCGTCCGCGGGCACAGTGAGGGTGCAGGCGCCGTCGCCGTCGTCGGACAGCGCCAGGGGCGTGCCCTCGGGCAGCGGGTGCCGCCCGGCCTCCGGGTAGGCCCACCAGCGCAGGTCGACGCCGTCGCCGTCGGGGTCCGTGGCCGTGGCCCTCAGGGTCAGGCTCTCGCCGGGGGCGGCGCTGCGGGTCAGGCCCCCGGCCACCTCCACGAGGGGCGGGTGGTTGGCGTCCTCGAAGCGCTCGGCGACGGACCAGGCGAGGCGGCCGGCGAGCTCGTTCTGGATGGCGCGCCAGAAGCGGGCCACCATGTACTCGAAGGGCGGCTCGGCGTCGGCCGGGGCTCCGGGGACGCGGTCGCGCTCGCGCACCGCGGGCACGTGGCCGGGCTCGGGGGCCCCGGTGAGCACCATGCCGGTGGAGTAGGTGGCGCGGGCGCCAGGGTCGAGGCTCTGGCGCCCGCCCCAGCCGCCGAAGGTCGCGTCCTCCCAGGAGCGCAGCCCGTTGTCGAAGAGGAGGGCGGCGTTGGAGGAGTCCCCCTCGGAGATCCAGGCGCCGGGCTCCTCGAGGGTGGAGAAGAGCATGTAGCCCTGGGCGCGCAGCTCCTCCTCGCTCACGTCCCTGAGCCCGAAGTAGTCCTCGGCGTCGAACCCGGCGGCCATCTGCTTGCCGTCGCCCCACACGCGGTAGGCGGCTCCCATGGGGCCGACGGCGCTCACGTGCTCGCGCATCCAGCCGGGTGACAGGGTCTCGGCGTCCTCGGGCAGGACGGACAGGCGGGCGGCGTAGCCCCAGATGAGCGTGGCGACCTGGCGGAGCTCGACGTCGGGCCACACGCGCTCGATGTAGGTGCGCCAGGTGGCGTCCTGCTCCCCGAAGGCGGTGATGACCAGGCGCTCGCCCAGGCGGGCGCGCCCGCCCTCGGCCTCTGTGGACGGGAGGGAGGACAGGGCGGCGTCGGTGTCAAGCAGGGCGCGGGCGATGGTGTTGAGGCCGCCCCAGGCGGAGACGAAGAGCGGGCGGGCGGCGTCCTCGCCGTCGGCGGCCGTGGCGCAGTCGAGCAGGGCGTCGGTGATGAGCCGGGAGCCGGGGGTGGTCTCGCGCATGTCCCCGACCTCGTCCACGTTGCCCAGCGCGGTGATGGAGCGCAGGTACGCGGCCGTGGGGTAGCGGGGGTCGTGCAGGCGCAGGGTGTCCTCAACCTGGGCGTAGGCGTTGACGGCCTGGTCGATGTGGAGGATGTCGCCGGGGGCGGGCCAGCGGAAGGGGGCCACGCCCCTGGCGGCGCAGCCGCGGTGGTGGGGGCCGGAGGCGGAGTAGACGAGGCCGATGAGGTCGAGCTCGTTGGCGTGCAGCAGGAGGCGGAGCATCGAGTTGAGGTCGTCGAGCTCGGGGTCGGTGGTGACGATGACTCGGGGCGCGTCGGTGCGCGGGTAGGGCTGTCGCAGCATCCACCCATGCTGCCGGAGGGGGCCCGGCGCGTCCAGGCACGAGGACGCCCCTTCCGTCCTGGCGGACCGGAAGGGGCGCGTGCGGAGGAACCGCGGTGAGCCGGAGGGCCGGGTGTCAGCGCCTCCTGCGGTGCTTACCGTCACACCATCGCGACCGTCGTCGTCGCCGTCCTCGATCTTGTTTGCGAAGGAGCAGTGTCATGCCCAGGAACATCAACCTCTTCACCGGCCAGTGGGTGGACCTGCCCTTTGAGCAGGTGTGCACCCTGGCCCAGGGCTGGGGCTTCGACGGCCTGGAGGTGCCCGTGGCCGGCGACCACCTCGACGTCTACCGCGCCGCCGAGGACGACGCCTACTGCCGCCAGTGGAAGGACAACCTCGCCCGCCACGACCTCGACGTCTACGCCATCTCCAACCACTCCACCGGCCAGGCCGTCTGCGACGACCCCATCGACTTCCGCCACCGCGCCCTGCTGCACCAGCGCGTCTGGGGCCCCGGCGAGTCCGACGCCGAGGGAGTGCGCCAGCGGGCCGCCGACGAGCTCAAGCTCACCGCCAAGGTCGCCGCCAAGCTCGGCGCCAAGGTCGTCACCGGCTTCACCGGATCCAAGATCTGGAAGTACATCGCCATGTACCCACCCGTCGGCTCCGACGTCATCGCCGACGGCTACGAGGACTTCGCCCGCCGCTTCAACCCCATCATGGACGTCTTCGACTCCGAGGGCGTCACCTTCGCCCTCGAGGTCCACCCCAGCGAGATCGCCTACGACTACTGGACCACCAAGACCACCCTCGAGGCCATCGACCACCGCCAGGCCTTCGGCATCAACTGGGACCCCTCCCACATGATCTGGCAGGGCATCGACCCCGCCGTCTTCCTGGCCGACTTCGCCGACCGCATCTACCACGTGCACTGCAAGGACACCAAGACCCACTTCGACGGACGCAACGGACGCCTCTCCAGCCACCTGCCCTGGCACGACGCCCGCCGCGGCTGGACCTTCGTCTCCGCCGGCCTGGGCGACGCCGACCTCGACGGCTACTTCCGCACCCTCAACCAGATCGGCTACACCGGCCCCATCTCCATCGAGTGGGAGGACTCCGGCATGGACCGCCTCACCGGCGCCCCCCTCGCCCTGGCCTACGCCCGCAACCACGTCTACGACCTGCCCGACGCCGCCTTCGACTCCCACTTCGACAACCGCTAAACACACACCCCACAACCAACCGCCACACCCCACACCCCCAGATCCTCGGTTCGCGCTCGAGCACCACCCCAACCCCCAGGAACCCCGAACACAAACCGAGGACCTCGACAGGCGATAGGAGGAACGCCGCGCACCGATCCGCGTCCTCTCGGCTACCCGGTCACGGGCGCAGCGCGTCCAGAGGGAAGGTCAGCGTGCCGTCGGGCAGCGTGGCCGTGAAGCCGGTTCCGGTGATCACCGCTCTGAACGCCGGCGGTGGTGCATCGAGTTGCGCGACCGCTTGCACCAGCCGCGCTGCTCCCGCAGACACCTGGCCTCCGCCGAGTTTGACCTCCACTGCAGCCCATGCGCCATCCGGCATGGTGATCACGGCATCGATCTCGTGCCCGTTCGAGTCGCGGTAGCGGTACACGCGGCCACCCGCCGCCTCTGCGTACACGAGCAGATCGTGGACGACGGCGGACTCGAACAGGAAGCCGAGAGTCTCCAGGTCGCGCTTCAGCCGGGCGGCACCGGCGCCCAGCGCAGCAGCAGCCAGAGCCGGGTCGGCGAGATGGTAGGCGCTGCTGCGGCGCAGCCTCGCCTTGGAGCGTAGCGCGGTTGTCCACGGCGGCACGGCCTCGACTACGAACACACGTTGCAGCAGCTCAAGCAGCTTGGCGACCGTGGCCTCGGACGGCGCAGGCAGCACACGGGCAATATCCCGGCGCAGCGTCGCCTGCGAGACATCGGTCGCCGTGGAGCGGGCCAGCGCCGCCAACATCTGCTCTACGAGGACGGGTTCAGAGCGCAGCATGGCAAGTCTTCCCAAGTCGGTGGTGGCCGTGTCCCGCAGATAGCCGGTCAGGGCGCGCGTGCGCACCGCGGCGGTGGCGTTGCGCAAGGCCGGAAAGCCCGGAATCAGCAGGTTGTCGACAACGTCGGCGAGCGAGCTGGCGTGCATTGACGAGGTCAGGTCCGAGCCGGCGAAGAGGTCGCACAGCCTGACGCCTGGGCTTGTCAACTCACCGGTCTTCTCCGCCCACGTCATGGTGCGCTGGCGTATGCGAACGAATCGGCTCGCCCCGGTGTGCCTGATGGAGTCGGCGGTGGGCACAGCCGAGCCGGTGAGGATGAAGCGCCCGGGCTGGTTCGAGAAGTCGACTGCGCGGCGAGCCAGGTTCCAGACCTGCGGGACGGTTTGCCACTCGTCGAGCAACCGCGGAGCCTCACCTTCAAGCAGCATGCGGGGGTCGACGTCGGCGGCAGCCTGCGCCTCGGGGGTGTCGAGCAAGACATACGAGCCAGCGTGGTGCAGGCCGGTCATGGTCTTACCGCACCCACGAGGCCCCTCCAGCACGACGGCGCCGACCGACTTGAGGGTCTCGGCGACCGTCACGTCGACGGCGCGCGGAAGGTACGCGATGCCCGCCTCCTGTTCTGTTTCCATGCCCACAACATAGACGAAGATGGGGATTTGCAGGGTCTTTAAGTAGGGGTTTGCTGGACTCGAAGGTAGGAGATTGCAAACGGCATTGGACGCGCCGACCGGCATGGCTCACACCAAGGGCTCGGCGGGCAGGGGTGCCGTCGACTGGCCGCCACCGAGCGGACCACACTGCGCCATCAGCACGCACTCCCCCGCCCGAGATCCTCGGTTCGCGCTCGAGCACCACCCCAACCCCCAGGGACCTCGAACGCAAACCGAGGACCTCGACAGGTGAGACAGGGGCGGGGAAGCGCGACAATCACCGCATGACAATCGTTCGCACCCTCGCGCGCAGCGTCCGCGAGTACCGCCGGGCCTCCCTCATGGCTCCCCTGTACATGGTGGGCGAGGTGGTCCTCGAGTGCCTGCTGCCCTTCCTCATGGCGGCGCTCATCGACACGCTCACCGGGCAGAGCATGGGGCCGGTCCTGAGGATCGGCCTCCTCCTCGTCCTCATGGCCATGGCCTCGCTCGCCTGCGGCACGCTCAGCGCCGTGCGCGCCGCCACCGCCTCCGCGGGCCTGGCGCGCAACCTGCGCGAGGACCTGTTCGCCCGAGTCCAGGAGCTGTCCTTCGCGGACATCGACCACTTCTCGACGTCCTCGCTCGTCACCCGCATGACCACGGACATCACCAATGTCCAGATGGCCTACCAGATGATCATCCGGGTCGCCGTGCGCGTGCCCCTCATGGTCCTGTTCTCCGTGGTCATGACCCTGACGATCAACGCGCGCCTGGCCCTCATCTTCCTCATCATGCTGCCCCTGCTCGGCGGGGCGCTCATCGGCCTGGCCGCCTACGTCTTCCCCATCTTCCGCAGGATCTTCAAGAAGTACGACGCCCTCAACAACTCCGTCCAGGAGAACGTCTCCGCGATCCGGGTGGTCAAGTCCTTCGTCACCGAGGAGCACGAGAAGACGCGCTTCCGGGCCGCCTCGCAGGAGGTCCGCGCCGACTTCACCTACGCGGAGAAGGTCCTGGCACTCAACAACCCGGTCATGATCCTGTTCATCTACGTGGCCCTCATGCTGGTGAACTACCTGGGTGCGAGCGTCGTCGTCTCCTCGGGCGCCACCGAGCTCACCACCGGCGAGCTCTCCTCCCTCATGACCTACGGCGTGCAGATCCTCGCCTCCATGATGATGCTGGCCTTCATCTTCGTCATGGTCTCGATGTCGGCGGAGTCCGCCACCCGCATCGCCGAGGTCCTCGACCGCGCCCCGTCACTGACCTCCCCGACCGGCGGGCTCACTCAGGTGGCCGACGGCGAGGTCCGCTTCGAGGGGGTGTCCTTCCGCTACTCCGAGGACGCCGAGTCCGACGCCCTGTCCGGCATCGACCTCACGGTCCCGGCGGGCTCCACCCTCGGAGTCGTCGGCGGCACCGGCAGCGCCAAGACGACGCTCATCCAGCTCATCTCCCGCCTGTACGACGTCACCGAGGGGCGGGTGAGCGTCGGGGGCGTGGACGTGCGCGACTACGACCTCGAGGCCCTGCGCGACCAGGTCGCCGTCGTCCTGCAGAAGAACGTCCTGTTCGCGGGGACGGTCAAGGAGAACCTGCGCTGGGGCGACCCCGGGGCCACCGACGACGAGCTCGTGCGCGCCTGCCGCCTCGCCCAGGCGGACGAGTTCGTCCGACAGCTGCCCGACGGCTACGACACCCGGACCGAGCAGGGCGGCACGAACGTCTCCGGCGGCCAGAAGCAGCGCCTGTGCCTGGCCCGGGCCCTGCTCAAGCGCCCCAAGGTGCTCATCCTGGACGACTCCACCTCCGCCGTCGACACCCGCACGGACGCCCTCATCCGCCGGGCCCTGAGCGAGGAGGCCCCGGAGACGACGACGATCATCATCGCCCAGCGCCTGGCCTCCGTGGAGCACGCGGACCACATCATCGTCCTGGACGACGGGCGGGTCCTCGAGCAGGGCACTCACGACGAGCTCATGGCCCTGGGGGGCGAGTACCAGCAGATCTACGCCTCCCAGAACCGCTCCGACGACGAGGAGGCCGCCTGACCATGGCGCGCACCGATGCCACCGCGCGCCCCGCCCCGGGCGCCGACACCCAGGACGTCTCCCAGACCGGCCGCCGGGCCGGGACCGCCTCGGGCACCGCCACCGCCGGGCGGCTGCTGCGCTACGTGCTGCGCCACTACCGCTGGCGGGTCGCCGTCGTCGTCGTCTGCGTCGTCATCGCCTCGGTGGCCTCGACGGTCGCCGCGGTCTTCATGCAGCGCGTCGTCGACGAGGTCATCACCCCGGGCCTGGCCGCCGGCGGCCTCGCGCCGGTCGCGGGCACGCTCACCTCGATCATCACGATGATGGGCGTCGTCTACGCCCTCGGGATCATCTGCACCTTCGTGTACTCGCGCCTCATGGCCGTGGTGACCCAGGGCACGCTCAAGCACATGCGCGACGACATGTTCAACCGGATGCAGTCCCTGCCGATCCGGTACTTCGACACGCACGCCCACGGCTCGGTGATGTCGACCTACACCAACGACACCGACGCCGTGCGCCAGCTCATCGGCCAGTCGGCGCCCACGCTCATCCAGTCGCTGCTCACGCTCGTGGCGATGCTCGCGATGATGCTCTACTACAGCCTCTGGCTCACGGTCCTCGTGGTGCTCGCGACCGTGGTCATGGTGGTGGCGACCCAGCGGATCGGCGGCGCCTCCTCGCGCTTCATGGTGGCCCAGCAGGAGTCGCTGGCGACCGTCGAGGGCTTCATCGAGGAGATGATGGACGGGCAGAAGGTGGTGCAGGTCTTCAACCACCAGGAGGCCGCCAAGGCGGACTTCCACGTGCTCAACAAGCGGCTCTTCGAGGACTCCTCGCGGGCGAACGCCTACGGCAACGTCCTGGGCCCGGTGATGGGCAACCTGGGCAACCTCCTGTACGTGCTCGTCGCCGTCGTCGGGGGCCTGCTCATCCAGCTCGAGGTCACCAACATCGGCTTCTCCGGCATGGGGACCGTCACCGTGGGCATCATCGTGTCCTACCTCAGCATGGTCCGCCAGCTGTCCCAGACAATCGGCAACGCCGCCCAGCAGGTCGCCTTCATCGCCATGGGCATGGCGGGCGCGGGCCGCGTCTTCGCGCTCATCGACGAGGAGCCGGAGCAGGACGAGGGCTACGTGGGGCTCGTCAACGCGCGGGTGACGGCCGACGGCGAGGTCACGGAGAGCGCCGAGCGCACGGAGGAGTGGGCCTGGCGCCACCCGCACCGGGCCGACGGCACGGTGACGTACACGCGCCTGCGCGGGGAGATCGTCATGGAGCACGTGAGCTTCTCCTACGACGGCGTCACGCAGGTCCTGCACGACGTGAGCCTGTACGCCAGGCCCGGCCAGAAGATCGCCTTCGTCGGCGCCACGGGCGCGGGCAAGACGACGATCACGAACCTCATCAACCGCTTCTACGAGATCGACGACGGCAAGATCCGCTACGACGGCATCAACATCACGAAGATCGCCAAGGGGGACCTGCGCCGCTCGCTGGGCGTCGTCCTGCAGGACGTCAAGCTGTTCACGGGCACCGTCATGGACAACATCCGCTACGGGCGCCTGGACGCCACGGACGAGGAGTGCGTGGCGGCGGCGCGGCTGGCGAACGCGGACGGCTTCATCCGCCGCCTGCCGCACGGCTACCAGACGGTGCTGGCGGCCAACGGCTCGAGCCTGTCCCAGGGGCAGGCCCAGCTGCTGTCGATCGCGCGCGCGGCGGTCGCGGACCCGCCGGTGATGATCCTGGACGAGGCGACGAGCTCGATCGACACGCGCACGGAGGCGCTGGTGCAGGCCGGCATGGACAACCTCATGGCGGGGCGCACGGTCTTCGTCATCGCCCACCGCCTGTCCACGGTGCGCAACTCGGACGCCATCATGGTGCTCGACCACGGGCGCATCATCGAGCGCGGCAGCCACGACGAGCTCATCGCCGCCCGGGGCACGTACTACCGGCTGTACACGGGGGCCTTCGAGCTGGAGTGAGGGTCTCCCTCCCGCCCTCCCGCCACGAGCTCGAGGGCTGCGTCGCGAGCTCGAGGGTTGCGGGCTCGAACTCGCGACCGAACCCTCGAGCTCGCGATAGCGGGCGGGGAGGGAGCAGGCGGGGAGAGGCCGGCTCAGCGCTGCCAGACGGAGGGCGCCCACAGCGCCCGCCGGCGCGGGTCGACGGCGGCCGTCGCGCTCACCCGGAAGAAGGCCTCGGCGCGCACGTCCGCGCTGGAGGAGCCCACGCGCAGGTCGATGTCGCCGGCCTCGACCACCCACCGCATGTCCCCGTCGAGCAGGGCGAGCAGGTCCGGCGTCACGGTGAAGGCGACCTGGCTGCTCTGCCCGGGCTCGAGCTCGACGCGCTGGAAGCCGAGGAGCTCCTGGACGGGGCGGACCGTGGAGGCGTACCGGTCCGAGCCGTAGAGCTGGACGACCTCCGTGCCCGCCCGTGCCCCGGTGTTCGTCACGGTGACGCGGGCGGTGAGAGCGCCGTCGGGCGCGACCTCGGCCGCGCTCAGCTCGAGCGCCCCGTACTCGAAGCTCGTGTAGCCCAGCCCGTGGCCGAAGGGGTAGCGGGGCGTGTGAGGCATGTCGACGTACTCGGGGAAGCCGACGCTGCCCGCCTGGTGCCACTGGGAGCCGTGGGGGTGGTTGTGGTACACGGGGACCTGCCCGGCGCTGCGGGCCACGCTCACAGGCAGGCGTCCCGACGGCGAGATCTCGCCCACGAGCAACTCGGCCACCGCCTGCCCGCCGGCCTCGGCCGGGTTCCAGGCCTCGACGAGGGCGCCCAGCCGGTCGGCTGCGTCGGAGGAGACGGGGCGCCCGTCCATGTGGACGCCGACGGCGGGCACACCGAGCTCGACGACCTGGCGCAGCAGCCCCTCCTGGGTGTGCGGCAGGCCGATGCCGGTGGCGTCCACCCCCTCCCCCATGGTGGCGATGGAGGCGGTGCCGTTCTTGCCGCCGAGCATGAGGACAACGAGGTCGGCGCGCCGCGCCTCGCGCAGGGCCTCAGCCCAGTGCTCCTCGCTGGCGCCGGCAACCTCGTAGCCGCGCACCCACCTCACCTCACTGCGGGGCAGGCGCTCGCGCAGCTCGTCGAGGACGCTGCGCGCACCGGGGTGGAAGGCGGCCAGGACGGCGTCGAACTCGGGGGCGTCGTCGGACTGGACGGGTGTCCCGGGGATGGTCGGGTAGGTGGCCTGCTCGCCGGCGGCGGCCGCCTGGACATCGATGGTGCCGGCCATGGAGCTGCGGGCGGCGAGCAGCCCCTCGGCCATGGACTGGTGGGAGTAGCCGGCGAAGTGGAAGCGCGGCTGGATCGCCTGGGGGCCGACGACGAGGACCCGCCGGGGCGCGTCGGGCCCGGTGGGGATGGGCAGGGTGCCGTCGTTGGTGAGCAGGACGAGGGACTCGCGGGCGCTGCGCAGGGTGACGGCGCGTGCGGCCCGGCGGGCCTCGCCCTCGAAGGCGGCGGCCAGGCGCGTGCCGTCCCAGGCGAAGGGGTCCTCGAACAGGCCCATGCGGAACTTGGCGGTGAGGACGCGGGTGACGGCCCGGTCGAGCAGGGCCGTGTCCGCCTCGCCGCTCTCGAAGCGCTCGACGAGCTCGTCGTTGTAGCACTGGGGCACCGGCCACTCGACGTCGAGGCCGGCCGCCAGGGCCTGGTGCCCGGCGTCGGTGAGGGACTCGGCGGCGCGCTGGTAGGCGTGCATGTTGCCGATGGCCCCGTAGTCGGCGACGACGGTGCCCTCGAAGCCCATCTGCTCGCGCAGGAGCCCGGTGAGCAGGCGCCGTGAGCCGGAGACGACCTCGCCGTTGACGGCGTTGTAGCAGGGCATGACGCCCTTGAGGCCGGCGTTGATGGCGGCCTGGAAGGGCTTGGCGTAGACCTCTCCCAGGAGCCGGTCGGTGACGGGGGCGTGGGCGCCGTGGATGCCGCCCTCGGAGGCGTGGAAGCCGAGGAAGTGCTTGGCGACGGCGTCGGTGCGCCGTCCTGCGCCGTCCTCGGACTGCAGGCCGCGGATGAGGGCGGCGCCCAGGGCGCCGCCGAGGGTGGGGTCCTCGCCGTAGGACTCGCCGTAGCGGCCCATGCGGGGGTCGCGGGTGACGTCGAGGACAGGGGCCAAGGAGTAGGTGATGCCGAGCGCCCGCTCCTGGGAGGCGACGACGCGGCCGATCTCCTCCTCGAGCCCGGGGTCGAAGGAGGCGCCGCGGCCGATGGCGTTGGGGAAGGAGGTGGCGCCGGGCAGGTAGGCGCCGCACAGGGCCTCCATGTGGAAGACCGCTGGCACCCGGTGGGGCTGGAGCGCCATGACCCGCTTCTGGAGGTCGCGCTGGTAGGCGATGGCCTCGGCCATGTCCGTGACCTGGCGCAGGGACAGCGTGGAGACGTGCCCGGTGCCCAGCGGCATGAGGGCGCCCAGGGCGTCGCTGTGGACGTCGTCGCTGGTGCGGGTCATGACGCACTGGAGCTGGGCCATCTTCTCGGCGGTGGACATGCCGGCGAGCAGGGCGGCGGCGCGCTCCTGCGGCGTGAGCCGGGTGTCCATCCAGGGCTGGGTCATGCGAGGGTCCTAGTCTGTCGTGGTCCGGCCCGGGTCGGGCCGTGGCCTGTGGGTGGGCGTGGGTGTCCGTGGCCTGTGGGTGTGTCCGGCTGCGGCTCAGGCGTCCGGGTAGTCGTCGGGCGACCACTCGTCGTGCCAGTCGATGAGGGCCCGCTCTCCGTCGAAGCGCAGGGGCAGCCACACGTAGTCCGCGACGGCGGTGTCGGCGCCGTCGAGCTCGTACAGGGAGGCCCGGACCTCAGGGGTCTGGGGCTGCTGCGTGAGGCGGCGGGCGTCGATGACCTGCCCGCCCATGGGCCTGAAGCGCTGGGCGAAGCCCTCCTGGACCATGGCGGCGTCGCCGTCCCAGGCGGGCAGCCAGCGGTCCGCAAGCGCGATGTAGAGGTCCTTCTTGCCGGGGACCTTGAGGACGCTGGAGACCTGGGAGTGGTAGGAGGTGCGGGTGGGGTCGTCCGGGTGCGGGTCGCCCTGGACGCTCCAGGGGCCGTGGTAGGTGGGGGCGGTGGCGACCATGGAGGCGTTGGGCAGGTAGCCGGTGGTGCCGGAGGTGATGAGGTAGTGCAGCCCGCCGCGCTCGAAGTGGACGGGGGCCTCGCGCACGTAGGGCGGCTGGGCGAGGGGGAAGTGGGTGGAGTAGTAGCCGGTGACGTCCTGGTAGTCGGCGATGAGGTCGGCGCAGATGAGCTCTGAGTGCACGCGCTCGAAGTAGTAGTAGCCCTTGGCGTCGGTGGGGTCGATAACGAGGTCGAAGTCGCCGGCGTTCATGCCCAGAGGCCTGAGGTCGCGGCGCACCATCCGGTAGGGGCCGAGCACGTGCTCGCTCACCAGGACGGTGGAGCGCTGTCCGCGCGCTCTCATGACCTTGACCCAGCAGACGTAGAGCCCGCTCTCCTCGTGGTGGACGATGTGGGGACGGTCGAGGCAGGCGCTGGGGTGCAGCGGGGAGGTGGGGTCCTCGAGGTCGGGCGGGATGATGGTGCCGCAGTCCTGCCAGCTCATGAGGTCGGTGGAGCGGTAGGCGCGCACGCCCCAGTGCCAGACGCGCCCGTCGGGGGTGGTGCGCTCCTTGTTCTCGCCGTACCAGTAGTAGACGCCGTCGACGACGATGACGCAGCCGCCGTGGGCCTGGATGCGCTTGCCCTCGGTGTCGTACCAGGGACGGCCCGGGGTGATGGAGCTGCGGTGGCCGGCCCGTTCGGGGTGGGGCAGGCTGTCGGGGTGGATCGGGGGGAGGTCGGGGGTGCTCATACGGTGGTGCCCCCTTCACGCTCCGTGGCGCGGACGATGACGGCTTCGATGCGCTCACGCAGGCCTTTCGGAGCGAAGCGCGGGTCGGGCGTGAGCTCCCAGGCGATGGCGGAGGCCGGGGAGTCGAGGAGCGGCTTCATGCGGCGCGCGAGCTCGGCCGAGCCGATGGCGAGGTTATCGGCGTCGGCCATGACGGCGACGAGCTCGCCCCAGGTGTCGGCGTCGTCGATGAGGTCGCGGACGGTGAGGACCGGACCGCAGCCGGCGTCGGGCAGCGGAGCGCTCAGCTCGTGGTGGCCGTGGGCGACCTCGACGGCCTCGGCTCCGGGCAGGCGGATGGTCCCCGTCATGCCCACGGGCAGGTCGGCCTCAAGGTGGAGGTCGCCGTCGGACACCTGCCAGGAGACGCTGACCTCACCGTAGGGGCTCAGGTGGCTGGCGGCCGCGGAGGTGATGCCCGCCAGCGGGACGGGGGCGAGGCTGACGCGGCGCCAGCCGGGGGCGGCCGGGGCGAGGCCCGCCAGGCCGCGGTGCAGCCAGTCGGCGACGGCGCCCAGCGCGTAGTGGTTGAAGGAGGTCATCTCACCGGGGTTGACGGAGCCGTCGGGGAGCATCGAGTCCCAGCGCTCCCAGATCGTCGTCGCCCCCATCGTCACCGGGTAGAGCCAGGAGGGGCACTCGGTCTGGGTGAGCAGGCGGCCGGCGACGTCGACGTGACCGGTGGCGACGAGGGCGGGCAGGACGAGGGGCGTGCCCACGAAGCCTGTGGCGATGCGGAAGCCGGACAGGCGTACGAGGTCCGCCAGGCGCTGCCCGGCGAAGTCGCGCTGCGCGGGGGTCTCGAGCAGGTCCCAGACGATGGCCTGGGCGTAGACGGTCTGGGCGTCGGAGTGGATGCGGCCGGCGGGCGTGACGAAGGCGCGGTTGTAGGCGGCGCGCACGTCCTGGGCGAGGCGGGAGCAGCGCTCGGCTGCCGCCTCCTCGCCCAGGAGGGCGGCGGCCCGGGCGACGAGGTGGGCGGAGCGGGCGAGGTAGGCGGTGGCGACGACGTCGGGGTCCGCCTTGGCGTCGGCGGGGCGCTCCGGTGGGGCGGTGGGGTCGAGCCAGTCGCCGAACTGGAAGCCGCCGGACCACACGAGGTCCTCGCCGGCGAGGGCGGCCTCGCGCTCCACCCAGGCGGTCATGGAGGGCAGCTGGGCGCGCAGGACCTCGAGGTCCCCGCTGGCCTCGTACAGGTCCACCGGGACGGTGGTGGCGGCGTCCCCCCAGGCGGCCGCCGACGGCTCCTGCGTGGAGGAGGGCATGAACATGGGCACGACGTGCGGGACGGAGCCGTTCTCGTGCTGCTCGGCGCGCAGGTCGGTGAGCCAGGAGGCGAGGAAGGAGATGGTGTCGAAGAGGAAGGAGGCGGTGGGGGCGAAGGCCTGGATGTCGCCGGTCCAGCCCAGGCGCTCGTCACGCTGGGGGCAGTCGGTGGGGATGGAGACGAAGTTGCCGCGCGTGGACCACACGGTGTTCGCGTGCAGCCGGTTGAGCAGGTCGTCCGAGCAGGTGAAGGAGCCGGTGGGCTGCATGTCGGAGCCGATGACGACGAGGCTGACGTCCTCGGGGGCGAGGTGGGGCACGCCGGTGACCTCGGCGTAGCGCAGGCCGTGAAGGGTGAGGGTGGGCTCGAGGACCCGCTCGGCGGGGCCGTCGAGGACCCAGGTGTCGGTGGCGCGGGCGGCGCGCAGGGGGCGGGTGGCGAGCTCGCCGTCCTCCAGGACCTCCGCGTGGCGCAGGGTCACCTCGGTGCCGGCCTCCAGCCCACGCACGGTCAGGCGCACGACGCCGACGGCGTTCTGGCCGAAGTCGACGAGGGTGCGCCCGCTCGGAGAGGTCCAGACCCTCCGGGCGGGCAGCAGGCCGGTGGGGCGGACGAGGGGGGCGGACTGCGGGACGAGGGCGATGGTGGCGGACTCGTCCTCACGGGTGGCGGCGGGGACCACCTCCACAGGGTGGGTGGAGGCCCCGTCGTCGGCCGGCCCGGTGAGGTCGGGCGCCAGCCGGAGGTCGGTGCTCTGGCCGTCGTAGAGGTCGTCGGCCGTGACCGCGGACTCGTGGGCCGTCCAGGTCCCGTCGTCGGCGGTGGCGATGACGGTGAGGGCGCCGTCGGGCCCGGTGAGCTCGAGCTGGGCGGCGAGCGCCAGGCGGGTGCCGAAGCGCTGCGTCATGCCGAAGTAGCCGACGTGGCCGCGCCACCAGCCGTTGCCCAGCAGCACGTCGAGGGTGTGGGTGCCGGGGGTGAGGAGGTCGGTGACGTCCCAGGTGACGACCTGCAGGCGGTGGGCGTAGGAGGTCCAGCCGGGGTTGAGCACGGAGTCGTCCACGCGCGTGCCGTTGACCCTGGGCTCGATGAGGCCGTGGCCGGTGGCGCGCAGGCGGGCGCGGACGGTGCCGTTGGGGACCTCGAGCGTCCGGGAGATGACGGGGGCTCGGCCGCCGGGCTCACCGATGCCGACGGGGGCGATGAAGTCCGCCTGCCACTCGGAGGGGTCGAGCAGGGCGGCCTCGACCTCGACGGGCCGGGACCAGCCGGTGAGGGCGCCGTCGGTCCCGCGCAGGCGCACGCGCAGGGTGGCGCTCTCGCGGGAGGCGAGCGGCGCCGTCGGCCAGGGGACGAGGACCTGCTCGCAGGAGTCGACGGTGAGGGTCTGGACGGCGGTCGGCTGGGCGGTGCCCGTCCCGGCCGCGCCGCGGCTCACCTCGACCTCGTAGCCGGACTGCTCCCACCCGGCGGGGGCGCCGACGACGCACCAGGACAGGCGGGGCGTGGCGGTCTCGACGGCCAGGAGGCGGTCGGTGGGGCGGTGGTGCTCGAGGCGCAGGTCGGTGACCTGGATGGTGCTCAACTCGGACTCCTGTGCGGGTGGTGCTGGTCGGTGGGTGTGACGGTGCCGGGCTCAGGCGCCGGCCGCGAGCGCGAGGCGGGTCTCACGGCGCTCCCGCTGCCTCACCGGGTCGGCCAGAGGAGCGGCCATCTGCAGGCGGCGGGTGTACTCGTGGGCGGGGCGGGTGGCGACCTGGTGGGCAGGGCCCACCTCGACGACGCGCCCCTGGTAGAGGACGGCGATCCGGTCGCTCACGCGGTTGACGACGCCGAGGTCGTGGCTGATGAAGAGGTAGGCGACGCCCGTCTCCTTCTGGATGTCGTCGAGGAGGGCGAGCACCCGGGCCTGGGTCGTCACGTCGAGGGCGGAGGTGGGCTCGTCGCAGATGATGACGGCCGGCTCCAGGGCGAGGGCGCGGGCGATGGCGATGCGCTGTCGCTGCCCGCCGGAGAACTCGCGGGCGTAGCGGCCCACCGTGTCTCCTGGCATGGACACGGCGTCGAGGAGCTCGAGGACGCGCCGGCGCGCGTGGGACACGCCGGCCGCCTCAAGCGGCTCGGTGAGGATGTCCCCGATGCGCATCGCCGGGTTGAGGGAGGTGTAGGGGTCCTGGAAGACCACCTGGATGTCGGTGGCGATGGCCCGGCGCTCGGCGCGCGAGACGTTCGAGATGCGTCTGCCGCGGAAGCGGATCTCGCCGCCGGAGACGGGGGCCAGGCCGAGGACGGCGCGCCCGATGGTGGTCTTGCCGGAGCCGGACTCGCCGACGACGGACAGGGTCTCGCCGGCGCTCAGGTCGAGGCTGACGCCGTGGATGACGGTGGTGCCCTGCCCTCGGCGGGGGCCGGGGAAGGTGACGACGAGGTCGTCGATCTCGAGCAGCGGGGTGCTCTGGCCGTCGGCGGGTGACGTGGTCATGACTCGGTCTCCATGAGCTCGACGCTGAGGGAGGAGGCCAGCAGCTCGCGGGTGTACTCCTCACGGGGGTGGGCGAAGAGGGACTCGACGTCCTGGGTCTCCACGATGTGGCCGTCCCTCATCACCGAGACGGTGTCGCACAGGTCCGCGACGACACCGAGGTTGTGGGTGACGAAGAGGACGGCGAGGCCGGCCTCGCGGGCGAGGTCGCGCAGGAGGTCCAGGATCTCGGCCTGGACGGTGACGTCGAGGGCCGTGGTGGGCTCGTCCGCGACGATGACCTCGGGGTCGCTGGCCAGGGCGCCGCAGATGAGGACGCGCTGGGCCATCCCGCCGGAGACCTCGTGCGGGTAGAGGCCCATGACCCGCTCGGCGTCGGCGATGCCGACCGAGTGCAGCAGGGTGACGGTCCGCTCCCGGATCTCCTGGCGGGACAGGGTGGTGGCGGCGCGCATGCCGTGCTCGAGCTGCTTGCCGATGGTGAAGGAGGGGTCCAGGTTGCTCATCGGCTCCTGGGGGACGTAGGCGACCTTGCGTCCGCGGGCGGCGCGCATGGCGCGGGCGTCGGCGAGCACGTCGACGCCGTCGATGTGGATGGAGCCGCCGAGCCTCAGGGCCTCCTTGGGCAGGATGCCGAGGACGGAGAAGGCGATCTGGGACTTGCCGGACCCGGACTCGCCCACGAGGCCGTGGATCTCGCCCTGGCGGATGTCGAGGTCAATGCCGTGGACGACCTCGCGGAAGCCGTCGTCGTGGGTGTAGCCGACTCTCAGGCCCCGGATGGAGACCGCGGCCCCGGGGTCCGGGGGCCTGGGCTCGCTGTCGGCGTGCTGGGCGGTGGTGGCTGCCAGGGCGTCCCTGCGCTGGCGGGAGGTGACGGTGCGGGCTCGGGCGGAGGCCTGCAGGACGTCGGACAGGGCGTTGCCCAGGAGGATGAGCGCCAGGATGGTCACGGAGATGACGGCGGCGGGCCAGACGACGGCGACCGGGTTGTTGTAGATGCCGTTGAAGGAGACCTGCAGCATGACGCCCCAGGAGACGCCTGCGGGGTTGCCGAGCCCGAGGAAGGACATGCCGGCCTCGATCCCGATGCCTGAGGCGAGGATGAAGGCGCCCTGGATGACGACGGGGGCACGCACCGCCCACAGGACGTGCCGGCCGATGATACGGGCGTCGGACAGGCCGACGACGCGGGCGGCGTCGACGTAGAGCTCGTTGCGCACGGAGACGACGACGGAGCGCACGAGGCGGTAGTAGGTGGGGGCTGTCAGCAGGCCGAAGACGGCCATCATGACGGGGATGTTCGGTCCGGTCACCGCGTACAGGGCGATGAGCAGGATGATGGAGGGCAGGGACATGAGGACGTCGGTGACGAAGCCGGCGACGGTCTCGAGGCGGCCGCGGTAGAAGCCGGCGAGGAGGCCGGTGCTCACTCCGGCTGTGAGGGAGACGGCCAGCATGATGAGACAGGAGACGACGGTCTGCCGTGAGCCCCAGATGAGCCGGGACAGGATGTCCCTGCCGGAGGAGTCGCCGCCGAGCGGGTGGCCGGGTGTGCCCGGGGGCGCGTTGGTGGCGGCGAGGTCCGTCGTCTGCGGTCCCAGTGGGGCCAGGACCGGGGCGAGGAGGGCGGTGAGGAGGACGGCCAGGACGATCAGCAGGCAGATGACCGCGAGGGGGTTGCGCAGGAGCCGGAGCAGCACGCTCGTCCCCCTCCTCTCACGGCCCGTCCTCGTGCTGGTGGTGGTCTCGGTGGTGGGGGCGCTCATCGCTTCCTCGCCTTCGGGTTGAGCAGGGTGATCGCGAGGTCTCCCAGGAAGTTGACGACCAGGACGATGACGGCGGTGACGAGGACGGTGCCCATGACCATGGGGACGTCGAAGATCTGTGCCGAGGAGTTGGCGAGCTGGCCCAGGCCAGGCAGGGCGAAGACCTGCTCGATGAAGACGGCGCCACCCAGCAGGGAGAAGACGGTGAGCGAGAGGACGGTGAGCCCGGGCGCGGCGGCGTTGCGCAGCACGTGGCGGAAGATGACGGCCCGCTCGGACACGCCGCGGGCGCGCAGCGTGCGCACGTAGTCCTTGCCGAGCTGGTCGAGGGTGGCGGTGCGGAACTGCTGGGCGGCGCTGGAGACGGCGCCGATGAGCAGGGCGGTGACCGGCAGCGTGATGGAGGCGATCCACCCGGTGAGCGACCTGTCGGGTGAGACGTAGCCGGTGGCGGGCAGGACCCGCCAGAGGATCGCGAAGAGGAAGACGAGGGCGATGGAGGTGATGAAGCTGGGCACGGCGGTGCCGAGGATGGAGGACAGCTGCAGCAGCCGGTCGGCCCAGCCACCCCTGACCGCCGCGGTGACCCCCAGCAGGACGCTGAGCAGCGCTGTGAGGACGAGGGCCACCATGACGACGGCAAGGGTGACGGGCACGCGGGTGACAAGCGCCTCGGTGACGCGCTGCCCCGTGTAGAAGGACCTGCCGAGGTCGCCGGTCAGGGCGCCGCGGCCCCAGTCCAGGTACTGGGTGAGCAGGGGGCGGTCGAGGCCGAGCTCGACCATCTTGGCGGTGACGTTGTCCTCGGTGACCTCGGCCTGGAGGCCGAGGACGGCGCGGGCGATACCGGGGCCGTTGCCGTACATGAGGGAGAAGACCACGAAGGTGACGACGACGAGGACCACCCCCGATCTCAGGAGGTTCTTCCACACGGAGGCGAGCATGAGAGGCCTTTCCTCGGTCAGTGGGCGCTCAGGCGCGGGTCACTGGAAGTCGCGGAGCTTGGGGGCCAGGCCCTCGAGGTCCGAGACGTGGGTGATGGTGACGTCGGCCGTGTGGGCGTAGAAGGCGGTCGGGTTGACCATGGGGGCGAACCATGCCTGCTCGATGATGTACTGGTTGATCTCCTTCTGGGCGGCCGCGGACTCCTCCTCGGTGCCGGTGCAGATGACGTCCCACCTGTCGTTGACGAAGTCGTCCGGCTGGTGCTCGAGGTTCCAGTAGCCGGTGTGGCGCACGACGATGTCGATGTCCTGGGCGGAGTTGCCGATGTTGCCGAGCTGCCACAGGACCACCGGGTAGGTGCCTGACAGGAGGTCCCCGATGGCGTTGGCGCCGGTGAGCGGCACCTGGGTCACGGTGATGTTGAGCTCGGCGAGCTGCTGGGTGACGTAGGGCATGAGGACGTCGTGGTTCTGGCCGTCCATGGTGGGCAGCTCGATGGCGAAGCCATCGGCGTAGCCGGCCTCGGCCATGAGGGCCTTGGCCGTCTCGACGTCGAAGGGGTAGGGGTCGGCGAGGTCGTCGATGTAGGCGGCGGAGCCGGGTCGGAAGATCTGGTGGGAGACCTCGCCGTGCCCGGAGTAGAGGGCGTCGACCATGGCCTGCTTGTCGAAGACCATGTTGATGGCCCGGCGCACGCGCACGTCCCCCAGGGCCGGGATGATCTCGCCCTTGTGGTCGGTGAGCAGCAGGCGGGTGGTCTGGCCGTTCATCTCAGCGACCTCGAAGCCGGAGCCGGTCACCTCGTCGTGGGACTGGGCGTTGACGAGGGTGCCGTCGATCTGGCCGGTCTTGAGGGCGTTGAGGGCGGCGGTCTCGGAGTCGAAGACCTTGCACACGAGGGTGGTGTAGGGGTAGCGGTCCGCGTCCCAGTGGTCCGGGTTCTTGGTGAAGGTGTAGACGGAGGAGCGGGTGGTGCCGGCCTCGTCGAGGAGGTAGGGGCCGAAGCCGACGGGCTTGTCGTTGAGGTTGCCCGAGGCGATGAGGGTCGGGGAGGTGAGCTTGACCCTGCCGACGCGGTCGGCCATGAGGGGCTGGGGCTCGGGCCAGGTGATGGTGATGGTGTGGGCGTCGGGGATGTCGAAGGTGATGCCCTGGTACATGCTGGAGGTGGCCTCGTTGGCGGCGGCGAGCTCGAAGTTGGCCTTGACGGCGTCGGCGTCGGCGACGTCGCCGTCGGAGAAGGTGACGCCCCGGCGCAGGTGGGCGGTGAAGGAGTGGTTGCCGTCGCCGACCTCCCAGGACTCGGCCAGGCCGGGCTCCATCTCCCCGACCTCGTTGACGTAGACGAGCGCGCCCCAGATGGCCTCGCCGGGCCAGCCCTGGTAGCCGGGCTGGTTGGTGGGGTCCCAGCCCTCGATGTCCGCGGTCATGCCGAGGGTGAGGGTGTCCTTGGTGGTGCTGCCGGAGCCGCCGGTGCCTGCGCTCGTGCAGGCGGACAGGGTGGCGGCGACGGCGAGGAGGCTGGTGCCTCCGAGAAAGACTCGACGGGAGACAGGGTGCATGGGTGTCCTCCTTTGGACGGCGGCCCCGGGGAGCTCCGGTGCTCCGCGACGGGGCGCGGCAGGGGAACGTTCCTTCAGGACGATGTGAAACGTTCTACACACAAGATAGAGAACGCGGCCACACCCTGTCAAGGCTCTTCTGAAAGCATTCACATGTACTCACGGGGGCCTCACCTACGAAAAGAACCCTTATTTTCTGAGCCATCCGCGCCCACGAGTGCATCCTGGCCGGCGGGCGCGCCACATGGACAGGACCTGGCGAACAGTCAGGTACGGCACCGTTCTTGTAGAACGGTCTCCTACCTTTACCATGTCCCTATGACCACCACCCGAGCCGCCGGCGCCCCCCGGCGCGCGACGATCAAGGACGTCGCCGCGGAGGCCGGCGTCTCCGTCGCCGCCGTCTCGAAGGTCATACGCAACGCCTACGGGGTCTCCGAGCAGATGCGCGAGAGGGTCAACGCCGCCATCGACACCCTCGGCTACCGCCCTCGCACCGGCGCCCGCACCATGCGCGGCTCCTCGCACACGATCGGCGTCCTGCTCACCGACTTCCAGTCTCCCTTCCAGTTCGAGGTCGCGAGCGCCATCGCCGAGCGCCTGGCGGGCACGGGCTACCAGGACCTGCTCTCCGTCGCCGGGGTCACGGCCGAGGCCTACGGCAGGCGGGTGGACGCCATGCTCGACCTCCAGGTCGACGGCCTCGTCCTCATCTCCCCGCGCATGCGCACCGAGCAGCTGCACTGGCTGGCCCGCCAGCTGCCGGTCACCACCATCGCCCTGCACGGGGAGCCCGAGGACTTCGACACGGTGGTCACCGACGAGGCGCTTGGCGCCGAGCTCATGGTGGACCACCTCACCCGCCTCGGGCACGAGCGCATCACGTACAACGAGATCCCCCGCGACCCCATCGAGATCGACCACCCTCTGTCGCAGACCGTGCGCCGCGACGGCTTCGCGGCCGCGATGGAGCGCCGGGGCCTGGTCCCCGACGTCATCGCGGCGGAGTCCTCCGAGGCGGGCGGGCACGAGCTCGCCGAGCGCTCCCTGTCCCGCAGGCACCGGCCGACGGCGGTCTTCGCCAGCACGGACCACACGGCCTTCGGCGTGCTCGAGCACCTGGAGGCCGCCGGCCTGGCCGTGCCCGGGGACGTCTCGGTGGCGGGCTACGACAACGTCCACACCTCCTCGCTCAGCCGCGTCTCGCTCACCACCGTCGACCAGTCCGGCGAGCAGACGGGCTCCGCCGCCATCAGCCTCCTGCTCGAACGGATCGGCGGGCGCGCCGACGCCCGCCATCACGTCGTCGAGCCGACCCTGGTGGTGCGCAGCACCACCGGCCCCGCCGCCGACGCCTGACGGAGCCCCGTCGCCCATCGCGAGCTCGAGGGTTGCGTCGCGACCTCGAGGGTTGCAGGCTCGAACTCGCAACCAACCCCTCGAGCTCGCGATAGCGGGCGGGGAGGGGGCGGGGAGAGGCCGGCTCAGCGGCGTCAGGCCTTGCCGACGGTCGACTCGCGCACGACGAGCTCGGGTGGGAAGACGACGTGCGCCACTGAGCCGCCGTCGGCGAGCAGGAGGTCGGCGGCCGCCCGCCCGATCTCCGCCAGCGGCTGGCGCACGCTGGTCAGCGGGGTGATGAGCTCGGCGGCCACGGAGACGTCGTCGTAGCCGACGATGGCGACGTCCCCCGGGATGCTCAGCCCCCTCTCGCGCAGGACCCGCATGGCCCCGATGGCGATCTGGTCGTTGGCGCAGAAGAGGGCCGACGGCGGCCGCGCGTCCCCCAGCAGCACCCAGGCTCCGGCCGCACCGGCGGCAGCGGTGTACCCGGCGCCGTCGGCGACGGCCTCCACCTCGAGGAGGCAGTCGGCCGGGTCGAGCCCGGCCTCCGTCAGGGCCCGGATGACACCGTCGCGCCGGTCGACCGACTGGCGCACGGTGAGCGGGCCGTTGACGAATCCGATGCGCCGGTGGCCGAGCGAGAGCAGGTGCTCGACGGCGGCCCGGGCCCCCGCGACGTCGTCGCCGGAGACGGTGGACAGCTCGGCGGAGATCGGCGGGTGGTCCATGAGGACGACGCGGATGCCGCGTCCGGCGAGGACGGCGAGGTTGTCAAGGGTGGAGGCCGACGGGGTGACGATGACGCCGCGCACGTCCATGGAGGCGAGCAGGGCCATGAGCTCGCGCTCACGCTCGGGGTCGGAGTCCGTGGAGGCGACCATGGGCAGGCGCCCGTCCTCGCGCAGGCGGTCCTCGATGCCGCGGGCGGCCTCGGTGAAGAAGGGGTTGGAGATGTCGTGGACGAGGACGCCGACGAGGGAGGAGCCGCCGTGGCGCAGGCGTCGGGCGGCCTCGGAGCGGACGAAGCCGAGCTCGGCGATGGCGCTCTCGACGCGCTCGCGGGTGGCGCCGGCGACGCGCTCGGGGTGGTTGAGCACGTGGGAGACCGTGCCGACGGAGACGCCCGCGAGGGCGGCGACGTCCTTGACGGAGGGGCGGGCACCGGCGTGGGGCGCTGACGACGTGGTCACGGGGGTCTCCAGGAACGGGGTGAGGACGCGGCCATGCTACGGCCTTGAACGTTTCATGTCGCCGCCCGCACCCGGCAGCGTCAGTGCGCACCGCCGAGCCCCGAGCCGCCGCCCGCGGGCGGGTGCGACGCGGGATGACCGCCGTCGGGAGCACACGCAACCCGGCCCCGGGGCCGACCAGCACCGGTCGTACCGCACCGTCGAGGTGGACCCCTGGCCACAGCAGACGAGGACCACCTCTTGTGAATCGGTTCATGGGGCGCTACAGTCCATCCTGAAACGGTTCAACGCCGCACCGCCGCCGTCGACAGCCGGCCGCCCTCCCACGAACGGAGCAGCACATGCCCACCCCCACCCTCGCCGACCTCAGTCCCGAGGCCCTCAGCCTCCTGAGGACCCAGTCCATCGAGCTGCCCAGCTGGGCCTTCGGCAACTCCGGCACGCGCTTCCGCGTCTTCACCACCGCGGGTGTGCCCCGCGACCCCTTCGAGAAGATCGACGATGTCGCCGAGGTCCACCGCCTCACCGGCATCACGCCCCGCGTCTCCCTGCACATCCCGTGGGACAAGGTCGACGACTACGACCGGCTGCGCCGCCACGCCGAGGACCAGGGCATCACCATCGGCACGATCAACTCCAACGTCTTCCAGGACGAGGACTACAAGCTCGGCTCTCTCACCAACGCCGACGAGCGGATCCGCGCCAAGGCCGTCGCCCACCACGTCGAGTGCATCGACATCATGCGCGCCACCGGCGCCCCCGCCCTCAAGATCTGGCTCGCCGACGGCACGAACTACCCGGGCCAGGACTCCATCCGCGAGCGCCAGGACCGCCTGGCCGACTCCCTCGCGCAGATCTACGCCCACCTGGGCGAGGACCAGCAGCTGGTCCTGGAGTACAAGTTCTTCGAGCCGGCCTTCTACCACACCGACGTGCCGGACTGGGGCACCTCCCTCGTGCACTGCCTCGCGCTGGGCGAGCGGGCCAAGGTCGTCCTCGACACCGGCCACCACGCCCCGGGCACGAACATCGAGTTCATCGTCGCCCAGCTGCTGCGCCTGGGCCGCCTGGGCGCCTTCGACTTCAACTCCCGCTTCTACGCCGACGACGACCTCATCGTCGGCTCGGCGGACCCGTACCAGCTCTTCCGCATCATGAACGAGATCGTCTCCGCCGGGGCCCTCGCCCCCGACTCGGGCGTCAACTTCATGCTCGACCAGTGCCACAACCTCGAGGAGAAGATCCCCGGAGAGATCCGCTCGGCGACCAACGTCCAGGAGTCCACCGCGAAGGCGCTGCTCGTGGACCGCGAGGCCCTCGCGGCCGCGCAGAGGGCCGGTGACGTCCTGGGCGCCAACGACGTCCTCACCGCGGCCTTCAGCACGGACGTGCGCCCGCTGCTCGCCGAGCTGCGCGAGTCCCAGGGCCTGCCCGTGGACCCGATGAAGACCTTCCTGGCCTCCGGCTACCTCGAGCGGGTACGCGCCGAGCGCGTGGGCGGCGACGCCGCCGGCTGGGGCGCCTGACCCGCCCTCGAGTGACGGGCCGACGGCGGCCGGTGCACCCCGCAGCCGCCGTCGGCCCCACCCGGCCCGCGGACCCCGCCCGGCCCGCGGACCCCGCCCGGCCTCACCGCCCACCCGGCCCCCGCCGTCGGCCCCCCATCACCGCCCCGCCAGCCGCACCCAGCCCCAGAAGGACCACCTCATGACCACCCCCCTCCACGTCGCCGCCGTCGACCTCGGCGCGTCCTCCGGCCGGGTCATGGTCGGCACCCTCGACGCCGGCAGGATCACCCTGACCGAGACGCGCCGCTTCGCCAACGGGGCCGTCCCCCTGCCCACCGGGCAGGGCGAGCGCCTGTACTGGGACGTGCTGCACCTGTGGAACGAGGTCCGCGAGGGCCTGCTCGCCGCCGTGCGCGACGTCGGGCCCCTGTCCGCCATCGGGGTGGACACGTGGGCGGTCGACTACGGCCTCGTGAGGGAGACGGGCGTGCTCGCCGGGCAGGTGGCCGCCTACCGCTCCGAGCGCACCAGGGGCGTGCCCGAGGAGGTCTTCGCACGCATCCCCGCCCCGGAGCTCTACGCCGTCAACGGCCTGCAGGTGCAGGAGTTCAACACGCTCTTCCAGCTGGTCGCCGAGGCTCGCGACGGCGGCCTGCCGGCCGGCGCCACCGACCGCCGCATGCTCCTGCTGCCCGACCTGCTGTGCTCCTGGCTCACCGGGCGCCAGGTCGCCGAGGTCACCAACGCCTCCACCACCGGCCTGGTCGACGCGCGCACCCGCACCTGGTCCCGGAGCCTCATCACCCGCCTGCGTGAGGAGATGGGGGTGGACGTCTCCGGGATCCTGCCCGGGCTCGTCGAGCCGGGCACGCCCATCGGCACGGTCCGCCCGGAGGTCCTGGACCTCTTCGGCCCGGACGGACGGCCGACGCCGGTCATCGCCGTCGGCAGCCACGACACGGCCTCCGCCGTGGCGGCCGTGCCCGCCGAGGGCCGCGACTTCGCCTACGTCTCCTGCGGGACCTGGTCGCTGGTGGGCCTCGAGCTCGACGAGCCGGTGCTCACCGAGGCCTCGCGGGCCGCCAACTTCACCAACGAGCTGGGCGTGGACGGCACGGTCCGCTACCTCAAGAACGTCATGGGCCTGTGGGTCCTCAACGAGGCCGTGCGCACCTGGAGGCAGCAGGGCCTTCAGCTGTCCTGGGCCCAGATCGACGCCGACGCCGCGGCCGCCGAGCCGCTGCGCACGGTGGTGGACATCAACGACGACGCCTTCTACGCGCCCGGGGACATGGCCACCCGCATCGACGCCTGGGCGCGCGCCACCGGCCAGCCGCAGCCGGCCAGCACCGGGCAGTACGTGCGCTGCGTCAACGAGTCCCTGGCCCTGGCCTACCGCCGGGCGGTGCGAGAGGCGGCGGCGCTGTCCGGGCGCGAGGTGCGGGTCCTGCACATGGTCGGCGGGGGCATCGCCAACGCGCTCCTGTGCCAGATGGCGGCCGACGCCACCGGGCTGACGGTCCTGGCCGGCCCGAAGGAGGGCACGGCCCTGGGCAACATGGTCGTCGCCGCCCGTGGCGCGGGGCTCATCGAGGGCGACCTGGCCGACCTGCGCCGCCTCGTGCGCGCCTCCAGCGAGATCACCACCTACACGCCCGACCCGAGCGCGGCCGCCGCCTGGGACGCGGCCGAGCGCCGCCTCTTCGGCTGAGACCGGAAGGAACCCGTCATGACCGCACCCGAGAACCCGCAGCCCGCCGCCACGCGCGACGGCGTCGCCCTGGCGCCCCTGGCCGGCGGCTTCCTGAGCCCCTACCGCGAGCGCCTGCACCTCATCGAGCGCTTCGCGGCCCCCACCGCCGAGGACCTGGCCGCCGCCCAGGCCGCGGACGAGGCCACGGCCCAGGAGGGCAACGGCGCCCCGCGCGCCACGGGCCCCTTCAGCGGTGAGGTGCTGGCCGCCATGGACGCGTGGAGCGCCCCCTTCGGTGAGCCGGAGCAGACCCACGCCGTCACCGAGGACCGTGAGATCGCCGGCCCGCACGGGCCGGTGCCGGTGCGCGTCTACCGCCCCGAGCCCGGTTGGGAGCCCACCGCTCCGGCCGTGCCCGACGGCGAGGGCCGCCTGCCGGGGCTCGTGTGGCTCCACGGCGGGGCCTTCGTCGGCGGGGACCTCGACATGCCGGAGGCCGACCTCGTGGCGCGCGGGATCACCACCCGCACGGGCGTCACGGTCGTCTCGGTCTTCTACCGGCTGTGCCACGGGGGCGTCCACCACCCGGTGCCGCACGACGACGGCTACGCGGTCTTCCGCTGGACCGTGGACAACGCCGCGTCGCTGGGGATCGACCCGGGGCGCGTGGCCGTGGGCGGGGCGAGCGCCGGCGGGAACCTGGCCGCCGGGGTGGCCCTGCACGCGCGCGACGACGCCCGCGCGGGCCTGGTCCCGGCGTGGCAGGCCCTGCTCGCCTACCCGGTGGCGCACGCCGGCCGCTGGCCCGAGGCAAGCGCTGAGCTGGCCGAGCGCCTGGTGCGGATGCCTCAGATCCTGCGCTTCCCGGCGGACGTCATGGCGGGCATGAACTCCAGCTACCTCGGGGGAGCGCTGGACGCGGCGCCGGCCTACGCCTCCGTGGGTGACGCGCAGGGCACGGCCGCCGACCTGGCCGGCTACCCCTCCACCTACATCGAGAACTGCGAGAACGACGACCTGCGCGCCTCGGGCGAGGGCCTCGCCCGCCAGCTGGCGGACGCGGGGGTCGACGTCGAGTGCGTCACCTGCGCGGGCGTGCCGCACGGGCACCTCAACGCCGTCGGCTCACCGCTGACCTCCCTGTCCCTCGACCGCTTCGCGGCCCGACTGCGCCGCAGGGCCTGACCCACGACCTTCACCACCCGATCAAGGAGCCAATCACCCATGAGCACTGCCCTCAGCCTCAATGAGATCCTCAGCCAGATGGGCGCCGCCGGGCGCCGTCTGGACCACATGGGCGCCGTCGAGGCCGGCGCCGGCAACATCTCCGTCTGCGTCGCCAAGGGCGCCGAGGAGCTGGGGCTGGCCGACCGCCTCCCGCAGGTCCACCCGTCCACCGACCTGCCGCTGCCGGCCCCGGCGCTGGCGGGCCGCACCGTGCTGGTGACGGGCTCGGGCTGCCGCCTGCGCGACGTGGCCGAGTCCCCCGAGGCGAACGTGTCCGCCTTCGTGGTGGACGAGGGCGGCCTCACGGGCACCTGGTACACGCACCCGACCAAGGCCTACGCGCGCCCCACGAGCGAGTTCAACTCGCACCTGGCGGTCCACGACGACCAGGTGTCCCAGCGGGGCGTGGGCTTCCAGGCGGTCATCCACGCGCAGCCGCCGTACCTCGTCCAGCTGAGCCACATCAAGGAGATCCGCAACACGCGGGACCTCAACCGGCGGATCCTGCGCTGGGAGCCGGAGACGATCGTCCAGCTGCCCCAGGGCATCGAGGTCCTGGACTTCATGGTCCCCGGCGGCCAGGAGCTCATGGAGAACAACGTGCGTGCCCTGCGCGACCACGTCATCGTCCTGTGGTCGAAGCACGGCATCATGGTGCGCTCGGACGTGTCCCCGCTGGCGGCGGTGGACAAGGTGGAGTACGCGGAGACGGGCGCCATGTACGAGGTGCGCAACATCCAGTCCGGGAACCTGGGCGAGGGCGTGACCGACGACGAGCTGCGGGCGGTCATCGCGGCCTTCAACGTCCCGACCGACCTGTTCTGAGCGGGCTCTCCCTCCCACACCTGTCACTCAGCCCTGGTCAGGGCCTGTCCCGGTCTCCGTGGAGGTCGCGGGAACGGCGGATTTCCGCGGATCCTTCTCCGGGTGGGGATCTCTGACTAGGGCTGAGTGACACCCGCCTCAGCGTCGCACCATTGATTACCTACCGTCCGGTCATTACTCTGGGCGTGCCGGTAGGACCAAGGGCTCAACCTCAACCTGCCGGCGCAGACAGGACACCGCACCACGAGAGGAGGGACACCGCATGATCTTCGACGTCGACCTCATGATCCGCGCCGCCGCCGCGCGCGAGCTCGAGGCTGAGAAGGCCTTCGAGGCCGAGCAGCAGAACTGAGCTCCCGCACACCCGAACCAACCACCTTCGACGCCCCCGCCGAGCTCGCTCTCGCGACAGACAAGGACAGGCGGGCTGACCGGCACCCCGGGAACCACCCCGGACGCTCTCAGGGCGAGGACAAGGATGTCCTCGCCCTTCTTGCTGTCCCACCTCATCGGGCACTGGCGTCCAGAGCGTCGACACGGCAAGCGCGCCTCCGTGCGCGAGCACGGGCTCGTCGACCCAGCCCCCTTGGCCTCGGCCGGCCGCGCCGTCCCGGGAGCCCCGCGATTCCGGACCGCAGGGCTCCCGTACGTCACGCACGGGTGCGCCCCGGCTCCGCGTCAACCTCCTCACGGCGGGCGGCACCCGGGAGCGGGCCGACCGTCCCCTCCGGGAGGTCACACCGGTAGACTCCCCACAGGTCCTGAATCGATTCACGACTGGGCCGACGCACTCGCGACACATGCCGGAGGCTCCCGTGACCGCAGCACCCGCCCACCTCACCGTCGACCACCTCAGCGCGCCCACCGGGGTCGCCGTCGAGCGGCCCGTGCTGGCCTGGCAGCCGGCGCCCGACGACACCTGCGCCCCCACCCACTACGAGCTCGAGGTCCGCCGCCTGTCCCCCGCCGGGCAGCCGCTGGAGCCGCCCGTCTGGGCCACCGGCCGCAGGCCGCAGAGCACCCCGTGGGTGACCTACGACGGCGAGCCCCTGGCCTCCGACGCCGACTACGTCTGGCGGGTGCGCACCTGGGCGGCGGCCCCCAGCGCGTCCGACGGCGGGGCCGGGCGGGACGAGGCCCGGCCGCACGGGGCCACCCCGGGCCCCTGGGTCGAGGCCGCCTTCTCCACCTCCCTGCTCCGCCCGGCCGAGGACGTGCGCACGGCCTGGGTCGAGCCCGAGCAGACGCCGGCGACCCCGGAGCCGCCCATCGACTTCGCCGCCGTCTTCGGCGAGGGCGCGGGCGACGGCGGTCCCGCCTGGGATCCGGGCGGGGCGCGCCTGCACCCCGTCAAGCTCATCCGCCAGGAGCTCGCCCTGCCCGTGCCGGCCGACCCTACCGCCCGTCTCCTGCGCGCCCGGCTCTTCACCAGCGCCCAGGGGGTCCTCGACCTCAGCCTCGACGGCGCGCCGGTGGGCGACAGCGTCCTGGCTCCCGGCTGGACCACCTACTCCCAGTACGCCGAGCTCGACGTCCACGACGTCACCGCCGCCCTGACCGGCCCGGTCCGGCCCGGCGGCACCACCGCCCCTGCCGGAGAGCAGGCCCGGCACGTCCTGGGCATCCGCCTCGCCGACGGCTGGTACGCCGGCCGCACCGGTGCGCTGGGCGAGGCGGTCCAGTACGGCGACACCCTGCGCGCCTGGTGGCAGCTGAGCCTCACCTACTCCGACGGCACCACCGCCGTCCTCGGCCCGGACGCGAGCGCCCGCACCACCGAGGACGGGCCGCTGCGCTACTCCGACATCCTCGTCGGGGAGAGGCGCGACGACCGCCGGGCGGCCGCCGTCGAGGGCTGGGACCGTCCCGGCTTCGACGAGGCCGCGAGCGCCGCCGCCGGCGCGACCTGGCGCGGGGTGCGCCTGCTCGCCCCGGTGGAGCGGCCGGACCTCACGGCCGGCCCAGCCGGCCCAGCCGGCCCGGAGACCCCGGGCACCGGCCCCCTGCCGCACCTGTCCCCCGCCACCCGCCTCGAGCCCTTCCGGGGCGCACCCGCCCGCCGGGTCCTCGAGCTGGAGGTGGCCGAGGTGCTGACGACGCCGGCCGGGGAGACGGTCCTCGACCTCGGCCAGGTCATCGCCGGGCGCGTGCGCCTGGCCGCCGTCGGCCCCGCCGGCACCGAGATCGTCCTGGAGCACTCCGAGCACCTGGCGAAGGACGGCACCTTCTTCTCCAACGTCGTCGGCCCGAACAAGGACCAGCGCGACGTGTGGGTCCTGGCCGGCACCGGCACGCCCGAGCACCCGGAGGTCTTCGAGCCGGCCTTCACCTTCCACGGCTTCCGCTACGTCCGCGTCACCGGCTACCCGGGCGCGCTCGACGCGGGGGCGGCGACCGGCGTCGTCATCGCCTCGGACCTCGAGGCGGCCGGCTCCTTCGCCTGCTCGGACGCGCGCCTGACGCGCCTGCACGAGAACGTCGTGTGGTCCCAGCGGGCGAACTTCCTGTGGATCCCTACGGACTGCCCTCAGCGCGAGCGCACCGGTTGGACGGGTGACGCCCAGGTCTTTGCCCCGGCGGCGACGAACAACGCGGACGTGCTCACCTTCCTGGCCCGGTGGTTGCGCAACGTGCGCGCGGACCAGCGCCCGGACGGCTCGGTGATGAACATGAGCCCGTGGCCACCCCTGACGGATCTCATGGAGGGGATCCCGGGCCCGGGCGGCATCACCGTCTCCGCCGGGTGGGGCGACGCGGTCATCCGCGTCCCGCTGGCCCTGTACGAGCGTTACGGGGACACCACCGTCCTGGCCGAGAACCTGGGGGCGATGCGCGCCTGGGTGGCCAAGCAGTCCCGCGAGGCGGCCTCCGAGCTGCCCGAGCGGCTGCGGGCCGACGGCGAGGGGCCGCTCTCACCCTCGGGCTGGGCGGCGCTGGACCCGGCTGAGCGCGCCCGGCAGCGGCTGCTGTGGAACGCGGGCACGCACTTCGGCGACTGGCTCACCCCCTCGACACTGGTGGTCGAGGTGCCGCTGCCGGTCATGGAGGCGCCCAGGCGCACGGGCGAGCTGGTGGCGAGCGCCTACCACGCCGAGGCGCTGCGGACGCTGGCGCGCGTCGAGCGGGCGCTGGGGCACGAGGCGGAGGCGGCCGCGCTGCGCGAGCGCTGGGAGGCAGTGCGCGAGGCCGTTGCCGCCGAGTACGTGGCGGCGGACGGGAGGGCCGGCTCGGGGCTGCAGGGCGAGCAGGTGCTCGTCCTCGCCTTCGAGCTCGTGGCGGACCCGGTGCTGCGCGGGCGGGTGGCCGACCGGCTGGCGTCGCTCGTGCGCGAGGCGGGCGACCACCTGGACACGGGGTTCCTGTCCACGCCCTTCCTGCTGGACGTGCTGCTGGACACCGGCCACGAGGAGAGCGCCTGGGCGGTGCTCATGCAGGACACGCTGCCGTCGTGGCTCTACGAGGTCGAGGAGGGGGCGACGACCATCTGGGAGTCCTGGGCGGCGGTGCTGCCGGACGGCACGGTGGGGACGATGTCCTTCAACCACTACTCGCTGGGGGCGGTCGATGACGTCCTGTTCCGTCGGGTGGCGGGCCTGGCCCCGGCCGCGCCGGGCTTCTCCCACGTGCGCGTCGCGCCACTGACGCAGGGCCCGCTCAGCTGGGCCGAGGCGACGCGCCGGACCCCGTACGGCGAGGTGCGTGTGCGCTGGGAGCGCGAGGCGGACGGTGCCGTCTCCTACGACGTCACGCTGCCGGCGGGTATCACGGGCGAGGTCGTCCTGGCCGACGGTTCGGTGCACGGGCTCCCCTCCGGCCGGACGCTGCTGACCGTCTGACCGGCTGGGCCTGGCACCGGTGAACCGGGCTGCAGCGGACGGGCGGGGCGGCCGGTTCGGGAGGTGGCACGCTCATAGCGCTCACGTGATCTCAACGACCCGGGTTTTTCGCCGGCATCCCGGGCTTCTGCTCTCACCTCGAGAACAGCCGCCCCGGCTCCCGTGTGCGTGAGTGACACGCACGCACACGGGAGCCGGAGGGTGCCACACCCCCGAGCCGGGAAACCGCGGGATCATGCGGATCGTACGAGCTTCCCCCTCGCACGAGCGTGCAACCCGCAGTGGCGGGCGGAGAGCCAACAGCCTCGGTGCCGGTCGCGGGCCGCCCAGGCCGGGCGGGGCGGGGGCTCCCGAGGCGTGGCGGACCTGGCGGGAGCAGCCCGAGGAACGAGGGCTGCGGATGGTAGCCGAGCGGCGTCCTACCCCGCCCAGCCCACGAGGGCCGGCCCCGCAGCACGACGGCGGCCGGCCACCTCCTCGAGGGAGGCGACCGGCCGTTGCCCGTGCCGTGGGCTGGGGGAGGTCGCCCCCGGTCCCGACCACCACCGCTGTCGGCTCAGGCGAGCACTGCCCCGTTGGTGCGGGCGATCTCGCCGAGCAGGTACGCGGACTCCTTGGGGGTGCGCTCCTGGGTGGCGCGGTCCACGGCGATGATCCCGAACTTGGGGCCGTAGCCGAAGATCCACTCGAAGTTGTCCATGGCGGACCAGCACATGTAGCCGGAGACGGGGATGCCGTCGGCGATGCAGCGGCCGACCTCCGCGATGGCCTTGCGCAGGAAGTCGACGCGCTGGGTGTCGTCCTCGGTGTTGAGGCCGTTCTCGGTGACGATGATCGGCACCTTGACGGTGTCCCAGGCCTGGCGGATGACCGCGCCGATGGCCCAGGGCCAGATCTCCTCGCCCTGGGGGTTGAGGACGGAGCCCTCGGGGGCGGGGGCGGGCCCGTCGGCGCCGAGGAGGGTGCGGTTGTAGGTCTGGATGCCGACGAAGTCGTCGCCCTCGCTCACCCGCAGGTAGCGCAGGTTGTTCTCCTCGATCATCCTCGCCACGCGCTCCTCGCCGCCGGGGGCGGCGTGGAAGTCGGAGTTGGCCAGGGTCCAGCCGACCCTCATCGAGGGCTTGACGGCCTTGATGGCGGCGACGGCGGCCTTGTGGGCCGCGCACTTGACCTCGAAGGACTTCTCGGTGGCGGTGAGCTGGAAGCCGGCGACCTGCTCGGCGGGGATGCCGAGCGCGCGGCCGGCGCCAACCCACGTGGGGTTCTTGACGCGGTCGGCGGGGTCCTTCTCGGCCAGACCGAGCTCGCCCAGGAGGATGGCGAGGTTGGGCTCGTTCATCGTGCAGGCGGTCTCGAAGAGGTCGCCGAGCTCCTGGGTGACCTTGGTGGCGAAGCGGGCGAAGAGGGCGGGGGTCTCGTCGGACTCCCAGCCGCCCTTGGCGATGAGCCACTGGGGCGAGGTGAAGTGGTGGTAGGTGACCACCGGGGTCAGGCCGTGCTCGTGGCAGGCGCGCAGCATGTCGCGGTAGTGCTCGATGGCGACGTCGGAGAACTCGCCCTCGGCGGGCTCGATGCGGCTCCACTCCAGGGAGAAGCGGTAGGCGTTAAGACCCAGCGAGGAGAGCAGGGCGATGTCCTCGCGGTAGCGGTTGTAGTGGTCGCAGGCGTCCGCGGAGGACTCCTTGTACATGGTGGGCGTCACGTGCTCGTAGAGCCAGACGTCGTTGCCCACGTTGCCGCCCTCGACCTGGTGGGAGGCGGTGGCCGTGCCCCAGAGGAAGCCCTCGGGGAAGGTGACGGGGACGTCGGCGGTGCCCAGGGGGTCGGTGACCTCGGTGTTGGACAGGACCTGTGCTGTGGTCATGGGGTGGTTCCTTACTTGACGCCGCGCACGAGCGGCATGAGGAGGGCGCCGACGAAGACGAGGGCGGCGGCGGTGCCCCACAAGAGCGGGTAGTTGTTGGAGGCCGGGCCGAGCAGGGTCGGGGCGATGGCGGGCACGAGGACGTTGCCGAGGTTGAGGGCGAGTCCGAAGACGGCCATGTCCTTGCCGGCGTCCGCCTCGTTGGGCAGGACCTTGGCGCACAGGGCGAGGTCGACGGTGAGGTACATGGGCTGGCCGACGGCGAAGACCAGCCAGGCGATGGTGAAGCCGGTGATGGTGGTGGAGGTGGCGGCGATGATGAGGCCGGCGGCCATGATGATGGCGGCGAGGGCGACGAGGGGACGGAGCATGCCGAGCTTGTCGGAGACCCAGCCGGAGCCGATGAAGACGATGATGGAGACGGGGGCGCTCATGAGGGACAGACGCCCGGCCATGGCGCCAGCCTCGGCGGGGCTCATGTGCAGGCCGATGATGAGGTAGAGGACGAAGAAGCCGAGAAAGGCGGCCATGCCGGCGCCGGCGAGGAAGCGGGAGAGCCAGACGATGCCGAAGTTGGGGTGCTTGACCGGGTTGACGAACATGTGGGCGAACATGTCGAGGGTGCCGCCCTGGGGGATCTCCTCGCGGCCGTGGCGGGGGTCCTTGTAGAGGACGAGCAGCGGCAGGGCGCAGATGATGGCGAGGACCGGGGGCACGGTCATGAGCAGGACGGTGGAGATGTCGACGAGGGCTCCGGCGATGTAGGCGCCGGCGCTCATGGCCAGCGCGCCGCACAGGCCCATGAAGCCCATGATGCGCCCACGCATGTTGCCGGGCACGCCCTCGACGGGGATGACGGAGTAGGCGTTGAAGCCGGCCTGGGCGGAGGTGATGCCGATGATGTAGGCGGCGATGATGACGACGGAGCTCGTCGAGGTGCCGATGATGAAGAAGCTCGTGAGGGCGACGAGGTAGCCGCCGATGATCCAGGGGCGGCGGCGGCCGAAGCGCGAGAGGGTGCGGTCGCTCAGGGCGCCGACGATGGGGACGACGGCGAGCATGAGGAGGGCGGACAGGGAGGTGGCACGGGAGTAGACGAGGGTGGCGAGCTCCTCGTCGATGACGCTCAGGCGCAGCTGGAGGGCCGTGCCCATGCCCATCATCATGATGTAGCCGCCGATGGCGGCGATGAGGACGAGCCAGATAGTTGTGCGGGGGTTGCCGAACTTGCGGGTGACGGCCTCGAGCTCGGCGGCGTCGAGGGCGGCCTGATCGGGCTCGGTCCCGGTGGTGGTCTCAGTGGGGTTGCTCATCGTTCGTCCTTGAGATGAGGGGCCGACGGCGGCGTCGGCGTGGGCGGGGCACGGTGAGGTCCGTGCGTGGTGGTGCCACCATAAACTGAAGTTGCACCACATTGTATGAGATCTACATCTCACCCATAGTGGGGCACTTTGCCAGCGCTAGGCTGCCCCCGAAGGAGGGGCCATGACCACCACCCCCGTCCCCCCGCCGGACGGCCGCACCCGCTACGCCAACGGGGAGCGCCGTCGCGCCGAGATCGTCGAGGCCGCCTCCACCGTCTTCGCCGAGCAGGGCTTCCAGAACCTCTCACTGCGCCAGATCGCCGACGCCATCGGTGTCAGCCACACGCTCCTGCGCCACCACTTCGGGCGCAAGGAGGCGATCCTCGAGGCCGTCCTCGCCCGCCGCGAGGAGAGGGACAAGGGCTGGCGCACCGCGCTGTTCGAGGAGCACGGCGTGCTCGACGCCATCCCCCTCACCATGGCGCGCAACGCCACGACCCCCGGCCTCATCCAGCTCGACACCCTCATGCACGCCGAGGCCGTCAACCCCGAGCACCCGGCCCACGAGTACGTCGTCGGACTCGCCCACCGCTTCCGCGCCCAGCTGACCGCGGACCTGCGCGCCGAGCAGGAGGCCGGGCGCGTGCGCGCCGACGTCAACATCGAGATGGCAGCCCTGTGCCTGGCCTCCCTCATCGAGGGGGTCCAGGTCGAGTGGCTGCTCGACCGATCGGTGGACATGGCGGCCGTCGTCGGGTCCTTCGTCGAGCAGCTGCGGGCCTGAGCCCGGGCGCGACGCCGGGGCCCAGTCCCGGCCCCTGAGCCCTCGCGCTGAGACCTGACGAGAAGCATCAGGCCCCAGCGCGAGGGCTCAGGGCCGACGGGAGGCGCATGAGGGCACCGCCCACCGACGGAGCCTCAGGGCATTCTCAGGCGCACCGTTGACGTGAGCCCGCCCATGGCCGTAGCGTCACCCGCACACCGCCACTGAATCGGTTCAACGACGACCCGGAGACCCCATGACCAGCCAGCCCACCACCCTGCTCACCGAGCCCGCACCCCAGCCGCACGACGCCGTCGGCCCCCTGGCCGCCCCCGTGCGCCTGCGCGCCGACCACCACCGTGCCGGCTCCACCGTCCTCGGCGGCACCGGCGCCACCCCCGCCCTGTCCTGGGAGGTGCCCACGGCGCCCGCCGGCTGGGCGCAGACCTGCGCCGAGGTCGAGGTGACCCGCGGACCCGTCGGCGGCCCCACCACCACCGAGACCGTCACCCTCGACGGACCCTCCGCCCTCTTCCGCCCCTGGCCGCTGGCCCCCCTCAGCTCCCGCGAGCGCGCCGTCTGGCGGGTGCGCGTCACCGGGACCTCCACCAGCTCCACCACAACCACCTCCGGCTGGTCCGAGCCCGCCGTCGTCGAGACCGGCCTGCTCGAGCGCTCCGACTGGAGCGCGCGCCCCGTCACCGCCCCCGGCAACACCCGCACCGACGCCGCCCCCGTCCTCGTGCGCCGCCTCACGGTCCCCGAGGGCACCACCACCGCCCGCCTGCACCTGACGGCCGGCGGCACCTACGAGGTCTTCATCGACGGCGTCAAGGTCGGCACCGACGAGCTCGCCCCCGGCTGGACCGAGTACCGCGACCGCTTCCTCGTCCAGACCCACGACGTCACCGCCCCCCTGTCCCCGGGCGAGCACGAGGTCGCCGTCGTCCTCGGCAACGGCTGGTACCGCGGCCACCTCACCTGGGCCAAGCGCGAGGCCGTCTACGGCGACCGCCTCTGGCTCCTCGCCCAGCTCGAGCTCACCGGACCCGACGGCACCACCACCGTCGGCACCGACGACCAGTGGGCCTGGCGCCCCTCGAACGTCACCGCCAACGACCTCTACGACGGCCAGGACGTGGACCTGCGCCTGCCCACGCTCGGCTCCCGCACCGACGAGGCACCCGTGGAGGTCCTGCCCCTGCCCGAGCAAGCGCTCGAGCCCACCACCCTCGAGATGCCGACCGTCATCGGCGAGGTCGCCCCGGTCGAGGTCATCACCACCCCCTCGGGCCGCAAGGTCCTCGACCTGGGCCAGAACCTCACCGGCCACGTGCGCCTGACGGTCACCGGTGAGGCCGGCAGCGTCCTCACGCTGCGCCACGCCGAGGTCCTCGAGCACGGCGAGATGGGCATGCGCCCGCTGCGCGGGGCCGCCTGCACGGACCGGGTGACGCTCTCGGGCGGTCACGACGTCGTCGCCCTCACCCTCACCCAGCACGGCTTCCGCTACGTCGAGGTGGACGGCTTCGACGGCGACGACGAGGCCCTGGAAGCGGCCGTCACCGCCCGGGTCGTCTCCTCCGGCATGGAGCGCTCGGCCTGGTTCGACTCCTCCCACGAGCTCGTCAACAGGCTCGTGGAGAACACGCGCTGGTCCACGATCGACAACTTCATCACGGTGCCCACGGACTGCCCGCAGCGCGACGAGCGCCTGGGGTGGACCGGCGACATCGGCGCCTTCGCGCCCACGGCCCTGTCCCTGTACGACGCCGCCGGCTTCCTCGCCTCCTGGACGAAGGACCTCGCCTGGGCGCAGACGCCCGACGGCGCCATGCCCGTCGTCTCCCCGGACATCCTGGACGGCACCAAGCTCACCTGCGCCTGGGGCGACGCCATCACGCTGGTGCCGTGGGCCGCCTACGAGGCCACCGGCGACCCGGCGCTGCTCGAGGCGACGGTCGAGGCCATGGCCCGCTTCGTCGACGGGGTGGCCGAGGTGGCCGGCAGCTCGCGCCTGTGGCGCGGCGGCTTCCAGTTCGGCGACTGGCTCGACCCGGACGCCGCGCCCGACAACCCGGCCGACGCCAAGGCGGACCCGGACGTCGTCGCCACCGCCTACTTCGCACGCAGCGCGGCGATCACCGCCCGGGCCTACGCGGTCCTGGGTGACGAGGAGCGCTCGGCCCACTACGAGGCGCTGGCCGCCGAGGTGCGCCGGGCCTACCTGGACGCCTACGTCACGGCGGACGGGCTCATGCTCTCCGACTGCGCGACCGTGTACGCCCAGGCCCTGGCCTGGGACCTGCTCGACACGCCGCGGCGCGTGGCCGGGGCGGGTCTGCGCCTGGCGGACCTCGTGCGCCTGCGCTCCTTCCGCATCTCGACGGGATTCGTCGGCACGCCCCTGGTGCCGGCCGCCCTCGTCAAGGGCGGCCAGGCGGCGACGGCCGTGCGCCTCGTGCTCGAGAGGCAGTGCCCGAGCTGGCTGTACCCGGTGACGATGGGGGCGACGACGATCTGGGAGCGCTGGGACTCCATGCTGCCCAACGGGGACATCAACCCCGGTGAGATGACCTCCTTCAACCACTACGCGCTCGGCGCCGTCACCCAGTGGCTCATCACGGACCTGGCGGGCCTGGACGTGAGCGCGCCGGGCGGGACGGCGCTGCGCATCGCACCCGTCGTCGGGCACGGCCTCACCCGCGCCTCGGTGGTGAGACGGCTGCCGGTGGGCACCGCCCGCCTCGCCTGGGAGCTCGACGGCGAGAGGCTGAGAGTGAGCGCCGAGGTGCCGGTGGGCGCCAGCGCCGAGCTGGCCCTGCCGGGGGCCGAGCCCGAGACGGTGGGCCACGGCCGCCACGAGCGCACGGTGACGGTCCCGGCGGAGGTCCTGGGCCGCGCCGGCGCCCCGGTCCTCACGGTGCGCGACCTCATCGACGACGAGTCGGCCTGGGCCCGGGTGGTGGAGGCGGTGGCCGGCACGCACGGCGCCTACATGGCGGACCCGTCGTCGACGCTCACGCACTTCCTGGCCAAGGAGCTGAGCACGACGGCGAGGATCGTGCCCGGGGCGGCGACGATGTACGGCTTCATCCCGGGGATGGAGGAGGTGGCGGCCGCGCTGACCACCACCATCGACGAGGTGGCCCCGCAGGCCGCCGAGGTCCCGGCCACCCAGCGCGGCTGAGCCGACTGAGCCGCCCTCCCCCACGCGAGCTCGAGGGTTGTGTCACGAGTTCGTACCCGCAGGTGTCGAGCTCGCAGCACAACCCTCGAGCTCGCGATGAAGAACAGGGGAGTGGGGCCGACGGCGGGTGCGCCTCACTCGCAGCGCACGCGCACGGCCATCCAGGCCCGGCCCGGCAGCGCCACCTCCACGCGCCCGCCGGCCCCGGTCGCCACCTCGTCCACCGTCATGGCCCAGGTGTCGATGATGTCAACCGCGGCGCTGCGGCCCTCGGGCACCGTCACCGTCATCGTGCGGGGCTGGCGGGCCCCGAGGTAGGCGAGCTGGTAGGCGCCCGGGTCGCCGGCGTCCACCCCCGTCGTCGGCCCCCATCCCCCGCGGCCGACCAGCCGTCCCGACGGCGCCGCCTCGACCAGGGTACGAAGGAAGGCGATCCGCTCCCAGGAGGCGCCCTCGAGGTCGCCGCCGTTGGCCCACCAGATCCACTCCTCGTGGAAGTAGGTCTCGCCGTGGGTCATGCCGGCACCGGCGAGCACGCCCTCCCAGAAGCGGCGCAGCCCCTCCTGGGCGGTGAGGTTGCCCCAGTCGTGCTCGAGGTCGCCCTCATAGCCGTACTCGTCAACCACCACCGGCTTGCCGAACCGGGCCGCGAGCTCGCGGACCTTGGACGCCATCTCGAAGCCGCCGCCCTGGAAGGACACGTGGCTCACCCACTCGGCGGAGGCGTCGAAGGGCCCCGCGATGTTGTGCACGCTCACGGGGTGGCCGACCGGGTCCTCCTCGACGACGACCCTCCCCAGGCGCTCCCAGTCCTCGGGCCGCTTGGCGGGCAGGAGCTCGTACTCGTTGGCCATGGACCAGAAGACGTTGGGGAAGGCGGACAGGCGCCGCACGACGTGACGCAGGTAGGACTCATCCATGTCCGGGCTCATCTCGCTGAATCCCCAGCGGTCGTAGGGGTGGAGGAGGATGAGGTCGGCCACCACCCCGCGGCGCCCGAGCTCGCGCACGGCCTGCTCGAGCAGGTCGAAGAAGCCGGGGTCGAAGGTGTCCCAGTCCCACTTCCTCTCGCCCGCACCGGCGCTGGCGAAGGGCACGCGCTGCGGCACGGAGCGGTTGAAGTCGTAGTGCTTGGGGAAGACGCACATGCGGATCTTGTTGAAGCCGGACCGGGCCAGCGCGGCCAGCGTGCGCTCGCGCAGGTCCTCGCTGGAGTAGATCCAGGCGTAGGCGGTGGTTCCGAAGGGCGTGTAGGCGGCGCCGTCGGCGTGCTCGAAGTGCCCGTCGACGACGCGCACGGGCCCGTGCTGGGCGCACAGCCCCGCCCCCTCTCGGGCCGGTCCGACGGCGATGACCGCCTCGAGCGGGTCGGCCGCCTCGATCCCCTCCACCCGGACGGACCACTGGCCGGCCGCCTCCGGCAGGAAGCGGCCGATGAGGGTGTCGTCGCGGTCGTGGAAGACCCGCGAGCGCACGGTGACGCCGTCCGGTCCGGTGGCGACGACGGAGACCTCCCCGGCGGCCTCGACGTCGGCCAGCAGCCGGCCCGCCCCGGGCACGACGAGCGCGACGTCGACGGGCTCGTACAGGCGGGCCTCGGCCGTGACCATGATCCGGGCGCCCGCCTGCTGCTCGGCGCTCAGGCGGGCGAGGGGGCGGGCCGGGCGGCGCTGCGGGTAGACGGTGGGGTCCTCGACGGCGGCGAGGTCGGCGAGGACGGCCGCGCGCAGGGGGCTGTCCTCCCCGAGCGCCAGGCCGAGCAGCACGCCGACCGGGAACTCGGGGTGCTCCTGGGCAAGGCCGAAGTCCCCGACCCAGGGCAGGTGCCGGGTGAGGACCGCCCTGGCCTCCTGGCTGTCCATGAGGGCGCCGATGGAGGTCGCGGCGCTCACCATGCGCCGCCCCTCCGGCTCCGGGGCTCCGACGGCGGTCGTGAGGTCGCCAGTCATGGCGCTCTCCTTGGGACTCATGGTGCTCTCCTTGTGCGACGTCGACGTCGACGTTGTGGTGGGTGTGGTGGGTGCGGGTGAGGGGACGCGGCCTCAGACGGCGGCCAGGCGCAGGTGGGCGAGGTTCTCCAGGCGCGTGAGGTCGTCGGCGCCGCCTCGGGAGGAGGCCACCCTCACGACCACCATGGGCTCGGTGCCGGTCTTCAGGAGGCTGCCGGGGACGGTGAGCGGGATCCGGACGCGCTCCCCCGGCTCGACGGCGAGCGGGTGCCACCCCTGCTCCCCCGCGAGCCGCCAGGCGGCCTCGACCACCCGGCCCACCCCGGCGGGCACAGTGGCAGCCGTGGCGACGGCGACCAGCTCGGCGTCGGCGTCTGCGGGCACCTCGACGCGGGCCACCTGGCCGGGCCGCAGACCGTCCGCCCTCCCGGCCGCCGCCCCTGCCACCGGATCGCTCCCGGCCGGAGCGAGGCTGACGAGCGGCTGCTGACCGTGGCGGTCGCCGCCGTCGGAGAGGATGACCTGGCCGCCCTCGACGCGGTAGCCGGTGGAGGCGGGCGGCTCGACGCCCTCCTCGACCCAGGCGGCGAGGTCCCTCAGGGCCTGCTCGACGGCGACGTCGTACCAGACGAGCCAGTCGTCCTTGCCGGGGGCGACGGGCATGTCGTGGTGGTCGGCGTGCTCGGTGACGTAGACGCGCAGGCTCCTGCCGGCGGCCTCGGCCCCGAGGGCCGCCTCGACGCGGCGGCGGTACCAGTCGGCGTGCCAGGTGTAGGCGTCGGCGTCCTCGTGGGAGGAGACGAGCATGACCCTGCCGTCGGGGTGCCCGGAGTAGACGGTGCCGCCGGTGACGCCGATGGCCATCATCCAGGGCACCCGCAGGGCGCGCTGGGGGCGCAGGGGCTCGCCGTCGTCACCGCGCAGGCAGTCGTAGGCGTCGTAGCCCTCCTCGGCCGGCGGCACGACGTGGCGGTGGTGCAGGCGCACGGCGAGGTCGAGGCGGTTGTCGAGGTGGACGGTGGTCCCGGTGGTGAGCGCGGCGAGCCCGGAGGACGCCGCCGGCGCCGTCCCGGGGGCCGGAGCGGCGGGCACGAGGACGACCTCGCCATCGGCGAGCCCGCCGGCGGCCTCAGCGGCCTCGGTCACGGCGGTCTCAGCCGGTCGCGGGGTGTGGACGGGCAGGACCTCCCCGTCGGGCATGCGCAGGTCGAGGTTGTCGGCCAGGGTAGCCTGGGCGGGAAGCCCGCCGACGACGAGTCCCAGCGGGCGGCCCGGCTCACCGCCGTCCTCTCCGCCGTCCCGGAGCACGCGCACCACGGTGGCGTCGTGGTCGACGAGCCGCGAGCGCAGGAGCGCGCCCATCGGCGACTCCTCGCAGCCCTCGTAGCCGGGGCGGGTCCAGAAGTCCTCGGCGTAGCCGGGGTCCATGGAGGCCACGGCCCCCTGGAAGTCGGTGAGCGACTGGCTGGTGGGCCTGCCGTCACGGTCCGTGTGCCCGAGGACGTAGTCGGGCCGGGCCCAGGCGGGCAGGGGCAGGCCGAGGGCGGTGACCTCGGCCAGGACCTCGGCCTGGAGGGGGTTGAGCCCGTCGGCGGGGTCGCGGCCGTCGAGGACGTTGCCGCGGATGGTGGCGGCGACCTCGTCCAGGACGAGGCGGGCCAGGCCCCGGATGAGGAAGTTGCTCGGCAGGGACACGGGAGTGCCCATGACGGTGGGGACGAAGCCCTGCCAGACCCCCCGGGTGGACTCCACGCCGCCCATCGTCTGGTAGGAGCCGCCGGAGGGCCCGTAGAGGTAGCCGGGGATCATGGCGGCACCGGTCGTCGCCTCCTCGACGTCGAGGCCGTAGAGCTCGGCGGCGATGCGGCGTCCGGCGCGTGCGGCGGTGGCGGCGTGGCGGTAGCCGCCGAGGCCGGAGGCCTGGACGGTGTAGCCGCCGGCGTCGATGCCGAAGGCGAGCTTGCGCTCGGAGACGTTCTCGTCGTCCATCGGGTAGGTGTACTGGAAGAAGCGCCCCTGCCAGGCCCGGGCGGGCGGCAGGTAGACGTTGAAGCGCGACGGCGTGCCCTCGATGCGGGCCCGCACGAGGTGCAGTGGCTGGGTGATGAGGCCGGCAGCGTCGAAGCGGGCCGGCAGGTCCTCCTCGGACTCGATGACGACCGTGTCGTACTCGGCGTCCCGGTTGTGGGGGGTGACGAGGACGGCCCCGGTGGGCAGGACCTCGGCGTCGGGGGCTCCGTCGGGGGCGACGGAGAGGCGGCGCAGCCCGGGCTGGGCGGTGGTGGTCACGGGATCAGGCCTCCGTCCCGGGGTAGGGGTCGCCTCCGGCCTCGGTCACCGGTTCGGCGACAGTAGGGGCGGTCTCGGTCTCCTCAGCCTCCTCGTCCGTCTGGCCGCGGCGCTCGGCGAGGTCCGCGTTGATCTGCGGCAGGCGGGCGTCGAGGTCGAGGAACCAGTACAGGCCCGCGGCGATGAGGGCCCCGACAGCGGGGAAGACGGCGAAGAGGATGGTGATGGCGGAGCTCGCGGAGGCGGACTGCGTCTCGAGGGTGCCGTCGTAGCCGGCGCCGGCGAGGATCTGGCCGGCGAGCCAGAGGCTGATGCCCGCGCCGATCTTCGCGGCGAAGGAGGTGAAAGCGCCCATGATCGACTCGAGGCGGCGGTGGCCCTTCCACTCGTTGTAGGTGGAGCAGTCGATGACGAGGATGCCCTGCATGTAGGTGCCGGGCAGGGTGCCGAGACCGCTGATGAGGGTGGCGATGACGAGCAGGACGAGGTTGCCGTTGGCGATGTAGTTGACGATGCCGGCGGCGACGACGAGGAGCTGGCCGACGACGATGATGCGGGTGAGGCGGAACCTCTTCATGAGCCAGGGCACGAGCATGATCGTCGGGACGATGACGATGGCGACGCCCGCGGTGACGGACTGCATGCCGAGGTTGCCGACGATGTAGGTGAAGTAGTAGGCGCTGGCCCCGGTGTTACCCGCGATGGCCGCGACGACGCCGATGATGAGGATCATCCAGATGTAGCGGTTGTCCTTGAGCATGGCGATGATCTCGCGGACGGTGACCTTCTCGGTCGTGTCGGCGGCCTGGGTGACGGTCTCCTTGACGAAGATGAAGCGGCTCAGGCCCATGAGGAGGAAGACGGCGCCGAAGGCGAGGGCGAAGAGCGACCAGCGGCCGCCGTCCTTGCCGGCCCAGGCCAGCGCGATCGGCACGACGATGGCGATGACGATGGCGCCGAAGGAGATGAGGACGCCTCCGAAGGCGGCGACCTTGCCCATGGCGACACGGCTGGGGAAGGCGAGGGCGGTGTAGAGCGTCTGGTTGATGTTGGCGAAGGTCGCGAAGACCGAGTTGATGAGCGAGTAGCAGACGAAGACCCAGGCGGCCTTGCCGGTCATGGACATCTCCGGTGTGGAGAACAGGGCCCAGGTGGTGACCCACAGGCCGATGAGCATGAGCTCGTAGGGGCGGGCGCGTCCGAAGCGGGTGTGGGTGCGGTCGATGAGCCAGCCGGCGATGAGGTCGGTGAAGCCGTCGAAGACCTTGGAGGCGAGCATGAGCGAGCCGAGCAGGGCGGGGCTCATGCCGAGGGCGTCGGTGGCGTAGATGCTGAAGTAGCCCAGGAGGAGGACGTTGGCGGCCATGGACAGCCCGCGCACGTTCCAGGCGAGGTTGGTGCCGAAGGGGACGTGCTCGGGGTCGGCGGCCTTGAGGGCCTTCTTCTCGGCTCGGGTGAGTGGGGCGGTGGTGGCCGCTGCGGCGGTCAGGGCGTCGTCCGCGGCACCGGGGATCGGGGTGGCGGTCATGGGTGTTTCCTCGTGCTTCTGTCGGCGTTGACGAAGGATCGGTGTTGAAAGCGTAGTCAACTACGTATTGAAACGATCGTCAAGAGTTGACAACAAGAGTCTTTCGGATGAAAACTGTCTTTAAACTACGTTTTGGAGGCGCCCCATGGCTACAGCACCCCACGCCGGCAGGAACGGCACCCGCGGCCCCTACGCGAAGACCGCCGCGAAGAGGGCCGCTATCGGCAAGGCCGCCTTCGAGGTCGTCGAGGAGGTCGGACATGACGGGCTCACGACGGCCGCCGTCGCCGAGCGCGCCGACCTCAGCGAGCGCACCCTCACCTACCACTTCCCCACCCGCGACCACCTGCTCGTCGCCGCCCTCACCCACTTCAACGACTCGATCCAGGAGCGCACCGCCCTGCCCGGCAGCGCTGCGTGGCCCACCGACGGCGACCTCGCCACCACCGAGCAGGTCGAGACCATCGTCCACAACCTCCTGCGGGGCACGGCCTCGGACCGCGGCTACCTGCGCCTGTACGTCTACCTCGTCGGCCGGTCCCAGCAGCCGGGCTCGGCCGCCCACGCCTACTTCCGCGAGCACTACGCCATCGCCCGTGAGGGCATGGCCCTCATCATGCGGCTGCTCCAGGAGGCCGGCCTGGCCCGCACGGACCGCGACCCCGAGGACCAGGCCCGCCAGTTCCTCGCCACCTGGGAGGGGCTGCAGCAGCAGTGGGTCGTCATGGAGGACTTCGACCTCGAGGCCGCCACGCTCCGCGCCTTCCTCGACGTCACCGGGCACGACGTCCTGCGCACCCGCACCGCGGTCGAGGAGCTCCTGCAGCAGCTGTGAGGACCTGAGACCCTCCCCGCCTTACCGACCGGCATGTAGGTTGAGGGTGCGCGTCAACGAGGACGCGCCCCTTCCCCACGGCGCTACTGGACAAATGAGTTCAGCATGTCAGCACCCGCCACGCCCATCACCGGCGGCGACCCGAACATCGAGGAGCCCTCACGCCCCGGCACCTCGATGAAGTACCTCGGCGGCCGCCCCTACCGCCAGTACCTTGTCGCCTGCATCATCGCCGGCGCCTTCCTCTTCATGAACTACTCGGCGCTGCCCTCGATCCTCCTGCCGAACCAGATCCAGACCATCGAGCTCCAGCACTTCTTCGCCGCCTACCCGCAGGTCACGGCCGACGTGCTCCAACAACTGTCCGGCGGCACCTACGCGGGCGCCGACGCCGCCGAGCTCACCGAGGTCTACAACCAGTACAACGCGGCCCGCGCGGCCTCGATGTCCTTCGTCGCCTCCATCGGCACCTTCTTCACGATGTTCGCCCAGCCCATCGTCGGCGTCATCTCCGACCGCTGGCGCTCGCGCTGGGGCCGGCGCTCCTTCTGGATCGCCTTCGGCGGCTTCGCCGGAGCCCTCATGATGATCGCGATGCGCTTCTCGACGACGGTCGGCATGATCGCCGTCACCTGGGTCATCGCCCAGGTCCTGCTCAACTTCATGCAGGCCCCGCTGACCACCACCGTCGCGGACCGCATCAAGGAGGACAAGCTCGCCACCGTCTCCGCCATCTCCGGCATGGGCACGATGGGCGGCGCCATGCTCGGCTCGATCATCGCCGGCAACGCCTTCAACGCGCTGGGCCTCAACGCCTACTACATCTTCGTCGTCCTCACGGCCTTCGGCGCCGCGCTCTTCGTCCTCATGGCCAAGGACCGCTCCTCCCTCGACCTGCATCTGCCCCCCTTCAGCTGGAAGGACTTCGCCCTCGGCTTCACCATCGCGCTGCGCGACGCCGACTACCGCTGGGTGTGGCTGGCCCGCTTCGTCTCCATGCTCGGCGCCACGCTGACCACCACCTTCTCCCTCTTCGTCCTGCAGTCCTACGTCCAGCCCGCGCTCACGCAGGCCGAGGCCAACACCTACGCCACGCTGCTGAGCATGTGCTCCCTGCCCGGCATGCTCATCTCGATGATCGTCTCGGGCAAGCTGTCCGACCGCATCGGCAGGCGCAAGGTCTTCGTCATCGGCTCCACCGTCGCCACGATGGCCCTCCTCATGCTGCCGATCCTCTGGCCCACGCTGCCCTCGCTGTTCATCCAGACCACCCTCAACGGCTTCGCCCTCGGCGCCTTCATGACGGTGGACCAGGCCCTGTTCATCGACGTCCTGCCGGACAAGGAGGCCGCCGGGCGCGACCTCGGCGTCGCCAACGTCGCCACCAACATCGGCCAGACCCTCGCCCCGGTGCTCGCCGGCGTCATCGTCGCCCAGATCGTCGGCCCCGCCGGCTACCGCGCCATCTACATCGCCGCCTTCATCTGCATGGTCGTCGCGGCCCTGGCCATCGTCCCGGTGAAGAAGGTCAAGTGAGCACCCCGCAGCACGTCGCCTCCACCCCCGTCGCCGTCCCCACCGGCGAGGAGGGGCCCGTCGTCGCCGCCCCGGCCGGGGCCGTGCGCGGCCTCTGGCGCGAGGTCCCCTCCGCCGCCGGCAGGGCGGGGGCCCACCCCCGCTCGGCCGCCTTCTACGGCATCCCCTACGCCGAGGACCCGGTCGGGGACCTGCGTCTGCTCGCCCCCGTGCGCCGGGCCGCGTGGGAGGGGGTGCGCGACGCCGTCGTCCCCGGCCCCACCCCGCAGCGGCGCCCCTTCGGTGAGACGACGGCGGTCCCCGAGCCGAGCGTGCCCGGTCAGGGGGTCCTCAACCTCAACGTCTTCACCCCCGCGCCCGGGGACCCGGGCACCCCCGAGGGGCCGCAGGCGCCCCTGCCGGTGCTCGTGTGGGTCCACGGAGGCGGTTTCTGCGCCGGCAGCCAGAACAGCCCCTACTACGACGGCGCACCCTTCAACCGCGGCACCCTCGACCAGGTGACGGCCCTGGAGTGGGTGCGCGACAACATCGCCGCCTTCGGTGGGGACCCGGGCCGGGTGACGGTGACGGGCCAGAGCGCCGGCGGAGCCTCGGTCATGGCGCTCCTGGCGTGCCCACGGGCGGCGGGGCTCGTCCACGGCCTCATCTGCGAGTCGGGCGGGACGACGGCGGCCACGGTCGCCGACGCCCGCGCCATCGCCGAGCGCGGCGCCGAGATCGCCGGCATCGCCCCGACGCTGGCGGGCTGGCGCTCGCTCACCGAGGAGCAGGTGCTCGACACCGCGGCGGCCCTCGGCCGCGAGCTCCCGCTCTTCGACATCTCGCTCGACCTGTCCCGCTTCACCCGCCCGCCCGAGACGATGTCGCGGACCTTCGTGCCGGTGGTGGACGGCGAGGTCATCACCGCGCCGACCTTCGAGGCCGTGCGCCGCGGGCACGGCGCGGACCTGCCCCTGCTGGCCGGCGGGGTGCGTCACGAGATGACGGGGCTCGGCACCCTCCTGGCCGACGAGATCGGTGGGCGCAGCGCCCGCGACCTGCTCACTGAGGCGGGTCTGGCACCGGGGCTCATCGACCGCTTCCACGCCGAGCACCCCGAGCTGGCGCACAGCGAGCCGCTCCTTCCCCCACGGCTCGACCCGCGACGCGGGCCTCGCCACCCTCACGCTCGACGTCTGGAGGGCCGCGCTGGGGGACGAGGCCGTGGGCGCCGGGTCCACGGCCTGGGTCCACGACCCCCGGGACCCGGTGCCCACGGACGGCGGGCAGGTGCTCATGGGCCCGCCCGAGGCCGCCGGCCCGCACGACCAGCGCGCCGTCGAGGCCCGCGAGGAGGTCGTGTCCTTCACGAGCCCGGTGCTCACCGAGCCGGTGACGATCCTCGGCCCGGTGCGCCTGCGCGCCTGGGTGGCGGCGCGGGCCACCGACGCGCACCTGCACGCGAGCCTCACCGAGGTCATGGAGGACGGCACGAGCACCCTGCTGACCGACGGCGTGCTGCGGCTGTCGGGCCGCCACGGCCTCGACCGCCGCGACCCGCTCACCCCCGGCGAGCCGGTCGAGGTCGACATGTGGGCCACGGGCTTGCACGTGAGCGCGGGCCACCGCCTGCGCCTCAACCTGGCGGTCTCCTCCTGGCCGCGCTACGCCGTCTGCGACCCCGACGGCGGCCGGGGCGTCGAGATGCGCGTCCTGCACGACGCCGAGCACCCCAGCACCCTGCTGCTGCCGCTCGTCGACCTCGAGGCTCACCCCTCGGTGCTCTGAGACGTGTCTGGCCCTCCTAAGTGGGAGGACCAGACACCGCTCAGGCGGGCCAGGCGCAGGTGAGGGTGTGCTCGCCGCCCCCGGTCGTGGTGGCACTCCCGTCCGGCAGGCGCACCGTCGTCGGTGTCCCCGGCGGCGTGCGCACCGTGAGCCGGAAGGCGCCGTCCTCGATGACCCAGGAGGAGGAGACCGTCCCGCGGGCCGTGTCCAGGCTCGCGCGGGCGCTCGTGAGCCCGCCGCCGGGCACCGGGGCGATCTCGACGGCGGCGTAGCCGGGCTCGGCCGGACGGATGCCGGCCGTGTACTCGTGGAGGAAGGCGACGACGGCGCCCTTGGAGTAGTGGTTCTGCGAGCCGGTGGGCACGCCGTCGGCGCTCAGGCCGTTCCAGTCCTCCCAGATGGCGGTGGCGCCGCGGTCGAGCATGACCATCCAGCCGGGCTCCTCGCGCTGGAGGAGAACCTCGTAGGCGAGGTCCGTGTAACCGGCCTCGACCAGCACCGGCAGGAGCATGCCGGTGGACAGGAAGCCCGTGGACAGCCGGTTGCCGTTGGCGCGCAGCAGCCGGGCGAGCTCGGCGGCAGCGGCCGGGCGCTGGCTCGGCAGCACCAGGTCGAAGGCGAGTGCGCGCACGTAGCTCGCCTGGGTCGGCACGGTGAGCCGGAGCCGGGGGGCGGCGTCCCCCTCAGCGGTGGGCTCCTCAGCAATATCCTCGATGAACTCGGTGCGCCAGGCCTCGGCGGCCCTGTCCGCGAGCGCGCCGAAGCGGGCGGCGTCGTCCTCGCGGCCGAGGACGACGGCGGCCTCGGCGACGATGCGTGCCGAGCGGGCCAGGTACGCGGTGGCGACGATGCCGAAGTCGCCGCGCGGGTCCCACTCGACGTCGGGCTCGGTCCACTCGCCCCAGTGGAAGCCGGTGTCCCACAGGTAGCGGTCGTGCGCGCGGGGCTCGGGGTGGGCCTCGGCGCGGGCCGGGTAGCGGGCGCCGGCGGCGGCGGCCTCGATGTGCTCGACCCAGCGCACCATCATCGGGTAGGCCTCGGCCAGGGCGTCGGCCTCGCCGTAGGCGCGCCACATCTCCCAGGGGACGATGGTGGCGGCGTCGCCCCAGCCGGCGGAGCCGGACAGGTCCGGCATGGGCCCGTCGTCCACCCCGTAGCTGGGGGCGACGTTGGTGATCGTGCCGTCCTCGTACTGCTCGTCGGCCAGGGAGCGCAGCCACTTGCGGGTGAAGCCGCGCACGTCGTCGAGGTGGGCGGCGGTGCGGGCGAAGATCTGGTAGTCGCCGGTGTAGCCCCAGCGCTCGCGCTGCGGGCAGTCGGTGGGCAGCTCGCAGGAGTTGGAGTGCCAGGCGCGCACGGTGTTGGCGTGCAGGCGGTTGAGGTCCTCGTGGGAGCAGGAGAAGTCCCCGGTGGGGGTCAGGTCGCTGCGCACCTCGACGGCGGTGAGGGCGGTGGGGTCGAGGTCCCAGTCGGCGCCGTCGACGGCGACGTAACGGAAGCCGTGGGTCGTGTGGTGGGGCTCCACCACGTCCCCGGCGACGCCGCGGGAGATGATCGTGTTCACCTGGCCGAGGGGGTAGGGCTCGGGCAGCCAGGGCACGGCGTGCTGGATGTGGCGGGTGGTGAGGTCGCCGTCGGGCCCGGTGACCTCGAAGTGGGTGAGGATCAGGCGCGTGCCGGCGGGACCGAGCTCGGCGACGCGCACCCATCCCGACAGCATCCGTCCGAAGTCGACGACCTGCCGGCCGGAGGCGAGTCGGGTGACGCTGACGGCGGGGACCTCAAGGCCGCGGCGCACGGCCGGGGAGGGTGAGGCGGCGAGCCGGCTGCGGTCGCGGGTGAGCGGCTCGTCGGAGAGCTCGGCGGGAGCCCACTGCTCGTGGCCGAGGCGGGTGAGGTCGGTGGTCTGGCCGTCCATGAGGTCGGCGGCGGTGATGGCGCCGACGGCGACCTCCCACCCCTGCCCCGTGGTGAGCGTGCGGGCGGCCTCGGTTCCGGCCCCGATGACGAGGGCCGCGAGGGCACCGGTGCGCTCGCCGTAGGCGTCGGGGACGCGGGTGGCGCCGCAGCGTCCGCGGAACCATCCGTCGGAGACGGTCAGGCGCAGCTCGTTGTCGCCCTCGCGCAGCATGCCGGTGACGTCGTAGGACTGGACCTGGAGGGTCGCGCGGTAGGTGGTGGCGCCCGGGGTGAGCTCGCAGTCGCCCACGCGCTCGCCGTTGATCCAGGCCTCGTAGATGCCGTGGGCGGTGGCGGTCAGGCGCGCGGGGGCGGCGGCCTCTGCCGCCGTGAGGCTCACGTGCGTGCGCAGCTCGTAGGCGGGGCGCCGGCCGGCAGGCGGGACCTCGGCGGGGGTGGCGAGCCAGGCCGCGTCGTCGAGGTCGGCCAGGACCGGGGCCTGAAGGAGGGTGCCCGTCATGGCGTGACCTCCACCTGGGCGGTGAAGGGTGCTGCGGAGGAGCCGCCGACGGCGATGTCCACGACGGTGGGCTCCTGCACCCAGGTGCGGCTGACCGAGGACCAGTAGCGCAGCTGCTCGGGCCCCAGCGGCAGCTCAACCGTCACCGTCCGCCCGGCGGGCACGTGCACGCGCGCGAAGCCCTTGAGCTCGCGCACGGGGCGGGTGGTCTCGCCGTAGCGCTGGTGGGTGTAGAGCTGGACCACCTCGTCGGCGTCGACGGCGGAGGTGTTGGTGACCTCGACGGCGACCGTCCCGGTCTCCCCCACGGCCAGCCGCTGCGGCACCTGGACGGGCGAGTAGTCGAAGGCGGCGTAGCTCAGGCCGTGGCCGAAGACGTAGCGCGGGGCGTGGGAGGCCTCGTTCCAGTAACGGGTGGTCGCCCCCTGCGGGTCGAAGGTGGTGCGGTGGGCGTAGTGGACGGGAACCTGCCCCACGTGCTGCGGCCAGGTGAAGGGCAGTCGGCCGGCCGGGCTGACGTCGCCGAAGACGGCGGCGGCGACGGCCTCACCGCCCCGGGTGCCCGGGTACCACACCTGCAGGACGGCGGCGGCGCCGTCGGCGGGACGCAGGTCGAGCGGTCGGCCGCTCATGACGAGGACGACGGTCGGCGTGCCCGTGGCGATGGTGCGCCGGAGCAGCTCGGCCTGGCGCCCGGGCAGGTCGAGGGTGGAGGCGGAGGACTTCTCCCCGATCTGGTTCTGGTTCTGGCCGACGACGACGAGGGCGACGTCGCTGGTGGCGGCCAGCCCGATGGCGCGGTCGAGCTCGGCGTCGGCGTCGAAGCCCTCGGGGGTGGTGGGCAGCAGTCCCTCGTCCATCCGGTCGAACATCGAGGGCTGGACGCGCTCGGCGGTGGCCAGGGCGCGGGCGTGCTCGAGGGTGACGCCGGCCTGCTCGGCGCGGGCCCTCAGGCCCTCCAGGAGGCTGACGGACTCGGCGACGTCCTCGGCGAAGACCCAGGGGCCGAGCACGTCGCGCTGGGAGGCGGCGAGGTCGCCGAGCACGGCGACGCGGCGCACGGCCCTCGCCCCACTCGCGGCCAGCGGCAGGGTGCCGTCGTTCTCGAGCAGGACGAGGCTCTTCTCGGCGGCGCGGCGGGCGGCCTCGCGGTGGGAGGGCTCGGCGAGGACCTCGGCGGCGCGGGGGACGTCGGCGTAGGGGTTCTCGAAGAGACCGAGGGAGACCTTGGCGGCCAGGACGCGGCGCACGGCGGTGTCCAGGGCCGCCTCGTCCACGAGGCCGGCCTCGAGGGCGGCGGCCAGGTGCTCGTAGGCGGCGGGGCCGTTGGCCATCTCCATGTCGAGCCCGGCAGCCAGCGCCCGGGCGCCGGCGTGCTCGTCGTCGGCGACGAGGTGCTGGGTTACGAGGTTGTTGACGCCGTTGGCGTCGGAGACGACGAAGCCCTCGAAGCCGAGCTCGTCGCGCAGGATGCCGGTGAGCAGGTGGCGGTTGGCGGCGGCGGGCACGCCGTTGAGGTCCATGTAGGCGGCCATGACGTTGCCGGCTCCGGCCTCGATGGCGGCGGTGAAGGGCGGGTAGTAGACGTTGTGGAGGAGGTCGTCGGACAGGTCGACGTCCTCGTAGTCGCGTCCGCCCTCGGCGGCGCCGTAGCCGGCGAAGTGCTTGGGGCCGGCGAGCAGGGCGTCGGCGGGGAAGGCCTCGCCGGTGCGGGCCCCGGCCTGGAAGCCGCGCACCTGGGCGGCGGCCATGGCGCCGCCCAGGCAGGCGTCCTCGCCGGCGCCCTCGATGATGCGGCCCCAGCGCGGGTCGCGGGCGATGTCGACCATGGGGGCGAAGGTCCAGCGGATGCCGACCGCCGAGGCCTCCGTGGCGGCGACGCGCTGGCCCTCCTCGGCGACCTGCGGGTCCCAGGAGGCGGCGGTGGCGACGGGCACGGGGAAGATGGTGCGCAGGCCGTGGATGACGTCGTAGCCGAAGAGGAGCGGGATGCCCCAGCGCGAGCCAGCGACGGCGCGCTCCTGCAGGCCGCGGATGAACTCGGGGTCGGTGACGAAGAGGAGGGAGCCGACCTCGCCGCGGTCGATGGCCTCGCGGATGCGCCCGGGCTGGCGGGCGTACTCCTGGTGCTCGGCCGGGAGATGGGCGATGTGCTCCTCGGGGATGTCGTCCATGTGGGGGGCGACGTAGAAGTACTGGCGCAGCTGGCCGATCTTCTCGGCGGTGGACAGGCGGGAGAGCAGGTCCTCGACACGCTCGGTGACGCTGAGGCTCGGGTCCTGGTAGGGGTAGGTGCGCTGGGTGGTCATGGTGGCTCCTGTCGTGCGAAGGGGCGGGAGAGGGGAGGGCCCGGTCAGGCCGGGTCGGCGGCGCCGGCGGTCTCGGCGGCAGCGCGCCGGGCGGCCAGCTCCTCGTTGATCTGCGGCAGGTGGTCCTCGAGCTTGTAGAGGTGCAGGCCGAGCGCCATGAGCAGGGCGATGATGGCGGGGACCCAGGTGAACAGGCCACGGATGGCGAAGACCGCGGTGTCGGGCTGCGCGTCGAGGGTGCCGTCGTAGGCGAAGGCGGCGAGGAAGGCCCCGGCGGCCGCGAGGCCCACGCCCTGGCCGATCTTGGCAGCGGCGGACTGGACGGCGCCCATGATCGACTCGAGGCGGCGGTGGCCCTTCCACTCGTTGTAGGTGGCGCAGTCGATGATGAGGATGCCGATCATGTAGGACAGCGGCAGGACGCCGACGGCGTTGACGAGGCTGCCGAGGACGAGCAGGGGGATGTTGGCCCCGGCGACGTAGAAGATCATGCTGGCCGCGGCGCAGAGGAGCTGGCCGGCGACCATGATGGTGGTGAGCTTGAACCGCTTCATGAGCGGCGGGATGAGCAGGACGGCGGGGACGGCGACGAGGCCGACGACGGCGGTGAGGGACTGCAGGCCGAGGTTGCCGACGATGTAGCGGAAGTAGTAGGCGCCGGCGCCGACGTTGAGGAGCAGGTTCTGCAGGATCGTGATGACGAAGATGACCCAGATCCAGGGGTTGTCCCTCAGGGTCGCGAAGATCTCGGGGAAGGTGACCTTCTCGGCCTCGTCGTCGGGGGTGGTGTTGACCTCCTTGACGAAGAGGAAGCGCATCATGCCGAGGACGGCCATGGGCACGGCGAGGAAGAGGATGAAGGTGGACCAGCGGCCGGGGTCCTTGCCGGCCCACTCGAGTCCCACCGGGATGATGACCGAGATGATGATGGCGCCCAGGGAGATGACGAGGCCCGCGAAGGCGCTCACCTTGCCGATGGCGACGCGGCTGGGGAAGGCCAGGGCGGTGTAGAGCGTCTGGTTGGTGTTCGCCAGGGTGGCGAACACGGAGTTGACCATGGTGTAGAGGAGGAGGACGAGGGCGGCCTTGAGGCCGGTGGAGGCGCCGGCGGGGATGGAGAAGAGCGCCCAGATGCTCACCCACATCCCGAGCATGGCGAGCTCGTAGGGGCGGGCGCGTCCGAAGCGGGTGCGGGTGCGGTCGATGAGCCAGCCGGCGATGAGGTCGGTGAAGCCGTCGACAACCTTGGAGGCGAGCAGGAGCGTGCCCAGGAGGGCGGGGCTCAGGCCCAGGGTGTCCGTCACGTAGAGGCTGAAGTAGCCCAGGACCATGACGTTGGCGGCCATGGACAGGGCGCGGGCGGACCACGCCATCTTGGTGCCGAAGCTGACGTAGTCGGGGTCGGAGCGCGTGAGCGCCTTCTTCCGGGCGCGGGTGGGTGCGGGGGAGAGGGCGGGTGAGTCCATGTGTCCGGGGCTCCTCAGTGCTTCGGTCGTCGTTGACGAAGGGAAGGGGATGGCGAAACTGAAGTGAACTACCAAGTTCGTCCGAGGTCAAGGGGTTGACATTGTCAATGTGTCGATTCAAACTGGCGTCTATCATCAGTTTTTGAGTGATGGTCACCACCAAGGAAGGTCTCGTGAGCACCGCAGCACACACCTCGTCCACCGGGCCGGGCCACACCCGCGGTCCCTACGCGAAGACCACCGCCAAGCGAGCCGCCATCGCCCGGGCCGCCTACGAGGTCGTCCAGGAGGTCGGCCACGAGGGGCTCACCACCGCCGCCGTCGCCGCACGCGCGGGCATGGCCGAGCGCACGATGCTCTACCACTTCCCCACCCGCGACCACCTGCTCACAGCCGCCCTCGACCACTTCGACAACGTCATCCAGGGCGGGGGCAACCTCGAGGCCTTCCGCCGGGACCACGGCGTCACCGCCGACCGGGAGCCGAGCCTGGAGGAGTCCGAGGAGACCATCCGTCGCCTCATCGCCGCCACCGCCTCCGACGACGCCCGCCTGCGCCTGTACTCCTACCTCGCCGGCCAGGCCCAGGTCGAGGGCAGCGCCGCCCACGAGCACTTCACCACCCACTACGCCGAGGCCATCGACGGCATCGGCGCACTCATCCGCGCCTTCCAGAAGGCCGGCCTGGCCCGCACCGACCGCGACGCCTCCTCCATGGCGCGCCGCTTCCTCGCCTCCTGGGACGGCTTGCAGCAGCAGTGGGTCGTCAGTGGGGACTTCGACCTTGAGGAGGAGATCCTCCTCGCCTTCGCGGACGTCACCGGCCGCGACCTCATCCTCGCCCGCCAGGCCGTCACCGACGCCCTGCAGGCCCTGAGCGCCTGAGGCGCACCCCCGTCAGCACGCAGCAGAGAGGCTCAACGATGAGCACCCCGAGCACCGGCCACCCGGCCGGCCACAGCATCGACCGCCGCGCCCTCGTCTCGCGCCACGCGGTGCGCCTGGACGCCGACTCCCCCGAGCTCGTCCTCACCCTCGGAAACGGCGACTTCGCCTTCTCCGCCGACGTCACCGGTCTGCAGACCCTCGCCACCCACGACCCCTCGGGTCTCGACATGCGCTCGGCCATGGCCACGCGCGTCGTCGACACCGGCACCCAGTCCACCTGGGGCTGGCACGAGCAGCCCAACCCCGAGGGCTTCACCCTCGCCGACACGATGCACCCCTACGCCACCGCCCGCGGCGAGGTCCTCTACCCGGACTCGCCGTCGATGGAGCGGATGATGGCCGTCATGACCGGCCAGGCCGCGCCGGAGGCCGCCGACCTCGCCGGCATGTGGCTGGGCGCCAACCCGCACCGCCTGGACCTGGGCCGCCTCGGCCTCCTCCTGCCCGACGGCCCCACGGCCGGCACCCCGCAGGTCGACGACGTCGACGCCCGCCTCGACCTGTGGGCAGGCCGCCTCGACTCCACCTTCACCAGCGGCGGCGAGCGCGTCGAGGTCACCACTGCCGTCGCCGGTGAGGGCGCCGTCCTCGCCACCCGGGTCACCTCCACGCTGCTCGCCCAGGGCCGCGCCGCCCTGCGTCTCGCCCTCCCCGACCCCAGCCCCGAGATGTTCCCCGGGATCCGCTGGGGCGAGCAGGTCGAGGGCACGGTCGAGCTCGAGGTCCGGGCCTCCGACGCCCAGGGCGGGAGCGCCGTCGTCACCCGCCGCCTCGACTCCACCACCTACACCATCACCCTCACCTGGACGGGCGCCGCCACCGCCTCCCACGACGGCGGGCGCACCGTCCTGCTCACCCCCGCCGCCGGCACCGACACTCTCGAGGTTGTCGCTGCCTTCGCCCCCGTCGCGGGCCCCGGCAGCCAGTGGTACGAGGCCCCCGCCGAGGGCGCCCTCACCAGCGTGGACGCCGTCCTCGCCTCCGCCGCCGCCTTCTGGGAGGGCTACTGGGCCTCCGGCGCCGCCGTCGAGCTCGCCGGCAGCCAGCACCCGCGCGCCGCAGAGCTCGAGCGCCGCCTCGTCCTGTCCCAGTACCTGCTACGCGCCAACGGCGGCGGGCTCATGCCGCCGCAGGAGACCGGCCTCATCAGCAACACGTGGCGCGGCAAGTTCCACCTCGAGATGCACTGGTGGCACGCCGCCCAGTTCGCCGCCTGGGGCCGCCCCGAGGTGCTCGAGCGCTCCTTCGGCTGGTACCGCAGCATCCTGCCGTCCGCGCAGGCGACCGCCGCCGCCCAGGGCTGCCGCGGTGCCCGCTGGCCCAAGGAGGTCGGCCCTGACGGGCACGAGGCGCCCGGCAGCATCGGTCCCTTCCTCGTCTGGCAGCAGCCCCACCTGCTCTACCTCGCCGAGCTGTGCTGGGCCGCCTACGGCACCCGCGGCGAGGCCGAGGCCGCCGCCGGCCGCGAGCGGCTGCTCGCCACCGTCGGGGACCTGCTCGACGAGACCGCGGAGCTCATGGCCTCCTTCCCCCAGATGGAGCGGACTGCGCAGGGCTCCGTCGTCGCCCACCTGGGCGCCCCGGTCATGCCGGCGCAGGAGTTCTACGACGCGGCCGTCACCCGCGACCCCACCTACGAGCTCGCCTACTGGTGGTTCGGTCTCGAGCTGGCCCAGCGCTTCCGCGAGCGCCGGGGCCTGGGACGCGTGGCCGAGTGGGAGGCGGTGCAGGCGGCGCTGCCGGTGCCCGAGCAGGTCGAGGGCCGCTACACGGCGGTGGCGGGCTCACCCTCGGTGCGCACCGACGACCACCCCTCCTTCCTGCAGGGCCTGGGCTTCCTGCCGCCGACGCCGCTCATCGACCCGGCCGCCATGGGCGCCACCCTGGACTGGGTGCGCGAGGTGTGGGACTGGGACTCGACCTGGGGCTGGGACTACCCGGTGATGGCGATGACGGCGACCCGTCTGGGCCGCCGCGCCGAGGCCGTGGACCTGCTCATGCAGGAGGGCGCGAAGAACCGCTACGACGCCGTCGGCCACAACCCCGCCATGGGGGCCTTCATCCCGCTGTACCTGCCCGGCAACGGGGGCCTGCTGGCCGCCGTCGCCCTCATGGCCGCCGGCTGGGAGGGCTCCGAGGAGCACCCGGGCTTCGGCGAGGGCTGGGACGTGCGGGCCGAGGGACTGACCCCCTGGCCGCTCTGAGGCGCCCGCGCACCACACGCTTTCAACGACGAGAGGACACCGACCATGACCATCCTGCGCGACGACTTCCTGTGGGGAGCCTCCACCTCCGGCTACCAGACCGAGGGGGACAGCGTGAACGCCGACTTCTGGGACACCGAGCAGGTGACCGGGGGCCATGTCCAGGAGCGCTCCGGCTCCGCCTGCGACTCCTGGCACCGCTACCGTGAGGACATCCGCCTGGCCGCCGAGGGGGGTCTGAGGGCCTACCGCTTCAGCATCGAGTGGTCGCGCATCGAGCCCGTCCGCGGGGAGCTCTCCCGCGCCGCCCTCCTGCACTACCGGGACATGATCGACGCCTGCCACGAGCACGGCCTCGAGCCCGTCGTCACCCTGCACCACTTCGCCTCGCCACGCTGGTTCGCGGCCCTGGGCGGCATCATGAGCCCCGAGGCGCCCGAGCTCTTCGCCGCCTACGTGCGCTACGTGTCCCAGGTCCTCGGGGACGTGCGCTGGATCGTCGACATCAACGAGCCGAACATCCTCGCCCTCATGGGCCTGGCGAGCCTGACCGCGGGCAAGACCCCGGAGGAGCTGGCCGAGATGGCCGGGGCCCTCGGCGCCCGCACCGGGACCGGCGGCGAGGCAGGGTCCGACGGCGAGCAGCTGGCCGTCACCGAGCGGATGGCCGCCCTGCCCGCCCCGCCGCTCGAGATGGCCGCCCCGATCATCGCCATGCACAGGGCCGCCACCGCCGTCCTGCGCGAGACGGTGCCGCAGGCGCGCATCGGCTGGGCCATCGCCGCCCAGGCCTTCACCCCCACGCCGGGCAACGAGGAGGTCTTCGAGCGGGTCTTCCACCAGTGGGAGGGCGTCTACCTCGAGGCCTGCGCCGACGACGACTTCATCGGCGTGCAGGCCTACACCTCCCAGCCGGTGGATGAGCACGGCCCTGTCCCGCACCCGGGCTCGCCGGACAACTCCCTGTCCGGCTGGGCCTGGCACCCCGAGGCCCTCGGCCTCAACCTGCGCCGCTACCACGAGAGGTACGGCAAGCCGATGCTCGTCACCGAGAACGGCATCTCCACCGCCGACGACGCCCGCCGCATCGAGTACACGACCGGCGCCCTCAAGGGGATGATCGAGGCCGTGCGCGACGGCGCGGACGTGCGCGGCTACTGCCACTGGTCGCTGCTCGACAACTACGAGTGGGGCCGCTGGGAGCCGACCTTCGGTCTCATCGCCGTGGACCGTGAGACCTTCACCCGCACCCCCAAGCCCTCCCTCGCCTGGCTCGGCCGCGTCGCGGCCGAGAACGCCGTCACCCTGGAGCCGCAGCCATGACCTCACGCACCACCCTCCTCGACGCCGGCTGGCAGGTCCGCCGCGAGGACACCGCCACCCCGACACCCTGGACCGACGTCGACCTGCCGCACGACGCGATGATCCACGAGCCCCGCAGCGCCGGTGCCGCCACCGGCTCGCACTCCGCCTTCTTCCCCGGCGGCCTCTACCGCTACCGCAGGAGCCTGGCGGTGCCCGAGGACCTGGGCGAGGACCGCCTCTCCCTCGTCTTCGAGGGCGTCTACAAGAACGCGACCGTCCACGTCGACGGCACCGAGCGGGGCGGCTGCGCCGGCGGGTACACGGAGTTCGAGGTCGACCTCGGCCCGCTCACCCCGGGCGCCCAGGCCCTCATCGAGGTGCGCGTGGACAACACCGTCCAGCCGGCCTCGCGCTGGTACTCCGGCTCCGGCATCTACCGCCACGTCCACCTGCGCCGCAGCGGCCCCGTGCGCCTGACCCGCGGCGGCGCCCAGCTGCTCACCCGCGACCTCGGTGAGGACCGGGGCGGTGCCGCGCGCACCACCGCCCGCGTCGAGATCGACAACCCGCAGGGCCGGCTCGTCACCGTCGTCGTCGCCCTGCGCGAGCCCGGCGAGGCCGGTCCTGTGGCCGAGTCCCGCGTCGCCACCACCGGGGGCGTGGTCGAGCTCGACCTCACCGTCCCCGCGGCCCACCCCTGGAGCGACACCGACCCGTACCTCTACGCGCTCACCGTCACCCTGCTCGACGGCGCCCCCGACAGCGCCGACGACGTCGATGACGTCGATGACGTCGCCGGGGCCACCGTCCTCGATGAGCTCACCACCCGCACCGGGCTGCGCACCCTCGCCCTGGACGCGACGCGGGGCCTGCTCGTCAACGGCGTCGAGACGCTGCTGCGGGGCGCCTGCGTCCACCACGACTCCGGGGTCCTGGGCGCCGCCACCTTCCGCGACGCCGAGCACCGCCGCGCCCGCATCCTCAAGGAGCAGGGCTTCAACGCGGTGCGCAGCGCCCACAACCCCATGAGCCGGGACCTGCTCGACGCCTGCGACGAGGTTGGCCTCTACGTCATGGACGAGCTGACGGACATGTGGTTCCGGCACAAGACGCCCGGCGACGACGCCTCCCACTTCGAGCAGACCCTCACCGCCGACGTCGAGGCTATGGTCCGCAAGGACTACCTGCACCCGAGCGTCATCCTGTACTCCATCGGCAACGAGGTCGGCGAGTCCGGCACCGCCGCCGGCATCGAGGCGGGGCGGCGCGTCGCCGCCGCCGTGCGCGCCCTCGACGCCTCGCGCCCCCTGACGGCCGGCATCAACCTCATGATCAACGCCTCCTCCGCCTCCGGCAAGGACACCATCGGTGAGGCCATGGCCGAGTCGACTCAGAAGGCCGCTGCCCAGGCCGACGAGAAGCCCAGGAAGGACCCGATGGACTCCACGGCCTTCAACCTGCTGGCCTCGCGCATGGGCACGCTCATGAGCCTGGCGGCGCGCTCGGCGAAGGCGGACCGGGCCAGCGACGGTGTCTTCTCCTACCTCGACGTCGCCGGCTACAACTACGCCGGCTCGCGCTACCGCCGCGACGGCAGCCTGCACCCGGGCCGTCTCATCGTCGGCTCCGAGACGATGCCGTACCAGATCGTCAGCAACTGGCAGCAGGTCGAGGAGCTGCCCTACCTCATCGGGGACTTCATGTGGACCGGGTGGGACCACCTGGGGGAGGTCGGCATCGGCCTGTGGACCTACGGCGACGCCCCGGGCGGCTTCCACAAGCCCTTCCCCTTCATCCGCTCCGGCGCCGGCGCCATCGACCTCACCGGGCACGGTGACGGCTCCATGGCCCTGGCCCGCACCGTGTGGACCCGCTCGCGCACCCCGGAGATCGCGGTGCGCCCGCTCGACCGCGCCGGGCAGAAGGCGCACCAGGCGATGTGGCGGGGCACGGACGCCGTGCCCTCCTGGTCCTGGCCGCACGCCGCCCCGGGCACGAGGGCGAGGGTCGAGGTCTACTCCTACGCGCCCGAGGTCGAGCTCCTCGTCGGCGGCCGCTCACTGGGCACGAAGGCGGCCGGTGTGAGGCACGGCTGCGTCGCCACCTTCACCGTCCCCTACGGCGAGGGCGACCTCACGGCCGTCAACAAGATCGGCGGCCGCGAGGTCGGGCGGGCCACCCTGAGGTCCACGAGCGGGCCGCTGCGCCTGCGCGTGACGAGCGACCGCGAGGCGCTGGCGGCGGGCGGTCAGGACCTCGCCCACCTCGAGATCGAGGTCGTCGACGCCGCCGGGACCCTCGCCTCGGTCTCCGGGGAGGAGGTGGGCGTCCGGCTTGAGGGCGCCGACGGCGCTGTCCTGCCGGGCGCGGTCGCCACCCTGGCGGCCCTGGGCTCGGCCGACCCGGCTCCCGCCGACCGCCCCCTCGGCGAGGAGGGACCGCACGTGCAGGCCGCAGGGCCCTACGACGGGGACCGCACCCGCCTCTTCCAGGGCCGGGCCCTGGCCGTCGTGCGCGCCGGGCGAGAGGCGGGCGCCGTCGTCGCGGTCGTCACGAGCCCCTACGGCGAGGCGCGAGTGCCCCTCGCCGTCGGCTGAGCCGGCTGAGCCGCCCGAACCAGAACCGCCCTCCACGCGAGTTCGAGGGTTGTGTCATGAGTTCGTACCCACAGGTGTCGAACTCGCAGCACAACCCTCGAACTCGCATCCGGCTCGACGCCGCAGGTCCTTCACGAGCCCACCCACCTCAAGGACAATGAACCATGCGCAACACCCTGCCCATCCTGCCCGGCTACTACCCCGACCCCTCGATCTGCCGGGTCGGGGACACCTTCTGGCTCGTGAGCTCGAGCTTCGAGTCCTTCCCGGCGCTGCCGGTCCACCGCTCCACGGACCTCATCCACTGGGAGCAGGTCGGGCACGTCTACGAGCGGCCCTCCACCCTGCCGCTGCCTCTGGGCGACGCGCCCTCCATGGGCACCTTCGCGCCCTGCATCCGCTACCACGACGGCGTCTTCCACGTCGTCGTCACCAACATGGGCGCCCAGCCCCTCGGCCAGGTCATCGTCTCGACCACGGACCCGGCCGCCGGCTGGGGCGAGCCGGTCATGGTCCCGGACACCCCGGGCATCGACCCGGACCTCTTCTGGGACGAGGAGGGCACCTGCCACCTCACCTGGCGGGACCTCGGCATGAGGGACGGCCAGTTCGCCGGGGCGATCAGCCACGTGACCATCGACCCGTCCACCGGCGAGCGCACCGGTGAGCAGAGCGCGCTGTGGGGCGGCTCCGGCGGCCGTGACGCCGAGGGGCCGCACCTGTACCGCCGTCGGGGCTGGTGGTACCTCCTGCTGGCCGAGGGCGGCACGGGCCTGGGGCACATGGTGACGATGGCGCGCGCCCGCAGCCTCGAGGGCCCCTGGGAGGAGTGCCCCACGAACCCCGTGCTCACGCACCGCTCCACCGACCACCCGGTCCAGGCGACCGGGCACGCCGACCTCGTCCCGCTCGACGGCGAGGGCGACGGCGACTGGGACGGCGAGCGCTTCGCCATGGTCCACCTGGGCATCCGTCAGCGCGACCCCTTCCCCGGGGTGCACGTCAACGGCCGTGAGACCTTCCTCCAGGGCGTCGACTGGTCCGGCGACTGGCCGGTCGTCGTCGAGGAGACCTACGCCGAGGCGGTCGCCGAGCGCGAGGCCGCGGCCCCGCGCTCCTTCACCGACGCGCTCACGGGCGAGCCGGGGCCGGTGGCCGAGGGCGACGCCCCCTGGTCGCTGGGCGACGCCTGGGTCTCGCCGGGCGGCCTGGCGCGCCCGGGCCTGAGCCGTGACGCGCAGGGGCGCCTGCACCTGACCGCCCCCGAGGACCCGGACGCGTCCCGCCCGCTCATCGGGGTGCGCGCCCGCGACGAGGCCTGGCGCGCCGAGGTCACGCTCACGCCCGGCGAGGGCGGGGCGGGCGAGCTCCTCGTCTACCTCGACCCCGCGCACTGGGCGGCGGTGCGCACCGACGGCACCGCGGTGAGCGCCGTCGTCCGCATCGGCCCGCTGTGCCAGGAGCTCGGGGCGCCGGTGCCCGCGGCGGGCCCGGTGCGCCTGGTCCTCACCTGTGAGCGGCCGGACCCGACGTCCATGTTCAACCGGAAGGTGGACGAGATCGTCCTGGGGCTGCGTGAGGAGGAGGCCGAGGGCGGCGTGCGCGAGATCGCCCGCCTCGACGGGCGCCACCTGTCCACCGAGGTCGCCGGGGGCTTCACGGGCCGCCTCGTGGGCGTGCGCGCCCTCGCGGGCTCGACGCGTGTGGAGGACTTCTCCTACGCCGCCGGGTGACGGGCCCGGCGCAGCCCGTCGCCCGCCGTCGGGATGCGCCGGGTTGCGCCGTCGGCGATGAGGCGCTGGCACCGGACGGGGCTCATAGGTAAGGATGCCCTTATGAGCGCTGCCCCCGTCACCGGCACCTTCGACCGCACCTCCGTCGCCCGCGTCGCCACGGACAGGCCCGCCCGCTACGGCCACCAGCTCGTCAGCCACATGGGCCGCAAGATCGAGGGGGCCTGGGACCGGGAGTCCTCGACCGGCTGGATGTCCTTCACCCGCGAGGGCCCGAGCACCGGCCTCGTCGCCCTGTCCTGCGACGAGGGCGTGCTCGAGCTGCGCCTGTCCACCACCGAGGAGAACCTCGAGCGCCTCGAGCAGGTGACCGGCATCCACCTGGCCCGTTTCGGCCAGCGCGACGGCCTGGCGGTCTCCTGGACCCGTGAGGGCGGTACCGCCGGCACCACGCAGGGCCCGCTCACGACCGAGGACATGGAGCGCATGCGCCGCGAGCGCGAGGCCCGCCAGCGCGGCGACCGGGACTGAGACCGCCCCGGGAGAGCCGGGCGGTCGCGGGCCTGCGCGGGGCGCTCAGAGCTGCTCGTCGCCCAGGCTCGTGATGTGCCCCTTGGGGTCCGAGACCCGCAGCATGAGCAGCAGCCCGATGGCGAGGACGACGACGATGCCGAGCACGCCCCAGTAGGCGGCGCTGCCGCCGACGACCCGGTGGCCGATAGCGATGAAGGCGCCGTACATGGCCGGGGCCATGAAGGACACGGCGCGGCCGGTGGTGGCGTAGAGGCCGAAGATCTCGCCCTCGCGCCCCTCGGGGATGAGACGGGCGAGGAAGGAGCGCGCCGCGGACTGGGCCGGGCCCACGCAGCCGGAGAGCACGAGGCCCAGGACCCAGAAGACGGTGGAGCCGCCGTCGTGCAGGAGGAAGACCCCCAGGCCCGCGAGGACGAGCAGGCCGAGCGCGCCGAGGATGACCTTGCGCGGGCCGAACAGGTCGTCGAGGCGGCCGCTGAGGATCGTGGCGATGCCGGCGACGACGTTCGCCACGATGGCGAAGATGATGACGTCGCCGCTGGAGAAGCCGAAGGTGTTCTGGGCGATGATGCCGCCGTAGGTGAAGACGCCGGCGAGGCCGTCGCGGAAGACGGCGGCGGCGAGCAGGAACCACAGGACCTCGGGGTGGGTGCGGTACAGGCCGACGAGTGTGTGCCACAGGCGCTTGTAGGACACCCACAGGGGCTCGCGGCGCACCCGCACCGGCTCGGTGCTCCGGCCGGGCTCGGACTCCATGCCGGTGGCGGCGCGCTCGGTGCCGCGCCGCTCGGCCTCGGCCAGGGCCATGCGGCGCCGGCGCGCGCCCGCACCGGACTGGGTGATGAGCACGGGGACGGCGCTCAGGCCGAACCAGGCGGCGGCGATGAGCATGCAGACGCGGACGTTGAGGCCGTTCTCGCTCGTGACGCCGAACCAGCCGACCTCCGGGCTGATGAAGCCGACGTAGAGGATGAGCAGCAGGACGATCCCGCCGATGTAGCCCATGCCCCAGCCCAGGCCGGAGACGGCGCCCACGCGGTCCTTGGGGGCCAGGTGGGACAGGATGCCGTTGTAGTTGACGCTCGCGAGCTCGAAGAAGACGTTGCCGACGCCGAGCAGCGTGATGCCGAGCCACAGGTACCCGGGCTCCGGCAGGACGAGGAACAGGGCGGCGCTGACGGCGACGACGACGGCGGTGTAGGCGCCCAGCCAGAAGACGGTGCGGCCGGCGCGGTCCGAGCGCTGGCCGGTGACGGGTGCGAGCAGGGCGATGAAGGCACCGGCGATGGTCAGGCCCAGGGACAGGGCGGCCTCGTTCTCGGCCGGGTCGCCGAAGGAGGAGCTGGTGAGGTAGACGGTGAAGACGAAGGTCGTGATGACCGCGTTGAAGGCCGCCGAGCCCCAGTCCCACAGGCCCCAGGAGATGACGGGCCAGGTGAGCAGGCGGCTGCTGGGGGCGGCGGGGGGATCGACGACGGCGCCGGCGGGCTCGGCGGCGCGCGGGGAGGTGGGGGTCATGGTCGTGAGCCTACGACCCGGTGGCGAACGTCAGGCAACGTCCGCGTGACGACGGCGTCGCACACGGGTGCGGCCCGTCACACCACGGGGGCGGACGGGCCGGTGGGTGCGCGCGCAGCGCCGTCGTCGGCGCGCAGGCGGGCTCAGCCGGGCTCAGGCGGCGGTGCCGGAGGCCAGGACCTCGTCGAGCTTGGTCTCGGCGGCGTCCTCCTCCGTCTTCTCCGCCAGGGCCAGCTCGGAGACGAGGATCTGGCGGGCCTTGGAGAGCATGCGCTTCTCGCCGGCGGACAGGCCGCGGTCCGTGTCCCGGCGGGAGAGGTCGCGCACGACCTCGGCGACCTTGATGACGTCACCGGAGGCGATCTTCTCCTGGTTCGCCTTGAAGCGGCGCGACCAGTTGGTGGGCTCCTCGGTCAGGGGGGCGCGCAGCACGTCGAAGACGCGCTCCAGGCCGGCCTGGTCGACGACGTCGCGCACACCGATGAGCTCGACGCTCTCAGCGGGGACGAGGATCGTCAGGTCGCCCTGGGCGACCTCGAGCTGCAGGTAGGTCTTCTCCTCGCCGCGCACCTTGCGCTGGCGGATGTCGATGATCCTGGCCGCGCCGTGGTGGGGGTAGACGACGGTCTCGCCGACTTCGAAGGTCATGGGTGACGTCACTCCAGTCAGTGTTGAGAGATCTCATTTTAGCAGGATCCTGCGGAAAAGTCGGGAGGACCTACCTCACAGGCCAGACCGTCGCGCGCACGCCAGCCAGCCCACGACCCACACACGGAAACGCCGAGCCCTCAAGGGCCCCCGACGTCAGGCACCGAGTCCGCCTCACGAGCATCTTCACCGGTGCCACCGAGCCCCGGGGTGTCTCATGTCAATGTGCCCGCGAAATATCTTCGGTGCCTTATGTAGGAGTGCCCGCGTAGTCCGGTTGTGCTCAGGAGGCTTTCTTGATGCGGATGCCTTTGTGGACGTCGGGCAGGATGCTGGGGGTCTGGGCGAGGTAGAGTTGGTCGGTCTTGTCCTCGGCCAGGCGGATGAGGACGTCCTGGAGCTCGATGATGCGACGGGTGATGGCGACGGGGTTGAGCTGGTAGCGGTAGGTGATCAGGTCCGTCTTCTGGGTCTTGGTCAAGGCGTCGGTGTCCAGCAGCCGGCCTGGCGGGGTGCGGGGAGCGTCGTAGAGGCACCCCAGCCTGCCGGCCTTGTCAGTGCCCCACCCGACGGGCTTACGGGGGGGTGCCCCTATGTGGTGTGTCAAGTGGCTGCGGGTAGCTCGCGTGCTGGTTGGGGGGGGTCGTAGAGGGTGCCGTTTTTGATCATGGCGTGCAGGGTCAGGATGCGGCGGTGCGCCAGGGCGAGGACGGCCTGGTTGTGGCGTTTGCCTTGGTCTCGTTTGCGCTGGTAGCAGGCCCGTGAGACGGGGTCGCAGCGCAGTGAGGCGAAGGCGGACAGGAACATGGCGCGCTTGAGGCGCTTGTTGCCGGCGTAGGAGACGTGCTCACCGCGGATCGATGAGCCCGATCTGCTGGTCACTGGTGCCAGGCCGGCGTAGGAGGCCAGGTGGGCTCCGGTGGTGAAGGTCTTGCCCAGGGTCTCGGCCAGGAAGACGGCAGCGGCCGGGACCCCGGTCCCGGGCATGGAGGTCAGGACCTGGTAAAGAGGGTGGGCCTGCACCAGGGTCTCGACCTGGGCGGCGATGTCGGCGCGCTGGGTGTGCAGGGCGATGAGCTGCCTGGCCAGGTGGGGCAGCACCACTGCGGCGGCGTCGGTGCCGGCGACGGTGACGCGCTGGCGCTCCAGGGCCGAGATGATCTGGCGGCCCAGGTGGCGTGGCGCCTGCACCCGTGTTTCTTGAGCCTGGCGTCAATCCTTGCCTTGCCCGCTCTCTTCAGGTCGACTGGGGTGGGCCAGGCGGCGATGACCTCCAGGACGGCGTCGTGCTCCAGCCAGGGCCCCAACACGGCCTCCAAAGATAGGTGGATCTGGGTGTACAGTCCCCGGATCCGGTTGGCGGTCTGGTTGACCTGGCGGGCCAGGTCCAGGTCGAAACCGGTCAGCATCGACAAGGCGGCCGCGTCCTCGTCCGAGGCGCTGATGGCGCTGAGGGTGTGAGGCATGGTCCTGGCGGCCTGGGCGATGACGGCCGCGTCCTTGGCGTCGGTCTTGGCGCTGCCCGGCGTCAGGTCGGCGATGCGTCTCATGGACAGTCCGGGCAGGTAGCCCACGGTGACGCCCATGTCCTGGACCACCGCCACCGCCAGGGCCCCGATGGTGGCGGGCTGGTCGACCACAACCAGCACCTGCCCCTTGGCCTGCAGGCGCTGGTAGACCTCACGCAGCCGGCCCTCGTCATTGGGCAGCGCCCTGTCGAGGACCTTGCGCCCGTCCCGGCCCAAGGCCGTGGCCCAGTGCTCGCTCTTGCCGACGCCCGGTGCCGATGAAGACCTCGATGTCCTCGATATCCATCCCTTGTGCCGCCTCTCGGTCAAGTCGATGCGGGGCCAGCCGGTGGACGACTGGCCCCGCACCCACGTGTGCGTTAGACCTCACACACAGCGGGGCGTTCCCCTTATCAGCGCTCCCCAGCGCCCGGCTGCCGCGGGTGACAACCCCCCCCCGGATCATTGAGTAGACAGGGGCAAGACAACATGCCCGCAGCAGCTGGCCCAGCCCCGGACCACCCAGGACCACCAACAAGGTAACGGGCAGGAAGTTGAGCTTGACGTTGACCTGCTCCCAAAGGCGGCCCAGGACCTCGCGCTCCTCGCTGGTGTCATAGCGGTAGTAGAAGGCGTAGCGGCGCACCAGGTGGTTGTTCCACAGGCTCGATGGTGGCCTGGTCGTTCTTCGGGTAGGGGCGCGAACGGGCGGGAGTAGATGTCCAGGTCCGCCGCCCACTTGACCACCCCGTGGTTGATGAGCTCCGAGCCGCCTACGAAGTCCATGCCCAGGACGGGTAACGGCAGGCAGCCCACAGCAGCGTCCAGGGCGGAGATGATGTGCTTGTCGGCGTTGTTGCGGATCGAGCGGGTGAAGGTCCACCCTGTGAGAACATCGGTCATGTTCACGCCCCCGGGCGAACTCTCCCTTGAGGGTCGGCCCGCAGTGGGCGACGGCGACAGGCCTCGAAGAACCCGGGCTCGGCCTCGTCGCCGGCCTTGCGGACCTTGATGGAGCTGCGCGGCAGTGGGCCAGCCTTGGTCGTCGACCTGCCCCGCAGCTGGTCGGTGGACCGTGCCGGGGCGAGGTAGCGGTCGATGGCCGGGCGCGCTCATAGCCACCCGGCTCGCTTCTGACAGCCGGGCTGTAGCACGGCTCGTCGTCGAGCTCACCACTCACCTCCAGCGGGCCTGGCAGCATCGGCATGGACTCCTTGAGGTACTTGCCGCACTGTCCGCCGATGGCGGCCCACACCAGCTGAAGTACCTTCAAGGCGTCGTATGAGTACCTGCGGGCCCTAGCCCTGGGCTCCGGTTTCCTGTGACCGGGTGTGCGCCTGGCCGCGGCCACCAGGCGCCGGCGCGCGTTGTCCCGGCTCCAGCCCGTGACCACGCAGACCTCGTCAAGGATCCGCCCCTTGTCCTTCTTTGAGGCCTTCGCGTACGCCCCTGCGTACCTGCTGTGATCTCGGCCCTGACCTGCACCGACAACCCACTTCCCATGCCCACCACGGTCCACGGACTTCGCGGGCAGCTCTACGTGAGGCACCGAGCCCCCTTCGCGGGCATTCCTGATGAGTCTCGTCGAGCCCTTGTTGCCCTCTCAACCAACCGCTACACTCGTGAGGCGCGTCACACCATGTTGTTGTCCTCGAGGAGGAACCATGAAGCGCCGTCAAGCACTACTCACTGGAATCTGGACATCGATGGCAGGAGCGCTGTTCGCCCTGGTACCCGAAGCGCGAGCATTGACGGGTTCACCCGGTCCGACATCACCAAACTGGTGGGACGCGCCAGTACCAGCCGACAGCATGAGGGACACCACACACGAGTTGACCCTCGACGAGGCGAGCAACATCGTCGGTATGCCTGTCTCCGTCTTCATGTCCGCTACGGGACAACTTCCTGACGGACGGATCGTGAGACGTACCGCCGCACAAGATGACAGCGGGCACTATGCCCTCGCAGTAGATCTGTTCTCCGCCGATGGAGCACAGAAACTGGACACTCGTCTGCTTCGGTGGGAGGACAGCGCAGACGGGCAATACCTAGAGCTCGTCGCAGCCGAGGCCACCAGCGAGGTGCCCGGAGACGCCACCCACTTCAGCACCGATTCTTACACCTCCACGACTAGCTCACCGTGTCCGATTGGCACCATCCCGAAAGGTACCTGCGTGAAGGTAAGCAAGGACTTCCTCACGTGTTGCGCCGCCTGCATATGGGCCGGGCCGACAGCCATCCTCTGCGGGCTCACTTGGTGCCCTATTTGCCTCGCCGCCCACTGCGAGAAGACCGGCGTCATCTGCGTCAACTACGTCTGAGCTCGACACCCAGATCATCACGAGGAAGTGAGATCCTATGGACACTCTCGCACTCATCCTCGCCGGCGCCCGTCTCCTGGCGGGGCTGCTCCTCTTCGTCAGCGCCACCGGCAAGTTGCGCCAGGACTACCGCCAAGGCGTGAGCGACATCCTCGGCTACCGGATCCTCGGCGCCAGGACGGCGGAGGCCACGGCCTTCGCTCTGCCCGTCGTCGAGATGACGCTGAGCATGTGCCTGATCCTGGGCATGTTCGCACCCCTGATCTCCGTCCTCACCTCGGTACTCTTCGTTCTGCTGACGGCTGCGGCCGCCAGCGTCCTGGCGCGGGGGATCGCCACGGACTGCGGATGCTGGGGCAGCATCGCCCGTCGACGTGTCGGCCCTGCAGTCGTCATTCGCAACGTCGTCCTTGCCGCCCTGCTCGCAGTCGACGGGCTCGTCGTCGTGCCCCAGCGCCTCGTCCTTGCCGGGCCGGTCAGCTCGGTCTACCTCGGGCTCGCGGTCGTGGTGGCCCTCCTAGTGCTCCAGCGCTGGTTCCAGTACCGCGGTAGCCAGCCTCAGCCCATCGCCCACGCAGCGCCGCAGCCCCTGCCACCCGCGTCCTCACAACAACCATCTGCTGAGCCCTGCGCTTGTAGCCCGGGCCGCACACCATCTTGAGCATGCGCGACACCCCGGGGTCAGGCTCGATCTTCGGGCTGCCCCACTACCGCAAGTAGCAGTGAGCGAACACGCTCATGGCGACTCAGTCGCACCCCTTTCTAGATAAGTTCTATACTTAGATTCATAGTGGATGTAGATGAGTCGAGTCGCGCTGATCACGCCCCTGTGCTTCCGGGGACGTGGGTGCGGGCACTGTTGCCGACCGCGGTGCTGGCGTGCGTGGATGGTCGCCCGCTGCACGGATACGCGATCGCTCAGGCGCTGGGAGCGCTGGGACTCGGTGTGCCGAAGGGAGGGTCGCTCTATCCAGCGCTGGCCCGGTTGGAGGAGGACGGTGCGCTCAACGCCGTGTGGGTGCCGGGACCATCAGGGCCGGCGCGTCGTGAGTACACACTGACCACTCACGGGCGGCAGCGGCTCGAACGGGAACGGGCATTGCTTGCGATGTTCACGAATCGCCTGGGCACATCTGCTCACCGGCACAGCGACGCCACTCAGATCAGCACGGTCGTCGCGCACGGCACCACACAGGAAGGGGGAAGCGATATCCGTTGAGAGTGTGGATGCTTCGAGGAAGGATCGTCCTGCGGGGCCAGAACTGGCTCGGGTGCACGAGGTGTTCTTCTAGGCGCGCGGCCGCGAGTCCGACGTGGACTGGGCGGAATCGGCATGCGTCCGGCTGGTGATGGACGAGGTGCGTCGATGTCGTCGAGCAGGCGCTCGTCGACGCAGTCGCCACGGTCCGTGACGCGCAGGTTGATCCCGGGGAAGCATATGGAGCGCCGCAGCAGTGGGCTCGTGAACGGCTCACCGAGCTCCGCGAGGCGGGGCCGGACGTGTTCGACGATGCGCTGATGCTCGATGCGCGGGAGAGCGTCGTGTCGGCGCCCGGGGTCGCGGCAGGTGTCAGTCTGCTCCTGTTCGGCAGCCAACTGCTCTCGCTCCTGCCGTTCGCGGACCGTGTCACCGATCTCACTGTGGGGATGGCTCTCATGCCACTGCTGGTGGGCGCGATGATCATGGCCCTCATCACGGTCTACAAGCGCGCGAACGCACGGTACTCGTTCGGATTCACCGTAGCTGTCTCTGGGCTGACGGTCGTCGTCGGAAGCGTGGCGATCGCGGGACTGATCGTGCCGCTCGGGCAGGTTGGCCCACGTGTCAGCGGGTTCTGGTCCCTGGTCCTCGTGCCGGTGTACGGCGTCGCCGCGTGGGCGGTAGCACGGTCGTGGCGTCCACACCATGCTCATCCGCCCGTGTTGACCGCCGAGTCGATCCTGAAGAGCGCGACGCTGGACGACGACGCCTGGCGTGATCGCGCACGCTCCGCACTGCGGCGATGTGGAGATCTGACCGAGGACCGGATCGAGGCGGTGCTGCGGGAGGCTGCCTCACACGCCCACGACACCGGGCTCGGAGTTGCGCGGGAGCTCGGGCCACCAGAAGGCTACGTCCAAGCACTGCCGACAGACCTGCGCACAGTTCCTCGCCGCTTGACGATCCTGTACTGCCTATTGTCCGCGACCTGGGTAGGCCTCAGCCTCACGCGCGCGGTCAGCACCGGCGACTGGTTCGCGTGGACAGTCCTCGTGTACGCGGCGCTGACGGCCCTCTGCGCCGGTACAGCGATCCGGTACACCCGCCGCTGGTACAGAGCCACTCGCCCGTGACCGGCCCCACACGCTGAGCCCTGACCGGAGAGGTCAGGGGCCGACGTGAGAGCTCAGGCCTCAGCGGGGGTGGGCGACGAGCTTGTAGCCCAGGCCGCGCACCGTCATGAGCATGCGCGGCGCCCCGGGGTCGGGCTCGATCTTCGCCCGGATGCGCTTGACGTGGACGTCGAGGGTCTTGGTGTCCCCCACGTAGTCCGCACCCCACACCCGGTCGATGATCTGCCCGCGGGTGAGCACCCGGTCCGGGTTGCGCAGGAACAGCTCGAGCAGCTCGAACTCGCGCAGCGGCATCGCCACCGGCTCGCCCGCCACGCTCACCTCGTGGCGCTCGACGTCCATGCGCACGCGCCCGGCCTCCAGCACCAGGTCCGCCGGCTCCTCCTCGCGGCTGCGGCGCAGGACGGCGTGCACGCGGGCGATGAGCTCGCGGTAGGAGTAGGGCTTGGTCACGTAGTCGTCCGCGCCGATCTCCAGGCCGACGACGGTGTCCACCTCGGAGTCCTTCGCGGTGAGCATGATGACCGGCACCGAGGACACGCGCCGGATCCGGCGGCAGACCTCCGTGCCGCTCAGGCGCGGGAGCATGAGGTCGAGCAGCACGAGGTCGATGGCGACGGCGGGGCCCGCGGCCTCGAAGGCCTCGATGGCGGCCACACCGTCCTCGGCCTCCACGACGTCGAAACCGTCACGGCGCAGGCTGAAGGCCAGGGGCTCGCGGTAGCTCTCCTCGTCCTCGACGAGCAGGATCCGGGTCATGGTGGCTTCCTTCTTCTCGGTCTCTTCTCGGTGCCGCTCGTCGCGGCGGGTCAGCCGGCCTGCGCCCGCACCAGGGCGGGGACCAGGCGCGGCAGGACGAGGGTGAAGGTCGAGCCGCGGCCGGGGGCCGACCACAGCTCGATGGTGCCGCCGTGGTTGGCGGCGACGTGCTTGACGATGGCCAGGCCCAGGCCGGTGCCGCCGGTGGCGCGCGAGCGGGCCCGGTCGACGCGGTAGAAGCGCTCGAAGACGCGCCCCTGGTCCTCGGGCGCGATCCCGATGCCCTGGTCGACGACGGCGACGCGCACGAGCCCGGGGTCCGCGGGGTCGAGCGAGACGCCCACGCTCACGCGGGTGCGCGGCTCGGAGTAGCGCACGGCGTTGTCGAGCAGGTTGCGCACGGCGGTGACGATGAGGGAGGCGTCGCCGCGGACCATGAGGCCCGAGGTGCCGCCGGAGACGACGTCGATGGAGCGGGCCTCGGCCTCGACCCGGACCCGGTCGACGGACTCGGCGACGACGGCGTCGACGTCGACGTCCTCGGGGCTGACGAGGGCGTCACCGTCCTGGACGCGGGAGAGCTCGATGATGTCCTGCACGAGCACGCCCAGCCGGGTGGCCTCGGTGCGCATGCGGGCGGCGAAGCCGGCGACGAGCCCGGCGTCCTCGGCGCTGTCCTCGATCGTCTCGGCCAGCAGGGCGATGGCGCCGACGGGGGTCTTGAGCTCGTGGGAGATGTTGGCGACGAGGTCGCGGCGCATGTCCTCCAGGCGCTTGGCGGCGCTGCGGTCCTCGACGAGGACGAGCAGGCGCCCCTCGCCGATGGAGGCCACGCGCACGTGCAGGAAGAAGTGGCCCGACCCGGGCACCCGGCCGCGCGGGACGGTGATCTCCTGCTCGCGCGGCTCGCCGTCCTCGCGCACGCGCGCCACTATCTCGGCGACGTCGGGGACGCAGACGGCGTCGTCGCGCACGAGGTTGTAGGTGTAGGCGGAGGCGGAGGCCCGCAGGACCTCGTCGTCGTCATCGAGGACGACGACGGTCGAGCGCAGGGCGGCCAGGACGGGGATGACGGCGGTGTCGCTCAGCAGGCCGCCCATCGCGCCGGGGCGCTCACCAGGACGACCGGAGGCGCGGGCGGCGGCCCAGCCCAGCGCGGCGCCGGCGGCCAGGGCCACGACCGCGGTGATGATGAGCCAGGGGACGTCCACGCCCCTCAGGGTAGGCGGCGCCCGGGAGGGTGGCGAGCACGTCGGGGGCCGACGGCGAGGAGTTCACCGACTGTGTTCGGCCCCGTCGCCGGTTGTTCACCTTGGGCGCCCATGCTGGTGACGTCCGCGGGCCCCTGCCCGCGCGCCCCTCGACACCAGGAGACGTCACCGTGCGCGACATCTTCAACCAGGAGCTCAGGCAGCTCGGTTACGACCTCGAGTCCATGGCCGATCAGGTCGCCACCGCCATCGAGCGGGCCAGCGCGGCGCTGCGTGACGGCGACCTCATCGTGGCGGAGCAGGTGATCGACGCCGACGAGCGCATCAACGACCTGCAGCGGGACATCGACGACCTGTGCATCATGCTGCTGGTCCGTCAGCAGCCGGTCGCCTCCGACCTGCGTCACGTCATCTCGGCGCTGCGCATGGCTCAGACGCTCGAGCGCCAGGGCGACCTGGCCCGTCATGTGGCGGCCATCGCCCGCGGCCGCTACCCCGAGCCGCCGGTGCCGGAGCCCGTCATGGGCCACCTGCTGACCATGGCGGACCACGCGGTGCGCGCCGGGCGGGACGTGGCGCGCCTGGTCGCCTCCCAGGACCTCGACCTGGCCCGGCGCATCCAGGCCGACGACGCCGAGATGGACCGGCTGCACCGCGAGTGCTTCCAGATGGTCCTGGACCCGGCCCACGAGCTCAGCCGCCAGCAGGTGGTCGACGCCGTCCTCATGGGACGCTTCCTCGAGCGCTTCGGGGACCACTCGACATCGGTGGCCCGTCGCGTGACCTACCTCGTCTCGGGCCACCACCTGGGCGCGCACGACGGCCAGGCCGAGGAGGCCGGCGACCAGCGGTGACGGCACCCCGACCGGCGCCCACCGGCGCTGCCGGGCACTGACAACGGCCCCGCAGCGCCGGTGCGCTGCGGGGCCGTGGGGTCAGGCCGCCCGGAGGCTCACTTGCCCTGGTTGGCGACGGCCGCGATCTTGGCCTCGGCCTCGGGGTCGAGGTAGGTGCCGCCCTTCTTCAGGGGCTTGAGGGTCTCCTCGTCGAGCTCGTAGACGAGCGGGATGCCGGTGGGGATGTTGACGCCGGCGATGTCCTCGTCGGAGATGCCGTCGAGGTGCTTGACGATGGCGCGCAGCGAGTTGCCGTGGGCGGCGACCATGACGGTCTTGCCGGTGCGCAGCTCGGGGACGATGCGCTCCTCCCAGTAGGGCAGGAGTCGGGCGATGACGTCCTTGAGGCACTCGGAGGCCGGGACCGGCTCGCCGGCGTAGCGGGGGTCCTGGTCCTGGGAGAACTCGGAGCCCGCCTCGATGGCCGGCGGGGCGACGTCGAAGGAGCGGCGCCAGAGCATGAACTGGTCCTCGCCGTACTCGTCGCGGATCTCCTTCTTGTTCTTGCCCTGGAGGGCGCCGTAGTGGCGCTCGTTGAGACGCCAGTGACGCTCGACGGGGATCCAGTGGCGGTCCGCCGAGTCGAGGGCGAGGTTGGCCGTCATGATGGCGCGGCGCAGCATCGAGGTGAACAGGATGTCGGGCAGGACGTCCGCCTCCTTGAGGAGCTCACCACCGCGGGCGGCCTCGGCGCGGCCCTTCTCCGACAGCGGGACGTCGACCCAGCCGGTGAAGAGGTTCTTTGCGTTCCATTCGCTCTCGCCGTGGCGGAGCAGCACAAGGGTGTAAGCCATGGGGCCATCTTGCCAGGCCGGCAGGGGGTACGACCAGGCCGGAGGGCCCGTCACGGGCGGGGGCGGGCCCCTGAGGACCTTGAGGGCACCGGAGCCCCTGGGGGCGCGGGGGACTCGGAGCACAGTCGCGGCCGCTCCCTGGCGGGGACGGCCGCGACGCGGGTGGCGCAGCAGGGCCTCAGGCGTTGGCCTTCTCGTAGGCGGCGCGGATGTCGGAGGAGATCCGGCCGCGGGTGGAGACCTCCATGCCCTGCTCGCGGGCCCACTCGCGGATGCGCTGGGTCTCGCCGGAGGCTGCGGCGGCGCGGCGGCGGGTGCCGGGGCTGCGGCGCCCGGCGGTGCGGCGCGCCTTGGAGGCCCACTCCTCGATGGACTCGCGCAGGGCGGCGGCGTGCTCGTCGTTGAGGTCGATCTCGTAGCTGACGCCGTCGAGCGCGAAGGTGATGGTCTGGGTGGCCTCGGAGCCGTCGACGTCGTCTACGAGAATGACCTGGGTCTTCTGGGCCATAAGTGCTCTCCTTGATGGACTTCCCGGCCCTTCCACAAGAATGCGCGGGGACCGATGTCAAGAAAACAATAAACGCGATCTGCATTCCAGGCAACATTATCGGGCGGGAAACTCGATTCCATTCTCCGATTCACCGACGACGCCGGCCCGGAGAGCCCGGATAAATCCTCGCCGAGCGGCAACGGCGCTTATGGGACGGGGAACGGCAAAGGCCCCGGACCATCCGGTCCGGGGCCTTGCTGGAGCCACCTGTGGGAATCGAACCCACGACCTATTCATTACGAGTGAATCGCTCTGCCGACTGAGCTAAGGTGGCGCGCTGGGCAGCGCAGCACACGCTACCGGCAGCGCCGCGCGGGGCGCAAACGCCGCCGCGCCCACCACCGCGTGGTCCTGGACACAGGTGCCCGGGCGGAACCCCTACCCTGGGCCCATGCGCCTGCACGTGACCTACACCGGCGGCACCATCGGCATGGTCGGCTCCCCCCAGGGCCTCGTCCCCGGTGCGGACCTCGAGGGCTGGCTCACCCGCCTGCTCGAGGGCCCCGAGGGCGCGGACCTCGCCGACGGCCTCACCTTCTCCTCACTCGCCCCCCTCATCGACTCCTCCAACGCCACACCGGAGTCCTGGCAGCAGGTCGTGGACGACCTGCGCGCCCACGCCGTCGGGCCGCGGGCCGCCGACGGCCTCGTCGTCCTGCACGGCACGGACACGATGGCCTACACCAGCGCGGCCCTGTCCTACGCCCTCACCGGCCTGGGACGGCCCGTCGTCGTCACCGGCTCGCAGCTGCCCGCGCTCAGCCCCGGCTCCGACGCCGCCGCCAACGTCACCGGCGCCCTGCGGGCCGCCCGCCACCCGCGCGCCGCGGGCGTGAGCCTCTTCTTCGGCCACCGCCTGCTCGCCGGGAACCGGGCGACCAAGACGAGCGCCTGGTCCTTCGAGGGCTTCGACTCGCCCTCCCACCCGCCGCTGGCCCGCGCCGGTGCCCCGTGGCAGTGGTCCGCCACCCCCGGGACGGGTGAGGGATGGCCGCGGCCACGGCCCTACCGCCGTCACGACGTCGCCGTCGTCGACCTCGTGCCCGGCCTCACGACCGCCCGGCTGGAGGCCATGCTCACGCCCCTGCCTGAGGCCGTCATCCTGCGGGCCTTCGGCGTCGGCAACGTGCCCAGCGGTGAGCCCGGGCTCACCGGCCTCATCGCCTCGGTCACCGCGGCGGGCACGGCCGTCGTCGTCGCCTCCCAGTGCCACGAGGCCCGCGTGCGCCTCGGACGCTACGAGACGGGCGACGCGATGGCCCGGGCGGGGGCGGTCGGCAGCGCGGACATGACCCTGGAGGCCGTCTACGCCAAGGTGCAGTTCCTCCTGAGCCAGGGGCTGCGCGGCGCCGGGCTGGCCGGCTGGGTGGGCCGCTCGATCGCCGGGGAGCTCACCCGGGACTGAGGCTCCGGCGCCTCTCAGCCCCGGGCGCTCAGCGTCCCGTCACTCCTGGCCGGCGCAGGTCAGGCCGTCCTCGGGCAGCTGTCCCGTCAGCAGGTAGGTGTCGACGGCGCTGCCCACGCAGTCGCCGGCGCGCCCGTAGGCGGTGTGCCCGTTGCCCTCCCAGGTGAGCAGCGCCGCGGAGTCGAGCTGCTCGCTCAGGGAGACCGACCACTGGTAGGGGGTGGCGGGGTCGCCCGTCGTGCCGACGACGAGGATCGGGGCGGCGCCCGTGGCGCGGATCGCCGTGCGCTCACGGTCGGAGGCGTGCCCCCACCCCTGGCAGTACAGGTCCGAGTAGCCCATCACGTCGCCGAAGGTCGGGGACAGCTCCTCGGCCTTGTCGGCCTCGGCCGCCCAGGAGGCCGGGTCTCCCTGGACCGGGTAGTCGAGGCAGTTGATCGCCGTGATGGCCTCGTCGCCGTTGCCGGAGTAGGAGCCGTCGTCGTTGCGCGAGGCGAGCAGGTCCGCGATGTAGAGCATGGTGGAGCCGTCGTCCTGGAGCATCGCCTGGTTCAGGGCCTCGGCGAGCACCGACCAGGACTCGTCGGCGTAGAGGACGCCGATGATGGCGTCGAGGGCGAGGGAGCGGGTGAGCGGGCGCTTGGGGTCGTAGGTCTCGATGGGGCTCGTGGCCACGAGGTCGAGGAAGTCCTGGACCTGGCGCACACCGGAGTCGACGTCGCCGGTCAGCGGGCAGGAGCTGCCGGACTGGCAGTCCTTGACGAAGGCCCGCAGGGCGTTCTCGAAGCCCTCGGCCTGGCCCAGGCTCAGCTCGCCGGCGCTCAGCATCGGGTCGACGGCGCCGTCGAGCACGAGGCGGCCGACGTTGGCGGGGAAGAGGTCCGCGTAGGTGGCGCCCAGGTAGGTGCCGTAGGAGTAGCCCAGGTAGGTGAGCACCGGGTCCCCGGCCAGGGCGCGCAGGATGTCGAGGTCGCGGGCGGCGGAGACGGTGTCGATGTGGTCGAGCAGGCCCTTGACCTCGGTGTGGGCCTCGCAGGCGGCGGCGTCCTCCTTCGCGGAGGCCAGGACGGCGGCCTGGGTGTCCTCCTCGCTCTCCTCGGCGGCGAGCTCCTCGGCGGTGTAGACCCGGCCGGAGCGCTGCTCGTCGAGCTCGGCGTCGCTCACGCAGTCCACGGCCGTGGAGGAGCCGACGCCGCGCGGGTCGAAGCCGATGACGTCGTAGACCTTGAGGACGTCCTCACCGATGAGGCCGTCGGCGGAGCCCACGAGCTCGACGCCGGAGCCGCCGGGGCCGCCCGGGTTGACGAAGAGCGTGCCCTGGGCGTCGCCGTCGGCCTCGCGCTTCTTGAGCGCGAGGGTGATCCTCTGGCCGTCCGGGTCCTCGTAGTCGAGCGGGACCTCGGCGGTGGCGCACAGGAGCTCGCCCTTGGCGTACTCGGCGATCGTGGAGCCGTCGCCGCAGGGGTACCAGTCGAGCTCCTGGGAGTAGAAGGACTCCAGGCCCTGTGGGACGGCGGCGGTCGAGCCGGGCGCGGGGGTGGCGTTCCTGACGGGAACCGTCTGTCCGCCGCAGGCGGCGGCGCCCAGGGCGAGAGCGGTGGCCGCGAGGGCCGCGAGCGCGCGCTGGGAGCGGGTGTGTCGGGGGGTGCGGGTCATGGGGGTCACGAGCGGCAGCCTACGGGCGCCCGCCTGCGGGCCGCACTCCTCCTCAAGGGGGAGCGCTCCCCGGCCCGGGAGCCTGCGCCGCTGCGGGCCGGAGGGAGGGCCTGGCAGGATGCCGCCATGACCTCCCTCGCAGACCACGTCCGTGTGGGCCTCGAGCCCCTGGCCTTCACCCACAGACTCAGCACCAGGATCAGCGCGCTGGTCCTCGGTCTCCTCCTCGCCCCCGGGATGGTCTGGCTCAGCACGCAGCTCATCCTCCATCCGGACGCCCGGACCGGCACGTCGCGTCGCGCCCGGCTCATTGAGGGCCACGGCCTGCTCACCCAGGCCTGGGGCGTGTTCTGCATCGGGCTGGCGATCTGGATGGTCTACAACCTCATCTCCACCTTCCGCTCGCGCGTCGTCCTCACGCGCGAGGGCATCCGCGTCACCACGGCCACCGGGACGAGGCTCCTGCCGTGGCCGCCGTCGCGCTCCGCCATCGCCGTCATGAGCAAGAAGGAGGGCTCCTACGCCAGCGCGGTGTGGGTCATCGCCGCCGACGGCTCGGCCTCCCTCGTGCCCGGCACCCTGCGCACCGTGGGGGCTCCGAGGCGGGCGCTGGCCCGCGAGCACCTGAGGCGGTCGCTGGTGGACGCGGACACGATCTGGGCGTGGGCCCTGTCACGGGGGCTGGTGCGTGAGAGCGGGCAGTACGTCGACACCACCAACCGGGAGGTCAAGCAGTACCGTCTGAGCCCCCGGCAGGAGCAGGCCCTGCGCGAGGGCTGAGGCGCGCGCGCTCGACGTCGAGGTGGGCCCGGGAGAGCCGGCGCCGCGCCTCCCAAGTCCGGTCGGCGCAGGGCCGGTAGGCGCCGTCATCCCGGGCGAGGCCGTGCGACACGCCCCACGCCCAGATGCGCTCGGAGGTCTCCCAGGCGCGCAGCGCCCCGCCCGCTCCCCTGCCGCCGCCCGTCCCCGGCAGCATGAGGGGGCGTCCGTCGGGCAGGAGCAGGACGCAGGTGCCGGTGCTGCCCGAGCGCCCGCTCGTCGCCACGTGGACGTAGAGGTCGGAGCGCGAGCGGGGCCAGGGGGCGTCTACCCGCCCGAGGCGGCCGAGGCGGCGGACGTGGAAGCCCTCGGCGTCGATCGTCGTCGTGCCGGAGGCGAGGACGAGGACGAGCGCGGTGAGGGGCCCGAAGAACAGGAGCGCGACGCCGGCACCGACAGCCTCCGCCGCGCTGCCCGGGCTCAGGAGGGTGGCGATGACGGCGGTCAGGATGAGCCCGAGCACGGTCAGGAGGACGGTGAGGGCGCCGCGGGCGCTGTCCCAGGCGCGCAGGTGCAGGGCCTGGGCCTGGTGCAGCGCCGGGTCCAGCGGGGAGCCGACGGCGCCCGGCCCGGCGGTGCTCAGCCCCAGGTGGTCCGACGGCGCGAGCGCGGTCCCAGCGGTGGCTGTCCCGGCGGCGCGGGGCGCCTCGGCGGCACCCCGGGGCTCCTCGGCCGGGTTGACGTAGCCGCGGCTCACGCCCCACTGCCACAGGTCGGTGGCCTCCTGGACGGCGTCCGGGTCCTCGAGGACCGTCACCGTCGGCCGGGCGAGGGCGTGGATCGTCACCGCCCGGGAGCCGTCCGCGGGACGGTACTGGACGGCCATGGTCCTCGTGCGGCGGAGCCCGAGGACGGGGACGGTGACGAGCTCGCCGCGGCTGGCCGGCCACGGCAGGTCCCGTCGGGTGAGGATGCCGCGCACGTGCAGCCCGGAGGCGTCCGCCACGAGGCGCGGCCGTTAGGCGACGACCCCGGGCACGGCGAGCAGGAGGATGAGCAGCACTGTGGGCAGCACCAGGCCGGGCCCGACAGAGCCAGCCGGGTGGCGGCCGGTGACGGCCCCCGCCAGCAGCGGGACCAGGCCCGCGAGGGCCGTGCCCGCCAGGGCGATGAAGGGCACGGCCATGACGCGCTCGATGAGGGGACGGCGCCGGACGTAGACCTCGGGGCCAGACCGGGCCCGGTGGGCGGAGGGGGTGCTCACGGGGCGATCCTCGCAGGGGCGCGCCGCCCGCACGATGGGGAGCGCGCACCCGGCGCCACCGCCACCGTCGGCGCTATCGGTGCTACGCGCGCCGGCCCTGCGCGTAGGCGGCCCGGAGCTCGTGCTCCCGGCCCGGGGACAGGCGGTTGCGCTCGAGGAGCCTGCTCGTGCTCCTCACGTACTGGCCCGACTCGCGCACGAGCCCGCGGACCTCGGCCCAGGCCCACAGGGTGTCCGCGACCCGGAGGGTCTCGGTGGCGGCCCTGGTCTCCTTGCGCATGGAGCCGGTGAGGCCCTGGGCGGGCAGGAGGACGGGCCTGCCGTCCGAGGCGATGAGGTAGAGGTTGCTGGCGGCCACGCCCTTGGACACCGTGACCTCGATGAGCAGGGCCGAGCGCGACGACGGGGAGTACTGCCCGGCCCACACCTGCCGCCCGGCTCAGGCCTGGGGGCGCAGCTGGACCATGAGGGCCTCGACGGCCAGCAGCGCGGAGGCGTTCGTGCGCAGGCGGGCGCGGCACTCCTCGATGGCGGCGATGCGGGCGAGGGACTGCTCCGGCCCGGTGGTGCGGGCGACCTGGTCCACGGCCTCGGCGAGGTCGATGTTGACGCGCTCGACGTCGGAGCCCAGCTGGGTGGCCAGGACGTCGCGGTAGAAGGACAGCAGGTCGGTCATGGCGCGGTCGAGCACGTCCGTGCGGGCGCGCTTGGCGCGGCGCTTCTGGTCCTCCTCGAGCTGGCGGACCTGGGCACGCAGGGCGGGCGGCACCTTGGTGTCCCCCTCCATGCCCAGGGCCCGCAGGAGCTCGGCCCGCTCGCGCGCGTCGCGCTCGGTGGTGGCCTCCTTGGCCTCGGTCTCCGCGTTCTCGACGAGCTCGGCGGCGGCCAGGACGGCGTCGCCGACGCTGCGCAGGGAGACGGGGGCGAGCAGGAGCCGGCGGCGGCGCTCCCAGGCGCCCGGGTCCACGGCGAGGTGGCGGGCAAGGCCGATGTGGGACTGGCTGGCGCGGGCCGCGCGCTCGGCGAGCCCCGGGTCGGCGCCGTCGCGGCGCACGAGCAGCTCCGCGACGGCCTGCGGCGGCGGCACGCGCAGGGTGACGAGGCGGCAGCGCGAGCGGATGGTCGGCAGGACGTCGTCGGCGCTGGGGGTGCACAGGACCCAGACGGTCTGCGGCGGCGGCTCCTCGATGGACTTGAGCAGGACGTTGGTGGTGCGCTCGGCCATGCGGTCGGCGTCCTCGACGAGGATGACGCGCCAGCGCCCGGTCCAGGGGCGGCGCTGGGCCTCGCCGATGAGGTCCTTGACCTCCTCCATCGTGATGATGAGCCGCTCGGTGGACAGCCGCACGACGTCGGGGTGGGTGCCGCTCATGACGTCGCGGCAGGGCTTGCACTCGCCGCAGCCGGGCACGGCGCCGGTGCACTGCAGGGCGGCGGCGAAGGCGCGGGCGGCGTTGGAGCGGCCGGAGCCGGGCGGGCCGGTGACGAGCCAGGCGTGGGTCATGGCCGCGGTGCCGGCGGAGCCCGTGGCGTCGGTGGCGCCTGCGGTGTCCGCACGCCCCTCTCGCTGCTCGGCCAGGGCGCGGGCGGAGCGCGCCGCGGCCTCGAGGTCCGCGACGACCTTGTCCTGGCCGACGACGTCGTCCCACACGCTCATGCTCACGCGCCCAGGCTAGCGGCAGCCGGTGACGGCTTGAGAGGCCCCAGCGCCCCCGGTGGCGCCGCGGCTCCTGAGCAGGGCGAGGACGGCGGCCCGGACGTCGTCGGCGACCGGCTCGACCGGCCGGTCGGCGTCGATGACGGTGAAGCGCTCGGGCTCGGCCTCCGCCAGGGCGAGGAACTGCTCGCGCAGGGCGGCGCGGAAGGAGCCGGGCTCGCGCTCGAGGCGGTCCTTGCCCCCTCTGCCGGCGGTGCGCCGCTCCGCCAGGCCGGGGTCGGCGTCGAGCAGGACGGTGAGGTCCGGCAGCAGGCCCTCGGTGGCCCACAGGGACAGGTCGCGGACCTCCTCGGGCCCGAGCGCGCGGGCGGCGCCCTGGTAGGCGACGGAGGAGTCGAGGTAGCGGTCGGTGAGGACGACGGCGCCGCGCTCCAGGGCGGGTCGGACCCGCGTCGCGACGTGGTGGGCGCGGTCGGCGGCGTACAGCAGGGCCTCGGCGCGGGGGGCGACGTGGCCGCCGTGCAGGAGCAGCCGGCGGATCTCGGAGCCGAGCCCGGTGCCTCCGGGCTCTCGGGTGACAAGGACCTCGTGGCCGTCGCGCTCGAGCGAGCGGGCCAGGTGCTCGATCTGGGTGGTCTTGCCGACGCCGTCGCCGCCCTCGAAGGAGATGAGCAGGCCGGGGCGGGTGGCGCGGGAGGGGTCGGTCACGGCCTCAGCGTAGCGGCGGGGCGCGCAGCGGCGCCCGTCCCGGCGACGCACCGTGCCGGTGGGCGCCTCACCCTCCACAGCATTGCTGTTTCCTACAACTCTCAGGTGCTCCCCGCCCCATCGGCGTCGCTTCTGAGATGAGGAGGGGCTGCCCATATCCCCGATATGACCGGACTTTGACGACGCCACGTCTCACGATGCGTTCTCTATTTGGCACAAATGTACCGAATCCGCTTCGACGCCCCTTGTGACTTACGCAATGTCTAGTACGCTTGTACCACTCAGGAAGCGGGCGCCAGCCCCACACCCCACGACTGCACAGCGCGACACCGCACCACGTGCTGGAGACGAGAACGATGAAGTTTTCCGTTGACTCAGAGATCGGTGAGCTCGAGACCGTCATCCTCCACCGCCCCGGCAAGGAGATGAACCGGCTCACCCCGGACAACAAGGACGAGCTGCTCTTCGACGACGTCCTGTGGCTCGAGAGGGCCCAGCAGGAGCACGACCAGTTCGCCGCCGTCCTCAAGCAGAGAGGCGTCAACGTCCTCTACCTCAAGGACCTGCTGACGGACACCGTCAAGATCCCGCAGGCGCGCCAGTACCTCCTCGAGGGCGCCCTCACCCCCCACCACACCGGCCACACCGCCGCCCCCACCGTCCGGCGCTGGGCCGAGGAGGCCGAGGCCGACGTCCTCGCCGAGGTCCTCATCGCCGGCATCACCAAGGCCGAGCTGCTCGAGCAGCTGCCCGGCGTCAGCTCCATGGTCATGTCCTCCATCGACGACGAGGACCTCCTGCTCAACCCCCTGCCCAACCACCTCTTCACCCGCGACTCCTCCAGCTGGATCTACGGAGGCGTCTCGGTCAACACGATGCGCCGCACCGCACGACGGCGCGAGACCCTCAACTACCGCGCCATCTACCGCTGGCACCCGCTGTTCGCCGAGGCCGACTTCCCCCTGTGGAACGACGGCACCCTCGGGCGCGAGATGAGCATCGAGGGCGGCGACATCCAGATCATCGGCAACGGCGCCGTCATGATCGGCATCTCCGAGCGCACCTGCCCCCAGGGCGTCGAGCACCTCACCGCCAGCCTCTTCGAGGGCGGCGTCCGCGAGGTCATCGCCGTGAGGATGCACAAGTCGCGCGCCCAGATGCACCTCGACACCGTCATGACGATGGTCGACCGCGGTACCTTCACCAAGTACGCCGGCGTCGGCATGCTGCCCACCGTGACTCTGCGCCCCGGCGACGCCCCCGGGCAGATCCTCGTCACCGAGAACGCGCCCGAGCGCATGCACGACGTCATCGCCGAGGCCCTGGGCCTGGACGAGATCCGCGTGCTCACCACCCCGCAGGACTCGCGCTCCGCGGCCCGCGAGCAGTGGGACGACGGCGCCAACTCCCTCGCCATCGCCCCCGGCACCATCATCACCTACGAGCGCAACATCAACACCAACCGCTTCCTCACCAGCCAGGGCATCGAGGTCCTCACCATCCCCGGCTCCGAGCTCGGCCGCGGCCGCGGCGGCCCGCACTGCATGAGCTGCCCGATCCTGCGCAAGCCCCTCGACTGACCCCCGGCCCCCGCCACCACCCACGTCACAGATGTCAAAGGAGATACCTATGACCTACCCCCTGTCCGGCCGCTCCTTCCTCAAGGAGATCGACTTCACCGCCGGAGAGTGGAGCATCCTGCTCAACCTCGCTGCCCAGCTCAAGGCCGACAAGAAGGCCGGCCGCGAGGTCAGGCGCCTGGAGGGCAAGAACATCGCCCTGCTGTTCGAGAAGACCTCCACGCGCACCCGCTGCTCCTTCGAGGTCGGCGCCCACGACCAGGGCGCCCACGTCACCTACCTCGACCCCTCCGGCTCCCAGATGGGCCACAAGGAGTCCGTCGCCGACACCGCCCGCGTCCTGGGCCGCATGTTCGACGGCATCGAGTACCGCGGTGACGAGCAGGCCAAGGTCGAGCAGCTCGCGGCCCTGTCCGGCGTGCCCGTGTGGAACGGCCTCACCGACGACTGGCACCCCACCCAGGCCCTGGCGGACCAGCTCACCATGCTCGAGCACGCCGGCAAGCCCCTCAAGGAGATCTCCTTCGCCTACCTGGGGGACTCGCGCAACAACGTCGCCAACTCCCTGCTCGTCTCCGGTGCCCTCATGGGCATGGACGTGCGCCTCGTCGGCCCCGCCGAGCTCGCCCCCGCCCCCGAGGTCGTCGCCCACGCCGAGCGCCTGGCCGCCGAGACCGGTGCCCGCATCACGATCACCAGCGACGTCGACGAGGGCGTGTCCGGCGTCGACTTCCTCTACACCGACGTGTGGGTCTCCATGGGCGAGCCCAAGGAGGTGTGGGACGAGCGCATCGCCCTCCTGCACCCCTACCAGGTCAACGCCGAGCTCGTCGCCCGCACCGGCAACGACGACGTCAAGTTCCTCCACTGCCTGCCCGCCTTCCACGACCGCAACACGACCGTCGGCGAGGACATCTACGCCAAGACCGGCCTCGACGGCCTGGAGGTCACCGACGACGTCTTCGAGACCGAGCGCAACGTCTCCTTCGACCAGGCCGAGAACCGCATGCACACCATCAAGGCCGTCATGGTCGCCACCCTCGGGACCTGGGAGGACTGACGTGCGCATCGTCGTCGCCCTGGGAGGCAACGCCCTCATGCGGCGCGGGGAGAAGCCCGACGCCCGCTCCCAGATCAGGAACGTCGAGCTCGCCGCCCGCCAGCTCGCCAAGCTCGCCGAGAAGCACGAGCTCATCATCACCCACGGCAACGGGCCCCAGGTGGGCACCCTCGCCCTGGAGTCCGCCAACGACGAGAGGCTGAGCGAGCCCTACCCCTTCGACACCCTCGGTGCCGAGACCCAGGGCATGATCGGCTACTGGCTCCTGCAGGCCATGCAGAACGCGCTGCCCGGACGCCACGTCGTCTCCCTCATCAGCCAGACCCTCGTCCTGTCCGGCGACCCGGCCTTCTCCAACCCGACCAAGTTCGTCGGCGAGGTCTACGACGAGGCCACCGCCAAGGCCCTCGCCGCGGAGAAGGGCTGGACCGTCAAGCCCGACGGCCCCTACTGGCGCCGCGTCGTCGGCTCCCCCAAGCCCCAGCGCGTCATCGAGACCCGCATGGCCCGCATCATGCTCCAGGCCGGCGCCGTCGTCGTGTGCGCCGGAGGCGGGGGCGTGCCCGTCATCCGCAACGCCAAGGGCAAGCTTGAGGGCATCGAGGCCGTCATCGACAAGGACCTCACCGCCGCCGTCCTCGCCGAGGACCTGGAGGCCGACGCCCTGCTCATCCTCACCGACGTCGACGGCGTGTGCACCGGCTTCGGCACCCCCGAGCAGAAGACCGTCTCCCGCGCCACCCCCGCCTCCCTGCGGGCGATGGACCTGCCGGCGGGCTCCATGGGACCCAAGGTCGAGGCCGTCTGCCGCTTCGTCGAGCTCACCGGGGACATGGCCGCCATCGGCCGCCTGGAGGACGCGCTGGAGATCATCGAGGGCCGTGCCGGCACGGTCGTCACCGCGGGCGGCAACTACGGCGGCCCGGACGACATCCGCCCCGAGGTGCCCGAGCCGCACGACGCCCGCCTGCGCAGGGGCTGAGCCCCGCCCACCGGCTGGTCGGTGGGGCCGGCGCGCCTTCCGGCGGCCCCACTGACCTATCCACCCACCACCCCGTACCACCGCTGACCCCAGGAGCCGCCCGACCACACACCAGCCCCGTCCGGGCACCTACCACCCGTCGGCCACCGGCCGGCACCGAACCACCACGAACACACCATCACAAAGGAGTGAGAGAACATGACGAAGATCGTCAACTCGTGGAACGACTTCGACCCGCTCAAGCACGTCATCGTCGGCCGCGCGGAGAACTCGGTCATCCCGCCCGAGGAGCCCGCCACCTCGGAGAAGGTGCCCGTCGACTCCGAGATGCGCGGCATGTGGGGCCCCCGCCCCCAGGAGACCGTGGAGAAGGCCGCCGCCCAGCTCGACTTCCTCGCCAAGACCCTCGAGGAGCACGGCGTCAAGGTCGACCGCCCCACGCCCCTGCAGTGGAACCAGCACATCCAGACGCCGGACTTCCGCAACGACTCGATGATGACCTGCATGCCGCCCCGCGACATCCTGCTCACCATCGGCAACGAGATCATGGCCTCGGCCAACTCCTTCCGCTGCCGCTACTTCGAGTACCTCGCCTACTGGCCGCTCATGAAGCAGTACTTCGACGAGGACCCCGAGTTCAAGTGGACCCAGGCCCCGCGCCCGCGCCTGACCGACAAGTCCTACAAGCACAACTACTACGACGAGAAGATCTCCCTGGAGGAGCGCCTGGAGCGCACCGCCAACAAGGACTTCGTCACCACTGAGGTGGAGCCCATGTGGGACGCCGCCGACGTGCTGCGCCTGGGCAAGGACCTGTTCATCCAGCACGGCCTGACCACCAACCGCACGGCCATGGAGTGGTTCAAGCGCTACTACCCGGACCTGCGCGTCCACGCCGTCAACTTCCCGGGCGACCCCTACCCGATCCACATCGACGCGACCTTCGTGCCGCTGCGCCCGGGCCTCATCATCAACAACCCGCAGCGCCGCCTGCCTGAGGAGCAGCGCAAGATCTTCGAGGCCAACGACTGGCAGATCGTCGACGCCGCCCAGCCGGCTCACACGACCCCGCCGCCGCTGTGCTACTCCTCGGTCTGGCTGTCGATGAACTGCCTGGTCCTGGACCACAAGACGGTCATCTGCGAGGCCTCCGAGGTCCACCAGATGGAGCAGATGGACAAGCTGGGCATGAACGTCATCCCGGTGCCCTTCCGCGACGCCTACCCCTTCGGCGGTGCCCTGCACTGCGCCACCGCGGACGTCTACCGCGAGGGCGGCTGCGAGGACTACTTCCCGAACCAGGTCGAGGACCCGACGCGGGTCTGAGACCCACCCGCCGGGGCCCGGGGCGCCGCTGGTCCAGCAGCGGCGCCCCGGGCCCCGGCCCCCATCCCGAGCCCCCGCTCACCACCCGCCCCGGTCCCCCTGTCCCGAACCCACCGCCACCACCCCGTACCCTTTCGACCCCTGAGCCCGCCCACCGCCTGAGGAACCCCCATGAAGACATCCCCTGCCGCGACAACGACGTCCGGCGAGTACGTGATGAACAAGAAGCTCGGCGCCATCGCCATGATCCTGTCCGCCACGGGAATGGGCCTGGTCGGCACCCTCTCGCGGGGCACCACCGCCGACCTCGCCGACGCCGACAAGTCCGTCATCGGCTCCTTCCTCGCCTTCGGGCGCATGAGCCTGGGCCTCATCGGCTTCACGCTCATGCTCCTCGCGCTGAGGAAGACCTCCCTGTTCCGCTCCACCCGGCTCAGCCCCGCGATCGTCATGGGAGGGGTGAGCATCGGCCTGTCCCTGGGCTTCTACATCTCCTCGACCCTCATGACCTCGATCGCCAACGCGGTCTTCCTCATCTACACCGGGCCGCTGTTCTGCACGATCCTGGCGCGCATCTTCCGCAAGGAGAAGGTGAGCCTGCTCAACGGCGTCTTCCTGCTGCTCGTCTTCGTCGGCATGCTCATGACCATCCAGATCATCGACTTCGACGGCGGCCGCCTCCACTTCGGCCTCGACCTGTCCACCTCCTCCGCCGAGTACCCCCAGAAGCCCCTGGGCGACCTCTTCGGCCTCCTGTCCGGGGTCTTCTACGGCATGGCCCTGTTCTTCAACGGCTACCGCAAGGACGTCGACTCCATCGTGCGCGGGACCTGGAACTTCCTCTGGGCGGCCGTGGCGACCCTGTGCATGTCCCTGGTCCTGCGCCCCTGGCACGGCGTGTCCACCTTCTCCCCGACGAACTGGGCGTGGGCCTTCGGGCTGTTCTTCTTCAGCGGCCTGTTCGCCCTCGGCTTCCTCGTCGTCGCCGGGCGCAACCTCCCCGCCGTCGAGATGTCGACCATCTCCTACTGGGAGTGCGTCGTCGCCATCATCTGCGGGTTCCTCGTCTTCCACGAGACCATGACCCCCACCGGCGCCGTGGGCGGCCTGCTCATCATCGGCGGCGGCTTCGCACCCATCGTCGTCGACGCCCTCTCGCGCAACGGTGCCCGGCGCGGCGACGCCGCCGAGGTCGCTGAGCCCGCTGAGCACGAGGGAGTCCCCCATGTCGAGCGCTGACTCCGCCACCACCGCGGCCAGCGGGACGGGAGACCACGGCCACGCCGTGCGCCGCGCCGCCAAGGCCTCCTTCATCGGCAACTTCATCGAGTGGTTCGACTACGCCTCCTACGGCTACCTCGCCTCCGTCATCGGCCTGGTCTTCTTCCCCGAGTCCTCCCCGACCGGCCGGCTGCTGTACGCCTTCGCCGTCTTCGCCACCTCCTTCATCCTGCGTCCCGTCGGCGCCGTCGTGTGGGGCATCCTCGGGGACCGGCTCGGGCGGCGCTGGGCGCTGTCCTGGTCCATACTCATCATGTCGGGGGCGACCTTCGTCGTCGGGATCCTGCCCGGTTACAACCAGATCGGCCTGTGGGCGGCCGTCGCGCTCGTCGCCATGCGCATGTGCCAGGGCTTCTCCGCCTCCGGCGAGTACGCGGGCGCCGGGACCTTCCTGGCAGAGTACGCCCCGCCCTCCAAGCGCGGCATCTACGTCTCCCTCGTGCCCGCCTCCACCGCCTGCGGCCTGCTCATGGGCTCCCTGTTCGTCTCCGGCCTGTACGCCTTCCTCGACGACACCTCCATGGTCACGTGGGGCTGGCGTGTGCCCTTCCTGCTCGCCGGCCCCCTGGGCCTCGTCGGCCGCTACATCCGCGTCCACCTCGAGGACTCCCCCGCCTACCAGGCGCTCGTGGCGAAGGCGGCCAGCAGCCAGACCCAGCAGGCACCCTCACGCTCACGCTGGGCCGAGCCCCTGCGCCTGCTGCTCACCTCCCACCGCCGGGCGCTCCTGGCCTGCTTCGGCGTCAGCTGCCTCAACGCGGTCGCCTTCTACATGCTGCTGAGCTACATGCCCAACTACGTCGAGCACGAGCTGGGGCACTCCGAGACGGCGGCCACCCTGGCGACCTCCGTCACCCTCGTCGTCTACATCGCCTTCATCTTCCTCATGGGGCACGTCTCCGACGTCGTCGGACGGCGCAAGGTGCTCGTCCTGGCCTGTGTCGCCTTCGTCGTCGCCTCGATCCCTCTGTTCCACCTCATGTCGGTGGGCTCCCTGTGGGTGGTGGTGCTGTGCGAGATCCTCTTCGCCCTCATCCTCACCACCAACGACGGGACCCTGGCCTCCTTCCTCGCGGAGAGCTTCCCGACCTCGGTGCGCTACTCGGGCTTCGCCCTGTCCTTCAACCTGGCCAACACCCTGCTGGGCGGCACCTGCCCCTTCGTCGCGACCTGGCTCATCCTCGTCTCGGGTTCGCAGGCCGCCCCCGCCTACTACCTCACAGCCGTGGCGGGCCTGGCCCTGGTGTCCCTCCTGGTCTCCCACTGGGCCCCGCCACTGGACCTGTCCGTCGTCAAGCGCTCCACGCGCTGACCGGTCCGCCCAGGTACCGGACCACCGGCCCAGAACCCGCCGCCGCACCTAAAATCCTGCCATGGACACTTCCCCACCCGTCCGTCCCGCAGCCGCCACGGTGAAGGGTGAGGTGCGCAGGCAGGCCATCATCGAGGCCGCCGCCGCCCTCATCCGGGAGTCCGGTCCCACCGCCATCAGCCACCGCGCCGTCGCCCAGCGCGCCGGCTGCTCCCTGTCCGCCACCACCTACTACTTCAACGGGCTGGACGACCTGCTCTACCACGCCGGCCAGCTCAACATCAGCCAGTGGGCCGAGCGCGCCGAGCGCACCGCCCAGAAGGTCGAGGCCCTCGAGTCCCTGCCCGAGCTCGAAGGGCGCATCGAGCTCCTGCTGGAGGCGACGCTGCCCGCCGAGGGGCCCTACCTGGGCCACTACATGCAGCTGATCTCCGCCAACACCTCCCAGCCCGTCGGGCGCGCCTACCGCGAGGGGCGGAGCCGCCTCAACGCGGCCGTCGCCCGGGTGCTCGACCGGCTGGAGGTGCCCGCCACCCCGGAGATGATCATCGCGATCGTCGACGGCGCCGCCGTCACGGCCCTGAGCGAGATGCGCGACGTGCGGCAGACGGCCGCCTCCCTGCTCAAGCGCCTGAGCCGTCAGCTGACGGCGCTCTCCTGCTCGGAGGACGCGGAGCGCAGGATGCTGGACGTCGTCCAGGAGATCCGCCGTGCCGTCCCACTGCCGGCCTCGCAGCGCTCCTGCGAGGACACTGGCGCGGGGGGCACCTGAGCGGGGCCGGTCTGGGCGGGCCCGCCCAGACCCTCGTCCTCAGGCCTTCCTCGCGGAGCGGGAGGCCGTCCTCCCGGCGGCCGGCTTCTTCGCCGTCGTCCTGCGCGTCGTGCGCTTCTTGACGGGCCCCTTGGCGCGCTTCTCCGCCAGCAGCTCGTAGGCGCGCTCGGGGGTCACGGTCGCCGGGTCGTCGTCACGGCGCAGGGTCACGTTCGTCTCGCCGTCGGTGAAGTACGGGCCGAAGCGCCCGTCCTTGATGACCACGGGCCGCCCGGAGACCGGGTCCGTGCCCAGCTCGCGCAGCGGGCCGCGTGCCGCGGCCTGGCCGCGGCGGCGCTTGGGCTGGGCGAAGAGCTCGTTGGCCTGCTCGAGCGTGACCGTGAACAGCTGCTCCTCCGTCTCCAGGGAGCGCGAGTCCGTGCCCTTCTTGAGGTAGGGGCCGTAGCGGCCGTTCTGCGCGGTGATGTCCACGCCCTCGGCGTCCTGGCCGACGACGCGCGGCAGGCTCAGCAGGTCGAGGGCCTGCTCGAGGGTCACCGTCGCCAGGCTCATGCTCTTGAACAGGGAGGCCGTGCGCGGCTTGGCGGCCTTCCGCGCGGCCCGCTTGCGGGGCTTGGCGTCCCCGGCATCGGCTCCGTCCTCGGCCTCCTCGGGAAGGACCTCGGTGACGTAGGGGCCGTAGCGGCCGTCCTTGGCGATGATCGTGTGCCCGGTGGCGGGGTCGGTGCCGAGCTCGCGGCCGTCGTCGGCGGCCCGCTCGAACAGCTCGCGGGCCCTGTCCACGGTGAGCTCGTCCGGGGCGATGTCGGAGGGCACGTTGGCGCGCGCGCCCTCCGCGTCCTCCAGGTAGGGCCCGTAGCGGCCCACGCGCAGGGTCACGCCCTGGCCGATGTCGATGGAGTTGACGGCCCGGGCGTCGATCTCGCCGAGGTTGTCGAGCATCTGTCTCAGGCTGCGCTCCCCCGTCGGCCCGGCCTCGCCGTCGGCCCCCTCCTGGGCGCGGGCGCCGTTGTAGAAGCGGTCCAGCCAGGAGACCCGCTCCTCCTCACCGGCGGCGATGCGGTCCAGGTCGCGCTCCATGGAGGCGGTGAAGTCGTAGTCGACGAGCTCGGCGAAGTTCTCCTCGAGCAGGCGCGTGACCGCGAAGGCCAGCCAGGTGGGCACGAGGGCCTGACCCCGGTGGTCGACGTAGCCGCGGTCCGCGATGACGCTCATCGTCGCCGCGTAGGTCGAGGGGCGCCCGATCTCGCGCTCCTCCAGGGCCTTGACCAGTGAGGCCTCCGTGTAGCGGGGCGGGGGCGTCGTCTCGTGGCCGGCGGCCTCGGCGCCCAGCGCGCGCAGCGGGTCCCCTGCCCTCATGGCGGGCAGGCGCACGTCCTTGTCCGAGCCGGACTCGTAGCGGTCCGCGTCGCGCCCCTCCTCGTAGGCGGCGAGGAACCCCCGGAAGGTGATGACCGTGCCCGAGGCGGTCAGGCCCGCGGTGCGGAAGGTCAGGCCCGCGTCGCGCGCCCCGCCGTCGGCGCCCGTCAGCGGCACCTGCACGCGCACGGTGGCGGTGGAGCCGACGGCGTCGGCCATCTGGGAGGCGACCGTCCTCTTCCAGATGAGCTCGTAGAGGCGGAACTGGGAGCCGGAGAGCTCGTCCGCGACCTGGGCGGGGGTGCGGAAGTGGTCCCCGGCGGGGCGGATCGCCTCGTGGGCCTCCTGGGCGCCCTTGGTCCGGGTGGCGTACAGGCGCGGCTTGGCGGGCACGTACTCGGGGCCGTAGAGCTCGGCGACCTGGGCGCGGGCGGCGCTGACCGCCTGGCTGGACAGGACCGTCGAGTCGGTGCGCATGTAGGTGATGAAGCCGTTCTCGTACAGGCCCTGGGCCACGCGCATCGTCTCGCGCGGGTTCATGCGCAGCTTGCGCGAGGCCTCCTGCTGGAGGGTGGAGGTGGTGAAGGGGGCCGCCGGGCGGCGCTTGTAGGGCTTCTCCTCGACCTCGGCGACCTGCGGGGCCGAGCGCAGCACGGCGTCGGCCACGGCGCGGGCCCCGCCCTCGTGCAGGTGGACCGTGCCCGCCTTGACGGCGGCGGGGCGCAGCTGGCCGGAGTCGTTGAAGTCGCGGCCGGTGGCGACGCGGCGCCCGTCGAGGGTGGCGAGGCGGGCCGTGAAGGACTGGGCTTCCTCCCCCACGCCGCCGCCGGCGGCCAGCTCGGCCTCGACACCCCAGTAGCCGGCGGCCGTGAAGGCCATGCGCTCGCGCTCGCGCTCGACGACGAGGCGGGTGGCGACGGACTGCACGCGCCCGGCGGACAGGCCCGCGCGCACCTTGCGCCACAGGACCGGGGAGACCTCGTAGCCGACGAGGCGGTCGAGGATGCGGCGCGTCTCCTGGGCGTCCACGCGGTCGGTGTCGAGCTCGCGGGTGTTCTCCAGGGCGCGGCCCACCGCCTCCCGGGTGATCTCCGTGAAGGTCATGCGCTTGACGGGGACCTTGGGCTTGAGGACCTCGAGCAGGTGCCAGGCGATGGCCTCGCCCTCGCGGTCGTCGTCCGTGGCGAGGTAGAGCTCGTCGGCCTCCTTGAGGGCCTTGCGCAGCTGGGTGACCGTCTTCCTCTTGTCGGGGTTGATGACGTAATAGGGCTTGAAGCCGTCCTCGACGTCGACGGCGAACTTGCCGTAGGGGCCCTTCTTCTCCTCGGCGGGCAGCTCCGAGGGCTGGGCGAGGTCGCGGATGTGCCCGACGGAGGCCTCGACGTCGAAGTCGGAGCCCAGGTACCCCGCGATGGAGCGGACCTTGTTCGGCGACTCGACGATGACGAGCTTCTTGGACACGTGGAACCTTCTTCGCTGAGGTGGGGCGACGACGGGGACCCCGGCGTGCGCACGCCGACAGGGCGTCGCCTCGCGGGCGAGCGTAACGCATCCCCTGGACCGGGCCGCCTCCCGGCCGCCGCAGGGGGCTCAGAGCTGGCCGACCGCCTGGCGCAGCACCGCCAGCCGCTGGTTGACGGCGTCCTCGTGGTAGGGCAGGTGGAGCCCGCGGCACTCGGCGGCCAGGGCCGCCAGGTCCTTGACCTCCGGGGTCCCGTGCTCGACGAGGTCGGCGGCCTCCGCGGTCACCGTGCTGCGACCGCCGCGGCGGTCGACCCACCTGCTCAGGCGCCGGACCATGCGGTCCAGCAGCGGGGTGACCTGGCGGATCTCGCCGTCGAGCGCGACCACGCCCTCCTCCACCTCACGGCACACCGGGCCCAGCCGGGCGAAGCCGGACTCCAGCGCCTCGCACAGGGCGGCGATGGAGTCGGCCGGGGACTCCTCGCTGCCGTCGAGCACGGAGCGGGCGAAGCGCCCCACCATGAGGGTGTGCAGGCGGATGAGGGCGACGGAGTAGCGCAGCTCCAGGACGGCGGTGCGCAGCGCGTCCATGCCCTCGGGCAGGCTGCGCAGGCGGGGCGCGACCGTCTGCGACAGCTCGATGACCTGTGAGGCCAGGGCGTCGGCGCGGTCGGCGATGTTGAGACGGCGGCCTCCGACGACGCGGCCGAAGGCGTCGGCGCGGTCGGCGACGTCGAGCAGGCCGCTGCGCGTGCCCGACATCGAGGTCAGCAGCCGCAGGTACTCCTCCAGCTCGAAGACGAGGAGGTTGGTCTCGCGCTCGAGGTGCCCGGCGGCCTCGAGGATGCGGGTGACGGGCCCGTCCACGCCCATGGGCCCGGGCACGCGCACACCCGCGGACACGAGGGCGGAGACCTCCCGGGGCAGCTGCTGGAGCGTCATGGCGTACAGCGAGTCGAAGCCCAGGCCGTTGAGCTCGGCGGTCAGCGCGGCGGCGCCGACCTCTCCGACCCGGCGGCGCGAGGCGCCCTGGGCGGCCTCCGCGCGCTCCTTGGCGCGCACGGTGCGGTAGACGGTGCTCACCGTCTCGAGGGTGGTGGTGTCCAGGGGCTTGGTCCGCACGGACAGGTAGCCGTTGCTCACGGGCACGATCGTGGCGAAGACGCAGTAGTCCAGCCCGTCGGCGGCCCGGTTGCGCACGTAGGCGCAGGCCGGGCGGCCGGCCTCGAGGTCGTCCCACATGAGGCGGAAGACGCCTGCGGGCATGTCGAGGTGGCGGATGATGTTGTGCGGTGCGCCGATGAGGCGGTCGCGGTGGTAGCGCGACAGGGTGTCGAAGGTGCGGTTCGACCTCGTGATGACGCCGCGCCTGTCGGTCGTCGAGAAGAAGATGTCCTCGGGGTCGAAGAAGCGCTCGTAGCCGACCTGTGTCTCCACGCTCAGTCCAGTCTCTGTGAGTCGTTCAGGTACGTGCCAAAGACTGCCTGAGATCGGCGCGTCGCGCACGCCGAACGGGGCGGCGATGGCGTAATGGCGCGCAGATGACCCAGGCTCCTGAGAGCCCGCCCGCGCCCCGTCACCGGCGCGACTTCACCAAAACACTGGAACGACGCAGAAAGAGTCCACAGGCTGCGCACAGCCACCTCATCTTGAATGAGACCATGACTACTCCCACCGAGACCCTCACCCGCCCCGACGGGTCGCCCGTGCGCGTCCTCGTCGTCGACGACGAGCAGATGCTGGCAGACCTCCTCGCCTCCGCCCTGCGCTACGAGGGCTGGGAGGTCACCACCGCCGGCACCGGCGTGGCCGCCGTGCGCGCCGCCCAGGAGATCCAGCCCGACGTCGTCGTCCTCGACATCATGCTGCCCGACTTCGACGGTCTGGAGGTCATGCGCCGCATCCACGGACACCAGCCGACCGTCCCCGTCCTCTTCCTCACCGCGAGGGACGCCGTCGAGGACCGCGTCGCGGGACTCACCGCCGGCGGCGACGACTACGTCACCAAGCCCTTCAGCCTCGAGGAGGTCGTCGCCCGTCTGCGCGCCCTCCTGCGGCGCTCGGGGGCCTCGGCGCAGGAGCAGGACAACGTCCTCGAGGTGGGCGACCTGCGCATGGACGAGGACTCCCACGAGGTGTGGCGGGCCGGCGACGAGATCCGCCTGACGGCCACGGAGTTCGAGCTGCTGCGCTACCTCATGCGCAACCCGCGACGGGTCCTGTCCAAGGCGCAGATCCTCGACCGCGTGTGGAACTACGACTTCGGCGGGCAGGCCAACATCGTCGAGCTGTACATCTCCTACCTGCGCCGCAAGATCGACAAGGGCCGCGCCCCCATGATCCACACGATGCGCGGCGTCGGCTACGTCCTCAAGCCTGCCGACAGTGCGCGCTGAGCCCGCCCGGCGCCGGAGCCTGAGGACCCGCCTGGCGGCCGGGGTCCTCGCCCTCGTCCTGCTCATGGCCGCCCTCATGGGCGCCTTCTCGACGCTCAGCCTGCGTCACACGCTCATGGACCGGCTCGACGAGCAGCTCGTCGCCGCCTCCGAGCGCGCCGCCGCCCGCCGGCACGGCCTCACCGTGCAGGCCGGCCTCGGTGACGGCGGGAAGGACGGCCAGAAGGGGCAGCGGTGCGCGACGGCGGGTGCCGGCGACGCAGCGACCGGCGCGGTGGCCGGCACAGTGCCTGACGCGGTGCCCAGCACCGTGCCCTCCCCGGTGCCCGGTGCCGTCGACACCGGGGAGGAGGCCGACGACGACCACCACCCGCCCGTGCCCGAGGGCCTGGACGCCACCGGGCAGTCCACCGGGACCCTCTCCGTCATCTCCCCCGGTGCCGGCAAGGACGGCGCGACCGGCGCCGCCACCACCGTCCGCGCCGGGTACATCGACGACGACGGCACCTACCAGGCGCTGTCCGCACGGGAGACCGCGGCCCTGCTCTCCCTCGAGCCCACCGGCGAGCCCGTCACCGTGTCCATCGACTCGCTCGGCGACTACCGGGTCCTCGTCGCCCGCGACGAGACCACCGGAGACGTCGTCGTCACCGGCCTGTCGATGAGGGGCGACAACACCCTCGTGCGCACGCAGCTGGTCATCGAGCTCGCCATCGCCGTCGTCGGCGCCGTCGTCGCCGCGCTCGTCGGCAGGTCCATGGTCCGCTCCGCCACCGCACCGCTCGAGAGGGTCGCCACGACGGCCCAGCGCGTCGCCTCCCAACCCCTGGCGAGCGGCGAGGTGAGCATCGACGAGCGCGTGAGCGAGGAGGACCTGGCCTCCTCGCAGGAGGTCGGGCAGGTGGGCACGGCCCTCAACACGCTCCTGGACCACGTCGACGCCGCGCTCGCCGCCCGCCAGAGGTCGGAGACGCAGGTGCGCCAGTTCGTCGCCGACGCCTCCCACGAGCTGCGCACCCCGCTGGCCTCGATCCGCGGCTACACCGAGCTCATCCAGCGCGAGGGGGCCGACGCCGCCCTGCCGGAGGAGGCCCTGCACGCCCTGCAGCGCGTCCGCTCCGAGTCCGTGCGCATGACCGCCCTGGTGGAGGACCTGCTGCTGCTGGCCAGGCTCGACGCCGGGCGCGAGCTGCGCCACGAGGAGGTGGACCTGCTCGCCCTGCTGCTCGACACGGTCAGTGACGCGCGCGCCGCGGGGCCCGGGCAGGAGTGGGTGCTCGACCTGTCCGCCCTCGGGGACGGGGACGAGTCCGAGGAGGAGCCCGAGGACCCTGAGGACACCGGGCCGCCCGTCGTCACCGGGGACGAGGCGCGCCTGCAGCAGGTGGTCGTCAACCTGCTCGCCAACGCGCGCGTGCACACCCCCGCCGGGTCCCGGGTCGTCACCCGCATCCGCCGTGAGCCGCCGGGCCCCGGGCCGACGGCGGCCCCGGCGCCCGGCGCGCCAGGCAGGGCGGGCAGCTGGGTCATCTCGGTCTCCGACGACGGCCCGGGCATCGACCCGGCCGTGCGCGAGCGGCTGTTCGAGCGCTTCGCCCGCGCCGACGCCTCGCGCGAGCGCCGCACCGGCTCCACCGGCCTGGGCATGTCGATCGCCCTGGCCATCGTGAGGTCGCACGGCGGCACCCTCACGGTGGACTCCGTGCGCCAGGGCGACGCGCCCTCAGCCGGGGCGGCGCTGCGCCGTGGCGCCGTGGACGGCTGGGCGCGCGAGCACGGCACGACCTTCACCGTGCGCCTGCCCGCGGCCGGGTGACGCCGCCCGCCGCCGGCCGTCCATCGTGCGCGAGCTCGAGGGTGACGTGCCGACTTCGAGGTCTCAGGGCTCGGTCTCGCGCCCTCACCCTCGAGCTCGCGGTGGAGCGCGGCCTCAGCCGAGGGCGAGCTCGACGGTCGTGTCACCCTGTCCCGTCACGCGCTGCGCCCCGGCCTCGAGCGTCCACGCGCCACGCGCGCCCGAGGCCGTCGCCCTCAGCACCCCGCCGTCGCGCACGAGGCGGAAGACGGCGGCCTCGAGCCCGTCGTGGGCCGGGACGGCGACAACCCTCTCCTCGCCGTCGGCCAGCTCGTAGGCCCGCAGCGCGAGCCCGGGGACCCAGTCGTCCTCCGGGCGGCTCAGGCCCTGGGCCAGGGGAAGGACCGCGCCCCCGCGCACGTACAGCGGCAGCGTGGCGGCCGTGTGGGTCTCGTGGACCCAGCGCGGGCCCTGGAGGCTCTCACCGGTCCAGTAGGAGGTCCAGGTGCCCGGGGGCAGGTAGACGTCCACCTCGCCGTCGGGGTCCATGACGGGGGCGACGAGCAGGTCGGGGCCGAGCATGTACTGGGTGTCGACGTCCCAGGAGCCGCGGTCCTCGGGGAGCTCGAGGAACATGGAGCGCATCATCGGCGTGCCGGTGGCGTGCGCCTCCTCGGCGGCCGCGTACAGGTAGGGCATGAGGGACAGGCGCAGACGGATGAAGGCGCGGGTGACGTCCACCGCCTCCTCGCCGAAGGACCACGGCACGCGCACCGAGCCCGAGCCGTGCAGCCGCGCGTGGGAGGACAGGAGCCCGAAGGCGACCCAGCGCTTGAAGACCTCCGGGTCCGGGGTGCCCTCGAAGCCCCCGATGTCGTGGCTCCAGTACGCGAAGCCGGAGCTCGTGAGCGACAGCCCACCGCGCAGGGTCTCCCCCATGGAGGCGTAGGTGGACTCGTTGTCTCCGCCCCAGTGGACGGGCAGCCGCTGGCCCCCGGCCGTGGCGGAGCGGGCGAAGAGGACGGCCTCGCCCTCACCGCGCACCTGCCTGAGCAGGTCGAAGACGGCCGTGTTGTACAGGTGGGCGTAGTAGTTGTGCATCTTCTCCGGGTCGGAGCCGTCGTGCCAGGCGATGCCGGCCACCGGCACCCGCTCACCGAAGTCCGTCTTGAAGCAGTCGACGCCGATGTCGAGCAGGCCCCTCAGGTGCTCGCGGTACCAGGCCACCGCCTCCGGGTTGGTGAAGTCCACCAGCCCCATGCCCGCCTGCCACAGGTCCGTCTGCCAGACGTCGCCGTCGGTGGTGCGCACGAGGTAGCCGCGCTCGGCACCCTCGTCGAAGAGCCGCGAGCGCTGGGCGATGTAGGGGTTGATCCAGGCGCAGACCCGCAGTCCCCGGGCCTTCATGCGCGCGATCATCCCGGCGGGGTCCGGGAAGGTCTCGGGGTCCCACACGAAGTCGCACCAGTGGAAGCCGCGCATCCAGAAGCAGTCGAAGTGGAAGACGCTCAGGGGCAGGTCCCGCTCCTCCATCCCGTCCACGAAGGAGGTGACCGTCTCCTCGTCGTAGGAGGTGGTGAAGGAGGTCGTCAGCCACAGGCCGAAGGACCAGGTGGGCACCATCGGCGCTCGCCCGGTCAGGGCCGTGTACCGGCGCAGGACGTCCTTGGGGGTGGGGCCGTCGATGAGGTAGTAGGTCAGGCGCTCACCCTCGACGGAGAACTGGGTGCGGGTGTTGACCTCGGAGCCGACCTCGAAGGAGACGCCGCCCGGGTGGTCGACGAGGACGCCGTAGCCGGCGCTCGTGAGGTAGAAGGGGACGTTCTTGTAGGCCTGCTCGGAGGCGGTGCCGCCGTCCTCGTTCCAGATGTCGACGCTCTGGCCGTTCTTGGTGAGGGCGCCGAAGCGCTCCCCCAGCCCGTAGACGCGCTCGCCCGGGCGCAGGCTCAGCTGCTCACGCATCCAGGTGCGCCCGTCCGGGCCGGTGACGTGGGCGACGGCGCGCGGCAGGGAGGCGGTCAGGGGCCGGCCGGCGTGGGTGAAGGCCGCCGTCCAGTCCGCTCCCTCGGCCAGGCCGACGGCGAGGTCGCCCGCGCGCAGGACGAGGCCGTCGCCCTCCTGCTCGACGACGCCCCTGTAGCCGGGGTCGGTGGTGACCTCGAAGCGCGGACCGCGCTCACGGCGACCCTTGTGGTGGACGAGCTCGACCTTGATGACGCCGTCGGCGACGGCGGTGAAGGTGGCGCTCAGCAGGGCCGTGTTGAGGGTGTCACCGCGGGTGAGGACCGGCCGGACGGGGGCGTGGGCGTGCACGGCTCCGTCGTCGGCGCTGAGGTCGAGCAGCCCGCGGGCCCTGCTCACCTGGTAGCCGTCCCGGTCGAGCCAGTAGCCGTTGGAGAACTTCATCGGTGGTTCCTCTGGGGTGGGTGGGGGTCCCTGCTCACTTGACGGCGCCGGCGGTGACGCCGCGGGTCAGGGTGCGCTGGAAGACCAGGAAGAACAGGAAGGTCGGGACGAGGGAGACCAGTGCTCCCGCGTTGAGGGTGGGCACGTCGAGCATGCGGTCGCCCTGGAGGCTGGACAGCGCGATGGGGACGGTCTGGGTGTCGCCGGAGGTGAGCATGACCAGCGGGATGAAGAACTCGTTCCACGTCCAGATGAAGAAGAAGATCATGAGCACGCTCATGGTGGGTCTCACGATCGGGTAGACGACCCTCCACAGGATCTGCCAGCGCGAGGCGCCGTCGAGCTCGGCCGCCTCCAGCAGGGCCCGGGGGAAGGTGCCCAGGACGGAGGACAGCAGGTAGGTGCCGAAGGCGGACTGGATGACGGTGAAGATGACGACGATCGACCAGGGGCTGTCCGTGAGCCCGACCTTGCGGGCCATCATGAACAGCGGGTAGATGAGCCCCTCCTGGGGCAGCATGTTCGCGATCATGAACAGGGCGATGATCCAGGCCCGTCCCTTCACCCGGCCCACGCCGATGGCGTAGGCGTTGAACAGGGACAGGAAGGTCCCCAGGACGGCGACGAGGGCGCTGGTCCAGATGGAGTTCCACAGCTTGACCGGGAAGTCGACCCGGTGCCAGAAGTAGACGAGGCCGTCGGTGTAGATCTCGGTCGGCAGGGCCAGGGGTGAGCCGGAGGAGTAGTCCGACGGCGACTTGAAGGCGTTCATCACCATGAGCACGAAGGGCAGCACCATGACGACGGCGAGGAGTCCCACCGCGGCGAGCAAGATCCAGCGGGCGGCGCCGCGGTGGAAGCGGTCCTGGTGCCTGGTCGGTCGGGTGGCGGGGGCGGCGGTGGCGCTCATGTCAGCGTCCTTCCTCCTCACGGCGGGCGCTGCGGTTCTGCAGGATCTGGATGACGCCGGCGACGACGATGATGACGAGCGTGAGGACGGTGGAGACCGCGGCCCCGTAGCCGACCTTCGACTTGTCGAAGAAGTTGAGGTACGAGTAGTAGCTGGGCACGAGGGTGGAGGACTCGGGCCCGCCCCGGGTGAGGACGTAGACCGGGGCGAAGACCTTGAGGGCCGCGATGGTGCAGGTGAGCACGATGACGAAGGTCTCCGGCTTGATCTGGGGGATCGTGATGGCCCGGAAGCGGGCGAACCAGCCGGCGCCGTCGAGCTCGGCGGCCTCGTAGAGCTCGGGGTCCACCCGCTGGAGGGCAGACATGAAGATGACGGTCGGGTAGCCGATCTGGATCCAGATGAGCACGAGCATGACCGAGGGCAGCGCGAGCGAGGTCGAGCCCAGCCAGTTCGGTGGCGTGTCCACGCCCAGGCCCCGCAGGATGCTGTTGAGGGCCCCGGTCTGGGAGTTGAGGATCCAGTTCCACACGATGCCGGCCACGGCGACGGGGAGGATCTGCGGCAGGTAGTACATGGCCCGCAGGGTCGTCGCCACCCCGGAGCTGAAGTGCTTGCCGACGTAGTCGAAGAGGACCGAGGCGAGCAGCAGCCCGATGAGGGTCGGGATGAGGACCATCGCGACGATCATGAACATCGAGTTCTGGAAGGAGGACCAGAACCTCTCATCGGCCAGCAGCTCGGCGTAGTTGCCCAGCCCGATGAAGCGCATCGGGGCCATGCCTCCCTTCCACTTGTGCAGGGAGTACCAGATGTTCATCGCCAGCGGGTAGAGGATGATGACCGTGAAGGCCAGGGCGCCGGGGACGAGGTAGAGCAGGTAGGGCAGGGAGCGCCGCCGGGACTGGCGGGCCCGGGCTGCGGCCGTCCGCGGCCGTGTGCTGGTGGGTGCGGGCATGCGTCGTCTTCTTCGTCGAGGGTCGTCAGGAGCCGTCGGCCCGGCGGGCAGCCGGGCCGTCCTGAGGGCGGGGCGAGCCCGCCCTCAGGACCGCAGCGGCTCAGGCGTCGAGGATGTCGGCCTTGCCCTCCTCGTAGGCGGCCGCGAGGTCGGCCATCGCCTCGGCACCCGTCTTGGAGCCGTTGATGAGGGACTGCATGGCGGAGACGATCTGGTCGTAGAAGCCGGCGACGGGCCAGTCGGGGTAGAAGGCCAGGCCGTCGCCGTCGAGGATCTCCTGGAAGTTCTCGGTCATCACACGGGTCTTGTCGTCCTCGATGGAGGAGGTCTCGCCCAGGACGGGCAGCCCGCCGTGCTGGGCGAAGACGGCCTGGACCTCCTCGGACAGGGTGATGTCGATGAACTCCGCGGCCAGGTCCGGGTTCTTGGCGTTGGTGGGCACGACCCAGAGGTTGCCGGAGGAGCCGAGGTAGAGCGTGGTGCCCGGGAAGAGGAACTGGTCCCACTCGAAGCCGGTGATGTCGGCGACCATGCGGCCGAACCACCAGGAGCCGGAGACGAACATCGGGTAGGTGCCCGCGATGAAGGAGGCGCCGGCGTCCTCGGCGGTCAGGCCGGCGGAGTCGGCGGCGACGTAGCCCTTGCCGATCCAGCTCACCAGCCGGTCGGTGCCGGCCTTGATCGGGTCGGCGCTCCAGTCGGCGTCGCCCTGGAAGAGCTCGTAGGCGTTGACGAAGTCACGGTCCGCCTGCGTGAGGACGAGCTGGTACCACAGCTGTCCCATCGGGTACTCGGAGCCAGCCTCGGCGAAGGGGGTGATGCCCTGGGCGACGAAGGCGTCGCAGACGGCCTCGAGCTCCTCGAGCGTGGTGGGGACCGTGAGCCCCGCCTGCTCGAACATGTCCTTGTTGTAGTAGACGAAGACGTACTCGCCGTAGTTGGGCACGCCGTACCAGTCGCCGTCGCCCATGAGGCCGGCCTCGGTGTAGCGGGCGGTGGTCTGGATCGAGGCCGGGAGGGTGGAGTCCCAGCCGTACTGGGCGGCGTAGTCGGTGAGCGGGGCGATGAGCCCCTGGGAGGCGAGCTGCCCGGAGGTGGAGTTGCCCTTGTTGAACTCCATGACGTCCGGGACGTCGTCGCCGGTGAGGACGATCTTGGCGTTCTTCTGCAGCTGCTCGAAGGTCTGCTCGACCATCGTGACCTCGACCTCGGGGTGCCTCTCCTTGAAGATCTCGACCGCACGGTTCCAGGCGATGGCCTGTGCGGAGGAGTCCCCCTCGTAGTCCCAGATGACGAAGGTGGTGGCGCCGCCGTCGGAGGATCCCGAGCCCGAGCCGCAGGCGGCGAGGCCGAGTCCGAGGAGGGCGGTGCCCATGAGGCCGGTGAAGGCCCTGCGGTTGATCTTCATTGGTGTGAACCTCTCCGTTGAGATGATGTGGGGGACGGGGGCGTGGTCGGCACGGGGCCCATGGAGCGGCCGGGTACCGGGGTGCACTGGACGAGCTGGTGGCAGTCGGTGGGCTCGATCTCGCCGTCGAGGAGGCGCACGAGCGCGCGGGCGGCGTAGGCGCCCATCTGCTCCCCGGGGGCGTGCGAGGTGCTCAGGGGCGGGTTCGTCATGGCGCCGAGGGTCCGTGAGGAGACGGCGCCGACGACGGAGATGTCCTCGGGGACGCTCAGGCCCATCTCGTCCAGGCCCGCGACGAGCCCCATGACGGCCAGGTCGTTGAGGACGACGACGGCGGTGGGGCGCCGCTCCTGCTGCCACAGCGGGGCGGCCAGCAGGCGGCCGGCGACCGGGCTGGCGTCGCAGGCGACCGTGGCGGGGTGCAGGCCGAGGGACTGCATCACCTGGACGTAACCGGCGCGGGCGCGCAGGGCCGGGCCGTAGCCGGAGGCCACCTGGGACTCCGGCCTGCCGACGAAGGCGATGCGCTCGTGGCCGAGGTCGTGCAGGGAGTGGACGGCGTCGGCGACGGCCTGCTCGAAGTCGATGTCGACGTAGGCGTGGCGCTCCGGGTCGGCGGTGCGGCCGACGAGGACGAAGGGGACCTTGGCCCTCTCCAGGGCCTCGACTCGGGGGTCCTCGACGGCCACCTCGACGAGGAGGACCCCGTCGGCCTTGCCCTGGCGGACGATGGCGGCGAGCTCCTGGCCGCCGCCCTCCTGGCTCACGGGCCAGACCGCGAGGTGGTAGCCGCACTCGGCGGCGGCGGCCTGGGCCCCGCGCACGATCTCGAAGACCGTCTCGCCCATGGCCGTGTCGAAGGCGGGGAAGCTCATGGCGAGGGTGTGGGCGCGGCGGCGAGCCAGTCCCTGGGCCATGGCGTTGGGCTGGTAGTCGAGCTCCTCCATGGCCTGGCGGATGCGCTCGGCGGTGGCGCGGGCGACGGGGCGTGCGCCGGACAGCGCGTAGGAGACGGTGGAGACGGCGACGTTGGCCCGTCGGGCGACGTCCTGCATGGTGGTCATGCGCACCTCCTTGTGGCTCCCGTGCTCGAAGCGCTTTGTCGAAGCGCTTCGATCTAGGGTGTTCCGCCACTCGCAGGAGGGTCAAACGAATGGGAGCAACATCGAATTTATTCGACTGGGCGCTGACCCCGGGTGGTCGCCGCCCGTCGCGCGCGAGCTCGAGGTTGAGGGCGCGAGCTCGAGGTCTCAGCACTCGAACTCGGCACGTAACCCTCGAAGTCGCGCGGGTGCGTGGGCGCTGCGTCCCCTCCCCGCGCGCCTCAGCCCGGTCACAGGCGCCGCCACCGGTCGCCACAGCCCGCGCGCGTGCACTGCTCCTATGACGCGCACGACGCCCGCCCCTGCCGAGCCCACGCCCCAGGCGGCCCCCGCCGAGCCCTCAGTGGCCCACTGCCCCACCGCGGCCCCGGCTCCCGGCCGGGTGAGGCACCCCCTGGGCGCCGTGGCGGCGGACTGCCTCACGGGGGCGGGCGCGGGGCTGCTGGCGGTCTCGCTGCTGTGGACGCTGGCGCCGACGGCACCGGCCTCACTGGCCGTCTGCGTCCTCCTCGTCACCGCGCCGGGCTGCGCCGCCGGGACCGGGGCGGCACGGCGCTGGTGGTGCGGGTCCACCGGCCACGGGCTCACCGGCCACGGGCCCGCGTGCCCCGGAGACCGCCGGGCAGGTGCCCTTCAGCGCACGCGCGCGGGGGCGAGCCCGGCCAGCAGCGCCAGGCAGGCGCAGGAGACGGCCACCGTGCCGGCGGAGCCGGCCGCGTAGGCGATGAAGGTACCGGTGCGGCCCAGTACCCCGCTGCCGGTCACGACCGCCCACCAGGTCGCCGCCTCGAGCAGCAGGCCGACCGCCCCGGCGAGGGCACCGAGCCCGCCCAGGAGCACGAGGTCCGGGCCCCGGCCCGCCGGCCCCACCGCCCGGGCACCACCGGGCTCCTCGTCCTGCCAGATGCCGCAGGCGACGGCCAGCGACCCCCAGGCCGTGGCGAGCAGGACCGCGCTGATGACGTCCGCCGGACGGTGCCACTGGCACACGAGCGTCGAGTAGCCCATCGCGGCGGTGAGCAGGGCCCCGCCCCAGGCCGCCACCCCCCTGAGGGAGGGGCCGACGACGAGCACGAGCGCCACGGCCGCGGAGGCGGCCACCGCGGTGTGCCCCGAGGGCAGCGTGTTGGCGCCGTCCCAGCGCGGGGACAGGCCGTAGTCGGGGCGGGAGAGCACCTGGTGCTTGAGCAGCTGGGTGGAGGCGTTGATGGCCACCACCGCGACGGCGGCCCCCACGGCCCGGCGCCGGCTGCCGCGCCAGAGCCCCAGCAGGAGGATGAGGAGCACGAGGGCGACGGCGGCGGGCATGGACACGGTGGACAGCAGCGCCCGCGCGTGGGTGTCGATGAAGCGCTCACCGATGCGCGAGCCGGTCAGGGCCGCGTCCTCCATGAGCTGGCCCGTGCGCGTGTAGATGAGGGCGTACCACAGGACGAGGACGCCCACCGCGCAGGCGGCGGCCAGCAGCCCGGCCAGGACGCGCTCGGGGCGCCGGGCGCCTCCGCGCTCAGGGGTCGGGCCGCTCGTCGTCACGTCGTTGATCGTAGGGGGTTGGCCGGAGCCTCCCGGCCGCGTGCCGCCGGGAGGCTCGTCACCCCGGGGCGCCGCGGGCCGCTCAGAGCTCGAGGAAGCCGTCCGCGGCCAGCGCCCGGGTGGCGGCGACCATCTCCGCCCGCAGGTCCCGGGCATCGGCCCCGGTGAGGGCGGCGACGGCGGAGGCGATCTGGGCGACGCTCAGCTCGCCGTCGGCGACGGAGACGAGGGCCGCGAGCGCGGTGCCCGCCCTGACGGCCCGTCCGAAGCCGCCGCCCTGGCGGATGAGGATGACGCTGGGCTCGCTCTGGCCCGGGGTGAGGTGGCGCTCCTCGGTGATGTCGGCGGCGACGACGGGGTGGAGGCCCGCGACGGCGTCGTCGTCCATGGCGGCCAGGCCGGAGCGCACGACGATGCTGCGGGCCAGGTGGGCCCCGAGGGGGCCGGCGGGCCGGGTGCCGACCTCCTCCAGGACCCGCCAGGGCTCGCGGCGGGCGCCGTCGGAGTCGGGGTCGGGCCGGTGCAGGAGGAGGTAGCCGAAGCCGACGGCCTCGACGCCGCGCTCGGCGAAGTCGTCGATCCAGGCGGACAGGGCGGCATCGAAGCCGGCCGGGTCCCGCTCGGGGGTGGTGCCGCCGTCGCGCAGCCACATGGTGGCGTACTCGACGGGGTCCTGGGTCTCGCGCTCGATGACCCAGGCGTCGGTGGCCGAGGGCAGCCAGCCGCTCACGCGCTCGCGCCAGTCCTGCCACTCGTGGTGCTCCCAGTTGCCGAGCATGACGGCGCTGGCGCCGACCTCGAGGTGGTCGCCGAGGGCGGGGACGAGCTCGGGCAGGACGGGGCGTCCGGCGTCGCGGTACTCCATGAGCGGCAGGCCGGCCTCGCGCACGGCGGGCGGGGTGAGGACGAAGGGCGGGTTGGACACGATGAGGTCGAATCGTCTCCCGGCGACGGGCTCGAGGAGGGAGCCCTGGCGCAGCTCGAGGCGGTCGGGCCCGGTGCCGGCGAGGACGGTGTTGAAGGCCGTGTAGGCCAGGGCGCGCGCGGAGATGTCGGTGGCGACGACGCGGTCGGCGTGGCGCAGCAGGTGGAGGGTCTGGATGCCGCAGCCGCAGCCGAGGTCGAGGGCGGTGCCCACGGGGGTGCGCGGGGTGAGGGAGGCCAGGGTGAGGCCGGCGCCGCCGATGCCCAGGACGTGGTCGCCCTCCAGGGCTCGGCCGGTCTCGAGCTCGCCGAGGTCGGAGGCGACCCACCAGCGCACGTCCGGCTCGCCGTCGGCCAGGCCGGTGGCCTCGTGGGGGCGCAGGTCGCACCGGGCGCGCACGCGCGGTGAGCCGTCGCTTCCGGCGGGGGCCGGCTCGACCAGGCCGGTCTCGAGGGCGCCGCGGGTGCGGGTGCGGCGCAGGGCGGCGTCGAGCTCGGCGGTGGTGACGCTCTGGCCGAGCATGAACAGGGCGGTGAGGACGGCCGTGGGGGTGGGGGTGGCGCCGACGGCGCGGTCCTCGTCGAGGACGCGGGCGATGGCGCGCACGGCGGGCAGGCGGATCTCGCGGCGCAGGGCGGCGTCGGCGACGTCGCCGATGAGGTGGTGGACGGAGTTGACGCCCCAGCCGGTGGCCTCGAGGTCCTTGCGCAGGGTGGTGGCCTGCTCGGGGGTGACGGTGGGTACGGGGCGCGAGGTCATCGGAGTGCGCGGGCCTGTCAGTCGGTGGGGTCGGCGTCGATGGCGCCCTGGATGTCGTGGAAGAGGAGGTTGGAGATCTCGACCTGGACGATCTCGGCCTGGGGGACGTCGGTGAGGACCAGCGGGTCGTCGGAGCTGGTCTGCAGGCGCAGGGTCCCGGCGCCGAAGATGCGGTCGGTGAGGGTGCGCTCCTGCTGGACGTCGCTGATGCGCGACAGCGGCAGGTCGTGGCCGACCTTGTTGATGATGCCCGAGCGGGTGATGACGCGCTTGGAGGTGACGGTGTAGGTGGTCGTCGTCCAGCGCAGCCACGGGATGAGGAACAGCGGGACCGTGACCGCGGTGAAGAGCGTCCAGATGACGATCCACCCCCAGGGCTGCCAGCTGTCCGGGGCGAGGACGGAGCCGACGACGGCGGCGGAGAGCAGGAGGATCTGGAGGAGGATGCGCCACAGGAGGACCTTGACGTGGGTGCGCATGTGGCGGACGACGACCTCGTCGCGGCTGAGCAGCTTCTTGGACAGTGCCATACAGGAATGGTGCCACGGCCCGCCCCCCGGCGGCTGCTCACGCACGTGGCGGGGCTGCCGGCTCAACCGGCCAGGAGGTCGCTGCCGACGCTGAGGACCACCGGGACGATGGCGAGCAGGAGGAAGGCGGGCAGGTGGCACAGGCCCAGTGGCACGACGAGCCGCACGGCCAGCCGCTCGGCCGCCTCGCGCTCGGCGGCCTGGCGTCCGGCCCGCAGCGCCGCCGCCCGGGCCGTCAGCAGGGGCGCGGGGCTGGCCCCGTCCTCCCAGCCGGGGCGCAGGCTCAGCTCCAGGCC
>NZ_JACJVC010000004.1 GCF_023369555.1 Actinomyces sp. AC-20-1 | reverse complement strand
CGCAGGGCCCGGGGCCGTGCCGGCGCTCGTGCCCGCGGCGGCACCGGTAGTACCGGCGCCACCGTCGGCCGGGGCCTGACCGGGGCCCGGCCCTGCGGCAGAGCCCTCCGCCAGGGCCTCGGAGGGGTCGGTGGAGCCCGCGGGCCCCACGGTGGGGCGGCCGGTCGCCGTCCAGGTGGGGGCCTCGCGCGGGTCCCAGGACTCGGCCGGCAGGTTGACGACGATCCGGTCCAGGCGCCGCGCCACCTCCCTCGCCGAGCGCGGGCGCGCTGCGGGCCTCTTCTCCAACAGCTCCATGACGACCTCACGGACCTCGGGCGGCACAGAGTCCGGCATCGGCGGGACCTTCTCGTTGACGTGCGCGAAGGCGATATCCACCTGGGTGGCGCCCGTGAAGGGGCGCCGCCCCACGAGCGCCTCGTAGCCGATGACCCCCAGGGCGTACAGGTCCCCGGCCGGCGTGGCCATGTTGCCCATCGCCTGCTCGGGCGCCAGGTACTGGGCGGTGCCCATCACCATGCCGGTGGCCGTCAGCGGACGCTGGTGCACGCCCGTGGAGATCCCGAAGTCCGTCAGCTTGGCCAGGCCCTCACGGTTGATGAGGATGTTGGAGGGCTTGACGTCACGGTGGACGACCCCCGAGTCGTGCACCACCTGCAGGGCGCGCGCCACCTGTGCGAGCACCGGCAGGATGTCGGCCGGCTGCATCGTGCCCTGCTCGGCGATGATGTCGGACAGGGCCCGGCCCTGGACGAGCTCCATGATGATCCAGCCCGAGCCGTCCCTCTCCCCGGAGTCCAGGACGACGGCGAGGTTCGGGTGGCGCAGGCCCCGCGAGTTGCGCGCCTCCGCCCTCAGGCGCGACAGGAAGATCTCGTCGCCGGTGAGCTCGTGGCGCAGGATCTTCGCGGCGACGGCGCGCCCCGAGCGCAGGTCCGTCGCCTTCCACACCTCGCCCATGCCGCCCACGGCGATGCGCTCCACGAGCTGGTAGCGGCCCTGGAGCTCCAGGCCGACCTCCGGCCTCACTGGTCCACCGCCGCGTCAATGACCGCCGCCGCGACCGGGCCGGCCACCGAGCCGCCCGTGCCGGAGCCGGCGGTCTGCTCCCCGCCGTCGAGGACGACGGCGAGCGCGATGGACGGGTGCTGCGGGTCCGTCCCGGCGAAGCCGATGAACCAGGTGACCGGGCCGCCGACGTCGGAGCCGGTCTCGGCCGTGCCCGTCTTGCCCGCCACGGACACCCCCGGCACCTGGGCGCTGGCCCCGGTGCCCTCGGCGACGGCCTGGGTCATGAGGGAGGCCAGGGCCGCCGCCGTCTGGCTGCTGACCGGGGTGCGGGCCACGCTCGGTGTCGTCGTCGACACGATGTTGAGGTCCGAGTCGAGGGTCCGGGCCACGAGGTAGGGGGTCATCTGCTCGCCGCCGTTGGCGACGGTCGCGGCCACGAGCGCCATCATGAGGGGCGTGGCGCGCACCGAGGCCTGGCCGATGCCCGCCATGGCGGTCTGCGCGGCGTCGGCGTTGGCCGGGTACACCGAGGGTGTGACGGCCAGGGGCACGGACATGCGGGCGCCGAAGCCCCAGGCCTGGGCCTCCTGCGCCAGGGCCGCGTCACCCAGGTCCATGGCCATCTGGGCGAAGGGCGTGTTGCAGGACTCGGCGAAGGCGTAGGCGACCGTCACCGTCCCGTTGCCGCAGGACTCCCCGGCGTAGTTCATCAGCTCGTGGCTCGTGCCCGGCAGCGTGAGGCTGTCCGGGGCGGCGACCTCGGTCTCGGCGCCGAGCGTGCCCGCGCGCAGGGCCGCGGCCAGGGTGAGGATCTTGAAGGTGGAGCCCGGCGGGTACAGGTCGCCGGCGATCGCCCGGTTGAGCAGCGGGCCCGCCTCGTCGTCCTGGAGCTGGGAGTAGGCCGCGACAGCGGCGTCGGTGTCGTGGGAGGCCAGCAGGTTCGCGTCGTAGGACGGGGAGGAGACCATGGCGAGGACCGCGCCCGTGGAGGGGTCCAGGGCGACGACGGCGCCCCGGCGCCCGGCCAGGGCGTCCCAGGCCGCCTGCTGGACCTGCGGGTCGATGGTCAGCTCGACGGAGCCGCCCGACGTCGAGCCGCCGGTCACGAGGGCCTTGAGCCGCGAGGACAGCAGGGAGGGGTCGTCCCCGTTGAGCACGGAGTTCTCCGCCTGCTCCAGGCCCGTCATGGAGGCGAAGGCCGTGGAGAAGTAGCCAGTGACGTGGGAGTACATGTCCCCGCCCGTGTAGAGGCGCTGGTAGGCGTAGGCGTCGTCAACGGGCTGGGAGTCGGCGATGACCGTGCCGCCGGCGATGATCTGGCCCCGGTTGGTGCCGTACTGGGCGAAGATGGTGCGCGAGTTGCGTGGGTCGGTCACGAGCGTGCCCTGCTCGGAGGAGGCCTCCCACAGGGCGGGGCGCGCCAGGCCCTGGACGGAGGTGACGGAGGCGGCCAGGGCCAGGAACATCACGAGGACCAGGACGGTCACCTGGTGGATCTGACGGTTCACGCCTCCTCCTTCGTCCCCGCGGGCGCCGGACCCGGCCCGGGGGCCTCGCCGGTCTCCTCCGGGGTGTCCGCGTCCAGCACGCTGCGGCGGATCGACGTCGGCAGCTCGGCCGTGTCGATGATCTGCGGTGCGGCCACGGCCGGGCGGCGGGCGGCGTCGGACAGGCGCACGAGCAGCGCCAGGATCACCCAGTTGGCCACGAGGGAGGAGCCGCCGTAGGCGAGGAAGGGCGTCGTCAGGCCCGTGAGCGGGATGAGGCGCGTGACACCGCCGACGACGACGAAGACCTGCAGGGCGATGGTGAAGGACAGGCCCACCGCCAGCAGCTTGCCGAAGCCGTCGCGCAGGCGCATGGCCGTGCTCAGGCCCCGCTGGACGAGCACGAGGTAGAGCATGAGGACCGCCAGCAGGCCCGTGAGCCCCAGCTCCTCGCCCAGGGCCGCGACGATGAAGTCCGAGTTCGCGAAGGTCACGAGGTTCGGGTAGCCCTCGCCCCAGCCGGAGCCCAGCAGGCCGCCCGAGGCCATGCCGAACAGGCCGGTGACGAGCTGCCAGGAGCCGCCCGGCATCTCGAAGACCTGGGGGTCCATGGCGTCGAGCCAGGCCGCCACGCGCTGCTGCACGTGGGACAGGTGGGTGGCCGTGAACCAGGCGGCGGGCGTGAACAGGCCCGCCCCGATGAGCAGCCAGGAGGGGCGGTCGGTCGCCACGTACAGGGTGACGACGAACAGGCCGAAGAGCAGCAGGGAGGAGCCCAGGTCCCGCTGCGCCACGAGCACGAGGATGCTCGCGCCCCACACGACGAGCAGCGGCCCGAGGTGGCGGGCCCGCGGCAGGTTGAGGCCCAGCACCCGGCGGCCGGCCAGTGCCAGGTTGTCCCGGTTGGCCACGAGGAAGGAGGCGAAGAAGACCGCCAGGAGCACCTTCGTCATCTCAGCCGGCTGGAAGGACATGGGCCCCACGCGGATCCAGATGCGTGCGCCGTTGACCTCGGTGCCGAGCCCCGGCACGAAGGGCAGGACGAGGAAGAGCAGGCCCCCCCACATCGCCCACCGGTCCCAGCGGCGCAGCACCCGGTGGTCGCGCACGAGCAGCACGAGGCAGAACAGGAGCACGCCCAGGGCGGTCCACACGGCCTGCTTCGCGCCGTAGTCGTGGACGTCGCCCGTGCGCTCGTAGGACAGGTCGAGGCGGTGGATCATCGCCAGGCCCAGGCCGTTGAGGGCCACCGCCACCGGCAGGAGCACCGGGTCCGCCCAGGGGGCCGTGCGCCGCACCCACAGGTGGACGACGAGGGCCACCGCCACCAGGGCGCCCGCCAGCGTCAGCACCTCGGCGGGCTGGCTGCCCGTGCGGTTGACGGTGGTGAGCACGAAGCCGCCCAGGCCCAGGACGAGGGCGACGACGAGCAGGACGGCCTCCTCCCAGCGCCCGGACGGACGCCGGGAGGAGGGGACGGCCACGGCGGCGGGAGCGGGCACGGCGGGCCTCACCGCCCTGTCGGGCTGGCGGTCGGCGAGGACGTCGGCGAGGGGGAGGGGCTCGCCGGGCCCGTCGCGGTGGCCCCGGCCGACGGCGTGGCGGACGAGGAGGGGGCGGCGTCGTCGGTCGTGTAGCCGGCGACCGTCGTGCTGACGTACTCGCGGGCGGCCTCGAGGGACGGCTGGGAGACGGTCTCCTCCAGGCGCTGGCGCATGCGCTCGTCGAGCTCGGCCAGGGGGGGCTCGGAGTAGGTCTCCACCAGGTGCGACAGGCTCACCGGCCCCAGCTCCTGCGGGATCCCCTGGAAGATGGCGACCTTCCCGCCGGAGGTGGAGACGTAGAACTGCGTCTGCGTCCACCGGTAGCCCAGGACGAGGGCGCCGGCCAGGGCGACGACGAGGACGAGCGTGCTGAGCACGGCCCGGCGGCGCCGGGCGCGGCGCAGGCGGGCCTGCGAGTCGGCGAGGGCGGCCAGGGCCTCCTCCTGGTGGCTGCGGGCGCCGCTGTCCCCGCCCTCCTCGAGGCCGGCGACGAGGGCGGCGGCCTTGGCGGCCGGGGTGCGGGGCTCGGGCGCGTCGGCGCGCTCGCGGTGCTGGGCGGCGGAGCCGACCACCTGGGCGCCGGTCTGGGCGGGCTCGTCGGTGTCCACGACGTCGAAGATGACCGCGGTGATGTTGTCCGGGCCCCCGGCGCGCTCGGCCAGGTCGATGAGCTCCTCGGCCGCGGCCTCCGGGTCGGCGACGCTGGTGAGGACGTCCTTGATGGTCTCGGCTGAGACCGGGCCGCTCAGGCCGTCCGAGCACAGCAGCCAGCGGTCGCCGGGGACGGCCTCACGGATCGACTCGTCGAGCTGGACGTCGCCCTCGGCGTCGCCCAGGACGCGCAGGAGCACGGAGCGCTGCGGGTGCTGGCGGGCCTGCTCGCGGGTCAGCCGCCCGGTCTCCACCAGGTACTCGACGAAGGTGTGGTCGGTGGTGACCTGGGTGAGCTCGCCGTCGCGCAGGAGGTAGGCGCGCGAGTCGCCCACGTGGACCATGGCGAGCTTGTTGCCGCTGCGCATGATCGCGATGCAGGTGGTGCCCAGGCCCGCCAGGGCCGGGTCCGAGGCCGAGCGGGACATGAGGTCCTGGTGGGCGTCCTGCACGGCGGTGCGCAGCAGGCCCAGCAGCTCGCCGGCCTGGTGGGAGTCGGCGTCGAGGGGGCTGAGGTGGTCGATGGCGACGGCGGAGGCGATGTCCCCGCCGGCCGGGCCGCCCATGCCGTCGCACAGGACCATGAGGTGCGGGCCGGCGTAGCCGGAGTCCTGGTTGGAGGCGCGCAGGAGCCCCACGGAGGAACGGGCGGCGTATCGCAGGGAGGTGGTCATGGGCGCAGCTCCAGGGTGGTCTGGCCGATGCGGACGGGCTCGCCCACGGGGAGCTCGACGGTGCCCCTCACCGGGCGGCCGCCGGCCGTCGTGCCGTTGGTCGAGCCGAGGTCCTCCAGCCACCAGGCCCCGTCCTTGGGGAAGACCCGGGCGTGGCGCGAGGAGGCGTAGGAGTCCTCCAGGACGAGCGTGCACGACGGCGAGCGGCCGATGGTGATCGACGTCGGGGTGAGCGGGACGGTGGAGCCCGCCAGGGGCCCCTCGGTGATGACGAGTCGCGTCGCGCCACGGCGGCGGCCCGTGGGTGCCGCCTGGGCGGTGCCGCCGCCACGGCGCCGGCCCGCCGGGGCCGCGCCGGCCACGTCCTGGCGCAGGGCGCGCACGACGAGCAGCATGAAGAACCACAGCAGGGCGAGGAAGCCGAGCCTCGCGGCGGTGAAGGCGAGCTCGCTCACCCGTGCGCCTCGGGTCCGTGGGTGCCGTCCCAGAACATGATGCGGGTGCGGCCCACCGTGAGGGTGTTGCCGTCCAGGAGGGTGGCGGCGTCGACGCGGTGGCCCTCGACGAAGGTGCCGTTGGTGGAGCCGAGGTCCGTGGCGATGGCGTGGCCCTGGGTGAGGCGGATCTCGAGGTGGCGGCGCGAGACGCCGGAGTCGTCGACGATGATGTCCGCCTCCGAGCCGCGTCCGATGACGGTGACCGGGCCGGTGAGCAGGTAGCGCTGGCCGTCGATGTCGAGGACCGGGCTGGAGGGGGTGGGGGCTGCGGCGGCGGCCGGGGCGGCGGCGCCGCGGCGCGTGGAGGAGTCGATCTCGATGGCGGGAGCGCTCAGGGCCTGGTCGGGGAGGAAGGAGACCTCCACGGGGCCGACGAAGGAGTAGCCCTGCTCTGCGGCGTGGGAGGTGACGACCTCCGCCATCTGGCGCACCATCTCGTCGTGGCCCCAGGCGTCGATGCGCTCGACGTCGGAGGGGGCCAGGTGGACGCGGAAGACGTTGGGCACGACGGAGCGGTCGCGGGCGAAGGAGGCGGCGCGCTTGTCCATCGTCTCGCGGAGCTTGGAGGCGATCTCGATGGGCTCGACATCGTTGGAGAAGTGGGACATCGCGCGCCCGGCGACGTTCTCGACGCCCTTCTCGAACCTGTCAAGGAACCCCATGGCCCTCTCCTCCCTGTCGTGCCGGCCCGTACGGCACGGGCCAGCCGCGCTCATCGTAACGGCTGGGGCCTGGGCGGCGGGGAGGCTGGGTGGCGTCATGGCGCGGGAGAAGGGGTGGAGGACGTCGGGGGGCGGGGCGGTGCCCTGCTGCGGGCGCCGGCGGGGCCGGTGGCGCGCGCCCGGGGCGGGCCGGCCACGGGTGGGTGACGGGTCTCACCGTGGCGGGTGCGGGCCAGGATTGGACGCGGGGGCGCTGCGGCGGCTATCGTCGTCCTCGCTTCTCGCGCGAGTGGCGGAATTGGTAGACGCGCACGGTTCAGGTCCGTGTGATCTTACGATCATGGGGGTTCGAGTCCCCCCCCGCGCACGAGTCGGGCCCGGGCTGGTGATCCAGCCCGGGCCCTCGTCGTCGGGACGACGTGCTACTGGTGCTGCTCAGGCGCTGACGGTGGTGTCCGCCTGGTCCTGAGCCTCCTGGTCGGCCGCCAGCCCCTGCTCCGCCAGCGACTGGGGCGTGATGACCGGCAGCACCGACCACGGGAAGTTGATCCACTTGTCCGTCTCGCGCCAGCAGTAGTCCGGCGCGAACACCGAGCGCGGCTTGCGGTAGATGACCGCGCTGCGCGCGTCCACCGCCACCGTCTCGTCACCCAGGTCCAGGCCCTCGTGGCGCAGCATCTCCATCACCATCTTGAGGGTCTTGCCCGAGTCGGCGACGTCGTCGACCACGAGGACCTTCTTGCCCGGCAGCTCGGAGGCGTCCATGAGCGGAGGCAGGACGACCGGCTCCGGCAGGGTCTGGCCGACACCCGTGTAGAACTCGACGTTCATCGCCCCCATCGCCTTGATCCCGATGGCGTAGCCGATCGCGCCGGCCGGGATGAGGCCCCCGCGGGCGATGGCGATGATGAGGTCCGGCATCCAGCCGGAGGCGACGATCTGCGCGCTCAGCTCCCGCTCGGCCTGGCCGAAGAGCTCCCAGGTGAGCTCCTCGCGCTCGGGGGCGGCGTCCGAGGTGGCGCCGTCGTCGAAGGGCGTGCGGGTGGTGGGGGTGCTGCTCGCGTCGCTCACCCTGCGAAGGTTAACGGCCGACGCCGCCCCACCGCACCTCGGCGCGGTGGGGCCACGGCTCACTCCTTCACGGCCCCGGAGGAGGTGTCCATGATCCGCCGCTGGAAGACGAAGAACAGGACCGCGACCGGGATCGTCATGATGAGCGCAGCGCCCAGCTTGAGCGGGTACTGGTTGCCCTGGCCGAGGCTGCCGGCGCTCAGCTGTGCGACGCCCTTGGTCAAGGTGACCAGCTCCGGCGACCGCGAGGCGACAATGAAGTGGCTCAGCTCGTTCCACGAGCCCTGGAAGGACAGGATCGTGATGGTGACGATGCTGGGCACGCTCATCGGCAGGACGATGGAGAAGAAGGTCTGCCACGTGCCGGCGCCGTCCACGCGGGCCTGCTCCTCGATGGAGGCGGGGACCGACTCGAAGAAGCCCTTCATGATGAAGATGCCGGTGGCGTCGCACAGCAAGGGGATGATGAGCCCCGACCACGAGTCGTACATCGAGAGCTGGTTGATGACGAGGAACTTGGGGATGAGCAGCACCACCCCCGGCACCGACATCACCGCGACGAGCAGCACGTAGACGACCACACGGCCCCGGAAGGGGATGCGTGCGAGCGCGTAGCCCGCCATCGAGTCGAACAGGACGCGGCCCAGCGTGACGACGCACGTGACGATGACCGAGTTGCGCATCCACAGCGGGAAGTTCGACGCACCGAAGAGCTTGGCGTAGGCGGAGGTCGTGAAGGTCTCCGGGACCAGCCCGAGCGGGTCGCTCGTCGCCTCGGCCCCCGTCTTGAAGGAGGTCGCGACATTGACGAGGAAGGGGAAGACGTACGCCAGGGCGAAGACCACGAGGGTGACGTACAGCAGCAGGGTCCTCGGGCGCAGGGGGCGCCGTCGGGCTGTCTGGGTGGACGGTGCGGTCGTGGTCATCGTGCGCTCCCCTCGCTGCTGGCTGCGCCCAGGGCGCGACGACGGCGCCTGCGGGCCCGGGCCTCGTCCCGGTCGCGCAGGACCCAGCGCTGCACGAGCGTGAAGACGATGATGATAGCGAACAGGACGAAGGCGATGGCCGATCCCCGCCCCCAGTCCTGGTCGAGGAAGGCCGCGTCGTAGGACAGGTACGCGGGCGTGAGCGTCGTCTTGCCCGGGTCGCCCTGGGTGCCCGTGTAGATCTGGTCGAACACCTGCCAGCAGCCGATGAGGCCCAGTGTGATGACGGTGAAGAAGGTCGGCTTGAGCTGGGGGACGGTGATGCGCCAGAAGCGCGTCCACGTGCCGGCGCCGTCGATCATCGCGGCCTCGTCCACCGACGGTGACAGTGACTGCAAGGCCGACAGGAAGATGAGCATGAAGGTGCCCGAGGTCGTGAACACCGCCATGACGATGAAGGCCGTCATGGCGAAGGACGGTCCGCTGACCCACTCCCACAGCGTGACGCCCAGGAACCGGGCGGTCAGGGTGCCCGAGCCGTCGACCCCCAGCAGGCCCAGGAGGGCGGCGACGACGCCGCGCGGGTCGTTGAACCAGTTGGGGCCGTTGACCCCGACGAAGGACAGGATCTTGTTGACAGCGCCGCTGGCGCTGAAGAGGAACAGCCACAGGACCGTGATGGCCACCGAGCTCGTCACTGACGGGAAGTAGAAGGCGGTGCGGAAGACGCCGCGACCCATCACCTTCTGGTTGACGAGCACCGCGAGGAGCAGCGACAGCATCGTCTGCGTCGGGACGACCAGCAGGACGTACCAGAGGTTGTTGCGCAGCGAGAGCCCGAAGTCACGGGTGGCGAGGCCCCCCTCGACCAAGGAGGCGTAGTTCTCGCCGCCAACGAAGGAGGAGGCGAAGGGGGAGCCGACCCCGCTCCAGTCGGAGACGCTCACCCAGGCGGCCATGAGGACCGGGAAGAGCAGGAAGACGGTCAGGACGAGGACGGCCGGTGACACGAAGAGCCAGCCTGTCAGCCCACCGCCCCTGCGGCGCAGCGAGCCGCTGCCCCTCCTCGTCCCCCTGCCGGAGCGGGGTCGGAGCGAGGTCACGCGATCACGGCCTCGAGGTTGGCCTGGACGGAGTCCAGGATCGTCTTCGGGTCCGAGGTCGCGAGGGAGGCGATCTGGGAGTTGAAGTCGGCGACGACGTCGGAGGCCCCGTTGGCCGTCGGCATGCTGATGGCGTAGTCGGCACCGTTGAGGAAGACGACCTTGTCCGGGTTGTCCGCCTTGAACTGGTCGGCCGCGGACTGGATCGAGGGCATGACGCCGAAGGCCGCGGAGAAGGCGAGCTGCTGCTGCGTCGTCGTGAGGAACTCGACGAGCGCGACCGCGTCCTCCTTCCGGGAGGAGGCCTCGGCGATGCCGTAGGCGTTGGTGAAGGTCATCGTGCCCTTGCCGGCGGGCCCGGCAGGCAGCTCGACGGCGGTGTACGCCACGTCCGGGTAGTCGGCGCTCATGGCACCGATGAGCCAGTTGCCCTCGATCGCCATCGCGGCCAGGCCGGTGCCGAAGGCCTCCCCGCCCCAGCCGGTGGACAGGTCCGCCGAGAACTTCATCGACCCGGCCTCCAGGAGCTTCTTGACCTCGGCCAGGCCCGCGACGGACCCGTCGGAGCTCGCGGTCGCCCTCGTGCCGTCAGCGGACACCAGGCCGCCGCCGGCCTGGGCCATGAAGGCGCCGACGCGGGCGTACTCGCCGGTGGCGGTCAGGCCGACGACGCCACCGGAGGTGAGCGTGGCGGCAACGGCCTCCAGCGAGGCCCAGTCCTTTGGGTAGTCGGCCTCGGTCAGGCCGGCCGCGGCCCACAGGTCCGTGTTGATGAACAGGCCGAGGGTGGAGAAGTCCTTCGGGGCGCCGTAGAGGACGCCGTCGTAGGTGAGGTTGGCGACGAGGGAGGGGTAGAAGTCGTCGACGTTGGACAGCTGGTCGCCGTAGGCGTACAGGGACCCGTTGTCCGCGTAGGAGGCGAGGTAGTCGGGTGCCAGGTAGAAGACGTCGGCGGGGGCGCCGGCGGCGAAGCCCTGGGCGAGCTCCTGCTGGAGGTCGGTGGCCAGCTGGAGCTCGACCTCGATACCCGTCTGCTCGGTGAAGGCTGCGACGGCCTCCCTGTAGGCGGCGGACTCCGCGTCGCCGGAGGCGGCGATGAGGAAGGTGAGGGCCTTGTCACTGGAGCCGGTGGTGCTCGTCGAGCTCGTGCCGCAGGCGGCGAGGGTGGCCGTGACGGCAGCGGCGAGGGCGGTGGCGCCGAAGGCGCGACGTGTGAGGGGCATGTTCTCTCCTTGTGTGGTGCCCGGGCAGGGCGGGTTGGGGGGCTTGACGGGTCACAGGGCGCGGGCGACCACCGCGCTCGCGGCAGCGGCCCAGGCCTGAGGGCGGCACGAGGCCGGGTAGGGGACTGGGGGGCCGTCACTGGCGGGCGCGCCGGAGTAGAGCTCGGGCACGCGCATGGCGAAGTGGGGCGCGGCCGCCAGGAGACCCTGGGCGAGGGCGCGGGCCTCCTGGGTGAAGCCGTCGCGCAGCAGGCCGTCCACGGTGATGGCGGTGTCGTGGGCCCACACGGTGCCGCCGTGGTAGCTCAGCGGCCAGTAGCCGCCCATCGTCGTCGCCAGCGTGCGCAGCCCGTACCCCGAGGACAGCTCTGGCGAGGTCAGCAGCTCGGCGACGCGGCGGCTGTGGGGCTCGTCGAGGATGCCGGTGCCGAGCAGGTGGCCGATGTTGGAGGTGAGGGAGGCGACCTGCCGCTTGTCGGCGTCGAGGGCGATGACGGGCCAGCCCGTGGCGAGGTCACCGTGCCAGAAGGCGGCGGTGAAGCGCGCGCGCATCGCTGAGGCCCAGGACCCCAGCTCCTCGGCCCGATCCAGGTCCGCCGGCTCGCCCAGGTCGCGCAGGAGCCGAGCCCCGGCACGGGCCGCGGCGTAGGCGTAGGCCTGCACCTCGACGAGTGCGATCGGGCCGCGTGCGAGGGAGCCGTCGGCGTGCTGGACCGAGTCCCCCGAGTCCTTCCACCCCTGGTTCGCCAGGCCGTGACCGCTGGTGTCGATGTACTCGATGAAGCCGTCACCGTCGGCGTCGGCGTGGTCGGTGAGCCAGGTGAGGGCCGCGCGCAGAGCGGGCAGGAGCTCGCGCACGACGTCGTCGGCCAGGCCGGCGCGGTGGGCCTCGTCGAGGGTGAGGACCCACAGCTCGGTGGCGTCGATCGTGCCGTAGTAGAGAGGGGGCAGGAAGGTGCCGTCATCAAGGCTGTTGGTGGCACGGCGCAGCTCGTGCGGGATCTTGCCCGGCTGCTCGGCGGTGTCGGCGTCCTCCCGGGTCCCCTGGAGGTCAGCGAGGGTGCGCAGCGTCCCCTCGGCCAGGGCGAGGGACCACGGGTCGCCTGCCTCGAGCAGAAGACGGGAGGTCCACAGGCTGTCGCGTCCGAAGAGGGTGAGGAACCAGGGGGCGCCCGCTGCGGCGAAGGGCTGGCCGGGGGTGTCCCGCCGGGCCAGGAGCAGGCCATCGAGGTCGTCGAGGGCGGTGGCGGACCAGGCGGCGGCCGTCCTGTGGGTGATCGCGGCGCGCCGGCGCGGGGGCATCGGTGGGGCGGCCTGGACGACAGCCTCGGCGTCAGTGCCGGTCAGCGTCCAGGAGGCGGTGAAGGGGTGCTGCGCGTCAGCGGCGACGTCCCAGGTCAGCAGGAGGCGGTCGGCGTCGCACCTGAGGGTCGCCCCGGGGGCGGTGACGCGGACCCGTGCGGCTGCGTGTGAGACGCGGGCGCTGGTGGCGCTCTCAAGGGCCCAGGGCCGGTTGTCGGTGGGGTGGCCGGACTTGACGGTGTCCATGGTGGCGAGGTCGGTGGCGAGCTCGATGGTGAGCGTGGTGGAGACGGGCTCGGCCCAGGCCGCCTCGAGGGTGAGCGTCTCCGACAGGACGGCGCCGTCGGCGGTGGTGCGCAGTGAGCGCTCGGTGGTCAGGAGCGTGCGGGGGTCCGCGCCGTCGCGGTCGAGGTGGCGGGCGAGGGTGAGGTGACGGGCACGGCGGGAGGCGGTCTGCTGGACGGCGAGGTGCTCGAGGGCGGATCCGGTGACCGTGACCCGGTGGGAGCGCAGGAGGCGGACGTCCGAGTGGTAGACGCCTTGGACGGGTTGGGCGCCCATCGCGCCGTCGGCGCCCGCGATCACCTGGGCGGGGGCGCCGACGAGGACTGTCTGCTCGTGGAGGAGGGGCTGGAGGGAGCGCACGGGGGCCTCGGCATCGTTGACGGTGGCTGTCGAGGAACACGGTAGGCGATCTGGTTTTAACGATCAAGAGGTTGGCGTGACTGACATTGATCGATCTAACAGATGGGGGTGGCGCTCAGCAGTGCCTTACCCTGCTGCCAGACAACCCACGACAACGGCAGGAGGAACGATGACGCCCAGGACGGTCACCATCCAGGACGTCGCCCGCCGCGCCGGCGTCTCCGCCCAGACCGTCTCCAACGTCCTCAACCGGCCCGAGCGCGTCACCCCGGCCACCGCCCGCAAGGTGCGCACCGCCGTCGACGCCCTCGGATACCGCGCCCACGCCGCCGCCCGCCGCCTGCGCACCCGCCGCTCCGACACCATCGCCCTGCGCCTCGACCCGCTCCCCGGCGGCATCTCCGGCACCATCATGGACGTCTTCCTGCATGAGGTCACCGTCCGCGCCGCCGCCCTCGGGCTCCAGGTGCTCCTCTACGCCTGCGAGGGCGGCCAGGCCGAGATCGACCGCCTGAGAGAGCTCATCGCCTCAGGTGACGTCGACGGCGTCATCCTCACCGGCACCCACGTCGGCGACCCACGCCCCGCCTGGCTCGCCGAGCAGGACGTCCCCTGCGTCTCCTTCGGCCGCCCCTGGGGTGAGGAGGACACCGCACCCCATGCCTGGGTCGACGTCGACGGCACCGCCGGCACCCGTGCCGCCACACAGCACCTCATCGAGGGCGGCTCGAGGCGCATAGGCTTCGTCGGCTGGCCCGGAGACGGAAACCAGGGAGCCGCCCGACGTGAAGGATGGCGCACCACTCTGCTCGACCACGCCCTCGCCACGAGCCGCGACGTCGACCGCCTCACGGTCACCAGCCCCGACACGGTCGAGGACGCCCTGCGCGCCGCCTCAGACCTCCAGTCCCGTCACCCCGACCTCGACGGGATCGTCTGCGCCTCCGACTCCCTCGCCTTCGGCGCCTTCCTCGCCGTCGGCTCCGGCGTGCCCGTCATCGGCTTCGACAACACGCCCGTCGCGCGCGCCGTCGGCCTGTCCAGCGTGGACCAGCGCATCGACCTCGTCGCCCGCACGGTCCTCGACCTGCTCCTCGACGACGACGGGCACGTCGTCAGTCGCGAGCGAGAGAGCCGCATCATCACCCCCGAGCTGCGCCCGCGCCGCGCCGTCGTCCAGGACCCCGAGCGGGCAGGAGCCTGACGGACGACCCGGCCCCCGGCACGGCGGTGCGGCGCGCACCACGGCCGGGCAGTGGGCACCGGCACTGACCGGGCCCCCGAGGCTCACTAGCCTGGGCGCGTGCCCGACCTCCTGAGCCCCCTCACCGACCTCCTCGCCGCCGCGCCCCTGCTCACCGTCTTCCTCGTCATCGGGCTGGGCACCGCCGTCGGGCACATCCCCTTCGGCCCCATCCGCTTCGGCGCCGCCGGGGCCCTGTTCGTCGGCCTCGCCGTCGGCGCCCTCGACCCCCGCCTGGGACAGGACCTGGGCCTCCTGCGCAGCCTGGGCCTGGGCCTGTTCTGCTACACCGTCGGGCTCGCCGCCGGCAACACCTTCTTCCGCGACCTCAGGCGCCAGCTGCCCCTCATGAGCCTGGCCGTCGTCGCCCTCGTGACCGCCGGCGGCGCCGGCGCCCTCTACTCCCACCTGACCGGCACCAGCCCCGCCCTGGACGCCGGGGCCTACGCCGGCGCGCTCACCTCACCCGTGCTCGACGCCGCCATCGAGGCCGCCGGCACCCAGGAGCCCGCCGTCGGCTACGCCCTCGCCTACCCCGTGGGCGTCGCCGTCGCCATCCTCGTCGTCGCCCTCGTCATCCAGCGCGACTGGCCCGCCGCGCGCGACCCGCGACCCGCCAGCGCCGACGGCATCACCGCCACCAGCGTCCACCTCCTGCGCCGGGTCCGGCTCGACGAGATGGAGGCCTTCCAGCGCGCCCGCATCCGCATCTCCTATCTCGAGCGCGACGGCGACACCCGCGTCGTCACCCCCGGAGAGGAGCTGCTGCCCGGGGACAAGGTCGTCGTCGTCGGCTCCCCGACGGCGGTCGAGGAGGCCGTCCACGAGCTCGGCTCCGGCCTCGACCGCTGCCTCGCCAAGGACCACAGCGTCGTCGACCACCGGCGCCTGACCGTCTCCTCCACCCGCGTCGCCGGACGCACTATCGGCGAGCTCGACATGCCCGGCCGCTTCCAGGGCGTCATCACCCGCGTCAAGCGCGGCGACCTCGACCTGCTCGCCCGGGACGACCTCGTGCTCGAGCTCGGGGACCGCGTCCTGGCCGTCGTGCCCTCCGAGGAGCTCGAGAGGGCCGCCGACTACTTCGGCGACTCCGAGCGCTCCATCGCCCAGATCGACGCCTTCAGCGTCGGCGCCGGCATGGCCCTGGGCGTCCTGGTCGGTCTCGTCGCCGTCCCCTTGCCCGGCGGCCTCACCCTCAGGCTGGGCGTCGCCGCCGGCCCGCTCGTCGTCGGCATGGTGCTCGGGCGGCTGGGGCGCACCGGCCCCTTCCTGTGGGGCCTGCCGCACGCCGCCAACGCCACCATCCGCCAGCTTGGCCTGCTGTTCTTCCTCGCCGCCATCGGGCTCGCCTCCGGCCCGGACTTCGCGGCCGCCGCCTTCTCGCTCACCGGCCTGGTCGTGGGCGCCCTGGCCGCCCTCATCGTCCTGGTCAACGCCGCGGTGCTGCTCGCCGGGGCGCGGCTGGCCGGCGTGAGCGCGGTACGTGCCGCGGGCGGGTTCGCCGGGCTCGTCGGCCAGCCCGCCATCCTCGCCTTCGCCCTGTCCAAACGCGACGACGAGCGCGTCGAGGCCGGCTACGCCACGCTCTTCGCCCTGGCCATCGTCGTCAAGATCGTCATGGTCCAGGTGCTCGTCGCGCTGTGAGGAGGGCCGCCGGCGCCGGTCATGACGGTCGTTGCCCGTGACGGGGACGGCGGGTGCATGATCGGACAATGAGCACCCCCGGACCCAGCAGCAAGACCAGCCGTCCCGAGGCCTCGGGTCCCGTCCTCAGCTGGCCCGGCATCATGCTGTGCGCGGCGGTCGCCGCCGTGGCCACCGCCGTCAACAGCGCCGTCCCCCTCGTCTCGGCCATGCTCGTCGCCATCCTCGTCGGGCTGCTCCTGCGCAACCTGGGCCTCGTGCCCGCGCTCGCCGAGCCCGGCCTCAAGGTCACCGCCCGCACGGTGCTGCGCGCCGGCGTCGTCCTGCTCGGCCTGCGCCTGTCCGTGCCCGCCGTGCTCTCGCTCGGCTGGGGCGCCATCGGCGTCATCGTCGCCACCGTCACCTGCGTCTACCTCGCGACCCTGTGGGCCGGACGGCTGCTCGGCGTCCCGCGCGCCACAACCATCCTCACCGCCACCGGCACGGCCATCTGCGGCGCCGCCGCCGTCGCCGGCATGAGCGCCGTCCTGCGGGCCGACGACGAGCAGACCGAGAGCGTGGAGGAGGCCGCGGCCACCGCCATCGCCTCCGTCACCCTCTTCGGCACCATCGCCATCCTCGTGCTGCCCCTGCTCGTGAGCGCGCTCGGTCTCGGGGCCGTCCCCGCCGGGGTGTGGGTGGGCGCCAGCGTCCACGAGGTCGGCCAGGTGGTCGCGGCGGCCGGCCTGGTGTCCACCGCGGTGCTCGACGTCGCCGTCGTCGCCAAGCTGGGGCGGGTGGTCCTGCTCGCCCCGCTCGTCGCTCTCGTGGGCGTCCTCGAGAACCGCCGGGCCGCACGGCTGGTCGCCCAGCGCACGGCGGCCGAGGAGGTCGGCCAGGTCCTGCGCGGGCAGAGCGTCACCCACCGTGCAAGCGCGCCTGTCGTGCCGCTCTTCGTCCTGGGCTTCCTCGCCGCCGTCGCGGCGCGCTCCCTCCTGGAGGGCAGCGTCCCCGCAGGCGTCTTCACCTGGGTCAACGCGGTGGCGGCCTTCCTGCTGACGATGGCGATGTGCGCCATGGGCGCCGGGGTCAACCTGCGCCGCCTCGTGCGCTCGGGCGGCCGGGCCCTGCTGCTCGGCGCGCTCGCGGGCGTGGCGGGTGCGGTGGCGTCGCTGGTGGGCGTCCTGGTGCTCGTGGCCTGAGCCCTGCCGGTTGCCGCCGCCGCGGTCGGACAACTTGCTTGTGGATGGACAACCTGTCTGTGGATGGACAACTTGGCGCCACACGGACAACCTGAATTGCGCACACAGGTTGTCCACGTGGCGTGAGGTTGTCCTGCGCGCGCCAGGTTGTCCAAGCGTGGGGCCCGTGGCCGTCGGCACGCCCGGACCGCGCCATGACGCACGGCGTCTAGCCTGAGGCCATGCTCGTCGCCTTCTCCGTGTCCCCCACCACCACCGACGCCCCGGACGGCTCCGTCTCCGAGGCCGTCGCCGCCGCCGTGCGCGTCGTGCGCGAGTCCGGCCTGCCCAACGAGACCACCGCCATGTTCACCACCCTCGAGGGCGAGTGGGACGAGTGCATGGACGTCGTCAAGCACGCCTGCGAGGCCGTGGCCGCCGTGAGCCCGCGCGTCGCGCTCGTGCTCAAGGCCGACATCCGCCCCGGCTGGGAGGGCCAGCTCAGCGCCAAGGTCGAGCGCGTCGAGGAGCACCTGCGCGGCTGAGCCGCCTCGCAGGACCCTCAGCGCAGCACGGCCAGGACGACGGCGGCCGAGCGCGCCGCCGCCTCGTCGGCACCGATGTGGAAGTCCTGCCCGGCCTCGGGCCCGCACAGGTCCGAGACACCGCGCACCGAGAGGAACGCGATGGCGTGGGCGTGGGCGACCTGCGCGACGGCGGTGGTCTCCATGTCCGTGCTCACGGCCTCGGGGAAGAGCTCGCGCGTGGCGCCCACGTTGGCGGCGGTGACGAAGGAGCCCCCCGCGAGCATCTGGCCGACGTGCACCTGCGAGGCGCCCGACGTCGCGGTCGCCCCGTGCAGCGCGGCCCGGCCCACCTCGCGCACGCGCTCGACCAGGGTCGCGTCGGCGGTGAAGACGGCCGGCTGGCCCGGCGTCTGGCCCAGTGCGTAGCCGAAGGCGGTGGCGTCGACGTCGTTGTAGGCCGCCTGGGTGCAGGCGCACACGTCGCCGACCTCGACGGCGCGCCCGAGCCCGCCGGTGGTGCCGGCGGAGACGATGACCTCGGGGGCAACCCGGGCCAGGGCGCCGGCCAGGGCGCTCGCGGCGGCGACCAGGCCGATGCCGCAGCGCAGGAGGACGAGCTCGCGCCCGTCGAGGTCGAGGGACCAGGCCCGCGCCGAGCCGGGCAGCTCGACGGCGGGTGCGCGCTCGGGCAGGGCGTGGAGGAAGGGCTCGGCCTCCTCCTGCATGGCGACGACGACGAGGGCGGCGACCGGTCGGGGGCTCAGGCTCATGCCCCGAGCCTAAAGCGCCCCGTACCCTGCGCCCACCTCCTCGGTCTGCGCGCGAGCTCCCTGGGGTTTTGGCGTACGTTCGAGCGCAAACCGAGGAGGTCGAGGAGGGGGGATGGGGCTCGGGGCCCGGCTCACCAGGTGGGGCGCAGGTCGCTCAGGTGCAGGGACAGGGGCTCGGCCTCCTCGTCGCGGGGGACCGTCAAGCCCGTGAGGACGCCCTCGACGGACAGGCGCAGGTAGCCGTCCAGCCCGCCGCCGAAGCTCCGGGTCTCGCCGACGGCCTCGGCCCGGATCGAGTCGAGGAAGAACATGGCGACGATGTCCGTGATGACCTCGGCCGGCACGAGCGGGGTGCGCCCCAGCCGGCTGAGGATCTCCTCGATGAGGCCGCCGACGACGTCGGTGAACTCCTGGCGCGTTCCCGCCAGGCCGGCCGGGGCGCGGTGGTGGGCGTCGTCGCCCCGCAGGTCCTCGGGGTGGCGGATGAGGTGGAGCGTCTGCTCGCCGGAGAGGATGTAGATCTCCCGGACCTCGGGCCGCACGGCGTCGAGCAGGCCCATGACCGTGTCCACCGTGATGGCCTCGGGCAGGTCGTCGACGGCGGAGCGGATGGTGGTGAGCAGCCGGGACGCCCGGGTGCTGAGCGCCTCGACGAGGACCTCGTCGAGGGAGGAGAAGTTGGAGTAGAAGGCGCCGCGGGTGAAGCCGGCGGCCCGGACGACGTCGTCGATGCGGGCGGCTCCCAGGCCCTTGCTGATGATGACGTCCGCGGCGGCGTCGATGAGGCGGGCCCTCGTGTTCTCGCGCTTGCGCAGCTGCGTCTCGTTGAGGTCGGGGCTCCTGCGGGTCGGGTGGGGCATGTCTTCTCCGGGGACGGGTGGGGTCAGGGTAGCGGGCTCGGTCGACGGTGGGCCGGTGTCCGGGGAGTCACAGCCCCACGGACTTCCATACAGAAGTGTATCGAGTACATTCATGTACGGAAGTTTTGCCCCGTCACCCGGGCACCCAGAAAGGAAGCGCGTTGTCCGCCCTTCTCCACAGCCTCGGACGCTGGTGCGCCCAGCACGCCGCCCGCGTCCTCGCCCTCTGGCTCGTCGTCGTCGCCGCCCTCGGGGGCCTCGTCGGCGCCACCGGCGTCAACCTCTCCAGCGCCTTCACCATCAACGACGTCGAGTCCATGGAGGGCCTCGACGTCCTCGCCAACCGCCTCCCCCAGGCCGCCGGCACCTCCGAGCAGGTCCTCTTCACCGCCCAGGACGGCGACATCGAGGCCCACCGCGCCACCATCGACGGCTTCATCGACGCCGCCGGCGCCCTCGAGGGCGTCGCCGCCGTCACCCACCCCTTCGGCTCCGAGGCCGACACCACCACCGCGACCCCCGCCTCCAGCTCCACCGTCTCCGACGACGGCGCCCACGTCCTGGCCCAGGTCCAGGCCGACGCCAGCATCGGCTCCCTCACCTCCGGCGCCGGCACCGGCGCCGCTCAGCGCCTGTCCGCCGACCTCGCCGACCTCATCGAGACCACCCGGGCCGCCGACCCCGGCCTGGCCATCCAGTCCTCCGGCACCATCGGCGCCACCGTCAGCCTCGGCATCGGCCCCCAGGAGCTCGTCGGCGTCGTCATCGCCTTCGTCGTCCTTCTCCTCACCTTCGGCTCCGTGCTCGTCGCCGGCGCCCCGCTCGTCGCCGCCTTCTTCGGCGTCGCCACCGGCATGCTCGGCATCCTCGCCGTCGCCAACACCATCGACGTCAACTCCGTCACCCCGGTCCTCGCCGTCATGATCGGCCTCGCCGTCGGCATCGACTACGCCCTGTTCATCATCTCCCGGGCCCGCGAGTACCTGGCCGGCGGCGTCAGCGGCGCCGACGCCGCCGGACGGGCCACCGCCACCGCCGGCTCCGCCGTCGTCTTCGCCGGCACCACCGTCATCGTCGCCCTGTGCGGCCTCGCCGTCGCCCGCATCCCCTTCCTCACCACCATGGGCATCGCCTCCGCGGCCGTCGTCGCCTGCGCCGTGCTCGTCTCCCTCACCGTCGTGCCCGCCCTCATCGGCCTGCTCGGCGAGCGCCTGCGCCCTCGCAGGCGCGCCGCCCGCAGCACCTCCAGCCGCCCCGGCGCCGCCACCCGCTGGGTGCGGGGCGTCACCCGCCACCCCTGGCTGTCCATCGCGGCCGTCGTCGCCCTCCTCGCCGTCGCCGCCGTCCCGGTCACCGGTCTCAGGCTCGCCCTCACCGACAACGGCTTCGAGCCCAAGGGCACCCAGGCCCGCGACACCTACGACGCCATCGCCGAGGCCTACGGCGACGGCTACAACTCACCCATCATCGTCATCGCCGACATCACCACCTCCACCGACCCCCTCGGTGTCGTCGAGGACCTGTCCCAGCGCCTCGAGGCCATCGACGGCGTCGACGACGTCGCCATGGCCACCCCCAACCAGGACGCCACCCTCGCCCTCGTCCAGATCCGCCCCACCCACGGCCAGGCGGACGAGCGCACCGAGGCCGTCGTCCACACGATCCGCGACCGCGCCGCCCAGTGGCAGGAGGAGCTGGGCACCACCCACCTCATGGTCACCGGCCAGACCGCCGTCGCCATCGACGTCGCCGAGTCCCTCAACAGCGCCCTGCTGCCCTTCGGGCTCGTCGTCGTCGGACTGTCCCTCCTGCTCCTCATGGTCGTCTTCCGCTCCCTGGCCGTGCCCGTGACCGCGACCCTGGGCTACCTCGGCTCACTGGCCGCCGGCATGGGCGTCGCCGGGGCCGTCTTCGGCTGGGGGTGGCTCGCGGACCCCCTCGGCGTCACCAAGGTCGGCGCCGTCATCTCCTTCATGCCGGTCATCGTCATGGGCGTCCTCTTCGGCCTCGCCATGGACTACGAGGTCTTCCTCGTCTCACGCATGCGCGAGGAGTGGATCCACGGCGGCGGCCCGGCCGCCGTCGCCGCCGGCCGCCACGACGAGGCCCGCGCGATCTCCCAGCGGGCCGTCGAGACCGGCTTCACCGGCTCCGCGACGGTCGTCGGAGCCGCCGCCGTCATCATGACCGCCGTCTTCGCCGGCTTCATCCCCGCCGAGCTCGTCCAGATCAAGCCGATCGCCATCGCCCTGACCGTCGGCATCGCCGTGGACGCCTTCGTCGTGCGCATGACCCTCATCCCTGCCCTCATGAGCGCGCTGGGCCCCCGGGCCTGGTGGCTGCCTCGCTGGCTCGAGCGCCAGCTGCCCGTCATCGACGTCGAGGGCGAGGGCCTGGCCCGCACCCTCGAGCACGAGGCCTGGACCGCCGAGCACGGCGAGGTCGTCCTGCGCGCCGACGGCGTGAGCGCCACCGACGCCGACGGCGCCGCCCTGGCCGGGCTCGACCTCACCCTCGCTCCCGGCGAGGTCGCCCTCGTGCGCACCTCCCGCTCCCTCTCGCGCCGCGCCCTGGCCGCGCTCGTGGGCGGGCGCCTGCAGCCCAGCGGCGGCGTCCTCGTCGTCGGCGGGCACGTCCTGCCCGACGGCACCGCCGCCATCCAGTCCGTCACCACCGCCGTCCACGCCTACGACGACCCCGTGGACCCGCGCGTGCGGCTTGTCGTCGTCGACGACCCGGGACAGCGGCGCTGGGGGCGCGTGGCGCGGCTCGCCGCCGACGGCACCGCCGTCATCGTCACCGTCGGCGCCGAGGCGCCCCTCGCCCCGCCCGCCGGCTGCGACGTCGAGGTCACCAGCCTCGTCGACGTCGACGCCGACGGCACCGCCCACCTGTTCCGGGCGCCCTCACGGGCCTCGGACGGCCCGCAGACCACCACCCGCACCGCCACTGAAGAGACCGAGGTCCACGCATGAAGCGCCGCCCCCTTATCCTCGCCGTCCTCGTCGTCCTCCTGCCCGCCCTCGCCGGGCTCCTGGTCGTCTCCGCCGCCCAGACCCCCACCGCCGAGGCCGCCGCCATCCCCGCCGCCATCGTCAACGACGACGGCACCGGGGCCACCACCGCCGGCGGGCAGCCCCTGCCCGCCGGGCGCATGCTCGTCGGCCGCCTCACCGACCCCGCGGCCGCCCTCACCGCCCGGTCCACCACCGGCGCCTCCACCGGCGTCCTCGACTACGAGGTCGTCAGCGCTGAGGCCGCCTCCCAGGGCCTGGCCGACGGCACCTACGACGTCGTCATCACCATCCCCCACGGCTTCAGCCAGTCCATCGTCGACACCCTGGCCGGGACCGCGACCCCCGCCACCGTCCAGGTCACCACCACCGGCTCCGCCTCCCAGGCCGTGGCCGCCGCCAGCGCGGACATCGTCTCCGCCGCCGCCGACTCGCTGGGCACGACCGTCTCAGTGGCCTACCTCAACGGCTCCCTCACAGGCATGACCACGATGAGCGAGCAGGTCGGCCTCATCTCCGAGGGCGCCACCGCCCTGGCCGACGGGGCGGGCACGCTCTCCGACGGCGCCACCGCTCTGGACGAGGGCGCCGGCACGCTCTCCGACGGCGCCACCGACCTCGCCGACGGCCTGACCCGGCTCAGCGCCGGCGTCGACCGGCTCGCCACCGGGGCCGCCTCCGCCTCCACCGGCGCCACCACCCTCTCCGGTGCCACGACGACGCTGGCCGACGGCGCCTCCACCCTCGCGGCCGGCGCCGGCGACCTCGCCACCGGGGCGGGCACCCTGTCCGAGGGCGCCACCGACCTCGACGGCGGGGCCGGCGACCTCGTCACCGGCGCCAGCACCCTCGCCGACGGCGTCACCAGCTACGTCACCGCCGTCGGGCAGCTCCGCACCACCCTGGCCACCCGGGTCGCCCCTGGGGCCGGCGACCTCTCCACCGGTCTCGTCCAGCTCAGCGTCGGCGTCGGCACCGCCACCGACGACGCCACCTCCTCCACCCTGTACGGCGGCGTCAACGCGCTCGCGGCCGGGGCCGCCACCGCCTCCACCGGCGTGAGCGACTACGTCACCGGGGTGTCCGCCGCCGCGGACGGCCTGGGGCAGGCCACCACCCTGGCGGCCTCGGCCCACAGCCAGTGCGTCGCCGAGCACGGTGACACCGATGCCACCTGCGCCATGCTCGCCCAGGTGGTCGGCGCACTGGGCACCACCGAGGACACGGCCGCCTCGGGCACCGTCCTCGGCGGCCTCAACACCCTGGTGGCCGGCGGCACCGGTGTCTCCGACGGCGTGAGCGCCCTCGCCGTCGGCGCCACCTCCCTGCAGGAGACGATGCCGGCCATCGCCGACGGCGCCGCCTCCGCCTCCAGCGGCGCCACCTCCCTCGCCGCCGGGCTGGGCTCCGCCACCGACGTCTACGACCCGGCCACCGGCACCGGGGCCAGCGTCACGGGCGTGCTCAACACACTCGCCGCCCAGGGCACCGCGCTCACGGACGGGGCCACCGGCCTGTCCACCGGCGCGACGAGCCTGGCTGCCGGCACCTCCTCCCTCGCCTCCGGCGCCTCGACGCTCTCCGAGGGGGCGGCCGGCCTGTCCACCGGTGCGACGAGCCTGAGCGGCGGCGCCTCGCAGGTGAGCCAGGGCGCTGTCTCGCTCGCGGACGGGCTCACGAGCCTCACCAGCGGGGTCACCACCCTGTCGAGCGGGGCCGCCTCCGCCTCGGACGGGGCCACGCAGCTGTCCGACGGCGCCTCCCGCCTCACTGAGGGCACCGGCGGGCTCGTCACCGGCTCCGCGGACCTCGCGGACGGAGCCACCCAGCTCTCCGACGGCATCGGTACTGCCGCGCAGGCCCTGCCCTCCTACACCGAGGAGGAGGCCTCCGCCCTGGCCGGGGCGCTCGCCCAGCCCGTCGCCGTCGACGCCACCGGTGCGACGGGGGCCGACGAGCGCACCTCGGTGGCGCCGGGCGCGGTCGCCCTGGCCCTGTGGGTCGGTGCGCTCGTGTGCGTCGCCGGCCTGGGGGTGCTCACCCGCCGCCGGGTCGAGTCGGCCATGACGCCGGCCCGCCTGGCGGTCACAGAGCTGCGGCCCGCCCTGGCGCTCGCCGTGGTCCAGGCGGTGCTCCTCGTGGCCGCCATGCTCCTGGCCGGGGTTGAGGTCGGTGGGGCCGGGGCGGTGGCCCGGGTCGGTGCCCTCGCCGTCGTCGGCGCCCTGGCGATGACGGCGCTGCACGCGGCGCTGGTCGCGGCGCTCGGCAACCGTGCCGGCACGGCCGTCTCCCTGCTCCTGCTCGTCCTGCAGGCCGTCATCGTGATGTCCGTGCCGACCGGGGTGCTGGCGGGCCTGGCCGAGGTCCTTCCGGCCACGGTCCTCGCGCAGACGCTGCGCGGCGTGGTGCTCGGAGCGGCCGGGAGCACCGGGGTGGGCGGTGCGCTCGCCGTGCTCGGTGCGTGGGCGGTGGCGAGCGTCCTCGTGCTCACACTGGCGGTCAGGCGCCGCCGGGCGACGAGCCTCGAGGCGCTGCGCCGTCAGGGCAGCCCCGACGTCGTCCCCGCCTGACGCGCCCCAGCTCCTCGGTTTGCGCTCGAACGTACGGCAAACTTCCAGGGAGCTCGAGCGCGAACCGAGGAGCTGGGCGGGGTCTCAGGGCAGGGGCAGCTCGTCGACGCGGTTGTCGTTAGGGGCCCTCGTCCAGCACCGTCCACACGCGCACGGCCGTCAGCCTCAGCCCCATCCGCACCGCACCGGGCGCCACCTGCGGCGCAGCCTCCACCTCGACGTCGGCCTCCGCACTGAACCAGCCCCTGTGCGGGGCCGGCGTCGGCCCGCTGAGCGTGGCCCGGGGCAGCAGCCCCACCTGCCTCACCTTCGCGGTCCCCGACGTCGCCAGCACGCACACCCTCCCGCTGCGGCCCAGCGGGTCCGCGAACACCGTCACCGGGCGGCTGCGCGGCCCCCGGCACCCGAGGTCGTCATCATGACGACGCTCCCGGGCGCCAGCAGCTCGCCCGCACCGGGCAGGGCGGAGCCGGGCACCGTCCCAGAGACCATGGCCGGCTCCTCCCGGTCCCGGCGCCTCAGGCCGCGCCCCCGCCGTCGGGCACGACGACGTCCCACTGGTCGCGCTCGGCCAGGAAGGCCCGCACCGCCTCCTGCGCCTCAGCCAGGCTGTGGTTCGCCCCCCAGCCGCACTGGACCTCGTTCGCCGCCGGGACCTCCTCGGCCTCCAGCACGTCCCGCAGGGTCACCTCGAGCAGCGCCGTGAGCTCCTGAGGCTCGACGCCGAGGGTCAGGGCGTAGAAGCCCGTCTGGCAGCCCATCGGCGAGAAGTCCACGAGCCGGTCCGTGTGGTTGCGCATGAGCTCGGCCACCAGGTGCTCGATGGAGTGCACGGCCCGCATCCCCAGGTGCTCGACATTGGGCTGGCAGAAGCGCACGTCGTACTTCACGAGCTCGTCCCCGCCGGGCAGGTGCTTGCGGTCCGCCACCCGCACGAAGGGCGCGACGACCTTCGTGTGGTCGAGGTTGAAGGACTCGACGTTCATCCGGGGGCCGTCGGTCAGGGTGCACGACTCGTTCTGCTCGCTCATGGTCCCAGGGTAGGCGGGCGGCGCGGCAGGATGGGGGCGTGCCCGAGACCTCCGCCCAGGCCGAACCGCCCGCCCCGCTCCGCCGCCCTGCGCCGCCCCCGCCCCGCCGCCCGCTGGCCCGCTACGTCCTCGGCGCCCCCGGCGCCCCCACCCTCGTCTACCTCCACGGCATCACCGCCTGCGCCGCCTCCGCCTCCGACGCCCTCGAGCACTGGGCCGCAGCCGGCTACCGGGTCATCGCCCTCGACGCCCGCGGGCACGGCCTGTCCCCCCGGTGGAGCGAGGAGGAGCTGTCCGACGCCGGTGGCATCCTCCTCGACGACCTCCTGCACGCCCTGGCCGACCTCGCCCAGGAGCGCCGCGCCCGCCGCAGCGCCGGCCTGCCGGACGCCGAGACCCGCCCCGTCGTCGTCGGGCACTCCATGGGGGCCGCCACCGCCATGGTCGCCGCCGCCCGGCGCCCCGACCTGCTCAGCGGAGCCGTCCTCATCGACCCCGCCCGCTACGGCACCCGCGGTCCCGACGAGCTGCGCGCCCGCGGCGCCGCCCGGGCCCGGCTGCGCGCCCGGGACCTCACCGACCTGCCCGCCGCCCTGGCCCGGGCCCTGGACGACGACGAGGTGCCCGGCTCCGAGGCCCTGGCCGGCCTCTGGGCCCAGCAGCGCACCGACCCCGCCCTGCTCACCACCGGCGTCGTCGCCCCCGAGGTCCCCTGGGAGCAGGCCATGGCGGCGCTCGCGGTCCCGACCCTGCTCGTCACCGGCGACCGCCCGGGCTCGGCCCGCGTGGGCACCGAGGGCCTGGCGCTCCTGCGCCGCCTGGGCAACCCGTGGGTCGAGCCCGTCCTCGTGCCCGGCGCCGGTCACGACGTGCGCCGCAGCGACCCTCAGGCCTTCCACCGGGCGGTCGACCCCTGGCTGCGCCGCCTCCTGGGAGCCTGAGCCCCACTGGCCCCACAGTCCCACCGGGCCGCGTCTCGAGAACACCCCGAACACTGACGCACCTGTGATCGACCGCATAGGATCGGCCTGTCCCGGCGCTGAGGCCGGGAACCCCGCACCCCGACCGCGGGGCCCGAGGAAGGAAGACCATGCCGACGCCGTCCGTGCGCCGTTCCAGGCCCGCCGCCGTGCGCGACCGCCGCACCACCGCCTCCCGTCCCGCCCGCAGGGAGCCCATGAGCAGGAAGCAGGTGACCGGCCTCGTCCTCGGGGTGCTCGCCTTCCTCCTGCCGCTCGTCCTCGACGTGCCCGACCTCGACGGCATGGGCGAGCGCATGCTCGCGATCTTCCTCCTCGCGATCGTCCTGTGGGTCACCGAGGCCATCCCCCTCGTCGCCACCGCCGTCCTCGTCATCGGGCTCGAGGTCCTGCTCGTGTCCAACCAGGCGCTCCTGCCCGTGCCCGAGGACGCCACCGCCTACTCCAAGTTCCTCGGGGCGCTGGCCAACCCTGTCATCATCCTCTTCCTCGGCGGCTTCCTCATCGCCGACGGCGCCGCCAAGTACCACCTGGACAAGAACCTCGCGGCCGTCCTCATCAAGCCCTTCACCGGCTCGGCGCGCACCACCGTCCTCGGCCTCATGGTCATCACCGCCCTGCTGAGCATGTTCATGTCCAACACGGCGACCACGGCCACCATGTTCGCCGTCATCATCCCCATCCTCGGGGCGCTGCCCTCCGGCAGGCCCCGCGCGGGCCTGGCCCTGTCGATCCCCGTGGCCGCCAACGTCGGGGGCATCGGCACCCCCGTGGGCACGCCCCCCAACGCCATCGCCCTGGGGGCCCTGGCCGAGCGCGGCTACCACATCTCCTTCGCCTCCTGGATGGTCATGGCCGTGCCCCTCATGGTCGTCATCCTCATCGGCGCCTGGCTGCTGCTCATCACCCTGTTCATCCCCAAGGGACTGGGCATCGAGCTCGACATGAAGGCCTCCTGGGCCACCGACCGCAAGGCCGTCACCTTCTACGTCATCGCCGGCTGCGTCATCCTGGCGTGGATGACCGAGTCCCTGCACGGGGTCAACGCCAACGTCGTCGGCTTCCTCGCCGTCGTCGCCCTGCTCGTCACCCAGGTCATGGGCGGCGACGACATCGGCCGGCTCTCCTGGCCCGTCCTGTGGCTCGTCGCCGGCGGCATCGCGCTCGGCGACGGCGTGGGCGCCACCGGCCTGGACGCCTGGATCCTCAGCCTCTTCGACTGGGGCGCCATGCCGGCCCTCGTCGTCGTCATCGTCATGGGGGCCCTGGGTCTGGGCATGTCCAACGTCATCAGCCACTCCGCCGCCTCCAACCTCCTCATCCCGCTGGCGATGGGCCTGGCCACCGGCATCGACGGCCTCGAGCCCGTCACCATCGCCGTCGTCCTCGCCCTGGCCTGCTCGCTGGGCATGAGCCTGCCGATCTCCACGCCCCCCAACGCCATCGCCTACGCCACCGGCGAGGTCAGCACCGCGGACATGGCCAAGGTCGGCGTCGTCGTCGGCGTCGTCGGCACCGTCCTGCTCGTCCTGCTCATGCCCCCGCTCTGGGGCGCCCTGGGGCTGCTGTGAGCGGCCCCGTCGCGCGCACCGCGCACGCCCGCGCGCCGGTCACCGTCGCCGTCCTGTCACCGGGCATGGTCGGCGGGCAGGTGGCACACGAGGCCAGGCGCTCGGTCGGGGAGGTCGCCAACGTCGAGCGCCTGCACTCCCTCAGGGAGCTCATCGCCCTCGTCGACGGGCCCGAGGCCGCCCGGGTCGGGGACGTCGCCGTCATCTTCGCCACCGACGAGGTCGGCCCCCTCGACGACGTCGCCACCGTCCTGGCCGCCCACCCCGCCCTCGCCACCGCCCGCCTCGCCCTGCTCACCGAGCGCACCGCCCTGACCGGCATCGGCCGCGCCTTCGACACGGACCTCGTGCGCGAGGTCATCGCCGTGCCCTGGCGCCCCGGCGCCATCGAGTTCCGGGCCGCCGCCCAGCTGCGCCGGTGGATGCGCGACAACCGCCCCGGCGACGAGCGCACCCGCCGGCTCAGCGCCGGCTCCGCCGCCGGCCTCACCCACGCCCCCCTCATCGAGTCCCTGTCGCACTCCACCGACCGGCTCACCGAGGAGTTCATCGACGCCTGCGAGAAGGTCCTGGGCCCCCGCCCCCGCCTCCAGCTGCCCGCCGGGGTGCGCCTGACCCACCAGGGCCAGCCCGTCGACGCCGTCGGCGTCGTCCTGTCCGGCTCCGTCGCCCTCACCCGCGACACCCCCGTCGGCGAGGTCGTCCTCCACCACGCCACCACCGGGCGCATCGTCGGCCTCGTGTCCCTGGCCGAGCGCGGGCAGGCCTTCGTCACCGCGACCACCACCACCGACGTCGAGCTCATCCTCCTGTCCATCGAACAGCTCGACCGGGCCCTGAAGGAGAACCCGGTCACCGAGCAGATCCTCGCCGCCCTGCTCATCTCCTCCCTCACCAAGCGCCTGTCGCGCTCCGAGATCCTCCAGGTGGAGAAGATCGAGCTGGCCGCCGCCGTCGAGGCCCAACGCGCCGCCACCCAGGAGGCCCTCGACGCCCTCGAGCAGGCCCGCCTCGAGCTGCTGGCGCAGGAGCGCTTCGCCACCCTCGGCGAGCTCGCCGCCGGCGTCGCCCACGAGCTCAACAACCCCGTCTCCGCCCTCGAGCGCGCCAACGACCACCTGCGCGCCGACCTCATCACCATCATGTCCACGCACCCGCAGGGCCCCCTCATCCGCGAGTCCGTCATGGCGGCCCTCAGCCGACCGGCGGTCTCCACCCGGGACGAGCGCGCCGCCCGCCGGGCCCTGGAACGCGTCGTCGGGGACCGCGAGCTCGCCCGGCGCCTGGTCACCCTCGGCATGGACGGGACCACCCCCCGCCAGGAGGTGCAGGCCCTCGTCTCGGACCCGGCCCGCCTCGAGGTGGCGCTCGCGGCCGCCTCCATCGGCCGCGAGGAGCGCAACGTGCGCACCGCCACCGAGCGGGTGCGCAGACTCGTGTCCTCCCTGTCCACCTACGTGCGCCCCGAGGGGGAGATGGACCAGGACGTGGACGTGCGCGAGGTGCTGGAGGACTCCCTGAGGCTCACCGCACACCGGCTGCGCGGCGTCGAGGTCGAGCGCGTCTACGACGACGTGCCCACGGTCCCGGGACGGGCGGGCGAGCTCGCCCAGGTGTGGACCAACATCCTGTCCAACGCCGCCGACGCCCTGTCCGGCGCCGTCAAGGACGCCGAGGCGCAGGGGCGCGCCTTCCGCCCGACCGTCACCGTGCGGGTGGCGGCCGGGGCGGCGGGGGTGCGGGTCGACGTCGTCGACAACGGCCCCGGCATCGCACCCGAGGCCCTGCCGCGCATCTTCGAGCCGCGCTTCACCACCAACCACGGCCAGGTCCGCTTCGGCCTCGGCCTGGGCATGGGCCTGGCCAAGTCGGTCGTCGACGCGCACGACGGCACGATCGACGTCGAGTCCCGCCCCGGGCGCACCTGCGTCCGGGTCGTCCTGCCGACCAGCACCGGCGCCCAGCGCCCCGACCCCAAGGAGCAGCCATGAAGCTCACCATCCTCGTCGTCGACGACGAGCCCGAGGTCCGCGACGCCGTCGTCGGCGACCTGCTGCCCTTCGCGGACGTCGTCCGCGTCGAGCCGGCCGAGGACGTCGAGGACGCCTGGGAGGTCGTGGAGGAGGTGGAGGACGACGGCGACGTCATCGCCCTCGTCCTGGCCGACCACCGCATGCCCGGCACCACCGGTGTCGACATGCTCATCGCCATGGAGGAGGACGAGCGCACCGCCGACGCGCGCAAGGTCCTCGTCACCGGCCAGGCGGACCAGGCGGACACGATCCGCGCCGTCAACGAGGCGGGCCTCGACCACTACGTCGCCAAGCCCTGGCGGCCGGAGGACCTGCAGGCGGTGGTGCGCGAGCAGCTGACGGACTTCGTGGTGGCCACCGGCCTCGACCCGCTGCCGCACCTGCGGGCGATCGACGGCGCCCGGGCCATGGAGATGCTGCGCTGAGCGCGGCTCCTCCTGCGGGCGGAGGGCGTGCGAGCGGACGGCATGACAGGATCTGAGCCATGAGCGACCACCAGCACGCTGTCGCAGGCCGACGGACCCAGGGAGAGGCCACCGTCCTCACCATCGCCGCCCTCGTCGTCGGCTGCGTCGGCATCTACTTCACGCGCAGCCTCATCGGGCCGGCCTTCTTCGCACTGACCCTCGTGCTCACGGTGCGCCCGCTCGTGTCCTGGGCCTCGCGCCACCACGTCCCGCGCCCCGTGTCCGCCCTGGCGGCGGTCCTCATCATCTACACCTTCGTCATCGGGCTGTTCGTCGCCCTGGGGATGGCCATCGCCCAGCTCATCGAGACGCTGCCGCAGTACTCGGCAAAGCTCCAGCAGATCTGGGAGCAGATCCAGGCGCTGCTGGTCTCGCTCGGCATCGAGCAGGACATGCTCCTGGACCAGCTCTCCTCGATGATCTCCACGAGCCGCGTGGTGGACCTCGCCCAGGGGCTCATGGGGCAGCTGACCTCCTTCGGCTCGATCCTCATGGTCATGGCCATGACGGTCGTCTTCCTCATGTTCGACATGTCCCGCATCGAGGTGCGGGCCACGGCCCTGGCCGAGCTCAAGCCGGGGATCGCCTCGGGCCTGGCCGGCTTCGCCCAGTCGGTGCGCTCCTACTGGCTGGTCTCGACGGTCTTCGGCCTCATCGTCGCGGTCCTGGACGTCGTGGCCCTGGGCTTCCTCGGGGTGCCCATGGCGATGACCTGGGGCGTGCTCGCCTTCATCACGAACTACATCCCCAACATCGGCTTCGTCATCGGTGTCATCCCGCCGGCCCTGCTGGCCCTGGTGGACTCCGGGCCCTGGACCGCCCTGTGGGTGGTCGTTGCCTACGTCGTGCTCAACTTCGTCATCCAGTCCCTCATCCAGCCCAAGTTCACCGGTGACGCGGTGGGGCTCAACACGACGACGACCTTTCTGTCCCTCATGTTCTGGTCCAGCGTCATCGGCGCGCTGGGCACGATCCTGGCCGTGCCGCTCACGCTCTTCGCCAAGGCCGTGCTCATCGACTCCGACCCGCGCTCGGCCTGGGTGGGGATCTTCCTGTCCGCCGGGGACGAGCCGGTGGACCGCCCCGAGGCCGTCGGCCCGAGGACCGTCGCCGCCCTCGACCCGGACGGCGACGGTGCGGACGAGGCCGTCGGTGCCGTGTCCGACGAGCTGCGCGAGGCCATCGGGGACCGCCGTGACGGGTCCGACGGCCTCGGGCCCGTCTCCCGGGAGGCCGCAGCGGGCAGCGGGGCCGGGTCCTGCGGTGGGGACCGCACGGGGAGCGCCGGCGCCCCCGCCGACGCATCGGACGGTGCCTCCGATGGCGGGCCCGGAGGCCGGGGCGCGCGGTAGCCGGGCGTGTCGGCCCGCCGCGCGTCATCTAGGCTGAGTGGCGCACTACGCACGCGCCGTGCCTGAGAAGAAGGACCCGCCCATGCCCACCCGCGCCGACTCCGCGCAGCTGCGACTCGTCGTGCGCATCGCACGCATGTACCACGAGCTCGGCATGCGGCAGACCGACATCGCCCGCGAGCTGCACGTCTCCCAGCCGCGCGTCTCCCGCCTGCTCAAGCGCGCCGCCGAGGAGGGCATCGTCCGCACGGTCGTCACGGCCCCGGAGGGGACCTACACCTCCCTGGAGGAGATGGTCGAGGAGCGCTACGGCCTGGCGGAGTGCATCGTCGTCGACTCCGGCGAGGAGGAGGCGGAGGTGGATGTCGCCCTCGCCTCCGCCGCCGCCACCTACCTGGAGACGACCCTCACGGGCGGTGACGTCATCGGCCTGTCCTCGTGGAGCGCCACCTGGCTGGGGGCCGTCGAGCAGCTGCCGGCCTTCCGCGTGGCCGTGGCGGAGAGGGTCATCCAGCTCTTCGGGGGCGTGGGCCACCCCGCGGTCCAGGTCAAGGCCACGCGCCTCATCGACCTGCTGGCCCGCGCCACGGGCGCCGAGGCCGTCTTCTTCCCCTCGCCGGCCGTGCTCGGCTCGCGCGCGGCGGCCGCGCAGCTGGCGGAGGACCCCGCGGTCCAGCGGGTCATGAGCCTGCTGCCCTCGGTGACGATCGCCCTGGTGGGCATCGGCAGCGTGGAGCCCTCGCCGCTGCTGCGCGAGTCCGGCAACATGACGACCGGCACGGACACCCAGGACCTGGTGGCGGCGGGCGCCGTGGGGGACGTGTGCCTGCGCTTCTTCGACGCGGAGGGCCGGCACGTGCCCACGGACTACGACGCCCGGCTCGTGGGCGCGGACCCGGAGCAGCTGCGGGTCATCCCGCGCCGGGTGGCCGCCGCCGGCGGCGAGCGCAAGCACGCGGCGGTGCGCGCCGCCCTGCTCGGCCACTGGGTCAACGTCCTCATCACGGACGTGCGCACGGCCCGTGCCCTGCTCGCGGACTGAGCCGTGGTCCCCTCTGGCAGGCCCTCGCGCCGGGCGAGCATGGCCGATGTCGGCCGGCTCGCGGGTGTGTCCGCGCAGACCGTCTCGCGCTTCTTCAACGACGGCTACGTCTCGGCGGACGCCCGTGCCCGTATCCGGGCGGCGGTGGGGCAGCTGGGCTACGTGCCCAACCGCCTGCCGGTGCAGCTGCGCCGGGCGAGCACCGACGTCATCGGCGTGGTCCTGTTCGGTCCGCTCAACTACGGCAACGCCCGGATCATGACCGGCCTGTACCGGGCGGCCCGCGAGCTGGGGCGGACGGTGATGACGACGCACATGGAGGCGGACCCGGCCTCCTCCTCGGCCCTGTGGAACACGACCCTGAAGGAGGTCGAGTCCTTCGTCGCCTCGAGGGTGGACGGCCTGGTGGTCGCCTCCCCCTACGCGAGCGTGCGGCGCGTGCTCGAGGCGGTGCCGCCCGCGGTGCCGGTGGTGACGCTCGCCGAGCTCGAGGATGACGGGCGTGACGCCGTCGGCTCCTACTCCTACACGGCGGCCCGGGCGGTGGTGGAGCACCTGCTTGAGGAGGGTGCGAGGCGGGTGCTGCACGTGGGGGGCCCGGGGGACCGGGCCCAGTCGTGCACCCGCCGGCTGGCCTGCGAGGACGTGCTGCGGGAGGCGGGGCTGAGCCCGGTGGGGGTCCTCGAGTGCCCGGAGTGGACGGTCCAGGACGCGGCCCGTCTGGCCGAGGGGGTGGAGCCGGGGAGCTTCGACGCCGTGTTCGCAGCGAATGATGACCTCGCCCTGGGCTTCATGAGCGTCATGCGCGAGCGCGGCCTGGTGGCACCGGAGGACTACCTCATCGCGGGCTACGACGGGATGCCGCAGTCGGGCTTCTTCGCCCCGCCCTTGACGACGGCGTACGTGGACTTCGAGCGGATCGGTGAGACGGCGCTGCGCCGGGTCGTGGCTCAGGCCGCGGGGGAGCCGGTGGAGGGCAGCCGCTGGTCGGTGCCGACGCAGGTGCTCGTGCGCGAGTCCACGACGCGGGTGGGGCGCGGGCGGGCCTGACGGGGTCCGCTGGGATGCCTTCTGCGGGCCAGGCGGGGACCTCCGGCTGCGAGCCGGGTGCGGGTGGCTGCGCCGGCCCGTGCTCGGGTGGGGACGATGCGCTCTTGATGATCCAAGCCTCGATGCGTTACGCTTAACATGCACGCATTCAGAGACGAATGCATATTCGCTACCTTGACGGAGACCCCATGACGGACCACGCTCCGACCCCCAGGCGCTGGAGCCTCGGCACCGCCCCCTGGGCGGGCATCGAGACCACCACCCCGCGCAGCCGCGTCATCATCGACAACGACTTCTCAGGCGACCCGGACGACTTCTTCCAGCTTGTCCACCACCTGCTCAGCCCCACCGTCGAGATCCCCCTCGTCGTCGCCTCCCACCTGCGCCCCGATGACCCCATGGACCCCAGCGACCGCACCGCCGAGAACGCCGAGGCCCTGGCCAACACGGTCTGCGACCTCATGGGGCTCGAGCACGACGGCCTCGTCGCACGCGGCTCCAACACCGCGCTGACCGACCGCAGCACACCGCGCAGCGCCCCCGCCGTCGAGCGCATCATCGCCGAGGCCATGCGCGAGGACACCGACCTGCCCCTGTACTACGCGGCCGGAGGGGGCCTGACCGACCTCGCCAGCGCCTACCTCATCGAGCCCCGCATCGCCCGGCGCCTCACCCTGCTGTGGATCGGTGGGAGCGAGCACCCCGGCACCGTCGACGCCCCGCCCCGGATCGAGGACGCCCCCGAGTACAACCTGCGCATCGACGTCACCGCAGCCCAGGTCCTCTTCGACGCCGAGGACCTGCCGATCTGGCAGTTCACCCGCGACATCTACCGCCAGTGCCTCATCTCCGACTCCGAGCTGCGCCTGCGCGTGCGCACCGCCGGCCCCGTCGGCCGCTTCCTCCACGACGCCGTCACCGACGTGCGCGCACGCATGGCCGAGCACGGCGTTCCCGTCGGAGAGACCTACGCCATCGGCGACCAGCCCCTCGTGCTGGCCACCGCCCTGACCTCCCAGTTCCAGCCGGACACCTCCTCCTCCTTCCACGAGGTGCGCCCCTGCCCCTCCATCAGCGACGACGGCGCCTACATCCACCGCCCCGACGGCCGCCCCATCCGGGTCTACCGCCAGGTCGACACCCGCCTCATGTTCGAGGACATGTACGCCAAGCTCGCCGAGCTCGCCGCCTGGCAGCGCGCCTGACCCCACCCAGCCACCAACCCCCATGCGGCAAGGACGCCGCCCAACAGAACAGGAGACCCCCATGACTCCCATGACCACCGTGTCCCGCCGCCACGCCCTCGGCCTGGGCGCCGCCCTCGTCGGCGTCCTCACGATCAGCGCCTGCGGGCGCCAGGGCGGAGGATCCTCCTCCGACGCCAACAGCCTCACGATCTGGCTCGGCGACCTCAACAGCTTCCAGAAGGCCGACGTCGAGCGCTTCATCGCCGCCTTCGAGGCGGCCCACGAGGGCTACACCTGCGCCTTCCAGACCCACTCCACCGACGACCTCAAGGAGGCCATGCGCCAGGTCTCCGGCACCACCGCTGGGCCGGACATCTACTGGTACTGGGAGGGCCCGGGCCTCGGGGGCGAGATGGTCCAGGCCAAGATGAGCGAGGACCTCACCCGCTTCTACGAGCAGTACGGGTGGGAGGACCGCTTCACCTCCGCCTCGCTGGCCGGCATCACCCAGTACGGCGGCTACCACGGCATCCCGTGGACGCTCCAGGCCGAGGCCCTGTACTACAACAAGGACCTCTTCGAGCAGGCCGGCATCACCTCCGAGCCCACCACCTACGCCGAGCTCACCGCCGCCTGCGACGCGCTCGTCGCCGCGGGCATCACCCCCATCCAGTTCGGCGGCACCGTCAACTGGCACGTCATGCGCCTGCTCGACACCCTCATCGAGATGTACTGCGGTGCCGACGTCGCCACCACCCTCGTCACCGACAAGAAGGGGTGGGACACCGAGGCCGGCGTCACCCAGGCCTTCACCGAGCTCAAGCGCTGGGCCGACACCTACTTCAACAAGGGGTACATGTCGATCTCCAACGACGACTCCAACCTGCTCTTCTACAACGGCACCGCAGCCATGGCCCTGGAGGGCACCTGGTTCAACGCCAACGCCGTCGACAACGGCATGGACCCCACCCGCATCGGCATCTTCCCCTTCCCCACCGGCACCGGCCGCCTCTACGGCTTCGGCGAGGGCTTCTACATCAACCCGAGCTCGACCAAGATCGACACCGCCGCGATGTTCCTCGACTTCATCACCTCGACCGAGCAGATGAGCGAGGGGGCCGGCACCTGGGCCGCCATCAGCGTCAACAAGGACGTGCCCGTCGGTGAGGAGAACCCCCTCGACGCCCTGTGGGTCCCGATCCTCGAGTCCTCCGACGAGATGTACAACAACTTCGACCAGGCCCTCAGCCTCAACGAGACCACGGAGTACTGGCGCATCCAGAACGCGGTCCTCATCGGCCAGATGACGCCCGAGGAGGCCGGTCCGGCCATGCAGAGGTTCATCGACGCGAACGCCTGACAGGTGACGGCGGGAGGGGCGCCGCCCCTCCCGCCGCCGACCCCCGTCTGAAAGGTCCCCGCATGTCTGTCTCCCCGGCGCAGCAGCCGACGAGGGGGCGCAAGGAGCACCGCGGCCTGCGCTCACTGCCCTACCTCGCCCCGGCCATCCTGCTCTACGCTGTCTTCCTGCTGTACCCGATGGTCGACTCGGTGCGGCTGTCCTTCTTCTCCTGGTCCGGCTACGCCTCCGACGAGCAGGTCCTCGTCGGCCTGAGGAACTACGTCTACCTCTTCACCCAGGACACGGTCTTCTGGACCGCCCTGCGCAACTCCGTCATCTGGGTGGTCCTGTCCGTCGCCATCCCCATGGTCATCTCCCTGCTCATGGCGCTCGGGCTCAACCAGAGGATCTGGGGCCGCAACGCCTTCCGCTCGATCTTCTACATCCCCAGCGTCTTCGCCTCGATCACGGTCGCGGCGATCTGGCGCTGGATCTACAACCCGACGCTGGGCGTCATCAACCAGCTCCTCGAGGGCGTCGGGCTCGGCGCCTGGGCCCACGAGTGGCTGGGCGACCCGGACACGGCCCTTTACTCGATCTTCGTGGCCTCCATCTGGCAGGGCGTCGGCTTCAACCTCGTGCTCTTCCTCGCCGGGCTGCAGTCGGTGCCCTCCGAGCTCGTCGAGGCGGCCAAGATCGACGGCGCCGGACGGTGGAACGTCTTCTGGAACGTCACCTGGCCCTCACTGAGGCCGACGACGACCGTCGTCGTCATCCTCACGATCATCAACTCGCTCAAGGTCTACGACCTCGTCGTCGGCATGACCGGTGGTGGCCCGGCCCAGTCCAGCCAGGTGCTGGCGCTGTGGTCCTACCAGCAGTCCTTCTCCAACCACAACTTCGGTGCGGGCGGTGCCGTCGCCACCGTGCTGCTCATCCTGTCGCTGTGCCTGGTGATCCCCTACCTGGCCTGGTCCATGAAGGGGGAGGACTGACCATGAGCACCTCAACCGCACCCGTTCTGCCCCGCAACAGGAGGCAGCGCGACTGGGTCCTCGTCGGCCTGTGGGTCGCCCTCGTCGTCGTCGCCCTCACCTGGCTCATGCCCTTCGCCGTCATGCTCCTCACCTCCGTCAAGAGCGGGGCGGACCTGGCCTCCGGCTCGACCATCGGGCTGCCGGAGGAGTGGCTGTGGGGCAACTACCTCACCGCCGCCCAGGTCGGGGACCTGTGGATCACGGGGTCGAACTCGCTGCTCGTCGCGGTCATCAAGGTCCCGCTCGGGCTCTTCCTCGCCACCCTGGCCGCCTACGCCCTGGCTCGCATCCGCATGCGACACCACAAGCTGCTCGTCGCCTTCTTCGCCGTCGGCTCCATGGTGCCCATCCAGGTGGCCCTGGGCCCCATGTTCCAGCTGCTGTTCAAGGCGGGGATGCTCGACACCTACGCGGGCCTCATCCTGCCGTACCTCGCCTTCGGCGTGCCCTACCAGATCTTCATGATGTACGGCTCCTTCCGGGCGATCCCGGACTCCCTCGAGGAGTCCGCCCGCCTCGACGGAGCCTCGAGCCTGCGCATCTACTGGCAGATCTGCCTGCCGCTGGTCAAGCCGACCCTCGCGGCGCTCTTCGTCCTCGACTTCGTGGCCACGTGGAACGAGTACGCGATGGCCTCGACGATCATCCAGTCGGACCTCATGAGCACGATCCCCATGGCCGTGCAGAACTTCTCCTCCCAGCACGGCACGGACTACGGGCCGCTCAACGCCTTCATCATCATGACGGCCATCCCGGTCCTGCTCGTCTACCTCATCTTCCAGCGCTACTTCGTCTCCGGCGCCTTCACCGGGGCCGTCAAGGGCTGAGGGGGTCCTGAGGGGGGCGCTGAGGGAGGCACCGAGGCGCCGTGAGTGGACCACCTACCGCTCCCAGGACAACCTGTCGCCCCAAGGACAACCTGTCGCGTGTTGGACAACCTGAGTGACGCCAACAGGTTGTCCAACGACACGCAGGTTGTCCTCCCGCGCGCACGTTGTCCTCCGGGCACGCAAGGACCGGGCAGGACGAGCCACCGAGCCACCCGGCACGCCGACCTCAAGCCCCACGCTCACGCCGGCACCTCGGCGTTATCTCATCGCACCTCGAGTGATGTGGGCTCGGCCCCTAGTGATGTGCCTTCGAGGGCCAGTTATCTCACAACAGGCCGAGTTATCTCATAACTCGGTCGTTATCTCATGGTGGCCGGGGCGAGTGTGCGGCTCGGCAGGGATCCTGTGTGAGTGCCCGCGCCGGAGAGACGTGCTCGGCCCTTCCGCTCGAGGAGGGGTCGTGCTAGGCTCGATACGGAGATTCAATAACGAATAAACATTCGAGTCGGGTTCGGCTCACCCAGGAAAGGAGCTGTCGACGATGACAGGACCGACGCCCTACGTCCTCGCCCTCGACGAGGGCACCACCAACGCCAAGGCTTTCGCCGTCGCCCCCGACGGCACCGTCCTCGCCTCCGGCTCCGCACCCGTGGCCGTCTCCTACCCCCGCCCCGGCTGGGTCGAGCAGGACGCCGACGCCATCTGGGACGCCCAGTGCACCGCCATCCGCGACTGCCTGGGCTCCCTGCCCGCCTCGGCCGGCGTCCCCGCCGGCATCACCATCTCCAACCAGCGCGAGTCCGTCGTCGTCTGGGACGCCACCACCGGACGGGCCCTCGCCCCCATGCTCGGCTGGCAGGACTCGCGCACCGCCGAGTTCTGCGACTGGCTGCGCTCCCCGGAGCGCGAGTTCGCCGTCGCCTCCACCACGGGCCTGAGCCTCGACCCCATGTTCTCCGCGCCCAAGATGCGCTACCTCCTCGACCAGGTCGGCGACGCCGTCACCGACGGCACCGCCCGCATCGGCACCGTCGACTCCTGGCTCGTCGGGCGCCTGACCGGCCAGGCCTCCTACGTCATCGAGGCCGGCAACGCCTCACGCACCCTCCTGCTCGACCTCGCCACCCTCGACTGGTCCGAGGAGATGTGCACCCTCTTCGGCATCGGACGCACGCTCCTGCCCGCCGTCGTCGCCTCCAACAGCGACTTCGGCACCACCCGCGGCCTCGACCTCCTGCCCGACGGCGTGCCCGTCGTCGGCGTCCTGGGAGACTCCCACGCCGCCCTCTTCGGACACGGCTGCCGCACCACCGCCGAGGGCAAGGCCACCTACGGCACCGGCTCCTCCGTCATGATCCCCTCCGGCGACGACCGCACGACCCGCGCCGGCGTGTCCACCACCCTCGCCTGGCTCACCGACACACCCATGTACGGCCACGAGGGCAACATCGTCGCCTCCGGAACCGCCATGGACTGGACCGCCCGCATGCTCGGCGTCGCCCCCGGCCGCGAGCTCGACGCCCTCGCCGCCACCGTCCCCGGACCCGCCGGCACCACCCTCGTGCCCGCCTTCACCGGCCTGGGCGCGCCCTGGTGGGACCGCAACGCCGTCGGCCTCATCAGCGGCGTCACCGCCGGCACCGAGCGCGGACACATCGCCCGTGCCGCCCTCGACGCCGTCGCCCACCAGATCGCCGACGTCATCGAGGCCCTCGACACCACCGACCTGACCGTCCTGCACGCCGACGGCGGTGCCACCGCCTCCCGGCTGCTCATGCAGCGCCAGGCCGACCTGCTCGGCCGCGACGTCGTCGTCTCCTCCAACGCCGAGGTCTCCGCCCTCGGCGCCGCCCTCATGGGCTTCACCCGCCTCGGCTGGGACCTGCCCACCGCCTGCGACGAGGGCCACCGCTACACCCCCCAGATCACCGACGCCGAGCGGGACCGGGAGCGCCGCCAGTGGGCCCAGGCCCTCGCCCGCTCCCGCACCCACGTCTGACCCGAGCCCCCGACCACCACACAACACCTACGGAGTGAGCACCATGACCGACACCACCACCGGACCCGTCTTCGGCGCAGGCCTGTGGAACTTCGCCACCTACGTCGACCGCTACGCCACCGACGGCTACGGCGAGCCCCGCACCACCCTTGAGCAGATCGACCTCGCGGGCCAGGTCGAGGACATCTCCTACGTCGACATCAACTACCCCTGGACCAAGGGCGTCACCACCGCCGACGTCGCCGCCGCCCTGGAGTGCAACGGACTCAAGGCCATCGGCGTCACCCCGGACATCTACCTGCGCGAGCACCAGCTCGGCGCCTTCACCAACCCCGACCCCGCCAAGCGAGCCTCCGCCATGCGCATCATGCAGGGCGCCGCCGACGCCGTGCGCGAGCTCGGGGCCCGCTACGTCAAGATCTGGCCCGGCCAGGACGGCTTCGACTACCCCTTCCAGGTGGACTACGCCGAGCTCGACCGCCTCGCCGTCGAGGGCATGCGCGACCTCGCCCAGGCCAACCCGGACCTCAAGTTCGTCATCGAGTACAAGCCCCGCGAGCCGCGCACCCACATGTTCTGGTCCTCGGCCGCCAAGACGGTCCTGGGCATCCAGCGCATGGGCGTCGACAACGTCGGCGTCCTGCTGGACTTCGGCCACGCCCTCTTCGGTGGCGAGTCGCCCGCCGAGGCCGCCCAGCTCCTCATCGACCACGGCCTGCTGTGGGGCATGGACGTCAACGACAACTACCGCGGCTGGGACGACGACATGGTCGTCGGCACCGTCCACATCACCGAGGTCTTCGAGTTCTTCCACGTCCTGCGCAAGAACGGCTGGGAGGGCGTCTGGCAGCTCGACCAGTTCCCCTTCCGCGAGGACGTCGTCGACAACGCCACAACCTCCATCCGCTTCCTCAAGGCCCTGTACCGCGCCCTCGAGCGCCTCGACGAGGACGCCCTCGCCGAGGCCCAGAGGCGCCAGGACCCGCTGGCCGCCCAGCGCGTCGTCCAGGACGCCCTGCTGTCCTGCATGGCCTGAGACCCCACCGACCGAGGAGACCACCCATGACTCTCGATGTCGACCTCCCCGTCGTCGGACGCACCGCGCCCGGCGCCACCCGCCAGGAGGTCATCGCCCACCTCAAGGAGGGCGCCCGACTCATCCGCATGAAGGACCTCGCCAACGTCGTCAACGCCGGCCAGGGCCACATCGGCGGCGAGTTCTCCATCACCGACGTCCTGGCCACCCTCTACCTGCACGTCGCCAACATCACCCCGGACAACCTCGACGACCCGGACCGCGACCGCGTCATCCTGTCCAAGGGCCACGCCGCCAACGCCCTGTACTGCACCTTCGCCGCCGCCGGCCTGCTTGACCCCGCCGCCCTGGACACCTTCATCCAGCCGGGCTCGGCCCTCAACGGCCACCCGGCGCGCACCAAGGTGCGCGGCGTCGAGGCCAACACCGGCCCCCTCGGACACGGCCTGCCCATCGCCGTCGGCGACGCCATCGCCGCCAAGATCGACGGCTCACCCCGCCGCGTCTTCGTCCTCACCGGCGACGGCGAGCTCCAGGAGGGCTCCAACTGGGAGGCGCTCATGTGCGCCGCCCACCAGGGGCTCGACAACCTCGTCGTCATCACCGACCGCAACCACCTGCAGCAGGGGGCGAGGACCGAGGACACCAACGACCTGTCCCCGCTGGACGCCAAGGCCCGCGCCTTCGGCGCCCACGTGGTCGAGGTCGACGCCCACGACCACGGCCAGCTCCTCGACGCCCTCCAGGCGCCGCCCCAGCCGGGCAGGCCCACCTACATCATCGCCCACTCCCACAAGGGCCACCCGATCTCCTTCATGAGCGACAACCAGCCGTGGCACCACAAGCTGCCCTCGCTCGAGGAGGCCGAGGCCGCCCTCGCCGAACTGGAGGCCCTGAAGTGACCGAGCTCTTCGACTGCCGTCAGGCCTACGTGGCCACCCTCACCGACATCGCGCGCGACGACGACCGGCTCGTCGTCGTCGTCAACGACTCGGTCGGATCCTCCAACCTCGGGGGCTTCCAGAAGGAGTTCCCGGGCCGCCTCATCAACGTCGGCATCGCCGAGCAGAACCAGGTCGGCGTCGCCGCCGGCCTCGAGAACGGCGGCAAGATCCCCGTCGTGTCCTGCGCGGGCTCCTTCCTGTCCGCCCGGGCCACCGAGCAGGTCAAGATCGACGCCGGCTACTCCCAGCGGCACATGCTCCTGTGCGCCCAGTCCCCGGGCCTGGCCTACGGCCAGCTCGGCTCCACCCACCACAGCGCCGAGGACGTGAGTATCATGCGCTCCTTCCCCGGCATGACCGTCATCATCCCGGCGGACCCCGCCGAGACCGCCGGCGCGCTGCGCTGGGCCTACCACGAGCTCGACGGCCCCGCCTACATCCGCATCTCGAGGATGAAGGTGCCGGCCGTCCACGGCCAGGACTACGAGTTCACCCCCAAGGCCGTCACCCTGCGCGAGGGCACGGACGTCACGGTCATCGCCAACGGCACCACGGTCCACCGGGCCCTGGAGGGTGTCGACCGACTGGCCGCCGAGGGCGTGAGCGCGCGCCTGCTGTCGATCCCGGTCGTCAAGCCGCTCGACGAGGAGGCCGTCCTGGCCGCCGCCCGGCAGACCGGCCGAATCATCACCATCGAGGAGGGCACTATCAAGGGCGGGCTCGGGGGCGCCGTCGCCGAGCTGACCGCCGAGAGGTGCCCCGTGCCCGTCAGGCGCCTGGGCGTGCCGGACGAGTGGGCCCCCACCGGCTCCGAGGCCTGGCTCATGGACCACTGGGGCATCAGCGCCGACGGCGTCGTCGCCGCCGCCCGGGAGCTGCTCGCCTGACAGCGCGCGCCCTGGCCGCCCACCTCCTCGGTTTGCTCGCGAGCACCCCGGGTAAACCCCGTAGGTTCGCGAGCAAACCGAGGAGGTGGAGGTGGGTGCGGGGGTCAGGCCCGACGACGGTGCAGAGCCGCTCCTGCGCCCACCAGCACCGTACTCATGAGACCGAGCAGCACGAGCTCACCGGCACCGGTGCGGGCCAGCGAGCCCGACGTGCTGCCGCGCTGCGCCTGTCCGGCAACGGGGGCGCCGTCGGTGGAGGTGCCGTCCTGCGGGCCACCAGGCTGACCACCGGGCTGCTGCGTGGCGTCCTCGTCCGGGGTCGGGTCGGGTGCCGGCTCCGCACCCGGCTTCTGCGCCTCCACGTAGACGGCGACCGTGCGGGCGGGGACCGTCGCCGTGCCGGTGGCGGCGTCGAAGGTCGCGTGCTTCACCACCGGGTCGGCGCCCTCGGCCTGGACCGAGTGCAGGGTGAAGGTCCGGCCGGCCAGGTCGGTGACCGTCTCGGACACCGGCTCGCCGGTGGCGTTGAAGACGGTCAGCACCGCCCCCACCTCGGGGTCGACGTCCACCGCGCCGGTGACCACGGCGCTCGCTCCCGCGGTGCTGCTGGTCTCGGCCTCAGGACGGTCCTCGATGAGCATCGTGATGACGCCCGGCGTGGCGCCCGGCCCCGAGCTCGGGAAGGTCACCCGCTCCTGGATGAGCTCGGCCGAGCCCAGGTGGAACAGGGACGTCGAGCTGCGCAGGCGCAGCAGGTCGAGGGCCTGCGCCTGGGAGGCCGCGATGTCCTCCGCGCTGGGCTTGAGGGCGGGGTCCTCAAGCAGGGGCCGCATGATGTCCCACTTGGAGCCGTTGGACGAGGCCACCGGCAGGCCGTTGCCGTAGCCGTTGTCCTGGCCCGTCCAGTCGATGGCGTTGAAGTGGTCCCCGGAGTTGTAGGAGTCGCGGTCCAGGGACTTGCTGCGCAGGATCTCGGTGCCGGCCGCCCACAGCGTCGGCGACTGCCCCAGGGCCACGGTCGCCAGCGACAGCGTGCTCATGCGCGCCCGCTCCGCCGTGCTCATGCCCGTCGGCAGCTTGAGCACCCCCAGGTCGTAGAGGGTCTCGTTGTCGTGGGCGTCCACGTAGTTGACGGTCTCCTCCGGGCTGGAGGCATAGCCGGCGGGCTGCCCGTTGTAGTCGATCTGGGAGCCGGACCGCACCGTGCCGTCGTGGGTGGTGAAGGTGTAGCCCGACAGGTTCCCCGCCAGGCCCAGCTGGATGAGGTCGGTGGCGTGACCCAGGGCCGCCAGCTGCTCCTCCTGGCTGCGCGGGTCCATCCCGTTCGGGGCGGTGCACAGGCCCGTGCCGAAGCCCTGGTAGGTGCGGGGGTCCTGGTCGAAGGGCCCGCCGCCGTGGACGGCGTCGCGCAGGCGGTCGTTGAAGGTGCCGATGCCCGTGCCGTTGAGCTGGCCCTGGGTGGCGGTGGTGAACAGCGCGTTGTCCGCGATCTCCCCCATGTTCCAGCCCTCGCCGTAGAGGTAGATGGCCGAGCCGTCCACGCCGTCGGCCTCAAGGGTCAGCTCGTCCAGGGCGGCGCGCAGCGCCTGCATGGTCGTCACCGAGTGGTAGCCCATGAGGTCGAAGCGGAATCCGTCCACGTGGTAGTCGCGCGCCCAGGTGACCACGGAGTCGATCATGAGGCGCTCGGCCATCGCGTTCTCGGTGGCGGTGTTCGAGCAACAGGTGGAGGTGAAGATGTCGCCCTTGGCGTCCAGCCGCTGGTAGTAGCCCGGCACGATCCGGTCGAGCACCGAGGTGGGGGACTGGCCGGCGGCCGCGGTGTGGTTGAAGACCTGGTCGAGCACCACCTGCAGGCCCGTGGCGTGCAGGGCGCCCACCATCTGGCGGAACTGGTAGGTGCGGGCCCCTCCGTCCTGGTGGCCCTCGGTGGCGTAGGAGCCCTCCGGGGCCCGGTAGTGCCACGGGTCGTAGCCCCAGTTGTAGGCGTCGGCGTCGCGCACGGCGGCGACGGCGGCCTGCTGGGCCTCGGAAGCCGGGCCGGCGTCCTCGGGGATGTCCGGCACCTGGTGGCGGCTGCGGTCCTCCCCGATGGAGGCGATGTCGAAGGTCGGCAGCAGGTGCACCGTGTCCACCCCGGCCTCGGCGAGCCGGGTCAGGTGGGTCATCCCCGCCGACTCCGGGTGGGTGAAGGCCAGGTAGGTGCCGCGCTCCGCCTCGGGCACGGTGGTGTCGGCCGCCGAGAAGTCGCGCACGTGCAGCTCGTAGATGGTGCGGCCGGCGTCGGAGTCGACGACGGGGCTGGCAGTCTCTGCCCACTGCCGGGGCGCCAGGTCCGGGTGGCTGAGGTCGACGGCGACCGAGCGCTGCGAGTCCGTGGTCAGGGCCAGCGAGCTGGGGTCGGTGACGGTGTTGGTCTCGACCCGGCCGGTGTCCGGGACGTAGACCTCGACCTCCCACAGGTACTGCGAGCCCGCGGTGATGGCGCCGTCGGCGTTGTCCACGACCCAGCGCCCGTCGGCACCTCGCACGGCCCCGGTGCGCACGGCCTCGCCGGCCACCTGCGGGGCGGAGCCGGTGGCCTGGCCGGTGGCCCAGGTGAGCAGGGTGACCGACTGGGCGGTGGGCGCCCACAGCGCGAAGGAGGGGACGCCGTCGGCGAAGGTGGCCCCCAGCGGGGCGTCGGCCGCGGCCGGGGCGTACAGGGCGTCGATGACGGCGGCGCTCTGCACGCCGGTGAAGGCGGTTACGGCGCCGTCGGCCCGGCGCTCGACGACGGCGACCTGCCCGGTCAGGGCCCGCTCGACCTGGCTGCGGGTCATCAGCGCGGTGCCGTCGGCCTCCGTGAGCGACAGGGCGATGTAGCCGACGAGGTTGGGGTGGTCGTCGATGACGTCGGTGCTCAGGTCCCCGGTCACGCGCAGCGGCGTCTCGGTGCCGCCGGTGACGGCGCCGTCCACCAGGGACGCTCCGCCGTCGGGGGCGGTGACAAGACTGAAGGCGACTGGGGCGGGCGTGCCCGAGGCCACTGCCTGGTCGCGGGTGACGCCCTCGGGCAGGAGGGAGACCGGCCAGGCCAGGGTGGTCTCGTCGACCCAGTAGGCGCGGTTCTCTCCGGTGCCGGCTGCGGGCGGGTCCACCACGGCGATGGTCAGCCGGTGCGTGGACGGGTCGTAGGTGAAGGTGACGTCCTTGCCGGCGCTCGCGGAGAAGGAGTAGTTGGCTCCGCCGGCCACGCCGTCGACGCCGTAGTTCTCGTCCCACGAGCGGCCGTGGGCGACCTTGACCTCGTAGGAGCCGGTCGCCAGGGCGCTGGTGGTGAAGGTGAAGGTGCCGTCGGCCGCCGGTCGCATGAGGGTGGCCAGGCAGTCGGGCGCCCAGTCGGCGGTGCAGCCGAGCTCATCCTGGAAGGAGCCGGGCAATGTGATGTAGGGGGTGGCGGCGTCGGCCCAGGACACGTGGCTCACGGGGTCGTAGAAGAAGGTGACCGGGCCGCCGGAGGTGGTGTAGTGGATATTGGCTCCGCCCGCCACGCCGTTGGCCCCGTAGTTCTCGTCCCACGTGGCGCCGATGGCGACCTTGTACTCGTAGCTGCCGGCGGGAAGGTCGATGGCCGCGGTGTACAGGCCGGAGACCTCGTCGCGGCTCAGGGCGGCGGCGGTGCAGTCGGGCGCCCAGTCGGCGGTGCAGCCCATCTCATCGTTGTGGCTGCCGGGAAGGGTGACCTGGAGAGTGGGCTCTTCGGCCTGGGCGATGGGCGAGGCTGCGGGGCCGACGACGCAGGCCACGAGCGCCAGCACCGCAAGGGCGGCGGTGGGCAGGGCCCGCACACGGGTGTGCCGCCGGGTGGGTCCCGTGGGCCGGCTGGGCCGCGGGGTGTGCAAGAGCTGCAAGAGCACAGTAACTCCTTCGTCTGTGCCGGCGCGCCTCGACAATGAGGCGCGAAGATGTGTGCTGAAGGGGCGGGAGGGTGCTTCTGCCCGTGGTGTCCCGAGCTGTGCACCTCGAGGCAGACTAGGGGGCCGGGCCAGGGGGTGCAAGACTCTTTCAGAGTCTTGCGCCCCTTTTATGTGCAGGTGTGAGAGCGGGGCTCGTCACCACGCGCAGTGGTGGCGAGCCCCGCTCAGTGACGGTCACTGACCGCCTCAGTGGCATCCGCCTCAGGCCGCCGGCACGAGCTCCTCCGCCTCATCGGTCTCGGGCGTGCTGCCGGTCTCGGGCGCCGGTACGGTCGCCGTGGGCGTCTCGACCGGTGCGGGAGCTGCGCTCGGCAGCGGGTCGGTGGAGACCTGCGCGCACAGGGCAGGGGAGGTGTAGACGACCTCGTCGAAGGCCCACTCCTTCTCCCAGGCCGGCAGGATCCTGATGCCGAGGATGACGAGCTGGCCGAACACGCCGACCCCTCCGTTCACTGACAGGTTGATCGTGCACGTGCCGGAGAAGGTGCCGGGATTCTCCAGCGTCGCGCCCGGTCCGCCGGCTCCCGCCACGGCCTTGATGTGCGTGTCGAGCCCGGAGCCCAGGCGGGCGCTGACCCCGATCATGTTGTAGAAGGAGACCTTCTCGGAGGCGGAGATGTCGACGCTGCCGGTGAACTCGCCACCGCCTGCGATGACGGGGTTGCGCACGGTGGAGGTCGGCTCGCCAACGAGGTCGAACTGGCCGTTGCTGTAGTCGAAGCCGGCCTCGATCGCGGCGTCGGCACCGGCCGAGGCGGTGATCTTCGCGCTGGCGTCAGCGGTGACGGTCGCGGTCACGGTCGTGTCGGAGTTGATGACGATCGGGATCGGGCCGATGTAGAAGGAGATCTGCAGGCTGTAGGTCGCGAAGGGGAAGGTCTGCTCGCCCTCGAGCGCCCCGGTCGCCTCGATCGACACGTCGGTGCTCACGAAGGGGCCCACGGTCAGACGCGCGCGGTTGACCCTCAGGCCCTTGGCGTCCCACAGCCAGCTGGAGCAGGCCCCGACGGTCGCGCGCAGGTCGAGCGTGAGGGAGGCATCGCCCTTCCAGTGCTCGCTGTCGAGCGTGGAGGAGTAGGTCGGGTTGACCTGGAAGGTCCGCGAGGCCTCCCTGATGACGGGCTGGGGCCCGGCGGGGGTGGGGGCGGCGGTCGGCTCGGGCTCGGGCTCCGGGGAGGGGCTGGGCGCACCGGGCTCACCGGGCACCTCCGGCTCGGGAGCGGTGGTGGCCGAGTCCTCGTCGGGCTGCGGCTCCTCCTGCTCGTCGGTGCCCGCCTCGGAGACCGGGACCGCGTCGTGGTCGACGAGGTCGACGCCCTCAGCCGGGGTGACGATGGGCTCGTGGGGGACGCCCTCGACCTCGGCGTCGGAGAGCACGATGTGGCCGGCGGCCTCGTCGAACTCGGCGAGCTCGTCAGCCTCCTGCGTGCTGTAGACGACGGACTCGCTCTCAAGACCGGCCGTCGCAGCGGCGGCGTGGTCCTGGATGGTGGCTAGCGCGGCGTCCGGCACCGGGGTGCCGGCGTCAGCGGCGACCACCGAGGACGGGGCGAGCGAGTCGACGGCCTCCAGGACGGCCTCGGGCACGGTGCCGTCGTCGGGGACCAGCAGGACGGTGGCGGACGAGGCGGTAGCGGCCGCCTGGTCGTTGCTGAGCTCGTCCTCGCTGGCGAGGACGGTGACCTTCTCGGGGGACAGGCGCGCGACCTCCTCCGAGACGGGCGCGGTGTCAGCGGGGTCGACGAGGAGCACGTCAGCGTCGTTGGAGGCGGTGCGAGGGCTGTCAACGGTGGTGACGTAGACGACCGGCGTGCCGGCCGCCTGGTAGCGGTGGGACAGGGTCGTGGAGACGAGCGAGGCGGCGTCCGGGCCGGGGGCGTCGGCCGTCGGCGTGCCGATGCGGTAGGCGGCGGAGGTGAGGATCGTGCCGTCATCGGTGACCCCGATGAGGGCCGTGTTCTCAGCAGGACCCGCCTGCTCGCTGCTGGTGCTGGCGCCTGCGGGGTGCAGCAGGGACGGTGAGGGGGTGGTGCCGGTCGTGCTCGAGCCGGACTGGGACGACAGCACGGACGGCTTCGCCTGCGAGCCCGCTGCGGCGTCGGTGATGAAGAGGGTGACCGGCACGGCGCCCCCCCCCACGGCAACAGGGAGGACGGCCGCGGCGACTATGCGGCGGCGGTGCTTCACCATGCGATGGTGATGGTTGAGGGATAGGCGAGACAACGTGTTCCTTCTAGGGTGGTGGTGGCGGGGTCGGCACGCGTCGGGCGCTCTTGCCCGGCTCGTTCCGAGGGGGGAACTGTGACGCACAGCAGGACGCTGTGTCGATAAGCGACAAGACAGTCTCAGAATCTTGTTGATATTGACATAGACTGTCGCGCCCATACGTCGAGGTCCCCGGTCCGTTCGGACACGAACCGGGGACCTCGAGATGAGACAGTGGGGTCACTCGGGCCCCCCTCAGGGCCCGCTCAGCGCTGGACGCGGGCGCCGCCGCCCCCGACCAGGCGCTCGACCTCCGCCTTGGTCGCCATCGTCGTGTCACCGGGCGTCGTCATCGCCAGCGCCCCGTGGGCGGCGCCGTACTCCACGGCCGCCTGCAGGTCACCGAGCTCCATGAGCCCGTAGATGAGACCCGAGGCGAAGGAGTCGCCACCGCCGACGCGGTCGAGGACCTCCAGGCCCGGACGCTCCGTGGAGCGCACGAAGCCGCCCTCGCGGGACCAGGCGATGGCCGCCCAGTCGTTGACGGTGGCGGTGCGCACCTGGCGCAGGGTGGTGGCCGTGACCTTGAAGCTGTCGAACTCGGCGACGACCTTCTCGATCATCCGCTCGAAGGAGGAGGTGTCGAGCTGTGAGAGGTTGGCGTCCACGCCCTCGACCTCGTAGCCGAGCGAGGCCGTGTAGTCCTCCTCGTTGCCGATCATGACGTCCACGTAGCGGGCCAGACGCCGGTTGACCTCCTGGGCCCGCTCCTGGCCGCCGATGCCCTTCCACAGTGAGGGCCGGTAGTTGAGGTCGTAGGAGACGACCGTGCCGTGGCGGCGGGCGGCGTCCATCACCGTCTCGGCGACCTCGGCGGCCGTCTCGGACAGGGCGGCGAAGATGCCGCCGGTGTGCAGCCAGCGCACCCCCTGCCTGCCGAACAGGTCGTCGACGTCGACGTCCTCGGGCCGCATCTGGGCGACGGCGGTGTGCCCGCGGTCGGACACGCCGACGGCGCCACGCACCCCGAAGCCCCGCTCGGTGAAGTTCAGGCCGTTGCGCGTACTGCGGCCGATGCCGTCATAGGGAGCCCAGGAGATGAGGGGGCGCACGCCACCCGCGAGGATGAGGCTCTCGATGAGGCGGCCGACCTCGTTGTCCGCCAGCGCCGTGACGACGCCCGCGCGCAGGCCGAAGCAGCGCGACAGGCCGCGGGCGACGTTGTACTCACCGCCCCCCTCCCAGACCTCGAAGCGGCGGGCGGTGCGCACACGCCCCTCACCCGGGTCCAGGCGCAGCATCACCTCACCCAGGGAGACGACGTCGTAGGCGCAGTCCTCGGCGGGACGCAGGGTGACGGGGGCGGTGCTCATCGGCCGGACTCCTTCGCGATCGTGATGGCCTGGGCGGACAGACGGGTGACCTCGTCCCAGTCGCCGGCCTTGATGAGGTCCTTGCTCACCATCCAGGAGCCGGAGGCGGCGGCGATGACGGGGCTCGAGAGGTACTCGCCGAGGTTCGCGGCGCTCACGCCGCCGCTCGGCAGGAACTTGAGGGTGGGGAAGGGCGCCGCGTAGCTCTTGATCGCGCTCATGCCGCCCAGGACCCCGGCGGGGAAGAACTTGACGACCTCGATGCCCAGCTCGAGGGCGCGCATCATCCAGGAGGCGTCGGAGCATGCGGGCAGCGAGACGAGACCGGCGTCGAGGGTAGCCTTGACGACGTCGGCGCTGAAGCCGGGCGAGACGATGTACTGGGCACCGGCGGCCCGGGCGGTGGCGACCTGGGCGGGGGTGATGACGGTGCCGGCCCCGACGGTCAGGCCCTCGATCTCACTCATGGCGCGGATCGCCTCCGCCCCGGCGGCGGTGCGGAAGGTGACCTCGGCGGTGTGGATGCCGCCGGCCACGAGGGCCCTGCCGACCGCCAGCCCCTCCTCGGCGGAGTCGACGACGACGACGGGGACGACGGGGTTGGCGCGGAGCATCGTGAGTGCGTCCATGGTGGTCCTTCCGGACGGGGCGTGGTCAGGGGGCGCGCAGGGTGCGTCGCCTTCTTCGCCGTCGACGCACCCGCTTGTGCGCGTGCACGATGGTGAGGCTACCGACCGCCTGAGACGGCGGACACAGTTCCAGGAAGTTGCCGCCCGCACGACGGGCCGGGCCAGAGCCCCACCCGGCCCGTGCCCGGCAGCCCGCGCCCCGGCCGCCGTCGGGACTCAGCCGACCAGCGCCGCCTGGTCCAGCACCGTCTGGCGCACGTACTCCACCGGCGCGTAGCCGCCGATGACGGCGTCGTTGACGATGAGGAAGGGCGTGCCCGTGATCCCCAGCTGGTGGGCGTGCTGCGTCGCCTCGGCCACCCGGTCCACCGTCTCCTGGGAGGTCATGTCCGCCCGGAAGCGCTCCAGGTCCTCCACCCCCGCCTGCTCGGCGAAGGCCAGCAGGGACTCCTCGGTGTACTCCGGGTGCCCCTTCGGGTCCGCGGCCGCGTAGACGGCGTCGTGGAGCTCCCAGAAGCGCCCCTGGTTCGCCGCCGCGATCCCCGCCTGCGCCGCCAGCGGCGAGGAGGCCGAGATCTGGGCCAGGTCGCGCCACTCCATGCGCAGCGTGCCGTCCTCCACCAGGTCGGACAGGCCCGGCTCGACGTCCTGGGCGAACATCGTGCAGTACGGGCAGGAGAAGTCCGAGTAGAGGACGAGCACCACCGGTGCGTCCACGTCGCCCTTCGCCTGAGCGTCCTCGGGGTCCCTGCGCACCTCGGCGTGCATGAGCGCCAGGACCTGCTCGTCCGTCACCGACGCTGCGGCGGTCGGCTGCGCTGCCGGCGGTGCGGCGGGCGTCGGGGCCTGCGGGCTCTCCGTCGCGGGCGAGCCTGCCACCACCGGCGAGGTCGCGACCGCCGTCGTCGTGCTCGTGCTCGTGTCGCGCACGACCAGCAGGGCCGCGATGAGGGCCAGCAGCACGGCGATGACGATGAGGACCGTGAGGACCGCCGGGTGCGGGCCCGGCCTGCTGCTCGCGGGGGAGGTGGGCTCAGGGACAGGGGTGGGAACCGTGCTCATGCGGGCAGTCTCTCAGACGAGCGCGGGCGCCGACCTCATCCCTCCACCCGCCGGGCCACCTGGTAGCCCTCGACGTCGAGGACCAGCTCGTACACGGCGCCCGACGACGACGTGCTCATCGCCCACTCGGCCGCGTCGGTGGGCGGGTTGCCCCCCCAGGCCGACGACAGGGAGTCGACGACGACGTAGTCCGTGTCCACCGAGGAGGTCCCCACCCAGTACACCTCCGCGCGCTCCACGAGGTAGGCGAGCAGCCCCAGGTCCGTCTCCACCGTCGAGCCCGGCGCGACCGTCCCGAGCACCTGCCGGGCGGCCGCCGCGCGCGGCGGCTCCTGCCCCCAGCCCTCCTCGAGCATGCCGGCCAGCGCCAGGCGCGGCGCCGTCACCACCCCCAGGACGAGGGGCAGCCCCACCGCCACCACCGACAGCCAGCGCACCGGTACCGCCGCCCGCGTCCACGGGCGGCCGCCCTTGAGACGCACGAGCACGTCCAGCAGCGCCCCCAGGGCGATGGGCATGAGCACCGCGTTGTAGTGCCAGTGCTCCCACTGCCAGTAGGCCTCCTTGGTGGACAGGAGGCGCCACGCCAGCGTCGGCAGCACCAGCGTCATCCACGGCGAGGCCAGGCCTACCAGCCCCGCCGTCATCGCCAGCACTCCTAGCGTCGCGATCTTGACCGACGGGGACAGCAGCCGCGCCAGCAGGCCCCCGGGGGCGGTGGCCGCTGTCGACCCGTCCCCCGCGTTGCCGCCCAGCCCGTACTCCCACGTGCCTGTCGGGGACAGGGCCGGCAGCACCACCGCCACCGTCAGCAGGAAGGAGAGGAGGCCGAAGAGCGCCAGCCCCAGGCCCAGGCCCGTGCCCGTGAGACGGCGGCGCCCCACCCGGACCTGCTCACCGCGGGCCCGCCACGCGATGGCCAGGCCCGCCATGAGGACGGTCAGGCCCAGGTCCTCCTTGACGAGCACCAGCGGTGCCGCCCACAGGGCGCAGGCCGCCCACCGGCCCTCGACGAAGGCGACCGACGCCCAGGCGAGCATCGGCACCGCGAAGGCGATCTCGTGGAACTGGGCCGCCACCGCTCCCTGCACGCCCCACGACAGGACGTAGAAGAGGCCCAGCGCCCCACCCGCCCACGGCCCCACCGTGCGCGCCGCCAGCCGGGTGACGGGCCAGGCGGAGACCGCCAGGAGAAGGTCCTGCACGATGAGCAGCGCCAGCGGGGAGGGCCACAGCGCCCACACGGGGCCCAGCAGCACGAGGACCGGGTGGAAGTGGTCACCCAGCAGGTTGTAGCCCTCGCCCTTGATGGGCACGACCGGCGCCTCGAGGTGCGCGTAGGCCTTCGCCAGCTCGGAGAAGATCGCCAGGTCCCAGCTGGGGACCTGCATCGAGACCCACTGGCCCACCGAGTAGGTGCACATGAGCAGGGCGCCGACGGCGACCGCCACCACCGCGGGCAGGACATCGGCAGCAGGGCGGCAGGCGCGTGACAGGAGACTCATCGCCGCCGAGCCTAGCGACTGGGGCCCGGCGCCCCTGCCCGCCGGAGCGTCAGGTGGGCCGACGTAGGCTGCGCCCAGTGCCATCCCGAGGAGAACGCATGCCGAAGACCGTCGAGGACCTCGTCGCCGAGGGCCAGCTCCAGCGCAGGCTCACCAACCGCCACGTCCAGCTCATCGCCATCGGCGGGGCCATTGGCACGGGCCTGTTCATGGGCTCCGGCAAGACGATCTCCCTGGCTGGGCCCTCGGTGCTCCTCGTCTACGCCCTCATCGGGGCTGTCCTCTTCCTCGTCATGAGGGCACTGGGCGAGGTCATGCTCTCGGACCTGTCCTACAAGTCCTTCGCCGACGTCGCCGCCGACCTCATCGGGCCGTGGGCCGGCTTCCTCACCGGCTGGACCTACTACTTCTCCTGGCTGGTGACCGCGGTGGCCGAGGTCGTCGTCATCACCGGCTACATCCAGTTCTGGTGGCCCGGTGTGCCGCTGTGGCTGCCGCCCGTCGTCACGGTCGCGCTGCTGCTGGCCATCAACCTCACGACCGTCCAGGCCTTCGGGGAGATCGAGTTCTGGTTCTCCATCGTCAAGATCATCGCCATCCTCGCGCTCGTCGTCATCGGCGTCGTCATGGTGGCCGTGGGGTTCACCTCCCCCAACGGGGCCGTCGCCTCGGTCAGCAACCTCTGGTCCGACGGCGGCCTCTTCCCGCGCGGCTTCGGCGGCTTCGCCCGCGCCTTCCAGATCGCCGTCTTCGCCTTCATCGGCACCGAGCTCGTCGGCACCACGGCGGCCGAGGCCAAGGACCCGCACGTCACCCTGCCCAAGGCGATCAACGCGATCCCCGTGCGCATCGTCCTGTTCTACCTGGGGGCGCTCGCGGCCATCATGATGGTCACCCCCTGGCGGGAGGTCTCCCCGGAGAGCAGCCCCTTCGTGTCGATGTTCGCCCTCGCCGGGCTCGGGGTGGCCGCCGGTGTCGTCAACTTCGTCGTGCTCACGGCGGCGGCCTCGAGCGCGAACTCGGGCCTGTACTCGACCTCGCGGATGCTCTACGGGCTGTCCTGGGCCCGCCAGGCGCCCCGCGTGTTCAAGCGGCTGACGGGCCGGTCCGTGCCCGGCTGGTCCCTGCTGGTGACCTGCGCGGGGCTGCTCACCTCGATCCCGCTTATGTACCTGTCCGGCTCGATCATGTCGGCCTTCACGGCGGTGACGACGGTGGCTTCGGTGCTGTTCATCGTCGTGTGGGGCGTCATCGTCGTGTCCTACCTGCGTTACCGCACGCGCTGCCCCGAGCGTCATGAGGCCAGCGCCTTCACGGTCCCCGGTGGGCGGGCGGCCGCCTGGGCGAGCCTGGCCTTCTTCGGCTTCGTCGCCTGGACGCTGACGCTGGCGCAGGACACGCGCCAGGCGCTCATGGCCTCCCCGCTGTGGTTCGTGGTCATGGCGGTGGCCTGGGCCGTCCACCGGCGCCACGCGCGCCGCTGAGGGGGACTGCTGTCACGCATCCCTAGTCAGAGCCTCGGGCCGGGCAGAAGAACGGCGAAATCACGCGGGCGCCTGTGACGCCCGGCGCCTCTGACTAGGGATCAGTGACTCTGCACCTCGTCGCGCGCCTGGGTGAAGGCCGCCACGCACCGGCGCACATCCTCCTCGGTGTGCGCCGCGCTCAGCTGCACTCTGATCCGGGCCCTGCCCTTGGGCACCACCGGGTAGGAGAAGGGGATGACGTACACGCCCAGCTCCAGCATGCGGTCCGCGACGCGCCCGGCCAGCATCGCGCCCTCCGGCCCGGGGAACATCACCGGCACGATCGCGTGGGAGCCGGGCAGCAGGGTGAAGCCCGCCCGCTCCATGAGGGAGCGGAACAGCTCGGCGTTGCGTGCCAGCACCGAGCGCGACTCGTCCGCGTGACGGGCGATCCGCACCGCCCGCAGCGAGCCTCCGACGACGGCGGGGGCCACCGTGTTGGAGAACAGGTACGGCCGGGCCCGCTGACGCAGCAGGTCGACGACCTCCTGAGGTCCCGCGATGTAGCCGCCGCTCGCCCCGCCCAGCGCCTTGCCGAGCGTGCCCGACAGCACGTCCACCTCCACCCCGAAGAGCTCGGGCGTTCCCGCCCCCGTCGCCCCGACGAAGCCGGTCGCGTGGGAGTCGTCCACCATGACGAGCGCACCGTGCTCCTCGGCCAGCGCGACGATCTCGGGCAGCGGGGCGTAGGAGCCGTCCATGGAGAACACGCCGTCCGTGACGATCATGACGCGCGGCGCGCCCGCCGCCCTCGCCGCCTCGAGCTGGGCGCGCAGGTCCTCCATGTCCGCGTTGCGGTACCGGCAGCGGGTCGCCTTGCACAGGCGCACGCCGTCGATGATGGAGGCGTGGTTGAGCTCGTCGGAGATGATCGCGTCCCCGGCGCGCAGCAGGACGTTGAAGATCGCCCCGTTGGCGTCGAAGCAGCTGGAGAAGAGGATCGCGTCCTCGGTGCCCAGCCAGTCCGCCAGCTCGCGCTCGAGCGCGCGGTGCGGGGACTGGGTGCCGCAGATGAAGCGCACCGAGCTCATGCCGAAGCCCCACTGGTCCAGCGCCTCGTGGGCGGCGTCGCGCACACGCGAGTCGTCGGCCAGTCCCAGGTAGTTGTTGGCGCAGAAGTTGAGGGCGGGGCCCTCAGTGGTCTCGATCTCGGAGCCCTGCGCGCTCGTGATCTCCCGCTCGTGCTTGTACAGCCCGGTGGACTCGATGGCGGCCAGCTCCTCGCTGATCTCCTGCTTGAAGGCGAACATCCCTCACTCCTCCCAGTTGATGATGACCTTGCCGCACTCGCCGGAGCGGGCGGCCTCGAAGGCGTCCTGCCACTGCTCGGGGGCGAAGCGGTGCGTGACGAGCCCGCGGATCTCGTTGCGCAGGCGCTCGGACGAGCCCAGCATGAACGACCCCTTGTACCAGGTGTCGTACATCTCGCGGCCGTAGACGCCCTTGATGGTGAGCATGTGGGTGATGACCTTGTTCCAGTCGATCTCGTAGCCCGCCTTGGGCAGCCCCAGCATGGCGATCCTCGCACCGTGGTTGCACACGTCGATCATCTGGCGGGTCGCGGCCGGGGCCCCGCTCATCTCGAGGCCGACGTCGAAGCCCTCCGTCATCCCCAGGTCGCGCATGACCTCACGCAGGTCCTCGCGGCCGGTGTTGACCGTGGTGACCCCGACCTTCTCGGCCAGGGAGAGCCGGTAGTCGGACAGGTCCGTGATGACGACGTTCCTCGCCCCGCAGTGGCGGGCGATGGCGGCGCACATGACACCGATGGGGCCGGCCCCGGTGATGAGGACGTCCTCGGAGGCCAGGGGGAACTGCATCGCCGTGTGGACCGCGTTGCCGAAGGGGTCGAAGAGCGCCCCGAGGTCGGGGTCGATCTGCTCCGACTGCGGCCACACGTTGCGCGCCGGCACGACCACGTAGTCGGCGAAGGCGCCGTCGCGGTTGACGCCGATCGAGTTCGTGCGGATGCACATGTGGCGCCGGCCCGCACGGCAGTTGCGGCAGCGCCCGCAGGTGATGTGCCCCTCGACGCTCACCCGCTGGCCGACGGACAGGTAGTCGGTGTCGTCGTCGGCGGTGGACTCGTCGGTGGCGGTGCCGGTGCCGATCTCGACGATCTCGCCGTAGAACTCGTGCCCGAGCGTCATCGGCGGGTGCAGCTGGGCGGCCGCGAACTCGTCCCAGCCGGCCAGGTGCAGGTCGGTGCCGCACAGGCCGGTGCGCAGGACGCGGATCTTCACCTCCCGGAACCCGGTGGTGGGCTCGGGGACGTCCTGCAGCTCGAGCCCGGGTCCCGGGGCCGGCTTGCGCAGTGCACGCAATGGGATCTCCTTGTGCATGGGCCGCAGCGGCGCGGCCGGGTTCCCCGCCGGGTGGGCGGTCTGCACGGCCCAGCCTAGACGGCGCCGGCGGGACCTACCGGTTCTTGTGCCAGCCGGACCGGGGTGAGGGCGACGGCGTGGGGGCCGGTGCCGGGTCCTTCTTCCACCAGCGGTCGCGGGGCTCACCGGGCTGGGAGGCGGAGAGCCGCTCGACGGCGGCCGCCGCGTTGACGACGCCGCCACCGCAGGAGTCGCGGTCGCAGGTCGTCACCGGGGTCGCGGTCTCCTGCAGGAGCGCCAGGGCCTCGTCCTGGGTGAGGTCCGGGTCGAGGGCCATGAGCAGGGCGATGGTGCCGGCCACGTGCGGCGCCGCCTGGCTCGTGCCCTCCATGAAGGCGTAGGCGTTCTCCGTCGGGGCGGTCTCGCCCATGTTGGACAGGGACAGGACGCCGCCGTCGGCCACGACGTCACCACCCGGGGCGGACAGGTCGACGGCGGAGCCGTAGTTCGAGTAGTACGCCCGTGCGCCGCTGCTGGAGGTCGCGCCCACGGTGATGACGTTGCGGCAGGAGGCGGGGGAGACCAGTGCGGCGTCCTGGTCCTCGTTGCCGGCGGCCACGACGACGACCGAGCCGCGGGCCACGGCCGCGTTGATGGCCTTCTGGTAGAACATCGGGCAGGTGCCGGCCCCGCCGAGGCTCATGTTGATGACCTGGGCCGGGTGGGGGTTGTCCGGCACCCCGTTGACATGGCCGCCGGAGGCCCAGGTGAGCGCGTCGACGGCGTCCGTGGAGTAGCCGCCGCACCTGCCCAGGGCCCGCACCGGCACGATCCTCGCCCCCGGGGCGACGCCCGCGACGCCGGTGCCGTCGTCGGCGGCCGCGGCGATGATGCCGGCGACGTGCGAGCCGTGCCAGGAGGAGGTCTCGGCCTCCCACCCGTCACCGCACTCGTCCTGGGCGACGCCGTCGCCCTCATCGGAGGGGTCGGCGTCACGGCCGTCGCCGTCTCGCCCGATCACCGGGTCCGAGACGAAGTCGTACCCCGGCAGGAGCTGGCCCTCCAGGTCCGGGTGGTCGGCCAGGACACCGGTGTCGATGACCGCCACGGTGACTCCCTCGCCGGTGGAGGTGGCCCAGGCGTCGGTTGCCGCGATGCCGTGGTCCTGGTCCGTGAGGTTCCACTGGTAGGAGAAGTAGGCGTCGTCGGGCACGTGGGTGTCCAGCGGGGTGAGCTGGAGGTCCGGCTCGACGGAGGTGATGGACTCGATCTGCTCCAGGAGGCTGGTGAACTGCGCGACCTGCTCGTCCGTCAGCCCCTCGGCCAGGTCGATGGCGGCCACGGCGCCCGAGTGGGCGGTGATGGCCTCGATGACGACGGAGGCCTGCTCGGCGGCCGCCAGGATCGCCTCCCGCTGCTCGCTCGGCAGGTCCGCGAGGATGTCCTGGCCGTAGGCCTCGACACTGGCCAGGACCTCGGCGGCGGGCGAGCCCTCGTCATAGCTGATGACGAAGCGGTCGGGGTCCGCCTCCTCCGACGGCGGGGCGGTCTGAGCGGTGCCGGGGGCGGCGACGACGTCGGGGGCCTCCGCACCGGTCGTGGGCGTGGCCCCGCCCGCCCCGGTGCCGGAGCCGGTCGGCAGCACGCCGGAGATGACGAGCGCGAGGACGAGTGCGGCGGCGAGGGCGGCCGCGACCAGGACGACGACGATCGGTCTGCGGGTGGAGCGCATGGGGGCACCTTCGGTGGGGGCGGGGCGGTTGCCAGGAAGTCTGGCACGCCCACCGGTCCGTGCCGAGGGGGAGCGGTACCCGGCCCGCTACAGGTCGCCCTTGCGCTGCAGCCGCTGGAGGCTGAGCCAGCCCACGGGGATGGGGATCCAGAAGGTCACGAGTCGGTAGACGATGGCGGCGGACAGGGCCACGCCCGAGGGGATGCCCGCCGCGACGAGGCCCGCCGTCAGCGCGATCTCCACCGGGCCGATACCACCGGGCGAGGGCACCACGCTTCCCACCGTGTTCGAGGCGAGGTAGGTGATCGCCAGGACCGAGAAGGGCAGGGTGTAGCCGAAGGCCCACAGGCTCGCCCCGAAGGCGAGGACGTAGGACAGGCTCAGCAGCAGCGTGCCGCCCACCCCCAGCGCCAGGCGGCCCGGGTTGGACAGGACCCACACCACGCGCGGCCACACCTGCCGGTAGGTCGGCTCGATCTTCTCCCACAGGAAGGAGCGCACCCGCGGCATGAGCAGGGCCGCCGCGACGGCCGCCACGAGCACGACCGCGGCCAGCATGATCCACCCCGACGGCAGGGTGAGCCCCGTCGAGCGGCCCGTGAGCGCCGCCAGCAGGACGAGCAGCACCACCGTGACGGCGAACTGGACCACCTGGACGAGGGCGACGGTCGCGACGCCGATCGCCGTCGGAACGCCCTTGCGTCCCAGGAAGCGCAGGTTGACGGCCGCCCCGCCCACACCCGCCGGGGCGACCAGTGAGACCACCGAGGAGGCCAGGTGCACCTCCGTGGAGCGCAGCACGCCCAGGCGCACCGGGGAGAAGGCCACGAGCGCGAGGCCCGCGCCCACGTAGGTCGCCAGGGAGAAGACGAGGGCCGCCAGGATCCACCAGACGTTCGCCTCGCGCACCGCCTCGCTGATCTGCTCGAGGTTCATGCGGGCCAGCAGGGTCCACAGCGCGGCCAGGGCGACGACCGCCATGACGACGGTGCGGGTGGAGAAGCGGGTGAGTCGGGCGGGCTCGGCGTGCGCCGTCGGGGTGAGGGCCACGAGGGCGTCGCGCAGCTCCTGTAGCACCGTGCCGCGCCGGCCCATCGCCTGGCGGGTGGAGTCCGGCAGCACGACCTTCTGCAGCATCGGGGCTATGGAGGCGAGCTGCTGGGTGCTCAGGGCCCGCGAGGCGGAGGCGATGGCCCGCTCGACGCCGACGGCGGAGGCGATGAGGGCGAGGGCCTGGGCGAGGTCCACGCGCCGGGAGAGCTCGTTGGAGGCGGTCTCGCCGGAGTCCCAGTCGAGCAGCCACACCCGCTCGTGGGCGTCGACGACGACGTGCGTGCCGTCGAGCTCGCGGTGGGCCAGCCCGGAGGCGTGCGCGGCCGCGACCTGCTCCCACAGCTGGTCGAGGACCGCCTCGGGCACGTCGGAGCCCAGGGCGTCGAAGGACCGGGCGCCGGCGACGTGCTCGGTGACGAGGATGACGGACTCCTGCGCCTCGGCCAGGCCGAGGAGGGTGGGGGTGCGCACGCCCACGCGCCTGGCCTCGAGGGTCATGAGGACGGCGTGCTCGGCGGCGGGACGCACCGACAGGTCGCGGGTGGGGGACAGGCCGCGCACGCGCAGACGGTCCCACAGGCCTGCGAGGAAGCCGGCGACCTGGCGGTCGGCGTCCAGGACGGTGACGTCGCGGCGCACGCCCTCGGCGTCCCACACGGCGTAGACCCGGTGGACGGAGGGGCGTCCCTCGGTGAGCGCGGAGGAGCGGGCCTCGGCGAGCGCGGTGGTGGTCTCGACGCCGTCGGCCGGGGTGATTGTGTTCGCCGGGTCCTCGGTGACGGTCCCCTGGTGCGGGGGCTGGGTGGAGGAGGTGGCGGTGGGGCCCGCCCCGTCGGGCCGGGTGGAGGCCGGGTCGGAGGAGGGGCCGACGGCGGGGTCGGCGTCGGGTCCGCTGACCGGGCCGGGCAGGGGGTCGAGGTCCACGGGAGCGGCCAGGGGGGTCTCGCGCACGCGCTCGGTGTAGCCCAGGGGCGCGTCCGTCGTCACCGTCCAGGCGCGCGGGGCCGGGGCCGGGTCCATGCGCACGACGCGCACTGCGTCGACCCCGGCACGGCGCAGGGCGCGCACGAGGGCGACGCCGTGCGCGCGGCGGTCGTCCACCCCGAGGGCCCAGCGCACCAGGAGGCCGACGGCGCGGCCGATGAGCACGGACAGCAGGGCGCCCGGCAGCGTGAGGGCCGAGCGCAGCACCGTCAGCCCGACGATGACCCACACGACGCCCCAGGCGATGCGCACCGTCGTCGCCGTGCGGCGGTCGCCCGCACCGGTGAGCAGGCCGGCGAGGGCGGCGAAGGTCGCCGAGACGCCGATCTGCGCCGTGCCCGAGGCCGTGACCGTCAGGCCCGCGACCAGGGCCTCGGGAGCCCAGGCGACCAGCACCTGGTAGGCGAGCAGGCCGGCGAGCCAGCCGCCGAGCGCGCCGAGGGCTCCCTGCAGGGCGCTGCGCCACGCGCTCTGGAACAGGCGGGTGAGCAGGACCGCCACCGGGATGAGGAAGGTGGCCAGGCCCTCAACCGCCTGAAGGGGCAGGACGAGGATCTGCCTCAGGACCACGGTGAGGACGTTCTGCACGTCCTGGGTGACTCCGGTCGTCGTCTCGTGCGCGTAGATCGCGAGCACGATCATCGACAGGGACCCGACGACGGTGAGGGCCAGGTCGAGCAGGTCCTCGGTGCGGCGCAGGCGTTGCGGCTGGGAGTCGACGAGGAGTGTGTGCGAGCGGACCGTCGGGGTCGGGCGGGGGGCAGGCGAGGAGACCGGTGCCAGGCCGATGCGTGGGATGCCGACGGGGGAGGTGCGGGTGGGGTCGAGGGACGGAGCTGGTTCCGGCTGCGCCGGGTGGGGGGTGTGCGCGCCCGGGGCGTCGGGGCGGGCGGTGGGTGTGCCGGAGGCGTGGGCGGCCGAGGCGTCCGGGGGCGCGGCATCGGTCATGGCTCGAGTCTACGGGCGGGGTGCCGGGCGGTCCTCAATCCGTGGGAGGAGAGGGGGCACGTGCGGGTCGGAGCAGGGGATGAGCGCATCGGTGCTGCGCCTGTGCACCATCGTTGCTCATCGGCGGAGCGAGCCTCACCTCCCGCAGAGGCCGTGGGTGGTCTGGCCCCCGACATCCTCGGTTTGCGTTCGAGGTCCTTGGGGTTGTGGGGTGGTTTGGCGCGCGTGGTGAGGGGTTCGGGGGTGGTGGGTTCTAGTGGCCTTGGGCGTGTTCGGCGTCGTCGGTCAGGACGGAGGTCAGGCGGATGAGGTTGAAGGGGGTGGAGGTCTCGGTGGTGGTGATGGTGCCGGTCACGGGGTGGGCGGTGGTGTCGTCGGCGAGGGTGTAGGTGGCGCTCCAGGTGGTGGTCAGGGACACGATGACGTCCTTGTCGCGCTTCTGGTAGCGGTGGGTCACTGTCTGGTGGGGGTAGGGCTGGCCGGGGTCGGTGGTGGTGGTGCTGGTGGCGTCGCCCCAGCTCCAGGTGTAGGAGGTGGGTGTGGCGGTGACGGTGACGGGTGTGCCGGCCAGGGTGGTGGCAAGGGTCCTGGGTGAGGGGTCGGTGTGGACGATGAGGTCCTTGGTGACGATGACCTGGTCCCCGGGTGGCTGGCGCACCAGGCCTGAGCCACCCACCAGGAGGGTGGACACGTCCGACGCGGTCACCACCAGCGGCACGCCCTGCTCGGCGGCAGGGGTGGCCGGCTCGCACACACGGCCCTGGTTCTTGGTGCGGTCACCGACCACGACCTTGCGAGTGGTGGGCGTGCACGTGCTCCAAGTCCTGGCCTCCGCGACCTGGGCCTGGGCTGCGGAGAAAGGTCCGGAGGCTGCAGCGGGTACGGTGGACTGATCAGCCCAATCAACGGTGACGGTGTCGCCAGTCCCGATGGCTCTGAACACCGGCGTTTTTGTCTTGTCGTCATCGGCTGCAGTGGAGGCTCCTAGCAAGAGACTGAGAGTCGTCAGGCCAACGATCCACGTTCTGGTCCTCGGGAGTCTCATACCGTCTGTCCTGCCTGGACAACCCACGACTGTCCCGTCCAGTGCACCTGGATGAGTAGATTCTCCTGCGCCGCCTGAATTGGTGAGGTGCCTCCGGCTCCATCGTGCTTCATGCTCTCCGGGTAGGAGACGGTCACGGCCACGACCCAGATGGTGTCGTCCTCAGTGGAGGGCCCGTACCCGGTGACGGTGGTCTCCTGCTGCCAGGGGTCCCACCAGCCCCCGTCCTGGTGCAGAGCGGTGGCCTCGTTAACGCCGTTGGTACAGAACCCGCAGTCCTGGGAGCTCATGGCTTGCCAGTCGCTCAGGTCCCCGGTGGCGTGGATGTAGGGCACCAGGTTCAGGAAGTACTCCACCGATGCCATCGCGCCCTCGGGTGTGAACTCGTCCATCCCCTCGGGGCGTTCGGGCGCGGGGGTAGTCAGGGCGGCGTCTTTGAGTGCCTGCTCCTCGGCCGACAAGGATGGCTGCACGCTCGGGCTGGGTGTGGGTGTGGTGGGTTGGGGGCTGTAGCCGGAGGTGATGGGGGTGTGCCGGGGCTGGGGATCGTCGGCTTGGTCGGCCAGGTGGTGCAGGCCTGTGCCTATCAGGGCTCCCAGGACCACGACCGCTACCAGTGCCGCCAACACCTGGGCACCCGGCCCCAGCGTTAGGGACAGGCGCCACCGCCCGCCAGACCCGACGCCGTCGGCGCTCTCATGCCGTTGCTGGGCGCCGTCGGCAGGCTCAGGCTGAGGTGTGTGAAGGCTCATGGGGATCACCACCAAGGGTCAGTCAGGAACACCCGGGGACAGAAGGGGGGCGCCATCACCCCCGCCCCCCGGTGTCAGGAATGAGGAACACCCCGAGCCTAACCACGCCACCACGGAGACCACCACACCCCACCCACCCCCTGTGGACAACCCAGCCCGCGTGCGTGGGACCTGTGCGTGTGACCTGTGCGCGCGGCCGGCAGCGCCCAGCGCCCGCCCCGAACTCCTCGGTTCGCGCTCGAGCTCCCTGGGACTTTGCCGTACGTTCGAGAGCAAACCGAGGAGGTGGACAGAGAGAGGGTGAGGGACGGCCTACGGGCCGGTCACCGTCCTCCGGCCCCGCGCAGCCGCAGCGAGTTCGTCACCACGATGACGCTCGAGGCCGCCATCGCCGCCCCCGCGATCATCGGGTTGAGCAGCCCCGCAGCCGCCAGCGGGATCGCCGCCACGTTGTACGCGAAGGCCCAGAACAGGTTCTGCTTGATGACCCGCAGCGTGTCACGGCTGACCGTGATCGCGTCGACCACGGCTCCCAGGTCCGCGCGCACGAGCGTGATGTCCGCGGCCTCAATGGCCACGTCCGTCCCCGAGCCCATGGCCATGCCCAGCCCCTGCCTGCCCGCCTGCGCCAGCGCGGCCGCGTCGTTGACGCCGTCGCCCACCATCCCGACCACGTGCCCCTGCTCCTGCAGGCGCGCCACCGCGTCGCGCTTGTCCGCGGGAAGCACCTCGGCCATGACGTCCTCGGCCGCGATCCCGACCTGCTCGGCGACATGCGCTGCCGTCCGCGCGTTGTCGCCCGTGAGCAGCACCGGACGCACCCCCAGCCCGCGCAGCTGAGCGATCGCGGCCCGCGACGAGGCGCGCACCGTGTCCCTCACGCCCAGGACCGCGGCGGCTGCGCCGTCGACGGCGAGGACGACGGCGGTGGCGCCACTGGCCTGGAAGGCGGCGACGGCGCGGCCGGCCTCCTCCGGCACGCTCACCCCCTGCTCCTCGAGCCAGACCGGCCGCCCGACGGCGACGCGGTGCTCGGTCCCGTCGAGCACGACGGTGCCGGACACGCCGCGCCCCTCGTGGTTGAAGAAGCCGCGCACCGCGAGGACGTCCCCGAGGCGCTCACGGGCCGCCGACGTGATCGCCTGGGCGACCGGGTGCTCCGAGGCGGCCTCGACCGCGCCGGCGAGCGCGAGAACGGGCTCTGCGAGGGGGTGGGGGGAGCTGTCGAAGGCGTGGAGGGTCTGGCGGGAGCGCTCCGAGGAACGAGGAGCGCGGACGGTAGCCGAGATGGCTCCCCCCACCCCCTCTTCCCGGGAACCCGCGCCCAGCACGACGAGGTCGCGCTCGACGTCGAGGCTCATGCGCCCCTCGGTCACTGTGCCGGTCTTGTCCAGCACCACCGTGTCGAGCGCGCGCGTGGACTCGAGCACCTCGGGGCCCTTGATGACGACGCCGAGCTGCGCGGCCCGCCCGGAGCCGACGAGCAGCGCCGTCGGCGTCGCCAGGCCCAGCGCGCACGGGCAGGCGATGACGAGCACCGACACGCCCGCCATGAAGGCCTGCTGCATCGGGTGCCCGAGCGCCAGCCAGACGAGGACGGTGCCCACCGCCAGGACGATGACCGCCGGGACGAACACGCCCGAGACCCGGTCCGCGAGGCGCTGCACAGGGGCCTTGCCGGCCTGGGCCGCCGTCACCATCCGGCCGATCTGCGCCAGGGTGGTCCCCTCGCCCACGCGGGCGGCCCGCACGAGCAGGGAGCCCGAGGTGTTGACGGTGCCCCCGGTCACCGCAGCGCCCACCGCGACCTCCACCGGCACGGACTCGCCCGTGAGCATGGACTCGTCCACCGCCGAGGCCCCCTCGACGACGACGCCGTCGGTCGCGACCTTCTCGCCCGGGCGCACCTCGAACAGGTCGTCGACGCGCAGCACCTCCACCGGCACCGTCTCCTCGTGGCGCAGGGCGTCGGCGCGCGGGGCTCCGTCGTCGTCGAGCACGTCGATGACGTCGTGGGATCCCGACGGCGACGACAGCCTCACGCGGGTGACCTCCTTGGCGCCCAGCTCGAGCAGGGCGCGCAGCGCGTCCCCCGAGCGGTACTTGGCGCGCGCCTCCGCCCAGCGCCCGAGCAGGAGGAAGGTGGTGACCCACGCGGCCGACTCGAAGTACATGTGCGCGCCGTGACCGGAGTGGCGCGGCAGGAAGGTCATCTCCATCGTCGCGCCGAGCTCGCCGGCCCCGCCCCAGATGAGCGCCCACAGGCTCCATCCGGTGGCCGAGACGACGCCGAGGGACACGAGCGTGTCCATGGTGAAGGCGCCGTGGCGCAGCGCCTGGAGGGCGGCCTTGTGGAAGGGCCAGGCACCCCAGGTCGCCACGGGCAGCGCCATCGCCGCGAGCGCCCACTGCCAGCCGTAGACCTGCAGGGCCGGCACCATCGACACGAGCATCACCGGGACGGACAGGGCCAGGCTGACGAGCGCGCGGGTGCGCAGGTGGTGGGCGCGCTCCAGATGCGAGACGCCAAGGGCCGGCGCGGCGGCCCCGGGGTCCCCAGTGAGCACGGCGGATCCGGTGCCTCCTGCGCCGGTGGTGGGCTCAGGGACTCCGGCGTCGCTGGACCCGCCGGTGGTCTCGTCGGCCGGCCTGGCCGGCGTGCCCGTGCCGGTGGGGTCGCCGGGCAGTGCCTCGCGGCGGGTGACGGTGGCGGTGTAGCCGGCCTTGAGGACGGTGCCCACGAGGGTGTCGTCGTCGACGTCGGCGGTGAGTGTGAGGTGGGCGGTCTCGGTGGCGAGGTTGACCGAGGCCTCGACGCCCTCGAGCCTGCTCAGCTTCCTCTCCACGCGGGCGACGCAGGAGGCGCAGGTCATGCCGCCCACGGCGAGGTCGACGGTGGCGATGGGGGAGGGCGTGCTCATGGGAGGGCTCCTGAGGTCGTGGTGGTGTCACGATCCAGGCCATTGCCGGTGGTCCGCCCCGTGCGCCTGACGTGGGCCCGCGTCATTGCGCGGACGTGGCTGCGGGCTGAGGCGTGGGGGTGGGGCAATGGCCTGGATCGTGACAGAGGACAGGGGACAGGACTACCTCTCATCCCTCTCGATCGCGTCGAGGCTGTAGTCGCCGGCCTCGTCGATGGCCTCGCGCAGCCGGGCGTCGTCGAGGAGGACGTCGGAGACGACCGTGGCGACGGACTGGCCGCCCTTGTTGAGGATGACGGAGACGTTCTTGACACCCTCGAGCGCCTCCAGCTCCTCGGTGACATGGGCGACGCAGTGGCCGCAGGTGAGGCCGGACAGGCGCAGGGTGGTGGTGCGGTCGATTCCGTCGGGGGTGAAGGCGGTCATGGTGTGCTCCTTGGGGGTGTGGGTGTCAGGACCGGACGAGGCGGGCGATGGCGTCGGAGGCCTCACGGATCTTGGCCGTGCCCTCCTCCTCGGAGGACTGGGCGGCGTGCAGGACGCAGTGGCTCATGTGGTCCTCGAGCAGGCCGAGGCTGACGGCCTCGAGGGCCTTGGTGGCGGCGGCGATCTGGGTGAGGACGTCGATGCAGTACGTGTCCTCCTCGACCATGCGGGAGATGCCGCGGACCTGTCCCTCGATGCGGCTCAGGCGTGCGAGGTACTGCTCCTTGGTGCCGGTGTATCCGGGCATGGCCGCTCCTGGTCCGGGGGTGCTGACGCCGCCAAGGTACCCCTTGGGGGTACCGGCCCACAACCCGTACCCCCTAGGGGTATAGTGCTGAGGCCGGCACAGGCCCGTCGGGCTCCCCGACGGCGTCGCCCGCCTCCTCGCCCTGCGGACGGCCGCGTGGGATGCTGGCCCCATGAACGAGCAGCGGGTCACGTCCGTCGACGACACCTCCTGGGCCCCGGCCACCGGCGGCTTCCTCGCCGACGACGCGCCCTTCGGCTCCGTCCTCGGTGACCCCCTCACGGGGTCGCCGATCTTCGACGTCTCCGTCCTCGACGCCACTCCCGGCACCCAGCCGGAGGACGACGTCCTCTACCAGGAGCGGGCAGGCCTCTCCGCCGAGGAGCGCGCCCAGGTCGCCCGCGCCGACCGCCTCAAGGCCGGTGCCGCGAGGCGCGACGCCGCCCACCGCCAGGCCCGCGGCCCTGCCCGCAGGCTCCAGCCTCCCCAGCAGGCCCCTGTGACCGGTGCTCCGCAGTACGGCTATGTCCCGACGGCGCCGCCCTCCGCCCAGCAGCCGGTCCGGCCGGTCCCGGGCCAGCCTGCGCCGGGCCAGTACGGCCGGCCCGTCCCGCAGCCCGCCGTCCCCCGTCGGCCCAGCCGCGACCTCGTGCAGGCCGCGGGCCGCCCGGCCGCCGTCCTGCAGGCGCTCCCCCAGCAGGCGCGCCCCCAGGCCGGCCAGCAGAGGAAGCGCGGTTCCGGCGCGGTGTCCTGGGTCTGGGTCGTCTTCATCGGCCTCATGATGCTGCGCGCCTGCGCCGACTGAGCGGGTGCGCAGCAGCCGGCCGGAGCCGGCCGTCCTCAGTCCAGGTGCGCGACCAGCTGCTCGGCCAGCCCCGTGTACGTGGCGGGGGTCAGGGCCAGCAGGCGCTCCTCGACGTCGGCCGGCATCCCCAGGCCGGAGATGAAGCTGCGCATCGCCTCGGGCGTCACCTTCTTGCCGCGCGTGAGCTCCTTGAGCCGCTCGTACGGGTCCGCCATACCGGTCGCCCCGGCTACCGAGGCCGCGCGCATCGCCTGCTGCACGGGCTCGCCCAGCACCTCCCACGTCGCGTCCAGGTCCTCCAGCAGACGGGCGCGGTCGACGTCGAGACCGGCCAGGCCGTGACGGATGTTGTCCAGCGCCAGCAGGGAGTGGCCGAAGGCGACACCGATGTTGCGCTGGGTGGTGGAGTCCGTGAGGTCGCGCTGCAGCCGCGAGGTCACGAGCGTGGCGGCCAGCGTGTCCAGCAGGGCGCAGGAGATCTCGAGATTCGCCTCGCCGTTCTCGAAGCGGATGGGGTTGACCTTGTGCGGCATCGTCGAGGAGCCGGTGGAGCCCTGCGCAGCGAGGCGCTGGTGGAAGTAGCCCAGCGAGATGTACGTCCACACGTCCGTGGCGAGGTTGTGGGCGACGCGGTTGAAGCGGGCGACGTCGGAGTACAGCTCGGCCTGCCAGTCGTGCGACTCGATCTGGGTGGTGAGCGGGTTCCAGGTCAGGCCCAGGCCCTCGACGAAGCCGCGGGCCACCCGCTCCCAGTCGGCCCCGGGCACGGAGACGACGTGCGCCCCGTAGGTGCCGGTCGCGCCGTTGATCTTGCCCAGGTACTCGGTGCGCTCGACCCGAGCCACCTGGCGCGACAGGCGCCAGGCGAGGACCGCCATCTCCTTGCCGAGGGTCGAGGGCGTGGCGGCCTGCCCGTGGGTGCGGCTGAGCATGGCGGCGTCGGAGTTGTCCCGGGCCAGTGCGGTGAGGTCCTCGACGAGCCCGCGGGCGGCGGGCAGCCACACCTGCTCGACGGCGTCGCGCACCGTGAGCGCGTAGGACAGGTTGTTGACGTCCTCGCTCGTGCAGAAGATGTGGACGATCTCGTGCACGGTGGGCAGGACGCTGCCGGCGGGCGCGGCGTCCAGGCGCCGCTTGAGCAGGTACTCCACCGCCTTGACGTCGTGGCGGGTGACCGCCTCGATCTCGGCGAGCTCGGCGATGTCCTCGGCGCCGAAGCCGTCGACGACGTCGCGCAGGTAGGTCTTGTCCTCCTGCGTCAGGACCGGGGCGCCGGGAAGGACGCGGTTGTCGGTGAGGTGGATGAGCCACTCGACCTCCACCCTCAGCCGGGCCCGGTTGAGGGCCGCCTCGGACAGGTGGTTCGCCAGGGGCGCGGCGACGGCGCGGTAGCGGCCGTCCAGGGGCCCGAGGGCGATGGGAGGGTTCACGGTGGAGAGGTCGACCATGAGGAGGATTCTGCCAGGCGCGGTCGTCAGGCGCCCAGCCGCCCTCCTCGTGTAGTAAGGGTAACCTTACTTGGTGGGGGTGGGGTGCCGGCGAGCCGCTACCCTCGGCCCATGAGCAGCGAGTGGCAGGACAGGTGGGAGGAGCGTTACGCCTCCGTCGGGCGGCTGTGGTCCGGGGAGCCGAACGAGCACCTCACCGACCTCGCCGCCGGCTGGCGGCCCGGCCACAGCCTCGACCTCGGCTGCGGCGAGGGCGACGACGTCCTCTGGCTCGCCTCGCGCGGCTGGCGGGCCATGGGAGTTGACGTCTCCCCGACGGCGGTCGCGCGCCTGCGCTCGAGGTCCGCCGAGCGGGGCCTGACGGGCGTCGAGGGCGCCGTCGTCGACCTCGCCGCCGAGCCGCTCCCAGCGGGCCCCTTCGAGCTGGTGACCTCCTTCTTCGTGCACGGGGGACCGAGCGAGGGCTCGATCCTCCTCGAGGACGTGCTCGTGCAGGCGGCCGCGCGCGTGGTCGCCCGTGGGCGCCTGCTCACGGCCGTGCACTGCGTCAACCCGCCGTGGCACCGCCACCACTCGCGCTCCTTCCGGCCCGAGGTCCTGGCGGCGGACGTCCTGGCCCGCCTGCCCGAGGGCGCGTGGGAGGTCGAGACCTGTGCGGAGCGCTGGCGGGACGTCACCGGTCCCGACGGCGAGGCGGGGCGCCGGTCCGACGGGGTCGTCTGCTGGCGCCGCCTGTCCTGAGGGGCCCGGCCACTAGTCCTTCTGCCGGGGGCCGATGAGGCCGACGACGACGGCCGAGATGACCGACACGATGAGCGAGCCGAGCACCGCGGTGCCGAAGGAGGACACGACGAGCCCGGCACTGGTGGTCTGGCTGATCGCGGAGGTGAGCATGAGCATCGCCCCGTTGACGACGAGGGCGAAGAGCCCGAAGGTGAGGACGTACAGGGGGAAGGCGATCACCTTGGCGACGGGCTTGACGACGGAGTTGACCAGCGCGAGGACGAGCCCGACGAGCAGGTAGATGAGGACGGTGTCCGTGGTCGAGGAGCCGCCCGTGATCCAGATGCCGCTCAGGAGCGAGGCGGCCAGCCACAGGCCGGCGGCGTTGCCGATGGTGCGTGCGATGAGGTCCATGTGCCCGATCCTCCCACGGGGCGCGCGGGGTGGCTGTGGCCTGTGACTCGCTGAGACCTGAGCCCTCACGCTGAGACCTGCGCGGGGAGGTCAGGTGTCGGCGTGAGAGCTCAGTCCTCGACGGCGGCAGTGGGTGACAATGCGGCCCATGAGCGACGAGCCCACCGCCCCCGACGACGTCGAGGTCCCCGCCTGGGTCAACGACCTCGTCCCCGTCGCCGACCTCGCCCGTGGCCACCTGCGCGCCTGCCGGTGGGCAGCGGTCGCCGTCGTGCTCGCCACCGTCTGCGCCGCGTGCGTGAGCACCGGGCCGACCGCGCTCGCCACCGGTCTCCTCGCCGTCTTCGACGCCGCCGGTCTCCTGCTCGCGGGACTGCTCACCGGCCGCCTGCGCCGCCGGAGCGCCCCGACGCCGCCCGGCGGGAGCGCGGTGCCCCTACGCCCCGGCGGGCGCACGCTCGCGGCGCTGGTCGTCCTCGACATCGTGGGCACCGCGCTCGGCCTCGTGGTGCTCGCCGCGGCGGCCCTGTGCGGGATCGACGCCGCCCTCTCCGGTGCGGCCCTGCTCGCCGGCGTGCTCATCGCCGTCGGGGCGGTGGGCGTGCTCGTCGACGAGCTGCTCCCGCAGCAGCACCGGGGGTGGGTCGGCGGTGCCGGCGCCGCCGCGCTGCTCGTGCTGCTCGCCGGCGCGGCCGTGCTCGCCCTCGGGCAGGGCCTGTGGTGGCTGGTGCTCGGGCTCGTCGTCGTCTCCGACCTGGCGGGGCTGCTCGCCCTGCGGGCTGGCCGGCGCCGCGACCTCGGCCCAGCCCGGTAGCCCGGGCACCACAGGCCCCACTCGCGACACCCCGGCGGGTCCTCTGTCCACAGGCCCGCCGACCGCCCTCGCCCACGCACCGGGCCGCCGCCTACCGTCACCGGCATGAACTCGCTCCACCTCGGGGCGGCGCGCACCGGCCTCGAGCAGGCCGTCGCCCTCGTCCCCGCCCTCGTCCCGGACACCTGGACCGGTGGCGCCTCCGAGGCCTGCCAGCGCGAGCTCGACGAGGCCCGCGCCCTCCTCGTCGCCGTCGGACCGCTCCTGGACGAGGCCGCCGGCGCCGTCGCCGCCGTCTCCTGCGCGGACCCGCTCGCCTGCTGGGGCGCGCCGTGAGCACCGACGGCGCCCGGGCCGACCCACCCGCCCCCGACCTCGAGCAGCCCTACGAGACCCGGTGGCCCTCCGGGGTCGGCACCGTGAGCACCCTCGAGCAGCCCTACGAGACCCGGTGGAGCGCCGGTGCCGGCACCGTCACCGCACTCGTCGTCGGCGGCACCTGCACCGTCGACACCACGGACCTCGACCGGCTCGCCCTCGCCCTCACCACCGCGGGCGACCGGCTCGACCAGGCCCGCCTGGACGTGCTCCAGGCCGTCACCGAGGTCGAGGACGCCGTCCTGCCGCTCGTCGTGGAGGACCCGACTGGGTGGGCCGACATGTGGGTCGGCTCCCCGGTGGTGATGAGCGGGTCCCGCCCACTGCCCACCGGCACGACCGGCGGCTGGGCCTGGGACCAGGACGACGGCCTTCCCCAGCCCTCGTGGCCGCGCACGAGCGCCGACGTCTCCCACATGCTCCGCCAGCGCCACGCCGTCACGGCCCTCGAGGCCCTGGCGGACGGCCCCGGCTCCCTCGCCGTCACCGCCGGAGCCCTGCACGACCTCGCGGCGGCGGTGAGCGCGGCCGCCGAGGTCTACTCGGGCGCCGAGTCGGCCGCCCGGGCCCGCTGGGCCACCGGCTCCCTGCCCGCCCTGAGCACCGACGTGCAGACCTACACCTCCTCCCCGACCGCCGCCCTGCTCGGGCTCGGGGTCCTCGAGGCCATCCGCCTGCTCAGCGCCAACGGCGCCTACCTCGACGACCCCGACGCCGACCTCCTCCAGGTCGCGACCCTCCTCAAGGACACGGCCCTGGCCCCCTGGGCCGTCCAGGACCTCATGCTCATCGTCACCGCGAGCCGCTGGGTCCAGCAGGCCGGCACCGGCACCGAGTCCGCCGCCGTGGAGACCTACCTCGCCGACGCCGCCCGCCGCCTCGACCCCGCCGTCACCGAGCGCCTGCCCGAGACCGTCCAGGTCGGCTCGCGCCGCGTCGCCACCTCCAGCCTCACACCGATGCAACGGGTCGCCGCCTACCTCGCCGTCGTCGCAGCCGCCTCCGGGGCGCGCCGGCACGGCGAGCGCACCGGCGTCGTCGTCACCCCGCACGGCGGGAGCCCCGTCACCGTCCCCACCGCCACCGTCGACCCCTTCGCCCTGGGCACCGCCGTCCCCGCCGGTGCTGCCGCCACGGGAAGGTGCGTGAGGTCGCCCGCCACCGCCGCCGACGTCATCCGCTACAGCGCCGGGCTCAAGCACGCGGACACGGACACCTCCACCGGCGTCATCTCCGTCCTGCGCACCGACCACGCGGACGGGACCACCTCCTGGCTCGTCGTCGTGCCCGGCACCACCGACTGGGGCCTGGGCGGCTCCAACCCGCAGGACCTGCTCACCAACCTCGAGGCCGTGGCCGGGCAGCCCACCGACATGGAGAGCGCCGTCGTCACCGCCATGCGGGCCGCCGGCATCCAGGAGGGCGACGCCGTCGGCGTCTACGGCCACAGCCAGGGCGCTATCACCGCCTCCAACGTCGCCGCCGACCCCGCCGTCGCCGAGCGCTTCCGCATCACCCACCTGCTCACCGCCGGAGGCCCCGTCGCCGGGGCGGCGGTCCCCGACAGCGTCACCGTCCTCCACCTGGAGGACACGGCCGACGTCGTGCCCGCCCTGGACGCCGCCCCCACCACCACGAGCACCACGCGCACCACCGTCCTCATCGACACCACCGGGGCCGGCATCGACGGCTACCCCCACGGCACCGAGCACTACGCGCAGGCGGTCGAGCACATGGGCCCGGAGCCGGCCCTCGACTCCTTCACCGCCGGGCTCGCCGCCGTCACCGGGGCCGGGGAGGAGGGGGCCGTCACCACTGAGTACGTCTTCGACGTCGAGCGGAGCACGGGCGTCACCCCGTGGGAGCAGGTGGCACGGGCCGGCACGGACGGGGCCGCGGACAACGGCAGCCTCACCGGGTACCCGGTGGGCGCGGCCGGCACCGTCTTCCCCGGCCTGTCCACCGTCCGCCCGAGGCTCGAGCCCGAGGTCAGCGGCACGGGAAGCGGGTCGGCGAGCCGGTGGTGAAGGGACGCCCGCCCACCCCGGGGCGGCCGGGCGGCGAGGCGTCCAGCAGGTGGTCGGCCACCGCCGCCCGCCCCGACGCCGCGCACGGCGGTGCGAGGATGCCCGCATGAGCGCACACATCCGTCCGGCCGTCACCACCCTGCCCGCCTACGTCCCCGGGGCGCGGCCCGCCCGCGCCGACGTCGCCAAGCTCTCCTCCAACGAGATGCCCTACCCCGTCCAGGACAGCGTCCTCGAGGCGGCGACCACCGCGGCCCGCTCAGCCCACCGCTACCCGGAGATGACCGGCGACGCCCTGCGCGCCGCCCTCGCCGCGCGCCACGGCCTCAGCGCGGAGGCCATCGCCGTCGGCAACGGCTCCACCGCGCTCATCCAGCACCTGCTCGACACGGTCTGCGACGACGGCGACGACGTCGTCATGCCGTGGCGCTCCTTCGAGGCCTACCCGATCTGCGTCGCCGTCGCCGGCGCCCGCGCCGTCACGGTCCCGCTCACCGCCGGTGCGCGCCAGGACGTCGACGCCCTCGTCGGCGCTCTCACCCCGCGCACGCGCCTGCTCATGGTGTGCACCCCCAACAACCCGACCTCGACGGCCCTGAGCGCCGCCGAGCTCGGCGACCTGCTCGAGCGCGTGAGCCAGGACGTGGTTGTCATGGTGGACGAGGCCTACCTCGACTTCGTCACCGACCCCGCCGTCGGCGACGCCACCGCCCTGCTGGCCGCTCACCCCAACCTCGTCGTCTCACGCACCTTCTCCAAGGCGCACGCCCTGGCCGGCATGCGCGTGGGCTACCTCATGGGCGACAGCCGGCTCATGGGTGCCGTCCGCTCCGTCGCGACCCCCTTCGGCGTCAGCCTGCCCGCCCAGGCCGCCGCGCTCGCCGCCCTCAAGCCGCAGGCCCTGGCCGAGACGGCCCGCCGGGCCGGCCTCGTCGCCGCCGAGCGCGACCGGGTGGTGGCGGCGCTGCGCGGCAGCGGGTGGGACCTTCCCGACGTGCAGGGCAGCTTCTACTGGCTCGCCGTCGGCCGGGACACGACGGCGCTGGCCCGGCACTGCGCCGAGGCCGGGATCCTCGTGCGCCCCTTCGCGGGGGAGGGCGTGCGCGTGAGCGTCGGCACGCCCGAGGAGAACGACCGCGTGCTGGGCGCCCTGGCCTCCTGGCGCTCGCGCGCCTGAGCGGCCGGCCCGGCAGGCAGGTTGTCGGTCCGAGCTGTCCCGGCCTACCAGGAGGCGACGGTGAGCAGGAGCAGGACGCAGAAGACCATCTCGACGACCCCCATCGTCCCCGGGCGCAGGCCGCGGTGGCGCTCACGCACGAGCCGCCACTGCGTGCGCGGCAGGACGAGGGAGCGCACCGCCAGCGCCACCCACAGCAGCGCGTGCGCCCAGGGCAGGTACCCGCCCGACGCCGCCCACACCGTCGCCAGCGCGACCACCGCGTGCCACGCGACCGTCCCCGCCAGGAGGCGGTTGTTGAAGCGCTCGCGGATCATCGACTTGATGTAGGGCACCGTCCCGCAGAAGTAGGCGGCTGTCAGCCCGGTCACCAGCCACATCCACGGCCAGCCGGTCAGCTCGCCGTTCGGGCTCGCCCCCGGCAGGCCCGGCACCGGTGTGAGCCCCAGCAGGCCGCCGGCGCCGCCGACCGCCAGGTGGTAGGTCACCGCCGCCATGAGGGAGGCGGCCGCCGTCGTCGACAGGCCGGACAGCAGTGAGCGCTCGCGGCCCTGCCACACCTCCCACAGGGCGACGGCGAACAGCGGCGCGAGCGGCAGCGCCCAGCCGACGAGGTAGGGGGTCGCCGCCAGGGTGGTGAGCCCGAGCAGCCCCGTGAGGCACGTGTACACCAGCAGCGGCGCCAGGATGAGCCGACGGCGTCGTGGCGAGCGGGTGCGCAGCCACTGCGACCAGGCCCAGTACGTGAGGTAGGCGCCCCACCAGGCGGGTATGAGCAGGAGGTTGACCCAGGAGAAGCCGCCGACCACCCAGCCGACCACCGGGGGCAGGGCCAGCATCGACCAGGCGCCGTGCTGGTTGGGGACCCATGCCTTGCGCCCCGGCTGACGCCGGATGCGCTCCTGCTTGGCCCTGGCGGCCTCGACGTGCTCGGCCGCGGTGCGCGGGCGCGGCTCCTCGCGCGGTCTGCCGGTGGCGAGCATGATGTCGTCGGCCGGGCCGGGCCGGGACTGGTGCGAGGGGATGGGGGCGGGCTCACGGCCCTCGAAGCGCTCGGTCACGGACGCAGGCTATCCAGCCCCGCCGTCGGGCCGTAAGCCCCGGCTGGGGCCCGGTGGCGGGCCGGGGCCCGACGATGGGCCGAGGGCCGGCGGGTCAGCGCACGCCGTAGACGACGGTGTGCCCGGCGTCGTACTCGACCGGCTGGGAGGCCCCGTTCCTCAGGGCGACGGCGACGGCGAGCGGTACCCCGGCGGCGGGTCTGACCGTGACCGACGGGACGACCGGCCGCCCGAGGTACGGGCCGCTGTCGAGGCCGACCTCCCAGGTGCCCGGCTCCTCCCCCGAGCCGTCCACCTCCCGGAGCCTGAGGACCGGGTGCGGGCCGAAGAGATCGACCTCGCCCTCGTAGCGCGGCACGGGGTCCCGAGGGACCCGCAGGTCGCGGTGGCGGGCGAGGACCGTGCCGGTCACCGCGTCGAGGGTGGTGCCGCAGCCGAGCCGGACCTCGTCGTCGACGAGGGCCGCCCGGCCCATCGCCCCGGGGACGTCCCCGCGCGTGTAGGTCCAGCGGACCTCACCGGTCCGGCCGTCGAGCGCCTCGACCCGCAGCTCGGTGACGACGATGGGCCCGGCGTCGGCGCTCAGCAGCGCGACGAGGCGCTCGGGGTACTCCCGCGCCCACACCGCCTCGGCGGAGCCGCCGAGCGGGTCGGGGGCGGGATAGGTGGTCTCAGCGGTGAGACGCTGGTCGAGGTGCTCCGGCTCGAGCCGCCAGGACTGCCGGGCGGCCACCCCACCCGCCGCCACGAGGGCGGTGACGGCGGCGGCCCCCACGGCGGCTGAGAGCAGCCGACGCCCGCGGCCGTCGCGTGCACCGGCCGCGTGGGCGGCCTCGCGCTGCGCGGTCCCCGCGGCGACGAGCTCGGCGAGGAGCACGGCGCCGACGAGCAGCATGAGTCCGCACAGGCCCAGCAGCCACGGGTCGGAGAAGGTCGTCGCGCGCAGCTGCGTCCACCAGCGCGAGCCCCACCAGAGGGCGGCGCCGGCCCCGCGCAGGGACAGGTCGCGGTGCCAGTAGACGGCGCCGGTGGCGGGGCTGACCCCGGCGATGACCATGTGCTCGTGCCACGCCCGGGGCCGCTCGTTGGGAGCGGCCGTCCACTGCTCGCCGCCCCTGAGGACGGCGGGGCGGCTGAAGAGCACGATGAGCCCACTGGGGGAGCCGGTGAGGTCCAGGACCTTGCCGGCGGTGGTGACCGATCACCTGCCGTTGGGTCCGGTGGTCGTGGTGAGGTCGGGGTCGGGCCCGGTTCTGAGCTCCCCGGTGTCGAGCAGCGGCGGGACGCCGGTGGTGCGGGTCGCGACGGCGCCGGCCCCCGCGGAGGCCAGGGCGAGGGCCGCCAGGGCGACGGCCCCGCGGCGGGTGGGACCGCTGTGCCCGGCCTTGGGTGCCTCGGCGCTCGCGGTGGGGTGAAGGGGCAGGAGGACGGTCCCGGCGGCGAGCGCCCAGACGGCTTCGACGAGGACCGTGAGCGCGGGGTCGGTGAGGTCGGTGCCGCGCAGCCGCAGGTGGATGAGGCCCGCGCCGGCGAGGGCCGCGGCGTCGAGGAGGTCGAGGTCGAGGACACCGGGCAGGAGCGTCGGGCCGAGGGGGCGGTCGGTGCGGCGGTCGCCGCGGGCCCACAGGCCGAGCGCGCACAGCGCGGCGGCCCCGAGCAGGGCGGCCACGGCGGGCACGACGACGTCGGAGAGGTCCTCGACGCCGAGGTGGCCGGTGTCGAAGGTCTGGTAGACGGCGCCCTCGTGACGGGCGAGGAGCAGGGAGACGGCGGCGCCGGCACCACCGGCGAGGAGGACGACGGCGAGGGCGCGGCGCAGGGCGTCGAGCACCCGCACGGGGCGGGCATCGGTGGGTGTGGGCACGCCTCCCCGCACGCGGGACGGGTGTCAGGCGCTGAGAGCGGCGGAGACGACCTTCTTGGCCTCCTCCTGGACGAGCGCCAGGTGCTCCTCGCCCTTGAAGGACTCCGCGTAGATCTTGTAGACGTCCTCCGTGCCCGAGGGGCGGGCGGCGAACCAGGCGCTCTCGGTGGTCACCTTGAGCCCGCCGATGGCGGCGTCGTTGCCCGGCGCGCGCACGAGGCGGGCGGTGATCGCCTCACCGGCGAGCTCGGTGGCCGTGACGTCCTCGGGGGACAGGGCCGCGAGCTTGGCCTTCTCCGCCTTCGTGGCGGCGGCGTCGATGCGGGCGTAGGCGGAGGCGCCGAAGCGCTCGACCTGCTCGGCGTGCAGCTGCGAGGGCGTCCTGCCGGTGACGGCGATGATCTCGCTGGCCAGCAGCGCCAGGATGATGCCGTCCTTGTCGGTGGACCACACGGTGCCGTCCTTGCGCAGGAAGGAGGCGCCCGCGGACTCCTCGCCGCCGAAGCCCACCGTGCCGTCGAGCAGGCCGGGCACGAAGTGCTTGAAGCCCACCGGCACCTCGATGAGCGTGCGGCCCATGGAGGCGACGACCCGGTCGATGAGAGAGGAGGACACGAGCGTCTTGCCGACGGCGGCCGCTGCCGGCCAGCCGGGACGGTGGGTGAACAGGTACTCGATGGCCACGGCCAGGTAGTGGTTGGGGTTCATGAGGCCGTCCGGCGTCACGATGCCGTGGCGGTCGGAGTCGGCGTCGTTGCCCGTGGCGACGTCGTAGGGGGTGGTGCCGTCGGCGCCCGGGGTCATGGCCCGGCGCAGGGAGGCCATGGCGTTCGGGGAGGAGCAGTCCATGCGGATCTTGCCGTCCCAGTCCAGCGTCATGAAGGACCAGGCCGGGTCCACGGTGGGGTTGACGACCGTGAGGTCGAGCCCGTAGCGCTCGGCGATCGCGCCCCAGTAGTCGATGGAGGCCCCACCCAGTGGGTCCGCGCCGATGCGCACGCCGGCCTCGCGGATCGCCTCGACGTCGATGACGTTCTCCAGGTCCGCGACGTAGGTCTCGAGGTAGTCGTGCTTGATGACCCAGTTGGAGTCCAGGGCATCGGCGATGGGGATGCGCTTGACGTCCTGCCAGCCTCCGGCCAGCAGCTCGTTGGCCCGGGCGGCGATGACGCTGGTGGCGTCCGAGTCCGCGGGGCCGCCGTGCGGGGGGTTGTACTTGAAGCCGCCGTCGCGCGGCGGGTTGTGGGAGGGGGTGACGACGATGCCGTCGGCCAGGCCCGGGCCCGTGGTGCGCACGCCGGCCTCGGTGCCGGCGCCGTTGGCCAGGAGGATCGAGTGGGACACGGCCGGGGTGGGCGTGTAGGCGCCGCGCGCGTCCACGGCCACCGTCACGCCCGCGCCGGTGAGCACCTCGATGGCGGTGCGCCAGGCCGGCTCGGACAGGGCGTGCGTGTCACGACCGATGTACAGGGTGCCGTCGGTGCCCTGGGAGCGGCGGTACTCGACGATGGCGGCGGTGGTGGCGACGATGTGTGCCTCGTTGAAGGCGGTGTCCAGGGAGGAGCCGCGGTGGCCCGAGGTGCCGAAGACCACCCGCTGCTCGGGGACCTCGGGGTCCGGCACGAGGTCGTAGTAGGCGTTGATGACCTCGTCGACGTTGATGAGGTCCTCGGGAAGGGCGGTCTGTCCGGCGCGTGCGTGCATGGACGCCAGTGTGTCACGGGCCACTGGCTACGAGGGACGCCTCCCGGCTGGCGGACGGGGACGTCTCGCACCCGCCCTGCTCCAGCGGCCCGACGGCGTCGGCCCGCCGGCGGTCAACCGAGGTTGTTGACCACCCAGGCGGGCGCGTTGAAGCGGTCGGACACCCACAGCTCCGCGCGCACCACCCGTCCCCCGGCGAGCAGCAGGGAACCACGGTACGCGTGCGCGACGCCGTCGAGCGTGACGGCGTCGGCACCGTCGTCGTAGGCCACCCGGCCTCGGCCGAGCAGGTGCAGGCGCAGCCGTGGGCGGTCGGCGAGAGCCGGCGGGAGCGCGGGCAGAGCGCCGGGCAGCAGGAGGCGCAGGTCCGCCTCGTACTCGCCGGGTGCGCGGCCGGGCAGGGCCACGACCACATCGAGGTGGCGCTGGTCGAGGATGGACAGGGCGCTCGCAGCCGAGTCGGTGTCCACGCACAGGCGGGTCCATGGCAGGGCGACGCGGACGGCGTCGCGCTCGCTCACCATGACGGTGTGCAGCGACCCGACGGCGTGGGACCGGTCCATCACCCGCTGCTCGCGCCCCTGGCGCCCCAGGGCGGTGACGATGCCCGAGGCAGCCATGATCCGCGGCAGGCGGCGGCCGTGGACGTGGACGAGCTCGTCCAGGTCGAGGGCCGCCGGGTCGCCGGGGACGGGGACCCTCGCCGCCCGGGAGGCGTCGTCGCGGACGTCACGGCGGTCACTGTGCTCATCGAGACTGCTGCCGTAGCCGGCGGCCTTGAGCCGCTTCGCCTCCCGGCCGCCGTACCGGAGCCCGGTCGTCAGCAGGCTGGCGCCGAGCAGGACCGAGGAGGCGGCGCGCGCGTGCGGCCGCGAGGACATGGCGGTGGCCACCGTGCGGGCGAAGGGCGTACCGGTGAGCGCGGGGACGGCCCTGCCGGCGCGCTGCACGCTCTCGCCGGTGGCCCGTGCGAGTCGCCGCCACGGGCTGTGGTCGGGTCCCTTCGACCGGGAGGGCTCTTCGGCGGCGTCCACGAGACCATCCCCACTGTCAGCGTCAAGGGTACGGCTAGGGTGACGTCGCAACTGTAGGTCCGGGCGCGACCCGGACCACCGGATGAGGGGAGAAGGACCACCATGACCGCCACCCGCGTCGCCACCGAGAACGCCCCCGCCGCCGTCGGCCCCTACTCGCAGGCCGTCGAGGCGGGCGGCACCGTGTACGTCTCCGGCCAGGTCCCGCTCGACCCCGCCACCGGGCGGCTGGTCGACGGCGGCATCCGGGCCCAGGCGGAGCAGTCGCTGCGCAATGTCGGCGCCATCCTCGAGGCCGCGGGCCTGGGCTACGGCGACGTCGTCAAGACCACCGTCCTGCTGGCCGACATCGCCGACTTCGCGGCCGTCAACGAGGTCTACGCGCGCTTCTTCACCGGGCCCGTCCTGCCGGCCCGCGCCGCCTTCCAGGTCGCGGCCCTGCCGCTGGGGGCCGGCGTGGAGATCGAGGCTGTCGCCGTGCGCGCCTGACGGCATTGTCCTGACGGGGCCCTGACGGAGGTGTCGTGACAGCAACCCCGTGTTCGCGACTGTCGGGCACCCCGGGCCGATAACCTGGAGGCACCCCTCGGAAAGGACCTCCCATGACCTCCCTCGGCGGTTCCCGCTCCGTCCTCGCACTCACCGGCAAGACCGCCGTCGGCCTGCTGCTGGTCCTGCTGGTGCCCCTCATGATGCTGTGGCCCTTCGGCCGCACCCACGTCCCCCAGGTCGAGGTCCACGACGAGTACGGGGCCCTGCAGCCGGCCGCCGTCCAGGACAGGCTCTCCGAGCTGCGCTTCCGCCAGGACGTCAACCTCGCCGTCCTCACTCTCGACGCCGACTACTCCGCCAACTTCAACCTCGAGGTCCTCACCTACGCCCGCGAGCACCAGCCGCAGTGGATCAGCGCCGAGGACCCGAACTACTGGGCCGACGGGCTCGTGGTCCTCGCCGTCTCCCCGTCGGGGCGCTGGGTCGGCACGTACTTCGGCGAGGACGTCAAGGTCGGCACCGCCGTCCAGGAGGACATCCAGGACGCGGGCAAGGGTGCCTTCCGTGAGGGCGACTGGGCCGGGGGCCTGGTGGACATGGGCCGGGAGGCGGCCTCCGCCGTCGGCAAGCCCGCTCTCGCCCGCGCCGGGTGGCTGTGGATCACCGGTGCCCTCGCCGGGTTGGCCGGCACCGGGTCCCTGTGGTGGGCGGGCCTGGAGAGCCGGCGCCGGTACCGTCGGGCCGAGCGGCACTACGCCAACGTCACCCGCGACTGGGACGAGACCGAGGTCCTGGCGCGCACGATCCCCGAGGACGAGCCCCACGGCTCCCAGGTCCTCATCCGCTACTCCTGGTTCCGCGGCCGCTACTTCGACCTGACCAAGAGGATGCAGGCGCTCAGCACCGTCAAGGGCGCCGACTGGTTCCGCTTCCGCAACCTCGAGGCCACCGCCTCCATCGCCCAGGATGCCGACACCCTCGACTCCCTCGACGACACGATCGCCCACGCCTCCGCCCTGCTCACCATGTCCTCGACGTGGCGCGAGGCCTGGGACAACGAGCTCGGGCCCGTGTACGAGGACGCCGCCTCCTTCGGGTCCCTGTGCGACAGCATCGACACGAAGGGGGTCGGTGTGTCCACCGCCGCGCAGCGCGAGTGGCTGCGCACCACCGTCAACGACCTCGGCCGTTGGACAGCGGACCTGGAGGCGCGCCGCGTCACGCCGTCGGCGGCGCTGGACCACCTGGACTCGGTGAGTGAGAAGATCCGCAGCCGCGCCATGCAGCTGTCCCAGCAGGCCATCACCGCCGACCGGTCCTCGGAGGCCTCCCACCGCATGACGGAGTACAAGGAGGCCCGCAGGACGTGGACGAGGAGCGCCGACCCCTACGCGGGCACGTGGACGATCGGCGGCACGACCGGGACCTACCGCCCCGCCTCGACCATCCGCCTCAACTCCTCCTCGGCCGGCCTGGAGGGCGCGGGCTCCCGGGCGAAGGGCACGTCGTCGGGCGTCGCCCCCGTGGCCGGCCTGGTGACGGGCTACTCCAGCGCCGCGAGATCGTCGTCGTCCAGCTCCTCGTCCTCCTCCGGCTCCAGCAGCTACGGCGGCGGCGGTGGGGGCTTCTCCGGGGCGGGCTCCTCCTCGCACTTCTGACCCTCGGCCTCCCGCTACGCTGCACCCATGTCGAAGAAGAAGCGCAAGCAGCGTCAGGCTGCTCCCGCCGCCCCGAAGAAGCAGAAGATCGAGTTCGTCGCGCGCCCCTTCGCCGGGATCGCCAACGAGGAGGACCTGGTCGCGATGATGCAGATCATCCCGGCCGCCACCACCACCGTGCGCCTGACGCAGGAGCACGGCGGGCGGGACGTCCAGCTCGTCACCCTGCTGCCCGAGCTGGCGCAGGGCCTCAAGCGGGCCGACGGCGAGGTGCTCGTCGCCCTGCAGACCACCATGCACTCGGGTGACGCCAGCCGCGACGTGGCGGCCGCGGTGCTCGCGGCCCTCGAGCTCGAGGAGGGCTCCGGCCTGCTCATGAACGGCCTGCCCGAGCCGGGCCCGCGCCTGCAGGACATCCTCGACCCGGCGGTGGAGCCGGTGGTGAGCGTGCGCGAGACCTTCGACTTCTGGCTCGACGCCGAGGCCGCCAAGGACCCGGAGGCGGTGGAGCAGCTCGAGCAGGCCAAGGAGGAGATCGCCCCGACCGTCGCCGTGCCGGGCGTGCCGCACGCCTACTGGTGCCGTATCAACGGCAAGGAGTTCGTCCGCTGGGTGCGCGGCGAGGACGAGGACGCCTTCTTCAACGCCTTCGCCCGGGTGCACGCGGCCCGCGCCTCCGACCTCGAGGAGGGCGCGCGCTTCATCGGCGCCTTCCGCGCCTGCGGCCTGGCGATCCCGGTGTGGGAGCTCAACCGCGGCACGGAGGCCGAGGAGCTGACCGGGCTGCTGCAGGCCATGGGTGAGCGCCTTGACGCCGCACTGGCGGACACCACCCCGCTGGACGCCGAGGCGCGCCGTGCGAAGGCGGGCATCATCTCCCGCCAGGTCAACCTCTGAGCCCCGGGGCCTGAGCGCAGCGGTGCCCCTCGCCGGCGGTGTGTCCGACGGCGAGGGGCACCCGCGTGAGTGGTGGGCTCAGACGGCGGTGGGCTCGTCGTCGTCCTTGGAGAAGTGGTCGACGACGCCCTTGATGGTGTCCTTGACGTCCTCGACGGCCTCGGTGGCCTTGCCCTGGAGGTTCTGGAGAAGACCCTCGGCCTCGAGCTCCTTGTCCCCGACGACCTTGCCCGTGGTCTCCTTGATCTTGCCGGCGACCTGGTCGAAGGTGCTGTTGTCACTCATGTGTGGGCTCCGTTCCGCGGTGGAGCGGGGTTGCTCCGTCGCTGTTGGGTGAGCCTAGTCTCATAAGTCTTCCTGAAGAACCCCTGGGTGATCCTTGTGTTCTCCTGAATGCGGAGCCTGGGAGCCGGGGCCGATGACCGCGTCAGTCCCCGAGGAGCCGGTGCCGGGTGCCCGCCAGGTGCGAGTCGATCCACTCGGCCACGGGCTCGGGGGCGACAGTGCCCTCGGCCCACGTCTCGCAGAAGCGGTCGAGAGTGTCATCGACGACGTCGAGGACGTCCGTGTCCCCGACCCCCAGCATGTCCTGGAGCCGGGCGAAGTGCTCGCGCCGGAGCTCGGTCAGGCGGGTGGCGCCGAGGAAGGGCAGGGCGAGCTCCGCGTGGTTCGGAATCACCCCCGTGCACACTAAGTCGTAGGCGGGTGAGAGCCGGGCTCGCTTACCGTCTGGGTAGATGAGCGACCAGTTCTTCAGGTGGGCGTCTCCGTTGCCGACGAGCAGGTTGAAGACGCTGCGGCGCACGGCCTCCTGGAGGGACTCGTGGTCCTGCCCGCGCCAGGCCAGGCCGAGGACGGTCTCGACGTTGGAGTGGTACTTGCCCTCGCCGATGCCGTGCACGCCGAGCACCTGGGCAAAGTCCTCAATGTGGATGCGTCCGGTGGGAGAGCGGTCGAAGCGGCGGACCGCGTAGGCCTGGGTCTCCTCCGACGGCCAGGCGCCCGGGCCGAGGTCGTCGATGCTGTCGCGGTGCCACAGGGCAGTCTCGGGCACCTCGATCCCCACCCGGGCGGCCAGGTGCATGACGGCGAGCTCGTTGGCGGGCAGACCTGGGTAGGCGGAGTCGGGGATCTTGAGGATCCAGTCCCCGTCCTCGCCGTGGGCGGGCAGGACGAGCCGGCCATCACGCCGACTCATGGCGAACTTCAGCGCCATGCCCGCGAGGGAGGCTCGGCGGGGGCCGGGGGGCACAACGGAGGCTGGGCGCTGGGGGGCGACGGCGTCATCGAAAGTAGCGTCGACTTCCTGGTTCGGGTCGAGGGTGACGACGGCGGCCCCGGGCAGGTCGGCGCCGATGCGTTCGAGGAGGTCCATCTCCCTGTGAGCGTTCACGCCCTGTTCACGGGCGATGAGCTCGCGCAGGCGGCCCTCGGGCAGCAGGTTGGAGAACCACGCGGGAACACGGTTGTTCGCCCGGGGACGTTTGCGCGGGTGGTCCTCGAACCAGCGGCCGAGCACCCTCCGGTCCGGCCGGTCCCAGTAGTCGCGGTCGAAGGTGAAGATCGTGAAGGTGGTGTCGGTGTCGCGACGCTGGATCGTGCCGATGTGCTCGCCGTGGAGGAGGACTGCGTAGACGGCCTCGGTCATGAGGCACCGCCGGCGTCGTCGCCGTCGAAGACGAAGTCGGTCAGCGGTGGTGTGTCCTCCTGACCCCAGGCAGTGCGAACTACGAGGAAGTCGGTGAGGTAGCGGTGCATCGCGTCCTTCCTGAGGCTGAGGAACCCGTCGACGTCGTTGTGCTGGAGGCAGTCGAGCATGGCCTTATCGAGGAGCAGGGAGGTGAGATCGCTGGCGGGGGTGAGGAGCGCCAGCAGGTCTTGACGGTCTCTCAGTGAGATCAGCTTGGCGGCCGCGACGGCGGCGTTGTTCGGCAGGGCCGATGGTATGACGAGGTCGGTGACGATCGCCCGTGGTGTCGTTTCCCCCTCAAGGGCTTCGGCGAGCGCGTCGCGTGTGAGCCCCTCTCCGGTCTCAGGGTCGATGGGTTGCCGGTCCCAGAGGGCGGCGAGGATCATCTTGGAGCTAGAGCGTGTTGTGCGGAAGACAGACAGGTCAGGGACCTGTGGCGCGTCGGGCAGCCGGGCGGCGTCGAGGAGTTGTTGAACTGATGCCGACTCGCTGCACACGACGCGTCCGGCCCAGGCGCGCAAGTCCGTCTGCGACCCGCTGATCCCTAGCTTGTCGGCCCCCGTGCTCGTACGCCAGAACCAGCGGGTGAGCAGCTCGAGGTTGCGCTCGTGCGGGGTGGGGAAGAGCGCGAAGAAACGGACGAGCACGAGGAGTTGGAAGCGGAAGGGGAGGAATGTCAGATGGGGGATGCCACAATGCTCCTGGAGGAAGCGCACGGCGGCGACGAGGGCCCGCTCGGTGGACTCGTAAGCCTGCTCCTCGTCCTCGTCCGGGAAGTCGCTGACGCGGCGACGGCTGTCCGAGAACTCGTCGTGGACGTCCCGGGTGATGTCTGGATGCCGGCGCACGAAGAGGGCCTGGATGATGACCTGCTCGCCCAGCTGGCCGAAACGCGTCTGGGCGTCAACACTCAGCGCGATGTCCGCCGTCGTGCGTCCCGCGTCCGGCTCGCCGTGGAGGGCGTTGAAGATCTCGGCGGCGCTCAGGGGCTCCCCGCGGGAGTTGATCCGGTCGAAGACCTCACGAAGGACTTTCTCATCGGCCTGAGTCATGACGGTGGCCGGGACAGTGAATCGGTTGAGCCTGCCGGTCACGTCCTGGATGTGCTCGGCGTACTTGGCGGCGTCCGGGTTGCTGGCGAGCCAGCCCAGCGCCCGCCCGAAGTCGAACAGGTCCGGCAGCGGAACCACCAGAGGGTCATCGAGCCGGCGCCCGCTGACGATCTCGTGGTGTCTGAGGGAGTAGCCGAGGAGGAAGCGCGGGTCTTGTGCGCCCTCGGGGTCAACGGCATTGACGAGGCTGGTGACGCGTTGCTGGCCGTCCACCACCCACAGGGCGTCCTGGCGCTCAGGCGCGTCGACGCGCAGCGCACCGATCGTTAGCCGCTCGGGCGGGGCGGGGCGCTGCCACAGGAGCAGGCTGCCAATGGGGTACCCCCGGAGGATGGAGTCGAGCAGGTCCCGGACGTCTTTCGCCTCCCACCGGAAGGAGCGCTGGAACTGCGGGACGCGCAGCCCGCCGGCGCGCATGAGCTCACGCAGTTCGACGATGGTGTAGGCCTGGCTCTTCGACACGGCCGGGGTGCTGTCCATACCGACGATGATGCCACGGCGGGGTGACACGAATCCGGGCGCGACGACCGGCGTCGACGGCCGCTAGCCTGGCCGCATGAGGGCACAGCGACTGACAGACACGATCTCCTACCACGGCGAGGGACCGGTGTGGTGGGAGGCCACCGGCCGACTGCGCTTCGTCGACATGCTGCACGGCGCGGTCATCGAGATCGACGACGACGGCGCCCACCGCCGTCTGGCCGTCCCCTCGCGCGTCGCCTCCGTCATCCGCCCGCGCGTCGGCGGGGGCGCGCTCGTCGCCACCGAGCGGGGCGTGGCGCTGGGGCGCGAGGAGGACCTGTCGGACCTGGCGGAGGCCGTCGAGCTGTACCCGGACCCGACGATCCGCACGAACGAGGGCGGCTGCGACCCGGACGGCCGCTTCTGGATCGGCACGATGTCCTGGGAGCGGGTCGAGGGGGCGGCGAAGGTCTACCGCTGGGACGGGCCGGGGACCGAGCCGGTCGTGGCCTGGGGCGGGGCGACGACGGCGAACGGCCTGGGATTCAGCCCGGACGGCACGCGCGCCTACTGGGTGGACACACCGACGCGCACGATCACGCTGCTCGACTACGACGCCGAGGCCGGGCTGGTCGACCCGCGCCCGTGGGTGACGATCGAGGAGGGGGCCGGCAAGCCCGACGGTCTCACGGTCGACGCCGAGGGCGGCGTGTGGGTGGCCCTGCACCGCGGCGGGGCGGTGAGGCGCTACGACGCCGAGGGGCGGCTGAGCGAGGTCGTTGAGGTGGGGGTCTCCAAGACGACGGCCTGCACCTTCGGCGGGGCGGACCTGGACCGCCTGTTCATCACGACCTCGCGCGAGGACCTGCCCGAGGACGTCGAGCCCGCCGCCGGGTCCGTGTACGTCACCGAGGTGGGCGTCAAGGGGCTCGCGCCGCTGCCCTTCAACGGGTGAGGGAGCGCCGCGGCAGCGGCGGCAGACTGCGAGTCATACTGTGAATACTCATCACGAAAGTGCTAATTTGACAGTATGACTATCATTTTGACTGCCGGTTGAGGGCTGTGGTAGCGCTGGGCTTGCGATGTCCAGTTGGTGTAACTGGTGGATGGCTTTCCTGTCGCCGTGAACTCGAGCATGGTGTCGAATGAGGTGAATTTAATCCAGCGTTCGATAGCTTTGAACTTGCGTGTCACATCCTGGTGCGGAGATGGCTTCGTCTTCTTTGGGAGTGGCTTTAATTTGGGGTGGCCGGTATATAATTCATGTGTGTCCAATTACAGGCTCTTCGCAATCGAGGGTGTAGTTGGTTTCTGAACCCGCCGCTTTCGAGGAGTGATCGGGCGATGTAGTTGGTCAGGTTTCGGAAGCCCAGGGCACTGCCTCGCAGATGTTCCAGTCGACCGTTGATCGCTTCAGTTGGCCCGTTGCTGGTGCCGGGTCGGTCGAAGTAGGCGAGCACGTCGGCGGCGCGTTTGGTCAGCGTGCGGCCAAGGCGACGGGTCTCCTTGAGCGCGGCGGGGACGCGGCTGCTGATGGAGCTGATCACGGCGCGCATCGCTTCTCGTCCGCGGGCGCGGTCGGGATCGCGGTAGGCGGCGATCATGCGTTGGTAGATGCCCCAGGTGGCTTCCACCTCGACGTGTAGTTCGTTCGAGAACAGTTCCTCGAGGCGTTCTTGCTGGCTGCGTGTGAGCAAACTGTGGCCGGTGAGCAGGGTGCGGCGGGCGCGGTAGAGCGGATCGGTCTTCCGGCCGTGGCGATCGCAGAGCTCTTGCTGCACGCGGCGGCACTCGTCCAACGCTTCACTCCCTAAGCGGACGACGTGAAATGGATCGAGAACCGGGGCCGCATCAGGCATTTCCTCGAGCGTTGCGGTCTTGTAGCTGGTGAAGCCGTCCATGGCGACGACCTCGACGCCATCGCGCCAGGCTTTCGGACGGTCCGCGAGCCACTACTTGAATGCTTGCTTCGTGCGGCCTTCGACCATGTCCAACAGCCGGGCGGGACCGGTGCCGGTATGTGGGCCGGTCAGGTCGATGATGACGGTGACGTACCTGTCGCCACGACGCGTATGCCGCCAAACATGCTCATCTACCCCGACGACGTGCACGCCGTCGAACCGGGCGGGGTCGTTGATCAGGACACGCTGGCCTTCGGCCAGCACGGCACAGTTCGCGGTGTTCCAGGACACAGCCAGGGCCTCGGCGACCCGGGCAACGGTCAGGTGCTGGGTGACGAGCCCGACCAGCGCCCACCGCAGCGCCCGGCGGGAGAGCTTCGATCGTGGTTCGGCTGCCTTGCTCGTGTCCTGGCGCCACACGTGCCCGCACTCGCCGCACCGGTAGCGGCGGACCCGGACTTGTAGCAAGGTGGGCAGCCAGCCCAACGGTTCGTGCGCCAGGCGGCGAACGACGGTGTCGCGGCACGAGCCCTGACCGCCACAGCGTCGGCACCACTCATCCGGTTCGACGACACGGCACTCGAGGATCGTGAGATCCGGCTGGAGATGCTGGCCCGTCACTTCCAGGCCGAGCTCGTCCAGACGGCAGAACATGGTCAAGTCAGGGGCGAGGAAGGTAGCGTTGGACACGTCGAGGTCTTTCGGATGGTGAGCGTGAGAACTTCCATCCTCGAAAGACCTCGACCCCTATCCAAGCAACGACGCGCCCCCAGACTTCACCCGCCCGATACACCCTCGATTACGAAGAGCCGGATATTCAGGGGAGGTGGGCGTGATCGGTTGATTGAGGAGAAGTTGATTTAAATGCAAGACGGGCGTCCCCTTCTTAAAGGCGATTCGGCGGGGCGTGGACAGTCCTGGCGATGCGGTTGGCCGCGTCCGCAGGGTCCTCGTGCTCCCAGACGTGGATAACCGTCCAACCGAGGGCTGCCAGCCGTTCGTCGGTGTCGCGGTCTCGGGCCTGGTTACGGGCGATCTTCCACTGCCACCACTCGGAGTTCCGCCCGGGTGCCCTGCCATGCTCTGGACATCCGTGCCAGAAGCAACCGTCAACCTGGACCGCGACCTTCTTGCTGGGGAATGCGATGTCGATCTTCCGCCGCGGCAACCCAGGGACCTTGTACTGCACCCGGTAGCGGAAGCCGGCGTGCCACAGCACGCGCCGCAGCGCCACCTCAGGGGAGGTATCACGGCGCGCAAGACCCGCGTAACGGCGTGAGACGGAGGTGTCAGCCGGGGCCACGCGCGCTGGCTCGGGTGCGTGCAGGGCGTCGTCGGCCATGGTTCGGACCCCTCAGCCCTGGGCGGCGGCCTGCTGTGCTCGCCTCAGTGCGTCTCGCACAGGGCTGTCCGGGTTGTCAGGGGCCTCGCGCACGGCGGCAAGAATGCGTCGCCCCGACCCAGTGGTCTCGAGGATCGCTGCGTCGCGCTCACAGTGGCGCTTGAGGACATTCCAGACGACGCCGATGTTGACGCCGTTGCCCAGCTGCTTGTAGGTGCTCGCGTCGGGCTGGCCGACGAAGGAGAAGGAGTCGGGGAAGCCCTGTAGGCGCGCGGCCTCAGACGGCATGAGACGACGACGGCGCGGCCCGACGATGCTCGTCTGGGTGATGGCGACGAGTGCGGGCACATACGTGGGCGGTTTGGCCCGCAGCCCGGACGGGCGCAGGTGCATGAGGCAGTCCCACAGGGAGGCCAAGTCCTGTGCCTGCCACTCGAGCTTGCGGCGCGATGGTGGGAACTCGTGCACCCCCCACTTCTTCTCCCACTGGGGGATCCAGGAGGCGTTGTCGGTGAAGAGAAGCGCGTTCTTCCTCAGGAAGCTGAGCTTCCAGGAGGGGGTGTCCTCGTGCTCGCCAGCCTCGACATCGGCTTCGAAGGCCTCGATATCAGCCCAGGCGTCCACCCAGATCGGGAAGCCGGGTAGCTTCGTGCCAGGCTCGTTGTGACGGCGAAACATCTGCACCCAGTCGTCCCAGGCGTCGATCCAACGGGTTTCTGCAGGCGTGAGTGCGTAGCGCTCGGTCTCGCTGCTCTCATCGTCAAGGATGTCCTCAATGTTCCAGTCTGGCGACGGTGAGCCGTACAGCTCCCGGGGGCGTGTGACGGGCTGCGGGTCAGGGGCGCCGATGTGATCGGGGTCGTGGGTGGCGGTGATGAAGACGCGCTCACGGACCTGGGGCCGGCCGCCGTGGTCCGCCGCGATCTGGTGGGGGGAGAGGATGGCGGGGGTGTCGGAGACGTGGTAGCCCTCGTCGCGGAGGGTGCTGATGATGACGTCCCACTCGTGCTTGTGACGGGGGCCGGTGAGGTTGCGGACGTTCTCGAGCAGCAGCACGGTGGGGTGGTGCTCACGCACCACCTGCAGGATGTTGAAGTACAGGGTGCCGCGGGTCTCCTCCATGCCCTTCTGGGCGCCGGACTTGGAGAAGGGCTGGCAGGGGAAGCCAGCCGCGAGGATGTCATGCTCAGGGATCTTCCGGGTGTCCACCCCGTCCTCCCCGGCATGGACAGTGATGTCCCCGAGGGGGTCGAGGCCCCAGTTCTGCTGGTAGACGCGGGCGGCGTCCCTGTCGATCTCGACGGCGTACACGCAACCGCCACCCATCCCGGACAGAGCGGCGTGGAAGCCGCCGATGCCGGCGAACAGGTCGCTGTAGGTGAAGGAGGCCTCAGGTGCGGAGGCCGACATCGCCGCCTTCGTCGTCCGGGTGCCAGTCATGGGGAAAGCTAAACACATGTTCGAACCGGAGGGAAGCTCTTTTCGCTGGGAGCTTGGCGGGTGTCCGTCATGTCATGGTGAGTGGACTGCTCGCCATGACATAACCCTCCTCTCGTCCCCGGCCGAGGTTGAGCTTGAGCTTGGGGGCGCGAGCGGCGCCACTGGCCTGCCGACCTTGATGGAAGGGGGTGAGGACCTTCTTCTCAAGGGCGCTCTCGAGCCCGCTCATCCCTTGGAAGACATAGGCGTCAACCGTGACAGGTGTGAATGCGGCCTTGAGGGTGCGGGACCTCTCCGTGCGTGCCGTCGTGCTGCCCCTCATCTTCCGGTGCCACGTGTCGAAGCTGCCGTCGTCGTCGTGGACGGAGGAGCCGGACAGGACGAGGAAGCCGAGGGAGCCGGTCGTCTCAACGCAGCGGAGGATCGAGTCGCGGTCGTTGAGAGGAGCCTCTCCAGTGACGTGCCCAGGCTGTCGCAGGTTGGGCTGCGCGTGGGCCTTGAGGTCCCACACAAAGGCGCGGGCGTAGTCGAACTCTGTGGCGCCGACGCGTCGTGGGCCGCCGCCGTAGGCGTTGATGAGTGCGGGCAGGCCGATGAACTCGAAGTACCAGCCGACCCACTCGGTTTGACGTGACTTGGCGTGCTCGGCGTCGACCATCTGCTGGACGCACTCGCGGCCCTCCCAGTGGGAGGGGCAGGCGTGGGCGAGTGCGGACACAAGGAGCTGGGCCTCCTGGAGAAGGCGGGTGCGTGAGGCGTGGAGACCACGCCGGACCTCCTGCTCCGCACCGGCGAGCACCGTGTTGAGGCCGACGAGAGTGAGCGTCTCCCCACGGGACCAGCAGGCGTCAGTCCAGGTGAGGCCGAAGTAACGGGTGATTGCCTCGGCAAGGCGTGTCTTCGACAGCCGGGCATCGACGGGGAGCGACAGGTTCTCGACGAGCTCCGTGAGGACGGACTTGCGTTCCTTGCTGCCGGGGCCGAGGTCCTGCGGCCGACCGCCAGTGAGGGAGGAGATCCGGCGGACGACCTCGAGCTTGTCGCGGGCCGGGTGGAAGCCGGGCGGGTAGGCCGGATCGAGAGAGCGGAGCTCACGCTCGGTCTCGAGCCGACGGCGCTCCTCGGCCGGCGCGAGGACCGCGTTGAGACCGTCAAGGGTGATGGTCTGGCCGGTCGAGGAGTAGCGCGTGTCCCAGGTGCCACCAAAGGCCTCCACGATCTCGCGGGCGAGCACGTCCTTCGCTGCGGCGGTGTTGACGTCGAGGGCAAACCGTGAGGCGGTCGCTGTGAGGACGTCCTTGCGCTCCTTGCTGCCGGGTCCCAGTGGCTGAGCGGGCGCAGGGCAGTCGGCGGCCGAGTAGAGTCGCGCGACCGCTTCCGCCTTGGACCTCGCGGCGACGAACTTCCTGGTGTCCACGGTGCGATGCTAAACGGGCGCTGTCACGGGCGTCGTGTGAGCGCGTGGCGAGGTCTGCGGGCCTGGCTCGGTCTCATAGGCCCAGGGGTCTCGCCCGGTCTGTTCCCCACCCTGTCTCCCTGTGGGGAGCGCTGTCTCGGCTGTGATGTGCTCACAGCTCACTGAAAAAGGGAGTGCTTTCACTCAATACAGTGAGCACATCACTCGATGCAGTGATCTTGTCACTAAATAAAGTGACGTCATCACTGTACTTCAGTGACGTTGTCACTGAAGTACAGTGACAGTGTGACTGATGAGGATCTTGAGAGTCTCGTCGCGCGGCTGCGACGCCAAGGCGTTGATGACGGCCTGGTTGAGGCCAAGTCCGCCGCAGGAGGTCTGAGCAAGACGGTCTGGCAGACGGTGTCGGCCTTCGCGAACACCGACGGCGGCGTCGTCATCCTCGGACTGGACGAGAGCAACGGGTTCGCCTCGGTTCCAGGTCTCGACGTGCCCGCTCTCATGGCTGGCCTGCGCGCCGGTCTCACCCGGGCCCTGGGGGAGAGTCCGAAGGTGCAACCGGTGCCCGACTACGAGCTGGCACGTGGAAGTGTCGACGGCAACGACGTCATCCTCCTCACCATCCACCCGCTCCGACCTGAACCCGGCATTGCCATGCCGTGCTACGTCTACGACCAGGGTGTCGAGCGCGGCAGCTACAGGCGGGTCGACGACGCGGACGTGCACCTCACCCCCTACGAGGTGTATCTCCTGCGTACCCAGGACCAGCTGGATGGCACGGACCGCCAGGTGGTCCCCGGCGCGAGTCTCGCCGACCTCTCCAAGGACGCCGTGGCCCGAACTCTTGACGTGCTTCGGGCGGGGCGCTCGCAGGCACTTGAGGGCATCGCGCCCGACGACGTCGCAGCCGCCCTCGAGAGGATCAACGTCCTCACCCGGGACGGTCAGGTGACCTTGGCCGGGTACCTCGCCCTTGGTGCCTATCCGCAGCAGGAGTACCCCCAGCTCACTGTTGACGTCGCCGTGCACCCCGGTGTCGACAAGTCGCAGGACCCGAGCGTCCGCTTCATCGACCGTCAGAACTGTGACGGTTCCCTGCCGCGGATGATCCAGGACTCCGTTGCCGCGGTGCTGCGCAACCTGCGCGTGCACCGAGTCATTGACGGTACCGGCGGGCGCGACGTCGCAGAGATCCCCGAGGAGGTTCTTCGCGAGGCCATCACCAATGCCGTGATGCACCGTGACTACTCGCACTGGGTGCGCGGGCAGCAGGTCGCTGTCGACGTCTACCCGGACCGGGTGGAGGTCTCCAGCCCCGGTGGGTTCTGGGGCGACAAGACCAAGGAGAACGTCGCCGACGGGCGTTCTCAGGCGCGCAACCAGGCCCTTGCCAGGCTCCTCAGCCTGGTGCCCCTGGGTGATGGCCGCTCCACCGTTGCCGAGCAGCAGGGATCTGGTGTCCCGCGGATGATCTCCGCCATGCGCCAGCAGGGGCTCCGTGCCCCCGACTACGGTCCGTCCACCGTCGACCACGTCGTCGTGCGTCTTGACCGCTTCGGGCTCCTCGACCCACAGGTCGACGCCTGGCTGTCCGAGCTTCCGGACGCCCCCGGCCGCAGCCGGCATGAGAACGTCGCGCTCGCTCTCGTGCACCGCAAGGGAAGCGTCTCCACCGGAGACCTTCGCCAGAACCTCGGTCTCGACTCCGACGACTGCCGCCGGGTCCTCGCGGGACTTGTGGACACCGGCCTCCTCACTGGTGGTGGTGATGGGCCGTACACGCTTGCGCACAGCCCCGGCCTGCCCGTGGCCAGCGAGGCCCAGCGCGAGGTCCTGCTGGTCCTGCGCGCGGATGAGCCCCGGTCCATCCATGAGGTCTCGGAGGCGACGGGTAGGAGCGTAGGCTCCTTGCGCCCCCTGCTCCGCGATCTTGTGGAGCGCGGGCTCGTGGAGGCGACGGCGCCGCCGCAGAGCCGGAGGAGGAAGTACCTCCTCGCGCACTGACCTCGCGGGCTCCTGCGCGTGCACGTGGCGAGGCCCTCGGGCCCGGGTGGTGTCTCCCGGGCCCGAGGGCCTTCGTCATGAGGTGCTCGCGCTCCCCGGTTCCCAACGGGGAGGAGCAGTCACTCCTTCGCCGGAGCGGGCGGCGAGGGCTCCCTTGGACCCTCACCGCTCTCGGTCCGGGCCGGTCACTGGGTTCCCCAACCCTCGCGACCCGTTCCGTCCGGCGGTGAGTCACATGTAACCCGCCCACCCTGAGAGACCACCCCCACCCAGCCTGGGAAGAGCCTAGGAAATCCGATCCACCCATCATCCCGCCGCGACGCCGTCGTCACGCCGCAGCGCGGACCTCGGCCGTGTCCCGCCCTGGCTCGAGAAGCCAGGTAGATGCGGCAGATCGCGGCATCAGTGGCCTCCCCGCGGGCGAGGGCCTCGACGGCGGCCAGACCGAGTCGTCACTGAAGATCGGAGTGTCCTCACTGTAGAAAGTGAGGTCGTCACTGAATCAAATGAGGCGCTCACTCTATTGAGTGAGAGCCTTCAGTGAATGCAGTGAGGGCTCAGTGCCGGCCAGCGCCTGCCTGCGCGCGTGACGAGGCCCTCGGTCCCGGGTTGTCTCTCCCGGGCCCGAGGGCCTTCGTCATGAGGGGCTCCGCGCCCTGGTTCCCAGCAGGGGGAGCGCTCCTCCTTCGCCGGAGCGGGCGGCGAGGGCTCCCTTGGACCCTCACCGCTCTCGGTCCGGGCCGGTCACTGGGTTCCCCAACCCTCGCGACCCGTTCCGTCCGGCGGTGAGTCACATGTAACCCGCCCACCCTGAAAGAGCACCCCCGACCACCCTGTGAAGACCCTAGGAACGCCGGGCCCGCCCGCCCGGCTTGTCCGGTCCGGCCCGCCCGCCGCGCCCGGCTGCCGCCCGGATGCTGACGCCCCGTCCCCCGGCTTTGACGAGCCTACTTAGGCCAGACTTAACTAGCCTTCGCCACCCCGGCTGGACGTCGCTACCACCAAGGACCCCCGTGAAGATCGCCCGCACCCTCCCGCTCGCCGCCGCGGCCCTCGCCGCCCTCCTCGCCGTCGGCGTCACCACCGTCTTCTCCGCCTGCGACCCCAAGCCCGACGGCACCTGGATGCACTGCCACCACTGCCAGAACCAGGTCACCGCCGGAGGAGCCCTCCTCGCTCTCGTCCTCGGCGCCAGCGCCTTCGTGCGCAACCGCGCCCTGCGCGCCGCCCTCCAGGCCCTCGGCGTCGTCGGCGCCGTCGTCGTCCTCCTCCTGCCCGGCATCATCTGCCCCCTGTGCATGATGGAGACGATGCGCTGCCACACCGTCTTCCAGCCCTTCACCCGCATCATGAGCGTCCTCGTCGCCGGCACCGGCGCCGCCGGCCTCGTCACCACCCTGCGCGGCGCGCGCCGCGCCCCCGCCCCGGCCGCCGCCTGACGGCCCGCCGCGACCCCAGGGCCGATGACCACCCGCGTGCGCGCCGCCGTGGCCGCGCTCGCCCTCCTGCTGCCCGGCACCCTCAGCTCCTGCGCCCCCGCCCCCACCGCCGACTACGCCTCCGCTGAGAAGGGCGACGTCGTCACCCTGGGCACCTGGGAGCAGGACGCCGACGCCGCCAACGGCACCGAGCCCCTGGAGTGGATCGTCCTGGACCGCATCGACGACCGCCTCCTGCTGCTCACCGCCGACGTCGTCGCCGCCCGCCCTTACCACCACGTCCCCTTCGAGCCCATCACCTGGGCCGACTCCGACCTGCGCGCCTGGCTCAACGCCGACTTCCTCACCCAGGCCCTCACATCCGCCGAGCAGGACCTCGTCCAGCCCACCGTCCTGGACAACCCGGACCAGTCCCTCACCGGAACCGACGGCGGCGCCCCTACCACCGACCGGGTTCTGGCCCTGAGCGAGACCGACGCCGTCATCTACCTCTCCACCGACTGGGACCGCGAGTGGAACGGCCGGGCCACCGTCACCCCCGCCGCCTCCAGCCCCGCCCTCTACACCGACGACGAGGGCCACGCCGACTGGTGGCTGCGCTCCCCCGGAGGAGACGACTACGCCGCCCAGTACGTCTCCGCCGCCGGCGAGAGCGTCACCGCCGGGATCGCCGTTGACGCCGAGCTCGGCGTGCGCCCCGCCCTGTGGCTCAGCCTCACCGGGGCCACGGACCCGTCCACCGCCTCGTCCACCGCACCGGCCACCCCGCCGAGCCGGGAGCCGCGCCCGTGACCCGCCCCCTCACCCTGCGCGCCGTCCCCGCCCGCAACGCCCTCGCCCACCGAGCCCGCACCGCGATCCTCCTCGCCCTCGCCCTCGCCCAGGCCGCCTGCCTCATGGCCGGCCTCACCCTCCTGGCCGGCACCCGCGCCGAGCTCCTCCTCGCCGAGCTCCTCCTCGCCGAGCAGCGCCTGGGCGCCGACGTCATCGTCTACCCCACCGCCGGCCGCCAGCAGGTGCCCGACAACGCGCTCACCGTCCTGGGCACCCCCGTCGACTACCAGCGCGAGCGCACCGCCCTGGCCCGCCTGTCCCAGAACGACGACATCGCCGTCGTCACCCACCAGCTCTACCTCACCGCCACCCTGAGCGACGGCCAGGACGCCTGGGTCGTCGGCTACGAGCCCGCCACGGACACCGCCCTGTCCGCCTGGCTCGAGGAGGGACCCGACGCCGACCCCGCCGCCGGCACCCTCGCCGTCGGCGCGAACGTCGCCACCAGGCTGGGCGGCGACCCCACCACCCTCACCCTCTGGGGCCGCCAGTGGCCCGTCACCGCCCACCTCGCCGCCACCGGCACCCGGCTCGACGACGCCGTCCTGGCCAGCACCGACACCCTGCGCCCCCTCCTCGATGCCGCCACCGACGCGGGCGACACCCGCTACCAGGGCCTCGACCCCGCCACCAGCTACTCCGCCGCCCTCCTCACCCTCCACGAGCGCGACGACGCCGCCTCCGTCGCCGGGTGGGTCAACGTCTACGTCCGCAAGGTGACCGCCGACTACACCGACGCCGCCCTGGTCACCACCGCCACCTCCGTCACCGCCCACCTGGGCCTCGTCGTCGGCGCCACCGCCCTCGCCTGGGGGCTGCTCGTGGCCGCCCACGCCGTCACCCAGTCCCTGCTCATGCACGAGCGCCGCCAGGAGATCCGGGTCTGGCGCACCGTCGGCGCCAGCGCCCGCACCGTGCGCCGCCTCCTGACCCACGAGACGCTGCTCGTCCACGCCGCCGGGGCCCTGGCCGGGGCGGCCTGCGCCGCCACCGCCCTGGCCCTGGCGGGCAGGACCCTGCCCGGTGGACCGCCGCAGGCCCCCGCCCTGGCCCTGGCCGCCGCGGCCGCCGTCGGCCTCACCCTGCTCACCGCCGTCGCCAGCACCCGTCTCGCCCTGCGCCGTACCCTGCGCCTCGACGGCGGCCAGGCGCTCCTGACCGTCTGACACCACCGGAGGAACACACGTGCTCACCATGAGGACCCTGCCGTGGCGCAACCTGCGCGGCTACCCCGCCCGCACCGCCGCCCTGCTCACCCTCACGACCCTCATGGCGGTCGCCGCCTTCGGAGGAGGGCTCGTCATCCAGGGCGTGCGCCAGGGCCTCGACCTCGCCCGCTCGCGCCTGGGCGCCGACGTCCTCGTCACCCCCGAGGACACCGGCACCGGCTACAACCCCCAGCAGGCCCTCCTGACGACCGAGCCCGACTACTTCTACATGGACGCCGACGTCGTCGAGCAGGTCGCCGCCACCCCGGGCGTCGAGCGCGTCTCCGCCCAGCTGTACCTCGCCTCCGCCAAGTCCTCCTGCTGCTCCGCCCGCCTCCAGCTCATCGCCTTCGACCCCGCCACCGACTTCACCATCCAGCCGTGGATCGCCCAGAGCCGCGGCGGCACCGGCGGGGCCGGTGACGGGGTGGGCGCCATGGAGGTCGTCGTCGGGGCCAACGTCACCGTCTCCGGCACCCTCACCCTCTTCGACCACGAGCTGCGGATCGCCGGCCAGCTGGCCCCCTCCGGCACCAGCCTCGACAACGCCGTCTACATGAACCGCGAGACCTTCGCCGCGGTCCTCAAGGCCTCCTTCGACAAGAACCTCAACCGCTACGGACACGTCGACGCCGACGACGTCGTCTCCGCCGTCACCGTGGGCCTCGCCGACGGCGCCGACCCCGACGTCGTGGCCGCCGCCATCGCCGCCCGGGTCCCCGGCGTCACCGTCACCACCGCCTCTGGCATGGTCGCGGGCGTCGCCGCCTCCCTCGAGAGCGCCGCGCGCACCGTCACCGTGCTCGTCGCCCTCATCTGGGGCCTCGGCCTGGCCGTCACGGTCCTCGTGCACGCCCTGGTCGTCCACGAGCGCCGCCGGGAGCTCGCCACCCTCACCGCCCTGGGCGCCGGCCGCCGGGCGGTCGGGCGCACCGTCGTCGCCGAGGCCGTCATCGTCAACCTCGCCGGGGCGCTGGCCGGCATCGTCGCCGCGGGGGTGGTCGTCACCTCCTTCGCCACGGCCATCGGCCAGGCCCTGGGCGTCGGCCTCGTCCTGCCGGGGGCGGGCGCCGTCGCCCTCACCGCCGTCGCCACCCTCGCCGGGGCCGTCCTGGCCGCGGCGCTCAGCGCGGCCGCCAGCCTGCACCGCACCCACCGCGTTGACCCCAGCCTCGTGCTCAAGGAGGGCGAGTGACATGACGACCATGACGATCCGGGCCCGGGCCCTGACCAAGGACTACCCCCGCTCCCACCGCTCCGGCGCAGTGCTCACCGCCGTGGCCCCCACGGACCTCGAGCTGGCCCCCGGGAGCCTGACCGTCGTGACGGGCCGCTCCGGCTCCGGCAAGTCCACGCTGCTCATGATGCTCGCCGGGCTGCTCACCCCCACCGCCGGCACGGTCGAGGTGGAGGGGCGCGACCTCTACGCCCTCGCGGAGGGTGAGCGCTCGCGGCTGCGCAACGGGAGCATCGGCCTCGTGCCCCAGGGGCACGCCGCCCTGCGCTCCCTCACCGTCCTGGACAACGTCCTGCTGCCCGCGGTCATCCGGGGCGACGCCCAGCCGCCCGTGGCGCGTGCGGCGTCGCTGCTCGAGGACGTCGGCCTGGCCGAGCTCGCGGGGGAGTACCCCCAGGAGCTCTCCGGCGGCGAGCTGCGGCGCCTGGCGCTCGCCCGCGCCCTGCTCCTGGGCCCCGCCGCCCTGCTCGCAGACGAGCCCACCGCCGGGCTGGACAGCGAGAACGTCGAGGTGGTCCTGGCCTTCCTGCGGCAGGCGGCCGACGAGGGGGCCGCGGTCCTCGTCGTCACCCACGAGGCCGAGGCCAGGACGGTCGCCGACCGGGTCCTCACGATGGACGGCGGCCGCCTGTCCTGATCGGGTCAACGTGACGAGGGTCGTGCCGGACCGAAGGGAAAACAACCGGGAAGACCAATAGGCTGGTGGCCCAGATCCGACCTCCCCTGCCCGACCCGAGGACTCCATGGCCACCCCGCTCACCGAAGGCACCCCCTGGCGCGTCATCGGCGCCTTCACAGTCCCCCTCGTCCTGGGCAACATCATCCAGCAGGCCTACCAGCTCGCGGACACCATCGTCGTCGGACGCTTCCTCGGCGTCCTGCCGCTGGCCTCCGTCGGCGCCACCGGCGTCCTGCTCTTCCTCGTCATCGGCTTCTCCTTCGGCATGACCAGCGGTCTGACCATCCCCCTGTCCCAGGCCTACGGCGCCCAGGACGAGGTGGCCGTGCGCCGCTCCGTGGCCGCCGGCACCCTCGTGTCCGTCGCCCTCACCGTCGTGCTCACGCTCCTCGGCACGGTGCTGCTCAGGCCGCTGCTCGTGCTGCTCCACACGCCCGCCGAGCTCATGGACGACGCCATGCGCTACGGCCTGGTGTGCTTCGCCACCTCCTTCGCCATCGTCGCCTTCAACTACCTGTCCGCGATCATCCGCGCCGTCGGGGACTCGCGCACCCCGCTCGTCTTCCTCGCCATCGCCTCTGCCCTCAACATCGTCCTCGACGTCGCCCTCATCGCCTGGCTCGGCATGGGCGTCGAGGGCGCCGCCTACGCCACCGCCATCGCCGAGGTCATCAGCGTCCTGCTGTGCCTGTGGTGGATCCGCAAGCGCTTCCCCGTCTTCCACCTGCGCCGCGAGGACTGGAGGGTCACCCGCTCCGAGCTGCGCCACCACCTGAAGATGGGCGTGCCCCTTGGCTTCAACATGTCGATCATCGCCATCGGCGTCGTCGCCGTGCAGTTCCGCCTCAACGAGCTCGGCTCCGAGGCCATCGCCGCCTTCACCACCGCCATCCGCATCGACGGGCTCGCCAACTCGACCCTGTCCTCCATCGGCCTGGCCGTGTCCACCTACGTCGCCCAGAACTTCGGGGCGCGGCGCCTGGACCGCGTGCGAGCGGGCGTCAGGCAGGGCAACGTCCTCGCCGTCGCCACCTCGCTGGTCCTCGCGCTCATTCTCGTGCCGACCGCCGCGCCGCTCTCGCGCGTCTTCGTCGGCGACGGCTCCGAGCAGGTCGTGAGCCTGTCCGCCCAGGCGGTCATCATGTTCTCCCTGACGTACTGGCTCCTCGCGGTCCTCTACGTGCTGCGCGGCGCGCTCCAGGGCCTGGGCAAGATGCGCGCCCCCTTCTACTCGGGCGTGGCCGAGCTCGTCATGCGCGTCGTCGTGGCGATCTGGCTCGGAGGGGTGCTCGGCTACCTGGGCGTGTGCGCCAGCGAGCCCCTGGCCTGGGTGGGCGCCGTCGTGCTGCTCGTCCCCGCCTACCTGCGCACCCGCCGTCGGCTGCTCGACGACGGGGCGCAGACCGCCCGCTCGGGGGGCGTCGCGGCCTGAGGGCGGGTTCCCCGGGACCTCAGCCCCAGGGAAATCCTCCAAGATCGGGCACAATGTGTTGTAGACATCCACGGCGGGTGAGTCCGTCGGATGCCCCGCACCCGGCGCCACCCGCATCCTCGGGACGACGCCGGACACAAACGCTGCCGTAGGAGAGAACGATGCTGTTCACCTTCAACTACGACGCCGGCGCCTCGGCCATCGAGGTCTGGCTCGTCTGGATCCTCGTCTTCGCCGCCCTCTTCGGCTTCAACGAGGTCACCCGCCGCTTCAAGTGGGTCGGGTTCGGCGCCTTCGTCGCCCTGCCGCTGGTCCTGTCCGTCCTGTGGTTCACCGTCCTGTCCGAGACCACCTACACGGACTGGTTCCACCTGGCCAAGGTCTACTCCGCCACCGCCGGCTGCATCGGCTTCTGGTGCATCCGCTACCTGCACGGCACCCGCAAGGACGGCACCACCTGGCGCCTGGCCGACAACCGCCTCGCCCTGTGCTTCCCGCCCTTCATCCTCGCCCTCAACATCTGCGAGGCCGTCGCCCGTGACATCCAGGTGGGCCTGCAGTACGTGGGCGGCGGCGTCGCCGACGGCATGTGGGTGGTCGGCGGCCCCTGGAACTACATGAACGCCGCCGCCGGCGTGCTCAACATCGTCACCATCACCGGCTGGATGGGCATCGTCGTGCGCCGCAAGGTCAAGGGCGACGGCTCGCGCGACATGCTCTGGCCGGACATGCTGTGGTTCTGGGTCATCGCCTACGACCTGTGGAACTTCGCCTACACCTACAACTGCCTGCCCGGCCACGCCTGGTACTGCGGCTTCGCGCTCCTGCTGGCCCCCACCCTGTGCTCCTTCACCCTGGGCAAGGGCGCCTGGCTCCAGCACCGCGCCCACACCCTCGCCCTGTGGTGCATGTTCGCCCAGACCGTGCCCGCCTTCATCGACGAGGGCGCCTTCCACGTCAGCTCGACCTACTCGACCACCTCCCTCATGGTCGTCTCCGCGGCCGCCCTGCTGTGCAACGTCCTCGTCGCCGCCTACATGGCCCTCAAGGTCGTCAAGACCCGCAAGAACCCCTACACGGGCGAGCTCTACGGCGACCTCGCCGCCCAGCGCGAGGTCAAGGCCCTGGGCGAGCAGAGCAACGTCGTCGACGCCGACGGCCGCCTCATCCGCCACGGCCTCGTCGCCTGAGACGCGGACGGCGCCGGGCCCCTCCACGGGTCCGGCGCCGTCTGACACGATGGGCCCATGAGCAACGACGCCCGCCCCGCCCCCACCACCGAGCAGTACCGCCTCGACCTCGACGAGACCCGGCGCCGCCTTGACACCGGCGAGCTCTACGTCGACTTCGGCCCCGGGCTGGAGGACCTGGAGGAGGAGCGCGTGCGCGGCAAGGAGCTCACCGAGCGCTACAACGCCACGACCATCCGCGACCCCGAGGCGCGCACCGCCGTCGCCCGCGAGCTCTTCCGCTCCTTCGGGGAGGGCTCCTGGATCGAGACCCCCATCTACTGCGCCTACGGCTCGCACACGAGCATCGGTGACGGCTGCTGGTTCAACACCGGTGCCACCTTCATCGACGACGCCGAGATCGTCATCGGCTCGGGCGTCCTTCTCGGCCCCCACGTCACCATCTCCACCGCCGGCCACCCCCTTGACCCGGACCTGCGCCTGACCGGCGCCCAGTTCTCCGCGACCGTCACCATCGGCGACCGCGCCTGGCTGGGCGCGAACGTCACCGTCCTGCCGGGGGTGAGCATCGGCGAGGGCGCCGTCGTCGCGGCGGGGGCCGTCGTCACGAGGAACGTGCCGCCGATGACGGTCGTGGGCGGGGTACCCGCGCGCGTCCTGCGCAGGATCGCCCCCGGCGAGGAGACCGCCTTCCGGCCGCCGCAGGACATGTCCTGACAGGGTCGACGGCGGGGCCGCCCGGGCGGTGAGGCGCCGGCTCCGGTGGGGCCGGGAGGGCAACGGGCGAGCCCGGCGCCGGGCCGCGGAGGCGGCCGCCGTCGACGCCGAGCTCGGCATCGACGCCTCCGTCACCCGCCTGCTCGACGACGAGACCCGTGCCGCCACGGGCGCGGCGGCCGGGGACCTCGAGGAGAGTGTCCCGGCCCGCTGAGCCCCGGGTGGTGCCGGCGCTGCCCGGAGGGTGGCGGCCGCCAGCGTGGTTCGGGCCCCTTGGTCTGACCTTCTGGTCGGAAGTGGATACGCTTGTGCCGTGAGCCCGTCAGAGCGCCCGGACCAGCGAGTCGCCGTCGTCATCCCGGCCAAGAACGAGTCGGCGCGCATCGCCGCCACCGTCCGGGCCTGCCGGGCCATCCCCCGCGTTGACCTCGTCGTCGTCGTCGACGACGGCTCCACCGACGACACCCAGGGCCACGCCCGCGCCGCCGGCGCCGTCACCGTGCGCCACTCGGTCTCCCGGGGCAAGGCCTCCGCCCTGGAGACCGGCGCCAGCATCGTCGCCATGCGCGACTACTCCGACGGCCCCTCCCGGCTCCTGCTCTTCATCGACGCCGACCTCGGGGACTCCGCCGCCGCCTGCGCCGAGCTCGTTCCCCCGGTGCTCGACGGCGTCGCCGACATGGCCATCGCCGTGCCCCCCAAGCAGGCCGGGGCCGGGGGGCGGGGCCGGGTCGTGCGGGCCGCCCGGGGCGCCATCGCCAGCGCCACCGGCTGGGCCCCCGTCGCCCCGCTGTCCGGCCAGCGCTGCCTCACCCGCGAGGCCTATGAGGCGGCGGCACCGCTGGCCACCGGCTGGGGGGTCGAGGTCGCGCTGAGCATCGACGTGCTCACCGCCGGCCTCACCGTCATCGAGGTCCCCTGCGACATCACCCACCGCGTCTCCGGCAACGACCGGGCGGGAAGGGTCCACCGCGCCACGCAGTACCGCGACGTCCTGCGCGCCATCGCCGCCCGCCGCCTGCGCGGACGCCGCGTGCGCGGCCTCGACGAGGACGCCGTCCGGGCCCAGTCGCCCTTCCGCGCCTACCGGGCCGTGTGCGAGGACTGAGCGCCCGGGCGGCTCAGCGCGCGCGGGCCCGGAGCCGGGCGCACCCCAGCGCCAGCAGGAGCGGGGCCGAGCAGGCCGCGGACAGCACCGCCATCGACGCCCCCGAGTCGTTGACGAGCACCTCGACGACGACGAGCACCAGCAGCGCGCGCAGCACCGGTCCGAACCAGCCGAGCACGAGCCCCTGCGCGCCCCCGGCCCGGTCCTGCGCCGGGTGCGCCGGCGCCACGAGCGGCGCGTAGCCGGAGGCCCCCGCCCGCCAGGCCCGGCGCTCACGCGCCAGCCACCACCAGGCCACCGCGATGAGCAGCACCCCGATGACGAGCGCCACCAGGGCCGGCGTCGAGGACGTGAAGGGCGCCACCAGGGCCCACGCCTTGCGGCGGATCGTCGTCGCCGCCGTCCCGTCCTGGAGCTGGCCCACGAAACGGCCCATGTGCGTGCCCGAGCCCGTCACGTGGTCCACGAAGCCGAAGACGCCCACCACCGCGACCGCGACGACGCCCACGCCGAGCCACTGCTTCCAGGTGATGCGGCTGCCCGCCAGCCCGGCCGCCAGGGCCGCGAGGGCGGCCACCAGCGTGAGGGTCCCGCCGACGTCGGCCCCCAGGGACGGCAGCCCGACCACGAGCAACGCCGCCACCCCGGGCACCCCCACGCCCACGAGGGCCGCCGTGCGGCGCAGCGCCGGTGAGGGCTGCGCCTCGACAAGGGACCCGGCCACCGCCCCGACCGCGACGACCAGCGCCGCCGCCGCCAGGGCGAAGGCGGTGTTCGACAGCCCGTAGAAGCGCCCCGCGACCACGGCGTTCATCCCCAGCACGCCGTTGAAGCCCAGGGGGGCGCCGGTGGCGGCGTCGGTGAGCAGGACGACAGCGGTGACGAGCGCGAGCAGGACGGTGGTCAGCAGTGGCGCGGTGAGCGGCTGTGGGGAGCCGGGCAGGCCGAGGCGCCCCGGGCGTCGCCCCCCGGAGGGGCCGGTGGCCCGCGTGCGCAGCGCGTGGTCGCGCAGCGCGGTCACGGCGGCGCAGGCGCCGTGCAGGAGCCCCAGGAAGGACAGGGCCGTGGCGGCGGTCGCGGCCAGCGCCGCGGGCACCACCTGCCAGCCGGGCTCGTAGGCGGCGCTCGCGCCCGCACGCCACCACGGGATGATCGCGCCCATCCAGGTGCCGAGCGGCAGGGCGGCCACGCAGGTCGCGGCGATGCCCACGGCGTGCAGGCGCCGCCGCCCCGCCGGGCCGCGCAGGACCACCGCGGCCACGACGACGCAGGCCAGGGCCGCGAGCACGAGGGCCCCACCGACCGGCAGTGTCGTCAGCTGCGAGGCCTCGGCGTGCAGGGCGTCGTGGGCCAGGGTCATGACGCCCAGGGGCGCGTAGCGCGGCTCGAGTGGCTCGAGCGCCACGGCGGGGGAGGAGCCGGGCAGGGTGAGGGCCCGCCCGGTCATGCTCGCGGGCACCTCGCCTCCCAGGGCCGTCAGCACGGTGGCGGACAGGTCCGCCAGCTGGACGAGGCCCTGCTGGCGGGTGGAGGGCGAGGCGAGGAGCACCTCCTCGTCCGCCCGGATGACGGCGCCGGCGGGAACAGCCCCCGTGCCCTCCCAGCCGGTCGTGCCCCGAGGCAGGACCAGCGCCTGCAGGCCCGGGTCGGCCGGGTCCGCGATCGAGGCGACGACGACGCGCGCCCCCTCCAGCCCGGCCGCCACCCGCAGCGACTCGAGCAGCACGCGGCGGTCCGCGGCGTCGACGACGGTGAGGTCCGCCGGGGTGTCGGAGACGGCCTGCGAGAGCGAGGGGGCCGAGGCGGGGGCACCGCCGTCGGAGGTCGTGAGCATGAGTGAGGCGCCGCGGCCGACGGCGAGCGTGCTCAGACCCGCCTGGGCGAGGGCGTCCGCGAGGGCGCCGGGCCGGGCGCCGTAGCCGGCCTGGCGCGAGGCGGCGACGGCGTCCTGCCAGCCGGCGGGCCAGGCGCAGTCCTGCCCGGGCCCGGGGGAGGAGGGCAGTGCCCGCGTGCGGGCCCCCGCGGACAGCGACAGCCAGGCGTCCGCCGGGCAGGTGGTGGCGGAGGCGGTGCGCTGGACGAGGTTCGCGGGCGTGGACTCCCGGGTCAGGCTCAGGAGGGTCTCGGTGAGGCCCTGCGGGTCCGGGAGGGAGGCGCCGTCGAGCGGGGCGGCGTGCTCGGCGACGAGGTCGCCCCAGGACAGCCCGGTCGTGGCGATGAGGACGACGGGGGCCGGCTTCCCGGTCTCGGCGGTGACGGTCCCGGTGGCGGGGTCGCCGGGGGAGCCGGCAGCCCCGCTCGGCGCGGCCAGCGCGCCGCTGACCACGGACAGGACCATGCCGAGCACCATGAGCAGGACGAGCGCAGAGGTGCCCAGTCGCACCAGGCGCCGGCGGCGAGAGGCCTGCTCACTCATGCGACCAGCCTACGGGCGCCATCGCCGTCGGCCTCCTCCTGACGGGGGAGATGGAGACCTCTCACCAGGCAGGCACACCCGGCACGGCGCCCGCCCGGCCGATAGCCTCGGCCCATGACGGCCCCCACCACCCCGCAGCGCTGGTCCTTCCTCGGCCCGACCGGCACCTTCACCGAGATGGCCCTGCGCCAGGTCGCCCCGATCGACGTCGAGCTCGACCCCTGCCAGGACGTGCCCACCGCCCTCGACCGGGTGCGCGAGCGTTTGTCGGAGGCCGCCGTCGTGCCCATCGAGAACTCCATCGAGGGCGGGGTCAACGCCACCCTCGACAACCTCGTCTCCGGCGCCCCGCTCACCATCGCCGCGGAGGTGGCCGTGCCCATCACCTTCGTCCTGGCCGGGCGCGAGGGCACCCGCCTGGAGGACGTGCGCGCCATCTCCACCCATGCCCACGCCTGGGCGCAGTGCCGCGGCTGGGTCCACCGCAACCTGCCCGACGCCGTCTACGTCGCCGGGACCTCCACCTCCGCGCCCGCCAAGGCCCTGGCGGGCAGTGAGGAGCCTGCCTCGCTCGGGTACGAGGCGGTCCTGTGCAACCCGCTGGCCGCCGAGCAGTACGGGCTCGCGGTCATCGCCGGGGGCGTGGCGGACAACGCCGGCGCCGTCACCCGCTTTGTCAAGGTCACCCGCCCCGGGCGCGTCGGGGAGCCCACGGGGGCGGACAAGACGACTTTGCAGGTCCAGCTCCCGCACGACCGCTCCGGCGCCCTGCTGGGCATGCTCGAGCAGTTCAGCGCCCGCGGCGTCAACCTCTCGCGCATCGAGTCGCGCCCCGTGGGCGACTCCCTGGGCCGCTACCGCTTCTCCATCGACATCGAGGGGCACGTGCGTGAGGAGCGCGTGCAGGCGGCCCTCATCGGCCTGCACCGCACCTGCCCGCAGGTGCGCTTTCTCGGCTCCTACCCGCGCCTGGACGCCCGTCCCGTTGTCGTGCCCGCGGGCACGAGCGACAAGGACTTCGTCGTCGCCCGCGCCTGGGTCCGCGACGTCCTTGACGGGCGGAGCCTGTAGGAGGTCCCGTCCGGGCGGGGCCGGGCTCAGCCCCGGTCGCCGTCGGGCAGGCTCACGAGCACCGCCCCCGGCTGCAGCCGCACCCGCAGGCTGCGCGTGGGCGCCAGGAGGTCGCCGTCGACCTGGACGAGCGCGGGCGCCGCCGTGCGCACGACGACGTCGCGTCCTCGCCGCAGCACCACGCGGCCGAGCGCCCGCCCGGGCGGGGTGTAGGTGGCTGCGTAGGGTGGCAGCACCTGGCGTGCGAGGGACGTCCAGCCGGCGAGGCCCCCGACCGTGTCGATGGCGGCGACGTCGAGCACGCCGTCGTCCATGGCGGCCTCGCGCAGCAGGACGATGCCCGCGGGCAGGCGCCCGCCGTTGGCCACGAGCAGCGTGCGGGCGCTCAGGCGCTCGAGGTGGCGGCGCGGGCTCACGGCCTCGGCCCGGCCCGGCGGGCAGGCCTCCTCGCCGACGGACACGACGAGGTCCATGCGCGGCGAGGACAGGTTCTCGACGGCGGCCAGCGCGTAGGCGCCCCACTTGAGGCGGGCCTTGAGGTCGGGGCGGGTGGAGGCCACGAGGTCGGCGTCGAAGCCGATCCCGGCGACGACGAGGCAGGCGTGCTCGGTGCCCAGCGTGGGCCTGGCCCAGCCGCCGGGGGGCTGCTCGAACAGGTCGGTGAGGTCGGCGTCGGAGGGGTCCGTGCTCACCCAGGACAGGTCGACGGGGCGGGGGCGGCCGTGCAGGGCGGTGGCGGTGAGCGCGTCGAGGCTGCCCACGCGCAGGCCGAGGTTGCGGGCGGCGAGGTTCGCCGTGCCCAGCGCGATGATCCCCAGGACCGTGTCCGTGCCCGCCAGGCCCGCCGCCACCGAGCGCAGGGTCCCGTCGCCGCCGACGGCGAGGACGAGGCGGGCGCCCGAGGCGACGCACAACCGGGCCTGGGTCGCGCCGGTCTCCGCGCGGCTCGTCTCGAGCCACAGGGGGCCGCGGTAGCCGGCGGCCCGGAGGGCGGTGGCCAGGTGGGAGCGCAGCGCGGGGGTGACGTCCGGCTTGGAGGGGTTGAGCACGACGCAGGCGAGCGGCGCCTCGTCACGCGTGCCCAGGGTCATGCCCGGGAGCCTAGCGGGCAGCGGGGTCCCGGGTGCCCGCTCCGCGGTGCCCGGCCGGGGGAGGTGTCAGGCGGTCAGGGGGATGACGGGCAGGCCGGCCTCGACGGCGAGGTCGGTGATGACCCGGGCGAGGCGCTGGAAGTCCGCGGTGCGCGAGGAGGAGGCCCGGTGGACCAGCCCCATCCGGCGCATGGGGGGCGCGGAGCCGAAGCGTGCGACGGCGTAGCCCTGACGGCCGGTGACGATGTTGAGGGCGCCCTCGGGCAGGACGGTGACGCCGATGCCGTGGGAGACCATCGACACGACCGTGGACAGGGTGGTGGCGACGGCGACGGGCGGGTTGGTGCCGTAGCGCTGGCACAGGGACAGGGTCTGGTCGCGCAGGCAGTTGCTCTCGTCGAGCAGGAGGAGCTCCTGGTCGTCGAGCTCGGAGGGGTTGACGTCCTCGCGCCCGGCCCAGGGGTGGGAGGCGGGGACGAGGGCGACGAGGGGCTCGTCGTACATGTCGATGGAGGCCACGCGCTGCAGGTCCACGTCCGTGGAGATGACGGCGGCGTCGAGGTGGCCCTGGCCCAGCTGGTCGAGGATGTCGTTGGTGACGAGCTCGCGCAGCTCCGGGCTGAGCCGGGGCAGCTCGCGGCCCAGGCCGTCGACGATGACGGGGATGAGGTAGGGGGCGAGCGTGGGGATGAGGCCCAGGCGGAGCGTGCCGGTGAGGGCCTGGCCCTGGTTGACGACGGCCTCGTTGAAGGACTCGGCGGACAGGACGGCCTCGCGCGCGTAGGGCAGGAGGGTCTCGCCCAGGGGTGTGACGAGCACGCGGCGGGTGGTGCGCTCGACGAGCTCGCCGCCGACGCGCTTCTCCAGGGCGGTGATGGCCTGGGAGAGGCTGGGCTGGCTCACACCGAGCGTGCTGGCGGCCTCGCCGAAGTGCTGGTGGTCGCACAGGGCGACGAAGGCGCGCAGCTGGGAGAAGGAGGGCAGGGAGGAGGCGGGCATGTCTGCGATCCTGTCGGTGCGGTGCGGTGCGGTGCGGTGCGGCTGGTGCGCGGGGCGTGCTCGGTGGTCGTGCCGGAGGCGGTGAGGCGGCGGTACGGACGACCGATCACAGTTATCGGGATGGAAGTGACTATAGATGCACCTGACTCGGTAGGCAATGTGAAAGAGCCGGGGGTTGGTCGCCCGGAGGGCCCCGAGCCGGGCCGCAGACGGGCCCCGACGACGCCCGCACCGCCCTGGCTACACTCGGCCCCATGATCGATCTGCGTGACCTCCGCGAGAACCCCGAGCGCTACCGCGAGAGCCAGCGAGCCCGCGGTGCCGACGTCGACCTCGTCGACCGCATCATCGAGGCGGACGAGGCGCGCCGCTCCCGGCTCGGCGCCTTCGAGGCCCTGCGCGCCGAGCAGAAGAACGTCTCCCGCTCCGTTGGCAAGGCCGCCCCCGAGGAGCGCGCAGCCGTCCTCGCCCAGGCCAAGGAGCTCGCCGAGCAGGTCAAGCAGGCCGAGACCGCCGCCGGCCGGGCCGCCGGCCGCCTCGACGAGCTCGCCCACCAGCTCCAGAACCTCATCGAGGGTGCACCCGTCGGAGGCGAGGAGGACTACGTCGTCCTGCGCCACGAGGGGCCCAGCCCTCGCGACTTCGCCGCCGAGGGCCTCGAGCCCGCCGACCACCTCGCCCTGGGCGAGGGCCTCGACATCATCGACACCCGGCGCGGTGCCAAGGTCAGCGGCTCCCGCTTCTACTACCTCAAGGGCGCCGGCATGCGCCTCGAGCTCGCCCTCATGACCGCTGCCCTCGACACCTCCGCCGGGTACGGCTTCGTCCCGATGGTCACCCCCACGCTCGTCACCCCTCAGGTCATGGGCGGCACCGGCTTCCTCGGCCAGCACTCCGACGAGATCTACTACCTGCCGGCGGACGACCTCTACCTCACCGGCACCAGCGAGGTCGCCCTCGCCGGCTACCACACGGACGAGATCCTCGACCTGGCCGACGGCCCGCGCCGCTACCTCGGCTGGTCCACCTGCTACCGCCGCGAGGCCGGCGCCGCCGGCAAGGACACCCGCGGCATCATCCGCGTCCACCAGTTCAACAAGGCCGAGATGTTCGCCTACGTGCGTCCCGAGGACGCCGTCGCCGAGCACGAGCGCCTGCTCGCCCTCGAGGAGGAGATGCTGCGCCTGGTCGGCCTGCCCTACCGGGTCATCGACACCGCGGCCGGGGACCTCGGCTCCTCCGCCGCCCGCAAGTTCGACTGCGAGGCCTGGCTGCCCACCCAGAACCGCTGGATGGAGGTCACCTCCACCTCCAACTGCACCACCTACCAGGCGCGCCGCCTCGCCATCCGCGAGAAGCGCGACGGGCGGACCTCGCCGGTCGCCACCCTCAACGGCACGCTCGCCACCACCCGCTGGATCGTCGCCATCCTCGAGAACAACCAGCAGGCCGACGGCAGCGTCGTCGTCCCCGAGGGGCTGCGCCCCTACATGGGCGGCCTCGAGGTCATCGAGCCCCGCGCCTGACCCGCAGCCGACGTGAGCCACACGCACCCCGCGGACGCCCCGCCCGTCGGCGTCCCGTCCAGCGGACCCCGCCAGGACGCGCCCGAGATCCCCGGCCCCGACGCCCCCCGGGGCCTCGGGGGCTCCACCGAGTTCCTCGGCGGCGCTCGCGGCGCCCTCACGCCCCTGTCCGACGGCGAGTACACCGCCCTCGTGCGCGAGCGCGCCGCCGACCTCGACCGCCTCGACCCGGGTGGCCGGAACCTCGTGGCCGGCCCCTCCCTCGTCGTCGCCCTCGACGTCGACGGCACGATCCTCGACATGGACGGACGGGTCTCAGCCCGGGTGCGCGCGAGCATCGACGCCCTGCGGCGGCGCGGCGCCCACGTCGTCATCGCCACCGGTCGCGGCGTCCAGGCCGCGGTCCCCGTCGCCCGCCACGTGGGCCTCACCGAGGGCTGGATGGTGTGCGCCAACGGCGCCCTCACCCTGCGCATGGACCCCGGTGAGGCCGCGGGCCACAGCGTCGTCGAGCAGATCACCTTCGACCCGGCCGCCGCCATCGACACCCTGCGCGAGGCCGTCCCCGAGGGCATCCTCGCCGTCGAGGACCTCGACTCGGGCTTCCGCACCACCCGCCTCTTCCCCGAGGGCGAGCTCATCGAGCGCCAGACGGTCGTCAGCCTCGACGACCTGCGCTCACGGCCCGTCTCCCGCGTCATCCTGCGCGCCCCGGGCATGCCCGTCAGCCGCTTCAGCGAGCTCGTCGCCGGCGCCGGGCTGCACTCGGTGGAGTACGCCATCGGCTGGACCGCCTGGCTCGACGTCGCCCCCAACGGCATCACCAAGGCCTCCGCCCTCGACGCGCTGGCCACCCGCCTGGGGACCGACGCCAGCTGCGCCATCGCCGTCGGAGACGGCACCAACGACCTCGAGATGCTGCAGTGGGCCCGGGTCGGCGCCGTCATGGGCTCCGCGCCCGCCGAGGTCCGGCAGGTGGGGGACCTCGTGACCGAGCCCGTGTGGCGCGACGGCTGCGCGGCCCTGCTCGACGCCATCCTGCTGCGCTCCGGCCCCGCGCCCGTCCCGTCCCCGTCGCAGGAGGCACTGGCATGAGCCCCGACCTGCGCCGCGCCGCGGCCGCCGCCTGCTCCCTCGCCCTGGCCGGGGCGGCGCTGGCCGGCTGCGCCACCGGAGCCACCGACGAGGCCGGCCCCGGCGCCACCGATGCCGCCACCACCTGCGCCGCCCTCACCACGGTCTACGGCACCTTCCCGCAGGGCACCACCGTCACCATCGCCACCCCCTTCACGGGTGAGGAGGCGGCCGCCTTCGACGCCTCCCTCGCCGCCTTCTCCGAGTGCACCGGGATCAGCGTCGTGCAGGAGGGCTCCGACACGCTCGAGGAGAGCCTGCGCGCCCATCTGCCCGCCCCGGCGTCGCCACCCACCGGCACGGCGGGCGCACCGCCCACGGCCGAGTCCGAGGCCGCCGGCCCTGAGACCACCGGGCCCGGGACCAGCGCAGGTGGCGCAGCCCAGGTCGCGGACCCCGTGACCGCGGACCTCGCCGTCGTCCCCCAGCCCGGCCTCATCACCGAGCTCGTCAGGGCCGGGCTCGTCACCGAGGCGCCCGAGGTCGTCGCCGCCAACACCGAGCTCGGCTGGGAGGACGTGTGGGCCCGGGCCGGCACCGTCGACGGCACCCTCTACGCCGCCCCCCTCATGGCCAGCGTCAAGTCCTTCGTCTGGTACTCGCCCGCCGCCTTCGCCCGGGCCGGGTACGAGGTCCCCGAGACCTGGGAGGACCTGCTCGCCCTCACCCGGCAGGTCGTCGAGGACCACCCCGACGGCGACGTCGCCCCCTGGTGCGTGGGCGCCGCCGACGGCGCCACCACCGGCTGGCCTCTGTCCGACTGGCTCGAGGACGCCCTGCTCGCCACCGAGGGCACCACCGCCTACGACGCCTGGGCGGGGCACGAGGTCCCGCTCGACGACCGCCGGGCCGTGCAGGCCCTCAACGCCCTCGGCCAGCTGCTCCTGGCCGAGGGCCACGTCGCCGGAGGAGGGCAGGGCGCCGTCACCACCACGGTCGAGCAGGCCGGGGAGCAGCTCGTCTCCGGCTCCTGCCTCATGCTCCACGCCTCCAGCTCCTTCGAGACCCTGCTGCCCGCGGGCACCGTCGTGACAGACGGCAGGGACACCCGGGCCGACGGCGTGTCCACCTTCCTGCTGCCGTCGGTCGACGACGGCGAGAGGGCCGTCCTCGTCGGCGGGGACTACCTCGTGGCCCTCGCGCACGGCTCCGACGCCGCGACCGCCGGTGCCCCGAGCGACGCCAGGACCGCCGTCATGAGCTACCTCACGAGCGCCCAGTGGGCCGCCGAGCGGGTCGCGATGGGCGGGGTCGCCTCCGCCAACCGGGGGGCGCGCGGCGTCGAGGCCTCCTCCCCGGTTGCCGAAGCCGCCTCCGACATCCTCCAGTCGCGCCAGTCCGTCATCCGCTTCGACGCCTCCGACATGATGCCCTCCCAGGTGGGCACCCGTGCCCTGTGGGACGCCCTCACGGGATGGGCCGTGGGTGAGCGCACCGCCGCCGACGCCCTCGGCCGGGCCGACGACGCCTGGCCCGAGGAGCGCTGATCGGCCCCGCCGTCGGACCGGCTGACGGGTGGACCGCCGGGGCGGCGGATGGGGCAGCGGCTGAGGGAGCGCCGTCGGACCCCCTGGTACGGGCCGCAGCCCCGCCGTATTGACGCCGCAGGAACCGGCACGAGGGGGCGCGGCGCTGCGATAGCGTTCCGCCCAGAGGCCGGACGCCGTCGTCGGCCCGCGCATCAAAGGAGATCGTCATGGGTCTGGGATGGTTCGGCGCGCCCGAGCACAACCGCTGGCTGGCCGAGGAGACGCACGCCCTGCTGCGCTACGCGCGCGCCGCCGCCGTGCCCGCCGGCTTCGGGTGGATCGGCGAGGACGGCACGGTGGACACCACGCACCCCGTCGAGCTGTGGATCACCGGCCGCATGACCTACGCCTTCTCCCTCGGCGCCCTCATGGGCGTCCCCGGCTGCCGGCGCTACGCCGACCACGGCGTGCGCGCCCTGAACAGGGCCCTGCGCGACCACGTCAACGGCGGGTGGCACTCCGCTGTCGAGCACGAGCTCGACGCCGACGGCCATGGCGTGCCCGCCGACCCGGCCGGCCGCAAGGAGTGCTACCAGCACGCCTTCGTCGTCCTCGCCGCCGCCACCGCCACCGCCGCGAACCGGCCGGGCGCGCAGGAGCTCCTGCGCGAGGCCCTCGCCGCCCAGGAGCGCCGCTGGTGGGACGACACCTACGGGATGCCGGTGGAGTCCTACGCCGCCGACTTCACCGACCCTGAGGACTACCGCGGCATCAACGCCGCCATGCACACCGTCGAGGCCTACCTCGCCGTCACCGACGTCACCGGCGACATCACGTGGCTCACCCGCGCCGTCCAGATCCTCGACCACGCCGTCAACGTCCAGGCCCGCGCCCACGACTGGCGCCTGCCCGAGCACTACGACACCTCCTGGCGCCCCCGCCTCGACTACCACAAGGACCAGCCGGCGCACCCCTTCCGCCCCTACGGCGTCACCCCCGGCCACGGCCTGGAGTGGGCGCGCCTGACCGTCCAGGCCCGCTCCGCCCTGGTCCACCGCTCCCTGCCCACACCGGACTGGATGCTCGACGCCGCCGAGGAGCTCTTCGACCGGGCCCGCTCAGACGCCTGGCGCGTCGACGGCGGCCCCGGCTTCGTCTACACGACCGGTTTCGACGGCGTGCCGGTGGTCCACGAGCGCATGCACTGGGTGGTCTGCGAGGGCATCAGCGCCGCCGCCGCCATCCGCCGCGCCCTGCTCGACGACGGCCGCGGCGAGATCGAGGTCGAGCACTACGAGCACTGCTACCGCTCCTGGATCGACTACGCCGAGCAGTACCTCATCGAGGCGCCGGGCGTGTGGACCCACGAGCTCGACCAGGACAACCGCCCCTCCACGCGCACCTGGGAGGGGCACCCGGACATCTACCACGCCCTGCAGGCCACGCTCATGCCCCGCGTGCCCGTGTGGCCGTGCCTCGGGCAGGCGCTCGCCGAGGGGCGCCTGGACGACCCGGCCTCGCCGGTGCCCGCGCGTGCGCAGCCGCGCCGGCGCGGCATCATCAGCTGGGGCTGAGCCGGGGCCGGCGGGCCGGCGCCGGATGGTAGTCTCACCCTGCCCGCGAGGGCACTGGAGCGGTGACAGAGTGGCCGAATGTGGCGGTCTTGAAAACCGCTGTGCGCCTGGCGCACCGGGGGTTCGAATCCCTCCCGCTCCGCTGGCGAGAGGGCGTCCGGTCGGAGGCCCTCCTCCTGTCGTCTGTGGTGGGCCGTGGATGACGGGGTGGCGGACCACGGCGGCTGCGGGACAGTGGCCGGGATCGCAGGCGTCCCAGGTTTGCCCGCCGGGGCCCCGGGCCGGTAGGCTGCCCACGCTCGCTCATGCGGGCTGCTCACCCGAGCACGGAGATGTCGCATAGTGGCCTAGTGCGCTTTCCTGCTAAGAAAGTTGGGGATAAAACCCCTCGGGGGTTCGAATCCCCCCATCTCCGCCACCCGGCCCCGGGACGCTGCAAGGCTCCCGGGGTTCTGTGTGCTGGCGTCCATGGTCCATGGCGCCTGTCGTGAGAAGGCCCTGCCGTGCGCCTCATCGGCGCTCCAACGTCATCGGCAGCCTGGCACTCTCGCACGTCTACGGAAGCGACGAACCACGCCTGTGGGTGCCGGACCAGGTGGTCGGAGCCTACGGTGACTCTCTGGCTGGCGACGCCCGTGCCTGGGAGCACCTGGCCCACAGGGTGCGGGTCGAGCACGTGAGCCTGGCATAGAGAGCACCGCAGGCAGCGCGAACGCCGGGCCCTATGTCGACACAGGAACTCCGGCGTTTACTTCCGCACCGCACCGTAATGCGGGGGCAGGACCTAGTGTGCCCCGCCAGACCCCGAAGGGTCAAGAGTGGTGAGAGGGTCGGTCCGTGCCACCGCCCCTACGGGATCCTGATGGGGACGGTACCTGGTGTGTCTCAGCGGCGCAGGTCGGTGCGCGCCCCACGTCCGGGACGGCTCGCGTTCCACTCCTCGATGCTCTCGCGTGTCCAGCCGCGAGACTCACGCTCGAGGCCGACGATGACCGCTGGTTCAGGCAGTCGGCCCTGCACCATGTAGCTGCGTACCGTTGAGCCGGTCACCCCGAGTAGCCGGGCCACGTCCGCTACGGACAGGTATCGCACGGGCTCAGTCATGACACCCCTCTTCTCGTGACGGTTCTGTCAGGGGCAGTATCCCGTACAGGCGAGGGTGTGAGGGGGCAAGAGAGGCGGTGAACGTCCTCCGTCTCCACCTTCTGCGCGCTCTCGCCGTCGCGGAGCAGTTGCGCAGGACCTGGCCGATGGAGGCAGCCGCTGTGCGCAGGCTCACGGGCCGTGGATTTGTGGCCCCTGGGCGGCGCGAGTAGTCTTCCTGCTTGTCGGAAACGACATGCGCCTGTAGCTCAATGGATAGAGCATCTGACTACGGATCAGAAGGTTGGGGGTTCGAGTCCCTTCGGGCGCACCAACGCCCCGTCACCGGCTGCACCAGCCGGTAGCGGGGCGTTTTCCATCCCCGGGACCGGCTTTACCCACCACCAGGGCCCCGACGACGGCGTCCGGCCCGCGGGAGGCGTCACACCCCCCTGGCTAGACTCCACACCGTGCAGTTCCTCAACGGCCTCGAGCCGACCTTCGACCTCACCTACGACGACGTCTTCATGGTCCCGTCGCGCTCCAGCGTCGGCTCCCGCCACGGCGTGGACCTCACCACCGACGACGGCACGGGCACCACTATCCCGCTCGTCGTCGCCAACATGACGGCCGTCGCGGGCAAGCGCATGGCGGAGACCGTCGCCCGTCGCGGCGGGCTCACGATCATCCCCCAGGACATCCCGGTGGACGTCGTCATCGACACCGTCAACCAGGTCAAGGCCGCGCACGTCCTCTACGACACCCCCGTCACCGTCAAGCCGCACCACACCTGCGGCTACGCCATGGGGCTGATCCCCAAGCGCTCCCATGGGGCCGCCGTCGTCATCGACCCGGACACCGAGCGCCCGGTCGGCATGGTGGACCTCAACGACGTCACCGGCGTTGACCGCTTCGCCCAGGTCCGCGGGGTCATGAGCACCGAGCTCGTCACCGTCCCCGCCGGCACGGACCCCCGCGAGGCCTTCGGGATCCTGCGCTCCGCGCGCCGCAAGGCCGCCCCCGTCGTCGACGCTGACGGCCGCCTCGTCGGCCTCATCACCCGCCCCGGCACCGTCCGCTCGACCATCTACGCTCCCGCCGTCGACGCCGACGGCCGCCTGCGCGTGGGCGCCGCCATCGGCATGAACGGGGACCCCACCGGCCGGGCCGCCCAGCTCGTCAGCGCGGGCGTGGACGTCATCGTCGTCGACACCGCCCACGGACACCAGGACCGCATGGTCGAGGCCGTGCGCGCTGTGCGCGCCGCCCTGCCCGCGGGCTTCCCGGTGGTCGCGGGCAACGTCGTCACCGCCGCGGGTGTGCGCGACCTCGTTGAGGCGGGCGCCTCCATTGTCAAGGTCGGTGTCGGTCCCGGCGCCATGTGCACCACCCGGATGCAGACCGGCGTCGGCCGTCCCCAGTTCTCCGCCGTGCTCGAGTGCTCCGCCGAGGCCGCCCGCCTGGGCGCCTGCGTGTGGGCCGACGGCGGTGTGCGCCACCCGCGCGACGTCGCCCTGGCGCTGGCCGCCGGCGCCTCCAACGTCATGATCGGCTCCTGGTTCGCCGGCACGCACGAGTCGCCGGGGGACCTCCAGCACGACGCCGGTGGGCGCGCCTACAAGGAGTCCTTCGGCATGGCCTCCAAGCGCGCCGTCACCTCCCGCACCGAGGGCGAGGACGCCTTCGACCGCGCCCGCAAGGCCCTGTTCGAGGAGGGGATCAGCGCCGGACGCATGTACATCGACCCCGCCCGCCCCGGCGTCGAGGACCTCATCGACTCCATCATCTCCGGCGTGCGCTCCTCCTTCACCTACGCCGGCGCCGGCTCCATCGCGGAGTTCCGCGAGCGGGCCGTCGTCGGGCTGCAGTCCGCCTCCGGCTACCGCGAGGGCGCGCCCGTGCCCGAGTCCTGGTGACGACGGCGGGCCGACCGCCCCAGCGGTGAGCCCGCCGTCCGGGTCCGGTGCGCGGCGCCACCGGGCCCGGCCTCAGGCGGTCGCCGCCCCGAGAGCCTGACACAGGTCCGCCACGAGGTCCTCGGCGTCCTCGATCCCCACGCTCAGACGCAGCAGCCGGTCCGTGAGCCCGTAGCGCGCACGCGTCTGAGGCGGGACGTCCGCGTGCGTCTGCACGCTCGGACACGTCACCAGCGACTCCACCCCGCCGAGGGACTCGGCGAAGGTGAAGACCCGCACCGACCCCAGCAGCACCGCGATGTCCACCTCCGGCGCGACGTCGAAGGACACCATGCCCGAGCGCCCCGGGTAGAGCACCCGGGTCACCGCGGGAGAGGACTCGAGGAAGGCCACCACCCGCCTCGCGTTCTCCTCGTGGCGCGCCAGGCGCAGGGACAGCGTCTTGAGGCCGCGCAGCAGGAGGAAGGAGCTGAAGGGGTCGAGCGTCGCACCGGTCGTGTTGAGCCGGTACTGCAGACGCTCCCCCAGCACCTGGTCCCTCACGGTGACGACGCCCGCGGAGACGTCGTTGTGCCCGCCCAGGTACTTCGTCGCCGAGTACAGGACGACGTCGGCCCCCTCATCCAGCGGCCGCAGGATGACCGGCGTGAAGAACGTGTTGTCGACGACGAGCAGCGCCCCGGCGGCGTGCGCCCACGCCGCGACCTCGGCGACGTCGAGCTGCTCCATCATCGGGTTCGTCGGCGTCTCGATGATGACCAGCGCAGCGGGGCGAGTCAGCGCCTGGCGCAGCCCCTGCGCCCCGAGCGCGAGGTCGACGTCGTGGGCCCCGGTCTCGGCCAGGACCTGCAGGTAGCGGAAGGAGCCGCCATACAGGTCCTCCAGGGCCACGATCCTCACGCCGTGCGGGGCCAGGGCCTCCACCGTGAGCTGCAGGGCCGCCATGCCGGTCGCCGTCGCGAAGGAGGCGGTGCCGTGGTCGAGGCGGGCCAGCGCGTCCTGGAGGATGTCGCGGGTGGGGGAGGCCGTGCGCGCATAGTCGTAGCCGGTGGACTGGTGCAGCCCCGGGTGGCCGTAGGCGGTGGACAGGTGGATCGGGGTCGTGATGGCGCCGGTGGCCGGGTCGGTGGCCGTGCCGACGTGCGCGAGCACCGTGTCGAGGCCCCACTCCTGCTGGACCCGGGCGTCCTGCCAGGAGGGGTGGTGGTGGACGGGGGCGGTGCGCGGGCCGTGGGTGTTGTCGGCGGGGACCGGGGGCTCAGGCGCGGTCATGCGAGTCTCCTGGTGGGTGGCGGGGTGCCGGGCGCGCACGGGGCGCCACGGCGCGATGGCGTTGACAAGGGGGACACGGGCGGGGCCCGCGGAGCTCGACGAGGCGCAGGTGCCTCGGTGCTCTAGCCGTGAGTGGTCGGACGGCGACGGCTGGCGCTGTCAGCGCATGCGCATTCGACGCACGACGACGGGACGCACGGCACGGGTGCGGGTCGAGGCGGTCGCAGCAGTCATGGCCGCAGGGTAGGGGGCGTGACGGTGCCGGTGTCAACGCCGTCTCGTCGCGCGGCGCTGGCGGGCCCGGGGCCGGCGTGCCAAAGTGGACCCGGGGCAGGACACGCTCCCTCCGCACGCCAGGAAGGCCGAAGACGATGACCCCCACCGCGCACGTCCACCACGAGGCCCCCATCGCGCACACCGTCCCCGGCACCGACGGCTCACGCGCCTACTGGGTCGACGCCACCACCCTCGCCTGGCCCCCCGAGCTCGTCCCCGCTGGCACCCACGAGACCGCCCTGCGCCTGGGCCTGCTCACCTCGCCCACCGGCTCCGTGCGCCTGAAGGAGGGCGTCCTGCACCTGGGCGACGACGGCTACGAGGTCCCCCTGCGCCCGGTCGGCACGCTGGACGAGGACATCGTCACCACCCACCCCCAGCTGGAGGGCTACCTCGCCCTCAGCCTCCTCGACGAGACCGGCGCCCCCCGCCTGGAGCGCGAGGACGTCGTGAAGCTGCTCGCCGGGCAGGTCGCCGTCGTCCAGCGCGCCGCCGCCGGGTGGGTCACCGCCTTCACCGGCGTGCAGACCTGGCCCGTCATCGACAGGCTCTGGGGCGAGGCCGCCGCCGCCCGTGACGGCTCCGCCCCGCTCGGCACCTGGTTCGAGGAGCCCGATGGCGCCCCCGCCTTCGCGCTGTGGGCCCCCACTGCCCGCTGCGTCACCCTGCTCACCTGGGACACGGGCGACCCCACCGGCTCCGTGCCCGACGTCGACGCCGCCCCCGTGCGCACCACCGCCAGCCGCGCCCCCGCCGGCGGCGCCCTCGGCACCTGGGACGGGCGCTGGGAGGTCAGTGCCGGGGCCTCGTCGGCGGCCGGCCTCAGACCCGGCTGCCAGTACCTGTGGGAGGTCGAGGTCTACGTCCCCGACACCGGCCGCGTCGAGACGAACCTCGTGACCGACCCGTGCTCGCGCGCCCTCACCCGCGACTCGCGGCGCAGCGTCGCCGTCGACCTCGAGCAGCGCGCCCTCAAACCCAGCGTCTGGGTGGAGAACCTGCCGCCCGTCGTCGCCCAGGACAGCGCCCGCGCCATCTACGAGCTCCACGTGCGCGACTTCTCCGCCGCGGACCGCACCGTCCCCGCCGCCCTGCGCGGCACCTACGCGGCCTTCGGCGTCGACTCGGCCGGCACCCGGCACCTGCGTGCGCTCGCCGCCGCCGGCATCGACACGATCCACCTCCTGCCCGTCTTCGACTTCTCCAGCGTCCCCGAGGACCGTGCGGACCAGAGCGTGCCCGAGATCCCCGCCGGCACCACGCCCGCCTCCCGGCGCCCGCAGGCCGCCGTCGCCGCCGTCGCCGACCGCGACGCCTACAACTGGGGCTACGACCCCTACCACTGGATGGCCCCGGAGGGCTCCTACGCCCGCGAGGGCCGTCAGGACGGCGGCGCGCGCACCCGTGAGCTGCGGGCGATGATCGGCGCCCTGCACGGCATGGGCCTGCAGGTCGTCCTCGACCAGGTCTTCAACCACACCGCCGACGGCGGCCAGGGGGAGCACTCCGTCCTCGACCGCGTCGTCCCCGGCTACTACCACCGCCTGGACGCCGCCGGCCGTGGTGAGGGCTTCACCTGCTGCCACGACGTCGCCACCGAGAGGGCGATGGCCGAGCGGCTCATGATCGACGCCTGCGTCGGGTGGGTGCGCGACTACCGCGTGGACGGCTTCCGCTTCGACCTCATGGGCTACCACTCCACCGCCACCATGAGCGCCCTGCGCCGGGCGCTGGACGAGGTCGAGGACGACGCCGTCGGGCACCCCGTCTTCCTGTACGGCGAGGGCTGGGAGGTCCACAAGGCCTCCGGCAGCCGCAGCTACCGCCGGGCCGTCCAGGGGCAGGTCGGCTCCGGCCCCGACGGCGGCCTCCTGCGCATCGGCACCTTCAACGACCGGGTGCGCGACGGCCTGCTGGGCGAGCGCTTCCTGCCCGACCTGCGGGTGGGCCAGGGGCTGGCCACCGGCGCCGTCGTCGACCCCAACGAGCAGGAGGAGCGCCCGGCCGAGGCCGCCGCCCGAGACCTCGCCTGGCGCACCGAGCTCGTCCAGCTCTCCCTCGCCGGCAACCTGCGCGCGGCGGGCGGGCCCGGCTACGGGCACGGGGCGGCCGCCTACGGCGACGAGCCCGTCGACTCCATCGCCTACGTCGAGTCCCACGACGACGAGGCCCTCTTCGACTGGCTCGCCTACAAGCTGCCCTCCACCACCCCCATGGACCAGCGCGTGCGCGCCCAGGTCCTCGCCCTCGCGGCCGTGACCCTCGGCCAGACCCCCTGCTTCTGGGCTGCGGGCACCGAGCTGCTGCGCTCGAAGTCCCTGGACCGCGACTCCTACAACTCCGGCGACCACTTCAACGCCATCGACTGGACCGGGCAGGACACCGGCTGGGGCCGGGGCCTGCCGCCGGCCGAGCGCAACTTCGACCGCTGGCTCATCCAGGCCGACCTGCTCATGCACGAGGACCTGCGCCCGCGCCCCGAGGACGTCGCCAAGGCCCGCGAGATGGCCCTCGACCTGCTGCGCCTGCGACGCTCGACCCCGCTGCTCACCCTCGGCTCGGCCGAGCTCGTGCGCGAGCGCGTCTCCTTCCCCCTGTCCGGGGAGCGGGGCGTGCCCGGCGTCATCGTCATGGTCGTGGACGACGGCGGCGGCGACCTGGACATCGACCCGGCGCTGGACGGCGTCGTCGTCGCCCTCAACGCCCGCCCGGAGACGGTGACGGTGCGGGTGGACGAGCTCACCGGCCGCTACCTGAGGCTCAGCGACATCCAGCGCACCGGGGCCGACGACGTCGTGCGCTCCACCCGCTTCGAGCCCGTGACCGGGGACCTCACCCTGCCCGGGCGCACCGCCGCCGTCCTCGTCGAGCGCTGAGCCGGGCCCAGTCCGCGAGCAGGGACGGGCCCGGCCGGCCCGGGCCGCTGAGCCGGGCACCGCCGTCGGGATCCCTCCTGCCCGGCTCAGGGCCGCCGGGAGCGGATCTGCTCGCGCAGCCCCTCCCAGTAGGCCAGGCGCTCACGGATGCGGCGCTCGTGGCCGTGGTCGGTCGGCTCGTAGAAGCGTTCGCGCTCCTCGTGCGGCGGGTAGCCCTCGGGCATGTAGTCCGCCCCGGAGAAGCCCTCGGTCGTGTCCGGGTCGTACTGGTAGCCCTCCCCGTAGCCGAGCTCCTTCATCAGGCGCGTGGGCGCGTTGAGGATGTGCGCCGGGGGCATGAGCGAGCCCGTCCGCCTGGCGGCCTTCTGCGCGCGGCCCAGGCCCCGGTAGACGGCGACCGACTTCGGCGCTGTCGCCAGGTACACGACCGCCTGCGCGATCGCCAGCTCGCCCTCGGGCGAGCCCAGGCGCTCGTAGGCGTCCCAGGCGGACAGGGTCACCTGGAGGGCGGCTGGGTCGGCCAGGCCCACGTCCTCGCTGGCGAAGCGCACCAGGCGCCGTGCGACGTACAGGGGGTCCTCGCCGCTGCCGAGCATGCGGGCCAGCCAGTACAGGGCGGCGTCCGGGTCGGACCCGCGCATGGACTTGTGCAGGGCGGAGATGAGGTTGTAGTGCTCCTCGCTCGTCTTGTCGTACAGGGGGGCGCGGGAGGCGACGACGGCGGTGAGGGCCTCGGCGTCGAGCGCGCCGCCGCCCTCGGGCAGGGCGAGGACCTGCTCGACCATCCCCAGCAGGTAGCGGCCGTCGCCGTCGGCCATCGACATGAGGGCGGAGCGGGCGGAGCCGGTCAGCGGCAGGCGGTGGCCGGTGAGGCGCTCGGTGCGGGTGAGCAGCTCGCCCAGGGCCGCCTCGTCCAGGCGGTGCAGGACCATGACCTGGCAGCGGGACAGGAGGGCCCCGTTGAGCTCGAAGGAGGGGTTCTCGGTCGTCGCGCCGACGAGCACCACCGTGCCGTCCTCGACGTAGGGCAGGAAGGAGTCCTGCTGGGCGCGGTTGAACCGGTGGATCTCGTCGACGAACAGGAGCGTGCCCTGGCCGATCTCGCGGCGCTTGGTGGCGGTGGTGAAGACCTTGCGCAGGTCCGCGACGCCGGAGAAGGTCGCGCTGACCTGTTCGAAGACCAGGCCGGTGCGCTCGGCCAGCAGGCGCGCGATCGTCGTCTTGCCGCAGCCGGGCGGCCCCCACAGGATGACGGAGGACAGGCGCCCGGAGGCGACCATGCGACCGAGTGGGGCGTCGGGCGCCAGCAGGTGGTCCTGGCCGACGACCTCCTCGAGGACGGCTGGGCGCAGACGGTCGGCGAGCGGCCGGGTGGGGTCGTCGACGAGGCAGCCCTCGCCGGCGGCCGCCTCGAAGAGGCTCGGGGCGTCGTCGGCGGGGCCGGGGCGGGAGCCGGGTGCGCGTGCCATGCACCCAGGCTACGGCCGGCCTCTGACCCCCTCGCCTCCTCGACCTCCTCGGTTTGCGCTCGAGACCACGGGGATCCCCCAGGGAGTTCGAGCGCAAACCGAGGAGTTGGGAGCGGGGTCAGGCGGTGGACGTCTGCGCCTACTGGCCGCGGGCGGTGACGAGAACGCGGTGAAGGGCTCCGACGAGGACGGGAAGGTCGTTGCGCACGGTCTCGATGATGATGGCCTCGTCGATGCCGAGGTAGCCGTGTGCGATCCGGTTGCGCATACCGCGCAGAGACGGCCACTGCCCGGCGGTCAGGTTGTCGCGGATCTCGGCGGGCAGGGCTCCAAGGGCATCGATGCCGCTACTGATCCGCAGGCAGATCGCGTCGATGACGATTTGCTCGGCGAGGTCGTGGTGGGAGTACGTGAGTGCGAGCTCGAGGTGGTACAGCGCCTCGCTCATGAGCTCTTCGGGAGTGCGGTGCGTGGGACTCACAGCGGGACCGCCTCTCGCAGGATACGGTCCCGCGCGTAGGGAGCGATGGATGTGTCAGGGACCGTGTCGACGGGGGCACTGAGGAGGGTGGCGAGCGCGTGCTCGAGCCGTCCCAGGTCCATGAGGCTCAGGGGCTGTCCCATGTGGAACAGCAGGTCGATGTCGGAGTCCTCGCGCTCGTGGCCGGTGGCGACGGAGCCGAAGACGCGCACATCCGAGCCGCCCGCCTCGCCGATGGTCCTCAGCACCTCGGCGCGGTTCCTGCGCAGCCGCATGGCCAGCGGGCCGGTCCCGTGGAAGCGCAGGAGGCGGGAGACCTCCGGCTGGGAGCGCCCGATCCTCCGGGCGATCTCCGCCTGGGTCAGCCCCATCCGGTGGGAGAGGCGCACTGCGTCCACGAGCCGGGAGCGGGCGGTGCGCATGGCCTCATCCGTCTCGTGCGCGATCGTCTCCAGGTCCGGGGGAGCGCCGTCGAGATCGATGACCGTCTCCATGGCGTAAGTATAGCAACTGCTATATCTGTTCTCTCGCCTCCTCGGTTTGCGCTCGAAACCACGGGGGTCCCCCAGGGAGTTCGAGCGCAAACCGAGGAGTTGGGAGCAGGGTCAGGCGGTGGGGCCGCCGGGACCACTGGGGTGGGCAAGGGCCTGTGCCAGGTGCTCTGCGAGGTAGCGGGCGGTGAGCGACTGACCAGCACCGTCGGCCGTCCCCGCCACGAGCCCCGACGGCGTGCCCGCCGCCACGACCCGGCCGCCCGCCTCGCCGCCACCCGGCCCCATGTCGACGACCCAGTCGGCGTTGGCGATCATGTCGAGGTCGTGCTCGATGACGACCACTGTCGCCCCGGCCTCGATGAGCCGGTCGAGGACGCCGAGCAGGACCCGCACGTCCAGCGGGTGCAGGCCGATGCTCGGCTCGTCCAGGACGAAGAGCGTCCCGGCCTGGGATGAGCCCAGGTGCGTGGAGAGCTTGAGGCGCTGAGCCTCACCACCAGAGAGGGTCGGCGTCGCCTCCCCCAGGGTGAGGTAGCCCAGGCCGAGGTCCACGAGCAGGCGCAGCTGTCGGCGCACCCGCGGTAGGTCGGCGCAGGCCCGGGCCGCCTCGGACACGGTGAGGGACAGCAGCTCCGGCAGGGACAGCCCCTCCGGTGCGTGGGGCGCCTTCGGCGGTTCCGACGACGACGCGCCACCCGCCGTCGGGCTGCCGCCCTGCCGCTGGGCCCCGGGCCGCCGGATCTGGCGCGCCCGCTGCCCGTAGCGCGTGCCCTCACACGCCGGGCACTCGATCTCGACGTCGGGCAGGAACTGCACGTCGAGGACCACCTGCCCCGTCCCGTCGCAGTGCTCGCAGCGCAGGGAGCCCGTGTTGTAGGAGAAGTCCCCCGCCCCCAGGCCGGCGGCCCTCGCCTCGGGCAGGGCGGCGTACGCGCGGCGCAGGCCGTCCATGACCCCGGAGTAGGTCGCCACTGTCGAGCGGACGTTCGCACCGATCGGGGTGGCGTCGACGACGACGACCCGCCGGGTCGCCCCGGGGTCCAGGGAGGTCGCCGGCAGGGGGAGCGGGGCCTCGTCCTCCAGTGAGCGCAGCGCCGGGACCAGGGCCTCGAGCACGAGAGTCGTCTTGCCCGAGCCGGACACGCCCGTCACCGCCGTCAGCCGCTGCTGGGGCACCGAGACCTCCAGGGCGTGCACCGTGTGGACCGGGGCCGTCTCCAGGCTGATCCGCCCCAGGTCGAAGACCCGCCCGGCGGGCACCTCCTCGCGCACCCGGACCGGCGCCCGCCCCGTGAGGAAGGGGCGGATGAGCGAGTCCGCCGGGTCGCCCGACATCGGCAGGCCCTTCGCCCAGGAGGGGGCCTGCCCACCCACCACCTGGGCCACGGGCGCGGACAGGACGACGGCGCCGCCCTCGGCGCCCGAGCCCGGCCCGATCTCCAGCAGCCAGTCGGCCTGGCGCAGCAGCCGGGCGTCATGGTCCACCAGCAGCACCGAGTTGCCGTCGGCCAGCAGGTCCTCGACGACGCTGGTCAGGCCGCGCAGGTTGTGCGGGTGCAGGCCGATGCTCGGCTCGTCCAGGACGTACAGGACGCCCGTCGTCCGGTTGCGCACGGCCCGCGCCAGCTGGACGCGCTGGCGCTCGCCCGTGGACAGGGTCATCGAGGCGCGGTCGAGGGAGAGGTAGCCCAGGCCCAGGTCCATGAGGCGGCCGGCGGTCACCCGCAGCTCGTCGACGATCTGCTCCGCCATCGCCCTCAGCTCCTCCGGCATCGTGGCGGGGACGCCGGACACCCACTCCACCAGCTCGCCGAGCGGGAGCCGGCAGGCCTCGTCCAGGCCGGTCCCGCACAGGCGCGTGGCGCGGACGGCGGCGGACAGGCGCGAGCCGCCGCAGTCCGGGCAGACGTCCTCGTGGAGGAACTTCTCCACGCGCCTCATGCCCCGCTCGTCCTTCACCTTGGACAGCGCGTTCTCCACGGTGCGCACCGCGCTGTAGTAGGTGAAGTCCATCTCAGCCGCCACGTCGGTCTTCTCGTTGACGTAGAGGATGTGCCTCTTCTCGGCGGGACCGTGGAGCACGGTCTCGCGCTCCCGGTCCGTCAGCTCGCGGAAGGGCACGTGGGTGCGCACGCCCATCTCGCGGGCGATGTCCTTCATGAGCGACCACATGAGGTTCTGCCAGGGAGCGACCGCTCCCTCGTCGATGGACAGCGACTCGTCGGGCACCAGGGTCGACTCGTCCACCGTGCGCACCGTGCCCGTGCCCTCGCAGGTGGGGCAGGCGCCGCCCGAGTTGAAGGCGAGCTCCTCCGCACCCGGGCCGAGGAAGTCGACGGCGCAGGTGGAGCAGGTGATCGGCACCTCGAGGGCGACGGCGGTGGTCGGCTCGTTGAGGTGCCCGTTGGGGCAGGCGTGGTGGCCCAGGCGAGAGAAGGCCAGGCGCAGGCTGCTCAGGACCTCCGTGGAGGTGCCGAAGGTGGAGCGCACACCGGGCACGGGCGGGCGCTGGTGGAGCGCGAGCGCGGCGGGCACGTGCAGGACCTCGTCGACGTCGGGCCGGGCGGCCTGGGTGAGGCGGCGGCGCGTGTAGGTGGACAGGGACTCCAGGTAGCGGCGGGCGCCCTCGGCGTAGAGGGTGCCCAGGGCGAGGGAGGACTTGCCGGAGCCGGACACCCCGGCGACGGCGACCAGGCGTCCGAGGGGGACGTCGACGTCGACGGACCGGAGGTTGTGCACGCGCGCGCCGCGCACCTGGATGACGGAGGGCATGGGAGCAGGGTACGTGTCACTCCTCCCTGGTAAGAGCGCTTCTCAATTGGGAGGTTCCGCGGGATCCCGCGGTTTCTGCAGCACCTGGGCGGGCCGGGACGGGTTCTGACCAGGGCTGGGTGACAGGCACTTATCCTGACCCCGATGCCGCCCGCCACCTTCACGCCCGCCACCCGCGCCTGGTTCGACGCCGCCTTCCCGGCCGGGCCGACACCCGTGCAGCGGCGCGCCTGGCAGGCCATCGGCCGCGGCGAGAACGCCCTGGCCATCGCCCCCACCGGATCGGGCAAGACCCTGGCCGCCTTCCTGTCCGCGATCGACCGCCTCTGCCGCCCCAGCGAGGAGGGCGAGCAGCGCGGAGTGAGGGTCCTGTACATCTCCCCCCTCAAGGCCCTGGGCGCCGACGTCGAGCGGAACCTGCGCCGCCCCCTGGCCGGCATCGCCGAGGCGGCCGAGGAGATGGGCGAGCCCGCTGCCACCATCGCCGTCGGCACGCGCACGGGCGACACCACCCCGGCCGAGCGCCGCCGCCTGCGCACGCACCCGCCCGACATCCTCATCACCACCCCCGAGTCGCTCTACCTCATGCTCACCAGCGCGGTGCGCGAGACCCTGCGCAGCGTCGAGACCGTCATCGTCGACGAGATCCACTCCTTCGCGGGGGACAAACGCGGCACCCACCTGGCCCTGTCCCTCGAGCGCCTGGACGACCTCCTGCCCCGTCCCGCGCAGCGCATCGGCCTGTCCGCGACCGTCCGCCCGCCCGAGGAGATCGCCCGCTTCCTGGGCGGCCCGCACCCGGTGAGCATCATCGCCGACGACGAGCGCACCACCCCCGACGTCAGCGTGTGCGTGCCGGTGGCCGACATGGCCCGCGTCCCGGCCACGTGGGACCGCCACGAGCGGGCCCTGAGGGGCGCGCCCCGCGGTGGGGCGGGCGGCGGGATCGGGGCGGGCCCGGCCGGGACCACCGGTGGACGGCGCGGCCGCGAGGTGTGGCGCAGCGACCGGGCCCTGCGCGCCGCCATGGCCGCCGGTTCCGACGGTGCCACGGGTTCCGGGGGCGCCCCCGCCCGCATGACGCTCTCCATCTGGCCTCATATCGAGCGCGCGCTGCTCGAGCAGGTCCTCGCCCACCACACGACGCTCATCTTCGTCAACTCCCGGGGCCTGTGCGAGCGACTGACCGCCCACCTCAACGAGGCCTACGCCGCGCACCTGGCCGCTGAGCGCGCACAGTCGGGGCCCGACGGCGGCCAGCCACCGCCGTCGGACTCCCAGGCCGCCCCCGAGCCGGTGCGCCACCGCGAGTCCTGGGAGATGGGCCAGAGCGCACGCACCCACGCACTGCCCGAGGGCGCCCCCGTCATCGCCAAGGCGCACCACGGCTCGGTCTCCAAGGAGCAGCGCCGCCAGGTCGAGGCCGAGCTCAAGTCCGGGGCGCTGCGCTGCGTCGTGGCCACCGCCTCCCTCGAGCTCGGCATCGACATGGGCTCCATCGACCTCGTCCTCCAGGTGGCGCCCCCGCCGTCGGTGGCCGCCGGCCTGCAGCGCGTGGGACGCGCCGAGCACCGCGTCGGCGGGCGCCCGCGCGGCACCATCTACCCCATCGAGCGCACCCAGCTCATCGACGCCGTCGTCGTCGCCGAGGGCATGCGCTCCGGCAGCATCGAGCGCACCGCCCTGGTCCCCAACGCCCTGGACGTGCTCGCCCAGCAGACCGTCGCCGCCGTGAGCACCGAGGAGCGCACCGCCGATGACTGGTACGCCACCGTCACCCGCGCCGCCCCCTACACGGCCCTGCCGCGCGCCGCCTTCGACTCCGTGCTCACGCTGCTCGCCGGAGGCAACGCCAGCGCCGACCTCAGCGACCTCTCCCCACGGATCGTGTGGGACCGCGAGACCGGTACCCTCACCGCCCGCCCCGGCGCGCAGCGCCTCGCCGTCGCCGCCTCCGGGACCATCCCCGACCGCGGCCTGTTCCCGGTCGTGCTGCCCGAGGGTGAGGCCACCGCGGGCCGCCGGCGCGTGGGCGAGCTGGACGAGGAGATGGTCAACGAGTCCAGCGTCGGGGACGTCATCACCCTGGGCACCTCCTCCTGGCGCATCCGGCAGATCGGTACGGACCGCGTCGTCGTCGACCCGGCACCCGGCCGCAGCGCCCGCCTGCCCTTCTGGCGCGGCGAGGGGGCCGGACGGCCGGCCGCCACCGGTGCAGCCAAGGGCGCGTTCCTGCGGGAGGCGGCCGGGCTCCTGGGCGTCGGCGGCCCCGGGGAGGCGCCGCAACCGGCTCTCACCGAGCGCCTGGGGCGCGCCGGCCTGGACGCTCACGCCCAGGCCAACCTCGTGTCGCTGCTGCGCGAGCAGCGCAGGGCGACCGGCGTCATCCCCTGCGACACCGCGCTCGTGCTGGAGCAGTGCCGGGACGAGAGCGGCAGCTGGCGCCTCATCCTGCACAGCATGCTGGGCCGTCGCGTCCACGAGCCCTGGGCCATGGCTGTCAAGGAGCGGGTGCGCCGCACGCTGGGCACCGACCCGCAGGTCGTCACCGGCGATGACGGCATGGTGCTGCTGCTGCCGGACACCGAGCAACCACCGGGCGCGGACCTGCTCCTCTTCGACCCGGTGGAGATCGACCAGCTGGTGCGCACCGGCGTCGACCAGACCGCGGTCTTCGCCGCCCGCTTCCGCGAGTGCGCCGCCCGCTGCCTGCTCATGCCGACGGCGCGCCCCGGCAGCCGCACCCCGCTGTGGCTCCAGCGCCTCAAGGCCGGCCAGCTCCTGGAGGCCTCACGGCAGGTCTCCGGTTTCCCGGTCTCGGTGGAGGCCGCCCGCGAGTGCCTGCAGGACGTGTGGGACCTTCCCTCCCTGCGCGTCCTCATGGAGCGCCTGGCCCACCAGCAGGTGCGCGTGATGGAGGCGGTCACGCAGGTGCCGTCGCCCTTCGCCCGCCCGCTGCTGTTCGGTTACACCAGCGCCTTCCTGTACCAGGAGGACCTGCCGCACACCGAGCGCCGGGCGCAGCTGCTCTCCCTGGATCCCGACGTCGTCGCCTCGCTCGTGGGCGACGGCGGCATTGCCGACCTGCTGGACGAGGAGGTCATGGCCGAGGTCGCCTCCGAGCTGCAGCACCTGGCGGCCCGACGGCGGGTGCGGGCCGACGCCGAGGGGGTCGCCGACCTCCTGCGCGAGCTCGGCCCGCTGACGCTCGACGAGCTGGTGGCGCGCAGCCGGGGTGAGGGCGGCGCCCTGGCGGCCGTGCGCGCCGGACTCGCGGAGCTCGAGCGCAGCCGGCGTACCTTCCCCGTGAGGCTGGGGGAGCGCGAGTGCTGGGCGCGTGCGGAGGACGCGCCCGCCCTGCACCTGGCTCTCGGGGCGCCGGTGCCCGACTGGGCTGGGACGCCGGAGGACGACGGGACCGGGGCGCCGCCGTCGGAGCGAGAGCGCACACCCCTGGCCGACCTCGTGCTGCGCCACGCCCGCACCCACGTCCTGGTCACCGCCGACGACGTCGCCCGGGCCCTCGGCCTCGGGACGGCGGTGGCCGCCGGCGCCCTGGCCGAGCTCGGTGGCACGGGTGCGCTCATGCGCCTGGGCAGCGCTGAGCAGGGCCGCTGGATCGCGCCCCAGGTCCTCACCCGGGTGCGCAACCGCTCCCTGGCCAAGGCGCGCGAGGCCGTCAAGCCGGTGCCGCCCTCAGCGCTCCAACAGCTCGTGCTCGAGCGCGCGGGCATGGTCGGCCAGGCGGCGGCCGAGGAGGCGCTCGCGGAGACGATCGCCGCCCTCGAGGGCGTCTGGCTGCCGGCCGGGCTGTGGGAGTCCGTCGTGCTGCCGGCCCGGGTGCCCGGCTACCGTCCCGCCATGCTGGACGACCTCCTGGCCTCCGGCGACGTCATCTGGGTCTGCCGGGACCAGGGCGGTGCCGCCGAGGGCCTGGGCGAGATCGCCCTCGTCCCCTCCGACTCGCCGCTGGCGCCCGCGGTCGGCGCGAGCCTGCGTCAGGGGGAGCTGGACCGGGAGGAGCAGTGGTCGCTGGTGCGCGCCGGTGAGCTGACGGCCGGCTCCTTCGCGCCGGTGCGCGCGCTGCTGCAGCCCCGCCCCGCGGCCGCGCCGCCACGCCGGGTGCGCAGCCGGCGAGCCCGCCGCGGGCTCGGTCCCGGCCGCGCTGGGGCGCTCGGCGGGGCGCCCCTGTCACCCGTGGAGGCGGCGCTCGAGGCGGCCACGTGGCACCGGCTCACCGCGCCCGCGGTGACGGCCGAGGAGCAGGCACTGGCCGACGTCGAGTCCCTGCTCGACCGCTACGGCGTCGTCAGCCGGGACACCGCGCTCACCGGCGGCGTGCGGGGCGGCATCGGCGCCCTGCTGCCCGTGCTGCGGCGCATGGAGGACACCGGCCTCGTGCTGCGCGGCGCCTTCGTCGAGGGGCTCGGGCCCAGCCAGTTCGCGGCGCGGGAGGACGTCGACCGGCTGCGGGACCTGGCCAGCGGCGGGCCTACCGAGCCTGTGGTGCTCGACCTCAAGGACCCGGCCTGCCTCGTGGGCGACCTCGTCCCCTGGCCCGAGCCGGCCCTGCCGCCCGGGCTGACGCGCGCCGGCGCGGAGCCTGCGCGTCCGGCCGCACGGCAGGGGGCGCATGTCGTCGTGCGCGGCGGCAGGCCGGTGCTCCACGCCGCCGAGCGCCTGCGCACCCTCACCTGCTACACCACCGACGGGCGGGAGCTGGAGCGTGCCCTGGCCGCCCTGGTCGAGGCCGAGACCAGTGCGGCACTGCGGGAACCCCGCCCCGGCAGACGGGTGGTGGAGAGCCTCAACGGGATCCCCGCGCTCGACCGCGCGGTCAGCGACCTGCTGGCGGCTGCCGGGCTCGTGCGCGACCCGCGCGGCATGCGCTTGCACATCGACCCCTACCGGCGGTGAGGCGGGCCGTGGCTGTCACTGAGGCCTAGTTAGAGCGATTCTCGGTTGGAAGGTTCTTCGGGATCCCGCGGTTTCTGCAGCACCTGGGCGGGCCGGGACGGGCTCTGACTAGGGCTGGGTGACACGAGCGGCAGCGCCGCCGGGCTTACTGCCCCTGCCCCCGGCGCACGGCCTCGAGCATGAGGGTCGCCACGTCCGCCACCCGCACCTGGGCACCCTCACTGGCCACGCCGTCGGAGAGCATCGTCGTGCAGAAGGGGCAGGCGGTCGCCACCACCTGCGCGCCGGTGCCCAGAGCCTCCCGGGAGCGCTCGACGGCGATGCGCGTGCCGATCGACTCCTCCATGAAGGCCCGCGCCCCACCGCCCCCGCAGCACAGGGCGCGCTCACGGCTGCGCGGCATCTCCACGGCCTCCGCTCCCGTCGCCTCCACCAGCTCGCGCGGCGGCGAGTAGACCTGGTTGTGACGCCCCAGGTAGCAGGCGTCGTGGTACGTCACCGTCGGCCGGGCCCCCGAGTCCGGCGGCGCGGGGCGCAGACGGCCCTCGCGCACCAGCCGGTTGAGCAGCTGCGTGTGGTGCAGGACCTCGTAGTGCCCCCCGACCTGCGGGTACTCGCGCGCCAGCGTGTTGAAGCAGTGCGCGCAGGTGACGACGATCCGCTGCGCCCCCGCCTCGTTGAGCGTCTCGACGTTCTGGGCGGCGAGCATCTGGAAGAGGATCTCGTTGCCGGCGCGCCGCGCCGGGTCACCCGTGCAGGACTCGCCGTCCCCCAGCACCGCGAAGGACACCCCGGCCGTGTGCAGCAGCTCGGCGACGGCGCGCGTCGTGCGGCGCGCCCGGTCCTCGTAGGCGCCCGCGCAGCCCACCCAGAACAGGTAGTCGACCTCGCCGGCGTCCTCGACGTCCACGCCGACCACCGGCACCTCGAAGTCCAGGTCCTTCGCCCACTCCAGGCGCTTGCGCGCCGCCAGCCCCCACGGGTTGCCCTTGGACTCCAGGCGCCGGAACATCTGCCCCAGCTCCTTGGGGAAGGCGGACTCCATGAGCACCTGCTGGCGGCGGATGTCGATGATGTGGTCCACGTGCTCGATGTCCACCGGGCACTGGTCCACGCAGGCGCCGCAGGTGGTGCAGGACCACAGGACGTCCGCCGGCACGACCTCACCGGCCAGCGGCGCCGGCCGGGCGGCCACGCCCCTCTCGCCGGGGGCGGCCTTCGCGGCCAGGAGCGCCCCGAGGACATCGGGTGTGTGGGCGCTGCCCTCGGCCAGGCCCGTGCGGCCGCCACGCAGGAGCCCGCCGTGGGCGGCCGCCTGCTCCTCGGTCACGTCCTGCGGCTCCACGCCCAGCTCGGCGGCGGCCGTCAGGTACGGGGCGGCGGCCGCGTGGTGGTCGCGCACCGCCAGCGTGAAGAGCTTGGGCGACAGGGGCTTGCCCGTGTTCCAGGCTGGGCACAGGTCCTGGCAGCGGCCGCACTCGGTGCAGGTGGAGAAGTCGAGCAGGCCCTTCCAGGTCAGGTCCTGCACCCGGCCCGCCCCGAGGCGCAGCTCGCGCCCCTCCTCCTCAGCCGCCTCCATCGCCGCGTCGAGCTCGTCCATGGTCCCGGCGGTGAGGGCGACGCGCTCGCCACCGGCGCCGGCGAAGGTCAGTGGCAGCAGCGGGCCCAGGGACTTGGCACCGGGGCGGGCGGCGGGCACAGCCTCGGCGATCCGCTCGGCGACGGCGCCCGGCCGCTCCCCGGTCCGCTTGGCGACGGCGGCCGGGTCCGCGGCCGTTGCCGCCATGTCCCGGCGGGCGTAGACGTTGACGACGGCGAGGAAGCGGTGCCAGGCCACCCCCATGGAGGGCTGCAGCCCGACGACGACCATCCAGCTCATCGAGACCACCACCTTGACGGTGGCGACGACGACGATGAGACCCTCGATGACCTCGGCTCCCAGCGGCGTGAGCAGGGGAGCGGTCCAGGCCGTGAGGGGGAAGAGCAGCCAGGCGGGGGCCGAGTCCGCGGAGGCCGGTGCGGCCAGCTGCAGGTGCGCGTGCTCGAGCATCCGCAGCAGCAGCACGCAGACGACGACGCCGACGATGACCGCCTCGACGAAGACCGCCTGGCGGGCGGTCGAGCCCGCGAAGCGCGAGGAGCGGGTACGGGTGCCGGCCTCGCTGGTGGCGTCGAAGGGCGGGGCGGCTACGCCGCGGGCGGTGAGACGACGGCGCACGGCGACGAGCAGGAGGATCCCGGCCAGGCTCAGCCAGGCGATGAGCTCCACGCCCCAGGCCCACCACACCTGGGCGTCCAGCCACGGCAGGGTGAAGCCCGGGCCGGCCAGCACCTGGCCGTAGCCGGTCACCAGGGTGAGGAGCAGCAGCGGGAGGCTCACCATGACGAGCCAGTGCGCCACCCGGATCCAGGGGCGCCCCCTGAAGGCGCTGTGCCCGAGGACCTCGCCGAGCATCGCCCCGGCCCGGGCGAGGACGGGGCGCCAGCGCTCGGGGGCGGGCCGGCCGAGCCGCATCCGGGCCACGAGCACCGCGCAGGCGCGCGCGAACAGCGTGACGCCGACGGCTGTGAGACCGAGGACGACGACGGTGCACACCAGTCGCAAGGCCGCCAGGAACGTCATGCTCGCAGCCTAGTGGGCGCCCGCACGAGGCCCGCCCCGGGCTGCGCTGGCGCTCCGTCCCGGGTTCTCCTGCGCCGTGCCCGCCCCAGCCGTGTTGCTGCGCCGTGCCCGCCCCAGCCGTGCTCAGGACTCGAGCATGCGGGTGCCGGTCAGCGGGTTGAGCCTCTTGCCGCCGTACCACTTGGCGGCCTGGCGCAGCGTGAGCTGCCGCGTGAGCGTGAGCGCCGCCCCCGAGATCACCGCGAAGGCCACGACCTCCATCAGCTTGTAGTCGAGGAGCTGGTCCTCCTCCTTCGGCGCCGGCCGGCCCGTCACCAGCTTCCATCCCGCGGCCACGACGTTGTCAGCCACCAGACCCGCCACGAGCGTGGTGACCACGCTCGTCGCCTTCCACATGAGGTCGGCCTGGGCCTTGCTACCGGACTTCGCCATCGGGGTGCTCCTTCGTCTCGTCCGCGCCCGCCGTGCCCGACGGCGCGCCAGACCCGATCATGCCTCACACCGGCTGCGGCCGTGGGCCCTCGGCCGGGCCGCCGGGCGAGCCCGGCGCCTCAGCGCTCGCCCCTGCGGAAGCCTCAGTGGGAGCGCCTGTCGCTGCCCCCGCCGGCGGCACCGCCAGCTCCGAGAGCCGCGTGTGCCCCGCCGAGCGCGCCACCGCGGCGCGCAGCAGCCGCTCGAAGGGCCCGCGCCGGCCCGCCCGCTCCAGCCACGCGCACAGCCCCGCCACGAGCGCCCACACGAGCACCGCGCTCAGCGCCATCGGCGCCGTCCCCGGCACCTCGGCCCCCGCGACCGCAAGCCCCCCGTACAGCAGCCCGAAGCAGACCGTCTGCGACAGGTAGGCCGTCATCGACCGCTTGCCCACCGCGGCCAGCAGCCAGCGCACCCCGGTCAGCGGCTCGCCGTCGGCACGTGCCCCACCGGCGAAGGCCGCCAGCAGCGCCAGCCACCCGCAGGCACCCGCCAGCCCACCCACGATCGTCGTGCCCGGGCCGGTGAGGACCGCCGCCCACACCGGCATCTGAGCGCCGTCCACCAGGGCGTTGAAGGGCGCCCACGTGAGCGCGGCGACCGCCAGGCCCGCCAGCCCGCCGCCGATGAGCGCCCCGCGTCGGCGCTCCGGGTGCGTGAGCAGGTCCGTGCCCGCGATCCACGCCCCGAGGAAGGACGCCGGCAGCGCCATCGACATCAGCAGCGTCATCGGCGTGTTGATGAGCCACAGGCCCAGGCCGATGAGCGGGTACCAGGGCGAGGTCATGAGGTCGGACAGCCCCGCCCCGAAGGCGCCGGGGCCCGTCGCGTCCCCCACCGCGCCGGCCGAGGCCGCCGTGCCCATGACACCCGACGGACCCGTGGACAGCAGCCACGAGCTCGACCCCAGCATGAGCGAGCTGAGCAGGACGACGAGGACGCTCACCACCCACATCGTCACCTTGCGCCGGTGCACGAAGGTCCCGGCGAAGACGACGGCGATGAGGCCGTAGGCGCCGATGATGTCGCCGAAGAAGAACAGGGAGTGGACCGCCCCGAACAGGATCATCCACCACCCGCGGCGGCGCACCATCCGGCGCGCGTCCACCGTCGCCGCCTCGCGCACCGCCGCCACGAAGGCCTCCCGGTGCGCCTCGGGCAGGCAGTCGTGGAAGGCGCGGTTGGCCTCCAGCACGGAGTCGGTGTCGTGCTCGATCCGACGGCGGGCCATCACCATGAGACCGAAGCCGAACAGCAGGGCGAACAGCGGGTAGGAGCGCTGGTTCACCAGGGCGCCGCGCACCCACTCCCAGGCGGTGCCGACCGCCGTCGGCTCGGCGATGTCCGTCCAGAGCATGAGCCAGAACGGCACGTTCGCCACGGCGATGAGCAGCAGCATGAAGCCGCGCGCGACGTCCGGGGCCGGGTAGCGGGGCGAGCGCGCCCCCGTGAACGAGGTGAAGGGGCGCGAGGCCGGGTCAGTGGTGCTCATGGGCACAGTCTCACGAACGCGGTCGCCGTCGTCATCCCCCGTGAGGGTGAACAGGTCCCGGACAACCGGGTAGCCTGCTGCCACACGACAGGGGAGCGCCGACCGGCGCTGAGAGTGCGGTAAGCCCGCAGACCCTCGAACCTGCTCCGGTTAGCACCGGCGAAGGAAGTCGAGCATCTCCCTGCGCGCCCCCCGGGCCGCGCAGGCCCTCCTGACACACGTCCAGGAGACCACCATGACCACCCTCCCGAACCGCCCGATCGCCCGCCGCGCGCTGCTCACCGGGGCCGCCCTCGGCGCCGTCGGCCTCACCCTCGCCGCCTGCGGGTCCAGGGGCGCCGACGGCGACACCCAGGCCGGCGCCTCCACCGTCGCCGTCCTCACCCACGACTCCTTCCACGTGCCCGACGAGCTCATCGCCGCCTTCGAGTCCTCCACCGGCCTCACCCTCGAGCTCGTGCCCGCTGGGGACGCCGGCGAGCTGGTCAACAAGCTCGTCCTGACCAAGGACGCCCCCCTGGGCGACGCCGTCTACGGCATCGACAACACCTTCGCCTCCCGCGCCCTGGGCGAGGGCGTCATCGACACCGGCGTCACGGTCACCCTGCCCGACGGCGTCGACGTCGAGCAGTACCTCGTCGCGGACACCCCCGCGCTCGTGCCCGTCGACTTCGGCGAGGTCTGCCTCAACACGGACACCACCTGGTTCACCGAGCACGGCCTGGCCGAGCCCACCAGCTTCGAGGACCTCACCAAGCCGGAGCACAAGGGCCTGAGCGTCCTCATCAACCCCACCTCCTCCTCCACCGGCCTCGCCTTCCTCGTCGCCACCATTGGCCACTTCGGCGAGGGCGCCTGGCAGCAGTACTGGAAGGACCTCGTGGCCAACGGCGCCAAGATCGACGAGGGGTGGAGCGACGCCTACTACACGGACTTCTCCGGCAGCGGCGAGGGTGGCACCTACCCGATCGTCGTCTCCTACTCCTCCTCCCCGGCCGCCACCGTCAGCGAGGACGGCACGACGTCGACCACCGCCTCCGTCCCGGCCACCGCCACCCGCCAGGTCGAGTACGCCGGGGTTCTCGCCGGGGCCGCCAACCCCGAGGGAGCCACGGCCTTCATCGAGTGGATGCTGTCCGTCGAGGTCCAGGAGTCCATCCCGGACAACATGTACATGTACCCGGTCAACACCCGGGCCGCGCTCAGCGAGGAGATCGAGGCCTTCGGCGCCGTGAGCCGGACCCCGGTCGTCGTCGACCCGGCGGACATCGACGCCAACCGCGAGGCCTGGCTCGCCGCCTGGACCGAGGCCGTCGGCGCGTGAGCGCACGGGCTGGGCGGGTCAGGGGCCCGGGGCCGACGGCGGGTGAGTGCGCGGGCTGGGCGCTCGCCGTCGGCCTGCCCCTCGTCTTCCTCGGCGTCCTGTTCGCCTGGCCCGTCGCCACCCTCGTCGCCCGGGGCCTGGCCCCCGACGGGACGCTCGACCTGTCCGGCTTCGGGGAGGTCCTCACCCGCGAGCGCACGTGGCGGATCATCCGCCAGACCCTCCTGCAGGCCACCGCCGCCACCGCCGTCTGCGTCGTCCTGGGCGTTCCCGGCGCGCTCGTGCTCTACCGGCGCCGCTTCCCCGGACGCGACCTGCTGCGCGCCCTGGTCACCGTGCCCTTCGTGCTGCCCAGCGTCGTCGTCGGCGTCGCCTTCCACGCCATGGTCACCACCGGCGGCCCGCTGGGCGGTTGGTTCGACGGCGCGCTCGCCGGCTCCACGGTGACCGTCGTCGCCGCCCTCACCTTCTTCAACTACGGGCTCGTGGTGCGCACCGTCGGCACCATGTGGTCGCGTCTCGACCCGCGCGCCGTCGAGGCCGCCCGCACCCTGGGAGCCTCCCCCTGGCGGGCCTTCCTCACCGTGACGCTGCCGAGCCTGGCCCCCGCCATCGCCTCCGCCGCCTCCCTCGCCTTCCTGTTCTGCGCGACCGCCTACGGCGTCGTCCTCGTCCTGGGCGGCCCCGGCATCGGCACCATCGAGACCGAGATCTACGTGCTCACCGCCCAGTACCTCGACCTGCGCGCCGCAGCCGTCCTCAGCGTGCTCCAGCTGGCCGTCATCGCCGCCTGCCTGTGGGTCAGTGAGCGGGCCCGCGCCGCCCACCAGGCCGCCCTGCGCCTGCATCTGGACGTGCCCGCCACCCCCCTGCGCCGCGGCGACGCCCCGGCCCTGCTGCTCACCCTGGCCGTCGTCACCGGGCTGCTCATCGGCCCCATGGCGGTGCTGCTCGCCCGCTCGCTGCGGCGCGCCGGGCGCTGGACGCTCGCGAACTACACGGACCTGGGCACCACCGGCGGGCGCAACGCCCTGACCGTCACCGTCTGGGAGGCGGCCGCCAGCTCCCTGAGGGTCGCTGTCGTCGCCGCCGCGATCTCGCTGGTCATCGGGGTGGCGGTGGCCCTGGTCGTCTCGCGCCGTCCCCGATCGCCCTGGCTGCGGCGCGGTGTGCGCGCCCTCGACTCGGCCTTCATGTTGCCGCTGGGGGTCAGCGCCGTCACCGTGGGATTCGGCTTCCTCATCACCCTCACCCGCCCGCCCCTGGCACTGACCCGCTCGTGGTGGGTGCTTCCGCTCGCCCAGGCGGTTGTCGCCGTGCCCCTCGTGGTGCGCACCCTCCTGCCGGCGCTGCGGGCCATCGACCCGCGCCAGCGTGAGGCGGCCGCCACGCTCGGCGCCGGGCCCGGGCGGGTGCTCGCCAGCGTGGACGGCCCGCACCTGCTGCGCGCCGGCGGGCTCGCCGCGGGCTTCGCCCTGGCCACGAGCCTGGGGGAGTTCGGGGCCACGTCCTTCCTCGTGCGGCCCGCTACCCAGACGCTGCCGGTCGTCCTCTACCGGCTCATCGGCTCGCCCGGGGCCCAGAACCAGGGGATGGGGCTGGCCGCCGGCGTGGTCCTGGCGGCCGGGACGGCGGCGCTCATGCTGGCCTGCGAGTGGGCCCAGACCGCGCGCCTGCGGGCATCCCGCCCCGCCGCCCGCCCACACCGCCCGTACCGCCTGCGGGCGCGAGCTCGAGGGTTACGTGCCGAGTTCGAGGGCGTCACCCTCGACGTCGCGACAGAACCCTCGAGCTCGCGGGGGACGCAGGAGAAGGAGAGCGCATGAGCACCGCCCTCGAGGTCGCGGACCTCAGCGTCGTCTACCCGGCCACGGGCCGCGGCGCGAGCCGGAGCGCACCCGTCACCGCCGTCGACGCCGTGAGCCTGACCGTGGCCGACGGCGAGGTCCTCGCCCTCCTCGGCCCCTCCGGCTGCGGCAAGTCCTCCCTCCTGCGCGCCGTCGCCGGGCTCGAGCCCGTTGCCGCAGGCGCGGTCCGCTGGGCGGGGCGGGACGTCGTCGCCACCCCCGTCCACAGGCGCGGCTTCGGGATGGTCTTCCAGGACGGCCAGCTCTTCCCCTTCCGGGACGTCGCCGGCAACGTCGCCTACGGCCTGGCGGGTCTGCCGCGCGCCGAGCGCGAGGCCCGCGTGGACGAGGTCCTCGCACTCGTCGGCCTGCCCGGCTACGGGCACCGGGCCGTGACCACCCTGTCCGGCGGGCAGGCGCAGCGCGTGGCCCTGGCCCGCTCCCTGGCCCCGCGACCCCGCCTCCTCCTGCTCGACGAGCCCCTGTCCGCCCTGGACCGGGCCCTGCGCGAGTCCCTGTCCCAGGACCTGGCGAGGATCCTGCGGGCCGAGGGCATGACCGCCCTCTACGTCACGCACGACCACGCCGAGGCCGAGGCCGTCGCGGACCGGGTGGGGGTCATGGTCGCCGGACGGCTGCGCGCCCTGGGCACCATGGGGGCGCTGCGGGCGCACCCGGGAGACGAGGAGGTCGCCCGCTTCCTCGGTGTGTGAGGACGGGGCCACTGAGAGGCTCGTCTCAGATCACGGGAGGGTATCGACCTGTCGGTCGGCACCTTGCTAGCGTCCGGGACCAGCCGACGGGCGCCCGAGCACGGCCGCCCACCACCCACGTCGAGAGGTCCCGGTCGCATGACCAAGCGAATGTGTTGCTGCTGCTGTCGTTGACGACAGCTCCACACCCATTCGCCCTCGAGCGCGCTCCCGCGCTCACCGACCCCCGTGAGGTGCCGTTGTGGCCCCGTCCGTACAGGACCCCCGTACCCCTGCGACCGCTGAGCCTGCCGCCGACGTCTCCCCGGCCGTCGCCGCCCACCCGGCTGCCGACGACGCCGACCGCGCTGCGGGCCGCCCCAGCGGCTGGCGCGCCGTCGCGCACCGCCTCGGCCGCGACCGGGGCGCTGTCGCCGGCGCCGTCATCGTCGTGCTCACGACGCTCGTCGCACTCCTCGCCCCGCTCCTCACGCGGGCGGTCGGGGTGGACGCCTACAGCTACAACCTCGACCTCCTCGACGACCTCGGACTGCCGCTGGGACCCCTCGGGGGCGTGAGCGCCGCCCACCCCTTCGGCGTCGAGCCGCAGACCGGCCGCGACCTGTTTGCCATCGTCGTCGAGGGCACGCGCACCTCCTTCTCCATCGGCATGGGCGCGACCCTGCTGTCGATGGTCATCGCCATCGCCCTGGGCGTGAGCGCGGGGTACTTCGGCGGCTGGTGGGACGCCCTCGTCTCGCGCGTCACCGACGTCACCCTCGGCTTCCCCCACCTCATCTTCATGATCGCCGTCTCCGCGCTCATCCCGGCCACCGCCCCGCGCGTGCTCGTCATGATCGTCATCATCGGGGTCCTGGGCTGGCCGTCGACGGCACGCGTCCTGCGCAGCCGCACCCTGGCCGTGCGCGCACGCACCTTCGTCGGCGCCTCCCGGGCCATGGGCGCCAGCGAGCCGCACGTCCTGCTCACGCAGGTCCTGCCCAACCTCGTCGCCACCATCATCGTCTTCACCACGGTCTCCATCCCCGGCAAGATCACCGCCGAGGCCGCCCTGTCCTTCCTCGGCGTCGGCGTCGCCCCACCGACACCCTCCTGGGGCCGCTCCATCGGCAACGCCGTCACCTGGGTGAGCACGGACCCCTGGTACCTGCTCTTCCCCGGCGCCGCCCTCTTCCTCGTCACCCTCGCCTTCAACCTCTTCGGTGACGGCCTGCGCGACGCCCTCGACCCCAGGACCGGTGAGCACCGATGAACCGCCTGCGCTTCCTCGCCTCCCGGCTCGTCCAGACCCTCCTCGTCCTGCTCGTGGTCGCCTTCGTCACCTTCGCGATCTTCTCCCTGTGGCCCTCGGACCCGGCCAGCCTGGCCTGCGGCAAGCCCTGCACGCCCGCGAACCTCGAGCGGGCGCGCGAGCTCATGGGCTACGACGACCCCTGGTACGCGCAGTTCTGGCACTACGTCACCGGCATCGTCGCGGGCCGGACCTTCGGTTCCGGGACGGGGGCGATCGTCTGCTCCGCCCCCTGCCTGGGCTACTCCTTCCGCCTGTCGACGCCGGTGACCGAGCTCATCGCCACCCGCCTGCCCGTCACCGCCTCCATCGCGGTGGGCGCGGCCGTCCTGTGGCTGCTCATGGGAGTCGTCGCGGGCATGGTCTCCGCCCTGCGCCGTGGCACGAGGCTCGACCGCGTCATCATGACCGGCACGGTCCTGGGGGTCTCCGCCCCCTCCTACCTGCTGGGCCTGCTGGGCATCCTCCTGCTCGGCTTCACCCTCGGCCTGGTGCCGACCTCCGGCTACGTCCCGCTCACCCGGGACCCGGTGGGCTGGCTGTGGCACCTTGTCCTGCCGTGGACCGTCCTCGCGCTCATCTCCGCCGCCGTCTACGCCCGGATGGTGCGCGGCGAGGTGCTCGAGAACCTCGGTGAGGACTACGTGCGCACCGGCCGGGCCGTGGGCCTGAGCGAGCGGCGCGTCATCGGGCGCCACGTCATGCGCAACATCTCGCTGCCGGTGGTGACCTACTTCGCCCTCGACCTGGGCGGGATGCTCGGCGGCGCGGTCATCACCGAACGCGTCTTCTCCATGCAGGGCCTGGGCGCCCTGCTCATGGACGCCGTCGGCACCGTGGACGTGCCCGTCGTCATGGGCGTGACGATCGTGTCAGCCTCCTTCGTCGTCATCGCCAACCTCGTCGTCGACGCCTTCGCGGCCGTCATCGACCCGCGGGTCTAGCCCGCCCCCGCCGCGCCGCGCGGCCCCCATGCCCCGGCCTCCGGGCCGGCCCACCCATAAAGGAACCCCATACCTGTAAGGGGTATGACTCAACAGGAATGAGCACCACCATGGCACGCACCCTGAACCCCAGCCGCCGCAGCCTCCTCGCCGGCGCAGGGCTTTCCGCCCTCGCCCTCACGCTCGCCGCCTGCGGGGCCAGCTCCACCGGGTCCTCCTCCACCTCCGGCAGCGCGGGCAGCGCCGAGGTCTCCCCCGGTGGCCGCCTGGGCATCCTCACCTCTGGCACCGACATCAACTGGGACCCCGCCAAGAGCCAGTCGATGCCCGTGACCTCCCTCGTCCTCGTCCACCGCCGGCTCACCACCTGGTCCCTGAGCGAGGGGTCCGAGGTCGAGGTCGTCGCGGACCTCGCCACCGACACCGGCACCGTCTCCGAGGACGGCCTGTCCTGGACCTACACCCTCAAGGACGGGCTCTTCTTCGAGGACGGCACGGCCATCACCTCCGCGCACGTCAAGTACGGCCTCGAGCGCTCCTTCGCTCCCGCCCTCGCCGGGGGCCTGGGCTACCACAAGACCCTCCTGGCCGGCACCGAGGGCTACGAGGGCCCCTTCGACGGCGCCCACCTCGACTCCATCGAGACCCCGGACGACAAGACGATCGTCTTCCACCTCAGGCAGACCTACGGCGACTGGCCGTGGATCGTCGCCCAGCCCGCCTTCTCCCCGGTGCCCGAGGACAAGGACGACGTCGCCACCTACGCGCGCACGCCCATCGCCTCCGGCCCCTACCGGGTCGAGCAGTACTCCACCGGCGTCTCCGCCACCCTCGTGCGCAACGAGCACTGGTCCGCCGACACCGACGATGTCCGCCTCGCCCTGCCCGACACCATCGTCTTCGAGCTCGGCCAGGACGAGTCGACCTCCATCCAGCGCATTATCGCCTCCGCCGGCGACGACGCCCACGCCTTCTGCGCGGACCGTGTCGCCGCCGCCCAGCTCGCCCAGGTCTCCGGCAACGCCGAGGCCGCCGAGCGCCTGGCGACCCCCGCCGAGGGCGGCCCGCTGCAGTACCTGGCGATCAACACCGAGCGTGTCACCGACGTCGAGGTCCGCCAGGCGATCTCCCGGGCCGTGGACAAGACCGCGGTCGTCTCCGCCCTGGGAGGCCAGCTCGGGGCCTCCGCGGCCACGACCTACATCGCCCCCGGCATCCCCGGGCGTGTCGAGTACGACCTGTACCCGACCGATGTCGAGGCCGTGGCCGCCACCCTGGCGGGCAAGGAGGTCGGCGAGCTCATCCTCCTGGCCGCCAACGACACCGCCACCCAGGCGGTCGCCCAGGCGGTCCAGCAGGCCCTGACCGAGGCGGGCCTGAGGGTGACCATCGACCCGCAGGAGTCCGAGGTGGTCTCCGAGCGCGCCACCCAGGGCGACGGCTCCACCTACGACCTCGCCATCGGCTCGTGGAACGCCGACTTCCCCTCCGCCAGCGCCTACATCCAGCCGCTGTTCGCCTCCTCGGAGATCGGGGGCGGCGGCTACAACATCTCTCGCTACTCCGACCCCGAGGTCGACGCCGCCATCGAGGAGGCCATCGCGACGCTCGACCCCGCCGAGGCCGGGGCCAAGTGGGCCGCCATCGACCAGCGGGTCGCCGCCCAGGCGCCTGTGGTGCCGCTGGCCAACCGCCGCAACAGCTTCCTGGCGGGCTCGGGCGTGACGGACTTCTTCGTCGAGTCCTACCCGGCGTACCCCAACTACCTCGTCGTCGGGGTGAGCGCCTGATGGGCGGGGAGGAGGCCCGGACCCACCCCCACGGCCCGGCCGGCCAGGTGACGACCCAGGCGCTGGGCGGCCCGACGGGTCCCGCCCTCAGCCTGCGCGGCCTCGGCGTGTCCTTCGTGGGAAGCCCCCGCCCCGCCAGCGCCGACGTCGACCTCGACCTCCTGCCCGGACGCGTCCTCGCCCTCGTCGGCGAGTCCGGCTCGGGCAAGTCGGTCACCGCCATGGGGGCGCTGGGCCTCCTCCCCCCGACCGCCACCGTCTCCGGCTCCGCCCTGCTGGCCCAGGACGGGTCCAGGGCCACCGAGCTCGTGGGCGCCTCGCGCCGCGTTCTCGACGACGTGCGCGGGCGCCTCGTCGGCACCGTCTTCCAGGAGCCGACCACCGCCCTCGACCCGCTCGAGACCATCGCCTCCCAGGTCGGCGAGGCGGTGCGCGCCCACGAGGGTCGCCTGCGCCGTCGGGACCTGGCGCCCCGGGTCCTCGGCCTGCTCTCACGCGCCGGCCTGGGCGAGGGGGAGGACCTGGCCCGCATCGCCCGCTCCTACCCGCACCAGCTCTCCGGCGGCCAGCTCCAACGCGCCTGCATCGCGCTGGCCATGGCCTGCGGGCCACGGGTCCTCATCGCCGACGAGCCGACCACCGCCCTCGACGTCACCGTCCAGGCCGGGATCCTCGACCTGCTGCGCGAGCTCACCCGCACGGGCGTCGCCGTCCTGCTCATCACCCACGACATGGGCGTGGTCGCGGACGTGGCCGACGACGTCGCCGTCATGCGCCACGGGCGGGTCGTCGAGCGCGGCGAGGTCCGCGAGGTCTTCCACCGCCCCCGACACCCCTACACGCGCCAGCTCCTCACCGCCGTCCCGCGCCTGGACTCCCTGCGCCAGGAGAACCCCTTCGAGGCGGTCGCCCGCGAGCGCGCGCCACGCGAGGAGGGCGTGGACAACGTCGTCGAGGTCACGGACCTCAACGTCATCTACCGCAACGGGCGCCGCCGGGTCCACGCCGTCCACGACGTCAGCCTCACCATCGCGCCCGGGGAGGTCCTCGGCCTCGTCGGCGAGTCCGGCTCCGGCAAGTCGACCATCGCCACCGCCCTCACGGGCCTCGTGCCCGTGGCCTCCGGCTCGGTGCGAGTAGGCGGCGTCGAGGTCGCCGGCGCCGGGCGCAGGGACCTCCTGGAGGCCCGGCGCAGCACCGGCGTCGTCTACCAGAACCCGGCCTCCTCACTCAACCCGCGCCGCACGGTCGGCTCCTCGGTCGCCGAGCCGCTCGTCATCCACGGCGGGCTCAGCGCCCCGGTACGCCGCCGGCGCGTCCTCGAGCTGCTCGACGCGGTGCACCTGCCCGCCTCGATGTCCGAGCGCTACCCGCACGAGATGAGCGGGGGCCAGCGCCAGCGCGTCGCCATCGCCCGCGCCCTGGCCCTGGACCCCCGCCTGGTCATCGCCGACGAGCCGACCAGCGCCCTGGACGTCTCCGTCCAGGCGGTCGTCCTCGACCTGCTGCGCGCTCTCCAGCACGAGCTCGGCTTCGCCTGCCTCTTCGTCTCCCACGACCTCGCCGTCGTCGACTCCGTGGCCGCCCGCACCCTCGTCCTGTCGCAGGGCAGGGTCGTCGAGGAGGGGGTCACCGAACAGGTGCTCGCCCGCCCGCAGCAGGACTACACGCGCCGCCTCGTGGCGGCCGTGCCCGTGCCGGACCCCGACATCCAGGCGGCCCGCCGCTCACGGCGGCGGGCCGCCTGAGGGGCCGGTCCGGGCAGCCGGCGCCGCGGGAGGTTCCGCCTGACGGGAAAAGCGTGGCGCGCTCGCGGCCCAGGCCCCACCATGGAGACGCGCCCCACCGGGGCCCCGCGACACCGCCGAGTCCTGGAGGACATCATGGCCATCGCCACCTCGCACCGCTTCACCGCCGGGGACCTCACCCCCGAGCCGGGCCGCTACCGGCTCGTCGCCTCCGGCTCCTGCCCCTGGTGCCGCCGGGTGCTCATCGCCCGCCGCCTGCTGGGCCTGACCGAGGCCCTGCCCGTCTCCTGGTGCTACGGGCGCGGCGAGGACGGCTACTGGGAGCTGACCGACGCCAGCGGGGAGCCCGGCACCGACCCCGTCCTCGGGGCGCGCTCGCTCGCCGAGGTCTACGCGGCCACGCCCGGCCACGAGGACCCGCTCACCATCCCCGCGCTCGTGGACACCACCACCGGGCAGGTGGTCTGCGACGACTCCGGCGACCTGCTCCTCGACCTCGCCACCGCCTGGTGGGACCTGCACGCGGCCGGCTCCCCGGACCTGTACCCCCTGGACCGGCGCCACTCGACGGACGCCTGGGACGCCTGGGTCGGCGAGCACGTCAACCGGGCCTACGGCGTCGCCACCCACGCTGAGGACGAGGAGGTCGCCGAGGCCGCCGCCCACGAGATGCTCGTGGCCCTCGACGTCATCGACACGGTCCTCGCCCGCGCCACCCGCATGGAGGCCTCACGGGAGGCGGGCCTGACGATCCAGGACGCCCCGCCGCTGTCCGCCGTCATCGCCGTCGGCCAGTACCTGTGCGGCGACCAGCCCACCGGCAGCGACATCCGCCTGTTCACCACGCTGCAGTCCTACACCTACGGCGGCCGCCGCCACATGCCGGGCGGGGACGCGCCCTCGCTGTCCTTCTGGCCGGCACTGGCCCGCTGGTTCCGGGCCCTGGAGGCCCGCCCCGGCTGGGTCGGGGCCGAGGAGCGCAGCGCCCTGGGGCTGTGAGGCGGACTCAGCGCGTGAGGACCGGGTTGTACAGCAGCCGGTTGGGCGTCGTCGGGCACTCCTCACCCACCGCCATCGGCGCGATGAGCCGGTCCGCCCGCAGGTCCTCCAGCCGCTCCACCACACGCTCGCGCAGGCTCCACGGGTCGATCGTGTTGAGATAGATCTTCGTGCCGCCCTCGAAGCCCGCCAGCGTGGACACGCGCCACTTGAGCGTCACGTGCCACGGCATCGACTGGTCGACGTCGATGGGCCGGTGGTGCCACTCCTCGTTGCAGGGCACGCCCGCGCCCGTCGCCGCGTGCAGGGCGTGCAGCAGGTCGGACACGGCGTCGACCTCCTCGCGGCTCATGAGCCACGGCTCGCAGACCGGCGACGTCGAGTACACCTCCAGCGTCGGGTAGCGGTGGCCGAAGCCCGCGAAGGCCACCGCGTGCTCGTTCGAGGCCACCAGCAGCCCGTTGTAGGCCGCGTAGTCCACCCCCATCTCGTTGTAGATGTTGGGGTTCGCCCGCACCCGCTGCAGCTCGAGCTGGCTGGAGACCCCGCGTTCGTCGATCCCCACGAGCTGCTTGTGCAGGTGGTCGAAGGACGCCCCCGCCGGCCGCAGCCAGTTCTGGAAGACCGCCACGTAGCGCACCCACCGGTTGGCCTCGTACAGGCTCTGCGCCGACTGCACCGCCAGGCGCGTGTACGCCCGGTGCTCCGCCACGCTCAGCGTGCCCGAGCTCGCCAGGCCCGAGGAGTCGACGGCGTCGTCCGTGTAGTGGCGCCGGGCGATGATGACGTCGTGGCCGGAGGCGAAGAAGGGGGCCGCGTAGGCGCGCTGCTCGGCCGCGCTCATCGCCTCCCAGCGGGCGGGGTCCTGGCCCGAGGCCCGCAGCTTGGTGCGGGCCACCCGGCTCACGTGCTCGTGCCCGGCCGGCTCGGCCAGGTAGGCCTCCATGCGCTCGCGGGCCGTGTCCGGCAGCTCGTAGCCGTGGTTGGCCCGCCAGTAGTCGAAGGACAGGATCTCGAAGAGGTTCGGGACCCGGCGGAAGGCCGCCACCGTCTCGAAGAGCGCCGAGGCCGGAAGGGTATCGACCCGCTCGAAGGAGCCGTCCGCCCGGGCGACGACCCGGGCCTTCTCCGGCGGCGTCTCCAGGTAGTGCTCGCAGCAGAAGGCGCAGGTGCCCGTGCGCTCGTGGGGCTCGAGGTCATGGACCTCGGCGACGGGGTGGGAGATCGGCCGGTTGCCGCGACCCGGCACGGTCCACACCTCGGTCCCCGTGAAGGGGCTGACCTGCTTGACCGTGCCGTCCGCCAGCCGGGTGAGCGGCTCGGCGGAGGGAAGGTAGGGCATGAGGGTCACCATGGGGACATTGTGGCCCGGGGGCGCCGACGGCGGGCGGCTTAGGCCCGGCAGGCCCCCCGGGACCGGTACGGGAAGCCGGTGCCGCCGTGGGCCGGCTCAGTCGACGGTGCGGATCCGGTTCACGCACAGGCCGCCGACGACGCAGGCCAGGGCGGCCATGACGTACAGGCTCGTGTACCCGCCCAGGTGGGTGACGACCGGCGCCGCCAGGACGGGGGCGAGCACCTGCGCCCCCGCGGAGGCGATGTTGATGATCCCCAGGTCGCGGGCCTCGTCGCCCGAGCTCGGCAGCACCTGCGTCACCAGGGCGAAGTCCACGCTCGTGAAGGCGCCGAAGCCGATGCCGAGGATGACGGCGCCCACGGTCGCCCCGGTCATCGTCTGGACGGTGGCCAGGACCAGGGCCGCCAGCCCGGTCAGGAGCGCGGCGGCGATGACGAAGGGCTTGCGCCGGCCCAGGCGGTCGGACCAGACCCCGCCGGCGACGGTGGAGACGAAGACGGCGAGCGCGTAGATGATCGTCAGGCGCAGCGCCCCGCCGGTCGCCTCGTCCGGTGTCAGCCCGACGGCGTCCATGAGGTAGTAGAGCAGGTACAGGGTCCCGGTGGAGCTGCCGAGGTTGACGAGGAAGCGCGTCACCCACGCCCAGCCGAAGTCGGGGTGGCGGCGCAGGGGCGGGACGAAGCCGCGCAGCACGTCCAGCAGCGACTCCTGGCGCCGCTCGCCCACCAGGCGCAGGTCGCGGGCGTTGAGCACGTGCGGCACCCCCAGGGCGACCACCATGGCGGCCAGGACCAGGTAGCCGGTGGACACGCCACCGGCCATCGCGGCGACGCCGGCGCCCAGGACCAGGCCGGCGGTCTGGGCGACCCCGATGAACCCGGAGACGGTCCCGCGCCGCGACTCGGGCACCTGGTCCGCCACCGAGGCGTTGAGGGCCGCGTAGGCGGCGTTGAGGAAGGCCTGCACGAGGCACCAGCCCAGGACCATGACCGGCACCGTCGTCGCGACCGACAGGACGACCAGACCCACCGTGCCGAGGACGAGCCCGCCGGCGATCCACGGCAGGCGGCGCCCGAGGCGCGAGCGCGTGCGGTCGCTCAGGGCCCCGAAGACGGGGTTGCCGAGGGTGGAGACAAGGGCCCCCAGACCGGTGACGAGGGACAGGGTCGCCTCCTTGTGCCCCGGTGCCAGCTGGGCGGCCTGGAGTCCAAGGAGGACCTGGATGGGGCCGAACCAGGCGGAGAACAGGCCCAGCATCGTGAGAGTGAGGGTGAGGGACCAGGAGGCGGGGGGCGTCGTCGTCGGCTTGTCGGCGGTGACGACGCCGCGTGCGGTCAGGGCGGGCACGAGCGCACCTTAGGCCCCCGGGGCGCGGCCCGATGAGGCCCGGCGCGCCCGCGCGCCACAGCGCCCCGCTAGGCTTCCCCCGCGCACCCCGCCCGGAAGGAGCCGCCCGTGGGACAGTCCTTCGTCTCCCTCTTCCTCATCATGGTCGTCGCGTTCCTCGCGCCGCTCGTCTCGCGCGTCGTGCCCCGGCGGATCGTCCCGGACACGGTCCTGCTCATCCTCGGCGGCGTCCTCATCGGCCCCAGCCTGCTGGGGGCGGCGACCATCACGACCTCCGTCGAGTTCCTGCGCGAGCTCGGCGTCGCCTTCCTCTTCCTCATGGCCGGCTACGAGATCGACGTCAACGAGCTGCGCGGCCCCGGTGGGCGCCACGCCGTGGTCGCCTGGACGGGCTCGCTCGTGCTGGCCTTCGCGGCCGTCAGCGTCATCGGTGTGGCGGGAGGTCTCCTGAGCGTCAACGGCATCGCCATCGCCATCGCCATGACCTCGACGGCGATCGGCACCATCCTGCCGATCCTGCGCGAGCGGGGGCTGATGCCCACGGCGGTGGGCGCCTCCATCCTCAACCACGGGGCCGTCGGGGAGGTGGGGCCGGTCATCCTCATGGCCCTGCTGCTGGGCTCGCGCTCGACCTGGCGGTCGGCGGTGGTGCTCGCCGTCTTCCTGGCCGTCACGCTCCTCATCATCCGTTTCACGGAGGGGGTCAAGCGCCTGGGCAAGCGGCTCGTGGACGCCATCCACCTGGGCGGCTCGACGACGGCGCAGACCACCGTGCGCCTGACCGCCGTCCTGCTCGTGGGGCTGTGCACGCTGGCGGAGGTCTTCCACCTCGACGTCGTCCTGGGGGCCTTCGCCGCCGGGTTCATCCTGCGCTACGCGGTCCCCGACGGCGACGCCGAGCTCGAGGAGAAGCTCGACGGCCTCGCCTACGGGTTCTTCGTGCCGATCTTCTTCGTCTGCTCCGGCATGGGCATCGAGCTGGCGCTCGACCGCGACTCCCTCGGCCAGATCGGGGCGGTCCTCGTGCTGCTCGTGCTCGTGCGGGGGCTGCCCGTGTGGGTGGCGGCGAGCGCCGAGCGCCGCACCGACGGCGCTCGCGTGTTCTCCCTGCGCCAGTCCACGCAGGTGGCTGTCTACTCCACGACGGCCCTGCCGATCATCGTCGCCGTGACGCAGGTGGCCGTGGACTCCGGCGCCATGAGCCAGGCCGTCGCCTCCTCGCTCGTCCTGGCCGGCGCGGTGAGCGTGCTCGTCATGCCGGTGCTCGGCCTGCTGCTGCAGAGCGAGGAGGACAAGGTCCCCGCGGTCGAGGCCCTCGGCGTCGTCCAGGGGCCCTCGACCCAGGCCGAGGCGGGCCTGGAGGAGCGGGGGCTCACGCACGCCGAGGCCCAGCACCTGGCGCAGCGGCTGGCGGACATCGAGGAGGAGCGGCGCCTGTGGCGTGAGCAGGTGCGCGCGCACCTGACGCACCGCACGCACTGAGGCCGGGGCGCCGGGGCGGAGGGGCTGTGCTCGTCGTCCTCCACGTGTCAGTGGCGCCTCGTAACCTGGCCCCGTGGCGCGCGAGATCACCGAGGAGGACTGGCCCGCCCGCGTGAGCGACGAGCAGGTCGTGGTGCGGGTCGGCGGCCAGGCCTTCCTGCGCGGGCGCCGCTACGCCGACGAGGGGTGGGTCCTGAGCGTGTCCGTCTCCGCCGGAGGCGACATCCTCATGGCCCAGGTCCGCGGCAGCGGGCGCACCTACCAGACGATGCTCCACGTCACCGGCCACGGCGAGCAGCCCATCTGGAGCGGCTCCTGCTCCTGCCCCGTGCGCACCGACTGCAAGCACACCGTCGCCCTCCTGCTCACCGCCCGCGCCCAGGCCCTGGCCCCCGGCGCCACCGAGGACTGGCAGGCGCAGCTCGACGAGCTCCTGCGCGTGAGCGAGCGCCCCACCCGGGCCCTGGCGCTGGAGGTGGCCGAGGACCCGCGCGGGTGGAGCCACGGGCTCACCCTCCTGCCCCTCATCGAGGGCAGGCAGGGCTGGAACAGGCGCGGCGCCGCCTGGGGCACGGTGCTCGGCGGCGGGCTGAGGGACGAGGTCGCCCCCGAGGTGCTGGAGCCCGTCCAGGAGGTCGGCCGCATGTCCCCGGCCGGCTTCTACTACGAGGACGAGCGCGTGAGCCTCGACGACGTCCCGCCTCGCGTCTGGGACGCCCTGCGCCGCGCCGTCGCCGCGGGCCTGACCCTCACCACCGCCCAGCGCGGCGGCACGCCGGTCCTCATCCAGCCGGGCCTGCGCGCCGGGGTGGGCATCGAGCGCCAGGAGGACGGCTCCCTCGTCATCCTCCCCGAGGTCGACACCTCCCGGGTCGAGGCGCTGCGCCAGGCCCACCCGGGCAACGGGCCCGCCCTCGATCTTGAGCCGGTCGGGCAGCCGGTCCACGCCTTCGCCGCCTCCACCCCGGACCGGCTCGTCCTCATGCCGGTCGACCCCGCCCCGGACGAGGTCCTCGCCCGCCTGCTCGCGGACCCCGAGCGCCGCGTCGTCGTGCCCGAGGTGGACGTGCCCCGCTTCGAGTCCGAGCACCTGCCGCGGCTGGTGCGCGCCGTGCCCGTGCTCCGGGTGGGCGAGGGCGTCGCGGTGCCCGAGCCCGCCGTCGTCACCCCGGTCCTGCGGGTGACGGTCGACGGCGCCACCCACCGGGCCCGCACCGACTGGCTCATGCGCTACCTCACGCCCGGCGGGGAGCTGCGCCGCGAGGTCCTGCTGGGCGACCTCGGTGCCGAGGGGGCTGAGGGGGACGGGGCGGGCAGGCGGGAGCGCCCACCCGCCCGTGAGGTCGCCCGCCCGGTCCCCCGGGACCTGACCGCCGAGCGGCGCGCCGCCCGCCAGGCGCTCTCCGGGCTCATCCCCCTGGCGGCCGAGCACGGCCTCCTGTGGCACTCCAGGCGCATGAGCGGCATCGAGACCGCCCGCTTCATGGTCCGCAGCCTGCCGGTGCTCCAGGCGCTGGACGGCCTCGAGGTCGAGGTCGTCGGAGACGTCCCGGACTACCGTGCCGCCGAGGGCGAGCTCGTCGTCTCGACGCAGGTGAGCGAGGAGGAGGACCGGCCCGACTGGTTCTCCCTGCGCGTGCGCGTGCACGTCGGCGAGGACCAGGTGCCCATCGAGCGCCTCATCGCCGCCGTGGCCAACGGGGACAAGGAGATCCTCCTCGACTCCGGCGCCTGGGTCGAGGTGGACCGCCCCGAGGTGCACCGGCTCGCGGCCCTCATGGAGCAGGGGCGCGAGCTGGCCGAGCCGCACGCCAAGGACCCGGGTGCCATGAGCGTGACCGCCTACCAGGCGGGCTACTACGCCGAGCTGGTGGAGATGGGGGTCGTGGGCGAGACCGCGCAGCGCTGGCGCGAGAGCGTCGAGCGCCTCCTGGCGGTGGTGGAGGGCGGGGCCGGTGCGCTCGGGGAGACGGAGCAGACCGGGCCCGGGCAGCCCGGCGGCGCCTCGCCGTCGGCTCAGGGGGCCCTGGCCCTCGACGCCCCCGCCCCGCAGGGCCTGCGCGCCGGCCTGCGCCCCTACCAGCTCGAGGGCTACCGCTGGCTGCACCTGCTGCGCGGCGCGGGCCTGGGCGGCGTGCTCGCGGACGACATGGGGCTGGGCAAGACCGTGCAGGTCCTCGCCGAGGTCCAGCAGATGGTCGAGGAGGCCGACGGGCCCCGCCCGCCGGTGCTCGTCGTCGCCCCCACGAGCGTCGTCGGGGCCTGGGTGGAGCAGGCCCGGCGCTTCTGCCCGGACCTGGACGTGCGTGCCGTCACCCGCACCCGTGCCGCGCGCGGCACCGCGCTCGAGCAGGAGACCGACGGCGCGGACCTCGTCGTCACCAGCTACACGATCGTGCGCCTGGACGAGGAGGCCTGGGCCGGCGCCGACTGGTCCTGGGTGGTGCTCGACGAGGCCCAGTTCATCAAGAACCACGCCTCCGCCACCTACCGGGCCGTGCGGCGCCTGCGCACGCCCTGCGCCCTGGCGGTCACCGGCACGCCGCTGGAGAACTCCCTCATGGACCTGTGGAGCCTGCTGAGCGTCAGCGCCCCCGGCCTGCTGCCCGGGCCCGAGCGCTTCAACGACCTCTACCGGCGCACCATCGAGCGCGGGGGAGCAGCGGGCTCGCGGAGGCTGGCGGACCTGCGCCGGCGCATCGGCCCCTTCATGCTGCGCCGCACCAAGGAGCAGGTCGCCGCCGACCTGCCGGTCAAGACCGAGCAGGTGCTGAGCGTCGAGCTCAGCCCCGCGCACCGGCGCGCCTACGAGCTCAGGCTCATCCGCGAGCGGCAGAAGGTCATGGGCCTGCTCGAGGACGACACCGCCCAGGCCCGCTTCTCCGCCCTGCGCTCGCTGACCATCCTGCGCCAGATGGCGCTCGACCCCGCTCTTGTCGCGCTGGACGAGCAGGACGGGGAGCAGGCCGGTGGGACCACCCGGCGCCGGCCCGCGGCGAAGGCAGGGCTGCTGCTCGAGACCCTGGGGCCCGTCATCGCCGAGGGGCACAAGGCCCTCGTCTTCAGCCAGTTCACGCGCTACCTGCGCAGCGTCCAGGAGGTCCTCGAGGGGGCCGGCCTGCGCGTGCTCTACCTCGACGGCTCCACCTCGGACCGCGACGGCGTCATCTCCCGCTTCCGGGCGGGTGAGGGCGACGTCTTCCTCGTCTCGCTCAAGGCCGGGGGATTCGGCCTGACCCTCACCGAGGCCGACTACGTCTTCCTGCTCGACCCGTGGTGGAACCCGCAGGTGGAGGAGCAGGCGGTCGACCGCGTGCACCGCATCGGCCAGGACCGGCCGGTGCTCGTCTACCGGCTCGTGTGCGCGGGCACCATCGAGGAGAAGGTCATGGCCCTCAAGGAGAGGAAGGCCGACCTCTTCGCCCGTGTCATCGAGGGCGGCGAGGCGCCGGCACGGACCTCGCTCACGGCCGAGGAGATCCGCGAGCTGCTTCAGGGGTGAGAGGGCCCCGGCCGTCACGCTTCCTGAGCACAATGCCCACATGATCATCCGCCCAGCCACCCGCGAGGACCTGCCCGCGCTGCGGGCCCTGTCCATCGAGACCTTCTGCCAGACCTTCGCCCGCCTCTACACCCCCGAGGACCTGGAGGCCTTCCTCGCCGAGACCTACTCCGAGGCCGCCCTCACCGCTCTTCTCGACGACCCCGCCCACCGCTTCCTGCTGTGCGAGGAGGAGGACGACGGCGCGGCCACGGCTGTCGGCTACGTGCTCGCCGGCCCCTGCGACCTCGAGCACGAGGACGTGCGCCCCGGCGACGGCGAGGTCAAGCGCCTCTACCTGCGCCGCACCCACCAGGGCGGTGGCCGTGGCGCCGCCCTCATGGACGCGGCGATGCAGTGGCTCCTGGCCGACGGCCCGCGCGTGCTGTGGCTCGGCGTGTGGGAGGACAACGTCGGTGCCCAGCGCTTCTACCAGCGCTTCGGCTTCACGCAGGCCGGTGAGCACGTCTTCCTCGTCGGCGCCCACGAGGACCGCGACCTCGTCTACCGCCGCCCCGCCTGAGCCGCCCGGGCACCACAGGCTCCGGCCGTGACACCCCTGTCCACAGGTGCGCCCAGGCGCGGTGCGCCCCAGGACGCCGCCGGGCCACTCTGAGCAGGCGGGCAGGCCGCCCGCGGACGACGGAGCCGGCACAGGGCCGCCGTCGCTCACCCTGAGGAGGAGACATGCCCACCACCACCCACGCCACTCACTCGCGCCGCTTCCTGGACGCCGTGCGCACCTCATGGCTGCTGGCCCACCCCGCGGACGGCGGCCGGACCGCCCCGGACGGCAGCAGCGACCCCGGCCAGGAGGCCGGCATGGCCACCGCCGAGTACGCCATCGGCACGCTCGCGGCAGCGGCCTTCGGGGGCCTGCTGCTCGCCGTCATCCGCTCCGGCTCCATCGGCGGGCTCATCCAGAGCCTCATCGAGTCGGCCCTCTCGATCGGCTGAGCCGTGCGCCGGGCCTGGGGGACCCCACGGGCGCGGTGCGAGCAGGACGGGCGGGCGCGAGGGCGCACGCCCCGAGGCGGCGAGCACGGCATGGTGACGGCGGAGACCGCCGTGACCATGCCGGCCGTCGCTCTCGTGCTCATCCTCGTCCTGTCCGGCGTGAGCGCCGGCGTCACCCAGCTGCGCGTGGCCGACGCCGCCCGCGTGGCCGCCCGGGCCGCCGCCGTCGGAGAGAGCGACCTGGTCGGACCCGCCTCGCGCGCGGCGGGCGGGGTCGAGCTGAGCGTCTCGACGGAGGGCGGCCTCACCTGCGTGAGCGCCAGCCGCGCCGTGCCCGGGCCCCTGGGCGCCGCCGGGCTGAGCGCGCGCAGCCGCGCCTGCGCCTGGACCGAGCCGGGTGCGCCATGAGCCCGGGCAGGTGGTGCGCCCGACCAGGCTGCGGACCGGATCCGGCAGCGCGACGCGGTCTGCCTCAGGCCACCCGCCGCGACCCCGAGGACGGGTCGGGCACCGTGACCGCGCTCGCGGTCATCGCCGTCCTGCTCGTCCTCGCTGTCGCCACCACCGGTCTCATCCAGGCGCAGGCGGCTGCCGGCCGGGCGCGCCTGGCCGCGGACCTCGCGGCGCTGGGCGGGGCGACGGCCCAGAGCTCACTCGTCTCCCCGGGCGAGGCGTGCGCGGTGGCGCAGCGGGTCGCCGAGGCCAACGGGGCCGTGCTCACCGGCTGCACCGTGCTGGGCGAGGACGTGACGGTGCGGGTCGCCGTCAGCGCCAGCGTGCTGGGCGTGGGGCGCACGGCGGCGGCCGCTGCCCGGGCCGGCCCGGTGGAGCGGACGGGGTGAGTGGCCGCGGGCCTCAGCCCTTGACGGCGCCGTCGGTCATGCCGGAGATGAACTGCTTCTGCAGGACGAGGTACAGCAGCACCATCGGCAGCGCGACGAGCACGGCGCCGGCCGCGAGCAGCGTCGTGCCCTGCGTGTACTGGCCCTGGAAGAAGGCCAGGCCCAGCGGCGCGGTGCGCATCCGCCCCGACGGGCTCATCACCAGGGGGATGAGGAAGTCGTTCCACGTCCACATGAAGGTCAGCACCACCTGGGTGACGACCGCGGGCCGGCCGATGGGCAGCAGGATCGACACGAGGATCCTCACGTCCGTCGCGCCGTCGATGCGGGCGGCCTCGAGGATCGCCGGGTCCACGCCGCGGAAGAAGGCGCGCATCCAGAAGGTGCCGAAGGCCAGTGACTGGGCTGTCTGGGGCAGCGCCACAGCCCAGATGGTGTCCGTCAGGCCGAGGACGCGCATGTCGAAGAACAGGGGCAGCACGATCGCCTCGGAGGGCACCATGATGCCGATGAGGAACACGTAGAAGACGAGGTTGGCGCCCCTGGGGCGCAGGATGCCCAGCACGTATCCGCTCATGAGCGAGAGCACGAGGGCGAGTGAGACGACGAGCACGGCGATGAGCACCGAGTTCGTCATGTACTGGGAGAAGTGCCCCTGCTCCCAGGCGGTCGCGAAGTTCTCCACGTGGCCCCAGGAGGAGTCTCCGATCCGCTCCGAGCCCAGCGCCAGGAGGAGGACGTACAGGACGGGGACGAGCGCCTGGAGCGCGAAGAGCAGCAGGACGACGTAGGTGAGGGCCCTCTCGGCCCGGGACACGCTCATCGCTCACGCTCCCCGAGCAGGTTGATGGTGAGGTTGATGACGAAGATGACCAGCGTGAGCACGACCGCCAACGAGGACGCCGTGCCCACCTGGCCGAGCCGGAAGGCCTGGTTGTAGACCTCGTAGGAGGGCACCGTCGTCGAGGTCCCCGGTCCGCCGGAGGTGGTGACGTACACCAGGTCGAAGGTCTTGAGGGCCGCGATGACCGTGAGCGTGAGGGACACGAGGATCTCGGCGCGCACGCCGGGGACCGTCACGTGCCAGAAGCGGCGCCACCAGCCGGCTCCGTCGAGCGTGGCGGCCTCGTAGTAGTCCTTCGGGATGCCGGCGATGCCGGACATGAGCAGGACCGTCACGAGGCCGGTGCTCACCCACGTGCCGATGAGGCCGACGGTGACGAGAGCCGTGTCGAAGTCGCCCAGCCAGGACCTCGTGAGGGCGTCGAGCCCGACGAGCCTGAGCCCGGAGTTGAGCAGGCCGTCCGGTGCGTAGATCCTGCGCCACGACACCGCCAGGACGACCATCGCGATGACCTGCGGCAGGAACACGACCGTGCGGAAGAAGCCGGTGCCCCGCACCTCGGAGCGCGCCAGGAGGCTGGCCAGCACGAGGCCGATCGCCAGCGGGAGGAGGGCGTAGAAGACGATGAGGACGAGCGCGTGGGCGAAGGCGCCGACGAGGCGCTCATCGGTGAAGGTGGTCCGGTAGTTGTCGAGCCCCACCCAGGTGCCCAGGCTCAGGCCGTCCCACCGGTAGAAGGACAACTGTACCACCCTCGCCAGCGGGTAGAGCATGAACAGCGCGTAGACGAGCACGGGCAGTGCCAGCAGCGCGATGGAGACGACGACGTGGCTGCGCCTGGTCGACAGCCTCCGGCGCGGAGGCCCGGCCGTCGCCGGCGGCGTGGTCTGAGCGGTCATCGGTGAACCTCGGGTGGTGGGCCGCCCCGGTGGCGCTCAGGCGCCCGTGAACTGCGTGTAGGCGGCCTCGAGGGTGTCGAGGAACTCCTGCGGGGTCGAGCGGTTGTCGAGCAGTGTCTGCAGGGCGTCGCCCATGACCTGGTCGAAGGTCGGGGTCGCGTAGTCGAGGTAGGGCAGCACCTCGCCCGCGGTGGTGACCTGCTCGAAGGCGGTCATGACGTCGTTGACGACGCTCGTGTCCCCGGTGGTGAAGGCGGCCGTGTCGTTGACGGGCACGTTGCCGGTCTGGGCCAGGACCTTCATGGCGTCGGCGTTGGTGATGAAGTCGATGTAGGCGGCGGCGACGTTCTTGTCCTTCGCCGCGGAGGTGATGGCGAAGGGCAGGCCGGTGCCCCCGGTGGTCGCCACCGTGCTCATGCCCTGCGCCTGGGGCGGGAGCATGAAGCGCACGTCCTCACCCATGACGGCCTCGAGGTCCGGGGCCAGCCAGGAGCCGGCGATGAGGTAGACGCCCGTGCCGGTGGAGAAGTCCTGCCAGACGGTGTCGTAGTCGACGCCGTTGAAGCCCTCGTTGAAGTAGCCGCTGGTGGCCCAGCCCTGGATCTCGGTGGCGGCGGCGAGGTTCTCAGGGGTGCTCCAGGAGGCGCCGGCGTTGCCGAAGCCCAGGGCGCGGATGGTCTGCGGGTCGACGTGGGCGCCCTGGACGGGGCCGAACACGTGCAGGGCGGGCCACTTCTCGACGTTGCCCAGCATGAGAGGGGTCTTGCCCGCGTCCTTGATGGTCCTCAGGCCCGCGGTGAAGTCCTCCCAGGTGGCCGGCAGGTCCATGCCGAGCGCGGCCAGGCGTGAGGGCGAGTAGTAGATGCCGACGGACTCACCGACCTGGGGCAGGCCCCACAGCCGTCCCTCGCCGAAGACCGTGCCGTCCTCGGAGTAGGAGGAGTAGCTGAGGATCGACGGCGAGTAGGAGGAGTCCCAGCCGTATGCCTCGGTCCACGGGTCGAGGGACACGAGCTGGCCGGCGGCGACGAACTGGCCCATGGTGCTGCGGCCGTTGTTCGCCTCGACGACGTCGGGGGCGTCGTCGCCGGTCAGTGCCAGGCGCAGCGTGGTCTGCAGGTCGTCGAAGGACTGCGAGTTCCGCTCGATCGTGATGTTCGGGTACTTCTTCATGAAGGCCGTGTTGAGCAGCTCCATCTGCTCGTTCTGGCCGCCGCGGACCTCCTGGTCCCACACGACGAGCGTCTGCTCGGGCAGGGAGGCGATGTCGGTGGTGACCTCCACTGGGGCGGCGCTGGTGCCGTCGGATCCGCCCGAGGAGCCGGGTGCGCAGGAGGCGAGGACGCCCGCTGTGGCGAGGGCGCCCGTGGAGATGAGGAAGCCTCGGCGGGTGGTGGCCAGGCGCAGCGCCTGCGAGGCGGTCGGGGTGGGACGGGGGCTCATGGTCTTCTCCTTCACGGGGGTGGCGCGGTGCTCGTCGGTGGGCTGCGCTGTCTGCGGTGGGGGTCAGTGGTCGGTCGTGCTCGGGGTGGGGTTGATGAGGTCGAGGAGGGTGAGGTCGTAGTCGTCACTGAGGTCGAGCGAGCGGGCGTGGGCGGCGACCTCGGTCAGGGTCGGGGCGTTGGCCGAGCCGCCGGGGCGCCCGAGTGTGCAGGAGGCGGTCAGGCTCCCCGCGCTCAGCGCCGCCCGCAGGCCCAGCCCGTGGGACAGGGCCCAGACGAGTCCCGCCGTGAAGGAGTCGCCGGCTCCCGTCGTGTCCACGGGGCGCACGGGCGTCGCCGGGAGGGCGATGAGGGTGCTGCCGTCGCAGGCGACGACGCCGTCCCCGCCCCGGGTGACCACGGCCAGGGGGACCCGCTCGGCCAGTGCCCGGGCGGCCTGCTCGGCGGTGGCGGTGCGGGTGTAGCGCGTCGCCTCGCCCTCGTTGGGGGTGAACACGTCCACGAGGTCGAGCCGCGCCAGGTCCGCGGGGTCCCAGGCCCCGGCGGGGTCCCAGCCGGTGTCGGACACGACGCAGGGGCGTACGTCCCCGCTGCGCCAGGAGGCCAGGACGGCGGCGTTGGCCGTGACGGCCCGCTGGTCGGTGACGACGACGGCTGGGACCGTGCCCGTCCGGGCGAGCGCGGCCAGTGAGGGGGCGTCGTCGCGCCCGACGGTGGTCATGGCGCGGTCGCCGTCGAAGGCGAGGGAGGTGGTGACGTTCTGCTGCTCGACGGCGACCGCCCACCCCAGGTCGATGCGCTCGCGCTCGAGCATGGAGCGGACCAGGGCGCCGGCGGCGTCGGTGCCGAGGTGGCAGACCAGGGCCGTGGGCAGAGCGAGCCGGGCGAGCGCGACGCCCTGGTTGGCAGCGCCTCCGGGCATGAGCGCGCAACCGCTCACCCACTGCTCCTCGCCCGGGCGCGGGGCGTGGGCGAGGCCGGTCATGATGACGTCGAGGAAGATGGGGCCGACGGCGACGACGGGGTGCGCCGGGCTGGGCGCCATCGGCAGGAGGGTGCTGCGTGCACCGCCCGGGGTGTCTGCCTGACACATCACGACTCCCTCCTTCTCCTCCGGCCTGAGCGACATGCGTCACATGACGTGGCTCTACTCTACGCCGCATCTGCGCATCCGTAGACGATTCTGCTCAGATTTGACTGAAACGGTGATGGGACCGCGCTATTCTCTGCTCATGATCGCCCAGCAGCGCCAGTCCGTCATCCTCCAGATGGTGCGCGCGCACGGCGGCGCCTCCGTCGGCGAGCTCGCCGAGCGCCTCGAGGTCTCGCCCTCGACGATCCGCCGGGACCTCAACCAGATGGACAAGGCGGGGCTGCTGCAGCGCGTGCGCGGGGGCGGCACCCCCGAGGCCGACGACCAGCCCTTCCCCCAGGTGGCCGCCCGCGCCGCGGACGAGAAGGACCGCGTCGGCGCGGCCGCCGCCGCCATGGTGGAGGAGCGCGACGTCGTCGTCCTCGACATCGGCACGACCTGCGCCGCCGTCGCCCGCCACCTGCGCGGCCGTGCCCTCACCGTCGTCACAGCCTCCCTCGCCGTCGTCGACGAGCTGCGCGGGGACCACGACGTCGAGCTCATCGTCCTGGGCGGGCTGCTGCGCTCCTCCTACCTCTCACTCGTGGGCACGCTGACCCAGCAGGCCCTCGCCCAGCTGCGCGCCGACATCGCCTTCCTGGGCACCTCCGGCCTGCGCGCGGACGGAACCGTCATGGACTCCACCGGCACCGAGGTGCCGATCAAGCACGCCATCCGGGCCGCCTCCGAGCGCACCGTCCTCGTCGCGACCACCGACAAGCTCCCGGGCTCGGGCCTCCTGCCGGTCCTACCCGTCACCGACCTTCAGGCCGTCATCACCACGGCCGACCCCTCAACCGCCCCGCTGGACACGCTGGCGGGCACCAGCACGGAGGTTGTGCTCGCATGAAGCTCGTCATCGCCGGTGGAGGCGGCTTCCGCGTCCCCCAGGTCGCCGAGGTCCTGGCCCAGGCGCGCGCCGGCACCGGCGCCTACCCGGGACTCGTCGTTGACGAGCTGTGCCTGTACGACTCCTCGCAGCGCCGCCTCGACGTCATGCGCGCCGTGCTCGCCGACCTCGACTACCCGCAGGCCCCCACCATCACCTCCACGACCGACCTGCGCGAGGCCGTCACCGGGGCCGGTTTCATCTTCTCCGCGATCCGCGTGGGCGGCACCCACGGCCGCGTCATCGACGAGCGCGTGGCCCTGGCCCACGGCGTCCTCGGCCAGGAGACGGTCGGCGTGGGCGGCTACGCCTACGCCTTCCGCACGATCCCGGTCGCCATGGAGCTCGCGCGCGCGGTGAGGGACCTCGCCCCCGAGGCCTGGGTCATCAACTTCACCAACCCCGCCGGCATCATCACCCAGGCGATGCGCACGGTCCTCGGGGACCGCGTCGTCGGCATCTGCGACACCCCGATCGGCCTCGTGCGCCGCGTGACGGCCGCCGTGGGCGGGGACGCCGTCCGGGTGTCCACGGTCGAGGGGACGGCGGCCGGGGACGCCGTCGACTTCGACTACGTGGGCCTCAACCACCTCGGCTGGCTGCGGTCCCTGAGCCTCGGCGGCCAGGAGCGCCTGCCGGGGCTCCTCGCCGACGACGCCGCCCTCGACCACATCGAGGAGGCCCGCACCATCGGCGTCGACTGGATCCGCGCACTCGGGATGCTCCCCAACGAGTACCTCTTCTACTACTACCTCAACCGCGAGTCCGTGGCGCGGATCCTCGCCGAGGAGCGCACCCGCGGCGAGTTCCTCGAGCGCCAGCAGCGCGCCTTCTACGAGGCCGCCGAGAGGGACCCGCGCAGCGCCGGCCGGCTGTGGACCGCCGCCCACGACGAGCGCGAGGCCACCTACATGGCAGAGTCGCGGGACGAGTCCGAGCGCGCCGGGCGCCGAGAGGAGGACCTCGCCGGAGGCGGCTACCAGCAGGTGGCCCTCGACCTCATGACGGCCGTGTCCACCGGGACGAGCGCGCGCATGATCCTCGACGTCGGCAACGCCGACGCGTCCGACGGCGCCGGCCTCCTCATCCCCCAGCTGCGCGAGGACGCCGTCATCGAGGTGCCCTGCGTCGTGGACGCCGACGGTGTCCACCCCCGGAGGGTCGCCGCCCTCGGCGGCACCGAGCTGGGGCTGGTGACGACGGTCAAGGGGTGTGAGGAGCTCGTCATCGACGCGGCCCTCAGCGGTGACCGGGCCCTGGCCTGGCGCGCCCTCGCCTCGCACCCGCTGGTCGACTCGGTCACCGTCGCCCGTGACGTCCTGGACGGCTACCTCGACCAGAACCCGCAGGTGGCCGCGACCTTCAGGCGCTGAGCACCGGCCCCGAGACGTGAGCCTCGCGCCCGCCTGGGCACTCCTCGGCGTCGCGGTCGAAGGCGGGTCGCGCGGGGGTGGGGCCGGTCACCGGTCAACCGGGCCCCCACCCACAGCCGGCTGCGTGCCGGGGGCGGCCGCCAGCAGGAGGCGCAGCAGCGTCGCCGCCCCGGCCTTGTCCAGGGGCTCGTTGTTGTTGCCGCACTTGGGGGACTGCACGCAGGACGGGCAGCCGGCCGCGCAGCCGCAGCCCTCGATGACCGCGAGCGTCGCCGTCAGCCACTCGCGCCCGGCCCTGAACCCCCGCTCGGCGAAGCCCGCCCCGCCCGCCTGGGCGTCGTGCACGAACACGGTCGGCACCATCGTCTGCGGGTGCACGGCCGTGGACAGCCCGCCGATGTCCCAGCGGTCGCAGGTCGCCAGCAGCGGCAGCATCCCGATGGAGGCGTGCTCGGCCGCGTGCAGCGCCCCCGGCAGGTCGGCGGGCGTGAGCCCGGCGGCCTCGGTGACCTCAACGGGAACCGTCCACCACACGGCCGCCGTCGGCAGGACGTGCTCGGGCATGTCCAGGGGGTGCTGGGAGATGACCTCCATGCCGGGCAGGGCCTGCTTCATGTACCCGACGACCTGGCTCGTGACCTCCACGGACCCGAAGGACCAGGTGACGCCGTCGGCCCACTGCTGCCTGTCGCGCTCGGCGATGACGCGCACGCTCGTGTGCTCGCGGGCGCGCGTGCGGTAGCCGACGGCCCGCCTCTCGGTGACGACGGCGGCCTCGTCGGTGAGCGCGTCGACGACGTAGCTGCGCCCCTGGTGGACGTAGACGGCGCCCTCGTGGACCGTGGAACCGGCCGCGGCCCCGTCCACCGTGCCGATGACGGTGCCGGTGGCCGCCTCGACCACCGGCACGTCCGGCGGCCCGTCGCCCCGCAGGCTGGTGAGGTCCTGGGCGCGGCCGGGCAGGCCCGTGTTCCAGAACCAGCCCGCCGGCCGGCGCCGCAGCGCCCCGCGCGCGGCCAGGTCCTCGAGGAGGGACTCGTCCCTCAACCCGAACAGGGCCAGGTCCTCGGCGCGCAGGGGTGACTCGCTGGCGGCGGCGCACAGGTGCGGGGCCAGGACGTAGGGGTTGGCCGGGTCGAAGACCGTGGCCTCGGGGGCGGCGAAGACGTCCTCGGGGTGGTGGACGAGATAGCTGTCCAGGGGGTTGTCGGAGGCGATGAGCACGGCCACTCCGCGCGACCCGGCCCGTCCGGCGCGCCCGGCCTGCTGACCCAGCGAGACGCGCGTGCCCGGCCAGCCGGCGATGAGCACGGCGTCCAGGCCCGTGACGTCGATGCCGAGCTCGAGGGCGTTGGTGGTGGCCAGGGCGCGCAGGGCGCCACGCCGCAGGTCGCGCTCGAGGGCGCGCCGCTCCTCGGGCAGGTAGCCGCCCCGGTAGGCGCCCACGGCCGGCACCAGCTCGGGCGCGGACAGCCCGAGGCTGTGGCGGGCGCGCTCGGCGACGACCTCCGCGCTGCGGCGCGAGCGCACGAACACGAGCGCACGGGCGCCGACGCTCATGAGGTCGACGAGCAGCTCGGCGGCCTCGATGACGGCCGAGCGCCGCGCGCTGGGGTCCTCGGTCGGGTCGCCGGAGTCCGGCCCAGCGGCCCCCTGCGGCGTCCCGACGGCGACGGACCCGCCCGGCCCACTCGGCCCGCTGTCCTGCCAGGTGGCCCACGGCTCCCTCAGGGCCGGCTGCCACAGGGCGAGGGTCCGCTCACCGGCGGGGGCGCCGTCGTCGGTGACGGTGACGACAGCGGACTTCTCGACCCCGATGAGGCGTGCGGCCGTCAGGGCGGGCTCGGCGGCGGTCGCGGAGGCGCACAGCACGACGGGCCCGGGGCCGTCCGGGCGCAGGCGCCGTACGAGCCGCAGCAGGCGGCGCACGACGAGGGCCACGTGCGCGCCGAGGACGCCGCGGTAGGCGTGGCACTCGTCGATGACGACGTAGCGCAGGCAGCGCAGGAAGCGGTTCCACCGCTCGTGGCCGGGCAGGAGGGAGAAGTGCAGGAAGTCGGGGTTGGTGAGCACGACATCGGCGTGCGCCCGGGCCCAGTCGCGCTCCGGCATCGAGGTGTCGCCGTCGCAGGTGCCCGTGCGCACGGTGCGCACCGACCCGGCGGGGGCGCCGGCCTCACGTTGAAGGGCCTCGAGCTCTCCGACGAGCCGCTCCAGGGCGGCGGCCTGGTCCGCGGCCAGGGCCTTGGTGGGCGACAGGTACAGGGTGGTGGGACGCCGCCCGTAGGAGGAGATCCGCGCGGAGGAGCCCCCGGGCCGCTGGGCGTCGAGGACGTCGGAGAGGGCCGGCAGCCAGGCGGCCAGCGACTTGCCCGAGCCGGTGCCTGTGGCGAGGACCGTGTGGTGGCCGCGGTGGACGGCGTCGGCCGCCTCCTCCTGGTGCGTCCACGGGCGCGTGACGCCCAGGCGGGCGTAGGCGGCGACGAGGTCCGCGTCCGCCCAGGCGGGCCAGTGGCCGTGCCGCCCGGGGCGGGCGGGCGTGCGCTCGAGGTGGATGAGGCGGCCGTCGCGCGCGCCGATGGACTCCAGCAGGCCGGTGAGGTCGCGTGCGGGGGAGCGCGGGACGGCGGGCGGGGTAGGGGCGGCGGGCACGGGGACAGTGTGCCCTCCCCCCAACTCCTCGGTTTGCGCTCGAACGTACGGGGAACTCCCAGGGAGCTCGAGCGCAAACCGAGGATGTCGGGGAAGGACCGGGGCTCAGCCCCGCAGGGCCTCGAGGACGGCGGCGAACTCCTCGGCGGTGGCGTACGAGGTCTGCGTCCCGCGCTTGGTCACCGAGTCGCCCGCGTAGGCGTTGGCCTGGACGATCGCCTCACGGATGTCACCGGTCTCGACGAGCACGTGGCTGAAGCAGCCGATGAACGCGTCCCCCGCCCCGGTCGTGTCCAGGGGCTGCGTGTCCGTCGCCGGAAGCAGCTCCTCGCCGTCGTCACTGAGCCACAGCACCCCGCGCGAGCCCAGGGTGACGATGACGTGACGCACCCCCGCCCGGCGCAGCACGGAGGCCGCGCGCCGCACGTCCTGCTCGGTGTCCACGGGCATGCCCGTGAGCAGGGACAGCTCGGACTCGTTGGGCACGAGGAAGTCGCAGCCCTTGACACGCTCGAGCAGCAGGTCCGGCTGGGCCGGCGCCGGGTTGAGCAGCACCGGGATGCCTAGGCGCTGGCCCATCTCGATGGCCGCGTAGACCGTCTCCAGCGGGATCTCCAGCTGCAGCACGATGAGCCGGCAGCGCGCCACGTCCTGCTCGGCGGCCTCAAGGTCCGCCGGCGTGAGCAGGGCGTTGGCGCCCTTGATGATGAGGATCGAGTTGTGCGACTCCTCGTCGACGAAGATCGGGGCGACACCGCTCGTGGCCTCGGTCTGCAGCACGTAGGTGGTGTCGATCCCGTTGCGCTCGAAGTTCGCGATGGTGTTCTGGGCGAAGATGTCGTTGCCGACCCTCGTGACCATGAGCACCCTCGAGCCCAGGCGCGAGGCGGCCACGGCCTGGTTCGCGCCCTTGCCGCCGCAGCCCATGGAGAAGTCGGGCGCCTCAAGCGTCTCACCCTCCTTGGGCATCCGGCGGATGTAGGAGATGAGGTCGACCATGTTCGAGCCGATGACCGCGATCTGCGGGTCGGTGGTACTGGTGCGGGTCATGTCAGCTCTCCTTCAGGCCGGTGGTGACGAGGAAGCGGCGGGTCTCGCCGGCGGCCAGGCTGATGAGCGTGCCCGCCTGCTCGGCGGCCAGGCGCCCCTCCGGCCGTGACGTGCCCGGCAGGACGAAGGCTGCCACCTTCTGGTCGGGGTTGTGCAGGACCCAGCGGGTCGCCACGGGGAAGTCCGCCGAGGAGAAGCGCGTGACGAAGGTCCGGCCCTCGGGGGAGGAGAGCGTGAACTCCAGGTCCTCGCCGTAGCGGGGCAGGTCGTCGGCGAAGTAGACGATCTCCGGGTCGAACTCCTCCGCGCCGGTGAGGCAGTCGGGGTCGAGCCTGCCGGCCAGGATGTCCTCGTTGAGGGCGGTCCACCGAGGAGTCGGGTGCACGTGCGCCGGGACGGTGCGCCGCAGGGCGAAGGCGCCGTCGGGCAGGGTCTGCTCCATGCGCCCGTCGGGGACGAAGGCGTAGTTCATGTGGCACATGTACTGCAGCGGCATGGGCGCGTAGGCGGACAGGTTCGTCACCTCCAGGCCGATGTCGAACAGGGTGGAGCCGTCACGCACCTCCACCCAGGGGCGGGCCTCGTAGTGGTTGCCGAAGCCCATGACGTACTCGTAGCGCGAGACGACGCGCACCCTGTCGCCGTCGACCTCGAGCCAGGCCTCCTGCATCGGGGCGCAGGAGAACTCCCCGTGCAGCGGGTGGTCGTCCTCGGGGGCCGGGCAGCCCGCGGCCAGCAGGCCGGAGTGGAAGGCGAAGCAGCCGTAGGTCCCGGTGATCTCGGTGGCCGGGACGGGCTCACGGAACATGTTGTCCATGCGCAGGCTCACGCCGTCCATGACGGCGCCCCAGATGATCTGGCCCATGAAGGGCAGCACCTCGACGTGCCCGCGACGGGTCTCGACCCGCAGCGAGGCGACACCGCTGGGGTAGCGCGAGGCGGTGGCCCTGAGGTCGCCGTCGTGGGCGACGACGAGGGGCTCGCAGGTGAACAGGGCGGGGTGGAGGGGGATCGTGAGCATGGTCAGGAGTCCTTACGGTGGGTGTCGGCCGCGGGCGCGGTAGTGGAGGCGGGCCGGCGGTACTCGGCGAGGAAGTAGAGCAGGACCGCGGCGAAGCAGACGATGTTGACGGCGAAGGACACCTGCATCGACCCGACCGTGTCCGACACGAGGCCCTGGATGACGGGCACGACGGCGCCGCCGATGATCGACATGACGATGACGGCCCCGCCGGTCTCCGTGTGGCGCTTGTCCTCGATGGAGTCCAGGGTGCGGGCGTAGATCGTCGCCCAGCACGGGCCGAACAGGCCCGACACGAGGATCGCGGCGTACACCGCGCTGATGTTCGGCACGAGCACGACGTACAGGAGGGCGGCCACGCCCGCGGCCGAGTACGTCACGAGGACGAGGTTCTCGTTGAAGCGGGTCATGAGGATGTTCGCCAGGAACTTGCCGGCGAAGAAGGCGATGAAGGCCAGGATCATGAAGTTGGAGGCGGAGCGCTCGTTGATGGCGGAGTCGAGGTTGAGCGCCAGGCGGATGGTGAAGGACCACACCGCCGTCTGCATCCCGACGTACAGGAACTGGGTGACGATGCCCCGGCGGAAGCGGTTGTTGTGGGCCAGGTAGCTCAGTGTCTGGCCGATGGTCGCCTGGTCCTTCTCAGTCCCGGTGGCGGTCACGTGCTGGGGCTTGCAGGACGGCATCTGGGTGAGGGCGACGACGACGAGCAGCACGAGCAGGACGATGACGAGGAAGCGGTAGGGCTGAAGCGTGCGCAGGAGCATCTGCTGGCTCAGCTCGTGCGCCTCGGTCGCCGACAGCCCCTCGAGCTGGGTGTGCAGGGCCTCGCCCTCGGTGAAGATGAGGTACTTGCCCAGCAGGATGCCGGCGATCGAGCCGATGGGGTAGAAGGTCTGCGAGATGTTGAGCCGCAGCGTCGACAGGCGCTTGGGGCCGATCATCGAGGAGTACGTGTTGCAGGACGTCTCGAGGAAGGACAGCCCGACGGCGATCGCGAAGATCGCGGCGAGGAACACCGAGTAGGTGGCGACCCGGGAGGCGGGGAAGAACATCGTGCAGCCGATGATGTAGAAGGTCAGGCCGGTGAGGATGCCGGTCTTGTAGCTCCACTTGCGGATCACCCGGGAGGCGGGGATCGCCAGGACGAAGTAGCCGCCGTAGAAGGCCGACTGCACGAAGGCGGAGGCGAAGTCCGACAGCGTGAACACGGACTTGAACTGGGTGATGAGGATGTCGTTGAGGGAGGCGGCGGCACCCCACATCGGGAAGCAGATCGACAGCAGGATGTACTGGAAGACCGGGGTGCGGTCGAGGTAGCCGTCGGTGAGCTGGCGGCTGGGGTCGGGGATGAGGCCCCGTGAGCGGGAGGGGACGACGGTGGTGCTCATGCCCGGGCCTCCTCTCCCAGCAGCGCGCGTCCGGCGGAGGCCCCGATGCGGGTGGCGCCGGCCGCGACGAGGGCGTCCAGCTCCTGCGGGGTGTGGATGCCGCCGGAGGCCTTGACCCCCAGGCGGCCACCGACGGCGGCGTGCATGAGGCCGACGGCGTGGACGCTGGCCCCACCGGTGGAGAAGCCGGTGGAGGTCTTGACGAAGCCCGCCCCCGCGGCCTCGGCGCACAGGCAGGCGCGGGTGACCTCCTCGTCGTCGAGCAGGCAGGTCTCGAGGATGACCTTGACGGTGGCGGCGGGGCCGGCGGCCTCGACGACGGCGCGCACGTCCTGCTCGACGTAGTCCCAGTCGTGCTCCTTGACGGCGCCGAGGGCGATGACCATGTCGACCTCGGTGGCGCCGTCGGCGACGGCCAGGCGGGCCTGCTCCGCCTTGGAGACGGTGCTGCTCGCCCCGAGGGGGAAGTCGATGACGGTGCACACCGCGACGGGAGCGTCGGCGAGCAGGCGTGCGGCGAGGGGGACGTGCACCGGGTTGACGCACACGGAGGCCATGCCGAGCTCGGCGGCCTCACGGCACAGGGTGGTGACGGCCTCGCGGCTCGCCGTCGGTGTCAGGAGCGTGTGGTCGATGAGTGACGCTCGAGGTGTCATGTGAACTCCTTTGTTCTCTCCACCCGGTGGGGCGGGCGGTGAGATGGAGGCTAGGAGCGGCGCACAGGGCGGCGAAAGGGTCCACGACGGAAGCGACAACCCCAGGAAATCCCTGTGATGACGGGGAAAGGTCGCTGTCCTTGGGTGCGGGTGCGCCTGAGGTGGCTCGGAGGTGCGCCGTCGGCACATCTGTGCCTCCGGGGCGTGGTGCGGGCCCGCCACGGGGCCGTCGCCCGGTCCCGTCAGGCCGCCCGGTCCAGGGCGAGGACCTCCCGGGCCGTGGCGACGTCGACGATGAGCCGGTCGACGTAGCCGTTGGACAGGGCGGCGCGCACGACGGAGGCGCTGTCGCGGCCGCAGGTGAGCAGGACCTTCTGCTCGATGTGGCGCAGCTCGGTCAGGGACACGCCCAGCGTGCGGTTGTTGAGGTCGGGCAGGCAGACGCACCCGTCGGCGTCGACGATCCGCCCGCAGATCTCGCCGACGGCGTGCTCGCGCAGCGTCTCGCTCTCCTCCTCGGTCAGGAGCAGACGGTCGAGCAGGGGCAGAAGGCGGGAGGCCGGCGTCGCGGTGAACAGGGCGATGCGGGCGCCGCCGAGAGCGGCCAGGGGCTCGCGCATGGGACCGGTGAGCCTGAGCCGGTTCGCCTCGGGGACGCTGTCGGCGACGAGGGGGCCGGGCAGCGGGAGCGAGCGGGCGCTCAGGGCGTTGGCGAGCAGTGGGGCCGAGGTGGTCTCCTCGCGTCCCGACAGGCAGTCCGTGAGGCTGCGGGCCATCTGGACCACACGCGCCGAGCGCAGCGGGGTCGGGTTGAGGCAGCGGACGACGTCGGCGAGCAGGGGCGAGCCCTGGACGGCGATGACGTCGCCGTCGCGCACGATAGTGGACAGCAGGTCCGCGCCCTGGGCCCCCAGCGCGGTACGCGCGTAGCCGGGCAGGTGCGGCGGGGCCGTGACGAGACGGACCTCCGTGAGGTCGAAGCGCTCGGTGAGAGTGGCGATGACGTTGCCGTCGTGCTCGCGGGGGTCCCACACCTCGATCCTCACGAAGCCGCGCTGCAGGGCGTGGGTGAGCAGCTTGGAGACGGTGGGGCGTGACAGGTGCACCCTCTCGGCGACCTCCGCCTGGGTGAGGCCGGCCTCGTGGTAGAGGTGGGCGACGTCCAGGGCCAGCAGGTCCTTGTGCGTGAGCGCGCCGGCCGGGTCCTCCATCAGTGCCTCCTCCTCGGGTCTGCGGACACGGTAGGTCATGGGGTGAGGTGCCTGCCCTGTTGGTGACGCCGTCGCGCGCCGGCCGACCACCCTCGCCGAGGTGACCGGGGCCGCGCTGGTCTGAGGGCGCCCGGGCCGCTACACCGCCAGCATCATCTGGCCGAAGGTGAAGGCGAGGACGTCCTCACGGCGCTGCCCGATCGCGTCGACCCACGACCCCGGAGACACGCCCCTCGTGCGCAGCGCCCCCGGCAGGGCGTCGAAGACCCGGGACCTCTCCCAGGACAGGCGGCTGCCCGGCTCTCCCGTGCGGAAGCCCCGACGCTCCAGCTCGGTGAGGGCCTGGCGCGCCGCCCAGTCGGACAGGCGGCCCGCGTCCTTGAGCGAGTACGCCATCGCCCGCGCGGGCACGCCGAACCGCGCTTTGAGGTCCAGCAGCGCCTCCAGGCCGACTGGTGCTGGCACTCGCGCGCGAAGAGTCTGGCGCGGTACCAGGAGCTCCGCCGCGAAACGGTTGGCCTCGCGCTCCAGGTAACGGTCCGTGACGTGCTCGCCGCGTGTGTCGGCGTGCATGACGAGGTGCCCGAGCTCGTGCGCCAGGTCGAAGCGTGCGCGCTCCGCCGTCTTCGACCGCGCCAGGACCACGAAGGGCTCCCCGTCGGCCCAGAAGCTGAAGGCGTCCACGCCCTCCTGACCCTTGTCTCGAGCTCCTCGGTTCGCGCTCGAGCTCCCTGGGGTTGTGGCGTACGGTCGAGCGCAAACCGAGGAGGTGGGCTGGATGGTGCGGGTGGTGTGAGTGGGGTGGTGCGACACGCCGTCCCGCACCCCAGGGATGTGATGCCCGTCACCTCGAAGCTCCTAGGGCTCCCGTCCGGCCTGTCGCGGAATACTGGCGAAAACGGCCACCTATTCCCGTGGCAGCATCTCACTACACCACAACATCTTGTGGTCGCGATTCTTCTCGACCACCGGATGATGTGTCACAACCGTGTGGTTCGGTTGTAGTGTCGTGACCGGCGACGACGCCCCGGACCTCCCCGAGCCGCTGCACAGGGCGCGCTCCGACGACCGCCGCCCAACCGCACCCCGCCCCGCACCGATGGAGAGACCCGTGTCCGACGCGCACCTCGCAGCAGCCCACCCCGAGCTCGTGGCCCACGGCTCCGCCGACTCCGCCGTCGCCCACGGCTCGCGCCCCGTCGTCGACGCCGTCGCCACCATCACCGAGTACCTGGACCGCTCCGACTGGCGCGTCAACGCCAACGCCAACCAGGGGTACTCGCTGGGCGGCATGATCCTCAACACCAGCGGCAAGGTCATCGCCAACTACTGGCTGAGCCAGATCTACTCCCAGGCCGCCGGCGACGCCCACCGCAACGGCGACATCCACATCCACGACCTCGACATGTTCGCCGGCTACTGCGCCGGCTGGTCGCTCAAGTCCCTCCTGCAGCAGGGCTTCAACGGCGTCCCCGGCAAGATCGCCTGCAACCCGCCCCGCCACTTCTCCAGCGCCGTCGGCCAGATCGTCAACTTCCTCGGCACCCTCCAGAACGAGTGGGCCGGTGCCCAGGCCTTCAGCTCCTTCGACACCTACATGGCGCCCTTCGTCCGCCTGGACGCCATGACCTACGACCAGGTCCTGCAGTGCATGCAGGAGCTCATCTTCAACCTCAACGTCCCCTCCCGCTGGGGCACCCAGACGCCCTTCACCAACCTCACCTTCGACTGGACCTGCCCTGCGGACCTCGCCGACGAGCACCCCCTGGTCGGCGACGAGCTGTGCGGCTTCACCTACGGCGACCTCGCCGACGAGATGGCCATGATCAACCGCGCCTTCATGGAGGTCATGACCGCGGGCGACGCCGACGGACGCGTCTTCACCTTCCCCATCCCCACCTACAACATCACCAAGGACTTCGACTGGGACGCGGACAACGCGGACCTGCTGTTCGAGATGACGGCGAAGTACGGCCTGCCCTACTTCCAGAACTTCATCAACTCCGAGCTCGACCCCGGCATGATCCGCTCCATGTGCTGCCGCCTCCAGCTCGACCTGCGCGAGCTCCTCAAGCGCGGCAACGGCCTCTTCGGCTCCGCTGAGCAGACCGGGAGCGTCGGCGTCGTCACCATCAACATGGCGCGGCTGGGCTACCTCCACGCCGGTGACGAGGAGGGCCTGGTCGCCGCCCTCGACCGCCTCATCGACATCGCCTCCGACACCCTCGAGCTCAAGCGCGTCGTCATCCAGCACCACATCGACGCCGGCCTGTTCCCCTTCACCAAGCGCTGGCTCGGCACCCTCGACAACCACTTCTCGACCATCGGCGTCAACGGCATGAACGAGATGGTCCGCAACTTCACGTCCGACGCCTACGACCTCACCGACCTGCGCGGCCACGACATGTGCGTGCGCCTGCTCGACCACGTGCGCGAGCGCATGGTCCAGGTCCAGGAGGCCACCGGCCACCTGTACAACCTGGAGGCCACGCCCGCGGAGGGCACCACCTACCGCTTCGCCAAGGAGGACCGCAAGCGGCTGCCCGGCATCCTCCAGGCCGGCACGGACGCCAACCCGTACTACACGAACTCCTCCCAGATCCCCGTCGGCTACACGGACGACCCCTTCCTCGCCCAGGAGATGCAGGAGGAGCTGCAGACCAAGTACACAGGTGGCACCGTCCTGCACCTGTACATGAACGAGCGCGTCTCCTCGGCCCAGGCCTGCAAGGAGCTCGTGCGCCGCTCGCTCACGGCCTTCCGCTCCCCCTACATCACGATCACGCCGACCTTCTCGATCTGCCCGACCCACGGCTACCTCGCCGGCGAGCACACCACCTGCCCCAAGTGCGCCGAGCTGCACCCCGGCGCCGAGCCCGTCGAGTGCGAGGTGTGGACGCGCGTCATGGGCTACTTCCGCCCGGTGCAGTCCTTCAACATCGGCAAGAAGGGCGAGTACGCCGAGCGCACGATGTTCACCGAGGGGGCCGCCGGTGCCCACGGCCCGGCCGTCTCGCACCTGACCGCGACGAGCGCGTGAGCACCCGCCCCGGAGAAGGAGGAACGAGTGGCGGATTGGAGCGTTGAGCTCACCCCGCGTGCCGAGAAGGCGCTGACCCGGCTTGATCGCAGCGTTCAGGAGCGTGTGGTCCGCAAGCTGCGGGAGGTCCAGGCGGCAGATGAGCCGCGGGCCTTCTTGAAGCCGATGACGGGACCACTCGCGGGGAAGTTCCGGCTCCGGGTTGGGGGCTACCGGGTGGTCATCGATGTCCAGGATGCGCGCTGCGTGATCCTCGCGATCGATGTCGGTCACCGTTCCGCTGTCTATGATCGCTGACGTTGCCGGGCCTGGTCGCGAGTAGACCGCTGAGGAGTCGGGGCTCTCACCGTTTCTGTGGTGAGAGCCCCCGACTCCTCAGCGATGAGGGGCCTGTGTCCGGTGCCGTACGGGTTGCGGGGTTGTGGTGAGCGAGGTTCACTCTTATGCTGTAAACATGTCTACAGCGGTTCTGAGCGTACGGCTTCCGGAGGACCTCAAGCACCGGCTCGACGACCTGGGCAGTCGCACCGGTCGCTCGGCGACCTTTTATGTGCGTCAGGCCGTTGAGTCCTACATCGATGAGCTGGAGTACGCGTACGCGCTGAACGCGGAAGCGGAGGCGGCGCGACGTGGCGAGATCAAGACGCGCCGCCTCGATGAGATCGCGGCGGCCCTCGGCCTCGATGCCTGAGGCTGAGGGGGCGAGAACCCTGCCGGCAAGCCCCGCGGACTCGCTGCGGATCGCGGGGCTCGTGCCCATGTCCACCGTGGACTGGCCGGACCACCTCACCGCGACCGTCTTCACACAGGGCTGCCCCTGGAACTGCTTCTACTGCCACAACCGCGACCTCATCCCCACCCGCACCCCCGGCGCCGTCGCCTGGCAGGAGGTCCGCGACCTGCTCGCGCGACGCCGGGGGCTGCTCGACGGCGTCGTCCTCACGGGCGGAGAGGCCCTGCGCCAGGACTGCCTGGCCGACGCCGCCCGCGAGGTCAAGGACATGGGCTTCCAGGTGGGCCTGCACACGGCCGGCATGTACCCGCGTCGCCTGCGGGACCTGGTGGGGGCCGGCCTCGTCGACTGGGTCGGACTCGACGTCAAGGCCCTGCCCGAGCACTACACGCAGGTGGTCGGCCGACCGAACGCCGCGGCCAAGGTGTGGGACTCGCTCGAGGCCCTGCTCGCCTCCGGCACGGACCTGGAGGTGCGCACCACCGTCGTCCCCGGTGACGTCACCGCCGACGACGCCGTGGAGGTCGCCCGCCGGGTCCACGAGGCCGGGGCCCGGGTCTACGCCCTGCAGCAGGCGCGCTCACGGGGCACGAGCGGCACCTTCCCGGCGGCGGCCCCCGGCTGGGACGCCCAGTGCGAGCGCATGGCCGCCGCCATCGAGGCCCTGGGCTGGGAGCGCTTCACCTACCGGCCCGCCTGAGCGCGACGCCGTCGGCCCGATAACCCTGCCCCCGCCGTCGTGGTGCCGAGACCTGAGCCCTCACGCTGAGACCTGACCCGAGGGGCCAGGCGCCAGTGTGAGACGTCAGGCCTCAGCCGGAGCGGAAGGGCCGGCTCAGGCGTCGGAGCGCACCAGGCGCAGGCCCCCGGCGACCACCGCCGTCACCACCCACGCGAGCACGACGGCGCCATCGTGCCAGGCCCCCTCGCGCACCCAGTCCTGGGCCGCCGCCCCCGGCAGCCACGTCGCCCAGGACCCCAGGGCCTGGGAGGTCGCCGGGGCGACGACGACGAGCAGCAGGAGAACCGAGGTCGTGGCGAGCACGTGCCTGAGGAGCGCGCCCGTCCCGGCGGACAGGAGCGCCACCGCCACGAGCCAGGCCCCGGTGCGCACCGCCACCTCCACCGAGGCCCGAGCCGGGTGCTGGTCGAGCACGACCAGCGCGGTGGCCGCCAGCACCACGGCCACTGGCAGCACCGCAGCCGCCAGGACCACCAGCCGCCCCGCCCAGACGGCACCCCGCCCGGGCACGACGAGCAGCGTCGTGCTGCCCATCGCGCTCATGTGCTCCTTGGTGGACATGAGGACGCCGACGGCGAGGAAGCCGGCCTGGACGAGCCCCGCCCAGGTCCACAAAGCCGCGGCGATGGCCTCGGGCGTCACCGAGTCCGCGGCGGGCGCGTCCTGGCGCAGGGCGGCGAGCACGAGGACGCAGGCGGCCGCCGTGAGCGCCACCGTCCAGCGCAGTGACGGCAGGCAGGCCGCCTTGAGCGCCTCCGCCCTCAGCACGTTCACCGCGAGCCTTCCGGGGAGGTCAGAGCGAAGAAGGCCTCCTCCAGGTCGCTGTGGCCCCGGGCCACCTCGGCCAGCGTGCCGCTGGCGCGCACCCTGCCCTCGGAGATGACGGTGATGTCGTCGGCGACCTCGGCCAGCTCGGACAGCACGTGGCTGGAGACCAGGACGGTGCCTCCCGCACGGGCCCGCTCGCGCATGAGGTCGCGCATCCAGCGGATGCCGGCGGGGTCCAGGCCGTTGACGGGCTCATCGAGGATGAGGATCTCAGGGTCGCCGAGCAGGGCCGCCGCCAGCCCCAGGCGCTGGCCCATGCCCAGGGAGTAGGTGCGCACGCGGCGCCCGGCCGCCTCGGCCAGGTCCACGAGCTCGAGGACCTCCTCCACCCGACGTCGGGGGATGCCCGATCCGGCGGCCACCCAGCGCAGGTGCGCGCGTCCCGTGGAGGAGGGGTGGGCGCCGGCGCCGTCGAGCACCGCGCCGACCGTGTGCAGGGGGTGGCGCAGCTCGCGGTAGGGGCGCCCGCCCAGCAGGGCGGTGCCGGCGTCGATCCGGTCCAGGCCGAGCAGGCAGCGCAGGGTGGAGGACTTGCCCGCCCCGTTGGGCCCGACGAAGCCGGTGACCCTGCCGGGACGGGCCACCAGGTCCAGGTCGTGGAGCACCGTGCGCGAGCCGTGCCGCTTGATGAGGTTCTCGATGGTGATCATCCTCAGGCGTCCTTTCGTGTCCAGGGGACGACGGTGAGCGCGAGCCCGGCCAGCGCCCAGGCGGCCAGCGCGGCCCACGCCCCGCCGGCCGGTAGCGCGCGGCCGCTGTAGTCGGTGAGCATGAGGCTGTAGGCGGCGGCGTCGGGAAGCCCGGCGGCCAGGTCCGTCACCCTGGACAGCAGGAGGCTGGGGGAGACCAGCACGGTGGTGGTCACGCACCAGGTCAGGGGCACGAGCGCCCCGCGGGTGAGGCAGGCCAGGCCCATCGCGCCCAGGGCGCTGACGACCCACCAGGCGTACAGGCCCGCCACCCTGCCCCAGGGCACCGGCCACAGGGTCGGCGACCACTCGCCCAGCGCCCTCGTCGTGATGGTGAAGGTGAGCGCGCAGGTCAGGGCGGCCAGCACCGCCGCCGTCGCGAGCACGAGGAGCACCTTGGCGGCCACCGTGGCTGAGCGCCGGGGCTCGACGAGGAGGGTGGTGCTCACCTGGCGCGCCGAGCCGAGCGTCTGGGTGTTGGGGGTGTGCTCCGCGGCCAGGCACACGGTGGCGAGGACGACGACGCCCACCACCCCGAAGCTCGCGTCCATGACGCCCATGTCGGGCCGCATCTCGTGCAGGTAGGACCCCGGGTCGGCTGCCAGCTCATCGGCCATGCCCCGGGTGTTGAACAGGACGAGGGCTACCGGCAGGACCACGGTGAGGGCTGCCCCCACCCAGGCTCCGGGGAGCGCGGCCAGCTTGAGCGCCTCGGCGTGCAGGGCCCGCAGCAGGACGGGGCGGCCCGGCTGGGCGGGGTGGAGGTCGCGGTGCTCCGGGCGGCCGTGGCCACCAGGGTGGCCCGGGCCGCCAGGACCGGTGGCGCCGCGTGAGAGCGGAAGGGTGTCGTTCATGGGACCAGGCTGGGCGCGGGCGCCGGAGGAGCGCATCGGCGCCCTGGACGAGCGGGCGTCGCGGGCCTCGGACCCAGGACCCTCGGACCCTGGTCCGATGAGGACGCCGGCCGCTTGTCCCTACACTGCGGGGCGTGCCCGTTGCCCTTCGCTCCCGCCTGCGTCGGACGGCCGTGGTTCTCGGCCTCGCCGTCCTCCTCATGGTGGGCGTCGCCCCGGGGCCGGAGCGGGCGGCCTGGGTCCAGGCCCTCGCCTGGGCCGTCCTCGTGCTCCTCGTCGGTGCTCTGCTGTGGCTGCGACGGCGGGACCGGGCCGCCTATGAGGCGGCCCTGACCGAGCAGGCGGCCCGCACCGCCGTGGCGGAGGACCGTCTGGACATCGCCCGCGACCTGCACGACCTCGTCTCCGGCAGCCTGGGGACGATCACCGTGCGCGCCGCCGTCGCCCAGCGCCTGGAGACCGGCGCCGACGGCCTGCGCGCCGCCCTGGCCGAGGTCGAGCAGGTCTCGCGGGCCGCGACGGCGGACCTGCGCTCCATGCTGGCCGTCCTGCGCGGACAGGACCCCGCCCCGGCCCCTGGCACGCCCCGCCTGGCCGAGGCCGTCGAGCAGGCCGCGGCCGGGGCCCGGGCCCTCGGCCTCGAGGTCCGCGCACGCGTCGAGCCCGGTGCGGCCGCCCCCGCCGCCGGGGACCTGGCTCTGGCCGTGGTGCGCGAGGGGCTGGTGAACGCCGCCCGGCACGCTGGGCCCGTCGCGGTCGGTGTCTCAGTGCTGTCCGACGGCGAGGCGCTGAGCGTCGAGGTCGTTGACGAGGGTCCCGCCCCGGGCTGGGCGGCGCGCCCCGGCACCGGCACCGGCCTGGCCGCCCTGGCGGAGCGGGCCGAGCGGGTCGGGGCAAGGCTGAGCGCCGGGCCGCGGGAGGGACGGGCCGCTGAGGTGGGGGACGGTCCCGCCGTCGCCGCAGGCCCCGGTTTCCGGCTCAGTGCAAGGATTCCCCTGGACGCGGGGGCAGAGCGGTGAGCGCGCCGGTGCGGGTGCTCGTGGCCGAGGACCAGGCCCTGCTGCGAGCCTCCCTGGCCGCACTGCTCGACGCCGAGCCCGATATCCAGGTCGTCGCCCAGGCCGCCGACGGCGCCGAGGCCGTGCGGCTGGCGATGAGCCTCGCCCCCGACGTCGTCCTCACCGACATCCGCATGCCGGTCACCGACGGGATCGAGGCGACCCGGCTCATCTGCGAGGCGCTGCCGGGCACGCGCGTGCTCGTCCTCACGATGTTCGAGGTCGACGAGTACGTCCTGGGCGCCCTGCGAGCCGGGGCCTCCGGCTTCCTGCTCAAGGACGCCGAGCCCCAGGCCGTCGTGGACGCCGTGCGCGCCGTCCACGCCGGGCAGAGCCTGCTCAGCCCCCGGGCCCTGGCCCGGCTCATCGACCCGGTGCCCGCAGGGGGCGGTGGGATCGAGGGGCTGACCCCGCGCCAGACCGAGGTGCTGCGGCTCATCGCCCGGGGCCGCTCCAACGCCGAGATCGAGGCCGAGCTGGGCATCACCCGGGCGACGTGCCGCACCCACATCACCGCGCTGCTGGCCCGCCTGGGGGCCCGCGACCGCGCCCAGCTCGTCATCGCCGCCTACGAGGCGGGCCTGGTCTGAGTCCCGACGTACTCGGATCAGCGCTACAGTGACGGTGGCCCTCCCGACGCCCGTTCCCGCGGGTCGCCTTTCCCTCTTCGGCGACGCCGAGTCCTTGGCGGTTCGGGGCGCGCTCAACTGCCTTCTTCCAGGTCCCACCTTGTCCCCGCGAGGTTCTCATGACGTTCCCACCTGCCCGCCCCGGTGCTCCCTACCCGCCTCGGCCCACGGCACCTTTCCGTCAGTCACCGCCTCAGCGCTCGGCAGGTGCCGGGAAGGTTGCTGCGTTGGCTGCCGTCCCGGCCTTCGTCCTGGGAGTGGGGATCGGGGGTGCCGCGACCGCCGAGGGTGAGTCCTCGACCCCTCAGGTGGCGCCGTCTCCTGTGGTGACAGTGGTGTACGAGCCGACGCCGGTACCCACCCTGGTGCCAACGGTTGTCTACGAACCGACCCCCGTGCCGACACCGGTCCCCACCTTCATCTACACCACTGCTCCGCAAGAAACGAGCGACAGCGATGGAGCGGCGTCTGTTGCCGATCCGGTCCCAGCCCCCGCGCCGGAGCCGGCTCAGGCGGATGCGTACTACGCCAACTGCACCGAGGCCAGGCAGGCGGGTGCCGCGCCCTTGTACGTCGGCGATCCGGGCTACAGGTCGGGCCTGGACCGTGACAAGGACGGGATCGCCTGCGAGTAGGTGACGGGCTGCCGGGGACGCACGGCACGCCGCCCGTGGGTCCGGGCCGAGTCAGGACCACAGGGGGTAGAACATGTGCTACTGGCTTCGTAGACCGGTGTCATGAACGCGAGCACAGCCCCTGTTGAGCCCGCCGTCAGGGTTGCCTCCGGTGAGAGAACCGTCGGTCTGCGCGAGGTCAACCAGCGCGCCGGCCAGATCTACCGCGAGGTCGAGTCCACCGGTGTACCCGTGACCGTCACCGACCACGGCCGCCCTATCGCCCAGATCGTCCCGATCCGTCGCGACGAGACCCCCTTCGAGCGGCTGGTCCGCCTGGGGCAGGTGCGCCGGGCCAAGCGACCCTTCCGGATCCCGACGGAGCGGTACGTGCTGCCTGAGGGTGTGGACCTGGAGGAGTTTCTGCTCGGGGAGCGCGAGGAGGAGAGGTGATCGACGTCGACACGTCGGCGGCGCTCCTCATTCTCCTGCAGCAGTCCGGAGCCGAGGCGGCACGGGCCTTCCTGACGCGCCTGGTGCCCGACCAGCAGGTCGTGGACCGTGCCTGCGCCCTGACGGGCGAGCTGAACTCCCTGGACGCGATCCACCTGGCCACCGCCCTCCTACTGGACGACCCGCGCGACCCGGTGACCGTCTTCACCCACGACGCGCGCCTGGGCGGCGCCGCTCGGGCGCGCGGGCTGGAGGTCGTCGACCCGCTGGGATGAGCCGGCAGGGGCCGTGGCACGCTCATGTGATTAGGCGCTGAGCATGATCCGCATGATTCCACGGTTTTTCGGATTGCTCGCGTGGCTTCCTGGGGCTCCCATGTGCGTGAGCGGTCCTCATGCACATGGGAGCCAGCGCAACCGTCCTCGAGATCGGGGCGTGAGCCCCGGGATCGCAACGAAAACCCGGGATCGCCGGAATCACTCGAGCGTCATGAGCGTGCCACGGCCCCTGCCGCCTCACCCGTGCTCGCGGAAGACGACCCGACGCTGGAGCGTGTACGAGGCGAGGTAGAGCAGGCCGTCCACCACCGGCTTGGCCAGCGCCAGCGGCGCACCCGCCCCGGTCAGCACGGCCAGTCCTAGGTAGGAGGCCGCCACGAGCCCCACGGCCAGCAGGACGTAGCGCACGCCCGTGCGCCACAGCGGGCCCGTCGCCCGGAAGACGCGCCGGTTCATCGCGAAGTTCGACGCCCCGGACACGAGGCGAGCCCCCGCCACCGCGGCCAGCAGGCTGCCGGTCAGGGCGTGCAGCAGAAGCACCATGAGCCAGTCGATGAAGAAGCCGCCCAGGCTCGCGCCCGTGAAGCGCAGCAGCGGCGCGTAGATCCGCGCCGAGTCCCGCAGCGGCCGGAAACGGCTCGAGGTGTTGCCCGGCTCGTAGACCGTCTCGATGCCGACCTGCTCCACCTCGAGACCCATCTCGTGGGCACGCAGCAGGGCGCTGAGCTCGTACTCGTAGCGGTCGCCCGGCACCTCGAGCATCCAGCCGTAGCCGCCCGCCGGGTAGCCGCGCAGCCCCGTCTGCGTGTCACGCAGCCGCCATCCGGTCGCGCCCCGGAAGAGCAGGGCGGTGACGTCGTTGCCGATCCGCGAGCGGGCCGGCACCGGGCTGGTGAATTCCCTCACGCCCAGCGTCATCCGGCCGGACTCGCGCACCCGCCCGGCCACCGCCGCGATGTCCGACGGCGTGTGCTGGCCGTCGGCGTCGGCGCACACGACGTCCGCACCCGGCCAGGCGTCGGCCGCCCGGGCCAGGCCCCTGCGCAGCGCCCGCCCCTTGCCGGCGTTGACCGGGTAGGACAGGACCTCGGCGCCGCGCTGGCGGGCCTCGTCGAAGACGTCCGCCCAGGCGGGACCGGAGCCGTCGTCGACGACGAGCACCTGCACGCCCTCCAGGTCACGGCGCAGGCTGGTGACGAGCCGGGGCAGGCGGGCGTCGGGCCGGTAGGCGGGTATGAGGACGACCAGGCGCGCGGGCGCCGTCGGGGCGTGGGACGGGGCCGTCCCACGCCCGGGCAGGGAGGCCTGGGCGCTCGGACGGGTGCTCATCTCAGGCCCCCGTCGCGACGTAGAGGATGTCGGAGGTGGCGCGCTCGCCGCCGTTGGACGGCTGGTTGACGATCTCGCCGTTGAAGTACATGGCCGAGGAGCCGCCGCCGTCGAGGTTGTAGGCGCACTGGCAGCCCAGGCCCGCCATGAGGCCGGCCAGCTCCGGCAGCGTCATGCCCCGCGAGTAGCCCTCGTCGCGGCCGTCGACGACGACCACCACGTAGTGCGCGTCATCCACCCAGCCGATGGCCGTGCGCGGCTGGTTGCCCTGGATGGAGTGGTTGCCGACGTTCGTGTCCACCTCGACCCGGTCGATGCCCTCGATGACGGCGCCCGCGCGCACGAGCGCCGGGCCGAAGGAGCAGGTGGACCACGCGCCCGCGTCGAGGAGCGCCTGGGCGCTGGTCGTGGTCTCGTGTAGACCTCGGCGTGGCCGTCGGTGAAGAGGGCGATGCCCTCGCGCACGCCGTCCTCGCGGTAGACGACGCCGTTGCGGATGAGGATGCCGTCCTCGCGGAAGCCGTAGTAGTCGCCGTTGACGGCGAGGACGGCGCCCACGGACTGGGCGATCTCGCTGGGGGCCTGGGTGATGTTGCGGCCGTACTGGTTGTGCGCGAAGGCTGAGCGCAGGGCCGTGGCGTCGGACAGGACGACGTCGGCGACGTGGTAGGTGACCGTGTCCGAGCCGGAGCCGGTGGTGAGCGTCTCGATGCTGATGCTGGTCGCCGACGAGGTGTACGTGCGGCCCTCGACCCGCGCGCCGGTGGGGGTCGCGGAGGAGGCGGTGGAGGCTGCCGAGGTGGAGTGGGCCGCCTCGTGGGCGGCGACGTCGGCGATCTCGGTGTGGTCGATGACGAAGCGGTCCAGCGCCCAGGTGCCGGCGCCGGTGGCGGACAGGCCGAGGAGGGCGGCGCCGCCCACGAGGAGGGTGCGGCGGCTGGTGCGCGGCAGGGTCTGGCCGCGGACGTGCTGTGTGCTCATGGCGTGAGCGTCGGCGGTGGGCGTGTGACGGCCGTGAGGCCGGGTTGTGCCGCTCCTGTGAGAAGGGGGTGGGCGAGCCCGGCTGGGCTTCGTCCAGTTCGTCGCCGGCGGCATCGCCTCCCCGCTGGTGGGGCTGACGGGCTCCGCCTCGGGCGCGGCCTTCGGGGTCACCGTCGTGGTCATCGGCCTCATCGCGAACGTGCTCGCCGCCTTCGGCGTGCGGGCCCGGGGGGACAAGGAGCGTGCTGCGGCCGCCAGGGCTGAGCGCGCGGCCCACCGTCTGGGGCGCTGAGGGGTCGGGGGCCGACGGCGGTCCCGACGTCGACCCCCATATTACATTGGTGATTCCACTCAGTAGAGCAACTACTGAGACAAGTTCTTATTGTTCGGCTATGGTTGCTGACACCCGGTCAGGACGTCCTCGACGCCGTCGACGCCCCGACCGGTGCACGCGACCGCGCACCCGCCAGCACGAGACCCGGCCTGGCGGCCGAGCAAGGAGACACCCATGAGCGACAGCACCCACCGCGACCCTCAGGACACCGCCCCCACCGGCTGCCCCATGGACCGCGCCGGACTGGGCGAGCACCTGCCCAGCCGCAACGACACCACCGGCCAGGGCCGCATGACGATGGCCAACGGCTCACCCGTCCACAACAACCAGGACTCCATGACCGCCGGCGTGCGCGGCCCCATCGCCCTCCAGGACGCCTGGCTGCTCGAGAAGCACGCCCACTTCAACCGCGAGGTCATCCCCGAGCGCCGCATGCACGCCAAGGGCTCGGGCGCCTGGGGCACCTTCACCGTCACCCGCGCCATCCCCGAGCTCACCCGCGCCGCGATCTTCGCCACCGAGGGCAACCAGTGCGAGCTCTTCATGCGCATGTCCACCGTCGCCGGTGAGCGCGGCGCCGCCGACGCCGAGCGCGACATCCGCGGCTTCTCCGTGCGCCTGTTCACCTCCGAGGGCAACTGGGACGTCGTCGGCAACAACACCCCCGTCTTCTTCTTCCGCGACGGCAAGAAGTTCATCGACCTCAACCACGCCGTCAAGCGCGACCCGCGCACCAACCTGCGCAGCCCCAACACCAACTGGGACTTCTGGACCTCGTTGCCCGAGTCCCTGCTCCAGGTCACCATCACCATGTCCGACCGCGGCATCCCGCTGTCCTACCGGTACATGCACGGCTTCTCCTCCCACGCCTACTCCTTCATCAACGCCGAGGGCGTGCGCACCTGGGTCAAGTTCCACTTCCGCTCCCAGCAGGGCGTCGCCAACCTCACCGACCAGGAGGCCGCCGCCGTCGTCGCCCAGGACCGCGAGTCCAACCAGCGCGACCTCTACGAGTCCATCGAGAAGGGCCAGTACCCCCGCTGGACCATGTACGTCCAGACCATGACCGTCGAGCAGGCCGAGGCCATCACCGGCTGGAACCCCTTCGACCTGACCAAGATGTGGCCCAAGGCCGACTACCCCTTCCAGGAGGTCGGCGTCCTCGAGCTCAACCGCAACCCCGACAACTACTTCCAGGACGTCGAGCAGGCCGGTTTCACGCCCCAGAACATCGTCCCGGGCATCGGCTACTCCCCGGACAAGATGCTCCAGGCCCGCCTGTTCTCCTACGGCGACGCCCAGCGCTACCGCCTGGGCGTCAACCACCACCAGATCCCGGTCAACTCCCCGCGCGGCGTGGCCTGCCCGCACTCCTTCCACCGCGACGGCGCCATGCGGGTGGACGGCAACGCCGGCTCCCAGAACGCCTACGAGCCCAACTCCTACGGCAACTGGCAGGACTCTCGCGGGCTCTCCGAGCCCGTCCAGGCCGGCGGCGACGTCGCCATGTACGACTTCCGCGAGGACGACCACGACTACTACACCCAGCCCGGCATGCTCTGGCGCGCCATGACCCCCGAGCAGCAGCTCGTCCTGTGCGAGAACACCGCCCGTGCCATGGGCGACTCGACCCTGCAGATCAAGCACCGCCACATCTTCAACTGCTACCACGCGGACCCCGCCTACGGCCGGGGCGTGGCCCAGGCACTGGGCATCGACATCGGTGCCGTGGACCTCGACGGCCCCACCGCCGACTCCTACGAGCTGTGGCTCGAGCGCAACCGCGCCAACGCCGAGCTCGACGTCCCGACGGCGCCGGCCTCCCCGGCCTCGGCGGCGGGGCTCGGCCCGGCCGGACGCGACACCAACGCGGCCGACCCGACCTCGCTCACCGACCCCATGAACGACCCCTACGTGCTCTGAGCCCCGGCTCTGCCCACGGAACCGGGCGTCCGACGGCGGCCCGCCACCTCCCAGCGGAGGCGGCGGGCCGCCGTCGTTACCTCATAGTCGTGCGTTGTCTTGCCAGGGGGCCAGCGTCTCCCAGTTCTCAGGAAAACCCATGACTGTCAGGTCCAGCGGTGCACCGCTTCCGTCTCTGATCCCGGTGGGGAGCTTCCGGATCTGGGTCCGCAGCGGCAGGTGCCAGCGGCTTTCGGCTGGGTGGCTCCGCAACACATAGGCCAGGAGCGTGAGGTGCATGTAGATCTTCGGTGACTTGTGGCCGCGTAAGTGCTGCAAGGCGTCTGCTGGGACCTGGCTCGGCTGGATCGTGATCTTGCGCTTGACGTTGCTGTTGAACAGCCGCAGGTCATGCGCACAAATGTTGCGAAGGTCAACGAAGGCGCGAGTCCACCGAGTCAAGGCGTTGCCGTTGCGTACCCCGAAGAGCCGGGCGACGGCGTTACGGTCCTCGTCACGCATGAGGTCCATGAAGTATGGAAGGGAGCCGAAGGAGACGACGTCGAGCGCGATCCAGATCGGGGGAGGTGTGTTCTCGTAGGCAACGAGGTGGTGAGCCACTGCGTCGCTCTGCCTCGCATCATGTGTCGCATCCCGAACGGTGTGCTCCCACCGCTCCAGGAGTGTGGCTGACGACCCCTTTTGTTGCTGTGCGGTCTTTCGTGGGTCAAGACTGTCACGAGGCTGGTCGAGGTGCGCGTAAGCCCCTCGCACGGAGACAACGCCGATGAGCGCGCTGCGTAGGCGTGCTTCGTACTCGAGAACCCCCTGGAGCACGACCTCCCTGAGCCGACGGTCGAACTTGTACAGGCGCATGACATCGTCATGGCTCGCACCCTCGATGAACTCGTCTGACCGAAACCGTCGCTGGGCCGGGTCTTGCTCGTCATCCGGGAGAAGCTGACGAAGGGGATAGCGGTAGCCGCCGAGCCGGTGGTAGCCGTAGGTCTGGAGGTCCCGCAGTGCGCCCGTCCGGTCAGGAACACTGAGACCTCGCTCCACCAGGAGGTCCAACAGCTCCTCGTCACTGCGCGAGTGCTTGGGGAACGACGGTGTTGCCACCTATGCGCTATAGAAAACCGCCCCCGTGATGGCGAGCCAACAGCGGGGGGCGGTGTCTGATGAGAGGCACACTATCGCACCTCTCGATATGTGTGAATGCTGAAGTGGGTGGTGTCGCCCGCCCTCACCGCCTCGCGCTGCGGGCGGCCACCGCCACGAGCAGACCCCAGCAGATGACGCCGGACGCGGCGGCGCCCACCAGGACCGGGCCGATGCCGGCCCAGTCCAGGGCGCCGGAGCCCGACAGCGCCGTCGAGCCCAGGGACTGGGCCGAGGTCACCAGAGAGTACGGCCACAGCCGCGCCAGCGCCGAGGCCTTGACGCTCAGCGCGATCCCCACGACCGTGCCCACCAGCCCCAGCGCCACCGGCGTGCCGAAGGAGCGCAGCACCATCGCCAGCAGGGACTGCAGGGCCACGAGCGGCAGCGCCGCGACCACCGTCAGCGCCCCGGCCACGGCCACCACCGCCGGCAGGCCGCCCGGCAGGCGCAGCACCACAGCGCCCGAGAGCCAGGTGAGGGACACGAGCACCACCTGCATCGCGAGGACCGGGACCATCGTGACGAGCGTCTTGGCGACGGCCACCTGCGCCACGGAGGCCGGGGTGGTGCGCATGGCGTTCCAGGAGGTCCCCCGGTGCTCGGGGCGCCACACGGCCGCGCAGACGAGCGCCACCCCGACCGAGAGGAACAGGAGCCCGTAGAACAGCGTCACCTGGCTCGTGTAGGAGGCCCAGCCCGGAGACAGGACCCCCTGGTTGCCGGCGTAGTTGACGCTGCCGGTGATGACGGTGAGCGCTGGCAGCAGGAGCGTGAACACCCACACGAGGGAGCGGCGCAGCTTGAGCGCCTCGACCGCCATGAGGTCGATGAGGGCGGCCCGGCGGGGCGCGTGCTGAAGAGATGCGGACGTGCTCATGTCTTACCTCTCGATCCGGTCGAGTCGTGCGGTGGCGGCGGCGAAGGTGGTGGCCGCCAGGAGGAGGAAGCCGATGACCCACGGCCAGTCGGGGGACGTGTAGACCACCTGGAAGGCGCCGTCATCCAGGTCCCCCACGGTCACCGCCGGGGTGATGGCCGCCCAGTAGCCCCAGGGGACGAGGTGCGTCAGCCACGGCGGCATGAGCAGGGCGAACAGGGAGATGAAGGAGCCGAGGAACCCCACCCCGACGCAGATGATCTGGTTGTCCACCAGCGCCGCCAGCAGCAGGTGCAGCCCGCAGGCGACGACGTCGAGGACGAACAGGCTCAGCCCGTAGGCCAGCCACGGTGCGGTGTCCAGCGCCCACGTGGCGCCGACCAGTCGCCCGGCCACCACCGGGAGCGCGACCTGAAGGACGACGACGGGCGCCAGCACCCCGGCCAGGGCGGTGAGCTTGGCCCGGCACAGGCGCCCGGGCGTCAGCCCCATCGTCGCCGACAGGTTCCAGCCCCCACCGGTGTGCTCGACGTCGACGAGCCGGCTCGCCAGGACCGACACGAGCAGCGGGGAGACGAGCGCGGCTGACATCGACACGGTCAGCAGCCGGTCGGGCCAGGGGTCCCTCACCGCGTTGGCGAGGTGGTCGCGGGCGGAGGCCGAGACGGGAAGGGACAGGGCCAGGCACACGCCCAGCAGGGCCAGGGCGACCGGCCACAGCCGCAGGCGGCGCGTCTTGGCCACCTCCAGGCGCACCGCCGTCGCCCAGGACAGGCCGCCTGCGGCGGGGCCGGGGCCCCCGGCGGCCGGTGAGGTGGGCAGGGGTCCGGGCGTCGTCGTCATCACAGGACCCCCGCCCCGCCGGTGAGCGCCATGAACACGTCCTCCAGGCTCTGGGACTCGCGCCGCACCTCGTGCACCGACACCCCGTGGGCCACGAGCCGGCGCACGAGCTCGGCCACGCCGTCGGCCGCCAGCCCCGGCACCACGAGGCCGTCAGCACTGCGCCTGGCCACACCGGGGGCCGCGACCAACCCGGCGAGCAGCCGCCCGGCCTCCTCGGGGGACAGGGCGGCGACGTCGGGCGTCACCACCCGCAGGTCCGGCACCGAGCGCTCCATGAGCGCCGCGCGCGTGCCCTGGAAGACGAGGCGCCCGGCCGCCAGCACCCCCAGGACGGAGGCCGTCCGGTCGATCTCGTCCAGCAGGTGGCTTGAGATCATGACCGTGACCCCCTCACCGGCCAGGGACACGAGCAGGTGGCGCACCTCCTCGATGCCGGCCGGGTCGAGGCCGTTGGTGGGCTCGTCCAGGACCAGTAGCTCCGGCTCGCGGGCCAGCGCCATGGCGATGCCCAGGCGCTGCTTCATGCCCAGCGAGTAGGTGCGCACGAGCCGGTCCTTGTGCTCGCTCAGGCGCACCAGGGCCAGGGCCCGGTCCACCTGCGCCTGGGACAGGGACAGCATCCGGGCGACGACCCGCATGTTCTCCGCCCCCGTGAGGTGACCGTAACCGGGCGGCTGCTCGATCATCGAGCCCGTGCGCGCCATGAGCGCGGCGCGTGTGGCGCGGGTGAGCGGCTGCCCCAGGAGAGCGACGTCGCCGCGGGTGGGGGCCAGCAGGCCCAGGAGCATCTTCATCGTCGTCGACTTGCCCGAGCCGTTGGGGCCCAGGAAGCCGTAGACGGCGCCGCGCGGGACGGCCAGGTCCAGGCCGCTGACGACGGTGCGCGCCGCCTCGCCCTTGCCGAAGGTCTTGGTCAGGCCGTGGGTGACGACGGCGAGGTCCCCGTGGGCGGGGCGGGCCGCGCCGCCGGGGCGGGCGCCGGCCTCGGCCGGATGCTGGTGTGTGAGAGAGTGCTGTGTCATGCCCCCAAGGCTTCCCGCCGCGGGGCCGGGCGTCGTCAGGCCCGGGTCCGATCCTCACCGCCCCGGGGTGCGCGACCGTCATACCCGGGTAGGACGAGGCGCCGCCCGGCCGTCGCTACGGTGGCGGGTATGACCCAGCCCCACCGGAGCCCGCAGGAGCCCGGGCCGCTCGCGCGCCTGCGCCGCCTGCCCCGCCCCGGCTGGCCGGACCTCGTCGCCGCCGCCCTGCTCGTGTACGTCAGCGCCTGGAACGTCCCCGACCCCCTGTCCGCCTCGGCCTCCGCCCACATCGGCGCGACCGGGGCGCCGGCCCTGTTCGCCGTCCTCGTCGCCGCCGGGGCCGTGGCCACCCTCCTGCGCCGCGTCCTGCCGATGGCGAGCGTCCTGCTGGCCTGCCTCGCCTGCCTGGTCCACTTGGCGGTCTATGACTCCCTGTCCTTCCTCGCCGTCGGGGCCGGGCTCATCGCGGTGGAGACGACGACGAGCCGCCTGCCGCGCCCCTGGGCCTGGGTCCTGCTCGCCGCCCAGGGCGTGGGCGCCGCCGCCGGCACCGTCCTGGCCGGGTACCGGGGCGCGGGGCTGGAGATGGAGCCGGCCCGGATGGGGGCCCTGGTCACCATCGCGCTCGTCTTCGTCGCCACGGCCGCCCTCACGGGACTGCTGCGGCGCCGCTCCCGCGAGCGCCGGGACCAGGTGCGTGAGCGCCTGGCCCTGCTCACGGCCCAGCAGGAGACTGAGCGGCGCCTCGCCGTCGTCCAGGAGAGGAGCCGCATCGCCCGCGACGTCCACGACCTGCTCGGCCACTGCCTGTCGGTCATCGGTATGCAGGCCGAGGGCGCCCGCGCCGTCCTGGCCACCCGGCCCGAGGAGGCCGAGCGGGCGCTCGCGGTCATCGGGGAGACGAGCCGGCGGGCCGTTGACGACGTGCGCGCCCTCGTGGACGTCCTGCGCGGCGACGACGACGAGCCGGCTGCCCGGCCCCTCGGCCCGGGAGGCACTGTCGAGCCCGGTGCGCCGGGCGGTGCTGCGGGGAGCAGCCCGGACGCTGCTGCGGATGCTGCGGCGGGCGCGGGGGCCGGTGGGACCGGCCGCGAGCCGGGCGTCGAGGACGTGCCGGGCCTCGTGGCCGGGGTGCGCGAGGCGGGCACGGCGCTCACCCTGAGGCTCGACGTCGCCGCCGCGGTCCCCGAGCCGGTGAGCGCGTGCGCCTACCGGGTGGTCCAGGAGGCCCTGACCAACGCCGTGCGCCACGCGCCGGGCGCCTCGGTCGCCGTCGAGGTGGACGTCACTGAGAGCCGGGTGGAGGCCACCGTGAGCAACACCGCCTGCCAGCCCGGGGCCGACGCCGGTGCGCGCCGCAGCGGGCTGGGACTGGTGTCGATGAGCGAGCGCGTCCACGCCGTCGGCGGCACCCTCACCGCAGGGGCTCTTGCCGACGGCGGCTGGCGGGTGCACGCCGTCGTGCCCGTGGGTGGAGGCCGGGCATGAGCGCCCAGGTCCCGGTCCGCGTGGCCCTGACCGACGACGAGCCCCTGCTCACCGCCGGCCTGGCGATGATCCTGTCCGCCCAGGAGGACATGGAGGTGGCCTGGCAGGCCGCCGACGGCGCCACCGCGCTGCGCCGGGCCGTGAGCGACCCGGTGGACGTCCTCCTCCTGGACGTGCAGATGCCCGGTCTGGACGGCATCGAGACGACCCGGCGGCTCGTCGCGGAGGGCGCCCAGGGGCGGGTCGTCATCCTCACGACCTTCGACACCGACGGCTACGTCCTCGGGGCGATCGAGGCCGGGGCGGCCGGCTTCCTGCTCAAGAGCACCCCGCCCGCGGACCTGCTCGACGCGATCCGCACCGTCCACGCCGGTGACAGCGTCATCTCACCGGGCCCGACGCGGCGCCTGCTGGCGGCGGTGCGCCGGGGGGCGGCCCCGGGCGCGGGGCGCACCGGCCCGGGCGGGGCAGGGCCGGTGCCGGGCCTGGCGGCGGGGCTGACCGAGCGGGAGCGCGAGGTGCTGCGGCTCATCGCGCTGGGGCTGACGAACCAGGAGCTGTGTGACCGGCTGTGGCTGTCGATGACGACGGTCAAGACGCACGTGTCCCACCTGCTGGCCAAGACCGGCAGCCGCGACCGGGTCCAGCTCGTCCTCACGGCGATGCGGGCCGGGGTGGTCGACGTCGAGGAGGTGCTGGCCGAGGGCGCCTGAGCGCGGGTCGGGCCTGGTTGGTGGGGCCGGGGGGCGGCTCGCGGCTGAGAGGGCGGTCCCGCTCAGTCGCGGCCGGCCGTCCACAGGGCCAGGGCGACGGCGAAGACGCTCACCACGGCTTGCGCCAGCAGCAGCGTGGGACCTGCGCCCGCCCCGAGCAGGACCATGACGAGGGGCCACATGACGAGCGCCGCGGCGTCCGGGCCCTGGGAGAGGGGGCGCAGGAGGCCCTGGGGGACCGGGCCGACCGGGGAGGCGATGACGTCGGACCAGTTCGGGTGGGCCCGCATGGCCGAGCGCACGGCCACGCCGCCCCAGCCGACGCCGGCGAGCACCCCGGCCCCGAGGAGCCAGCCGGCAGAGCCTGCCCGCCCGCCACCGGCGAGGGCGAGCACCCCGCCGAGCACCGCGCCCCACACCATGAGGCACGCCGCCGGCACCACGAGGTGGCCGGCGCGCACCCACCGGGGCGAGGCCGGCCATGAGGCGTCCGGCCCGCCGTCGAAGGCCGCCCGCCGGGCCGGGTCGCCCACCGCGACGGTTGCGAGGAGCGCTGCGGCGAGCACGACGCCCGTGCTGGCCACCCAGTGCAGCCCGGGCACGAGCAGCAGCGCGCTCAGGCC
>NZ_JACJVC010000047.1 GCF_023369555.1 Actinomyces sp. AC-20-1 | reverse complement strand
CCAGCGGCGAGCGCTCAGTCAGCCGCTTGTGCCTACCCACCCGGCCCACCGAGGGCGTGCCGCTGGTGGTGACTGCGTCGGACGTGTCCACCCTGCTGGTGGGCGGCTCGGGCCTGGTGCGCCAGCCACCCGGGGACCAGGTCATCGTCACCAAGGACCTCATCGTCCACACCGACCCCTCACCCAGGACCCTTGCCACCACCCTGGCCGGCACACCCGTCACCGTCACCGCCACAC
>NZ_JACJVC010000046.1 GCF_023369555.1 Actinomyces sp. AC-20-1 | reverse complement strand
CGGCCAGGTAGACCGAACAGACCTCGGTATCCATCGCAAGACAGATGTCGGTAACCAGAATATTTAACGCCTCATTCAGGCGTGGTGCGCTGGCTACCTTTTCGACTATTTCGCGCAGGCGAGTGAGCATAATTGGCGTGACTTAACCTCTTTTACGTCGATAAGCAGATGCGTTTTGTGGTTTTGGCGTATTTTCCTGCAGTGACATCACCACACTCGCGAACTCTTTCATTACCCTACGGTAGACATCACGTTTAAATGACACCACCTGTCTGACTGGATACCAGTAACTTACCCATCGCCAGCCGTCAAACTCTGGTGTACTGCTGGTTTGCATATTGATTTCTGCATCGCCGCTCACCAGCTGCAAGAGAAACCATTTTTGTTTTTGGCCGATACAAACC
>NZ_JACJVC010000045.1 GCF_023369555.1 Actinomyces sp. AC-20-1 | reverse complement strand
CGTATGACCCGCGTACCGGAAAATGCAGTACAGCAGGCGCTGGCCGGTAAAGGTCGCAAAGTCACGTCACTACTGAAGCCTGTGGCGTGGATGTTCGTCATCGCCGCTCTGCTGATCGCACTCGATTCTGCGGCAGGCGTAGGGGTGCTGATACTGTTGCAGCACGGCATTGACTCCGGTGTCGCCGCAGGCGATATGTCGACCATCGGCCTCTGTGCCCTGCTCGCCCTGTGCCTGGTCATTGTGGGCTGGTGCAGTTATTCTCTGCAGACGGTCTTCGCCGCCAGAGCGGCGGAATCAGTTCAGCATTCGGTGCGCTTGCGCAGCTTCGGCCATATGCTGCGTCTTGGACTCCCCTGGCATGAAAAGCATGCCGATTCGCGTCTTACCCGCATGACCGTTGATGTGGACTCTCTCGCCC
>NZ_JACJVC010000044.1 GCF_023369555.1 Actinomyces sp. AC-20-1 | reverse complement strand
ATCTTCAGGTTTATATTTAACGTCCACCTGGCTCCATGCCGGATGGGGTTGTTTAACATACCCGCTGTCATTCCATTGCAACGGGGGTACTGCAAATTCGGTCGCTTATGCGAGAGCCAATTTCTGGCGCGCGTATTGTAGCGCTTTTTCAATCACTTGCTCAATGCTTAAGGTGGTGGAATCCAACACTAAAGCATCGGCTGCCGGAACCAGTGGCGCTACCGCTCGGTTACGATCGCGGTCGTCGCGTTCTTTGATCTCGGCCAAAAGGCGCTCAAAGTTAACACTAAAGCCCTTCTCCTGCAACTGTAGCATGCGGCGATGCGCACGTTCTTCCGAGGAGGCGTCAAGGAAAATTTTCACTGGCGCATCAGGGAATACCACCGTTCCCATGTCGCGGCCATCGGCAATCAGGCCTGGTAATTCG
>NZ_JACJVC010000043.1 GCF_023369555.1 Actinomyces sp. AC-20-1 | reverse complement strand
ATTATGACTACACCAGATATGACGGCGCTATGGCACGAGCAACAGCGTATGATTGAGGCTGGAGAGTTGACCGTTGATGAGTTCCTTAATGAGCTGGAGCAATTTATTTCCTACCAGGTGGAACATGTTGATGTATCCGGACTGAAGGTAACTGTTTATCCATGCTCCTGTGGTGGACGCTATATTAGTCGACAGAACGACAAAGGCGTATTTTGGGGATGCAATAATTATCCTGATTGTCGTAATGCAGTTCCGGATAAAGGCGGTGTACCTGATTTCAGTGTTCGGGAGTTTGAAGCTAAGGTCAAATGCCCGATGTGTGGCAGTAAAATGAAGGTTTCTCCAAAAGCTTACAGTTGCACAAATATTCCAAAGTGTGAGTTCCGTTTGTGGGGGACTCAGTTTAACAAAGAGCTTACTATGACTCAGGTAGTGGA
>NZ_JACJVC010000042.1 GCF_023369555.1 Actinomyces sp. AC-20-1 | reverse complement strand
GATGATCAGCATGTACCAGTTGATGGTCACACTCGGCATCGTGCTGGCGTTTTTATCCGATACAGCGTTCAGTTATAGCGGTAACTGGTGCGCAATGTTGGGGGTTCTTGCTTTACCAGCAGTCCTGCTGATTATTCTGGTGGTCTTCCTGCCAAATAGCCCGCGCTGGCTGGCGGAAAAGGGGCGTCATATTGAGGCGGAAGAAGTGTTGCGTATGCTGCGCGATACGTCGGAAAAAGCGCGAGAAGAACTCAACGAAATTCGTGAAAGCCTGAAGTTAAAACAGGGCGGTTGGGCACTGTTTAAGATCAACCGTAACGTCCGTCGTGCTGTATTTCTCGGTATGTTGTTGCAGGCGATGCAGCAGTTTACCGGTATGAACATCATCATGTACTACGCGCCACGTATCTTCAAAATGGCGGGCTTTACGACCACAGAAC
>NZ_JACJVC010000041.1 GCF_023369555.1 Actinomyces sp. AC-20-1 | reverse complement strand
GACTTTCTTACCGTTATGTGCGGCGTGGATCATCGAGTCGATGATGCGTGAATCTTTCGCCACGCGGTAAATGTTAATTTTAATCGCCAGTACGCTCGGGTCGAACGAAGCCTGACGCAGCAGTTCCAGCACATGCTCAAAGGTGTGATAAGGATAATAGAGCAACACATCGCGTTCGCGAATGGCATCAAAACCATTGCGGAACTGGGCTTTATCAAACCAAATATGGCGTAAACGCGGCAGTGGTTTGTTCACCAGATTGGCTTTGCCGACATTGGGGAAATTAATAAAGTCTTTAAAATTATGATAACGACCGCCGGGGACGATGGAGTCGTAGCGGGAAATAGTCAGTTTTTCGCGTAACACTTCAACCAGCGCATTGGGCATATCGCGCTGATAAACAAAACGCACCGGCTCAGCAGTTAAACGCTGCTTGAGAC
>NZ_JACJVC010000040.1 GCF_023369555.1 Actinomyces sp. AC-20-1 | reverse complement strand
GCCTCCGCCTGCGTGGCGTCCTGGGCCCGTCGGGCCGCCTCCTCGTGGGCGGCGACGAGCTCGAGCACGCTGGCGCTGCCGCGCCCGGCCGAGGAGGCTCGCCCGGGCGCGAGGACCTCCCCGTCGCGTGTGGCGACGACGGCGGCCGGGCGGTGCTCGCGCAGGGCGGCGGCGGCCTCGAGGTCCTCGACCACCCAGGCCCCGGCCAGCAGGGTGGTGAGCAGGGCCTCGAGCTCGAGGTCCCGGGCACGCACCAGGTCGAGGGCGCGGCGTGCCCCGGACTCGTCACCGTCCCGGCCCTCCCCGCCGACGGCGGCCTCGGGCGCGGCGGTGACCTCCTGGACCGCGAGCCGCAGGGAGCCGGCGTCGTCGCGGTGGGCGTGCCTGAGGGCGCGCAGGGCGGCGTCCTCGTCGGTGACGAGCGCGGCCCCGGCGCTGTCGCCCATGAGGGCGGCGACGGCGTTCTCCCACCCGCGCTCGACGCTGAGCTCCTCGGCGAGCGGGCCGAGGACGCCGTCGAGGCCGGAGCCAGCGAGCTCCGCCGTGCCGTCCTGGGTGCGCAGGGACAGGGCCAGGGCGTCACGGCGCGAGGTCCAGGAGGCGACCTCGGCGGCGGCCTCACGGCGGGCGTCGGTCGCGGCGGAGACGGCCTCGCGGGCGCGCGCGAGGCCGGCGGTGGCGGCCTCGTGGGCCCGGGCGGCGCTCTCCTGCGC
>NZ_JACJVC010000003.1 GCF_023369555.1 Actinomyces sp. AC-20-1 | reverse complement strand
CGGTGGGCCGGGTGGGTAGGCACAAGCGGCTGACTGAGCGCTCGCCGCTGGCGCCGGCGACCATCTGGCCGGTCAGCCCGCACACCACCGTCGACTCAGGCGCAACAGGAAGAGGACGAGCCACCGCAGGCTCCTGCGGGTACTGGACCTCCGAGGTGAGCGTGATCGTGTTGCCCGCGCCATCAGCCGAGTAGGTGGTTCTGCTATCTCTGCTGTCGGAGGAGGAGCCGCCGGAGGTTGTGGCTGAGGCGGTGGTAGAAACAAGCAAGGCAAGGATGGCTGGGACGGCGAGCCAGGATGCTGTCCTCATCGCGTCGCACCTTCTTCGGCGATCCATGTCTGGCCTGTCCAGCGCAGCTGGAGCAGGAATGTGGTGTCCTCTGCGTTGACTGTGCTCGTGCCTCCCAAACCATCGTGGTCGGTACCCTCGGGATGAGATACGTCGAGAGTGACGACCCAGACCTCGGGGTCCTCATCCGACACCCCGTACGACACGGCCAGGACCTCCTGCTGCAAGGGATCGGTCCAGCCTCCGGCAGAGTGCAACTCAGTGACGTTGGTGATGACGTTGTTGCAGAAGACGCACCCGGCATCGCTCATGGCTTGCCAGTCGCTCAGGTCCCCGGTGGCGTAGACGTAGGGGTAGAGCGACAGGAAGTACTCAGCGGCCGCGCGCGCCCCCTCTGGGCTGAGCTTGTCCATCCCCTCGGGGCGTTCGGGTGCGGGCATGGCCAGGGCGGCGTCTTTGAGGGCCTGGTCCTCGGCCGACAAGGATGGTTGCACGCTCGGGCTGGGTGTGGGTGTGGGTTGGGGGCTGTGGCCGGAGGTGATGGGGGTGTGCCGGGGCTGGGGATCGTCGGCTTGGTCGGCCAGGTGGTGCAGTCCTGTGCCTATCAGGGCTCCCAGGACCACGACCGCTGCCAGTGCCGCCAGCACCTGGGCACCCGGGCCCAGCACCACCGGCTCACGCCACCGCCCACCAGACCCGACGCCGTCGGCGCTCTCGCGCGGCTGCCCGGCCCCGACGGACCCGGTGGCCTCGGTGGGCTCGTCGTCAGTGGGCTCAGGCTGACGCGTGTGAAGGCTCATGGGGATCACCACCAGGGAACATCGGGGGCGTTTGGGATCCGGGGGCGCCCTCGCCCCCAGGCCCCCTGGTGTCAGGAATGAGGGACACCCCGAGCCTAACCACGCCACCACGGAGACCACCACACCCCACCCCACCCCCTGTGGACAACCCAGCCCGGGTGCGTGGTCGTGAGTCTCGGCGGACGGGGTGGTGGGGGTGGTGGTGAGTCCTCCCGCGTGCGTGGGACCCGTGCGCGCGGCCGGCAGCGCCCAGCGCCCGCCCCGAACTCCTCGGTTCGCGCTCGAGCTCCCTGGGACTTTGCCGTACGTTCGAGAGCAAACCGAGGAGGTGGGCAGAGGGAGGGCGAGGGGGCAGTGCGGCGGGGCAGTGCGGCCTCGTCGTCGCCTGCCGGTACGCTCAGCCCATGGCCCCCGGACGCAGCTCGCAGGACGACGCACGCCGTCAGCAGCCTGCCCAGAACCGGGGCACTGGGGCCTCACACGGCTCCAGGACCCACCGTGGCGCGGGCGGGTCCGCGACGGGACGGCCCGCCAGGAACACCGGCGCAGGGCACTCGGGCCCGTCCGCACGCACCTCCGGCCGCTCCGCCGGCACCGGGCACCCCACAGGCACTGGCAGTCCCGCCGGCATCGGCAGTCCCACCAGCGCCTCGGGCCGTCCGTCGGGCAACGGCCGCGCGCAGGCCCAGCGCGTGCCCCGCGCAGCCCGGCCCAGCCCCTCCGCGCGCCGCACGGGCGAGGCTCACCAGGTGCGGGACGCCCGCGCCGGCCGCCAGGTCGCAGGGGCCGCCGAGCGCCAGCGCGCGGGACGTCCCGGACACCCCGCCACCGCGAGCCCCGCCTCCCTCAGGAGGCAGACCGCCGGACGCACCGGGAGCCGCCCCTCGCAGGGTCGCCGCCCCGCCGCGCGCTCCCAGGCCCGCCCCGCCGGACGGGGTGCGCGCACCTCCCGGCAGAGGCCGCGCCAACCCCGCTACTGGCTGCGCTGGCTCCTCGTCATCGTCGTCACCCTCGCGCTCCTCGCGGCGGTCTCCTACGCGGTCCTCGCCGCCGCGACCTGGGCGCGGGACACGATCCGCGAGCAGGACGAGCAGCAGGCGGCGGACGCGGTCGTCACCGTCTACCCCAACCCCGTCGCCTGCCCCACGGGCCAGCTCGAGGTCGCCATGAGCGCCCCTACGGCGGTCGCGACCGGTGCGGGCCTGAGCGTTGACGTCACGCTCACCAACACGGGTACCGAGGCCTGCCTGCTCGACGTCGGCGCGTCGAGCCTCGGGCTCGTCATCACGTCGGGCGGCGTCGGGCAGTGGTCCTCGCTCACCTGCCCGGCCGAGCCCGCGCAGCGCCTGCTCCTCGTGAACGCGGGGGAGTCCGCGACGACGTCCCTGACCTGGGACGGGCGCCTGAGCACCGGGCAGTGCCCATCGTCCGGCACCGTCCCGGAGACGACCGCGCCGGACGGAGCCGCCGAGACTGCTGAGACCACGGAGGGCGAGGCAGCCACCGAGGGCGAGGCAGACGGGCAGGCAGCACCGGTCGCAGAGTCCCCGGTCGCCACGGAGGGCACCTACGTCCTTCACCTCGAGATGGGCGGCGCGGTGCTCACCGGGGACCACGTCTTCGTCATCGGCTGAGGCCGGGCCGCACCGGCCGCACCGGCTGAGGTCGGGCTGTACCGACCGTGCCGGCCCGCCGACGTACCGGCCGTGGGCTGGGCGGGCCCGAGGAGGGGTCAGCCGAAGCGGTCGACGAGGGAGGCCTCCGCCAGGCGGGACAGGCCGTCGCGCACTGTACGGGCCCGTCGCGCCCCGACGCCGTCGACCGCTTGCAGCTCCTCGACCGTGGCCCCGAGAACCCCCTGCAGGGAGCCCCAGTGCTCGGCGACCGCCCGTGCCGTCACCAGCGGCAGCCGGGGGATCTTCGACAGCAGGCGCAGGCCCCGGGGGGACAGGGAGGCGTCGAGGTCCTGGCCGTCGGGGCCGCCCAGCCCCATGGAGCGGGCGACCATCGCCAGGTCGAGCAGGGCGGGGGCGCCGACCCACTTGAGACGGGCGTCCACGGTGGCGGTGTCGAGGTCCCCGGGCAGGTAGTCGGACAGGAGGAAGTCGCGCTCGGCCATGAGCCCGCGCGTGAGCTCCTCGTGCTGCAGGGCCAGGAGCCGGCCGTCGGTGCCGAGCTCGATGACGTAGTCGTCGATGTCGGAGGCGATGCGACGCACCATCTCCAGCAGCTGCAGGACGGTGGCGACGTCGCGGACGGTGACCATGTCCTCGATCTCGAGGGTGTCCAGCCCCGAGGAGGTGCGGGCCAGGCGGGTCGTGTAGCGCTCGAGGGTGGCCAGGGCCTGGTTGGTGCGGGCGAGGATCGCCTCGCTCGGCTCGATGACGTGCCGGACGCCGTCGACGTAGAGGGAGATGATCTGCATCGACTGGGACACGGACAGGACCGGGTAGCCGGTCTGGCGCGCGACGCGCTCGGCCGTGCGGTGACGCATGCCGGCCTCGCTCGTCTCGATGGAGGAGCGGGGCATGAGCTGGACGTTGGCGAGGCGGATGCGGTTCGCGTCCCGGTCGACGACGACGGCGCCGTCCATCTTGGACAGCTCGCGCAGGCGCGCGGCGGACAGCTCGACGTCGAGGGTGAAGCCGCCCGAGGAGATGGCCTCGACGGTCTCGTCGAAGCCGAGCACGATGATCGCGCCGGTGCGGCCGCGCAGGATGCGCTCGAGACCGTCGCGCAGGACGGTGCCGGGGGCGATGAGGGCGAGCGTGTCGCGCAGGGATCTCGCGTGGGCGTCGGTCATGAGGGGTTCTCCTGGGTGGCGTCGCCCGGTGGGCCGGGCCTGCGTCCGTGGGCATCGTATCCGGGGGCCACGGGCGGTGCGCATCGGCCGTGAGGAGGAGGTGGGAGCGCAGGGCCGACATCGAGCCCTGAGTACTCTCGCTGGTACCTGGTCCTTCCGCTCAGCACTCGGTGAGAGGGCTCAGGACCCAACGTGCGAGACGGGTATGAGGGCCGGGTGGTGCGCAGGGCTCAGCCTCGGGGAAGGGCCGCCCCGATGGCCTCGCCGACGTGGCTCACCGCCAGGACCTGCATCCCGGGCACCGGCCTGAGCTCCGCGGAGCCGGCCAGCGGCACGACCGCCCGGTCGAAGCCCAGGCGGGCCGCCTCCGCCAGGCGCCGCTGGATCCCGACCGTCGCCCGTACCTCCCCGGTCAGCCCCACCTCCCCGAAGGCGACGAGCCCCGCGGGCGTGGGCAGGTTCCGGGCGGCGGAGACGACGGCGACCGCCACCGCGAGGTCCGTGGCCGGCTCCACCGTCCTGGCCCCGCCCACCGTGGACAGGTAGACGTCCGCGCTGGAGGTGTCCACGCGCAGGCGCGCCTGCAGGACCGCCAGCGCCATGGCCACGCGCGAGTGGTCCAGGCCCGAGGTGGTGCGCCGCGGTGAGCCCGCGTTGGTGGCGGCGACAAGGGCCTGGACCTCCACCGGCATGGGCCGACGCCCCTCAAGGGTGACGGTCGCGCAGGTGCCCGGGACCTCGGAGCGGGCTGAGGACAGGAACAGGCCGCTCGGGTCCTCCAGCCCGATGATGCCGCGGTCCCCGAGGTCGAAGCAGCCGACCTCGTCCGTGGGCCCGTAGCGGTTCTTCACGGCGCGCAGCAGCCGCAGGCGCGCGTGGCGGTCCCCCTCGAACTGGCAGACGACGTCGACAAGGTGCTCGAGCACGCGCGGCCCCGCGATCCCGCCGTCCTTCGTCACGTGCCCCACCAGGAGGACGGGGATGCCCCGCTCCTTGGCGACGGCGATGAGCGTGCTGGCCACGGCCCGCACCTGGGTGACGCCGCCGGCGGATCCCTCCACCTGGGCGGAGGCGATGGTCTGGACCGAGTCGACGACGAGCAGCGACGGGTCCGCCGCCTCGACGTGCCCGAGGAGCGCCCCCAGCTCGGTCTCGCTGGCGAGCAGGAGGGCCGGGTCGATGGCCTCGATGCGCTCGGCGCGCAGGCGCACCTGGCTCGCGGACTCCTCGCCGGTGACGTACAGGACGGGCCCCTCGCCGCGCTCACGGGCGACGGCGGCGGCCTTGGCGGCGACGTCGAGCAGCAGGGTGGACTTGCCGACGCCGGGCTCCCCGGCCAGCAGGACGACGGCGCCGGGCACGATCCCGCCGCCGAGCACGCGGTCGAGCTCGCCGACCCCGGTGGGCCGGGCGCGCGCCGCCTCGGCCGAGACCTCACCGATGGGGCGCGCGGGCACAGCCGGGCGCACGGCCGTGGCACGGGCCAGGGCGGCGCCTGCCGTAGCGGGACCACCGGCGGCGGGAGCCTCGACGAACTCCGCGAGCGTGCCCCACTCCTTGCACTCGCGGCACTGGCCGAGCCACTTGGGGCTCTCCCAGCCGCACTCGGTGCAGACGTAGGACGTGCGCGCCTTCTTTGATGTGCTGCTCCGGGCGGGTGAGGGGCTCATGGTGGCAAGCCTAGGAGGCGGCTCCGACACGAGAGCCGCCCCGAGCCACGACGCGGGGCCCGCCGCCCGTCACCGCCCCTCAGCGCCCTCAGTAGCCGTAGGAGGTGGGCGGCTGCGCGCCGTCGTCGGACCGGGTCGTGGGCTGGGCCGCCTGGCCGTACTGGGGCTGGCCGTAGGGGGCCGACGCCGTCGGGTAGCCGACGGCGGGTGACGCGCCGTCACCCGCCACCCCCGTGCCGTAGCCCGGCTGGGCCTGGCCGTAGGGGAGGGCCGCACCGGCCTGGCCGGGCTGCGCCTGGGGGGAGCCGGGCTGGGGGTAGCCGACCGCCGTCGGACCGGGATAGCCGGAGGGCACGGCGCCGGGCACGGTGGGGGCCACCGGCTGACGGGTCACCGGGTCGTAGCCGAGGGCGGCGGCCAGGGTCGCGCGGTCGCGTCTCCGCACGAGCTGCGGGGCCGCGCTCAGGATCTGGGAGTCGATCCAGCCGGCCACGAACAGCAGCACGATGAGAGGGATGAGCAGGAGGATGACGGGGATGCGGACGCTGCCGGAGACGTGGTTGCCGATCTCCACGTAGATCCACACGGCGGCGGGGAGCCCGAGGAGCAGGCACACGACCACGAGGATCCAGTAGTACCTCGAGCGCGGCTCGCTCTTCTTGCGTTGCTTGGCGGACATGGGCTGCTCCTGGGGTCGTGCGGCAGTGGGCGGGGCACAGCATCCGTCCCCGAGCGGCCCATGGCAAGCGGCCGGCACGGGGAGACCTCCCCGTGCCGGCCGCCTGCGCGGTGCCGGCCCAGATCCCGGGCGGACCCGGCTGCTTGCCGCTCCCACCCAGCGGCGTGCGAGTGGCGCCTCAGTGCTGGCCGTAGACGTTCTGGTAGCGGTCGTTGAGACGGTCCACGAGGTCCTGCGGGATGAGGTGGATCTCGCCGCCCTGCCGGGCGATGTGCACGGTGCGGGCGACCTCCTCGCACATGGCGGCGGCCTTGACGGCGCTGCGGGCGTCCTTGCCGATGGTGAAGGGGCCGTGGTTGGCCATGAGGACGGCCGGGGACTTGGAGTCGCGCAGGGTCTCGACGATGCCGCGGCCGATGGAGTCGTCGCCGATGAGGGCGAAGGGGCCCACGGGGATCTCGCCGCCGAACTCGTCGCCCATCATCGTCAGGGCGCAGGGGATGGGCTCGCGGCGGGCGGCCCAGGCGGTGGCGTAGGTGGAGTGGGTGTGCACGACGCCGCCCACGCGCTCCATGTGGCGGTAGACGTAGGCGTGCGCGGCCGTGTCGGAGGAGGGGGTGAGGGAGTCCGGGGTGCCGTCGACGATCTTCTCGCCGTCGAGGGTGCACACCACCATGTTGTCGGCGCCCAGCTCGTCGTAGGAGACGCCGGAGGGCTTGATGACGAACAGGTCCGTCTTGGCGCCGTCGAGCACGACGCGCTCGGAGACGTTGCCGGCGGTCCACACCACCAGGCCCCAGCGGGGCAGCTCGGCGTGCAGGTCGGCGACCTTCTGGCGGGTGGCGGCGACGGCGGCCTGGAGGTCGGCGTCGAGCTCGGTCAGGATGATCTTCTCGCTCACAGGGTTCCCTTATCTCGTGTGCGCTGGTCGGGTACGTGGTTGATTCTCCCGGCTGAAGGCCGGGCGCGTCAGCACCCGGGGCGCACGAATGTGCGTGCCGGGTGCTGACGCGCCCGGCCCGCACTACGCTCGTCTCATGGCTGAGACCCGGGGCAGGCGCGAGGACATCGAGCTCCTGCTGCGCGTGGCCCGCCTCTACTACGAGGAGAACCGCACCCAGTCCGAGGTCGCCCGGGAGGTCGGCTACTCCCGTCCCCACGTCTCGCGCCTGCTGTCCCTGGCGCGTGAGCGCGGGATCGTGCGCATCACGATCTCCCATCCCCTGGAGCACGTCATCGCCGTCGAGCACGACCTGCGCGAGGGGCTGCCCGTCGAGGCGGTGCGCGTCGCCCAGGTGCCCGGCTCCGACACCCTGGGTGCCATCGGCGCCGCCGCCGCCGAGCTGCTGCGCGACGTGCTCGTCGACGGGCAGGTGCTCGCCCTGGGCAACGGACGGTCCATCGCCGCCATGGCCCACCACCTGCCCGAGCTCATTCGTCCCGGCTGCACAGTGGTCCAGCTGCTCGGCTCCATCCCGGGCGGTCTGCCCGCCTGGGGCCGGGACTCGCCAACCATCTGCAACCTCGTGGCGGAGCGCCTGGGAGCGAAGGTCTCCCGGATGTCGGTGCCGCTCATCGTCGACGACCCCGCCCTGCTGGAGCCGCTCATGCGTGAGGAGAGAGTCGCCACGACCCTCGCCCTCGGTGCCCGGGCCGACATCGCCGCGGTGGGCGTCGCCGGGATCGACGCCCGCGGGCCGGGCAACATCCTGGCCGAGTACCTCACTCCTGACGTCGTCGACGCCATCGAGGCGGGCGGCGCCGTCGGCCACATCCTGGACCACCACTACGACTGGGACGGCAACCAGGTGGTCACCCCGTTGACGCGACGGACACTGTCCCTGCCCTTCGAGGACCTCAAGCGCATTGAGCGCGTGATCGGGGTCGCGGCCGGACCGGAGAAGGTCGAGGCGATCATCGCCGCGGTGCGCGGCGGCGTCATCTCCACCCTGGTGACCGACTACGAGACCGCCGTGGCCATCCGTGACCGCGTCTGAGACACGTCGCGTCCGCGTCGGCCCGTCCTAGCCGGCCTCGCAGGCGCCGGCGATGCCCTCGAAGATGAGGCGACCGACCACCGAGCCGCCGTCGAGCACCCCGACCGAGCGGGACGCGGAGTAGGCGGCGCGCCCGTGCACGGCCTCCATCTGCCGGGTTGACTCCGAGCCCTGCGCGGCCGCCTCGGCCGCCGCCCGCCACAGCGCCGGCACGGCCCTCCGGTCGCCGTCGGTACTGGCGACGCCCTCGCGCAGGACGGCGACCCCCGGCACCAGCGCGTCGACGATCGTCTTCTGCCCCGGACCCGACTCGGCCTTGGCCATGATGTTGGCGACCCCGGCGTCCAGCGCCTCGACGACGGTCGGAAGGTCTGCCTCTTGACGCCCCTTGAGCGCCCGGGCCATACCCATGAGCCCGAAGGTGAGGATCGTCCCCAGCGAGGAGGGCGCGGCCTCGTTGAAGACCTTCCCGCCCTGGCGCAGCAGCTGCCCCAGGTCCGTCTCCTCGGCGGCCGACAGGTAGCCGGCCAGGGCGCCGAAGCCGTCGTCCATGGAGATGCCCAGGTCGCCGTCGCCGTTGACCTGGTCGAGGCTGACCAGGTACTCGCGGTTGTCCGTCATGAGGGTGCTGATGGAGCCGACCACCCTGGAGATGGTGCTGCTGGTGACCACGACGCACCTCACTTGTTCGCGTTGGTGTAGAAGGGCGTGGAGGCCGGGGCCTCCAACAGGGACCGGAGCTCCTCATCCAGCTTGAACACCGTCACCGACAGGCCCGCCATCTCCATGGAGGTGGCGAACTCGCCCACGTGCGGCATGACGATGGACACGCCCTTGGCCGCCAGACGGGCCGCCACCGAGCGGTAGACGATGAGCTGCTCCTCCAGCGGTGTGGCCCCGAGCCCGTTGACCATGACGGAGACCTCGTCGCCCTCGCCCAAGGGCATGTCCGCCTCAATGGTGTCCAGGACCCGCTCGGCGACCTCGTCGGCGGTGAGCATCTTCTCCACGCTGATACCGGCCTCGCCGTGGATGCCCATGCCGATCTCGATCTCGTCGTCGGCGATGGTGAAGGTGGGCTCTCCGACCTTGGGGACGATGCACGGGCTGAGCGCCACCCCCATCGACCGGATGCGGGCCAGCGCCTTCTCGGTGACCGCCACGACCTCGTCGAGGGAGCGCATCTCGTCGGCGGCGGCGCCGGCGATCTTGTAGGCGTAGACGATCCCGGCCACGCCACGGCGCTTGTCCGCCCTGTCCGCCGGGGAGGAGGCGACGTCGTCGCGCCCCAGGAGCTGGCGGGTCTCGATGTCGTCGAGCTCCACGTCCTCGCAGGCCATGCGGAAGTTGAAGATGTCGCCGTTGTAGTTGCCGTACAGGCACAGCACGCCGGCGCCGTCGTCGCAGGCCCGGATCATCTGGGCCATCTTCTCGGCGGAGGGGGAGGCGAAGACCTCGCCGACGGCGCAGCCGTCCAGCATCCCCGACCCCACGTAGCCCAGGAACAGGGGCAGGTGCCCGGATCCTCCCGCGGTCACCAGACCGACCTTGCCCTTGGCGCGGGGGTAGCGCGAGACCAGGACCCGGTAGTCCCCGTCCAGGAAGTCGACCCGGTCGCCGTAGGCGGCGCGGATGCCCTCCATCGTGTCGCGCACGAAGGCGTCGGCTGTGTTGAGAATCTTCTTCATGAGCGTCCTCTTCTCCTCATGGGGGTTGCGTGGTCAGGGCCCGGGCTCACCGTGCGCCGGGGAAGGTGATCTGGGACGGATAGGCCCACTTGCGCAGCTCCTCGGGCTCGAAGGAGTCCGGCTCCCGACCCTGGTTGGCCGTCAGCGCGTGGTGGTAGAGCTCGGCGAGCTCCTCGATGTAGGCGGCCTTGAGGAAGGCCTCGTAGATGTTGCGCTCGTCGATCGCGACGGCGCCGTGCTTCTCCAGCAGGACGCAGTCCGCCTCCGTCACCGCCTCGCGCACGTACCGGGCGAGCTCGGGCGTGCCCGGGCGGCCGTAGGGGGCCACGGGCACACGGGCCCTGGTGAGCCCGAGGTTGGCGACCTCGTAGACGATCGCCGGGATGGGCCTGTTGAGCAGGGCGAAGGTGGTGGCGTAGGCGGAGTGGGTGTGCACGACGGCGCGCACCTCGGGGCGGGCCTTGTAGATCTCCAGGTGCATGAGCACCTCGGAGGTCGGGCGCAGCCCGGACTCGTTCTCGATGACCTCGGCGTCCAGGTTCATGACGACGACGTCGCGCGGGCTCATCTGGTCACGGTCCAGGCTCGTGGGGGACACGACCAGCAGGCCGGAGTCGAGGTCGCGGATCGAGAAGTTGCCGGACTTGTGCTTGCACAGGCCCTCGTGCTGGGCGCGCCGGGCCACGGCGACGAGATCGGACTTGAGTGATTCCAGCATGGTGCTGCTCCTTGGTGGTAGTGGTTGGGTCGGGCCGGCCCGGGTGGGCTCAGGCCTGGGCGGGCTCGGCGTCGGCCTGAGCGGCGGAGGCAGCCTCGGCACGGGCGGCGTTGCGCTCGGTGACGAGCTCACGCGAGTACAGGACGAAGCACACGACCCAGACCACCAGGACGATGGCCGGCACGACGTTGCCGTTCAGGACCTGCAGCAGGTGGGACAGGGCGTAGGTGAAGATCGGTGCGTCGATGGAGGAGTTCGAGATGAGCTGGCCCTCGGCGAGCTCGACGGCGCCGGTGGAGTTCGCCAGCTCGGTCATGAACGGCGCGAAGGCGGTGCCGACCCACAGGAAGACGGGGGCGAAGATCGTGCACTGGATGAGCATCCGGATGATGTTGCCCCGTGAGGCGAAGAAGGCGCCGACGGCCACGCACACGTTGACGATGCCGGCGAAGGGCAGGATCCCGTTGCCCGGCAGGAAGAACGAGTAGAGCAGCGTCACGGGGATGGTCCAGATGACGGCCAGCCAGATCTCGTTGGAGCCGCCCAGGAAGGGCCAGTCCAGGCCCACGTACAGCTGACGGTCGTTGAACCGCTTCTGCATGAACTCCGAGATGGCGTTCGAGATCGGCTCCAGGGCCTGCATGAAGTACTTGGAGATGACGGGGAACAGGGTCAGGGCCGTGGCCGCCTGGATGCCCAGGATGAGGGTGGCGGCGACGTCGAACCGGGCCAGGACGCCGAAGAGCACGCCCAGGATGAATCCCAGGATGTGGTTCTCGGCGAGGATGCCGACCTTGTCCCGCAGGTCCGCGGCGTTGAATGACCGGTTCAGGCCCGGGATCTTGCGCAGCAGCCAGTCGACGGGATACATCGGGGCCGCCAGGAAGATCATGCGGTGGGTGATGGTGACGCCGGGGATCCCGGTCATCGTCTCGACGCGGTGCTGGTGGAAGTCGGCGGCCTTGAGCTCGAACACCGTCTGGATGGCGGCGATGAGGAAGGCCAGCCAGACCGCGCCCGTGATGTAGTAGACGGCGACGGCGGTGAAGATCTTGCCCCACACGTTCCACAGGTCCGCGTTGAAGGTCTCGGTCTGCTTGAGGACGATGAGGATGATGTTGATGACGACGACGAGCGGGAACATGAGGGCGGCGTAGGGCCAGGACCACGAGATCGTGGACATGGTGGTCCAGCCGCCGTCGGTGATAGGAAGGCTGACGCCGACGGTCTCGCTCATGGCCTCGGCGGCCGGGGTGATCGCCTGGGTCATGTAGCCGATGAGCATGGTCATGCCGGAGAAGGCCACGCCCAGGGTGATGCCGGAGGAGATCGCGTCCTTGATCCTCATGCGCACCAGCAGGCCCGCGACGATCATGATGAGCGGGACGAAGATCGCGGCGCCGAGCGACAGGACGAAGTCGACCGAGCTGGTGAGTACCTGCATGGTCAGTACCTTTCAGGGAGGGGTGGGGTTGTCAGCTGCCGTTGGCGGCCTTGATGGCCTCGATGAGCTTGGCGAGCTCGGCGTCCTGGCCCATGCCGGTCAGGAAGGCGATGCCGTTGATGACCGGCACGGTCCGCTGCTTGTTCTCGCGCACGATGGTGATGTAGGCGGCGGCGCCTGTGAGGTGGCGGTCCACGGACTTCAGGTCCACGGCCTCGACGTCGGCGTCGACCTTGGCCTCCTTGAGCAGGCGTGCGACCTTGCTGGCGACGGTCTGGGAGGTGGCGACGCCGCTTCCGCAGGCGACGATGACCTTGGCGCTCATAGTGACTCTCCTGTCAGTGCTTGTCAGTGTTGGTGAGGGTGTGGTGGGTGCTGTGCTCAGGCCTGAGGGCCTGACATGGTCGCCAGCGCGTCGAAGAGCTCGTCCTCGGTGCGCGCCGCGCTGAGGGCGTCCATGAAGGACGGGTCCTGGAATCTGTCCAGGAGGAGCTGGAGCACCTCGACGTGCCCGTCCTCCTTGGTCAGCCCCAGCAGGAAGATGAACCGCACGGGGTGCGTGGCGTCGTTGTTGGCCATCTCGTGCCAGGTGACGGGCCGGGCCAGCCGGGTGACCGCGATGAAGGGCGTGATGACGTGGACGGCGTCCGAGTGCGGGATGGCGATGGCCTCGGGCTGGGTGGGCAGGGCGGTGGGGTAGGTCTCCTCGCGCGCCTTGAGGGCGGCCAGGAAGGTGTCCTTGACGTAGCCGCGGGCCTGGAGCCGCGCGACGACCCGGTCGAAGAACTCGTCCTGGCTGTCCACCTCCCAGTCCAGCTGGACGAGGTCGCGCCTGAGCAGGTCCTGGTGCATGTGTCCCCCTTGACTGCGGACGACCTGCGTGCGCCGGGCTGCGCCGCGTGGAGCGGCCGTGTCCGCGATGACCGTTCGAGCGTAGGGAGGAGGGGGGAGGGCGCAGAAGACCTCCTAGGTACGTACGTACCTAGGAGGTCTGATGTGATGTGTGTTATGGCCAGTAAAACACTGGAATTTCAGCACCTGTAAGCGGCGGTGGGAGAGAGAACGTACAGATGTACCTCGGTGGATAGTGTGGTGTGCAGCCTCGCGCGATGGTCGACGCCGCTGCCCGGGCTCAGCAGGTGCAGGCCAAGGGCCCGCTGGGCCCCTCGATGACCGTCAGCGGCGTGCCGAAGACGTCGGAGAGGACCTCGTCGCGCATGATCTCGGCGGGCGTGCCGCTGTAGGCGACCGTGCCGTCCTTGAGGGCGACGATGCGGTCCGCGTAGCGCGCCGCGATGTTGACGTCGTGCAGCACCACGAGGATCGTGCGGCCGAACTCGAGGGCCGCCCGCTGAAGGTGCTGCATCATCTCCACGCTGTGGGCGATGTCGAGGTTGTTGAGGGGCTCGTCCAGCAGCACGTAGTCGGTCTCCTGGCACAGCACCATCGCCACGTAGGCCCGCTGGCGCTGACCGCCCGAGAGCTCGTCGAGGTAGCGTCCCTCGAGCTCGGTCAGCGCCAGGAAGTCGATGTAGCGGGAGATGACCTCATCGTCGTCGGCCGTCAGCCGCCCGTGCGAGTAGGGGAAGCGGCCGAAGCCCACCAGCTGGCGCACGGTCAGCCGGGAGACGAAGTGGTTCTCCTGGCGCAGGATGGACAGCACCTTGGCCAGGTGCGAGGAGTGGGTCGAGGACACGTTCAGCCCCGCCACGGTGATGACGCCCTCGTCCAGGCCCAGCAGCCGCCCCGTCATGGTCAGCAGGGTCGACTTGCCCGCACCGTTGGGGCCGATGAAGGTGGTGATCCCGCCGGCCGGGATGTCCAGGTCCACCGGCCCGATCCGCACGGTGGCGCCCGAGGAGGTGTAGACCTTGGCGACCTTGCTCAGGCTGATCACAGACGCCCCTTTCGCAGGATGACGACGAGGAAGGTGAGCCCGCCCACGAGCTCGATGATGATGGACACCACGCCCTGGGCGGAGAAGACGTGGTGCATGAGGAAGTAGGCGCCGGTGAGGACCAGCACCCCCAGGGACATGGCCATCGGCATGACGTAACGGTGGTCGAAGGTGCCCGAGAGCTGGTAGGCGAGCGTCGAGACGAGGAAGCCCAGGAAGGTCATGGGCCCCACCAGCGCCGTCGAGGTGGCCATGAGGACCGAGACCACCACCAGCACGGCCACGCTCCACCGCCGGTGGCTCAGCCCCAGGCTCGTCGCCGTCTCACGGCCGAGAGCCAGCACGTTGAGCCGCCGGGACCACAGGGCCAGGGTGAGCGCCCCCAGCGCCACCATGGGGAGCGCGATCGGGTAGTAGTCGGGGTCGGCGTTGTTGACCGAGCCGAACAGGCGCGCGGTGAGCACGTCGAACTCGCTGGGCGTCAGCAGGCGCTGCATGAAGGTGGCGACCGACCCCAGGCCGGCGCCGATGACGACGCCGAGCAGCAGCATGGCGTGCAGCGTGGCCCCGCGGCTGGTGAGCAGCCAGGAGTACAGCAGCAGGCACATGGCGACCATGAGCAGCAGCTGGCCCACGAAGGTCGTCGTCGTGCGGGCCGCGGTCAGGCCCGCAGCGCCCAGGAAGAAGACGGTCGATGTGTGGATCGTGCGGTACAGGGCCTCGAAGCCCATGATCGACGGCGTGAGGATCCGGTTGCCCGTCACCGTCTGGAAGGCCACGGTGGCCATGGCCTGGCACACGGCGACGACGACCACGGCGACGACGGCGTTGGCGCGCCGCTGCGCGATGAGCCAGAAGCCGCGCGTGCCGGGCTCCATGGGGTTGTCCCAGGCCAGCAGCCCGAGGCAGGACAGGAGGGCGAGCGCGCTCACCGCCAGGAAGGTCAGCCACCAGCGGCGCCGGGCGGACGCCGTCGGAAACGCCCCGGAGCCGTGGGGCTGGCCGCATCGTGCCGCGCGGGCGGGGCCGGCCGTCCGGGACCCCGGCGCGTGGGTGGTGCTCATGCGCCACCCCCTCGGGTACGGCGCACGATGAGTGCGGTGAAGACGGCGGCCCCGATGATGCCCAGGACCACCGAGACCGGCACCTCGAAGGGGGAGATGATCGTGCGGGCCACCAGGTCGCAGACCGTCACCAGGGCGGTGCCGGACAGGCACACCCACGGCAGGTTGGAGCGCAGGTCGTCGCCGCGGGCCATCGACACGAGGTTGGGCACGATGAGGCCCAGGAAGGGCAGGGAGCCGACGACGACGGTCACCACCCCGGTCGCCAGGGCGATGAGCGCGGTGGCGATGAGGAGCATCTGCCGGTAGCTCACACCCACGGCGGTGGCGACGTCCTCGCCCAGGCCCACGACCGTCAGCCGGTCCGCCAGGACGAAGACGGCCGCCACGGCCAGCAGGACCAGCCACAGCACCTCGTACTGGCCCCGGTACACCGAGGTGAAGGAGCCCTGGAACCACACGCCCAGGGACTGCAGGCTGTTGGTCTGCAGGGCCAGGAAGGTGGAGACCGCGCTGACGACCGCGCCCAGCATGATGCCCATGATCGGCACCAGCAGGGAGGAGCGCAGCGAGACCCGGCGCAGCAGCAGGAAGAAGACCATGGTGCCGATGAAGGCGAAGCCGACGGCGACCGCCATGCGGCCCAGGATGGTGGCGTGCGGGGCCACGACCATGACGGTGAGCAGGCCCAGGCCCGCCCACTCGGTGGTGCCCGTCGTGGTGGGCTCGACGAAGCGGTTCTGGGTGATGAGCTGCATCACCAGGCCCGACAGCGACATGGCGGCGCCGGCCAGGACGAGGGCGACCGTGCGCGGGACGCGCACTGTGCGGAAGATCTCCCAGCCGTCGTCGTGGGACAGGACCGAGTACTCGCCGGTGGCCAGGCTCAGGCCCAGGAGGGCGGTGGTCAGCGCCAGGGCGAGGAGGAAGGGGGCGCCCAGGCGGCTGCGGGTGCGTGCGGGGATGTCGCGTCCGGCCCGCAGTGGGGCTGGACGCGACGGTGCGGAGAGGGTCATCTCGGGTGGGAGGGGTGGTGGGCTCAGCCCTTCGCCCCCGAGAAGGCCGCCGCGATGGAGTCCATGATCTCGGTGTAGGTGATGATCGACTCGTTGGTGTAGGTGTCCGCGGGGGCGTAGACGATGTGGCCGGAGGCGACGGCCGTGACGTTCTGCAGAGCGGCGTTGCCGGCGATGACCTGCTCGGCGGGGGTGTAGCCCTCCTCGGCGGACTTGATGGCGGCGTCGCGGTCCAGGACGAGGATCCAGTCGGGGTTGGACTCGGCGATGGCCTCGACGGAGATGTCGTCGCCCTGGTGGTCGTCGGTGGCGCCGGCGACCTCCAGGGCCGGCTTGAGGCCGAGCATGTCGAAGACCGGGCCGAAGGTGCGACCCACGTGCGGGGCGACGTAGCCGATCTCGCCGCCGGAGACGTTGACGGCCATGACCGTCGAGGTGCCGTCGTAGGCGGTCTTGGCCTTCTCGGTGGCCTTGTGGAAGTCGTCCACGAGGGCCTTGGCCTCGTCCTGCTTGGAGAAGACCTCGCCCAGGCCGGTGACGTGGCGGACGAGCTCGGCGGCGAAGTCCTCGCCGTCGCGCGGCTCGAGGTCGATGAGGGGCGTGCCCTCGGTGAGGGCGGCGATGTCCTCGTTGTACTGGCTGAAGCGCTGGCCGGAGATGATGACGTCGGGCTCGGCCGCGACCAGGGCCTCGAGTTTCGGCTCGCGGTGGTTGCCGATGTCCGCCACCTCCTCGCCGTCGAAGGCGGTGACGGTCGAGGGGATGAGCCGCTTGGGGGCGGCCACCAGGCTCACGCCCCAGGTCGCCAGGATCTCGAAGGAGCGGTTGTCCAGGCAGGCGGGGCGCTCGACCGGCAGGGCCACCTCGACCTCGCCGGTGTTGCTGGCGATGGTGACGGAGGTCGGGACGGCGGAGGCCTCAGTGGTGGCGGCCGGGGCCTCGGTGCCGGCCGGGGAGGCTCCGGACGCGGAGTCGTTCGAGCCGGAGCAGGCGGCCAGGGTCAGGGCGGCGGCCGTGGAGGCGGTGAGGGCGACGAAGCTGCGGCGGGTGATGGGCATGGGACTCCTCTGGGTCATCGGGGTTGCGCTTAGGAACGTGAGAATATGTAAGGCTCTCCTAAGCGATATGGAACATACGAGACATTTTTATTGTCTGGCAAGTCCCAGTCCGGTGCCTGGGCGCCCGCAGGCTCGGCCCGAGCGCAATGCACGGCCCGCTCCGGAACGGATTCCGGAGCGGGCCGCGCGTGCGAGGTGTGGTGCGACTTACAGCTGGGCGAGGGCCTCCTTGGCCACGGCCGCGACGTTCTCACCGGTGAAGCCGTACTCCTCGAACAGGAGCGTGCCCGCGGCCGAGGCCCCGAAGTGGTCGAGGGAGACGACCGCGCCGCTCGCGCCGACGATCTCGCGCCAGCCCATCGCGATCCCGGCCTCGACCGAGACCTTGACGGCGTCGGCCGGCAGCACCTCGGCCCGGTAGGCCTCGTCCTGCTCCGCGAACCACTCCAGGCAGGGGGCGGAGACCACGCGGGTGGGGGTGCCGGCCTCCTGCAGGACCTCGCGGGCGGCGGCGGCGACGCCGACCTCCGAGCCCGTGGCGATGAGGACGACGACCGGCGTCGTGACCTCGTCGTGGCAGTCCGTGGCCTCCAGCAGCGTGTACGCGCCCTTCGCCACGCCCGCGGCGGCGGCCTGGGCGGAGGCCGTCACCGGAAGGTTCTGGCGCGACAGGACGATGCCGGCCGGGCGGGAGCGGCGCGACAGGATCGTGCGCCAGGCGGCCGCCGCCTCGTTGGCGTCACCGGGGCGCACGACGTCCAGGCCCGGGATCGCGCGCAGCGCGGCCAGGTGCTCGACCGGCTGGTGGGTGGGGCCGTCCTCGCCGACGCCGATGGAGTCGTGCGTCCACACGAAGGTCGTGTCCAGGCCCATGAGGGCCGCCAGGCGCACGGCGGGGCGCATGTAGTCGGAGAAGACCATGAAGGTGCCGCCGTAGGCGCGGGTGAGGCGGTCCAGGGCGATGCCGTTGAGGATGCCGCCCATCGCGTGCTCGCGGATGCCGAAGTGCAGGACCCGGCCGTAGGGGCCGTCGCCCTCCTTCTGGGCCAGGGAGGCGGGCAGGAAGGAGCCGGCCCCGGCGATCGAGGTGTTGTTCGAGCCGGCGAGGTCGGCGGAGCCGCCCCACAGCTCGGGCATGACGGCGCCGATGGCGGACAGGACCTTGCCGGAGGCCGCGCGGGTGGCGACTGAGGCGCCGACCTCCCAGGTGGGCAGCGCCTCGTCCAGGCCCTCGGGCAGCTCCTGGGCCTGCAGGCGGGCGAGCAGCGCTGCGCCCTGCGGGTTGGCGGCCTTCCACTCCTCGAAGCGGGCGTCCCAGTCCTCGCGGGCCGCGCGGGCCCTGGCCGCCGCGTGCTCGCGCGTGTAGCCGAGGATCCCGGCGGTCTGGAAGGAGGCCTCCGGGTCCAGGCCGAGCACCTCCTTCAGGCCCGCGACCTCCTCGGCGCCGAGCTTGGCGCCGTGGGAGCCCTCCGTGCCCTGCTTCGTGGGCGAGGGCCAGGCGATGACCGTGCGCAGGCGGATGAGGGAGGGCCTGGTCGTCTCGGCGCGGGCGGCGACCAGCGCCTCGTGCAGGGCCGTGTAGTCCTCGGCGTAGCCGGTGCCGCCGTTGGTCCAGTCGACGTCCAGGACCTGCCAGCCGTAGGCCTCGAAACGGGCGGAGGGGTCCTCGCCGAAGGCGATGTCCGTGTTGCCCTCGATGGAGATGTCGTTGTCGTCGTAGATGGCGATGAGGTTGCCCAGCTCCTGGGTGCCCGCCAGGGAGGCGGCCTCGGAGGTGACGCCCTCCTGCATGCAGCCGTCGCCCAGGACCGTGTAGACGTAGTGGTCGAAGACGGACTCCCCGGCCGGGGCGGCGGGGTCGAGCAGGCCGTGCTCGAAGCGGGCCGCCATGGCCAGGCCGACGGCGTTGGAGAAGCCGGCGCCCAGGGGGCCGGTCGTCGTCTCGACGCCCTTGGTGTGCCCGTACTCCGGGTGGCCGGGGGTCAGGGAGCCGGCGGTGCGCAGGGCGGCCAGGTCCTCGATCTCAAGGCCGTAGCCGGCCAGGGCGAGCTGGGCGTACTGGAGCATGGAGGCGTGGCCCGCGGACAGGACGAAGCGGTCGCGGCCGAGCCAGCGGTCGTCCGCCGGGTCGCCTTTCATCTCGTACTGGTAGAGCAGGTAGGCGACGCCCGCCAGCGAGATCGGGGTGCCGGGGTGGCCGGATCCTGCCTTCTCGACGGCGTCGGCGGCCAGGGCCTTGGAGACGTTGATGGCCGTGAGGTCGTCGTCGGTGAGCGCGAAGGGCTCGGTGCTCATGCAGGTGCTCCTTTGTGATGAGGCTGTGAGGTCGGTGGGCGGGGGTGTGGGGCCGCCGCAGGGTCTCGGGCCGATCCTCCCCCGGCGGTGGTGCGCTGGGCAACGGCGGCTGTGTCGCCGCGGCCCCGCTGAGCCCTGAGTCCTCGTGCTGAGCCCTGAGCGGCAGGCGCAGGGCTCGACACTCACGGGCTGTGCGCGGCTCGCCCGGGGGCGCTGGGAGGTGCTGAAGACCGTACCGGACGCAAAAGTAGCACGTTCAAACAAACGGGGTGGGTGTCCGCGTAGGCTTAAGCAGACGGAGCCGCCGATCTCCTGAGGGCGTGTCACCGTATTACTTCGCCAGGCGGATGATGCGCGCGCTCTCGCGGGCGGACTCGAAGTCGATGTCGAGGCACCCGGACTCGCGAAGCCACGTGAGGGTCCAGGGCTCAAGGCGTGCCGGGTAGAGGATGCTCGGTGCAACCTCTGTGCCGATGAGCGATGCGAACGGCAGCGTCACGCCGGAGACCGCGGTATTGCGCTTCCACACGTAGATGAGCACCTGATCATCCGTCTGCGTCGCCAGGACGACAACCGGCGCCTCCCACTGAGGCAGACCGATCGGCCAGACCGGGACCGACTGTGCCTGGTGGCGGATGATCTCGGGGTAGAGAGCGGTGCCCTCCTGGATGAGCGCCATCTGCTCGGCCGACATCTGGTCCAGGTGCCCGGACAGGTAGAGCCGTCCAGACAGCCCCGTGACCATGTTGAACGCGATCTGCTCGGCGTCCATGCCTCCGTGGCCGTATGACCAGTTGCCGGCTTGTTCCGGTGCCATCGCCATGGGCGCCGCCGCAGCGATGGTGGGGTACATCCGGTAGTCCTGCTGGTCCGTCGTCGACTGCAGGTCGTAGTGGGACAGGACCATCGGATCCATGCGCTGGGCGCCGGAGGAGCACGCCTCGAAAATGACGTGAGGGTAGCGTCGGCGCAAGTGACGGAACCACCTCAGGTGCGTGCGAGCATGCTCAAGCAGGCCGTCGCCGCAGCTTGAGGCGTCAGTGTCCGGACCGGCGCCAGGAGTGACGTTGTAGTCCCACTTGAAGTAAGAGACGCCGTAGTCCTCGATCAGACGTGAGAACACGGAGTCGAGGAGCTCCTGGGCGTGTGCTGAGCGAAAGTCGACCAGGTAGCGCTCGTGCTCGACGATACGCACGCCACTGCGGTGCATGAAGACGTCCTCGGGGAGCGTCTGCGCGAGCGGGGACTTGACCCCGATGACCTCGGGCTCGATCCAGAGACCGGGCTGCATGCCCTTGGAGCGGATGTGGTCGAGAACCCCCAGCAGTCCGGCGTCTCCAAAGCGGTTCGTTGACGGCATCCACTCGCCGACGGAGTCCCACCAGTACCCGCCGTCGTCGTACCAACCCGCGTCAATGCAGAAGTACTGAGCCCCCGCCACCGCAGCGGCGTCGATCAGCGGGAGGAGCTTCTCCGTCGTCGGATCTCCCATCAGAGCGTTCATGTAGTCGTTGAAGACCAGTGGATGTGCGGCATCGGCGGTTGTCGGGATGTGGGACAACCGCCGATGCCGGGTCATCTCCGCGACTGCGGAGCCGAGGCCGTCGTGGCCGAAGGCGAAGGACACGGGGACGGTCTCGAAGGACTCTCCTGGCTCGAGCTGCTTGAGCCAGGAGTGGTGGAGCTCGTCAGGGCCCTGGACCGTCAGGGTGTACCAGTCGCTGCGTTCGTGCTGGGCGTTGATCTCCCAGCGCCAGGGCCCATTGACCTCCATCTGCCACAGCACGGCGTGCCGCGTGTCGGAGCACTCGAGGCCGGCAACGGGAACGTGCTCGCCGGAGGACCAGGTCGAGGTGCTCTGCTGAGCGAAGAGACCGCGCTGCGCCTGACCGTGGATGCCCGGGTGGATGTCGATGAGGGAGTGCTGTGACTTCAAGGGGGTCGCGGCCCAGCGGCTCTCTCCGCACCACTCGTTGCGTGCGGTCCAGACGCGGGTGCTGGCGACGGGACCGAGATAGCCGGACAGGCCGCTGAGAGAGAGTGTGGACACCGCCTGAAGGGAGACGGGGGCCGGACCCTCGTTCGTGACAGCCGTCGTCGCCTGCCAGGCGTTGACGCCGTGGAAGCGCCGGAAGGAGGTGGCCGCTGTGAGTCCGGTGACCGGGTCCTTCTGCGTCACGGTCAGGGTGGTGCCGGCCTCGTCGCTGAGCTCGGACGAGGAGACGAAGCGCATGCGCTCGGCGACGAGGGAGCGGTCAGTCCGAGTGTTCGTCAGGGCACGTCCCTCGCCGACGGCGAGAATCTCGTTCATTGACCGGGCTGAGCACTCGTGGCTGGGAGTCGGCGGTGCCGAGACGCCGGCGCGGACAGGCTGGTCGTCGTCGTACGAGAACGTCAGGGTGCCGGGGCCGGAGCCCCAGGTGAGCTGGACCATGTCGTGCCTTACTTGTGGAGTTGGGTCGTCCTGATTGAGATACGTACGTCATCATCGACGCACCTACCGGCGTGCGCATGATCGTACGATCTTGAAGCAGAATTAGACAGCAAATAGACGCTTATCCGATGTCTGATGTTACGAATGGATGTGCAGCGTCTCACTTTGGTGCTTGACTCGACTTGATCTGAGGCGCAAGATGATGAACGTCAATCATCAGTTGCTGCACCGGCGCAGCAACGGCGGACATGGTGTCCGACCCCATGAGACGCACGACTTCAATGACGAGCACACGGAGGAATCCCCATGAAGCGAAGGACAGTCTTGAAGCTGGCGGGAGGCGCTGCGGCAGCCTCATTCCTCCTGGCAGCATGCGGAGGTCGTTCGTCGGCCGGTGACGAGGCCGGTGGGACGACGATCGAGCTGTGGACCGCGTGGACAGAGGGGGCTGACACCGCCCTTGCGCTCAAGCAGAAGATCAAGGAGTTCGAGGAAGCCACCGGTTACACGGTGAACCAGACCAACTTCACGTACGACATGCTCCACGAGAAGCTCATCGCCTCGGCCGCGGGCGGCAACCTTCCGGATGCTGTCTGGGGCCTGCCCGAGTACGTCGGTGAGTTCGACAAGATGGGCATCCTCGCAGACCTCTCAGAGGCGTGGGAGGCCTGGGAGGACAAGGACAAGGTCAGCGACGCGATCAAGGCGACGATGACCATCAAGGGCAGGATCATCGGCTTCCCGTATGAGACCACCGCCCGTGCCTACCTCGTGCACGACGATGTCATCGGACAGGCGGGCGTGACTGTCCCCAAGACCTGGGACGACGTCCTCGCTGTGGGAACCAAGGTCGAGGACGCCACAGGCTCCTCATTCTTCGGTGTCGCAGGCACCGGAGTGCGGGCCCCGCAAGAGCTTCTTGTCTACCTCGCCCAGTATGACCTTGATGTCGCCTCCGAGGTCGATGGAGGCTACCGCAACACCTGGGTCGACAACCCTGACGAGCTCGCGAAGGCGGCGAAGGTGTTCGACTTCTACGGCGACCTCATCAAGAGCGGTGCCGCCTCGCCGAACTCGCCGACCTATGGCTGGGAGGAGACGGACGAGAACTTCGCCACCGCGCTGACCGCAACGTATGTGAGCGGTAACTGGCTAGCTGAACGAGAGGCCTCCAACCCGGAGGCCATGAGCGATGTCTCGGTCCACCCGATCCCTTACCCGAAGGACGGAAAGCCCGCCACGTACATCGAGTGCAAACCGCTCATGGTCATGGCCGGATCGCAGGCGCTCGAGGCGGCCACCGAGCTCTCTCGCACGTTCGCGTCCACCGAGTGGCAGACTGCCGCCTTCCCGGACCGGTCCGCGCTCAACGATGTGCAGACTGACACCAAGTGGTCCACTGACTTCTCCGCCCTCCTCGACACGGGCATCAGCTATCCCCCCATCACCCTGGCGGCCGTCACCCAGGCGATGATCGACGCGCTGGCGATGAGGCTTCAGGAGGGCAAGGACTCGACAGAGGTGGCCACGTGGCTGTCCGGGGCGATCAACACGGCGCTCGAGGAGTCTGGCGACGCTCCCGCCTGAGGGGTGACGCCGACTCGTCTGTGCCGAACAGGTGTCGCTGATGCCCAAGGCGGACAAGGGGGAATGGATGCACGGCCCCCGCCACCGTGCGAACAACAGGTTCGTCACGCTGGTTCTCATGCCGGCCTGGATATTCCTGGCTGTGCTCATCGGCTATCCGTTGGCTAAGGTCCTTGTTGACGGGTTCAGCTACTCGAACCTCATCGTCCCGACAGTCAGCGGATTCGCCGGCCTGGAGAACTACACGGACGTCCTCGAGGACCCGCACTTCCCTGGTGCTGCGAGGAACTCGATCATCTGGACCCTCGGTTCTGTCGTGGGCGAGTACGTGCTGGGACTCGGTGCCGCAGTGCTGCTCAACCGCAAGATCAAGGGGCAGGGAATTTTTCGAATGCTCACCTTCATTCCCTGGCTCGTGCCCATCATCGTCGCCGGCATGACATGGGAGTGGATGCTCAACCCGGACTTTGGCATTGTCAACGCGATCCTTGTGCGCGTCGGTGCTCTTGACGCGCCGATTAACTTCCTCGGATCTGCGGCGTGGGCCATGCCCACGGTGATATTCGTCAACGTGTGGAGGAGCTTTCCGTACTACACGATCACCTTTCTCGCTGCTCTCCAGAGCATCCCCGAAGAGATGCGTGAGGCGGCGCAGATCGACGGGGCGGGTTCTTGGATTGCTTTCTGGCGAGTCATCTTCCCGCAATTGAGGTCGCCTTCACTCATCATCGTGTTCATGCACCTGATCTGGACGGCTGTGAACTTCGACTTCATCTGGGTCATGACCCAGGGAGGGCCCAACTACGCCACCATGACCCTGCCGCTGCTCATCTACCGGTACTCGATGCAGGACTTCAATGTCGGAATGGCGTCGGCGCTGTCGACTGTCATGCTGATGGTGACGACCCTCCTGTTCGTCGTCTACTACCGCTTGCGACGGAACCTCAGTGAAGAGATTGTGGGGTGAGACGATGAAGAAGCGGCGTCTTATTGGCGACGTTGTCGCCTATATCCTCCTCATCGTGCTCGTTGTCTACAGTGTGTTCCCGTTCCTCTGGATGGCCCTGTCTGCGCTCAAGCCTCGCGACGAGATCCGTGCGCGCGTCCCGAGCCTCACTATTGACCATCCGACCCTGGACAACTTCCGTCGGGTGCTCTTCGACCACGGGTTCCTCACCTACATCAGGAACAGTCTCCTCGTGTCGGCCGCGGCCTGCCTGCTCGCACTCGTCATCGCCGTCTTTGCGGGCTACGTCTTCAGCAGGTTCTTCCGCCGGAGGTCGGTGAAGTACACCAATGTCTTCATGCTGCTGTCCCAGATGATCCCCGGAGTGCTGCTTCTCGTCCCGCTGTACATCACGATGAGAAACCTAGGGATTCTCGAGTCCCATCTGTCCCTCATCCTTGCGTACACGACCTTTGTCATTCCCATGTGCACCTTCATGCTGTCGAGCGCGTACGACTCGATTCCCGTCTCGCTTGAGGAGGCTGCGGAGATCGATGGGTGCAGCCGCGTACAGGTCATGCGCCGTGTGGTGCTCCCGGTGATGACTCCCAGTATTGTCTCGGTGGGGCTCTACGCCTTCATCAATGCGTGGAACGAGTTCATGTTCGGTTACATCTTCATATCGACCGAACGTCTGCGCACCATCACACCTGCGATCATGCTGTTCAAGGGAGCGAACTCCATCGACTGGGGTGGTCTCATGGCTGCCTCCGTGCTCGCCGTCCTGCCAGTGGCACTCATCTTCCTGTTCCTGCAACGATTCTTCATGGCCGGCATGATGAGCGGAGCAGTCAAGGGCTAAATCGGTTCAGGACCGGTAAGCGCGTACGGTGGGTAGGTGCTGGATTCCGTGAAGAGACCGACCATCGCAGACGTCGCCCAGGAGGCCGGGGTCTCGACCGTCACCGTGTCGCGCGTCCTGGCCGGCTCAGACCAGGTGAGTGAGGCCACGACCCGGAAGGTCCGTCGTGCCATCGACGCGCTGGGGTACTACGGGAACTCCGTTGCCCGTCAGCTCGTCTCGGGGCGCCCCGAGACCCTCGGAATCGTGACCACCGACACGATTACCTACGGCTATGCCCAGACGATCTCAGGTGTCGAGCGCCAGGCGCGTGACGCTGGGATGTCATCGCTCATCTGCGTCCTCGACCTCGGGGACCACGAGCGTGCGGATGATGCCGTGCGGTCCATGCTGGGACACCCGCTCGCCGGTGTCGTCATCATCGATTTCGATGCTGATGCCCACCGCGTGATCGGGATGCTGCCGACATACATGCCGGTCGTTGCGATCGGGGAGCCGCATACGGTCTCCTCCTCCGAACGTCCCTATGTCGCCTTCGATGAGTACGAAGGGGCGCGTGCGCTGGTGAACAGGCTCATTGAGCTCGGGCACACGTCCGTGTTCATCATCGCCCAACCCAACAATGACCCACCGGAGCGCCGGTCCGTCGGGGCTCTTGATGCCCTTCGTGACGCCTGTCTGCCAACTTATCCGGTCTCACGGTGCCAGGAGTGGTCCCCTGAGGAGGGGCGGCGTCTGTGCACCCACATCCTCGAACGTTATGGCGAGGCTGTGACGGCGGTGGTCTGTCCCAACGATGAGATCGCCGTGGGTGCGATGCGCGCCGTGGCGGATGCCGGTCTACGTGTTCCGGAGGATGTCTCCGTGACAGGCTTCGACGGAGTTCCCATCGGTGCGCAGCTCAGCCCGAGCCTGACGACGGTCCGACAGGACTTCGTCCTTGCCGGACGTCAAGCTGTTGACCTTCTCCTGGGCCATCACGATGCCGCCGATGGTGGTCCGCCCCACGCCGAGATCCATCCCGAGGTCATTGAGCGTGAGTCGATCGCTCCACCCAACCCGGCACGTGGTCTGCGTCGGGCGAGCGCTGACCTACGCTCCTGAGCGGAGGGGGATGGGGGCGGGCCCGTTCTGTCCCGGTCCCACCGTGCTGCCATGCCTCTCGTAGAGCCGGCTCTGGAATGAGGAAGGTGCGCGCAAACCGGTCCATAAGGGGCTCGACATCGCCCACTCGGGAGTGGGAGGCCACTCGCCAGTCGATGGTGTAGTCCTCCTGGACAAGATGGTGGCTGAGCTCGTGCGCCAAGGCGAAGCGCCTTCCTCCGACCTTCCGGTGGCTGTTGACAAGGCGCCCCTGCCATCTTCGAGTACGACAGTGCCGGCCGGCGGTGTCCGCCCGAGGGCCATGGCGAAGAACCACAGTCCGAGAGTGCTGAGCCTCTCGGCGAGATCGGGTACTGCGGAGACCTCGTCGAGGCGGAGCAGGTTGCGGGCCGGCCGGGAGAGACCTACGAAAGCGGGCCGACGGTGCCGGCGGAGCCGCTCAGTCGGCCCGCATCCAGGCGACGGGGTCGGCGACGACCTGCTCGAGCAGGGTCCAGGCGGCGCCGGTCGCCCCCGGTATCTGGTCGCCGTCGGCCTGCACCACCTCGGGGACGGACCAGGAGGAGGCCAGCACCCGCTGGCCCAGCTCCTCAGTCAGCAGCGGGCGCAGGATCCGCGTGAGCGGGGCGAGGTGCCCACCCAGGACCACCACCGGGATGTCGAGCAGGTTGATCGCGCCGCCCAGGCCCACGCCCAGCGCGTGCGCGGCCGCCTCGACGGCGGCGACCGCCTGGGCGTCGCCGGCCTCGTAGGCGGAGACCAGCGTCTCGGGGGAGTCGTCGTCGGCGAGGCCCGCGGCACGCAGGATGACGCGGCGCCCCGCATAGCGCTCGAGGCAGCCCCGGTTGCCGCAGGAGCACAGGGGGCCCGCGGGGTCGATCTGCACGTGCCCGATCTCCCCGGCGAAGCCCGAGGCCCCGATGATGACGCGCCCCTCGCGCACGATCCCCGCACCGATGCCGTTCTCCCCGGACAGGTAGATGTAGGAGGGGTGCTGGTAGGCGGAGGTGGGGCGCTCGCGGCCCACGGTGAGGGCGCCGAAGTTCGCCTCGTTGCCCACGAGCAGCCCCAGGCCGGCGGGCGCGAGCACGGGGGCGAGGTGGTCGGCCGGGCGCACCTCGGACCAGCCGAGGTTGGGGGCGCGCAGCAGGACTCCGTCGCTCACGAGGCCGGGCAGTGCCAGCGCGGCACCGACGAGGCGGGCGCGGCCGACGGCGCCGAGCGCGAGGACGTCGGCGAGCAGGCGGGACAGGCGGGTGAGCACGACGGCGGGGTCGGAGCCGGCGAAGTCGTCGAGGACGATCCTCTCAGCGAGCATCTCGCCGGACAGGTCGATGGCGCGCACCGCCATGTGGGTGACGTTGACCTCCAGCCCGAGCGCGACGAAGGTGCCGTGCGGTGGGGCGAGGGGGACGGCCGGGCGCCCGGGGCCGGTGGCGGGCACCGGGGCGAGCTCGGCGAGGATGCCGGCGTCGACGAGGTCGTCGGCCAGGCGCGAGGCCGTCGAGCGGGTCATGCCGGTGGCGGCCGCGACGTCGGCGCGGGAGATCGGCTCGCGGGAGGACAGGACCTTCCGGGCGACGAGCGCGAGGTTCGCCGTGCGCAGCGTGGACTGGCGCGCTGACGCGGTTGCGGGCGGAGTCGAGGCGGACGGCGCCGACATCGGTGTCGGGGTCCAGTTGCTGGTGACCACGGCCTTGACCTTACCTCACCGGCATGTCATAGTTGCGCCAACAAACAAATGGATGCCCCGAGTCTGGGGCGTCGAGCTCGAGGAGGAGCGACTGTGGTCCGTAAGCCCACCAAGGAAGACAAGTTCTCGTTCGGTCTGTGGACCGTCGGCTGGCTCGCCGCCGACCCCTTCGGTGACAGGACCCGTGCCGCCCTCAAGCCCTGGGAGTACACCGAGAAGCTCGCCGAGCTCGGCGCCTGGGGCATCACCTTCCACGACAACGACGTCTTCCCCTTCGACGCCACCGACACCGAGCGCGCCGAGATCGTCGGCAGGCTCAAGGACACCTGCGACGCCACCGGCCTGACCATCGAGATGGTCACCACCAACACCTTCACCCACCCGATCTTCAAGGACGGCGGCCTGACCAACAACGACCGCTCCATCCGCCGCTTCGGCCTGCGCAAGCTCCTGCGCAACGTCGACCTCGCCGCCGAGCTCGGCGCCAAGACTTTCGTCATGTGGGGCGGGCGCGAGGGCGCCGAGTACGACTCCTCCAAGGACGTCAACGCGGCCATGAACCGCTACAAGGAGGGTCTGGACACCGTCGCCCAGTACATCAAGGACAAGGGCTACGACCTCAAGATCGGCCTCGAGCCCAAGCCCAACGAGCCCCGCGGTGACATCTTCCTTCCCACCGTCGGCCACGCCCTCGCCCTCATCGCCGAGCTCGACAACGGTGACGTCGTCGGCCTCAACCCCGAGGTCGGTCACGAGCAGATGGCCAACCTCAACTACACCCACGGCATCGCCCAGGCCCTCAACGCCGGCAAGCTCTTCCACATCGACCTCAACGGCCAGAAGGGCCTGAAGTACGACCAGGACCTCGTCTTCGGCCACGGCGACCTGCTCAGCGCCTTCTTCACCGTCGACCTCATCGTCAACGGCTTCCCCAACGGCGGCCCGCGCTACGACGGCCCGATCCACTTCGACTACAAGCCCTCGCGCACCGACGGCATGGGCGGTGTGTGGGAGTCCGCGGCCGCCAACATGGAGATGTGGCTCCAGCTCGCCGAGAAGGCCAAGGCCTTCCGGGCCGACCCGGAGGTCCAGGAGGCCCTCACGCTGTCCGGCATCTACGAGCTCGGCGAGTCCACCCTCGCCGAGGGCGAGTCGCTGGAGGACTTCGTCAACGACCGCTCCGCCTACGAGGACTTCGACGCCGAGGCCGCCGCCGCCCGCGACTACCACTACGTCGACCTCTACCAGAAGGCCGTCATGCACCTCATCGGCTGACCTGCCTGATGCCGAGATACTCGCTTTGCCCTCGAGAACCACGGTTATCGCCGTACGTTCGAGCGCAAAGCGAGTATCTCGGCGTTGACGTCAGACCCACGTCCGGCAGCCACCACCCCCACGCGGAAGGAACCCCCGTATGAGCGCCACCCTCGTCGCCGGCGTCGACTCCTCGACCCAGTCCTGCAAGATCGTCGTGCGCGACGCCGCCACCGGCGCGCTCGTGCGCGACGCCAAGGCCTCCCACCCCGACGGCACCGAGGTCCACCCCGACGAGTGGTGGCGCGCCCTGGGGGAGGTCGTCGACGCCGTCGGCGGCCTCGACGACGTCGCCGCCCTGAGCGTGGGCGGCCAGCAGCACGGCATGGTCGTGCTCGACCGGGACGGCGAGGTCATCCGCCCCGCCCTGCTGTGGAACGACACCCGCTCGGCCGAGGCCGCCCGCGACCTCATCCGCGAGCTCGGCGACGGTGACGAGGCCGCCGGCCGCCGGGCCTGGGCCGACGCCGTCGGCAGCGTCCTCGTCGCCTCCCTCACCATCACCAAGCTGCGCTGGCTCGCCGACCACGAGCCCGGTAACGCCGCCCGCGTCGCCGCCGTGTGCCTGCCGCACGACTGGCTCACCTGGAGGCTGTCCGGCGCCGCCTCCCTCGACACCCTCACCACCGACCGCTCCGACGCCTCCGGCACCGGCTACTTCGACGCCGTGACCAACACCTACCGCCGCGACCTGCTCGCCCTGGCGCTGCGCCTCAGCCCGGAGGAGGCCGAGGCGATCGTCCTGCCGCGCGTCGTCGCCCCCCACGAGGTCGCCCTGCACGGCGGCAGCGACGTGCTCGGACGCGACCTGTCCCACCTGGCGCTGGGCCCCGGCTGCGGTGACAACGCCGGCGCCGCCCTGGGGCTCGGCCTGCGCCCCGGCCAGACCTCCGTCTCCCTGGGCACCAGCGGCGTCGTCGCCGCCGTCTCCACCACCCCCACCCACGACGCCTCCGGGCTCGTCACCGGCTTCGCGGACGCCACCGGGGCCTTCCTGCCGCTGGCCTGCACGCTCAACGGCGCCCGCGTCCTCGACGCCGCCAAGAAGGTCCTGGGCGTGACCTACGACGAGTTCGACGAGATCGCCCTGGCCGCCGAGCCCGGCGCGGGCGGCCTCGTCCACGTGCCCTACCTCGAGGGCGAGCGCACCCCCAACCTGCCCGAGGCCACCGGTGCCCTCACGGGCATGACGCTGGCGAACCTCACCCCCGGCAACTACGCGCGCGCCGCCGTCGAGGGGCTGCTGTGCCTCATGGGCGCCTGCGTTGACGCCGTGCGTGCCCAGGGCGTCGACGTCGCCGAGGTCGCCCTCGTCGGCGGCGGCGTCAAGTGGGTCAGCGCCAAGACCCTCGCCCCAGCCGTCCTCGGCGTCCCGGTGGACGTTCCCGAGCCGGGCGAGTACGTGGCCAACGGCGCCGCCAAGCAGGCCGCCTGGGTCCTCGTCGGCGGCGAGGAGCCGCCGGTGTGGGAGCTCGACGGCGTCGAGCACCTGGTCGCCGAGCCCCAGCCCCAGGTGCGAGCCGCCTACGACGCGGCCGCGGCTCAGGTGGCGAGCCGCTGAGCCTGGGCTGCCGGACCGGCTGGGGCCGGGGCGCACCATCCGCTGGACGGTGCGCCCCGGCCCCAGCCGCGTGAGGGGCTGCCCGCTCATCAAATAGTTTGTAAGTCGTATTAAAGGGGTGGTGTTGCGACCTTCCAAACATATCGCCTCTTCTGTGTCAGTAGTTTCCTAGGGTTGATGGTTGGAGGATATATGTGTATGCTGCAACAAATGCGGGAGTGTCGGCTCTCGCCTCAGGCAAGGAGGTCACATGTCCAACGTGACGCGCAGGTCGTTCGTGACGGGAGGTGCGGCGGTGCTGGCAGCGGCGCTCGCGGCCTGCACCGCTGAGCGCACCGACTACTACTACGGGAGCGCCGGCGGCGGCGCCGGCGCCCTCATCGGAGTGTCCATGCCGACGAAGAACCTCGAGAGGTGGAGCCGTGACGGCGCCAACCTCAAGACCCTGCTCGAGGACCTCGGCTACCAGGTGGAGCTCCAGTTCGCCGACAACAAGGTCGAGCAGCAGAACTCCCAGATCCAGACCATGGTCAACAAGTCCCCGGCCGTCATCGTCGTCGGCTCCATCGACGGCTCCGCGCTCGGTCCCGTGCTCGCCACCGCGGCACGCGCGGGCATCCAGGTCGTCGCCTACGACCGCCTCATCCGCGACACCGAGGACGTCGACTACTACGTCACCTTCGACAACTACAACGTCGGCAGGATGCAGGGCGAGTACATCGCGACCGTGCTCGACCTCGACAACGCGGCGGGACCCTTCAACTTCGAGCCCTTCTCCGGCTCACCCGACGACAACAACGCGCGCTTCTTCTTCGAAGGGGCATGGGACGTGCTCAAGCCCTACGTCGACGCCGGTATGCTGGTGTGCCCCTCGGGCAAGATGCCCGCGAGCGTCGACGACTGGCAGTCCATCGGCATCCAGGCCTGGTCCAACACCACCGCCCAGGCCGAGATGGACAACCGCCTCAACTCCTTCTACTCCACCACCACCCGGGTCGACGCCGTCCTGTGCCCCAATGACGCCATCGCGCTGGGCGTGACCCAGGCGCTCGACTCCGCCGGCTACACGGACGCGGACTGGCCCGTGCTCACCGGCCAGGACGCCGACCAGGCCAACGTCGAGAACATCGTCAAAGGCCGCCAGTCCATGACCGTCTTCAAGGACACCCGCCTGCTCGGCGAGCGCGCCGCGACGATGGTCGACCAGATCGTCAAGGGCCAGGAGGTCGAGGTCAATGACACCGAGTCCTATGGCAACGGCGTCATGACGGTCCCGGCCTACCTCATCGACCCGGTCACGGTTGACGCCGACTCCGTCCAGACGGTCCTGGTGGACTCGGGCTACTACACCGCCGACGAGGTCGGGCTATGAGCACCGCCGACGACGTCATCCTCCAGATGCGCCACATCACCAAGGCCTTCGGGGACTTCAAAGCCCTTGATGACGTGACCTTCGACGTGCGCCGCGGCGAGATCCACGCGATCTGCGGGGAGAACGGCGCGGGCAAGTCCACCCTCATGAACGTGCTGTCGGGGGTGTGGCCACGTGGGACCTACGAGGGGGAGATCATCTACGACGGCGAGGTCCGTGAGTTCCGGTCCATCCGCGACTCCGAGGCCGTCGGCATCGTCATCATCCACCAGGAGCTGGCACTGAGCCCCTACCTGTCCGTGGCCGAGAACATCTTCCTCGGCAACGAGAGGCAGCGCCATGGTGTCATCGACTGGGACGCCACCAACGAGGCGGCGGCGGTCCTGCTCCAGCAGGTCGGCCTCGACATCAGGCCGCAGACGCGCGTCGCGGACCTCGGCGTCGGCAGCCAACAGCTCGTCGAGATCGCCAAGGCCCTGTCCAAGGACGTGCGCCTGCTCATCCTCGACGAGCCCACGGCCGCCCTCAACGACGAGGACTCCGCCCACCTGCTGGACCTCATGCGGGGCCTGCGTGAGCAGGGCATCTCCATGGTGATGATCTCCCACAAGCTCGGCGAGGTCTCCCACACCGCGGACCGCACGACGATCGTGCGTGACGGACAGACGATCCAGACCTCCCCGCTCCACGGCGAGGGGGCCATCGACGAGGACGAGATCATCCGCCTCATGGTTGGGCGCTCCCTCGACAACCGCTACCCGGAGCACACCTCGACCATCGGTGAGGAGGTGCTTGAGATCCGGGACTGGACCGTCCACCACCCGCTGGACACCGCTCGTAAGGTGGTCGACGGGGCGGCACTGTCGCTGCGCCGCGGAGAGATCGTCGGCCTGGCCGGACTCATGGGGGCCGGACGCACCGAGCTCGCCATGAGCGTGTTCGGGCACTCCTACGGCGTCGACATCTCCGGCACCGTCCTCAAGGACGGCAAGGAGGTCTCCACCTCCAGCGTCCGCAAGGCGATGCGCCAGGGCCTGGCCTACGTGAGCGAGGACCGCAAGGTCCTCGGCCTCAACCTCATCCAGGACGTCAAGACCAACACCACCGCGGCGGCGCTGGACAAGATCTCGAGGCACGGGATCGTCGACGACGCCGCCGAGCTGGAGGTCGCCGAGCGCTACTGCGCACAGCTGCGGACCAAGACGGCCTCCGTGTCCACACCGGTTGGCGCGCTCTCGGGAGGCAACCAGCAGAAGGTCGTCCTGTCCCGGTGGATGTTCACCGACCCGGACGTCCTCATCCTCGACGAGCCCACCCGCGGCATCGACGTCGGCGCGAAGTACGAGATCTACACCATCATCAACCAGCTTGCCGACGCCGGCAAGGCGGTCCTCGTCATCTCCTCCGAGCTGCCCGAGCTGCTGGGCATCTGCGACCGCATCTACACCATGAGCCAGGGGCGCATCACGGGCCAGCTCCCGCGCAGCGAGGCCACTCAGGAGAGCCTCATGAGGCTCATGACCATCGAGAACACGGAACAGACGGACAAGGACGACGCGAAATGAGCAACGTGACCTCATACCTTGGGCGCTTCCTGCGCCAGTACGGCATCCTCGCGGCGCTGGTCGCGATCATCCTCTTATTCCAGGTCCTCACCGGAGGCCTGCTGCTCTCACCGAACAACCTCGCGAGCCTCGTCCAGCAGAACGCCTACGTCATGGTCCTCGCCGTCGGCATGGTCATGATCATCATCGCCCGGCACATCGACCTGTCCGTCGGGTCCCTCGTGGGATTCATCGGCGGTGTCATCGGCCTGCTCGTGGTCAACCAGAACCTGCCCTGGCCACTCGTCGTCCTCATCGCCGTCGCCATCGGCCTGCTCATCGGCTGCTGGCAGGGCTTCTGGGTCGCGTTCATGGAGATCCCCGCCTTCATCGTCACGCTCGCAGGCATGCTCGTCTTCCGCGGGCTGACGGTCGTGCTGGTCCAGCGCACGGTCTCCGGGCTGCCGGGATCCTTCGTGTCCATCGCCAACGGGTCCCTGCCGCCGTGGCTCGGGTACCTGCTCAACTTCGACGGCGTGACGATCCTCATCGGTTGCGTGACGATTGCGGCACTGGTCCTCACCCAGCTGCGCGCACGGCGCAACGCCGCCGCGGGCCGCCACGTCGACTCGGTGCCCGCCTTCGTCGCCCGACAGATCGTCTTCGCCGCCGCGATCGCCCTGGTCACCGCGATCCTGGCCTACTCGGCCGGAGGCACGCCCATCGTCCTCATCATCGTGGGCCTGGTCATCCTCGTGTACTCCTTCATCATGAACAAGACGGTGTTCGGCCGTCACGTCTACGCCGTGGGAGGCAACCTCAAGGCGGCACGCCTGTCCGGTGTCAACGTGCGCAAGATCGACTTCCTCGTCTTCGTCAACATGGGGCTCCTGGCGTCCCTGGCGGCCATCATCACGACCTCGCGTGCCGGCGCCGCGGTCTCGACCGCCGGCAACCTGTACGAGATGGACGCCATCGCGGCCGCCTACATCGGCGGGGCCGCGGTCTCCGGCGGCATCGGACGGGTCTCCGGCGCCATCATCGGTGCCCTCATCATGGGGGTGCTCAACATGGGTCTGTCGATCATGGCGGTCGACTCCGCCTGGCAGCAGGCCATCAAGGGCCTCGTTCTCCTGCTCGCCGTGGCCGTCGACATCGTGGGCAAGCGTCGGCAGAATGCCTGACGGCAGGCTGGCTGACGAAGGGCGACGTGCTCAGCCCCTGCTCCGCGGGGGCGCCGTCGAGGCCCGTTCGACCAGGTGCGTGGGGATCTGCACGGTGCCGACCGTGCGCGTGGTGCCCGCGGCCAGGTCGAGCGCGGCCTCGATCGCGCGGGCGCCCATGGTCTCGAGGGCCTGGTGGATGGTGGTCAGTGGGGGTGCGGCGCACTCGGCGAGGAAGGTGTCGTCGTAGCCGACGACGGACAGGTCCTCGGGCACCGACAGGCCGGCGCGTCGGGCCGCCTCGTACACTCCCATGGCGGCGACGTCGCTCGCCGCCATGATCGCCGTCGGACGGCGGTCCTCAGGCAGTGTGAGCAGGGCCGTGCCCGCCTCCAGACCCGTCTCGTAGCGGAAGCCCTGGCCCCGCACCAGCTCGGCGGGTGCGTCCAGGCCGGCGTCGAGCAGGGCGGTGCGGTATCCGAGCAGGCGCTCGCGGGCCGGCAGTGAGCTGGCCGGCCCTGCGACGAAGCCGATGCGTTGGTGCCCCAGGCCTAGCAGGTACTGGGTGGCGCTCATCCCGCCGTTCCAGTTCGCCGAGGAGATCGCCAGGACGTCCGTGGGCACGTCCTGCACGGGGTCGACGGTGACGGTGGGCAGGCCGGTCTCGCGGATGGCGGTGGTCTGGGCGCGGGTGAGCTCGCGGGTGACGATGACCAGGCCCAGGTGCCCGGCCGCGGCCAGGCGTCGTATCCAGGTGTCGGAGCCGGCCGCGTCCGGGTCGCTGAAGGCGGTGACGTTGAGCAGGACCCCGGCCTCCGCGGCGGCGGTGACGGCCCCGGCGAGCACGCGGTTGGTGTAGAAGGTGTCGAGGGTGTCGAAGACGATGGTGACCACCGGCTCCGTGCGGGCGGGGGCCGACGGCGACTCGTACCCCATCTCCTGCGCCAGCGCGAGGATCTGGGTGCGGGTGCGCTCGGAGACGTCCTGGCGGCCGTTGAGCGCCTTGGAGACGGTGGCCCGCGAGACCTGGGCCGCCTCGGCGATCGTGTCGAGAGTGACGCGGGAACGTGGTGGCACGGCCTGCTCCTCACCTGTCCTGTGGTCCGTCGGCCCGTCTCATACCAGATGGTCCGTTCCTGTATCAGGCGCGATCGTAACAGTAACGAACGTTTTCGCTATGTTTGAGGTCGGAACAAGGTGAGATCCGCCTGTCGTGTCATGTCTGAAGGGAGGTGGAGGACCTTGTCGTCGCGATCGCAGTCCGCCTATTATGTGCATGAAACAACGAAAAAGGTCCGCGACCTGTGACGACGCGGGGAACTACTCCGAAGGTGCCCCAACGTCCCTGGGAGCCATTCCGGAGAGGAACGCCATGACCACCACCGAGCAGCTCCCCACGACCATGCGTGCCCAGGTCCTCCTGCGCGCCGGGACCGTCGCGGTCCAGCAGCGCCCCGTCCCCGACCCCGACCCGGACCAGGTCCTGGTGCGCATCGAGTCCGTCGGCGTGTGCGGCTCCGACGTCCACTACTACCAGCACGGGCGCATCGGCGACTTCGTCGTCGAGGAGCCGATGGTCCTCGGGCACGAGGCCGCCGGCACCATCGTCGCCGTCGGCTCCGACGTCGACCCGTCCCGGGTGGGTCGGCGCGTGTCCATCGAGCCGCAGCGCTGCTGCCGCGTGTGCGAGTTCTGCAAACGCGGCGAGTACAACCTCTGCCCGCGCATCGAGTTCTACGCCACCCCTCCCATCGACGGCTGCTTCAGCGAGTACGCTCTCATCCAGGACGACTTCGCCCACGAGATCCCGGACTCCATGTCCTTCGACGCCGGCGCCCTGCTCGAGCCGCTCAGCGTCGCCATCGCCTCGGCGCGCAAGGCCGCGCTCACGGTCGGCAGCACGGTCCTCGTCGCCGGCGCCGGCCCCATCGGGGTCATCGTTGCCCAGGTCGCCCGGGCCTACGGGGCCACGGAGGTCGTTGTCACCGACCCCGTCGAGGCGCGTCGCCGGACGGCGCTCGAGCTCGGTGCCACCGAGGCCTGCGCGCCCGGTGCCGCAGCGCTCGACGGCCGTGTCTTCGATGCCTTCTTCGACGCCACCGGCGTCACCGCGGCGGTGGTGGACGGCATCAAGCGCGTCAAGGCCGGAGGGACGGCCGTCATCATCGGCATGGGCGACGACGACATGCTCCTGCCGGTCTCCTACATCACCAGCCACGAGGTGGGTGTCACCGGCGTCTTCCGCTACCACAACACCTGGCCCACGGCCATTGAGCTGGTCGCCTCCGGCAAGGTCGACCTCGACCGGCTCGCCACCGACCACTACGCGCTGGACGACGCCGAGACGCCGCTGAGCACCAGGCCCGGACCGACGACGCTCAAGGCGATGGTCCACCCGGGTCGCTGAGCGCTCCTGAGGTCCGTGCCATGGCTGTCCTTCCTGCTGCGCTCGGCGCCCTGCCCGCCCCCGCTGTCGCCGAGCCCGAGGACTTCGACGAGTTCTGGCGCCTCACCCTGTCCGAGGCTCGTGCTCACGACCTCGCCGTCGAGCGGACCGAGGTGGTCCAGCCCCTGAGCGAGATCGTCTACTGGGACCTCACCTTCTCCGGTTTCGGTGGGCACCGTGTGAGGGCCTGGCTGTCGATGCCGGCGCGGCGCGGGCGGGAGCCCCTGCCCGTCGTCGTCCAGGTCCCCGGGTACGGGCGCGGGCGCGGCCTGGCGGGAGAGGCTCCGCACGTCGCCGCCGCGGGCATGGCCCACCTGCTGCTGGATGTGCGGGGGCAGGGCTTCGGCTACGGCTGCGGGGGAGAGACCCCTGATTTCGGGACCGACGGTGCCCCCGAGGCCCCTGGTGTCGTCACCCGCGGAATCTCATCGCCCGAGACGTACTACTACCGCCGCCTCATCGCCGATGCCGTGCGGGCCATCGAGGCGGTGCGCTCGCTTCCCGACGTCGATGCGGCACGGACAATGGTCATGGGCAACTCCCAGGGGGGCGGTGTCGCCCTGGCCGTCGCCGGACTCGTGGACGGCCTTGCCGGCGTGACCGTGTCGGTGCCGTTCCTGTGCGACGTCCCCGCCGTCCTCCCGATGGCCCAGGGTGAGCCCTACAACGAGCTGTCCCGCTACCTCGCCGTGCGCCGCGCCGGGCGTGAGGAGGTCCTGCGGACGCTGTCCTACGTCGACGGCGTCAACCACGCCCGACGTGCCAGCGCCCCCTCCCTGTGGGCCCTGGCCCTGCGCGACGTCACCTGCCCCACGCTTGGTGGCCAGCAGGCGCTGGCCGCCTACGGTGGCGAGGCCGAGGTGCACCTGTTCCCTGACAACGGGCACGAGGGCGGTGAGTACCACTACCTGCGCCGTCAGCTCCAGTGGCTGCGGGAGAGAGCGGGGTGGTGAGACCAGGGCCTTGAGCCTCAGGGGTGCTGAGCGCGGGGTGGGTGGCGTCGGAGCCGCCTGCCCCGCGTCGTCGTCTCGGCATGTCAACACGATTCGATTTTCGATACGACAAATGCCTTGACGAGGGTTTTCCTCGTCGTTACTCTGGTCCAGGTTGAACGAACGTCAATGCGAAACAGTTCGTAGCACTGAGTCACAAGGAGGTGATGCTCGTGGCGGAAGTCGTGGCCCCCCAGGCCGTCCCTGCCGAGACCCAACCGGTGCTCGCCGCCGAGACCGATAGCGGCACGAGGAGAAAGAGGGACAAGGCCAGACGACGTCGCTCCAGCCGCCGTGGCGACTGGCAGCTCTACACCCTTGTCGTCATCCCCGTCATCTGGTTCATCGTCTTCCGCTACGCCCCGATGATCGGCAACGTCATCGCCTTCCGCAGGTTCACTCCCGGCGGCTCGATGTACGGCGAGGAGTGGGTGGGCCTGCGCTACGTCAAGATGTTCATCTCGGACCCCACCTTCTGGCGGGTCTTCCGCAACACGGTGACCATCGGCTTCACCACGCTGCTCGTGTCCTTCCCCATGCCGATCATCCTCGCTCTCCTTCTCAACGAGGTCCGCAGGACCTGGTTCAAGCGAGCCGTGCAGACGGTCTCCTACCTGCCCCACTTCCTGTCGATGGTCATCATTGCCGGAATCATCATGGAGGTCGTCTCGGTCGAGGGCCCCATCAACCAGGTCATCAGGCTCTTCGGCGGCGACGCTGTCAACTTCATCCAGAACGCGAAGTACTTCGTGCCGATCTATGTCATCTCCGACGTCTGGCAGACCGTCGGCTGGGGCACGATCCTCTATCTCGCGGCCCTGACGACGATCGACGACTCCCTCTATGAGGCGGCCCAGCTCGACGGCGCCAACAGGCTGCAACAGACCTGGCATATCACCCTGCCCGGCATCCGCCCCACCATCGTCACCCTCCTCGTCCTCAACGTCGGCTCCTTCCTCGCCGTCGGCTTCGAGAAGATCCTCCTCATCTACAACCCGCTGACCTACTCCACCGGTGACGTCATCTCCACGTACCTGTACCGAGTCGGCCTGCAGGCCTCCAACTTCTCCTACGCCGCCGCCATCGGCCTGTTCGAGTCCCTCATCGGCCTGACTCTCGTCCTCACGGCGAACTTCCTCTCCCGGAAGCTCGCAAACACGAGCCTGTGGTGATCAATGATGGCCAACACGCAGAACATCAGGTACGACTCCCCGTCCTACAAGGCCTTCCGGGTCCTCAACACGGTGGTGCTCCTCGGCGTCATCTTCGTGACGCTCTTCCCCTTCCTCAACGTCGTCGCCAAGTCCTTCTCCTCAGAGGCCGCGATCTCCACCGGGCAGGTGGGACTGTGGCCCGTCGGCTTCAACACGACGACGTACAGGCTCGTCCTGGCCGACACCGCCTTCTGGACCGGCTACAAGAACACGATCCTCTACACGGTCGTCGCCACCGCCATCGCCCTGGTCTTCACCACGGCCTTCGCCTACGTGCTGTCCAAGCAGAACCTCAGAGGCCGTCCGCTGCTCATCGGCTTCGCCGTCTTCACGATGTTCTTCAACGGTGGCCTCATCCCCAACTACATCCTCATCACCAACCTCGGCCTGAAGAACACGATCTGGGCAGTCGTCCTGCCCAATGCCATCAGCGTCTTCAACCTGCTCGTCATGAAGGCCTTCTTCGAGGGGCTTCCGCACGAGCTGGAGGAGGCGGCTGAGCTTGACGGGCTGGGCACTTACGGCATCCTCTTCCGCATCGTGCTACCTCTGTCGAAGGCGATCATCGCCACGATGTTCCTCTTCTACGCCGTCTCCAACTGGAATGCCTGGTTCGGGGCCTTCCTCTACTTCGACGACTCCTCGATGTTCCCGGTGACGATCTACCTGCGCAACATGCTTGCGGGCGCCACAGGCACCGAGGCTGTCGGTGGCGGAGGCGCGGACACCGCCCAGGTCGCCTCCAACCTCAAGGCCGTCACGATGGTCCTCACCGCACTGCCGATCCTGTGCGTCTACCCCTTCGTCCAGAGGTACTTCGTCACCGGCGTCACCCTCGGCTCCGTCAAGGGCTGACACCGGACACCCTCCCACCTCCGAGACCGGGCTGACTCTCCCTGTCACCGCCCGGACGGCCTGCCCCGCCTTCTCCTCAACTGCTATCCGCCGACCAGCACCCAGCACCACGAAAGGCACTCACCGATGAGTCTCCTCAGCTCCCCGCTCACCCGCCGCCAGGCCGGCGCCCTGCTCCTCAGTACCGTGGCTGCGGCGACACTCGCCGCCTGCGGATCCTCCGGCTCCGACTCCGGCGAGGTCGCCGGAACCGAGAACACCGGTGCCGCCATGACCGACTTCGCCGCCGACCAGCAGTTCAAGGCGACCGAGCCCGTCAGCTTCACCTGCCTGTTCTCCGACCACCCGATCTACCCCTACAAGGCGGACTGGCTCCTCTTCGAGGAGATCACCAAGCGCACGAACGTCACGCTCGACATGACGATCGTCCCGATGTCCGACTACAGCCAGAAGCGCTCCCTCCTGGTCTCCTCCGGTGACGCCCCGCTCATCATGCCCAAGACCTACCCGGGCCAGGAGGACGCCTTCGTCTCCTCCGGTGCCATCCTGGCAGTCTCGGACTACTTCGACCTCATGCCGAACTTCCAGAAGAAGGTCTCCGACTGGAAGATGGAGGCCGACCTCGACACCATCCGCAAGGCGGACGGCTCCATCTACGTCCTGCCGGGCCTGCACGAGGAGATCTGGCCCGACTACACCTTCGAGATCCGCAAGGACCTCCTCGACGAGCAGGGCATCGCCCTGCCGACCACCTGGCAGGAGCTGCAGGACGCCATCGCCAAGGTCCTCCAGGCCCACCCGGAGATGAAGGGCATCTCCGACCGCTTCGAGGGCCTGAGCATGCTCAACCTCGCAGCCGTCTCCTACGGCACCCAGTCCGGTGGCTCCTGGGGCATGACCACCCTCGCCGAGTGGGACGAGGACACCTCCGAGTACGTCTTCTGCGGCACCTCGGACAACTACAAGGCCATGCTCGAGATGCTTCACGGGATGGTCGAGGCCGGTGTGCTCGACCCCGACTCCTTCACCCAGGACGAGGACACGGCCGTCAACAACTTCACCGCGGGCCGCACCGTGGCCATCGGCACCAACTCGCAGTACGACGTCAGCTACGAGACCTCCATGAAGGAGTCCCTGGGCGAGGGCAACTTCGAGATCTGCAAGGTCCTCGTCCCCGCAGGCCCCGCCGGCGCCCTCATGGGCGGCACCCGCCTGGAGAACGGCATCATGATCTCCTCCAAGGCCACCGAGGCCCCGAACTTCGTCGCCATGATGCAGTTCATCGACTGGCTCTGGTACTCCGATGAGGGCGAGGAGTTCTGCAAGTGGGGCGTTGAGGGCGTTACCTACACCAAGGCTGAGGACGGTACCCGCACCCTCATGCCGGAGATCAACTACAACGGCCTCAACCCGGCCGGCACGACGGACTTGCGCATCGAGTACGGCTTCTCCGGTGGCGTCTTCGCCTACGGCGGCACCACCGAGCTGCTGCACTCGATGATGCTGCCCAAGGAGCTCGCCTGGCAGGAGGAGATGGCAGCCACTCACACCCAGGCCCCCATCCCGCCTGCCGCCCCGCTCGACGAGTCCCAGCAGGAGCAGGCCACCCTGCTCAAGACCCCGCTGCAGGACTTCGTCATGGCGGAGACGCTGAAGTTCATCACCGGCCAGCGCAGCCTGTCCGAGTGGGACTCCTACGTCAGCGAGATCTCCGCCCAGGGCGTCGAGCAGTACATGCAGATCATCAACGACGCCCAGAAGGCCGCAGCCAAGGCCTGACCGGGGCAAGCACTGACACCGCCTCAGTAGAGGTGAGGACGGTCCCGGGGAGCTGCCGTTGCCCACCCGGGACCGTCCTCACCTGCGCCCTCCAGCCGACGGCGCAGGACCTCGAGGGCGGGCCAAGCAGCAGGTGCTCCGTCACGGGGCAGAGAGGGATGGGCGTGACACCACCGCAGACACAGCAGCCCCACGGCGCCGGGCACCCGGACAGTGCCGACGCACCTGCGCGACCCGAGGCTGAGGACTCCGACCTCGCCTGGCCGCAGGAGCCTGCCGGCACGCAAGCCGGTGCCCGACGCTCCGGGCCCAGGGCCGAGGGCATCGAGAACAGCATCATCTACCGTTGGTCCTGCCTCGTGTACCAGGCGGCCGCCCTGGTCCTCGCCGTGGTGCCGCTCCTGGCCCCCGCCGAGCTCGCCCTCCTCTTCCTCGACGGCGCCAGCGCCTGGTCCCTCGTCCTCATCGCCCTGTCCACCACGCTCGCCTTCACCACCCTGCCGGCGCTCGTCTACGCCGTCACCCGGCCGGGTTGGATGGACGAGCCCGCCGCCCTGCGCCGTGCGAGGGCGCTGTGGCGGGGCTGGGCCGGCTCGGTGGTCCAGTTCGGCCCACTGGCCTTCCTCGCCGTCGCCCTCGTCATGGGACTGACGATGAGCGCCGACGGCGTCGTAGGAGGGTGGCGCCTGGCACTCATCTCCGCCCTCGCCGTCGTCCTGCTCCTGCTCGCCCGCGCCGGCACCATCTGCGCCCTGTTCTCCTTCGGCACCCAGGACCTCGTCGTCCTCAGCGCCGTCATGAGCCTGCGCGACCCCTCCGGGACGCTGTTCCTGTCCGCGCTGGGGGCTGCGGGGCTCTACGTCCTGCTCACCTGGCCCGCGATGCTCATGCTCGCCTGGGTGCCCCTGTGCCTGCTCACCGCCCCAGCCACGCGTCGCGCCCGCGAGATCCTCACCGACCAGTTCACCGCGCCCGCCGGGTCCTGATCCTCCAACGCCGCGCCCGAAGCCACTCCCTGCCGACCACTGCACCCCAGGAGACCAGCCCATGATCCTGCCCGACCGCGTCCTCCACGGAGGCGACTACAACCCGGAGCAGTGGGACTACCTCACCATCGACACCGACCTTGACGCCTTCGAGGCCGCGGACGTCAACACCCTCACCCTCAACGTGTTCGGCTGGTCCGCGCTCCAGCCCCGCCCGGACACCTTCACCTTCGAGCGCCTGGACGCGGTCCTCGACCGCGTCCACGAACGCGGGCTCGGGGTCATCCTCGGCACCGCCACCCCCGCCCTGCCACCGTGGCTCGTCAAGGCCGAGCCGACGACGATGCGCGTCGACTTCCAGGGCCTGCGCCACGGTTACGGCCAACGGCACAACTTCTGCCCGACCTCGACGGTCTACCGCTCCGCCTCGCAGCGCCTGGCCCGTGTCGTCGCCGAGCGCTACCACGAGCACCCGGCGCTGCTGGCCTGGCACATCGGCAACGAGTACGGCGGCGTGTGCTACTGCGAGGACTGCGTGGCCGGGTTCCGCCAATGGCTCCTGGGCACGCACGGCTCACTCGAGCAGCTCAACCACGACTGGTGCACCCAGGTCTGGTCGCACATCCTCACCGACGTCGACGAGATCCCGGCCCCCAACGGCCTCACCGAGCACTGGGGAGGCCCCTACCGCTCCGGGTTCCCCATCATCACCCTCGAGTACAAGCGCTACATGACCGAGCAGTTCTCCGCCTGCCTCGAGGGAGAGATCACGCAGGTGCGCCGTGTCGATGGCGGCGCCCACCCGGTCACCACGAATCTCATGGGCGCTTACGAGCACCTGGACTACTACCGCTTCGCGCGTGAGCTCGACGTCGTGTCCTGGGACAACTACCCGCGCACCGAGCGCGCCTGGCCGGAGATGGCCTTCCAGCACGCCCTCATGCGCGCGGTCGCCCCTGGCAAGCCCCTGTGGCTCATGGAGCAGGCCCCGGTCTCCACCACGTGCCGAACCGTCAACCCTTCCAAGGGGCCCGGAGTCATGGGCCGCTGGAGCCACCAGGCTGTCGCCCAAGGATCTGACGCTGTCCTGTGCTTCCAGATGCGCACCGCTCCCGGCGGCTCCGAGATGTGGTTCGGCGGTGTCCTCGACCACCGAGGCCGCACCGACACCCGCACCTACCACGAGACCCAGGTCCTGGGCGCAGACCTCGCTCGCCTGGGGGACCTCGTCGGCAGCCGCGTCGACGCCCGCGCCGCCGTCGTCATGGACTGGGACTCCTGGTGGTACAGCAAGGTCGTGGACGGCCACAGCGACCACCTCACCGTCCCCACAGAGGCCCAGGAGTGGCACGAGGCCCTGGCGCGCCACGTCGGCGGCGTCGACGTCACCGACGGGCGCAGCGACCTGTCCGGCTACGACCTCGTCGTCGCCGCGGGCCTGTACATGGCGCACGACGACGTCATCGACGCCCTGGGCGACTATGTCGCCCAAGGCGGTACGCTCGTCGTCGGCCCGAGGGGATTCGCCACCGCCTCAACCGGCCGTGTCCTCATCGACGAGCGGGTCGACGAGCTGCTCGGCTGCGAGGTTGAGGAGACCGACGCCCGGGAGCCGCACGTCGCCCTCACTCTCACCCTGCCCGACGGAAGCACCGATGAGGCCCGCCACACCTTCGAGATCCTGCGGCCCACGGGCGCCGAGGTCGTTGGCACATGGACCTCTGACTGGCTCGCCGGCACGCCCGCGGTCACCCGCCACGCCTTCGGCCGTGGCACCGTCGTGCGCCTGGGCGCCAGTCTCACCCAGGCCGGTCGCCACCGCCTGCTCTCCTCGCTCGTCGCGCCCTCCGCCGGCCACCCTCTTGCCGGCGAGCTCGAGCACACCAGCCGCACGGGTGAGCGCGGCACCTGGGACATCCTCCTCAACCACGGCACCACGGACCTTCTCTGGTCGGCCCCCGCCGCCCTGACGGACGTCCTCAGCGGCGAGCACCTGCCCGCAGGGGCGAGTGTCCTCGTCGCCGCAGGAGCCGTGCGTTACCTCAGACGCGTCTGAGGCCGCGCCCCCTCCCCTCGAGACCTGGAGCAGTCATGAGCACCGCCCCCTTCGCCACGAGCTCACCCCTGTGGCTCGAGCCCTCCACCAAGCCGTGGCTCGGCACCTACCAACCCCTCGCCGCCGGAGACGACCCTCTTGTCCTCCAGGCCGTCGATGACTGGAGACGCGTCGCCGCCAGCGCGCCTGCTGCTGCCGGCACCCCGACCGGCCGGCGCCTCCTGGCCGTCATGACCGCTTCTGAGGCCGCGACCGCCAACGACGTCGCCACCCTCGTCCCCGAGGACCTCGTCCTCCTCGCCCGCACGGCGCTCGAGGACCACCGCCCGGGCGCTGAGGGCTATGTCCTCGTGCGCACCGCGACCGGGGACATGGCCGTGGTCGGTGCCGACGGCGCCGGTGCGATGTACGGCCTGCTGCGGCTGCTCGTCGTCGGGCCCGATGCCCTGCTGGGAGCCGACGCGGCCGCCTCCACCTCCCCGGACCTGAGCCTGCGGATGCTCAACCACTGGGACAACATGGTCCGCCACCCCGTCATGGGCACCGTCGAGCGCGGCTACGCCGGCGACTCGATCTTCTGGGAGGCCGGTGAGCTCACTGAGGACACCGGAAGGATCGACGACTACGGGCTCCTGCTCGCCTCGCTCGGCATCAACGCCGTCAGCGTCAACAACGTCAACGTCCACGCCCACGAGGCCACGCTCCTCACCGAGCGCCTGCACCACGTCGCCCGCATCGCCGACATCCTCAGACCCCACCACGTCACCGTCTTCCTGAGCGTCAGCTTCGCCTCACCGATGCTGCTCGGCGGGCTTGGCACCTGCGACCCGCTGGACCCGGACGTCCAAGCCTGGTGGGCGCAGGCCGTCGAGCGCCTCTACCAGGCGGTGCCGGACCTGGGAGGGCTCGTCGTCAAGGCCGACTCCGAGGGGCAGCCCGGGCCCTTCGCCTACGGCCGCGACCACGCCGACGGCGCCAACCTCCTCGCTCAGGTCCTCGCGCCCCACGACGGCGTGCTCATGTGGCGCTGCTTCGTCTACAACCACCGTCAGGACTGGCGCGACCGCACCCTTGACCGGGCCCGTGCCGCCTACGACCACTTCATGCCCCTTGACGGACGCTTCGCCGGTAACGTCATCCTCCAGGTCAAGAACGGTCCCATCGACTTCCAGGTCCGCGAGCCGGTCTCCCCGCTCCTGCTGGGGCTGCGGGACACCCGTGTCGCCCTCGAGCTGCAGGTCACCCAGGAGTACACGGGACACGCGTGGGACACGTACTTTCTGCCCACCGCCTGGAGAGAAGTCCTTGACCTCGACGTCGCCGGGGACCACGGCACCCGCCTGCACGAGGACCTCGTGCGCCGAGCCGCTGCCCTCGTCGCCGTCGCCAACGTGGGCCGTGAGCCGAGCTGGACCGGCAACACCTTCTCCCAGGCCAACCTCTACGGCTACGGGCGCCTCACCTGGGACCTGGACGCCGACAGCGAGACCCTCGCCCGGGAGTGGGCGGCTGCCTCCTTCGCGGGGGACGATACCCTGACCGCCGGGCTCAGCGAGATCCTCATGGCCTCACGCGGTGCCTATGAGGACTACACCTCGCCGCTCGGCGTCGGCTTCATGGTCACCCCCGGAGGCCACTACGGGCCCAGCATCGATGGCTACGAGTACTCGCCCTGGGGTACCTACCACTTCGCGGACCGTGACGGGGTGGGTGTGGACCGCACACCGACGGGCTCGGGCTACACCGAGCAGTACCCGCCGGCGCTCGCCGAGCGCTACCGAAGTCTTGAGACCTGCCCCGAGCGCCTGCTTCTGTTCTTCCACCACCTGCCGTACACCCAGGTGCTGCCCGAGTCCGGCACCACCCTCATCCAGCGGATCTACGACACCCACTTCGACGGCGTGGAGCAGGTGCGTGCCATGCGTCGCCGCTGGCAGAGTGTGCGCGATCAGGTGCCGCTCGCCGTGCGCGAGGACATCGACCGGCGCTGGGAGGCCCAGGAGCGCAACGCCACCGAGTGGCGGGACCAGGTGTGCACCTACTTCCTGCGCCACAGCGGTGTCGCCGATGAGCGCGGCCGTGAGGTATACGCCTGAGTGAGCCGGGACCCGAGCGCGCCAGTGTCCGGGGCCGGCTCTCAGTGAAGGGTCTTCGGCGGTGGGCTCAGCGCCCCAGGAGAGCGTCGAGCCAGGCGACCTTCTCCCGCCACTGGTAGGACTCGCCGCCCTCGTGCCCGTTGAAGGGGTAGACGCGTACCTGCGGCAGGTCGGGGCGCTCGCCGTCGGGCGCCATCTCCCCCCACTTGTTGCGGGCCGTGAACACCGTCGACGGCGGGCAGACCATGTCCATGAGCGCGGTGGAGAACAGGGCGGGCACGCGGGCGCGGCGGGCGAGGGCGGCGACGTCGAAGTAGGACAGCGTGCGCAGGACCTGGTCGACGGCGTCGCGGTGCACGGACAGGTAGGTGACGATGTCCGCGTAGGGCGGCTCGGCGGTCATGCCGACGGCGCGGGGGATGTTGGCGAGGAAGGGCACGTCCGGCATGGCGGCGACGGCCGGGGCGCCCAGCGCGACGGCCGCGATGGCGAGCGCGCCTCCCTGCGAGCCGCCGGTGACGGCGATGCGGCTGGCGTCGACCCGGGGCAGCGCGGCGGCGGACACGACGGCGTGGTGGGCGTCGACGAACAGGCGCCGGTACAGGTAGTGCTCCGGGTCCTCGATGCCGTGCGTGGCGAAGCCCGCGGTGGCGGGGCCGTGCCCGTGGGGGTCGGGCGTGTCGCCGCCGGAGCCCCAGTGGGAGCCCTGGCCGCGGGTGTCGACGACGAGGTGCGCGTAGCCGGCGCTGGCCCAGGTGAGGTGGTCGTGGGGCAGGCCGCGTCCGCCGCCCATGCCAAGGTACTCGACGACGGTGGGCAGCGGGGCGTCGTCGGTGCCGGTGGCGGGGAGGATGAGCCACGCGCGCACCGGGTCGCCGGCGTAGCCGGTGAAGGTGACGTCGTGCACCGTCACCGTGCACAGGGGGGTGTCCACCGCCGCGGTGGTGACGGAGCCGGGGTCGGCGGGGCTCTCGTCCAGGGTGCGGGCCCAGAAGGCGTCGAGGTCCGTGGGCTCGGGGACCTCGGGGTTGAAGACCTCGAGCTGGTCGGGGGACAGGTCGAAACGGGGCACGGGGGAGTCCTTGTTGTCTCGCGCGAGTAAGTGAAGGCTGTGCCGGGACGCAGGCTGTGACCTCACTCTGGTCGTTTTGTTGTACGGGGCTGTCAAATGCCTGCGGGCGCACCGCCTTCATGAGTAGCATCTTGTGATCGGCTCAGCAATGACGCTGAGGCTGTTTCGACACGGTCGTCGACACCCGGGCAGGGCCCGGCACAAGAAGAGAGGTTCCCATGTCTTCGCACGCTTCCCGCATCATGCTCACCCGCCGCCACGCCATCGGCGGTCTGCTGGCCACCGGCCTGGCCGCCACCCTCGCCGCCTGCGGCGGCGGGACCCGTCCCGGTGGTGGCGCCTCCGCCGACGGTGCCACCGTCTGGTTCCTCACCGGCGGCTCCGAGATGACGATGCGCGACTCCTTCGACCGCTGGAACGAGGCCCACGCCGACCAGCAGATCACCTACGAGGTCTTCGCCAACGACGCCTACAAGGAGAAGATCCGTACCGCCGTCGGCTCCGGCAACGCCCCCACCCTGCTCTACAGCTGGGCCGGAGGGACACTGGTCGACTACGTGAGCAACGACCAGGTCATCGACCTCACCGACCTCACGGCCGCCGCGCAGGAGCGCCTCATCCCCTCCCTGCTCGAGATCGGCAAGGTGGACGGCAAGGTCTACGCCCTGCCGAACAACAACACCCAGCCGGTGCTCATCTACTACAACAAGGAGGTCTTCGCCGCCGCAGGCGCCGAGCCCCCGACCACCTGGGACGAGCTCATGGCCCTCATCCCCGTCTTCACGGCCGCGGGCTACATCCCCTTCGCCGAGGCCGGCGCCTCCCAGTGGCCCTACCTCATGTGGATCCAGTACCTCACGGACCGCATCGGCGGCCCGGAGGTCTTCAACCGCGTGCTCGCCGGTGAGGCGGGCGCCTGGTCCGACCCCGCCTTCACCGAGGCCCTGACCAAGATCCAGGACATGGTCAGGGCCGGGGGCCTTGGCGACACCTACGGCAGTGTGGACGCGGACTCGAACGCCGACCTCGCCCTGGTCCACACGGGCAAGGCCGCCATGGTGCTGCAGGGCTCCTGGGTCTACTCCAACTTCCTCGCGGACGCCCCGGACATGGTCGCCTCCGGCAACCTCGGCTACACCACCTTCCCGACCGTGGCGGGTGGCAAGGGGGACCCGTCCAACGTCACGGGCAACCCGGCCAACTACTGGTCCGTGACCAGCTCGGCCAGTGAGGAGGCGCGCCAGGCCGCCATCGCCTATCTCAACGAGGAGATGCTGACCGACGCCTATGTCGCCAAGTGCGTCGAGCAGGGCCTCATCCCGGGCGCGCTCAACGCCGAGGAGGCCATCAAGGGATCCGAGTTCGAGGACTACCTCACCTTCGGCTACAACCTGGCCAAGAACGCCGGGCACTTCCAGATGTCCTGGGACCAGGCGCTGCCCTCCGCCCAGGCGCAGGAGCTGCTCACCAACCTGTCCCAGATCTTCCTTCTGTCCCAGACGCCGCAGGAGTTCGTCGAGAAGATGAACGCGACCCTGGCATGAGCACCACCGTCCCCGCCAAGGAGGGCAAGAGGCTGCGCACGGGCCCCAGCCCCTGGATCGCGGCACCGGCGCTGCTCTTCTTCGGCGTGTTCGCCCTCGTCCCCCTCATCGGGGTCTTCGTCCTGTCCTTCATGAGCTGGGACGGCCTCGGGGCCCTGCGCTTCACCGGGCTGGACAACTGGAGGACGATGCTGGGCAACGACGTCACCCAGCACGGAATCCTGCTCACGCTCGGAATGACCCTCCTGTGCTGGCTCATCCAGACGCCGATCTCGCTCCTGCTCGGAGTGTTCATGGCGGGCAAGGAGAGGTACCGCAACGTCCTGTCCGTCCTGTACTTCCTGCCGCTGCTGTTCTCGGCGACGGCGGTCGGCATCGCCTTCAACGCGCTGCTGGACCCGAACTTCGGGATGTCGCGGGCCTTCGGCCTCGACCTGCTCTCACAGGACTTCCTCGGCAACCCGACACTGGCCTACTACACGGTGATGTTCGTCATCGCGTGGTGCTTCGTGCCCTTCCACTCGCTGCTCTACCAGGGCGCTGCGCGCCAGATCCCCGTCTCCATCAACGAGGCCGCCATGATCGACGGCGCCAACCGGTGGCAGACCTTCTGGCACATCACCCTGCCGCAGCTGCGCAACACCATCGTCACCTCCTCGACGCTCATGATCGTCGGGTCGCTGACCTACTTCGACCTCATCTTCGTCATGACCGCCGGGGGCCCGGGCAACGCCACCCGTGTGCTCGCCCTCGACATGTACCTCACCGGGTTCCGCTCCTACAACATGGGCGGCGCCGCCGTGCTCGGCGTGCTGCTCGTGGTGGTGGGGCTGACGATCTCCTACCTGCTCAACAAGCTCTCAGGCTCCTCCAAGATGGAGTCGACGATGGAGGGGGCGAACTGATGCTCAAGAAACAGGGCGGGCAGCGCCCCAACGTCCTCGGCGGCCTCCTCGGCTGGCTGTGGCTCCTGGTCGCGATCATCCCGATCTACTACATCATCGTCACGTCGCTGCGCTCGCAGGCGGACTACTACGTCGAGAACCCGCTCGCGCTGCCCAGCAACCCGACACTGCGCGCCTACATCACGGTCTTCGAGAACGACTTCTGGATGTACTTCGCGAACTCGGTCCTCGTGACGGTCGCGACCGTCGCAGCGGTCCTGGTCATCGCCTTCATGGCCTCGTACGTCATCGTCCGCAGCCGCACGCGGTTCTCGGACCGGATCTTCTCGATGTTCCTGCTGGGCATCGCGATCCCGATCCAGGCGACGATCGTGCCGGTCTACTACCTCATCGTCCAGATGGGTCTGTACGACTCCCTCTGGGCGATCATCCTGCCCTCCATCGCCTTCGCCATCCCGATCTCGGTGCTCATCCTCACGAACTTCCTGCGTGACGTCCCCAAGGAGCTCTTCGAGTCGATGAAGGTCGACGGCGCGACGGACTGGCAGATGATGTGGCGCCTGGCCGCCCCGCTGTGCAAGCCGGCCCTCGTCACCGTGGGCATCTACGACGCCCTCAACGTGTGGAACGGGTTCCTCTTCCCCCTCATCCTCACGCAGAGCGCCAACAAGCGCGTGCTGCCGCTGTCACTGTGGAACTTCCAGGGCTCCTTCAGCTCCGACACCCCGGCCATCCTCGCCGCCGTCGTGCTCAGCGCCCTGCCCCTCATCGTCGCCTACACCTTCGGGCGCAGGCAGATGGTCGCAGGCCTGACGGCCGGAGTGGGCAAGTGACCTGACGGGCCCCGGGCCCGGAACGACGTGGAGGGCGGTGCCACCAGCGGCACCGCCCTCCACGCGTGCTAGGCCGCGGCCGGCGGCGCGGTCGAGTCGCGCTCGATGAGCGTGGTCTCGATGCGCATGGGGACGGCGGTGACCAGAGGGCGGCCGGAGCGGTGCTCGACGATCGTCCTCACGGCCTCGGCGCCCATGCGTGCCAGCGGCTGACGCACGGTGGTGAGCCTGGGGGAGGCCCAGGAGGCGATCGCGGAGTCGTCGAAGCCGACGACGCTCACGTCCTCGGGCACGCGCAGCCCCGCGCGGCGAGCCGCCTCGTACACGCCCATGGCGCAGACGTCCGATCCAGCGAGAACAGCCGTGGGGCGCTGCCCGGGCGGCAGGGAGAACCACCGGACGGCACCGGCGAAGCCGGTCTCGTAGACGTAGGCGCCGGTGTGGACCAGGCGCTTGCCCAGCGTGATCCCGTGGGCGCGCATCGCCGTCAGGATCCCCCTCAGCCGCTCCTGCGCGGGCACGGAGGTGGGGACGCCATTGATGACGGCGATGCGCTCGTGGCCGAGGTTGACCAGGTGCTCGGTGGCCTGGACGCCGCCGTTCCAGTTCGTCGCCCCGATGGAGACGGTCCCCTCGTGGACGGGGCCGAGGGGGTCGATGACGACGATCGGGATGCCCTCGTGGCGGGCGGCGGCCACCTGGGCGGCCGACAGCTCGACCGTCGCGACGACGCAGCCGATGCACCCGCGTGAGCGCATCTGGGTGAACCAGGACGGGCTCAGCGGCGCGAGGTCGGTGCCCTCGTCCTCCCTCTGGCGGCGGCTGACGGCGATGGAGGTACCGGTGCCCATGGCGGCGGTGGTGGCGCCGTTGATGATCTCGAGGCCGTAGACGGAGCGCAGGTCCGCCAGGACGAGGGCGATGGTCTGCAGGGGAGCGGGCCGGTGCGCGGTGGCTTGGTGTAGCCGAGGGCAGTGGCTGCGGCGAGCACACGGGCGCGGGTGGAGGCGGAGACGTCGTCACGGTTGTTGAGGGCCTTGGAGGCGGCGGCCTTGGAGACACCCGCCTGGGCCGCGACGTCGGCCAGCGTGACAGCGCGCTGCGGCTGGCTGGGCTCGCTCATGGGTCCTCCGCGGTCTCTCCGGCGCCCTTCTGGGATCGTAGGTAAGTCAACGAGCAATCTCGATGCGTTTCGAAATCGCCGTCATGCGGTGCGCGGCGGCGCTGCCGAGGCCCGCTCGACCAGGTAGGTGGGGATCTGCACGGAGCCGATCGTCCGGGCCGATCCCGCCGCGAGGTCGTGGACCGCCTCCACCGCCCGGGCGCCCATGGTCTCGAGGGCCTGGTGGATGGTGGTGAGCGGGGGTGCGGCGCACTCGGCGAGGAAGGTGTCGTCGTAGCCGACGACGGACAGGTCCTCGGGCACCGACAGCCCTGCGCGCCGGGCCGCCTCGTACACACCCATGGCGACGACGTCGCACACGGCCATGATCGCCGTCGGACGCTGCGCCGGCGGCAGCGCGAGCATCGCCGAGGCGGCCTCGAGGCCGGAGGCGTAGGTGTAGCCGTCACCGCCGATGAGGCGCTCGTCGATGCCGAGGCCCGCCTCCAGCACCGCCGAGCGGTAGCCCATCTCGCGCTCGCGGGCCGGCAGGGAGCTGGCCGGCCCCGCGGCGAAGCCGATGCGCCGGTGCCCCAGGGCGATGAGGTGGCCGGTGGCGCGCATGCCGCCGTTCCAGTTCGCGGAGGAGATCGTCGGGACGTCGCTGTCCTCCTCCTGCAGGGGGTCCAGGGCGATGACGGGCAGGCTCGCGGCACGGATGACCCGGTGCTGGTCCGGGCTGAGCTCGCGGGTGACGGTGATGAGCCCGAGGTGGCCCGCCTCGACCACGCGCTGGACCCAGGTGGCGGAGCGCGACTCCTCGTGGTCGGGGAAGATGCGGACGTCGACGACCGTGCCGTGGTCGTGGGCGGCGCTGAGCACCCCGGCGAGGACCCGGTTGACGTAGTAGCTCTCCAGGGTGTCGAGCGCGACGGTGAGCACCCGGGTACGGCCGGAGGGTGAGAGGGGCAGCACGTAGCCGAGGGAGCGGGCCGCCTCCAGGACGCGCTGACGGGTGAGCTCGGCGACGTCCTCGCGTCCGTTGAGCGCCTTGGAGACGGTGGCTCGCGAGACCTCGGCGGCCTCGGCGATCTGGTCGAGTGTGATGCGTCGGCGCGGGGCCATGGGGTCCTCCTGGGGTCGGAGCGCGATCAGGCTGTGCGGGACGGGCAGGGCCTCCCGTGCGCTGCGCCTGTCGTCGGCCCCAAGGCTAACGGAGTTTCGGACATGTGGGGTCTGAGCCCTTCCATCGGGGTGGAAGTGACGTCGTGCCGTGGGTCTGACCGATACGTTCATGTTCGCGGCAAAGGGGGCGGAAACTGAGGTATGGCGCGGATTTCGACTGGGATTTCGAAGATCTTGACCCCATTTGCTCTCTGGATATACTAAACGTCACGAGCGTAGAACTGAAACATTTTCGATTGCCCCGATCGAACGGTTCCGCTTGGGAGGTTTCAACGATGAGACGACAGAACTACCGTCGCACCCTTGCGGCTGCCGCCATGGTCACCGCCTCGCTCGCCCTGGGCGCCTGCGGGGGCGCTGCGGGCGGCGGCGACGACAACACCCTCACCGTCTGGCACAACGCCACCACCGGTGACGGCGCCGCCTACTGGCAGCAGATGGCCGACGACTTCATGGCCAGCCACGAGGGGGTGACCATCGAGGTCCAGGCCATCCAGAACGAGGACCTCGACGGCAAGCTCCAGACCGCGCAGAACGCCGGGGAGGGCCCCGACGTCTTCCTCGCCCGCGGAGGAGGCAAGCTCGCGGACATGGTCGAGGCCGGCTTCGTCCTCGACATCTCCGACAAGCTCGACGAGAACGTCAGCTCCAGCGTCCCCGAGGGCGCCTTCGCCGCCTACACCATCGACGACGGCGTCTACGCCATGCCCACCTCCTTCCAGCCGGGAGGCATCTTCTACTCCCAGGACCTGTTCGACGCCGCCGGCATCACCGAGGCGCCCACGACCATGGACGAGCTCGGCACCGCCGTCGAGGCCCTCAAGGGCACCGGTGTCGCCCCCATCGCCCTCGGCGGCAAGGACGCCTGGCCGGCCGCCCACTGGTACTACTTCTTCGCCCTGCGCGAGTGCTCCCACGAGACCCTGACGACGGGCCTGTCCACCTACGACTTCAGCGACCAGTGCTGGCTCGACGCCGGTCAGGACCTCGCGGACCTCGCCGCCTCCAAGCCCTTCAACGACGGCTTCCTCACCACCTCGGCCCAGCAGGGCGCCGGCTCCTCCGCGGGACTGCTCGCCAACCACCAGGCCGCCATGGAGCTCATGGGCACCTGGAACGTCGGCGTCGTCGGCTCCCTGACCCCTGACGAGGAGCCCCTGCCCGACCTGCGCTGGTTCACCTTCCCCGAGGTCGAGGGCGGCAAGGGCGACCCGAGCGCGCTCATGGGCGGCGTCGACGGCTACGCCTGCTCCTCCACCGCTCCGGAGTCGCTGTGCGTCGAGTTCCTCAACTTCATCATGAGCGAGGAGAACCAGGAGGCCTACGCCGACGCCTTCGACACCATCCCTGTCAACATGAACGCCCAGGACGTCGTCACCGACGAGGCCCTGCTGCCGCAGATCGAGGCGAACAACCGCGCCGCCTACACCCAGGTCTGGCTCGACACCAGCCTCGGCTCCAACATCGGCAACGCCCTCAACGTCGCCGTCGTCGACCTCCTCGCAGGCCAGGGCGACGCCCAAGGCATCATCGACGCGATGACCTCGGCGGCCGCCAAGGAGTGACCCTCCCGGCGGCACGCCCCGCCCGTCCCGTCCGCCTCCCGGGGGAGGAGACCTCCCCCGGGAGCGGCGGCCCGCGAGCCGGCACTGAGCCGGCACCGCGACACCGCGAGCCTTCCCCCACGGCCCGCGGGGCGCCCGCCCCCTGCCCTCCCACGTCCCACCCGTCGCGGCCCACCGGTCAGCGGCGACGGCACCCACCGAACGAGGCCACATGTCCACCACCACCACCACAGCCGCCGTCGGCCGCACCGACCCGGCCCCCAGGCGCAGGTCGCCCCGCGCGCTGTCATGGCGCGACCGCCTCGAGGTCACAGCGCTGTCCGCCCCCGCCGTCGTCCTCTTCCTCACCTTCGTCATCTCGCCGGTCCTCATGGCCGCCTACTACGGCTTCTTCAAGTGGAAGGGCTTCGGCGTCCCCACCAACTTCGTCGGCCTCGACAACTACGTGACGATCCTGACCGACCCCGAGTTCCTGTCCGTCCTCGGGCACAACGCCGTCATCGTCGTCGGGTCGCTCGCCCTGCAGGGCCCCTTCGCGCTCGTCCTCGCCCTCCTGCTCAACCGCAAGATGAAGGGCCAGTCGCTCATCCGCGTCCTCATCTTCATCCCCTACGTCATCAGCGAGGTCATCGCCGGAACCGCCTGGGGGCTCATCCTCCAGACCAACGGCGCGCTCAACGGCCTGCTCGGCAAGATCGGCCTGGCCGGCCTGCAGAACGACTGGATCTCCAACCCGAGGACGGGCCTGGCGGTCCTCCTGTTCATCCTCACCTGGAAGTACGCCGGCTTCGCCGTCATCATCTTCCTCGCCGGCATGCAGGGCATCCCCGACGAGCTCACCGAGGCCGCCAAGGTCGACGGCGCCTCCTACTGGCAGATCCAGCGCAAGATCACCCTGCCGCTGCTGGGCCCCACCATGCGCATGTGGGGATTCCTGTCGATCATCGGCTCGCTGCAGCTCTTCGACCTCGTCTACATCATCTGGGGCCAGTACATCGCCTCCACGGCCGGCACCTCCACCATGGCGACCTACATGGTCGTCAACGGACGCGGGTCCTCGAACTACGGGTACGGCAACGCCGTCGCCGTCGTCCTGTTCGTCATCTCCCTCATCATCGCCCTGTCCTACCAGCGCTTCGTCCTCCGCCGTGACACCGAGGGCGCCCTCACCGGGAGCAGCTCATGACCGCCACCACCGCCGCACCCACCATGCCCGTCCCCGCGACGCACCGCAGGAGGCAGGCACTGCCCTGGGGCCCCTGGCCCGTCTACCTCTTCGCCGCCCTCGTCGTCGTCGCCCTGCTCATGCCGGTCGCCTTCGTCCTGCTGGGAGGCTTCCGCAACAACTCCCAGCTGACGACCGACCCCGCTGGGCTGCCGAACCCGTGGATCCTCGACAACTACCTCACGGTCATGTCCTCCTCCGGGTTCTGGCAGCAGATCCTCAACTCCACGATCGTCGCCTCCATCGGCACGGTCTGCACCGTCACCTTCGGCCTCATGGTCAGCTTCGTCATCGCCCGCTACCCGTTCGCCGGCGGCAACTGGCTGTACTCGCTGTTCGCGGCGGGGCTCATGTTCCCCATGACCGTGGCCATCACACCCCTGTACATCCTCATCCGCAACCTGGGGATGATGAACTCCCTCGCCGGCATCATCATCCCCGGCATCGCCTTCGCCCTGCCGCAGACCGTCATCATCCTCGTGCCCTTCCTGCGGGCGATCCCCAAGGAGATCGAGGAGGCCGCCCAGATCGACGGCGCCGGCCGCATGCGCTTCTTCTGGAGGATCGTCGTGCCCCTGGCGACCCCCGGTGTCGTCACCACCGGCATCCTCACCTTCGTGGGGTCGTGGAACTCCTACATGGTTCCGCTGTTCATCCTCACCGACCCGTCGAAGTACACCCTCCCGCTGGGGGTGCAGGCCTTCGCCTCCGAGCACTCGGTCAACACCGCGCAGGTGCTCGCCTTCACGTCACTGTCGATGATCCCCGCGCTCATCGTCTTCAGCCTCTTCGAGCGCCGCATCGTCGGAGGCCTCACGGGCGCGGTCAAGGGCTGAGCCCCTGCCCGCCCGGCCCACGCCGCCACCGCCCCACCGGACCATGGAGCCACCTATGACCGCCCCCGCCCAGGACACACCCTGGACCGACACGTCCCTGCCCGACGCCGAGCGCGTGGACGCCCTCATGGCCGCCATGAGCCGCGAGGAGAGGATCCACCAGCTCGCCTCCTTCTGGGAGCGGGCCGACGACGAGGCCGTCCCGGCCCCGGAGCCGACCGCAGAGGCCGGCGCCTCCGACGCGGCCGCCGGCTCCGAGCCCCACCAGGTCGCCCCCATGGAGAACGCCTTCGCGGTCGGCCGCCTGAGCTGGCAGGCCTCGGCCGACCAGGGCCTGGGCCAGCTCACCCGTGTCTTCGGCACCGACCCGGTCACCGTCGCCGAGGGCGTTGCCCGGCTCGTGCGCCTCCAGCGGGACGTCCAGTCCCGCAACGCCTTCGGCATCCCGGCCGTGGCCCACGAGGAGTGCCTCACCGGCCTCACCGCGCTCGGCGCGACCGTCTACCCCGCAGCCATCGCCTGGGGCGCCACCTGGCGGCCCGACCTGGTCACGGAGATGGCCGGACGCATCGGTGCGGACATGCGCGCCGTCGGCGTCCACCAGGGGCTGGCCCCGCTGCTCGACGTCGTGCGCGACTACCGCTGGGGCCGCGTCGAGGAGACCTGCGGCGAGGACCCCTACCTCGTGGGCTCGCTCGGCACCGCCTACGTCCAGGGCCTGCAGGACCAGGGCGTCATCGCCACCCTCAAGCACTTCGTCGCCTACCCCGCCTCCAAGGCGGGCCGCAACCACGCCCCCGTCCAGATGGGTAGGCGCGAGCTCGAGGACGTCATGCTGCCGCCCTTCGAGATGGCCGTGAGCGAGGGGCGCGTCGGCTCCGTCATGAACTCCTACTCGGACATCGACGGCGAGCCCGCCGCCGCCTCCCGCCACCTGCTCACCGAGGTCCTGCGCGAGCGCTGGGGCTTCACCGGCACCGTCGTCTCCGACTACTGGTCCGTGCGTTTCCTGCAGGCCATGCACCACGTCGCCGGCAGCCCCGCCGAGGCGGCCGCCCTGGCCGTGCGCGCCGGCCTCGACGTCGAGCTGCCCGAGACCACCTGCTACGCCCACCTGGCTCGCGCCATCGACGAGGGGCTGCTCACCGAGGACGAGCTCAACACCTCGGTGCGCCGCGTCCTGGAGCAGAAGCTGCGCCTGGGCCTGCTCGACGGGGGATACGACGCCGCGGCCGACGCCGACCCCGGGCGGGACCTCGACTCCGCGGGCAACCGCGACGTCGCCCGCCGGATGGCGGCCGAGAGCGTCATCCTGCTCAAGAACGACGGCGTCCTGCCCCTGGACCCCGGCGCCCGCCTCGCCGTCGCCGGCCCCGTCTGGGAGGACGTGCGCTCCTTCCTGGGCTGCTACTCCTTCCCCAACCACGTCATGAGCCGCGACGGCGGACGCAGCACCGGTCTCGAGATCCGCTCCATCGCCGAGGCCCTGACCGACGCCCAGACGGTCCCACCGAGCTTCCACCAGGCCGTCGGCTTCATCGACGGGCGCGAGGAGGACTTCGACGCCGCCGTCGCCGCGGCGAGGGCGGCCGACGTCGCCGTCGTCACCCTGGGCGACATCGCCGGGCTCTTCGGCGGCGGCACCTCGGGGGAGGGCTGCGACGTCGTCGACCTGGGCCTGCCAGGACAGCAGGGGGCCCTGCTGGAGGCGGTCCTGGGCACGGGCACCCCCACCGTCCTCGTCATGGTCACGGGCCGGCCCTACGCGCTGGGCGAGTACGCCGAGCGCTGCGCGGCGGTCGTCCAGGCCTTCATGCCCGGCGTCGAGGGGGCGGACGCCGTCGTCGGCGTGCTCACCGGGGCGCTCAACCCCTCCGGTCGCCTGCCCATCGCCATCCCGAGGGGGCGCGGCGGCCAGCCCGGCACCTACCTCGCGGCGCCGTTGGCCTGGCAGGCCGAGGGCATCAGCAACCTCGACCCCACGCCGCTGTACCCCTTCGGCTACGGCCTGTCCTACTCGTCCTTCGAGCTGAGCGGCGCGGCCGTCTCCGCCGAGGAGATGGCGGTTGACGGCACTGTCGACTACGCGGTGACCGTCACCAACACCTCCGGGCGCGACGGCGCCGAGGTCGTCCAGCTGTACCTGTCCGACCCCGTGGCCGAGGTCGTGCGTCCCCTCAAGCAGCTCATCGGCTTCGTCAAGGTGGACCTGGCGGCGGGGGAGTCGCGGCGCGTGACCTTCACCGTGCACGCGGACCGCACCTCCTTCACCGGGGTGGACCACGCGCGCGTCGTCCAGCCGGGCGAGATCCTGCTGGCGGCCGGGCGCGACAGCGAGGACCGGCTGGCACCGCTCGCTGTGCGGGTCACGGGCGAGCGGAGGGTCGTCGGCGAGGGCCGGGTCCTCACCACGCCGGTGAGGGTCGAGGCGGTCTGAGCGCAGCGCGTCGGCGCCGGCCCCGAGACGTCCCTGACCTCTCCCGCCCCCACGAGCTCGAGGGTTCGGTCGCGAGCTCGAGTGCTGAGACCTCGAGCTCGGCACGTAACCCTCGAGCTCGGCGTCGGCCCCCTCAGACGGTGAGCGTGTGGCGCCCGTGGCCGAGCTCGACCACCTGCTCGGCCCCCGGCAGCCTCACCCGCGCCCTCGCGCCCACCGGCACGACGACCTCAAGCGTGAGGGCGCCGTCGTCGTCGGTGCGCCAGGACGAGGCCGCCCAGCCGAAGGGCGTGCGGTGCACCGCCTCGGCGCTCGTGAGCCCCGGCCCCGGGTGCGGGGCGACCTCGATGACCCGGTAGGCCGGCTCCGCCGGGGCCAGGCCCGCCACGTCGCGCTCGAGCCACGCCGCCACCGCGCCCAGCGCGTAGTGGTTGAAGGAGGTCATGCCGCCGGGGTTGATCGACCCGTCCGGCAGCATGGAGTCCCAGCGCTCCCACGTCGTCGTGGCGCCCATGGTGACGGCGTACAGCCACGACGGGCAGGTGTCCTGAAGGAGCAGGCGGTAGGCGGCCTCGGTGTGGCCCGTGAGCGTGAGCGCGCCCGTGAGCACGGGGGTGCCCGCGAAGCCGGTGCCGACGTGAGCGCCGGAGGCCTCGACCAGCCCGGCCAGGCGCTCGCCGGCCACCCGGCGCCGCTCGGCGTCACCGGCGAGGTCGAAGGTGATGGTGAGCGCGTAGGCGCACTGCGTGTCCGAGGCCAGGTGCCCGGCCCCGTCGGTGTAGCGCGCCCGGAAGCCCTCCCCGATGGCGTCGGCCAGCTCGCCGTAGCGCGCGGCGTCGGCCTCCTCGCCCAGGGCGGCCGCCCACTCGGACAGGATGCGGGCGCTGTGCGCGTAGAAGGCCGTGGCGACGAGGTGGGGGTCCGTCATCGCGAGCATCGGGTTGTCCGGGGGCGCCGTCGGGTCGAGCCAGTCGCCCAGCTGGCGCCCGCCCGTGGTCCAGCAGTGGTCCTCGTCCGCCAGCGAGGTCACGAGGTCGACCCAGGCGCGGGCCGAGTCGTACTGCTGCTCGAGCAGAGCGAGGTCCCCGGTCGCCCGGTACAGCTCCCAGGGCACGACGGTCGCGGCGTCGCCCCACACCGCCCCGGGCATGGGCGGGGTCCAGAAGCCGCCCGGGATCACCGGCACGTACCACGGCACGGTACCGTGGGCCTCCTGCTCGATCCCGAGGTCCACGAGCCAGGAGGACAGCAGCCCCGTGCAGCCGTAGTGGAAGGCGGCCGTGGGCGCGAAGGCCTGGATGTCACCGGTCCAGCCCAGCCGCTCGTCGCGCTGGGGGCAGTCCGTGGGGATCGACACGAAGTTGTCGCGCATGGACCAACGGGAGTTCTCGTGCAGGCGGGTGACGCGCTCGTCCGAGGCCCTGAAGGCCCCCAGCCGCTCCATCTCGGTGTGCAGGACGACGGCGCGCACCGCCCCCGCCTCGATGGCGGCCTTGGCGGCCTGGCCACCGCCGGGCCAGCCGGTGACGTCCGCGTAGCGGAAGCCGTGGATGGCGAAGACCGGCTCCCACTCCTCGGCGCCGTCCCCGGCCAGCGTGTAGGTGTCCGTGGAGGCCGCCTCACGCAGGGGGCGCGTGCCCAGACGCCCGTCCTTGAGGACCTCGGCGTGGCGCAGGGTGACGGTGGTGCCCGCCTCGCCGCTCACCCGGAGGCGCAGGCGCCCGGAGATGTTCTGGCCGAAGTCGATGAGGACCCGCTCGGGCTCCACCTCGAGGGCGCTGCCGCCCAGGTCGAGGACGACGGCCGGCAGGACGCTGACCTCGACCGGCTCCAGGACGTCGGTGGTGCGCACGGGCGCGTCCGTGGGCATGACGAGCCGCTCGGCGTCCGAGGGCCCGACGGCGACCGGCAGCCAGGCGGAGTCGTCGAAGCCGGGGCGCGACCAGCCGGGGGCGGCCAGGCGGGCGTCGGTCTTCTCGCCGTCGTAGAGGTCGGAGAAGAGGATCTCCCCGGCGCCGGCGCGCCAGGAGGAGTCCGTGGCGACGGTGGTCGTGCTGCCGTCGGCGTGCAGGACCTCGACCTGGACGAGGGCGGCGATGTCCTCGCCGTAGAGGTTGCGGTAGCCGCCGTCGAAGCCGATGTGGCCGCGGTACCAGCCGTCGGCGAGCTGGGCTCCGACGGCGTGCGCGCCGGTGCCGTCCGTGGGGGCGCCACCGTCCTCGGCGCGGGTGAGCAGCTCGGTGACGTCGTAGGTGCGGGCGACGATCCGCTCGCCGTAGACGGTCCAGCCGGGCACGAGCTCGTCAGCGCCCACGCGCCGGCCGTCGATCTCGGCGCGGATGAGGCCGTGGGCGCTGATGTGGGCGCGGGCGGCCACCACCGGGGAGGAGAGCGTGAACTCGGTGCGCACGCGCGGCGGACGGCGGTCCGCCAGGGGGTTCTCCGGCCACGACGGCCCCACCGGCAGCGCCGTCCAGTCCTCGGGCGCGAGCAGGCCCACCTCGTAGGCGAGCGGTGCGGACCAGCCGGTGCTGCACGCCCCGGGGGCGTCGTCGTCGGAGCCCTCGATGACGCCGCTGACCCGCACGCGCAGGACGACGCGCTCGCGCGAGCCCAGTGGCTCGGCGGGCCAGTCGGCGAGGACGCCGTCGCAGGTGGTCAGGGGCAGGACGACGGCCTCGCCCAGCGCCCTGCCGGCGGCGTCGGTGCGGGTGACCTCGAGCTCGGCGGCGGTGGCCCGCCAGAGGGCGGGGGCGGTGGCCACCTCCCAGGACAGGCGCGGGGTGGCGGTGGCGCCGCCCAGGACGTCTCCGGGCAGGTACTGGTCGATGGTGAGGTGGGTGGGGGCGGCGAGGTCGCCGACCGGGTCCGTGAGCGCGTCGATGGTGATCTCGGGCTCGGGGGTCAGGGGGCGGATGGTGGTGAGGGCGGGCACGGGAGCCTCCGGGGTCGTCTGGTGGTGCGGGTGCGAGGGGCGGGCGGACGACGGCGTCCACCCACCGGGGCGGTCAGGTGCCGGCGACGGCGAACCAGTTGACGGGCGTGTCCTGGGCGCCGGCGGCGACGTCGAGGGCGGCGCCGTCCGGGTTGGTGACGACGCGCGGCCCGGCGTCGATGAGGAGGACCTGGCGCTCCTCGGCCGTGTAGGCGGGCCAGGTGGGGATCGTGGCGTTGGCCGGGTCGCCGTCGCGGGCGAAGGCCGCCCAGGTGGCGCCCAGGAGCCGGGAGACGGCGTGCGCCTCGGGGGTGTCGCCGTTGAGCCCCGTGGCCGTGTGGATGTTGCCGAAGGTGAGGGCGACGTCGAGCTCGTGGGGGCTCATGAGCGCGCCGTCCTGAGCCGGCGTGCGCAGGGCGTTGCGGTAGCGCCACGTCGGGGCGCTCGCTCCGGCGGCCCGGCGCAGCGCGGCGAGGTGGGCCGGGCCGGTGAACAGCCCGTCGGAGAGGACCTGGACGGCCAGCTCGTAGCCGTCGAGAGGGCCGTGGCCGGCCGTGATGGCGGACACGAGGGCGTCGGCGAGATCGTGGCCGGCCACGGCGGCGAGGCGGCGGGTGACCTCCTCGGGGCCCGCGGACACGAGCGCGTCGCGGCTGTGGAGGAGGAAGAGGGTGGCCTCGGTGTCGAGGTCGCCGAGGATGAGCGGCTTGTCCCCGCTCAGGGCGACCGAGGCCGGCGAGAAGGGGTGGGCGGGGATGACCCGCCCGTCGAGGACCGGGCCGAAGGTCGTCAAGCCCTCGGCGGTCGCCTTGTAGGCCCGCATGAGGGCCTTGAGGTCCATGCCGGCCAGCTCCTCGGGGCCGGCGTCGGGGGTGAGAGCGGCGCTCGCGCGCAGGCGGGCGGTGACGGCGGCGGCCTGACGGGGCTCCAGGACGCGTGCGGTGGTGCCGGACTGGAGGACCGCCTTGTGGAACAGTCCCTGTGCCCGGGGCATGGCGAGCAGGCAGGAGATCTTCATGGCGCCGCCGGACTGGCCTGCGAGCGTGACGTTGCCGGGGTCGCCGCCGAAGGCGGCGATGTTGTCGCGCACCCACTCCAGGGCGGCGACGATGTCGAGCTGGCCGACGTTGCCGCTGGTGGCGTAGGGCGAGCCGGCCTCGGCCGGGTCGACGAGCTGGGTGTAGCCCAGCACGCCCAGGCGGTGGTTGAAGGAGACGGTCACGAGGTCGTGCTCGCGGGCCAGGTGCGCGCCATCGACGGAGGGGGAGGAGCCCGAGTTGTCCGAGTAGCCGCCGGAGTGGACCCACACGAGGACGGGACGCGCGGGGGCGTCCTGGCCGGCCTCGGCGGCCTGCGCCGCGGTGGAGGGCGTCCAGACGTTGAGGAAGAGGCAGTCCTCGCTCTCGGGCAGGTTGTCGGTCAGCCCCATCATCTGCAGCCACGGGTTGGTGGCGCGGTCGGTGGACTGCTCGGGGTGGTCCTGGGGCGCCGTCGGCCCGAACTCGAAGGCGTTGACGACCTCGGTCCAGGGCGCGGGCGGGCGGGGAGGCTGGAAGCGGTAGGCGGCGGTGTCCGCACCGTAGCGGATGCCCTTGAAGGCGGTGACGGCGTCGGTCACCCGGCCGCGCACCGGGCCGTGCGTCGTCGTCACGACGGCGGAGCTGTACACGGCTCAGCCCTCCAGCCAGTCGCTGAGGGCCTCGAAGGAGGCGAACATGTCGTCGAAGAGGAGGTTGTTGTCGATGCGCGTGTACAGGCGCATAGGGCGCGTGTCCTGCGGGTAGCGGTAGGTGCCGTCGGCGGCCAGGGCGACCCGGGGGACGACGTCGTAGGCGCTGGAGGCGGCGTCGGGCTCGAAGGTGGTCTGCAGGCTCGAGAGCAGGACGAGCGGCTGGTCGCCGAGCACGTAGGTGGCGCCGGCGTGGCCGGCGAAGGGGGCGATCATCTGGCGCACGAGGTTGAGCTGGCAGAGCAGGTACCCGCCCAGGGCTCCGGCGCGCCGGCAGCCGCGGCGGATGACGCTGAAGGGCACCTGGCTGGAGCGGTAGACGTCGCGGGGCATCTGCCACACGCGCACGTCGGTGTCGTTGAAGACGTACATGGCTGCGGGCACGTCGATGGCCATGTTGTACTCCAGGACCGTGGCGCCGTCGGGGACATAGGCCCGTCCGGCGTGCTCGGAGCCGCCGATCCAGATGAGGACCATGCGCTCGGCGATGGCGGGCTCTGCCCTGAGGGCGCGGGCGACCTCGCCCAGACCGCCGCCGGCGACGACGTACAGGGGGCGCTCGTCGTCGGCCATGGCCTCGCTGACGATGAGGCGGGAGGCCTCGGTGGGGCCGTCGTAGGCCTCGAAGCCGCGGTCGTCGCCGTCGTGGACGCCGACGCCGGTCACGCCCATGGCGCCCAGCAGCGCCTCGACGTTCTCGCGTCCTGTGGCCACGGGGGTGCCGGTGCGGTTCCAGCCGTTGGCCTCGTCGAGCCGGGAGACGACGACGCCGCGCACCTCGGTGCCCTCGACGAGCAGGTGGTGGGCGAGCTGGAAGAGGTCGTCGGGGTCCCCGGCGAAGTCGTTGTCGACGATGACGCGGGTGCGGGGGCGCACGCCGGGGATGTGCTCGTCCTGGCCCAGCCAGGGGAAGGAGCCGTAGGTCCAGGTCTTGGGGGCGGTCGGGGCAGTCATGTCGTCCTCCTGGGGTGGTCGTCGGGGCGGGGCCGGTAGCGGTGTGTGGGGGCTGGTGCGGGGTGGGGGTGTGAGCGAGGGCGCCCGGGTCCTTAGGAGGACCCGGGCGCCCTCGGCTGGCTCGCGGCCGCCCGTCAGGCGGACGGGAGCGGGGTCACTTGATCTTCTTGATCGGGACGATGGCGACGGCGGAGATGAGGACCGCGACGACGGACATGAGGAACAGGGCGCTGTAGCCGGCGGTGAGGGCGACGACCTGGCCGGCGACGACCGGGGCGAGCATCTGGCCGATGTTGGTGGCGACGTTGGCGACGCCGAGGTCGCGGCCAGCGGCCTCCGGGTCGGGCAGGACGTCGATGAACAGGGCGACGTCCACGGCCATGTACATGCCGTAGGCGGCGGCCATGCCGACGTAGAACACGTAGAAGATCGGCAGCGTCGGGAAGAGCAGCGGCAGGGCCATGAGCAGCGCGATGAGGACCGAGGAGCCGATGACGAAGGGCTTGCGCTTGCCGACCTTGTCGGACCAGCGGCCGGCGACGAGCATCATGACGAGCTGGCCCGGCAGGGCGGCGGAGGACAGGCCCGCGTAGGTGGTGGCGGCCTCGGAGGCGGTCAGGGCGGGCTGGATGTGCGACTGCAGGATGTACAGCGTGAAGTTCGTGATCCCGGTGTAGCCGAAGAACATGAAGAAGCGGGCGATCCAGGTCCAGCGGAAGTCGTGGTCGCGCAGCGGGATGGCGTAGCCCTTGATGAAGGCGACCCAGTCGAACTTCTCGAGCTCGAGGGCCTCGGAGGAGCGGTCCTTGGCGAAGGTGACGAAGATGAGGGCGCCGATGACGACGCCGACAGCGAAGATGAAGTAGGTGTCCAGGCCGAGGGCGGCGAAGGCGATGCCGGCGACGATGGAGCCGCCGGTGAAGCCCGCCATCATGCCGATGCCGGACAGGCCGGAGACGAGGCCGGTCTTGTCCTGGGGCACGCGGTCCGCGACGGTGGTGGACAGCGGGGCCTGCATGATGTTGAGGGAGATCTGGCTGGTGGTCCAGAACAGGGTGAGCAGGGCGATCGTCGAGGAGTAGCGCAGGCCGACCATGAAGATCGCGCCGCCGATGGCACCGAGGACGATCCACAGGGCGCGGCGGCCGAGCTTGGAGCGCCAGCGGTCGGAGACGACGCCGATGATGGGCTGGGCGAAGAGGGTGAAGAAGGAGCCGATCGACATCATGAGGGAGATCGACCTGGCGCGGGAGGCCTCGTACTGGGCGAGCAGGTCGAGCAGGCCCTGCTGCTCGGTGGTGGCGCTGGCGGTGCCGGCCTCGATGGCCTGCTTGAGGTTGGTCAGCTCCTGGAGGGCGTCGACGCTCTGGATGGAGGTGCTGGCGAAGTAGTGCTGGAACTCGATGGTCTGCACCGAGCTGGGCAGGAGGATGCCGGCCATCGCCGCGTAGCAGGCGTAGAGGAAGACCGAGGAGATGATGAAGGAGACGACGTACTGGACGAAGGGGCGTCCGCCGAGGTACTTGGCGGAGGTGCCAGGACGGGAGGGCTCCTCGAGCCGGGAGTCGAGGGTGGGGGAGGTTGACACAGGGGGCTCCTTTGCCGGGTTTGCCGGGAGGCGACCGAGAACCAAACGAACGGTCGATTGAATGAATTCAACGACGAACAGGGGCGATCTGGCAAGTCCCCACGGCCACGTGGTTCGCGTCACACCATTGTAGGGTGTGGGTCGCACCGGCGGCGGGGGCGCCAGTCAGCAGAAGGACCCCTCCGCCCGGCTGCCGTCGAGCGCCTGCCACTGGGCGCGGGTGAGGGGAAGGATCCCCCCGTGCTTCGTCGCCGGACGGATGCGCACCTCGGCGTCGTCGACCCTCCGCCACCGGCCGGAGGCAGGGTCCTCGGACTCCAGGACGAAGTAGCCCTGCGGGGCCACCGAGTACTGGTCGAGGAACAGGAAGGTCCTCCCGTCACGGCCCTGCAGGAGGATCGGCGCCTCCACACCCCGGTACAGGTCCCGGGCGATCCCGCAGGCGACGAGCCGGTAGTCGTCGGAGAAGAGGCCTGAGCCGACCTCGTGCATGATCCCCAGGCCCTCGCCGTCGGCCTCCTCGTTCTTGCTCACACGGTGGTAGAGGCCGTCGATGAGGGCCACCGCCGTGTCGATGACGTCACGGCCGTTGTCGAACATCACCTCGGCCGGGCTGAAGGAGCGGAAGTCCCGCGTGCGCGAGCACAGGATCCGGGTGCGCGACGGGCCTGTGTGCCCGCCGTCCTCGGCGTCGAAGAGCCGCGAGGACCAGAAGACGACGTGCTCGCCCGTCCCGGGGTCGCGGATGACCTCCGGCGCCCACGCCATCCCCGCGGTCGCAGGGGCGACCTCGACCGGACGCGGACCGCTCCAGGTGAGCAGGTCGGGAGAGTCCCAGATGAGCAGGTTCCGGCTGCCGTGGGAGGACCAGGCCTCCCACCCCGCCCCGTCGCCGCCGAAGACCCGCAGGTCGGTGGCCAGGATGTGGAAGAGCCCCTCGGAGTCCTGGCAGATGGCGGGGTCGCGCACGCCTGTGGTGCCGGTCGTGGGCTCGAGGGCCGGCTCTCCGCCGTTGAGCGGCACCCAGCGCAGCGGGACGTCGGCCTCGGACAGCGACAGGTGGATCTTCTCCAGGTGGCCGTGCGCGTCCTCGCGGAAGTGGACCATGAGGTAGCCGAAGGGCTCCTCGGGGCGGGGGCCGCGGCCCCGCCCGCCGGCGCGGTGGTGCTCATCGCCCGCTCACTCGCTCAGCCCGAGGCTGATCGTGACGAAGGAGGCGCGCGGCAGCGTCACCTCGAGCAGGCCGTCGCTGAGCGTGTAACCGGTGAAGGGGGCGGGGACGACGGCGTCGGGCCGCTCCACGGTGTTGTGGGCGTTGAGCGCGTCGGCGGTGAGGACCGCGCCCTCATCCCCCGTCACCCGCGCGCCGCGCAGGTCGAGCCGGAGCCTCCGGGCGCGCTCGGCGTCGAGGTTCGACAGGGACACGAGCGCGCGCCCGTCCTTGCGCGAGGCGGAGGCGGAGACCAACGGGACGGGTCGGCCAGTGCCCGGGCGGTGCTCCGGGAGGTCGTCCACCCAGCGCAGGTCCAGGCGCTGGGCGTCCTGGTGCCCCTTGCTCATCTTGAGCACCCAGTAGGTCGGGGTCAGGACCATCGCCCCCGTGGCCTCGTCGGTGAGGATGGGGGCCTGCAGGACGTTGACCGTCTGGGCGAGGTTCGCCATGACGACGCGCTCGGCGTGCCGGTGGAAGATGTCCAGGTGCAGGGAGGCGATGAGGGCGTCGCGCACCGTGTTCTGCTGGAACAGGAAGGCGGGGTTCGTCCCCTCCTCGGCGTCCCACCAGGCGCCCCACTCGTCGACCACGAGGCCCACGCGGCGGTGCGGGTCGTAGCGGTCCATGACCGTCGAGTGACGGGTGATGAGCTCGTCCATCCACCACGCGCGCCTGAAGACCGTGTACCAGTCCTCGGTGCTGGGCTCCAGGGCCCTGCCCTTGCGGGAGAAGTCGTCGCCCGTGAAGGTGTAGCTGTGCAGGCTGATGGCCTGGTAGGGGCCGGGCTGCGCCTGGGGACAGGTCTCGCACTCCAGGAGGTCGCGCATGAGGACCTCCGTCCACTCGTAGTCGTCGACGTTGGCGCCGCAGGCGACACGGGTGATCCGGTTGCCGTCGTGGTCGCGCACGAAGGTGGCGTAGCGGCGGGCCTCGGCGGCGTAGGTCTCGGGCCGCATGTGGCCGCCGCAGCCCCAGCTCTCGTTGCCGATGCCGAAGAAGGGCACCTTCCAGGGCCTCTCGCGCCCGTTGGCGCGGCGCAGGCGGGCCATGGGGGAGTCGCCGTCGCGAGTGAGGTAGTCGACCCACTCGCTCATCTCCTGCACGGTGCCGGAGCCGACGTTGCCCGTGATGTAGGCGTCCGCGCCCAGCAGCTCGCACAGCTCCATGAACTCGTGCGTGCCGAAGGAGTTGTCCTCGACGACGTCGCCCCAGTTCGTGTTGACCATCATGGGCCGGTCCTGCCTGGGGCCGACCCCGTCGCGCCAGTGATACTCGTCGGCGAAGCAGCCGCCGGGCCAGCGCAGGTTGGGGATGTCGATGTCCTTGAGGGCCTCGATGACGTCGGTGCGCAGCCCGTGGATGTTCGGGATGGGGGAGTCCTCGCCGACCCAGAGGCCGCCGTAGACGCAGCGGCCCAGGTGCTCGGCGAAGTGGCCGTAGATGTGGCGGGAGATGGTGGGGCCCGGCACGTCGAGGTCGATGACGGCGCGGGGGGCGGTGGAGGTGGGCATCGTGGACGTCCTCGTCGTTGGGGTCGGAGCGTGAGGCCGTGCGTCGTTGTGAGGGCGCACCTGCGGGCCCCAGTGAATGTAACGCTACATGCAGAGGTGCGGATGATCAACCGCCACCCCCGGTGGCCTCAGCGTGAGGACTCCCGCTCGATGAGCGTGTAGGCGGAGGTGAAGCGCCGGCCGGGCAGCTCGGTGACGGGTGAGTCGATGCGCGTCAGGAGCATCTCCACCGAGGTGCGTGCGAGCTGGGTGATGTCGATGTCGATGGTGGACAGCGAGGGGGTGGACATGGCGCCCTCCCGGATGCCGTCGAAGCCGATGACGCGCACGTCCTCGGGGCAGCGCAGCCCCAGGTCCGACAGCGCCCGCAGCGCCCCCAGCGCCATCGAGTCGGTCAGTGCGAAGACGCCGTCCACCGGCGTGCCGACGGCGAGGGTGGACAGCATCGCGGCGTAGGCCGGCTCGCAGTCCCAGAGGCAGGGGACCGGGGTCAGGCGGACCTGGGGGCTGCCCTGCGCCGCTTGGAGCGCCCCGGTCCAGCGAAGGTCCGGACCATCGGGACCGGGGAGGTCGCGGCGGGGGCCGTGGGTGCCCAGGACGACGACGTGCCGGCACCCCTTGGCGATGAGGTGCTCGACGGCGGCCCGTCCCCCGCTCTCGTTGGGGCTGGAGATGAGGTCGAGCGGGGTGTCGCGGATGCGCTCGTCGTACAGGACCACGGCGTGGCTCCCCGCGGCCTGCTCGACCTCCTGGGCGGTGGCGCCGACGGCGGAGACGATCGTGCCGTCCACCAGGGAGGCCGTCGCCCCTCGCAGGATCTCGATCTCGCGCCGGGGGTCCGAGAGGGTCTGCTGGACCATGACCCGCAGCCCGCGCTCCTCGGCCGTCGACGTCGCCGCTGCGGCGAAGGCGGCGTTGAAGGGCATGTCGAGACGGGGCACGCACAGGGCGATGACGCCGCTGCGCCCCGAGCGCAGGCTCTGGGCCGCGGCGTTGACGCGGTAGTCGAGCCGGGCGGCGGCGGCGAGGACGCGCTCGCGGATCCCCGGGGACACGGAGGGCTTGCCTCGCATGACGTTCGAGGCGCTCATGACGGAGACGCCCGCCTCCTTGGCGACGTCGGCAAGGGTGGCCATGCGCTCTCCTCTCGTCCTCGGGCAGCCTAGCGGCTCGGGCGGGTGACGCCGTTGACAGCGGCGGGGACACCCGCCATCGTGAATGTAACGATACATCACGCGGGTCGGACAACCCGCTCGTGCAAAGGAGCACAGCCATGAGCCCCGTTCCCCACGCCCACGCCCACGTCTCCCGTCGCCACGCCCTCGCCGGCCTCGGCCTCCTGCCCGGAGCCGCGCTGCTGTCCGCCTGCGGCGGCAGCAGCGGGTCTGGCAGGACGACGATCACCTACCTGTCCTGGGAGACCGAGGAGTCCGCCCGCCCCCCTCATCGAGGCCTTCGAGGCCGCCAACCCCGAGACATCAGGGTCGACTTCTCCTACTCGACCCCGACCGCCGGCTACTTCCAGACCCTGCAGACCCGCATCGCCGGCAACCAGCAGCCCACCGTCCACCGGATCAACCCGGAGACCAAGGAGAAGCTCATCGGCGAGTCCCTCGTCGCCGACCTCACCGACGAGCCCTTCATGAGCGCCCTCGCTGAGGCCAACCTGCGCGCCTACGAGGCGGACGGCCGCGTCTACGGTGCGTCCTTCGGGGCCTGGGCCGCCGGCGTCGTCTACAACAAGGACCTGCTGTCCAAGGCCGGGGCCGAGACCGTTCCCGAGAGCTGGGACGACTTCCTGCGCCTGTGCAAGGACCTCAAGGCCGCAGGCCACCCTTCCGCGAGGGCGTGCAGGACATCCCGGCGGTCTTCCAAGCCTTCCTGGGCGCCGGTTACCACGTCGCGGGGGACTCCCTGGGGGAGAAGAAGATCTTCACCGGCGACTCAACCTTCGCTCAGGAGTGGCCCGAGGCCCTCGCGCAGTGGCACCGGCTCTACGAGGAGGACATCGTCGGCGCCGAGTCCATCTCCCTGACCGGGACCCAGCTCAAGGAGGACTTCCTCGCCGGCAACCTCGCCATGTTCATCACGGGGCCGTGGGACCTCGCCGACATCTCCGCCTCCGGCCTGCCCTGGGGGATCGCCCCGGTCCCGGCGGCCCCGGGCGGCGAGACCTATGCCACCGGCGCACCGGACCCGGGCTTCGCGATCTCCTCCAAGGCCGAGGGCGCCGAGCTCGAGGCGGCCAAGCGGCTCATCTCCTTCCTCGCCTCCCAGGAGGGGCTCGGCCTGATGTCGGAGAGCTTCGGCGCGCTGCTCAACACCTCCGACTACCAGGTCGAGGTCGCCCCGGAGTGCCAGGAGATCTACGACGACTACCTCAAGGAGTCGAAGATCTACCTCCCCATGAACTACTGGGACCACGCCTCCGACGCCCTGCGGCTCGAGGGCATCGCACTGTTCCAGCACGCCGTCCAGGGCGAGATCAGCCTGGACGAGGTCGCGGCCGGCATGGACGCCAAGCTGTCCGCCCTGTGAGTACCGCGAGAACGGACCTCCCATGAGGGCTACCAGCACGACCCGCGCCACGGCCCGCCGGGGGCGCGGGGGCGGACGCTGGAGAATGGGATCCCTGACCTCGGAGTCGTGGGCCAGCTCGGCCTTCCTCCTGCCGGTCCTCGCCGTCTTCGTCATCCTGTTCGCCGTGCCCCTGGCGCAGACCTTCTACTTCAGCCTCACGAGCTTCTCCGGCTACTCCACTGACGCGGTGGTCTTCACCGTCGCCGTCGCCCTCATCGTGCTCGCCCAGCTGGCCCTGTCCAGCCGGATCGAGAGGAGCCTGTCATGAGTCCCGCCGCTCGCCGTCGCCTGTGGTACTGGGTCCGCTCGCTCGTCGTGATCGCCCTCGCCGCCGTCATGACCGTGCCCCTGTACTACATCGTCGTCAACACCTTCAAGACGAGTCAGGAGATGGCCGTCAGCCCCCTCGGACTGCCCTCCTCGCCCACGCTGGACACCTACGTCAAGGTCCTCGAGACGACACCGGTGCTGCGCTCCTTCGCCAACACGCTGCTCGTCACCGTCCTGGGAGTCCTGCTCCAGGTGCTCATCGGCTCGATGGCCGCCTACGGCGTCGTCATGCGCCGCAACCGCCTGACCGCCGCCGTCGGCACGGTCCTCGTGATCGCCTTCGTCATCCCCGCGCAGGCGACCCTCATCCCGCTGTACCGGATGGAGGCGCAGGTCGGGCTCGTCAACACCCTGCTCGGCCTCGTCGTCATGTACCTGGGGGGATCGGTGTTCTGCTACTTCCTCATCGTCGGCTACATGCGCAAGCTCCCCTGGGAGGTCATCGAGGCTGCGAGGATCGACGGTGCTGGTCCCTTCCAGATCTACTGGAGGATCGTCCTGCCGCTCATCCGCCCGATCCTGGCCACCGTCATCGTCTTCCAGACGATGTGGACCTGGAACGACTTCATGACGCCCAACGTGCTCATCTCCTCCTCCGACAAGCGCACGATCGTCCTGCAGGTCTACAACGCCGTCGGGGAGTTGCGACCGACTGGCCCGCCTTCATGACGATGACGGTCATCGCGCTCATCCCGGTGCTCGTGTTCTTCGTCTTCTGCCAGCGCTGGATTGTCAGCGGTCTGACCGCCGGCAGCGTGAAGGGCTGACGAGGGGACGTCGGCCACCAGCAGGTGCGACACGCGGGCCTCCTTGCCGCGGGACGCACCTGTGCGCCTGATGCGACACGCGGGAGCTGTGACTTGACTCATGGCTTGTGAACGTTCACGCTCCCTGTGTCTCATCTGACGACGACGACGTCGCCCCTCCCGCCGGACATCCCACGGTCTCCCCCGGGGCCAGGCGAGACGCACCCCCAGACCCTCAAAGAAGAGAGAACACCCATGAAGCGTCGTCACTTCCTCGCCCTCGCCGCCGCCAGCGGCGCCGTCATCGGCCTCACCGCCTGCGGTGGGGGCTCGGGCTCAGACTCGGGATCCGGCTCCTCCGACGCCATCCGCGTCGGTTACTCCCAGCTCGGCGCGGAGTCGGGCTGGCGCACCGCCAACACCGAGGACATCAAGAAGCACCTCACCGCTGAGAACGGATTCGACCTCACCTTCGTCGACGCCCAGCAGAAGCAGGAGAACCAGATCAAGGCCCTGCGCGACTTCATCAGCCAGGACGTCGACATCGTCGCCTTCTCCCCGGTGGTCGAGACCGGTTGGGACGACGTCCTCCAGGAGCTCAAGGACGCCGAGATCCCCGTCATCCTCGTGGACCGCTCCGTCGACACCACCGTTGAGGAGCCCTACATCGCCCACATCGGCTCCGACCTGTACGCCGAGGGCGAGAAGGCCGGCCAGTGGGTCAAGGAGAACCACCCCGACGCCAAGATCTTCGAGCTCCAGGGCACCATGGGCTCCGGCGCCCAGCTCGACCGCGAGGAGGCCTTCGACAAGGTCGTCGGCGCCGACAAGATCATCGGCAAGGCCACCGGCAACTTCACCCGAGCCGAGGGCAAGACCGCCATGGAGGCCGCCCTCCAGGCCTACCCGGAGATGACCCTCCTCTTCTCCCACAACGACGACATGGGCCTGGGCGCCATCGAGGCCATCGAGGCCGCCGGCAAGAAGCCCGGCACCGACATCATCATCGTCACGATCGACGGAGTGAAGGACGGCCTCCAGGCGTTGTGCGACGGCAAGTTCAACTACGTCGTCGAGTGCAACCCGATCTTCGGCGAGCAGCTCGGGGAGCTGATGAAGAAGGTCGTCGCCGGCGAGGAGGTCGAGAAGAACACCGTCGTGGAGGACAAGGTCTTCGACCAGACCATCACCCAGGAGGAGGTCGACGCGCGGCCGTACTGACCGGCACCGGTCGGCGCCGTCCGCCCACCGAACCGGACCGGGTGCGGACCACAGCGGGTGCTGTGGTCCGCACCCGAGCCACCACAGCCTCATCTCACTCTTCTCACGGAAACGGAGGGACCATGGCCACGCCGACTGACGCGCCACCACGGACCCCGGTCGTGGAGATGACCGGCATCACCATCACCTTCCCCGGGGTCAGGGCGCTCGACGACGTCGACGTCACCCTCTACCCCGGGGAGGTCCACGCCCTCATGGGTGAGAACGGTGCCGGCAAGTCCACGCTCATCAAGGCGCTCACGGGCGTCAACACGCTCACCGCCGGACGGATCGTCGTGGACGGCAAGGAGGTGAGCTTCTCCGGGCCCGCCGAGGCGCAGGAGGCGGGCGTCGCCGTCGTCTTCCAAGAGGTCAACCTGTGCGCCAACCTCTCCGTCGCCGAGAACGTCATGCTCGGGCACGAGCCCACCACGGGCCCCTTCATCAGCTGGCGGGCCATGCGCCAGCAGGCCAAGGAGCACCTGGCCCGCCTCCACCTTGACATCGACCCGTCCTCCACCCTCGGCTCCCACACGATCGCCACGCAGCAGCTGTGCGCCATCGCCCGCGCCCTCGTCGTCGACGCAAAGGTCCTCATCCTGGACGAGCCCACCTCCTCCCTCGACAAGGACGAGGTCGCCGAGCTCTTCGCCGTCGTGCGCGAGCTCAAGTCCACGGGCGTCGCCATCCTCTTCGTCTCCCACTTCCTCGACCAGGTCTACGAGATCTCCGACCGCATGACCGTCCTGCGCAACGGCCGCCTCGTCGGTACCGCCCTCACCCAGGACCTGCCCCGGTCCGAGCTCATCTCCATGATGATCGGCAAGGACGCGGCTGAGCTCGAGAGCATCGGAGGCGGCGTCCACGACTCCGGGGTCTCCCGCACGGGTGAGCCGGTGCTCCACGCCATCGGCATCTCCAAGAGGGGCAGTGTCGAGGCCTACGACCTCGGCATCCACCCCGGCGAGATCATCGGTGTTGCCGGGCTCCTGGGCTCCGGGCGCACCGAGGCCGCCCGCCTGCTCGCCGGCGTCGACAGGACCGACACCGGCACCCTCAAGGTCAAGGGGGCCGAGACCCGCCTGTCCTCCCCCCTCGCCGCCGTCCACAAGGGCATCGTCTACTCCACCGAGGACCGCAAGAAGGAGGGCATCGTCGGAGACCTCACCGTGCGCGAGAACATCGCCCTGGCCCTCCAGGCCTCCCGTGGTGCGTGGCGCCCGATCCCCCGCAAGGAGCTCGACGAGATCGTCGAGCGGTACATGGAGGCCCTCGACATCCACCCGCGCAACCCCGGGATGCTCATCAAGAACCTCTCGGGCGGCAACCAGCAGAAGGTCCTCCTCGCCCGTTGGCTCGCCACCGCGCCCGAGCTCCTCATCCTCGACGAGCCCACCCGCGGCATCGACGTCGGCACCAAGGCCGAGATCCAGAGGCTCGTGGCCCAGCTCGCGGGCCAGGGCATGAGCGTCGTCTTCATCTCCTCCGAGCTCGAGGAGGTCCTGCGGCTCTCACACCGGATCATGGTCATGCGCGACCGCGCCAAGATCGCCGAGATCGACAACGGCCCGGGTGTCACCGCCGCCACCATCCTGTCCACCATCGCCGCGCAGAAGGAGGAGAGCCATGTCTGAGCCCACCCCCACGAGCACACGCGCCTCCAGTGAGCGCGTCGAGGCCGCCGACCGCGAGCGAGGCGAGCAGGTCTCCCTGCTGCGCCGCGTGACCTCACACCACCTCTTCGGGCCCGTCCTGGCCGTCGTCGTCCTGCTTATCGCCTGCCAGCTCGCCAGCCCGGGCTTCCTCAGCATCACGATCCAGGACGGGCACCTCTTCGGCCAGGTCATCGACATCATGCGTGCCGCTGTGACGCCGATGCTGCTCGGGCTGGGCATGTGCCTCGTCATCGCCACCGCCGGGGTCGACCTGTCGGTGGGCGCCGTCATGGCGATCTCCCTGGCCGTGTCCCTCACCTTCCTCGACAACGCGGCGGACCCGGCCAGCCCGACGACGGTCGTCGCGGCCGTGGTCCTCGGCCTGGCCATCGGTCTGGCCGTCGGCGTCTTCAACGGCTTCCTCGTCTCCGTCCTGGACATCCAGCCCTTCATCGCCACGATGATCCTCATGGTCGCCGGCCGCGGCATCGCCATGCTCATCACCAAGGCCCAGATCACCACCGTGACCTCAGCCCCCTTCAAGGCGATCGGCTCCGGCTTCATCCTCGGGCTGCCGACCCCGGTCGTCATCGGGGCCGTCGTCTTCCTCGTCCTGGCCCTGTTCGTGCGCCGCACGGCGCTGGGCATGCTCGTGGAGTCCATCGGCGTCAACGCCGAGGCCTCGCGCATCTCCGGCGTGCAGTCGCGGCGTGTCATGTGGCTCGTCTACGTCCTGTGCGGCCTGCTCGCCGGACTCGCCGGCCTCGTCTACGGCGCGCCGACCATGGCGGCCGACGCCAACAACATCGGCCTCATGAAGGAGATGGACGCCATCCTGTGCGTCGTCATCGGCGGCACCAAGATGAGCGGCGGCAAGTTCTTCCTCGGCGGCACCGTCGTCGGTGCCCTTGTGCTCACCACCATCGAGCGGGCGGTCGTCATCTTCCACATCCCGGCGACGGTGACCCCGCTGTTCAAGGCCATTGTCGTCATCGTCGTCGTCATCGCTCAGGCTCCGCAGGTACGTGAGCGTCTCACCCGTCATCGCCTCGGGCGCACCCCAGCGGGCACCACCATGAAGGAGGTTGCGGCATGAGCCGCACGAGCACCGCCGCGAGGAAGAGCCTCGCGGCCCGCAGCGGGTCCTCCACCACACGCGCGGCGGCCGGGCGCGGTGGGCTGTGGTCGAAGGTCCTCGACCCCAGGTTCCTGCCGGTCGGCTCGACGGTCCTCACGCTCGTGCTCATGCTCGTCATCGGGCAGGTGCGCTACTCGGGATCGCGTTCCTTCGTGTCCATGAAGCTGTTCTCCAACCTCTTCATCGACAACTCCTTCATCCTCGTCCTCGCCGTCGGCATGACGGCTGTCATCCTCACCGGCGGCATCGACCTGTCCGTGGGCGCCGTCGTCGCCGTCGTCGGCCTCGTCATCGCCAGGCTCGTGCCCCTGGGGGTCCCGCTGCCGCTCATCCTGCTCCTGGCGGTGCTCATCGGAACCCTGGGGGGTGTGCTCATCGGCGTGCTCGTGCGGTTCTTCGACTTCCAGCCCTTCATCGCCTCCCTGGCGGTCATGTTCCTCATGCGGGGCGTGGCCAACCTCATCTCACCGCAGTCGCTCGCCATCGACTCCGAGGGGTTCTCCGCGCTGGCCTCCTGGGCGGTCAAGTTCGGTGACGGGCGCGAGTCGTGGAAGATCACCCTGCCGATGCTGGTCGCTTTCGCGGTCGTGCTCGTGGGCTTCCACCTGCTGCACTACACGCGCTTCGGCCGCACCGTCTACGGCATCGGCTCCGGCGACGACGGTCACGCCGCCTCGCTCATGGGCCTGGCCGTGGGCCGCACGAAGATCCTCGTCTACGCCTTCTCCGGCACCTGCGCCGGCATCGCGGGCATCCTCTTCGCCATGTACACCAAGTCCGGCTACAACCTCACCGGCGTGGGCATGGAGCTCGACGCCATCGCACCGGTCGCCATCGGCGGCACCCTGCTCACGGGCGGGCGCGGCTACGTGTGGGGCAGCGTCGTCGGCGTCATGGTCTACGGCCTGCTGCAGGTGCTCATCGCCCGGGAGGGGCTCGACTCCTGGTGGACCAAGGTGTTCATCGGGGTCTTCCTGCTCGTCTTCGTCCTGCTGCAGCGCTCCCTGAGCCGTCGCAGCAGCTGATGACGGGCCCCGGCTCAGAGCATCCCGACGAGGAGGGCCGGGGCCCCGTCCCGCAGGTGGATCGGCAGGGTGTCACGGGGCGTGGCGACGCTGCGCCACTGCCCGCCGTCGTGGACCTGCCCGGTGCGGGCGTCGGTCCACGACGCCCCGGCGGGGAGGTAGACCTCCCTGCTGGTCGCGCCCGGCTCGAGGACGGGGGCGACCAGGACGTCCGGGCCGAACATGTACTGGTCGGCCAGGGTCCAGCAGGTGGGGTCCTGGGGGAACTCGTGGAACATGCCGCGTATGACCGGTTGGCCGTGCCGGTGCGCCTGGTCCATCACTGAGCGCGTGTACGGTCGCATCCTCTCGCGCAGGCGCACGTAGTGGCTGAGGACCTTCTCGACCTCACCGCCGAAGCTCCAGACCTCGTTCGGTGCGCCGGAGTGCTCCAGCGGCGTGCCGTCGCAGCGGGTGACCTCCTCGAAGGGCTGACGGTCGCCGTGCATGCGCATGACGGGGCAGAAGGCGGCGAACTGGAACCAGCGCACGAGCAGCTCCCGGAAGGCGGGGTCGTCGACGTGGCCGCCGTGGAAGCCGCCGATGTCGGTGGTGAACCAGGGGATGCCGGCGACGCCCATGTGGATGCCGGCGACGACCTGGCGGCGCAGGCTGGCCCAGTCCGAGCGGGTGTCCCCCGACCACACGAGGGCGCCGTAGCGCTGGGAGCCGGCCCACGCGCACCTGACGAGGTTGACGACCTCCTCCTGCCCGGCCGCGACCTGCCCCTCGTGGAACAGGCGGGAGAAGGCCTGCGGGTAGAGGTTGCCGACCTCGGCGACGGGACCGGCGTGGTAGCGGTAGTTGTCGAAGTCGTAGGCGCCGTACTCGGGCTCGACCTCATCGAGCCAGAACATCCTCACGCCCAGGTCGTGGTAGTTGCGTCTGCAGATCTCCCACACGGTCTCGCGGGTGCGGGGGTTGGTGGGGTCCAGGAAGAGGGAGGGCCCGCCGAAGCTCATCTGGGGCTGCAGCCCGCGGTCGGACTGAACGAGCATGTTGCCCCGGGCCAGCAGCGGGAAGGTCTCGCTGCGCGGCGACACCTGGGGCCAGACGGAGACCATGAGCTCGACGCCGAGCTCCCGCAGCTCGTCGACCATCGCCCGCGCATCGGGCCACAGCTCCTCCTCGAAGCGGTAGTCGCCCAGCTCCGGCCAGTGGAAGAAGTCCGCCACGATGACGTCCAGCGGCAGCCCGCGGCGCCGGTGCTCGCGGGCCACCTCGAGGAGCTGGTCCTGGTTCCAGTAGCGCAGCTTGCACTGCCAGTAGCCGAGCCCGTGCTCGGGCATGGGCGGCGCGTGGCCGGTGGCGTCGGTGTAGGAGCGGGCGATGGCGGCCGGGGTGTCGGCGACGGTGACCCAGTAGTCGAGCTGGTGCGTGGCCTGCGCCACCCACTCGGTCCGGTTGCGCCCGAAGGTCGCACGGCCGATGGCGGGGTTGTGCCAGAGGAATCCGTACCCGGCACTGGACATGACGAAGGGGACGCTGGCCTGGGAGCTGCGGTGCGCCAGCTCAAAGGTCGAGCCCTTGAGGTCGAGGACCTCCTGCTGGTACAGGCCCATCCCGTACAGGTGCTCGTTGCCGGGCGGCTCGAAGGAGGCGGTGAGGTGGTACGAGCCGCCGGGCAGGGCGGTGAAGTCCCGGGCGACGAGCTTGAGGGCCCCGCCGTCGCCGATCTTGCGCAGAACGGTGCGGCCCTCACCGTCGAGGATCTCCACCGAGGCCCGGTACACCGGGTATCCGGCCTGCGCGTCGTAGGATCCGCCGGCCCGCACGACGGCGGTGAGGGCGCCGTTGACGAGCCTCGCCTCGTCGCCGTTGACGCTCACCGTCGTGGGCGCGCTCGCGGGCTCCTGGAGCGCCCAGTCGGTGTCGATGGGCTCTCCGGTGGGCACGCAGCGCACCCGGACGGCGCTCGGCCCCCAGGACTCGACGCGCAGGGTCTGGCCGGAGCCCCGCCAGGTGAGGGAGGAGCCGGTGGTCTCGAAGGCGGGGGGGGGAGCGTCCAGGTTCATGAGGGTCCTCGCTCGTGTTAGGGCTCAGGTGGCGACCATGGCGCAGCCGTGGGCGGGCAGGCTCGTGCGCCACCAGCCGTCGGTGACGGGGACCCGCTCCCCGGTCCACAGGTCGGTGAGCAGGCTCGTGCGCCCGGGCAGGCCGAGGTCGTCGACGTGCAGCCGGTGCGTCACGCGGCCGTCGTCGAGGTTGAAGACGGCGCGGACCTCCTGGGACGCGGCGCCGGGGACCGCCGGGCGCACAGTGGAGCGCCAGACGACGAGGCCCTGGTCCCGGATGATCTCGCGACAGCCGCTGCCGCGCTCGTCGACGGCGAGGACGGCGTCCGCCTGGAGCAGGGCGATGGTCTCGGGCGGGGAGGCGGGCAGGTGCCCACCCATCATGAGGGGGGAGCGGGCGATGGACCACAGGGTGAGCATCGTGCGCTGCTCGTCATGGGTCAGGCGCGAGTGGCGCGGCTCGCCGACGTGCGCGCGCACGCCGATGCGGCCCAGGGGGAGCATGTCGAGGTCGCCGACGCCGGTGTCGGACTGGGAGCGCGCCCAGCGCGCCGCCCGCTGGAACTGCTCGACGACGCTCGGCCAGCGGTCCCACAGGTCGTCGGAGACTCGCCACGCCTGGGCGTGGGCGTGGAGGAACTCGTCCTGCTCGAGGGACAGGGCCTTGCCGGGGGACAGGCTGAGGACCATGGGGCGGCCGCAGCGCTCGATGGCGGTGCGGATCATGGCGATGTCGGCGCGCCGGATCGGCGGGTAGAGGACGTCGTCGACCTTGACCAGGTCCACGCCCCAGGCCGCCAGGAGCGCGAAGACGGAGTCGTACCAGGCCTGTGAGCCGGGGTGGTCGGGCAGGACCCCCTCGTTGTCCGGGTTCCAGGGGCAGCGCTGCGAGGGCGGGGCCGCGATGTCGCGCGCGGTGAGCCCGGTGCCGAGCACGGGGGTCGCGGCGGCGACGGCTGCCTGGGGCACGCCGCGCATGAGGTGCACCCCGAAGCGCAGCCCCATGGCGTGCACGGCGTCGGCCAGCGGCTCGAAGCCGCGTCCTGACGCGGCGGACGGGAACCGCCCGGGCGCGGGCAGGGGACGGCCGTAGGCGTCGATGACGGCCCGGGACACATCGTTGTAACCGCCGTGCCCGGGGTCCGGCTCGTACCACTGGATGTCGACGACAACGGTGTCCCAGCCGTGCGTGAGCAGGTGGTCCCTCATGAAGCGGGCGTTGTCGAGGACCTCGGCCTCGGTGACGGACCCGCCGAAGCAGTCCCAGGAGTTCCAGCCGCGGGGCGGGAAGGTGGCGGGGCGGGGGGACGGCGTCGTCATGGGTGCTCCTCACGTCGTTGTGGGACCCTTATCCTCAACGGAGAATGAAACGTTGTCAATCATCTGGTGGGCGCTGAGGCCGTCCCCATGCGGTCCCGGGCCCGGGACCGGGAGCGCGGTGCGGGCGGAGTCGCTAGCGTGGCCCACGCAGGCGGTGGCGCCGTGCAGGAAGGCGGGACTCTGGTGACGGTCACGATGCGGCAGGTCGCCGACCGTGCGGGCGTGTCGCTCAAGTCCGTCTCCCGCGTCGTCAACGGTGAGCCGAACGTCTCCCCCCGGCTGCGCAGCCGTGTGACGGCGGCGGTCGAGGAGCTCGGGTGGCGGCCCAACGCCCTGGCGCGCTCCCTGCGCACGGGGCGCACCTCGACCGTGGCTGTGCTCGTGCCCGACATGCGTGCGGGCTGGGTCACGGGGCTCGTCCAGGCCGTGGTCCTGGAGGCCGACCGCCGCGGGCTGAGGGTCGCCATCGAGCCCTGCGGTCATGAGCCGGAGCGCGTCGCCCAGGTCCTCACCGAGCAGGCGACCTCCTTCGACGGCGCCCTGGTCCTCGGTGACGTGCACGACGACCTCACGGAGGTCGGGAGCCTCTCGTCGGTCCCGGTGTGCCGGGCCGGCTGGTGGCGGGAGGACGGTCGCACCCGCCACGACGGCGGCGTGAGGCTCGACCTCGCCCACGGCGCCGACATCATGTCGCGCCACCTGCGGGCCCTGAGGCTGGAGCGGCCGCTGGTCCTCGGGCCCGGGGCGGGCCGCGAGGGCTCCTACGTCGCGGAGCTGCTGGCCCGGATGCCGGGGTCGGGCCTGCTGGAGACCGGTCCCCGCGCCACGCGCGCCGAGGGCCATGCCCTGGCTCCCGTCGTGGCGGGCATGGCCCCCGTACCCGACGTCGTGGTCTGCGCCGACGACGACCTCGCGCTCGGCCTGGCCGCAGGGCTGCGCCGTGCCGGGGTGAGTGTGCCCGGGAGCCTGGCCGTGTGCGGCTGCGGCGGGCTCGAGGACGGCCGCTTCTCCTCGCCGTCGCTCACCTCCCTCGTCTTCCCTGTCGATGAGATCGCCCGCGCGGCCCTGTCCAGCCTCGAGCGCAGGATGGGCGGCGGGGCCGGTGCCGACGGGGCCGGGGAGGTCTGCGTCCTGGCCCCCTCGCTCGTGCGGCGCGAGTCCACGCTCGGCGCCGGTCCGGTGGCCGGCGGCACGGCGGGTGCGTCATGAGCGGGAGGGTCCGCCTGCGCGACGTGGCCGAGGCTGCGGGCGTCTCCGTCTCCACGGCCTCGACGGCGCTGTCGCGCACCGGCAGGACGGGCACGACCCGCCTGTCGCAGGACACGCGCAGGCGGGTGCGCGAGGCGGCCGAGGCGCTCGGCTACGTGCCCTCGGAGGCCGCCCGGGCCCTGGTGACCGGTGCTCCCGGGCGCATCGCCGTCGTCGTGCCCAACCTGCGCCAGCCCTACTTCAGCCGGTGCGCGGAGGCGCTCATCGAGCAGCTGGGGGCCCGCGGGCTGCGCTCGACGGTCCGGGTGACGGACGACGACGCCGCGGCCGAGCTCGACGCCGTCATGGGGGTGACGACGAACGACGCCGACGGCGTGCTGCTGTGCCCCCACTTCCTGGGCGACGAGCTGATGGCTGGGCGCACGCCCCCGCTGCCCGTGGTCCAGATGGGCTCCTACCCGACCCGCGGCCTGGACCACGTGCCCATGGACGAGTTCAACGGCTGCCTCGCGGCCGCCCGCCACCTCCTGGCCTCCGGGCGCAGGAGGATCGGCTTCATGGCGCGCACCTGGGACGACGGGGGCCCGCGGTACGCCGCCTACGTCCGGGCCCACGAGGAGGCCGGGCTCGAGGTCGACCCGGCCCTCGTCGTCAATGGCGAGGACTGGGACCGCTGTGACACCGGGCTCGAGTCGACGATCGGGCTGCTGCGCTCAGGGGTGCCTTTCGACGCCCTCATGTGCATCAACGACGCCGTCGCGCTGGGGGTGCTCAGGGCGCTGCTGTCGGTGGGGCGGCGCGTGCCCGAGGACGTCGCCGTGACGGGCTTCGACAACACGACCGAGGGCGAGTTCGCCTGGCCGGCGCTCACCACGGTGGACCCGGGCACGGTGGCGATGGCCTCAGCGGCCGTCGATGTCCTCGTCGCGCGCCTCGAGGGGCGCGACCCGGGGCCTGTGGGGCCCGCGCCCACACGCCTGGTCGTGCGGGACTCGAGCCTCTGACCGCGGCCGGGGCTCTGCCCCGATGCGGGGGCGGCGGTGCGCGCCCCGGAGGGCGTGGTGCGGTCGACGGGCCGGGCTCAGCTGGATGACGACGGACGTCGGACTTCTCCGAATGTGGTTGACAACGTTTCATCATCGATTCCATGATGTCGCCGTCACAACGATGGAGGAGATGACGATGACGTCGCTCACCGACGGGCGGGCCGGCGCCGCCCCTCTCGCGGCCCCCGCCGCACCAGCGCAGTCCTCACAGCGCGCCCGACGCGCCCCGCTCCCGGTCCGTGCCGTGCGCATCGCCCCCGACAGCCTGCTCGGGCGCTGGCAGACCCGCAACGCCACCGCCACCATCCCGCACTGCATCGTCAACCTCGAGGCCTCCGGCGTGCTCAACAACCTGCGCCGCGTCGTCGGCGAGTCCGGTGCCGACTACTCCGGCTGGGTCTTCGCGGACTCGGACCTCTACAAGGTCATCGAGGCTGTTGCCTGGGAGACCGCCCGCTCGGGCACCCACGCCTTCGACGACTGGCTGGACGGGGTCATCGGCCTGGTCCAGCGGGTCCAGGAGGACTCCGGCTACTGCCACTCCTGGATCCAGGGCGTCCACCCGGACAAGCGTTTCGCCGAGCTCGACTGGACCCACGAGATGTACGTCCTGGGGCACATGATCCAGGCCGCCGTCGCCCTCGACCGGGCCACCGGGCGCAAGGACCTCCTCCGGGTCGCCACCGCCTTCGCGGCCCTCGTCGAGCGCCGCTTCGGCCCCGGCCGCGAGGACGGGGTTCCCGGGCACCCGGAGATCGAGACCGCTCTCGTCGAGCTCTTCCGCCACACGGGCCAGGAGCGCTGGCTGCGCCTGGCCGAGCACCTGGTCAACCAGCGCGGACGCGACATCCTGCCAGACAAGGGCTTCGGTCACCGCTACTACCAGGACCACACGGGCGTGCGCGAGGGCACCGACCCCACCGGGCACGCGGTGCGCCAGCTCTACCTCAACGCCGGAGTCACCGACCTCTACCTCGAGACGGGCGAGGAGCTCCTCCACGAGGTCATGCTCGAGCAGTGGGACCGCGCCCACGAGCGCAAGATGTACCTCTCCGGCGCCTTCGGCTCGCGCCACCGCGACGAGTCCTTCGGCAACGACTACGAGCTGCCCGCGGACCGCGCCTACGCCGAGACCTGCGCGACGGTCGCCGACCTGCACTGGACCTGGCGCATGCAGCTCGCCGGCAGCGACCGCCGTTACGACGACGTCATCGAGCGCGAGCTCTACAACGCCCTGGCCGCCTCACTCGACGGGACCGGCACCCGGTTCTTCTACTCCAACCCCATGCAGCGCCGGCCCGACCGCTTCAGCGAGGAGAACGCACCGGCCCAGCGCCAGCCGTGGTACTCCTGCGCCTGCTGCCCGCCCAACATCGCCCGCACCCTCGCCCAGGTGGGCGCCTACGTGGCCAGCGTCCTCGACGGGAGCCTCCTCGAGCTGCACCAGCTCGTCGCCTGCGAGATCGACCTGCCCGGTGCCCTGGGCGGGGGCGTCCTCGAGGTCACCACCGGCTACCCGGCCGACGGCGAGGTCCGCCTGGCGGTGCACGGCACGCCCCTGCCCACCGGAACCGGCGTGAGCGTGCGCGTCCCGGCCTGGGCCGAGGGGGCGACGGTGGCCGCCGGAGGCTCCCGGCGGCCGGTCTCGGAGCAGGAGCACCGCGACGGGCGCGTCCTGCTGAGAGCCGAGGAGGTCGACGGCGCCGTGCTGAGCCTGCCCCTCGAGCCCCGCTGGACGCGGGCGAACTCCCGCGTCGACGCGGTGCGCGGCTGCGTCGCGCTCGAGCGCGGCCCGGTCGTCTACTGCCTCGAGCAGGCCGACCTGCCCGACGGCGTCGGAGTCGACGACGTCCTCCTGCCCGAGCGGCCCGAGGTCGCCACCCTGCCGCTCGAGGACGGCGCCCCCGCCCCGCGCCTGCGCGCCGCCGCCCACGTCCGCGCCCCTGAGACCCGGCTCTACCCGCCCGCCTCCTGGGACCGGACGGGCACCACCACCCGCCGCGTCGACATCGAGCTCGTGCCCTTCTCCACCTGGGGAAACCGGGGGACCGGCGCCATGCGCGTGTGGATCCCGACCACCTGACCCTCCTACCACCGTCCCCACACACGCGTCACTCAAAGGAGAGAACGATGTCCACCAGCCCCCTCATGCTCAGCCGCCGCACCGTGCTGCGCGGCGTCGCGGCAGCAGCTGCCGCCGCCGCGGCCGGAGGGTCCCTGGCCGCCTGCGGCTCGGGCTCCGGCTCCTCGGACCCCAACGTCCTGCGGGTCCTCGCCCTCAAGCACCCGCTGACCAAGCCCATGGCGGAGATGGCCTGGACCAAGAAGCTCGAGGAGGTCGCCGGGGTCACCATCGAGTGGGAGGAGGTCTCGGCCGACTGGGACCAGAAGAAGTCCACGATGCTCGCCGCCGGCGACGTCCCGGACCTCATCGTCGGCACCAACTCCATCGTCGACACCGACCTGGCCACCTACGGAAGCCTCTTCGAGGACCTGTCCGACGACCTTGACGCCATCCCCAACGTCAAGCAGATGCTCGAGGCCAAGCCCGAGCTCACCGCGCTCGCCACCCAGTCCAACGGCGCCATCTACGCCGTCCCCGGATACAAGCGGTTCTGGCCGCCCACCGTCCAGCACCAGTACATCAACAGGGTCTGGCTCGACGCCCTCGGCCTGGAGATGCCGACCACCTGGGACGAGCTCTACGACGTGCTCGTCGCCTTCAAGGAGGGGGACCCCACCGGGGCCGGGCAGAAGGTCATCCCGATGGACTGGAGCCCGGTCGGCACCGGAGGGTTCGGCTACTTCCAGTGCATCCTCCTGCTGGGCTCCACCGGGCTGCCGCTCGCCTCGGGCGGTGGTCAGGGGTACTTCCTGGAGAACGGCAAGGTCTCCAACTTCCTCATCGACGAGCGCTACCGCGACCTCATGGTCTTCCTGTCCAGGTGCTACGCCGCCGGCCTGGTCAGCGAGGAGGTCCTCACGCAGGACTACTCCGCCTACCAGTCCGTGGCCCGCGGGCCCGGCGACGGCACCGCCACGGTCGGCTTCACCTGGGGGTGGACCCGCTCCGACCGGTTCGGGCCCGAGATCTACGAGCAGTACGAGGCCATGCCCGTGCTCAAGCAGAAGGCCGGCCAGACCAACCGCGTCACCTGGTCCTACGACGGCTTCGGCGAGAACTTCCCGGCCAACCAGGTCCTCGTGTCCGCCACGGCCAGCAACAAGGAGGCGGCCCTGAGGGTCGTCAACCAGTTCTACGACCAGGAGATGAGCCTCGAGGTCCTCTTCGGCGACATCGGCCCCAACATCGAGAAGGTGGACGACTCCACCTACAGGGTCCTGCCCGCTGAGGACGGCACGGACCCGTCGACGTGGAAGTGGACCTCGACCCTGGCCGACAACGGCCCCATGTACATCCGCGACGAGCTCGACGTCGAGCTGCCCACGGACCTGCAGGAGGCCATCGACGAGGCCGTGCCCCTGCAGGAGGCCATCGACTCCATGGACCTGGACAAGGACGTCTACCCGACGCAGTTCATCAAGATGACCGCCGAGGACAACAACGCGATGACGCTGGTGAGCACGACGATGCTCAACACCACGCAGACCCAGTTCGCCGAGTGGCTCGTCCACGGCGGCGTCGAGGAGCAGTGGGAGGACTACACCGCCGCGGTCCTGGCCTCGGGCGTCGAGGACAACATCGCGCGCATGCAGAAGTACTACGACGACTACATGGCCTCGAAGTGATGCCCCTGTCGACAGAGGTGACGCGCACCCGGCCTCCCGCCGCCCCGCGCAGGCGGCGGGGGCTGGCGGACCACGTCAAGCGCTACTGGCAGCTGTGGCTCATGGTGATGCCGGCGCTCGTCTTCGTCGCCGTCTTCTCCTACGTGCCCATGTACGGCATCCAGCTCGCCTTCAAGGAGCTCGACTTCCAGGCGGGGCTCACAGGCGGCGACTTCGTCGGGCTGAGGTACTTCCGGCAGTTCTTCGACTCGCCGATGTTCACCACCCTCATGCGCAACACGGTCCTCATCGCCGTGTCGACGCTCGTGCTCGGTTTCATCGCCCCGATCCTGCTCGCCCTGCTCATCAACCAGGTGATGCGCTCCAGCGTCAAGCGGTGGATCCAGACGATCACCTACTTGCCCCACTTCATCTCGGTGGTCGTCATCGTCGGCATGCTGCAGGTGTTCCTGTCCCCGTCGGACGGGCTGCTCACGCGGCTCCTGGCCGCCCTGGGCGTCACGGGCGTCAACTTCCTCGGCGACACCAGGGCCTTCGTCCCCGTCTACGTCCTGTCCGACGTGTGGCAGCACGTCGGGTGGAACTCGATCATCTACCTCGCCGCCCTGGCGGGGGTCAACACCCAGCTCTATGAGGCGGCCCGCATCGACGGCGCCAACCGCTGGCAGCTCATCAGGCACGTCGACATCCCCGCCCTCGTGCCGACGATGATCATCCTGCTCATCCTCAACATGGGAAACGTGCTCAACACGGGCTTCGAGAAGGTGTTCCTCATGCAGAACACCCTCAACCTGCCGGTCTCGGAGGTCATCTCGACCTACACGTACAAGATCGGCATCCTCTCGAGCCAGTTCAGCTACTCCACCGCCATCGGCCTGTTCAACACGGTCATCAACTTCACCTTCCTCGTGGTCGCCAACCGCATCGCGAAGAAGGTCACCGACACGAGCCTGTTCTGAGAGGAGCGGACCCTTGACCGCAGCGACCAGCACCTCGGGCCGCGCCCGCACGAGCGCGCCCGTCGGCCGTCCCACACACCGGCTCCGGCACCTGGGCCTGGGCGACCGGGCCTTCAACCTCGCCGTCGTGCTCATGTGCGCCCTCGTGGTGTTCGTGACCCTCTACCCGATCTACTTCGTCCTCATCGCCTCGGTCTCGGACACGACCGCGGTGGCCAACGGCCAGGTGGTGCTCTGGCCACGGGGCCTGAGCCTGTTCGGATACGAGCAGATCCTGGGCGACAGCCGGATCTGGACCGGCTACAGGAACACGATCGTCTACACCGTGGTGGGCACCGCCCTCAACCTCGTCGTGACCCTGCCCGCCGCATACGCGCTCTCGCGCAAGGAGTTCCGCCCCCGGCGCGTGCTCATGCTCTTCCTCACCTTCACGATGTTCTTCAACGGCGGGCTCATCCCGACCTACCTGCTGTACAAGGACCTCAACCTCCTGGACAACTGGCTCGTCTTCGTCCTGCCGTCGGCGGTCAACGTCTACAACCTCATCATCGCGAGGTCCTTCTTCGAGAACACCCTTCCGGAGGACCTGCACGAGGCCGCGGTGCTCGACGGCGCCGACGAGCTGCGCTACTTCCTGCAGGTGGCGCTGCCGCTGTCGAAGGCGATCATCTCCGTCATCGGCCTGTACTACCTCGTCCAGCACTGGAACGACTTCTTCACGGGCCTGATCTTCGTGCGCGACTACGACAAGCAGCCGCTGCAGATCGTCCTGCGCGACATCCTGCTGTCCAACCAAGCCTTCTCCGGCGGAGCCGGGGGCGGCGGGGGCTCCGGGGGCGCCTACGCCCAGCGCTATGCCGACCAGATCAAGTACGGCGTCATCGTCGTGTCCACCCTGCCCGTCATCATCGTCTACCCCTTCCTGCAGAAGTACTTCGAGAAGGGCGTCCTCATCGGCGCGGTCAAGGGGTGAGCGGCGTGCCCAGCCGGATCCTGCCGGCCGTGGTCGGATGGCACGTGCGCCTGGGAGAGCTCGCGGGCAGGCTCTTCGTCCTCCACCTCGTCTGGGTCCTCGGTGTGCTCGCCGGGGCGGTGGTGCTCGGGGCCGGGCCGGCGACGCTCGCGATGAGTGCCGTCATCCGGCGCGGGCTCATGAACGACCTGCTGGAGGAGCGCGGGCTGAGGGCGGTCCAGCGGCCCGGGCTCTGGAAGGAGTTCTGGACGGTGTTGCGCCGCGAGTTCTGGCACGCCCAGGCCATCGCGCTCGCGGTCGGCGCGGGCTGGGTCCTGCTGGGGGTGGACCGGGCTCTGCTGATGGCGGGCGTGGGCTCCGCCACGCCCTGGCTGTCCGGCCTCGTCGTGGTGCTCAGCGTCCTGTGGGCGGCGGCGAGCCTCGTCGTCTGGGTGGTGGCTGCGCACTTCGACGAGTCCCTCAGACGTGTGGCCCGGCTCGTCGTCGTCCTGGGGCTGTCGCGCCCGGTGAGCTCCGGCGGGGCGCTGCTCGTGGCGGCCGCCTGGCTGTGGCTGTGGACCGCCTACCCGGGGCTCGTCCCCGTCTTCGGTCTCGCGCTGCCCGCCAGGTGCGTGTCCTGGATCTACTGGCGCTCCGGCGTGCTCCCCCTGCCGGAGGAGGCCGTGCCCTACGAGGAGGACCGGGGCCCGTGGCCGGTGGGCGCAGGCGGCTTGACTCCCGTCATGTGAACGTTCACTATTGGTGTGCACGGACACACTGGAGTGCTCCCGGACCCGCCGCCCCGACGCCCACGGTCCCCGCACCGCCCCGGCCCTCACCCACGACCAAGGAGTGACCCTGTCATGACCACTGCTCTGCCCAACCCCTTCGACGGCAAGGAGATCTGGTTCCTCACCGGGTCCCAGGACCTCTACGGCGAGGAGACCCTCGCCCAGGTCGCCGAGCAGTCCCAGCAGGTCGCCTCCTGGCTGGACGAGGCTGCGTCCGTCCCCGTGAGGATCGTGTGGAAGCCCGTGCTCAAGGAGCGCGACTCCATCCGCGCCGCCATGCTCGAGGCCAACGCCGACCCCTCCTGCATCGGCGTCATCGCCTGGATGCACACCTTCTCCCCGGCGAAGATGTGGATCCTGGGCATCGACGCGCTGCGCAAGCCCCTGCTCCAGCTGCACACCCAGTTCTCCGCCGAGCTGCCCTGGGCCACGCTCGACATGGACTACATGAACCTCAACCAGGCGGCCCACGGCGACCGCGAGTTCGGCTACATCCTCAGCCGCCTGGGCCAGCCCCGCAAGATCGTCGTCGGGCACGCCACGCAGGCCGCCACCCAGGCCAAGGTCGCCACCTGGGCCCGCGCCGCCGCGGGCTGGGACGCCCTGCACCACACGCGCCTGGTCCGCTTCGGCGACAACATGCGCAACGTCGCCGTCACCGAGGGCGACAAGACCGAGGCCGAGCTCAGGCTCGGCGTCTCGGTCAACACCTGGGGCGTCAACGACCTCGTCGCCGTCGTCGACGCCGTCGGCGAGGAGGAGGTCGACGCCCTCATCGAGGAGTACCTCGACCTCTACGACGTCGTGCCCGAGCTGAGGCCCGGCGGTGAGCGCCACGGCTCCCTGCGCTACGGAGCCCGTCTCGAGGCCGGCATGCGCCGCTTCCTCGAGGAGCACGACGCCACCGCCTTCACCACCAACTTCGAGGACCTCGGCGGGCTGCGCCAGCTGCCCGGCCTCGCCGTCCAGCGCCTCATGGCCGCCGGCTACGGCTTCGGCGCCGAGGGCGACTGGAAGACCGCCATCCTCGTGCGCGCCGCCAAGGTCATGGGCCACGGCCTGCCCGGCGGCGCCTCGCTCATGGAGGACTACTGCTACGAGATGACCGAGGGCAAGGAGAAGATCCTCGGCGCCCACATGCTCGAGGTCTGCCCCTCCCTCACCGAGGACAGGGCGCGCCTGGAGATCCACCCGCTGGGCATCGGCGACCGCGAGGACCCGGTCCGTCTTGTCTTCGACGCCGACAAGGGGCCCGGCATCGTCGTCGCCATGTCCGACATGCGCGAGCGCTTCCGCCTGACCGCCAACGTCGTCGAGGTCGTCGGTCCCGACGCGCCGCTGCCCGCCCTGCCCGTGGCCCGCGCCGTGTGGGAGCCCGCCCCCGACTTCCACACCTCCACCGAGTGCTGGATGCTCTCGGGCGCCGCCCACCACACGGTGATGTCGACGGCGACGACGCTGGAGACCTGGCAGGACCTGGCCGAGATGGCCCAGATGGAGCTCGCCGTCATCGACGAGGGCACGACGACGCGCGGGTTCGCCCAGGAGCGGCGCCTGAACCAGGCGTGCTACCGCCTCGCGCAGGGCGCCTGAGACCCAGCGCGGACGCGCTGAGAAGCCGCCGCGGGGCCCCGGTCGAGGCTGACACGACCGGGGCCCTGCGGTGTGGGGCCGTGCCCGAGGGGCTGGCGCCCGGGCGCCGTCGCCGCGGGGGCTCAGGACGTGACCGGCCCGGAGGAGGCGCGGACGGTCAGGACGGGGGAGACCTCGACCAGCGGGGCGGCCTCCTCCTCCGGGGCGCCGGACCGCGCCGCCGGGTCCAGCACGGGCGCCAGCAGGTCCATGACGGCCGCCGCCGTCGCCTCCGCCGCCACGGACACACTGGTGAGGGCCGGCGAGGCGTAGCGGGCCGCCTCGGTGTCGCCGCGGCCGATGACGGCCACGTCCTGGGGCACGCGCGCCCCCCGGCGCAGCAGGGTCGCGGCCGCGCCGGAGGCCAGCGCGTCGTTGTGGCAGACGACGGCGTCCACCCGGGCACCCCGGTAGAGCAGACGGCTGACCGCCTCCACCCCGCCGCGCAGCCCGTCGACGTCGCCCACGCGCACCAGGGCCTCCTCGGGTACCTCGAGCCCGGCCTGGCGCAGGGCCTGCACGCAGGCACCGGTCCAGCGGTCGGCCCGGTCCTGCGCCCCGACGACGGCGACGCGGCGCCTGCCGGTCTCGCGCAGGTGCGCGGCCACGAGCAGGCACTGGGCCGTGGGCGAGCACACGACGCGGGGCACGTCGGCGGGGCCGGCGTCACTGAGCAGCACGACGGCGGGGGCGCGGCCGCCGTCGTCGGCGCCGGCCGGCGGGCGCGCACCGGTCTCGGAGGCGGGGTCGATGCCGCGCGGGGCCAGCACGAGGGCGTCGCACCGGCTGCGCCACGAGCCGGCCAGCAGGGCGCGCTCTGCCTCGGCCTCGCCCCGGGTGAGCTCCAGGACCACCTGGACGTCCCCCGCGGCGCGCATGAGGGCCTCGGCGAGGTGCGCGTGGATGGGCTGCTGGAGGGTCGGCACCGCCAGCGCGATGGCGCCGTGGCGCCCCGAGCGCAGGGCGGCGGCCCCGGCGTTGAGCCGGTACCCGCTGGCGCGCACCGCGGCCAGGACCTTCTCGCGCGTGGTCTGGGAGGCGCCCCCGGTGCCGCGCAGCACGTTGGAGACGGTCTTGGCGGACACGCCGGCGATCTCGGCGACGTCCTGCATGGTCACCTGCTGAGCCACAGGGCGCCACCTCCGATGGTCGAGTCGCGCGGCATGAGGGTGACCCCGGCGACCTCGGTGCGCGGGGCGCGGGAGGGGTCCTCGATGCGGGCGACGAGCAGGTCCACCGCGTGGACGGCGTAGGAGGCCAGCCGGGGTGAGACCGTGGTGAGGGAGGGGAAGGAGTAGCGCGAGGCGTCAAGGTTGTCGAAGCCAGTGACGGCGACGTCGTCGGGCACCCGCACCCCGGCGGCGCGCAGCTCGGCGAGCGCGCCCAGCGCGAGACCGTCGTTGAAGGCGAGGACCGCGTCGAAGGGCACCTCCTGGTCCAGCAGGCGCCGCGCGCAGCGGGCGCCGTCGGGGCGGCGCCACTCGGCGGAGGGCACGAGCAGGCGCTCGTCGAGGGTGAGGCCGTGGGCGGCGAGCGCGTCGCGCAGCGCGGCCGTGCGCCGTCGGGCGGCGGCGTGGGCGCGCACGCCGGGCTCCGGCGGGCCGATGACGGCCAGGCGCTCGCGGCCCAGGGCGAGCAGGTGCTCCAGGGCGAGGGTGATGCCGCGCGCGTTGTCCATCGTCACCCGGTCGACGGCGTGGTGGTCGTACTCGCCGATGACGACGAGGGGACGGCGGGCGGCCTCGGCGCTCAGGCGTGCGGCGCTGAGCCCCTGCCAGTACAGGATGGTGCCGTCGAGGCCGGGGTTGCGCTCGAGGAAGGCGGCCTCGCCCTCGCCCTGCTCGCCGGTGACGCCGAGCACGAGGCCGAGGCCGCGGCTGCGGGCGGCCTGGGCGATGCGGTCCGCGATCTCGGCGAAGAAGGGCTGGCCGAGCTCGGGGACGGCCAGGCCGATGGAGTGCGAGCGGCCGGTGCGCAGGGAGCGGGCGGCGGGGTCGGGGGCGTAGCCGGTCGCACGGACCGCCGCGAGGACGCGCTCGCGCGTGGCGGGGGAGACCCCAGATTCATCGTTGACCACCCGGGAGACAGTCTTCGTCGACACTCCTGCGAGCGTGGCGACGTCGATGATCGTGGCGGGCATGGCGGCAGTCTAGGCGCAAGGCCGCTCATGTGTCTCCCGACATGTTCAACGAAGACATATGTTGGTGCTGGTGAATTTCGACTGATATAGCGGCGAAATAAGGACTTTCGTCATTCTTGTGGCGCCAACAGGGTTGACAACGATGAACTACTAGGGCGAGGATGAGTCGCCCGCACTCGTGGAGACCCCAAGGAGCGTCACCCATGTCCCACGCACGCATCAGCGTCGATGCCGACCGGCCCATCGGCAGCATCGACCGGCGCATGTACGGTGTGCTCGTCGAGCACCTCGGCCGCTGCGTCTACACCGGCATCTTCGAGCCCGACCACCCCACCGCCGACGCCGACGGCTTCCGCCAGGACGTCATGGACCTCGTCAAGGAGCTCGGGGTCACCATCGCCCGCTACCCCGGGGGCAACTTCGTCTCCAACTACCGCTGGGAGGACGGCATCGGCCCCGTCGCCGAGCGCCCCAGCCGCCTCGAGCTCGCCTGGCACTCCACCGAGACCAATGCCTTCGGCCTCGACGAGTTCATGGCCTGGTGCTCCAAGGCCGGTGTCGAGCCCATGATGGCCATCAACCTCGGCACCCGCGGTGAGGAGGACGCCATCAACATCCTCGACTACACCAACGGCGTCTGCGCCACCGAGTACGCGGACAAGCGCCGCGCCAACGGCCACGAGGACGCCTACAACGTGCGCATGTGGTGCCTGGGCAACGAGATGGACGGCCCCTGGCAGGTCGGCCACAAGAACGCCGAGGACTACGCCTACCTCGCCGGCTCCACCGCCCGCGCCATGAAGATGGTCGACCAGGACCTCGAGCTCGTCGCCTGCGGCTCCGCCGCCTGGGAGATGCCCACCTTCGGCGACTGGGAGCGCACCATCCTCGAGCTCAACTACGACGAGGTCGACTTCATCTCCATGCACCGCTACGTCGACCCCGACGTCCAGGACCGCGCCAGCTTCCTCGCCGCCGGCTACGACATGGACCGCTTCATCGACGGCGTCATCGCCACCGCCGACGCCGTCGGCGCCAAGAAGCGCTCGACGAAGAAGATCCAGATCAGCGTCGACGAGTGGAACGTGTGGCGCCTGTCCGAGTGGAACTCCATCGAGCACGGCTTCGACCCCGCCGACTGGCCCGTCGCCCCCAAGCGCATCGAGGACGTCTACACCGCCGCCGACGCCCTCGCCCTGGGCGGCATGCTCATCTCCCTGCTGCGCCACGCCGACCGCGTCAAGACCGCCTGCATCGCCCAGCTCGTCAACGTCATCGCCCCGATCATGACCGAGAAGGGCGGCCGCGCCTGGCGCCAGGCCACCTTCCACCCCTTCGCCATCGGCTCGCGCATCGCCCGCGGCACCGCCTACGACGCCGTCGTCGAGACCGCCTCCACCGCCACCGAGCGCTACGGTGACGTCGACCAGGTCGACGCCGTCGTCACCTGGGACGAGGAGACCGGCAAGGGCTCGCTCCTGGCCCTCAACCGCTCCCTCACCGAGAGCGCGGACCTGAGCGCCGCCCTCGCCTCGCTGGGCGTGAGCAGGGTCGTCGAGGCGCAGATCCTCGCCCCCGAGGACCTCGACGCCGTCAACACCGCCGACGAGCCCGACGCCGTCGCCCCCGTGGCGCACGAGGTCACCCTCAGCGACGGCGTGCTCACCACCACCCTGCCGCCCGCCTCCTGGCTGGCCGTCGAGCTCGGCTGACGGGCCTGTGCCTGCGCGCTGCACGAGGCGGTGCGCAGGCACAGGGCCGTCGTCGGACGATCCGGCCAGGCGGGCACCTTGGCCCGTTCCCGGTCGGCGTCAGCCGCGAGTACGCGGCTCACTATCTGAATCCGTTCCTCATTGACAAGGAGGTCAATGATGAGTCAGCTTTGGGTCCCCGGACGGGGCGTGCCCAGCCGACGCAGCTTCCTGTCCGCCGCGATGCTCTCAGGAGCCTCGCTCGCCGGAGCGAGCCTGCTTGGCGGCTGCTCACGGGCGTCGACGTCTGACCCCACGCCCGTCCAGCTGTGGCACCTGTTCACCGGCGGCGACGGCGGCGTCTTCCAGGCCATGATGGACGCCGTCGACAGACAGAACCCCGGCCTCGAGATCAACCCCGTCGTCCTGACGTGGGGAGGCCCCTACTACACAAAGCTCGCCATGTCCTCAGTGGGCGGGCGCTCTCCCGACCTCGCCGTCATGCACGCCACGCGCGTGGTCGGATACGCCCCCGGAGGTCTGCTCGACACCTGGGACATGGACCGTCTGGCCGAGCACGGCGTCACCCGGGACATGTTCCCCGACGCCCTGTGGGACAAGTGCTTCGTCAACGGCCAGCACTTCGCCGTGCCGCTCGACTTCCACGCCTTCCTCATGTTCTACAACACGGACCTGTGCGGCGAGGCCGGCCTGCTCGACTCCGAGGGCCGCCTCAGCGGGCTCGACTCGCCCGAGGCCCTCCTCGACGCGGGCCGTGCCCTCGCCGCGGTCACCGGGGACAAGGGCATCTCCTACGGTTACACGGGCGACGGTGCCCAGGTGTGCCGCATGTGGTGGGGCCTGTACTACCAGACCGGTGCCACCGCCGAGCTCGTGCCCGGACGGCAGGCCGTCATCGACCGTGACAAGGCCGTCCAGGTCACCCAGTTCGTCGCCGACATGCTCGACGGACAGGTGGCGGACCCGGACATGGACTACGGCGGCGCCATCGCCTCCTTCTCCACCGCGCGCACCGGTATCACCTTCATGGGCAACTGGGAGCTGCCGTCCTTCCTCAACGCCGACATCAGCTTCGACGCCATGACGATGCCCACCATCTTCGGCACGCCCGCGACCTTCGGTGACTGCCACGTCTTCGTCCTGCCGCACCAGGACCACGTCGACGAGACCAAGCGCGACGCCGCCTACGAGGTCGTCGCCGGGATGCTGAGGAGCTCCCTGGACTGGGCGGCCGGCGGCCACACACCCGCCAACCTCGAGGTCACCGAGTCCCCCGCCTACGCCGAGCTCGTCCCCCAGGCCCACTACGCCAACGCCATGGACGAGGCGGTCTTCGAGCCCTCGAGCTGGTTCACCGGCTCCGGCTCCGACTTCCAGGCGCGCGTCGCCGAGGTCATGCAGTCCTGCTGGCTGTCGCGGTCCGTGGACGCCGAGGGGGCCGTCGACGGCCTCATCGAGCGCCTCAACACGATGCTGGCCCAGAACCCGCCCGCCTGAGCCGGCCTGAGCAGAAAGGAACACCCACATCATGTCCTCCCACGCGGCTGCTCAGCGCCGGGGCGCCACCGCACGCGACGCTGCCACCGGACAGAGCGTCAAGCGGCTCGGCTCCGGGCTGCCCTTCCTCATCCCCTTCATCGTCGTTGCCGTCCTGTTCCTCGTCATCCCAGTGCTGTACGGCTTCTGGCTGTCCTTCACCGAGCAGTCCCTCATGGGCAACGGCGGGTTCGTCGGGCTCGGCAACTACGTGGAGGCCTTCGGCGACCCCACCATGTGGAGCACGCTCGGTCACACCATCATGTTCACGGTCATGAGCACCATCCCGCTCGTGCTCATCGCGCTGGTCATGGCCCTGCTCGTCTACATCGGCATCCCGGGGCAGTGGCTGTGGCGCCTGGCCTTCTTCGCCCCCTACCTGCTGCCCGTGGCCGTTGTCGTGCAGGTGTGGACCTGGCTGTTCAACTCCGATGTCGGCTTCATCAACTACTGGATCCAGCAGATCGGCCTGGACAAGGTCGGCTGGCTCACGGACGTCGACGTCGCCATGTGGTCCATGGTCATCCTCACCGTCTGGTGGACGGTCGGCTTCAACTTCCTGCTGTACCTGTCCAGCCTCCAGGCCATCCCAGACCTGCTCTACGAGGCCGCCGAGGTGGATGGCGCTGGCTTCTGGCGCAAGATCTGGTCCGTCACCCTCCCGCAGCTGCGCGGAACGACCGTCCTCGTCGCCACGCTCCAGGTCATCGCCTCGCTCAAGATCTTCGACCAGATGTTCATCGCCTTCAACGGAGGCTCCGGGCCGGAGGGCTCAACGCGACCGATCCTCCAGTACATCTACGACACCGGCTTCACGAACTACCGCATGGGCTACGCCTCAGCCATGTCCTACATCTTCTTCGCGGTCATCATCGTCATCACGGTCGCCTTCCAGCTCCTCACCCGCCCCCGGAAGGACAAGAACAATGAGCGCTGAGGTCCTCAACCAGCCCGCATTCCTCCAGGCGCGCTCGCGGGCACGCGCCGAGCGCCGTGCGGAGGTCAGGAGCACACGGGGCCTGCTCATGGGCCGGTCCAAGGTCGGCCGCGTCGTCGCCTTCCTCATTCTCGCCCTCGTCGCCCTGGGCTGGCTCCTACCCCTGGCCTGGGCCGTGGACACCTCCCTCAAGACGGAGACCCAGGCCCAGTCGCTGCCGCTGCGCTGGTTCCCCGAGGGCGGCTTCACCCTGGAGAACTACCGCACGGTCTTCGAACGCGGCGAGGTCTTCACCTGGATGTGGAACACCCTGCTCGTCGCCACGGCCGTCACCGTCCTGACCGTGATCATCTGCGCCCTGGCCGGTTACGCCTTCTCGCGCACTGTCTTCCGGGGTCGCCGGGCGCTGTTCACCCTGACCATCGCCCTCATCATGGTGCCGGGCCAGATCCTCATCGTCCCCCTGTTCAAGGAGATGGACGCCCTCAACCTCATCGACACGTTCTGGGGCGTCATTCTGCCGCAGACGATCGCACCGATGATGGTGTACATCTTCAAGCAGTACTTCGACCAGGTCCCCCAGGAGATCGAGGACGCCGCCCGCGTCGACGGCGCCGGCAACTGGCGCCTGTTCTGGAACGTCGTCCTGCCGGTGTCCAGGCCCATCGTCACCGCCGTCGCGATCTTCGTGTTCATCAGTGCCTGGAACAACTTCATGTGGCCTTTCATCGTGACGAACAACCCCGACCTCATGACCCTGCCGGTTGGGCTGTCCACCGTGAAGAACGCCTACGGCATCATCTACGCCCAGACCATGGCCTCCGCCATGATCGCGGCCCTGCCCCTGACGATCCTGTTCATGCTCTTCCAGCGGCAGATCGTCAAGGCCGTGGCCACCACGGGTCTGGGCGGCCAGTGAGCTGCCGCTGACACGCCTCGTGCCGGGGTGGGAGCCTTCCCGGGCGGCCGCCCCGGCACAGCGCGTGTACCTTGTGCCACACACCCCGCCCCACACGTCCGAGAGGCCGATCATGATCAACGGAGAGCTCGTCGACCTGCGAGCCGGAGCCTACGAGGCCCGGGTCGCCACCCAGGGCGCCACCCTCGTCCACCTGCGCCACGAGGGGCGCGACGTCGTCGTCCCCTTCGACGCCGCCTCCGCCATGCCAGAGGGCTGGCAGGGACGCACCCTCGTGCCCTGGCCCAACCGCATCAAGGGCTCCGTCTACACCTACTGCGGCCAGGCCTACCCGGTGCCCTGCAACGAGCCGGAGACCGGCTCCGCCCTGCACGGCCTGGTCGGCTGGTCGGACTTCGCCGTCGCCTCCGACACCCCGGAGGAGGGGGATCTCAGCGAGGTGGTGCTCGAGCTGGCCCTGCCCGCCTCCTACGCCTACCCGTGGGCCCTGGAGGTCTCGGTGCGCTTCCACCTCGACGCCGCCAGCGGCCTGACGGTGACGACGACGACGACCAACGTGGGCGCCGCCGTCTCCACCCGCGCCACCACCGGCGCGCCGGTGCTCGACGGCGTCAGTGCCCCGGCCCCTTACGGCGTGTCCTGCCACCCCTACCTCACCCGCTCCGTCCCCCTGGACGAGTGCGTGCTCGAGGTGCCCGCCGCCCTCGTGCTCGACGTCGATCCGGACACGATGGCACCCGCCGGCACCCGTGAGGTCGCGGGCACGGACTGGGACTGGCGCGACGGCCGCCTCGTGGGCGCGACGCAGACCGACAACGCCTACACCGGCCTGCCCGAGGGACAGTGGTCGGTGCGCCTGACCGGCGGCGAGGCCGGACGCAGCGCCGTCATCACCTCCGACGTGCCGTGGTGCCAGCTCTACTCCGCCGACAAGCTGGGACGCACGGGCGTCGCCGTCGAGCCCATGACCTGCCCGCCCAACGCCTTCAACACGGGCGAGGACCTGCTCACCCTCGCCGTCGGCGAGTCCCACGAGTTCGTCTACCGCCTGTCCGAGGAGGCCTGACGCCTGCCGGGCGCCGGGAGGTCGGCCGCGATGAGTGAGGACAGGGGGCGCAGGCCCGGCATGGTGGACGTCGCCCGCCTGGCGGGCGTGTCCCACCAGACGGTCTCGCGCGTCCTCAACTCCCCTGAGGGGGTGCGTCCGGCGACGCGCGACAAGGTCCTCAGGGCCATCGAGGAGCTGGGCTACCGCCGCAACATGGCGGCCCGGGCGCTGGTGACCTCCTCCTCGCGCCTCATCGGCGTGGTGACGGCCTCCTCGGAGTTCTTCGGGCCGGCCTCGACGGCGAGCGCCATCGAGGTTGCGGCCCGGGGCGTGGGCTACGGGACCCTGGTGACGTCCCTGCGCACGAGTGACGAGGGGGAGATCGCGGAGGCCTTCGGCTTCCTCGTCAACCGGGGGGTGGACGGCATCATCTCGGTGGCCCCGAGGACCGGGATCGCGACCTCGGCGACGCTGGCGGCGCAGAGCGTGCCGATGGTGGTCGTGGCGGACGGTTTCGAGCCGCAGGGGCGCATCCACGTCGTCTCTGTGGACCAGGAGCTCGGCGCCCGGATGGTCGTGCGCCACCTCATCGGTGCCGGGCGCCGTCGGATCGCCTACGTGGCGGGTCCGGACGACTGGTTCGACGCCCAGGCGCGTGAGCGGGGCTGGCGCAGCGCCCTGGAGGACTCGGGGCTGTGCCCGGCAGGCCGCCTGTCGGGGGACTGGACCGCCGAGTCGGGCTACGAGGCGGGCACGGCCCTGTGCCTGCAGATAGCGTCGGCGGGGCCGCAGGAGGCCCCGGACGCCGTGTTCTGCTCGAACGACCTCATGGCACTGGGGCTGCTGGCGGCGGCCCGCGACCAGGGGGTGCGCGTGCCGCAGGACCTGGCCGTCGTCGGCTATGACGACACGGCGGGCTCGGAGTTCTTCGCCCCGGCGCTGACGACGGTGAGCCAGCCCTTCGAGGAGCTGGGGCGCCTGTGCATGGAGGTGCTGCTGAGCGCCTTCGAGGGCGAGCCGGGGACGCGGCACTCGGTCTCGCCGACGCTCAAGGTGCGGCGCTCCTCCGTGTGAGGCACGGGACCTGGTGGGGGAGTCTCCCGCGTCCATGATGTGAACGATCACATTCCGGGCGTCCTAAAATATCTAGACCAGTGAATATACCATTCGATTAAATGGCGGTATGTTGCGGGAAAAGTCAATCCAGATGATTTGACAGCCTGTCTGTGAACGTTAAGACTGCACCTGTTCAGGAGCACGAGCGCGCAGGTGCGCACGCGGCTCCACCCCATCTCAAGGAGGAGATCCCCTCATGTCCCGCATGCTCACCCGCCGCTCCGTCCTCGCGGGCTCCCTCGCCCTCGCAGGCGCCGCCACCCTCGCCGCCTGCGGCGGCTCCGGTGCCGGTGGCGGCGCCTCCAACGACACCTCCAACCTCGAGGCCTCCGAGATCAAGATCGGTGTCGCCATGCCGACCAAGTCCTCCGAGCGCTGGATCAAGGACGGCGAGAACGTCAAGAAGCAGCTCGAGGGGCTCGGCTACCAGGTGGACCTCCAGTTCGCCGAGGACGACATCCCCACCCAGACCAACCAGATCGACAACATGATCACGCAGGGCGTCAACCTGCTCATCATCGCCCCGATCGATGGCACCGCCCTGTCCAACCAGCTCGACGCCGCCGGCGAGGCCGGCATCCCGGTCATCTCCTACGACCGCCTCATCCGCGACAACGAGAACGTCTCCTACTACACCTCCTTCGACAACTTCGTCGTCGGCGGCCAGATGGGCACCTCGCTGCTCACCGGCATGGGCATCATCGACAAGGACGGCAAGGACACCGGCGTCACCGGCCCCTTCAACATCGAGCTCTTCGGCGGCTCCCCGGACGACAACAACGCCCCCTTCTTCTTCAACGGCGCCATGGAGAAGCTCCAGCCCTACATCGACAAGGGCGTCCTCAACGTCAAGTCCGGCCAGACCGACTTCGACACCGTCGCCATCCTGCGCTGGGACGGCGCCACCGCCCAGACCCGCATGGACAACCTCATCACCTCCACCTACACCGACGGCTCGCGTGTCGACGGCGTCCTGAGCCCCTACGACGGCATCTCCATCGGCATCCTCGGCGCCCTCAAGGGCGCCGGCTACGGCACGGGCTCCCTGCCCTACCCGGTCGTCACCGGCCAGGACGCCGAGAAGCCCTCGATCATCTCCATCCTCCACGACGAGCAGTACTCCACGATCTTCAAGGACACCCGCAAGCTCGCGGACGCCGCCGTCCAGATGGCCGTGGCGGTCCTCAAGGGCGAGGAGCCCGAGGTCAACGACACCGAGACCTACGACAACGGCGTCAAGGTCGTCCCGTCGTACCTGCTCTCGGCTGAGATCGTCACCAAGGACGACGTCGACTCCGTCCTCGTCGTCTCCGGCTACTACACCGCCGACGAGCTCAAGTGAGCAGTGGACGGGCTGGCTCCGGCAGCGGAGCCAGCCCGTCCGCATGACAGGAGAGACGATGGAGACAGACACCATCCTTGAGATGCGAGGGATCACCAAGCGCTTCCCCGGCGTCCTCGCCCTCGACGACGTCAGCTTCTCGGTGGCGCGCGGGGAGATCCACGCCATCTGCGGCGAGAACGGCGCCGGCAAGTCCACCCTCATGAAGGTGCTCTCCGGAGTGCACCCGCACGGCACCTACGAGGGCCAGATCTTCTTCGACGGCGAGGAGTGCACCTTCTCGGACATCAAGAGCTCCGAGGCCAAGGGCATCGCGATCATCCACCAGGAGCTCGCCCTGAGCCCCTACCTGTCCATCGCCGAGAACATCTTCCTGGGCAACGAGTGCGCCCGGCGCGGGATCATCGACTGGCACGAGACCAAGTCCCGCGCCCAGAAGATGATGCGCGAGGTCGGCCTCGACGAGGACCCCTCGACCCGCATCCGCGACATCGGCGTCGGCAAGCAGCAGCTCGTGGAGATCGCCAAGGCGCTCGTCAAGGACGCCAAGCTCCTCATCCTCGACGAGCCCACCGCAGCGCTCAACGACGAGGACTCCCAGCACCTGCTCGACCTCATGCGCCGCCTGCAGGAGCGCGGGATCACCTGCATCGTGATCTCCCACAAGCTCAACGAGATCCGCGAGATCGCCGACTCCACCACCATCATCCGCGACGGGCACACCATCACCACCCTCGACATGCACCGCGAGGGCGGCGTCGACGAGGCGGAGATCATCCGCCACATGGTGGGCCGCAGCCTCGACAACCGCTACCCGGAGCACGTGTCCACCATCGGCGACGAGGCCCTGCGCATCGAGGACTGGACCGTCCACCACCCCAACGACGCCAGCCGCAAGGTCGTCGACGGCGCCTGCCTCACGCTGCGCCACGGCGAGGTCGTCGGGCTGGCCGGCCTCATGGGCGCCGGACGCACCGAGCTCGCCATGAGCGTCTTCGGCCGCTCCTACGGGCGCGACATCAGCGGCCGGATCCTCAAGGACGGCCAGGAGATCTCGGTGCCCACGGTCGCCTCCGCCATCGAGCACGGCCTGGCCTACGTCTCGGAGGACCGCAAGCGCTACGGCCTCAACCTCATCGGGACGATCAACCACAACGTCGTCTCCGCCTCGCCCGGACGCTACTCGAGCCGCGGCGTGCTGGACCTGCACAAGGAGCGCCAGGCAAGCGCCGAGGCCTGCCGCGACATGAAGGTCAAGGCGCCCTCCATCGAGTCGCGCGTCGGCGGCCTGTCCGGCGGCAACCAGCAGAAGGTCGTCCTGGGCAAGTGGGTCACCACCGAGCCCGACGTCCTCATCCTCGACGAGCCGACCCGAGGCATCGACGTCGGCGCCAAGTACGAGATCTACACCATCATCAACCAGCTCGCCGACGCCGGGAAGGCCGTGCTCGTCATCTCCTCGGAGCTGCCTGAGCTGCTCGGTATCTGCGACCGCATCTACACCCTCTCCGCCGGGCGCGTCACCGCTGACGTGCCCCGCGAGGAGGCGGACCAGGAGGTCCTCATGCGCTACATGACCCAGGAGAAGGAAAGCTGATGTCCACCTCGTCCACGTCGCTGCGCAACAGGCTCAGCGCCAACCTGCGCTCAGGAGGGCTCGCCGTCGCCCTGGTCGCGATCATCGCCCTGTTCGCGGTGCTGACCGGAGGGCAGTCACTGTCCCCCCAGAACGTCTCCAACATCATCACGCAGAACGCCTACATCCTCGTCATGGCGATCGGCATGCTCTTCGCCATCCTCATGGCGGACATCGACCTGTCGGTCGGCTCCGTCGTCGCCCTGACGGGAGCGGTCGCGGGCGTCGTCACGGTCAGCTGGGGCCTGCCCTGGCCCGTGGGGGTCGCCGCCGGCCTCACCGTCGGCATCCTCGTGGGCGTCTGGCACGGGTTCTGGATCGCCTTCGTCGGCATCCCGGCCTTCATCGTCACCCTGGCGGGCATGCTCATCTTCCGCGGCCTGACGATGATCGTCCTCAACAACCTGCAGATCTCCCCCTTCCCGGACGGCTTCCGCTCCATCGCCTCGGGCTTCCTCAACGGGCTCCTGGGCGGATACGGCTACGACCTGTTCACCCTCGTGCTCGCCGCGGCCCTGCTCGCCCTGTTCGTCCTGCGCGACCTGCGCGCCCGCCGGCGCTCCATCGCCAACGAGGTGGCCGTCGTGCCGATGGGCGTGTGGGTCGTCAAGATCGTCGGTGTCTGCGGCGCCGGCATGGCCTTCGCCTGGCTGCTGGCCACCTACAAGGGCACGCCCTTCGTGCTGCTCATCCTGGGCGTGCTCATCGTCCTGTACTCCTTCATCTCCAACCGCACGGTCTGGGGCCGCCAGGTCTACGCCATCGGTGGCAACCGGGAGGCGGCGGCCCTGTCCGGCGTCAAGGTCAAGTGGGTCCGCTTCCTCGTCTTCGTCAACTGCTCCTTCCTCGCCTCGATCGCGGGCATCATCTTCACCTCGCGCCTCAACGTCGCCGGCCCGAAGGCCGGTAACGGCTTCGAGCTCGACGCCATCGCGGCCTGCTTCATCGGCGGCGCGGCCGTCACCGGTGGTATCGGCACGGTCGTCGGCGCGATGATCGGCGGCCTGGTCATGGCGGTGATGAACAACGGCATGTCGCTCATGGGCGTCGGCATCGACTACCAGCAGGCCATCAAGGGCCTCGTGGTGCTCGGTGCGGTCGCCTTCGACCTGGTCAACAAGAAGCGGGCCGGCTCCGCCGCCTGAGCCCGGTCGCCCGCACACCTGTTTCCGCTGAGCCCTGAGCTCTCGCGTCGAGTCCTGACACCTCCGGTCAGGCGTCAGCGTGAGGGCTCAGGGCTCAGCGTGTGCGGGGAGCGTGCGTGGGTGGGTCTGGAGGAGCCCGTCCGTCAACGGGATTGTTTTGCAGTAAGGCAAATGTTAGGGTCGTGCCGGACGCCACCGGCGGCGTCCTGCCCGCACCGTGCGGCGCGAGCCCCTGCCACGTGTGACCCCGCTCGGCACGCACCTCGACGAAAGCGACGATGATGTCTGTCTTCCATGTGTCCCCTTCTGGCTCGGATGTGGCTCCCGGTAGTGCTGAGGCGCCTTTCCGTACGATCAACCGGGCGGTGGAGGCTGCTCATCCTGGTGACACGGTGCGGATCCATGAGGGCACCTACCGCGAGTGGGTCAGGCCTGTGCGCACGGGGCGCTCTGATGACCGTCGTATCGTCTTCGAGGGGGCGCCGGGTGAGGCGCGCCCCGTCATCACCGGTGCTGAGCGCGTCACCGGTTGGGAGAACGTGGGTGGGACCACCTGGCGGGCTGTGGTGCCCAACAGCCTGTTCGGCTCGTGGAACCCCTTCGCCATCGAGGTCGAGGGCGACTGGACCGTCTACGGCGAGCGCAGCGCGCCGCGCAAGCACCTGGGCGAGGTCTACCTCAACGGCATGTCCTTCTACGAGGTCACCAGCCGCGAGGCCGTCGACGCCCCCGGGCGCCGCACCGAGGAGCACGACCGCTGGACCGGTGTCGCGGAGAAGGTCCGTCGTCCCGACCAGACCGTCTACGTCTGGTACGCCGAGGTGGGTGATGTTGAGACGACGGTCTGGGCGAACTTCCAGGGCGCGGATCCTCGCACCGAGCTGGTGGAGGTCAATGTGCGCCGCTCGGTGCTCTACCCCGAGGTCCACCACATCAACTACATCACTGTGCGGGGTCTGGAGCTGTGCCAGGCGGCTACGCCGTGGGCTCCTCCGACGGCGGACCAGCCCGGGCTCGTGGGGCCCAACTGGGCCAAGGGGTGGGTCATCGAGGACTGCGACATCCATGACGCCAAGTGCTCGGCGGTGTCGTTGGGCAAGGAGAACTCCTCGGGCCACAACTGGGCGGCTGAGCGTCTGGACAAGCCCGGCTACCAGTACCAGCTCGAGGCCGTCTACTCCGCTTTCCGCATCGGATGGGACAAGGACCTCATCGGCTCGCACGTCGTGCGGCGCAACCACATCCACGACTGCGGTCAGAACGCCGTCGTCGGGCACCTGGGGTGCGTGTTCTCCACGATCGAGGGCAACCACATCCACCACATCGCCACCAAGCACGAGTTCTACGGCTACGAGATCGCTGGTATCAAGCTGCACGGCGCCATCGACACCGTCATTGAGCACAACCTCATCGAGGACTGCACCCTGGGGATCTGGCTGGACTGGCAGGCCCAGGGCACGCGTGTGAGCCGCAACGTCATGCACGCCAACGCCCGCGACCTGTTCATCGAGGTCTCCCACGGCCCCTACCTCGTCGACCACAACATCCTCGCCTCTGACGTCTCCCTCGAGGGCCACTCCCAGGGCGGTGCCTACGTCTCCAACCTCGTGCTCGGCGTCGTGGCCAACCAGCCGATCATCGAGCGCCCCACCCCCTACCACCTGCCGCACTCGACGCAGCCCGCCGGCTACGCGGCCATCCGCGGGGGCGACGACCGCTACATCGGCAACATCTTCCTGTCCACCGTGGGGCAGGACGCCTTCGTCAACCCGCCCGCGCACCGCAGGATCTCCAACGGCACGGACCTGTTCAACGGCCACCCGCACGGCGTCGAGGCCTACCTCACCCAGGTCAACGACCCCAGCAAGGGGGACCACGAGCGCTTCGAGGGCGTGGCCCTGCCCGTCGAGATCCGCCTCAACGCCTACGGCAACGGCGCCCCCGCCTACGCCGAGGAGACCCGTCCCGTCCACCTCGGCGAGGCCCGGGCGAGCCTCGAGCGCGACGGCGACGCCCTCTACCTCGTCGCCAGCCTGCCGCAGGCCTTCGCCGATGCCGCCCTCAGGCCGGTCTCCGGCCGTGAGCTCGGCCGCGCCTGGTACCCGGACCAGGCCTTCGAGAACCCGGACGGCACCGAGCTCCACGCCGACACCGACCTGGTGGGCCGTGCCAAGGAGCACGCGACGGCCTACCCGGCCGGCCCGCTGGCGGGTCTCGCCGCAGGGGAGTCCCGCACCCGCGTCTGGTGACGCGCGGTGCGCCGGGTGCGCGTTGAGCCGCGCGCGCCCGTGTTGAGAGCGGTCCTGCGCCCGGGGGCCATTGCCCGGGCGCAGGACCGCTGCGACACCGCCTGGGCGCTGTCGCCCTCCACGACCCGCTCCATCGTCGGTGACAGGTACCCACCGCACTCCACGAAAGCCGCCCACACCATGACCCACCCGCCCCTCCGCCTCGCCGTCATCGGCGCCGGCTGGCGCTCCGAGTTCCTCCTCCGACTCGCCGCCGCCGTCCCCGACTCCTTCCAGTGCACCGCGGTCCTGGCCCGCTCCGAGGCCGCCCGCGCCCGGCTCCGCGCCCACCACGGCGTCACGCTCGTCCCCACCCTGGACGCCCTGCTGGAGACGGGCCCCGAGCTCGTCATCGCCTGCGTCTCCTGGGAGTCGATGCCGCAGGTCGTGCGCGAGCTCGTCGGACGTGGCGTCAGGGTCCTCGCCGAGACCCCGCCCGCACCGGACCTGGAGGGACTGCGCTCCCTGTGGTCCGACGCCGGCGCCAGCGGTCTCGTCCAGGTCGCGGAGCAGTACATGCTCATGCCCGGCCACGCCAGCCGCAAGGCGGTGGTGGACCGCGGCGTCATCGGGCGCCCGACCTTCGTCGAGGTCGCCTCCACCCACATGTACCACGCGATGTCCATCATGAGGACCTTCCTGGGGGTGGGGATGGACGAGGCGGTCGTCCACGCCCGCCGCCTCACGGCCCCGCTCGTCAACCCCCTGTCCTTCGACGGCTGGCGGCGCGGCAACGCCCCGGAGCCGACCGCGACGACCATCGCCACCCTCGACTTCGGTGACGGGCGCAGCGGCCTGTACCTCTTCACCGACAACCAGTGGTGGAACCCCCTGCTCAGCCGCCGGGTCCTCGTGCGCGGCGAGCGCGGGGAGATCGTCGACGACGACGTCGTGCGCCTGAGCGACGAGGGCGTCATCTCCTCCCCCCTGAGCTACCGGCGTCTGGGGGTCGACATGAACCTCGAGGGCAACGAGCTGGCCTCCGTCTCCTTCGACGGGCACGTCGTCTACCGCAACCCCTGCCCCGGTAGCCGCCTGTCCGAGGACGACCTCGCCGTCGCCTCCTTCCTGCGCGCCGCGGGCGCGTGGGCGCGGGGGGAGGGGCCCGAGCCCTACCCGCTCGCGCAGGCCTGCCAGGACCACTACCTGGCCCTGGTCGTCGAGGAGTCGGTCCGCACCGGCCGTGAGGTCCGCACGTCGAGGCAGGTGTGGGCCGCGTCCCCTGTCCTCTGAGCACTCCCAACGACAAGGACACCCATGAACCGCATCGCCCTCGACCTGCCCACCGCCCTCGCCCACCGCGCCCGGACGCAGGTCCTCACCGTCACCGGCCCCGACGGCCTGCCCCTGGCGGACACCGAGGTCACCGTCGAGCAGACCCGCCACGCCTTCGGCAACATCGCCTTCGACTTCGTCGCCCTCGCCAACGAGGAGACGGACAACACCGGCTCGCTGTTCGGAGGAGCCGACCCGGCGCTGGCCGCCGGGCTCGCCGACGGCTTCTTCGACCTGTTCAGCTTCGCGACCCTGCCCTTCTACTGGGGCTCCTTCGAGCCCGTGGAGGGCCGGCCGCTCACCGAGCGGATGCGGCGCGCCGCCCAGTGGGTGCGCGCCCACGGCGCCGAGGTCAAGGGCCACCCCCTGGCCTGGCACACCGTCGCCCCCTCCTGGCTGCTTGGCCGCGACCCGGCCGAGGTCGAGCGCGTCCTGCGCGCGAGGATCACCCGTGAGGTCACGGACTTCCGCGGCACCGTGGACATGTTCGACGCCATCAACGAGGTCGTCATCATGCCGGAGCTCACCGCCGAGGACAACGCCATCACCCCGCTGGCCCGCAGGCTCGGACGTGTGGGAATGGTCCGCCTGGCCTTCGAGACCGCCCGCGAGGCCAACCCGGACGTCTTCCTCCTGCTCAACGACTTCAACATGAGCCAGCGCTACGAGCGTCTCATCGAGGACTGTCTCGAGGTCGGCATCCGCATCGACGCCCTGGGCCTGCAGTCGCACATGCACCAGGGCTACTGGGGCGAGGACCGCACGCTCGAGGTCCTCGAGCGCTTCAGCCGCTTCGACCTGCCCCTGCACCTGACCGAGTCCACGCTCGTGTCCGGCCACCTCATGCCGCCCGAGGTCGTCGACCTCAACGACTACCAGGTCCCCGAGTGGCCCTCCACGCCCGAGGGCGAGGCCCGCCAGGCCGAGGAGATGGTGCGCCACTACACGACCCTGCTGTCCTACCCGGCCGTGGAGGCCATCACCTGCTGGGGCTACACGGACAACGGCTCCTGGCTGGGGGCGCCCGTCGGCCTCGTGCGCGCCGACGGCTCGCCGAAGCCCTCCTTCGCGGCGCTGCGCGACCTGGTCAAGGGCCAGTGGTGGGTGGCCCCGACGACGGCGCGCACCGACGCCGGGGGCCGCCTCGAGGTCTCGGCCCTGCCGGGGGAGTACCGACTGGGCGGCGCCGTCTGTGGCCGCGAGCGGCGGGTGGCCTTCGCCGTCGGGCGGGAGGACGGGGCCGGCACGGTCAGCCTCGGCTGAGCGCCGTCGTCGAGGCTCTGCGTCCGCCTCACCGCCCTGCTGAGGACTGAGTGTTCACGCCGGGCCCTGATATGAGGGGTCAGGGCCCAACGGGCGGGGCCGTGGAGGCCCGCCTGACGAGCCGGGTGCCCACCAGCCGGGCGCCGGGATCGGCCTCGCCGGTGGCGATGATGCGCATGAGCCGGTCCACGGCCACCCGCCCCATCTCGGCGAAGTCCTGGTGGACCGTCGTGAGCGGCACCGGCAGGTAGGTCACGAGCGGGATGTCATCGAAGCCGACGACGGACAGCTCCTCGGGCACGCGCCGCCCCGCCTCGGCGGCCGCCCGCAGGAGCCCCACCGCCATCTCGTCGTTGGCGCAGAACACGGCGGTGCACGAGGGGTCCCTCAGCAGCTCGCGGCCCGCCGCGTAGCCCGAGGCGGGCGTCCAGTCCCCCCGCACCTCCTGCGGGACGGGTCTGCCCGCCTCGGTCAGGGCCGCCCGCCAGGCCGCGCAGCGCCGCTGGGCCGAGTAGGAGGAGGCGGGGCCGGTGACGTGGTGGACGGTGGCGTGGCCCAGGTCCAGCAGGTGCTCGACGGCGCTGTGGGCACCGCCCTCCTGGTCGGTGTCGACGACGGCCCGGCTGCCGCCGAGCGTGGAGTCGACGATGACGAGGTTGTCGTAGTCGGGCACGGTGAAGCCGGGGTCGTCGGGGGAGACCTCCAGCATGAGGACCGCGCCGTCGACGCTCAGCTCGTCCAGGCGCTCGAAGGCGCTGGACAGGCAGGCCCTGGTGCGTGAGCGGGGCGTGAGCAGCGCCGTCGTGAACCCCCGTTCGGAGACGGCGTCGTTGACGGCGGCGAGGACGGAGTTGTTGCCGGTGGACACGACGTCGAACATGACGACGCCGATGGTGCGGAAGGACCCGCTCTTGAGGGCGCGGGCGGCCGCGTTGGGCCGGTAGCCGAGATCCTTCATCGCCGCCAGGACGCGCTGGCGGGTGGGTTCGGTGACGCCGGGGTGGTGGTTGGACACGCGCGAGACGGTCTGGGCCGAGACGCCTGCGGCAGCGGCGACGTCGGCCATGGAGACTCGGTGACGTCGGGGGGTGGACATGAGGAGCGTTCCTGGGTCGAGGGCGGGGGAGGGAACCGGGGGGAGCCTGGGGCGGCAGCGGGGCCGTGAGGCGCCGCACCGACACGGCACTGTGACGGTTGACACCTCCGGGGCTGTGTGGCAAGTTTTACGCCGGTCACGATGTTTGCGCAACCATCGGCGGTTGCGCAGGCATCCGCACCATGGCCCCTCACCCCGAGCGGGCCACGGCCGCCAGCCGCAGCGACACCGCTGGTTCCCCGAGGCGGCCGCAGATCTCAAGGAGGAGATTCCATGTCCCGTCTTCTTACCCGTCGCTCCGCCCTCATCGGCAGCCTCGCCCTCGCGGGCGCCGCCACCCTGGCTGCCTGCGGCGGCTCCAGCTCAGGCGGCTCCGGTGGCTCCGGCGATGGCAACACCCTCAAGGTGTGGTGCTGGGACCCCGCCTTCAACATCTACGCGATGCAGGAGGCTGAGAAGGTCTACAAGAAGGACCACCCGGACTTCACGCTCGAGATCACCGAGATGGTCTGGGACGACGTCCAGCAGAAGCTCACCACCCTCGCCCAGTCCCAGGACTTCGACCAGTTGCCGGACATCTTCCTCATGCAGAACATGGCCGGCCAGAAGAACATCGAGAACTTCCCTGACATCTTCGGCGACTTCTCCGACTCCGGCATCGACTTCTCCGAGTTCCCCGAGTCCGTCACCAACTACTTCAACTACGACGGCGTCCAGTACGGCCTGCCGTTCGACGCGGGCACGGCCATCGGCGCCTGGCGCACCGATGTCCTCGACCAGGCCGGCTACACCATCGGCGACCTCACCGACATCAGCTGGTCCCGCTTCATCGAGATCGGCAAGGACGTCAAGGCCAAGACCGGCAAGCCGATGCTCTCCAGCCAGGCCGGCGCCTCCGACCTCATCATGATGATGATCCAGTCGGCCGGATCCTCCCTGTTCAACGACGACGGCTCCGTCCACATCGCCGACAACGACGTCCTGCTCAAGGCCGTCGGGATCTACAAGCAGCTCGTCGACGAGGGCGTCCTCGTCGAGGTCAACTCCTGGGACGAGTACATCGGCTCCTTCACCGGTGAGCAGGTCGTCGGCACCATCCAGGGCGTGTGGATCTCCGGCTCCATCCAGACCGCCACCGAGCAGTCCGGCAAGTGGGCCGTCACCAACGTCCCGGCCGTCGACGACGTCCCGGGCGCCACGAACTACACCGCCAACGGCGGCTCCTCGTGGGTCATCTCCTCCAACGCCAACGCCGAGCTCGCTGCGGACTTCCTCAAGGCGACCTTCGCCGGCTCCACCGAGCTCTACGACACGATCCTGCCCTCCTCGGGCGCGGTCGCGAACTGGCTGCCCGCCGGAGAGTCCGACGTCTACAACGAGCCCGTCGAGTTCTACGGTGGCCAGGCCGTCTACGCCGACGTCGTCTCCTTCTCCAGCAAGGTGCCCTCGGTCAACACGGGCGTCTACTACTACGAGGGCCGCGACGCGGTCTCCGCCGCGATCACCCAGATCGTGGGCGGGGCGGACCCCGCCTCCGCGCTCAAGGACGCCTCGGACACCACCGAGTTCGCCATGGGCTGACCCCACGTGCCCGGGTGCGGTCAGGGGCAGCGCCGCCCCTGACCGCACCCGGGCGCCCCGGCGGGCAGCACCTGCCGCAGGACCACGAACGACGAAACGGATTGTCAGGATTGTCAATGGCGACAGCAGCCGCGAGCCCCGCCGTCGGGCTCAAGAAGAAAGGCCGGACCCCCGTGCCCAGGACACGGCCCACGAGGTCGGAGAGGCGCCGCAACCTCACCGGATGGGTCTTCATCATCCCCGCCGCCGGGCTCATCACCATCATGAGCTTCTGGCCCATGCTCCAGGCCCTCCTGCTGTCCCTGCAGACCGGCCGGGGCACGCGCCTGCACTACGCCGAGCCCCTGTGGCTGAACTACGAGCGCCTGCTCAACGACGAGATCTTCATCATGACGCTGAGGACCACCTTCGTCTACCTCATCATCCAGGTGCCCCTCATGCTCGGCACCGCCCTGGTGCTCTCCGTCCTGCTCAACAACCCCAACCTCAAGCTCAAGGGCCTGTTCCGCACCGCCATCTTCCTGCCCTGCGCGGTGTCCCTGGTGTCCTACTCGCTGGTCTTCCGCACGCTGTTCACCAACGACGGCTTCGTCAACGACATGCTCATGGGCCTGGGACTCATCGACAGCCCCGTCAACTGGCTCGGCAACACGATGACCGCCCGCATGGTCATCATCCTGGGCCTGCTGTGGCGCTGGACCGGCTACAACATGGTCTTCTACCTCGCCGGCCTGCAGAACATCGACCCCTCCACCATCGAGGCCGCCCGCATCGACGGCGCCAACGCCTGGCAGACCTTCTGGCACGTGACCGTGCCCCAGCTCAAGCCGATGATCCTGCTGACGGCCATCATGTCCACCAACGGCACCCTCCAGCTCTTCGACGAGTCCTGGAACCTCACCCGCGGCGGCCCCGCCTACACCTCGATGACGATGTCGCACTACCTGTACGAGCTCTCCTTCCTCAAGAGCCCGAACTTCGGCTACGCCTCGGCCCTGTCCTACGTCATCCTCGCCCTCGTCGCGGTCCTCGCGCTCATCCAGATGAAGGTCGGTGACAAGCGCGATGCGTAAGTCCACACTCCGCCAGGTCCCCGCCTACCTGTTCCTCACGGTCGTCTCGCTCATCTCGGTCTTCCCCCTGTACTTCATGGTGGTCTCGGCGACCAACACCTCCAACCAGGTCCTCGCCTCCAAGATGACCCCGGGCAGCAACCTGCTGGCCAACTTCAACCGGCTCCAGGAGCTGTCGAACCTCTACCCGGCCCTGGGCTACTCCGCCGCCATCGCCCTGCTGACGACCCTGCTCGCCCTCCTCGTGTGCTCCGTCGCCGGCTACGGCTTCGAGATCTACCACTCGCGCGGCAAGGACACCGTCATGGGCATCCTGCTGCTGGCGATGATGATCCCCTTCGCCGCCACGATGATCCCGCTGTTCCAGCTCTTCGGGAAGGTCGGGCTCGTCAACTCCCTGTGGGCCGTCATCCTGCCAACCATCTCCACGCCCTTCCTCATCCTGCTGTTCCGGCAGGCCTCGCGGTCCTTCCCGCACGAGATCATCGAGGCCGCCCGCCTCGACGGCCTGAGCGAGATCGCCATCTTCGCGCGCATGTACGTGCCCACCATGCGCTCGACCTACGCGGCCGCCGCCGTCGTCACCTTCATGAACGCCTGGAACAACTTCATGTGGCCCAAGATCATCCTCGTCGACGTCAAGTTCCAGACGATGCCGATGCTCGTGTCCAACCTCGCCGGTGGCTACGTCACCGACTACGGCGTCCTCATGCTCGCCGTCCTCATCGCGTCGCTGCCCGCGATGGTGGTCTTCCTCGCCCTGCAGCGCTCCTTCGCCAACGGAATCATGGGATCAGTCAAGTGAACCACGTGAGCACAGACCTCAACCGCCTCGCGGACCCGACCTTCTTCGCCGACAACCGCCTCGAGGCGCACTCGGACCACCTGTGGTACGCCAGCGCGGCCGAGGCCGCCAGCGGCCGCTCCTCCTTCCAGGTGTGCCTCGACGGCGTGTGGAAGCTCCACTACGCCAAGAACCCCTCGCTCGCCGTCGAGGGCTTCGAGGACCCCGCCCACGACGTGAGCCAGTGGGACGACGTGCCCGTCCCCGCGCACCTCCAGCTCCACGGCTACGACAAGCCCCAGTACGCCAATGTGCAGTACCCCTGGGACGGGCACGAGCAGGTCGAGCCCGGCCAGGTCCCCACCGACTACAACCCCACCGCCTCCTACGTGCGCACCTTCACCCTGCCGCAGGAGCTGGACGCGGGGGAGAGGCTCGTCCTGCGCCTGGAGGGCGCGGAGTCCGCCGTCGTCGTGTGGGTCAACGGCGCCTACGTCGGCTACGCCGAGGGCTCCTTCACCCCCAGTGAGTTCGACCTCACCGCCCACGTGCGCGCGGGCGCCAACCGCCTGGCCCTGCGCGTGTACAAGTGGTGCTCCGGCTCCTGGCTCGAGGACCAGGACTTCTACCGCTTCTCCGGACTGTTCCGCTCCGTCTACCTGCGCCGCCTGCCCGCCACCCACCTGGCCGACCTGCGCGTGGGCGTGCGCCTGAGCGAGGACCTGACCACCGCCGAGGTCAGCCTGCGCACCAGGCTCGAGGGCCCCGGCAGCGTGCGCGCCGTCCTCGACGGCGTCGGCCCCCTCGTCACCGGCGACGACGGCGTCGCCCGCGTCACCGTCACCGACCCCCACCTGTGGAGCGGGGAGGACCCCCACCTCTACGACCTGGACATCGAGGTGCTCGACGCCGACGGCGCTGTCACCGAGGTCGTCCCCCAGCGCGTGGGCATCCGCCGCTTCGGCATCGAGGACGGCGTGCTCAAGATCAACGGCCAGCGCATCGTCTTCAAGGGCGTCAACCGGCACGAGTTCGGTGAGCAGGGCCGCGTCATGACCCGTGAGCGCACCGAGCTCGACCTCATCGCCCTGCGCCGCGCCAACGTCAACGCCATCCGCACGAGCCACTACCCCAACAACTCCTTCCTGTACGAGCTGGCGGACGAGTACGGCCTCTACGTCATCGACGAGGCCAACCTGGAGACGCACGGCACCTGGGACACCCTCGCCCGCTTCGGCCAGGACCCCGAGCCGGCCCTGCCCGGCAACCACCCCGAGTGGCACGACGCCGTCGTCGACCGCGCCCGCGACATGTACGAGCGCGACAAGAACCACCCGTCGGTCGTCATGTGGTCCTGCGGCAACGAGTCCTACGGCGGTGACAACATCGCCGACATGGCGGCGCTCTTCCGCTCCCAGGACTCGCGGCCCGTCCACTACGAGGGCGTGTGCTGGGACAACCGCCGCCCCGACACCTCCGACGTCGTCTCCCAGATGTACACGCCGGCCGCCAAGGTCGAGGCCCAGCTCGCTGAGAGGCGCGACAAGCCCTTCATCCTGTGCGAGTACGCGCACACGATGGGCAACTCCTTCGGCGCCGTCGACCTGTACATGGACCTGGCCGAGCGCGAGCCCCTCTTCCAGGGCGGCTTCATCTGGGACTTCGCCGACCAGGCGATCGGTCTCACCGCCCCCGACGGCAGCGAGTACTGGGGCTACGGCGGCGACAACGGCGAGTCCCCGCACGACGGCGACTTCTGCGGCAACGGCATCTTCTACGCCGACCACACCGCCTCCCCCAAGATCCAGGAGGTGCGCCACCTCTTCCAGGGCCTGCGCACCGAGGTCTCGCGCGACGGCCTGACCGTGACCAACCGCTTCCTGTTCACCTCCTCGGCCGCCTACGACTGCGTCGTCACCCTCGAGCGCGAGGGCGTCGTCGTGGCGACGGCGGGCCTCGAGACGGACGTCGCCCCGGGGGCCAGCGCCACCTACCCGCTGCCGCTGGCCCTGCCCGACGGCACGGGCGGCAGCGACGGGGAGTACGCGCTCACCGTCTCCTTCCGCCTGCGCCGGGCCACCGCCTGGGCCGAGGCGGGCGAGGAGGTCGCCTGGGACCAGGGCGTGCTCACCATCGAGGCCCCGGCCGGGCAGCCGGCCCCCTTCGCCGTCGCCGGCGACCCCGCCGCCCGGCCCGTCCTCGTGCGCGGGCGCCACAACATCGGCGTGCACGGCGACTCCTTCCAGGTCCTGTTCTCCGGGCTCACCGGGGCGCTGACCTCCTACCGCTACGGCCGCACCCAGGACGGCGGCCGCGAGCTCCTGCGCGCTCCCGTCCTGCCGTGCTTCTGGCACGCCCCCACGGCCAACGAGCGCGGCTACGGCGGCCCCTACGAGGAGGGTGCCTGGCAGCTCGCCTCGCGCTACCCGCGCCTGGTCGAGGGCCACGACTGGCCCGCCACCGTGCTCGAGGAGGACGAGGAGTCCGTCACCGTCGCCTTCACCTACGCGCTGGCCGGCCTGCCCGGCTCCACCTGCGAGATGCGCTACCGCGTGCTCGGCGACGGCACCGTCGAGGTGACCCAGACCCTCGACCCGGCCGGCGAGGTCCCCTCACTGCCCGAGCTGTCCGCGATGATCCAGGTGCCGGGCACGATGGACCGCCTCACCTTCTACGGTGAGGGTCCCGAGGAGACCTACGTCGACCGTCGTGGTGGCGGGCGACTGGGCGTGCACTCCAGTGAGGTCGTCGAGCAGATGGCTGGCTACCTCACCCCCCAGGAGTCGGGCTCGCACACGGGCGTGCGCTGGGCGCGCGTGACGGACAGGCGCGGGCGCGGGATCCTCGTGAGCGCCCCCAAGGGCGGGCAGATCGAGCTGAGCGCGCTGCCGTGGACGCCCTTCGAGGTCGAGGACGCCCCGCACGACTTCGAGCTGCCCCTGACGGACCGCACCGTCATCCGCCCGGCGCTCATGCGCCGCGGTGTCGCGGGCGACGACTCGTGGGGCTCGCGGCCCAAGGAGCAGCACCAGCTGCCGTCCGGGCGCCTCGTGCACCGCTTCTCCTTCAAGGGCGTGCTGTGAGCGGGCGCGTGCGCTGAGCGAGTACGTGCGCTGAGCCCGTCCGGGGGCCGGTGCGGGGCTGAGGCCCTGCCCCGGCCCCCGTGCCACCTGTCGCTCCAAGGACCACGCATTGCTCCAAGGACAACCTGTCGCTCGCAGGACAACGTGTTGGCCTCGTTCTGGTTGTCCTGGCGCACGCAAGTTGTCCATCGACGGGCAGGTTGTCCGTCGGTGGGCGGCCGGTCCGCGGGCGGCGTGTGGGTAGCCGACCGCGATCGCCGGCCGTGCCTGCCGGCCCCGGCGGCGTGCTGGGCAGCGCCTCCGGCGGGCAGTCAGCCCCGGTTGGCGAAGCGCTCCAGGAGTGTGGCGTCGCCGCCGACGACGAGGACGTCCTCGGGGGAGACGAGCGTCTCCGGCGAGGCGTACTCGAAGGGCTCGCCGGGGCTCATGAGACCGAAGACCGTCACGCCGTAGCGCGAGCGGATGCGCGCCTCACCGATGGTGAAGCCGTGCAGCTCCGCCGGCGGGCGCATCTTGACGATGGTGAAGCCGCCCTTCTCCATCTCGATGTAGTCGAGCATGCGGCCTGAGACCAGGTGCGCCGCGCGCTGGCCGGCGTCGAACTCCGGGTAGACGACGTGGTGGGCGCCGATCCGGCGCAGGATGCGCCCGTGGGCGCGGGAGATCGCCTTGGCCCAGATCTGTGGGGTCTGCAGGTCCACGAGGTTGCCCGCGATGAGGACGGAGGCCTCCAGGGAGGAGGCGACGCCCACCACCGCCGTGCCGAACTCCGTCGCCCCCAGCTGCTCGAGGGCCTCCATGTCGGTGGCGTCGGCCTCGACCAGGGGGATACGGCCCGTCCACTGGCGCACGAGGACCGGGTCCTTCTCGACGGCGAGGACCTCGCGGCCCAGGCGGTCGAGGGTCGCGGCGACGGCCGAGCCGAAGCGGCCCAGCCCGATGACGAGGGTCGAGTCCGTGCGGTCGACAGCGGCCATTGAGCGCTCCTGGGGAACTGGGGTCGCGGGCCGCAGGGCCCGCGCGTGCTGCCGACAGGTTAGTCGCCCGCCGGCCCGGGCGGTGCTCAGCCGATGAGCGGGCGCTCGGCGGGCATACGGATGACGCGGCGCCTCTCGCGCAGGGCCAGCGCGGAGGCCAGGGTCATCGTCCCCACGCGCCCGACGAACATGAGGACGATGATCGTGTACTTGCCCGAGTCCGGCAGCATCGGGGTGATGCCGGTGGTCAGCCCGACGGTGGCGAAGGCGGAGATGGTCTCGAACAGGATCGTGTCCAGGGACAGGTTCGTGATGTGCAGCAGCAGGAGCGTCGCCACCCCCACGGCCGTGGCCCCGATGAAGACGACGGCGACGCTCACGCGCACGGTGGACAGCGTGATGCGCCGGCCGAAGGCCTCGATGTCCTCGTCACCGCGCGCCTCCGCCATGATCGCCAGCACGAGGACCGCGAAGGTGGAGACCTTGATGCCTCCGGCGGTGGAGGCCGAGCCGCCGCCGATGAACATGAGCACGTCCTGCAGGAACCAGGTGGTCTCGTGCATGGAGGTGGTGGAGACCGTCGCCAGGCCGGAGGAGCGCGCGTTGACGCCGGACAGCAGCGCGGTGAGGACCCTGCCGTGGGGCGGCAGCTCGCCGAGCGAGGCCGGGTTGCGCCACTCGAAGAGGCCGATGAGCAGCGCTGAGACGAGCGCGAGCGCCGTGTAGGTGGTGAGGGTGAGCTTGGTGTGCAGGGTCCACTGGCGCGGCCGGGCGCGGTGGCGCACGACATCGAGGATGACGGGGAAGCCGATGGCGCCGACGGCGGTGCCCAGGATGATCGGCAGGCCCATCCACCAGTCGGCCGCGTAGGGCTCGAGCCCCTCGGGCATGATGACGAAGCCGGCGTTGTTGAAGATCGACAGCGCCATGAACACCGCGTACCACAGGGCGTGGGGCAGGTCCTGGCCGAGGGTGAGGAAGCGGGGCAGCAGGACGAGGGCCAGGACCGCCTCGACGCCGACCGCCGTGTAGATGACGGCCCGCAGCAGGGAGGCGACGTCGCCCAGACGGGACTGGTTCTCGCTGGCCGCCAGGATGCGCTGGGTCAGGCCCACGTGCCGCGAGACGGCGAAGGACAGCAGGGAGGCGAGTGTCATGATGCCCAGGCCGCCCACGAAGGCGCCGGCGATGATGACGGCCTGGCCGAAGGGGGACCAGTCGGTGGCGGTGTCCACGGTGGTCAGGCCGGTGACGCACACGGCGCTGGTCGCGGTGAACAGGGCGTCGACGAAGCGGGTGGTGGGGTGGGCGTCGGGGGTGGCGACCGGCAGGCACAGCAGCGCGGTGACGACGGCGATGATGCCCGTGAAGACGGCGACGGCGAGGCGGGCGGGGGCGAAGCGGGCGGCGCGCTCGACGCGCGAGCGCAGTCCCGTGCGCTCGAGCAGGGCGCGCAGGCGTGCGCCGCGAGCGGTGTCCTCCTCGGGGCCCGGGCGCAGGGGGCGCGGGCTCGCAGTGGCGTGGGCGCGGTGCTCGGGGTGGGGTGAGCGCGCGCGGGAGGGCTTGGGCACGGTGCCATTGTTCCCTGAACGGGCCGGTGTCGGGGCCCGCGCCCCGGGCGGGGGCGGTCCGACGGCGGCGCCCACCTTGGGCGCGCCGGGTGGGGCGGCTGGGGCGCGGCGTGAGTCCTGGGGTCCATGGGCCCCTTTTCACCTGTGCGCCTGCTGGGACTCGGGTTATAGTGACGCGGTCGGCCCGGGTCCCAGCCCGGGGCCGGACCGGGCTCCGGCGCCCAGCCGCTGCCCCCACTGTCCGTACTCCTCAGACGGGACCACACGCATGGCACCGGGTCTGCGCACCCCCTCCGGCGCTTCGGGCGCCCCCTCGTTCCTCACCGTGGCCGAGGTCGCCGACATGCTGCGCGTGTCGAAGATGACCGTGTACCGCATGGTCCACTCCGGTGACCTGCCCGCCATGCAGGTCGGTCGCTCCTTCCGCGTCCCCGAGCGCGCCGTCGAGCAGTACCTCGCCGCCGGACTGGGTGACTGGGGCCACGGGGAGACGGAGTCGACGGGGTCCTGATACCCGTTAGAATCGCCCGGTCACCTGTGTGGACGCGGCGGTTCGTCACCGTCCGCCCACCACTGCTCGCCCGGCGCCCGCGTCGGTCCGCCGGCACCACCGCCGGCACCGCGAGCGCCCGGCACGCACGACCACGAGGAGTCCCCATGGGATCTGTCATCAAGAAGCGCCGCAAGCGCATGTCCAAGAAGAAGCACCGCAAGCTCCTTCGCAAGACGCGCCACCAGCGTCGCAACAAGAAGTAACGGGATGTGCCCGGAGCCCACGTGCTCCGGGCACACACGTACCCCGGTGCCCATGAGCCCCGGGCCCCACGCAACCTCGCAGGAGCAGCACATGGCCGTCACCATGCACGACGTCGCCCGTCTGGCAGGTGTCTCGGTCAAGACCGTCTCCAACGTGGTCAACGACTACCCCTACGTGCGCGAGAGCACCCGTGCCAAGGTCGTCGACGCCATCGAGAAGCTGGGCTACAAGGTCAACCAGTCGGCCCGTAACCTCAGGCGAGGATCGACCGGCCTGCTGTGCCTGGCGGTCCCCGAGCTCAAGCTCGCCTACTTCGCCGAGCTGGCCGACGCCGTCATCGCCGCGGCCGAGGGCTACGGGCGCACCGTCCTCATCGAGCAGACGAACTCGGACAGGGGCCGTGAGGCGCGGGTGCTGCACGACTCGCGCCAGCACCTGTTCGACGGCCTCCTGTTCAGCCCGCTCGAGCTGGGCCAGGACGACATCGCCCAGTTCCACGTCGACTACCCCCTCGTGCTGCTGGGCGAGCGCGTCTTCGGCGCCCCGGCGGACCACGTGACCATGGCCAACACGGAGGCCGCGGAGGTCGCCACCGCCCACCTGCTGGGCATGGGGCGGCGACGGGTCGCGCTCGTGGGTGCTCACGCCGGTGAGGTCGTGGGCTCGGCGGGGCTGCGGGAGGCGGGCTACCGTGCGGCCCACGCCAGGGCGGGCCTCGAGGTCGACGAGCGCCTGGTGCGCGAGGCCGGGCTGTGGCACCGTGCCAGCGGCGCGGAGGCCACCCGCAGGCTCATCGAGGAGGGCGTCGACTTCGACGGCGTCTTCGCCCTCAACGACGCCATGGCCATCGGCGCCCTGCACGAGCTGCTCAAGGCGGGCGTCCGCGTGCCCGAGGACGTGGCCGTCATCGGCTTCGACGACATCGAGGACACCCAGTACACGCAGCCCTCGCTGTCCACGATCGACCCGGGTCCGCACTGGATCGCCCAGCGGGCCGTCGAGCTGCTCGTCGGGCGTATCGATGAGCGCCTGGCCGGGGCCGAGCGGGCGCCCTACCGCCACGAGGTCGCGCCCTTCCGCCTGGTCGAGCGCGGCTCGACCACGGGCTGAGCCGGGCGGGCCGACGACACCCGGCGACCTCGGCCGCTCAGTGCGAGGAGCGGGTCGGCGGGCCGGCGGGCCGGTGGTGCCGGCCCGATCAGCTCGTCTGGGCCTCCTGGACCACTCGGGCCTCCCCGGCCTGACGGACCCCCAGGGCGCCCGTGCGCAGGAGGCGCTCGCGGGCCAGCAGCGTCATGGCGGCCAGCGGCAGGCTCGCCCCGACCAGCACCCCCACCAGCGGCCAGCGCCAGGCCAGGACCGCCGTGCCGGCGGCCGTGAGCGCCATCGCCAGGCTCGTGAGGGGCGAGACGACGGCCAGGGCGGCGGCGGGCACGAGGACCGGCCCCTCACCGGCCGTCAGCAGGGGCGTCGCGTAGCACAGCGCGAGGCCGGCCAGCACCGAGATGACGAGCACCGGCACCAGGAGGTAGGCCATCGCGCCCGGGGCCCGCAGGAGGACCACCAGGTCGACGGCCCCGAGCAGCACCACGGCGCTGAGCAGGGCCCCGGGGGCGGCGGCCCTGCGCCACAGGCGGCGGTAGAGGGCCCAGAAGTCCCGCCACAGGCGCATCGAGGGGTCGCGGCGCGAGCGGCGCGAGAGCTCGTGCACCGCGCCGGTGGCGGGCAGGGCCCCGAGCAGGACGAGCCCGAGGAGGAGGCCGAGCCACCACAGGAGGTTGAGCGCGACCATCTGCGTGGCCACGCGCAGCCACCCCATGACGGTCCCGCCCCACCCGGCCGGGTCCAGCCCGGCCTCCTCCTCGAGGACTGTCCTGGCCGGGCTCACCTCTCGCGCACCCCCATGACGACGCCGTGCTCCCCGAGGCCGGCGAAGGAGGTGGTCAGGGCGGTGCGCCACACGACGGCGTCGACCTGCTCACCGCCGACGGACAGCAGGGCCCGGTGCTCGCGGTGGCCCGGGGGCACGGGCAGCGCACGCACCTCGGCCACGGGCTCGGCCCGGGGGGCGACGGGGGCGGCCGAGGTGTCGTCCAGGCGCCACACCTGCCAGGTGCCGGTGAGGTCCGAGCCGTCCACGGCAAGGAGGTCGGCGCCGTCGTACTCCACGGGGCTGGCCACCGGCCAGCCGGAGGCGGTCATCGCCAGGCGCCGCAGCTGGGCGCGGTGGCGGCTCGGGTCGGCGCCGTCGCGCACGTGGTGCACCAGCACCATCCCCTCCTCGGTCAGGAGGTGGTTGGAGTGCCCGGGAGCCAGGTCGGTCCCGCCCGAGGGCGTCACCAGTGAGCCCAGGACCTTGAGCCCCCCGTCCGAGGTGCTGCCCTCAGCGGAGCCCAGCAGGCGCCCGCGGGGATCGGTGAAGGGACCCTCGGGCCGCTCCGCGCGGGCCGCACGGATGTTGTAGGTGTCGAACAGGGAGTCGAAGGAGCACAGCAGGACGTACCGGCCGCTCTCGTCGTCGAACCACATGTGGGAGCCCTCGACGGGACCGTTCTCGGCGGTGGTGCGCCGGCAGACCTCGGTGCCGAGATCGTCCGGCGAGGCGGTGAGTCCCCGCTCATCCAGCTCGACCAGGCGCAGGCCCCCGAAGAAGGAGCCGTAGAGCATGAGGTCGCGCCCCTCGGGCGTGCGCACAACAGCCGCGTCGATGGCGTTGACCGGGTCCTCCTCGCGGGTGCGCACGACGGGCCCGCGGTCGGTCCATGGCCCCTCGAGGCTCGTGGCGGTGGCCAGGTTGATGCAGGAGCGGCGTGAGCCGAAGCTGGAGGCCGAGTAGTACATGCGGTACTCCCCGTCCCTCTCGACGACGTCGGGCGCCCAGACGCCCTCGGCGCCGGACCACAGGCGGGCCGTCTCGGGCACGCCGTCGAAGGCGTGCCCGACCCACCGCCAGCTCAGCAGGTCCTCGGAGGCGCGCACCTGCACGCCGGTGCCCGGGGAGCCGGCCACCGCGGTGTCGGTGGAGAAGAGGTAGTAGGTCCCCTCGCGCGAGCGGATGACGGTCGGGTCGTGTGCCCCGGCGAGCCCGGGGTCCGCCAGGACCCGGGCGGCGCCGGGCCTGAGGTAGGCCGGCTGGGTGCCGGCGGAGGGGGTGGGCGCCTGGGTGCCCTCAGGAGCGGTGGCGCCGTGGGCGTCGGTGGTGGTCATCGGGGTCATGCCTTCGTTCCGGTCAGGGCGACGGACTCGATGATCTGGCGCTGGAAGAGCAGGAAGATCACGAAGATCGGCAGCAGGGCCACGATGGAGGCCGCCATGATGAGGGGGTAGTCGGACTGGATCGCGTAGTTCGAGTTGAAGTTGGCGATGACCAGCTGGAGGGTCTGCTTCTCAGGGCTGTTGAGGTAGATCGTCGGGGCGAGGTAGTCGTTCCACACGCCCATGAACCACAGGATGAACTGCGCGGCGATGGCGGGGCGGATGAGCGGCAGGATCATGCGGAAGAAGATCTGCGGGAAGGAGGCGCCGTCGACCCTGGCGGCCTCGATGAGCGAGTCCGGCGTCGAGGCCAGGTACTGCCTGAGGAAGAAGACCATCATGATGTTGCCGAACATGCCCGGCACGATGAGCGGCAGGAGGGTGTCGACCCAGCCGATCCTCGAGAACATCATGAACTGCGGGATCATGAGGGTCGGGAAGGGGATCATCATCCCCGACAGCAGCAGCAGGAAGAGCGTGCTCTTGCCCGGCAGGCGCATCTTGGCGAAGGCGAAGGCGGCCAGGGCGGACACGAGGGAGCCGACCACCGTCACCGACAGGGAGACGATGAGGCTGTTCCTGATGCCGCTGGCCAGCGGGCCCTCGGTCCAGATGCGCAGGTAGGTGTCCCAGTGCGCGGGGCTCGGGATCCACTCGGGCGGCAGGGCGAAGACGCTCTCCTTGTCCTTCAGGGAGGTGGTGAGCATCCACAGCAGCGGGGCGACCATGATGACCGCGCCGATGGACAGCAGCAGGGTGACCCACACGTTGGTGATCTTGTAGCGCACCTTGGCCTTGACCGGCCGGCGCTCGCGGCTGGTGGTGGTGAGGGCTCTGAGGGTGGTCAGGTTCGTCATGGTGGTCTCACTCGATGCTGAAGGCGTTGCGCGCGTTCATGCGCATCTGGATCGCCGTGATGATGAGGACCAGCAGGCCCAGGACCAGGGCCATCGAGGTGGCGTAACCCATCTGAAGGTTCTTGAAGGCCTTCTGCCAGATGTACCAGACGATGGTCGCGGCGGAGTACTCGGGTCCTCCGGTGGGGGTCATGATGTTGATCTCCGTGAACATCTGCGAGCCGTTGATGATGTTGGTGACGATGAGGAAGAAGGTCACGGGTCGCACCATCGGCAGCGTGATGGAGAAGAAGGAGCGCACGGAGCCGGCCCCGTCGAGCTCGGCGGCCTCGTACAGGGAGCGGGGCACGGACTGGATGGCCGCCAGGTACAGCAGCATCGAGTAGCCCAGGCCCTTCCACACGGACATGATGATGATGGCGGGCTTGACGGTCGCGGTGTTCTGCAGCCAGTTCGGGCCCTGGATGCCGACCATGTCGAGCACCTGGTTCACCAGGCCGTAGTCCCCGTTGTAGGCCCACTGCCACAGGATGGCGATGGCGGCCAGCGAGGAGATGACGGGGATGTAGTAGACGGTGCGGAAGAAGGTCCGCCCGCGCATCCTCCGGCTCAGCGCCATGGCGAGCAGCAGCGACAGGACGATGCCGACCGGGATGCCGAGCATGTAGAAGAAGGTGTTGAACAGGGTCTTGCGGAAGTAGGGGTCCGAGGCGATGGCGGCGAAGTTGTCCAGCCCCACGAAGCGGGGAGCGGACAGGCCGTTCCAGGACGTGAAGGAGGCGTAGGCCGAGTAGCCGAGCGGGAAGAGGGTGAAGAGCAGGAAGCCGATGACCGGTGCGGCCACGAAGACGGCGGCCCAGCGGTGCTCGGTGCGGTGGAGGGTGGAGGCGCGGCGCTGCGGGACGGCGGGTGCGGGTCCCGTGGCCTGGGGCTGTGCGGTGGACAAGAGGTGCTCCCGTCTCGCGCGTGGGGGCGGCCGCGTCTGGCGGCGCCCCCACGGCGGGTGGTCAGGCGCCGGCCTGCGCCTGCTTGGCGGCCTCGACGGCGGCGTCGAGCTTGGCCTGCATGGCGGGCTGGACCTCGGCGCAGTAGTCCGCGGCGGTCTTCTTGCCGTCGAGCACGGGCTGGATGTTGGTGAAGAACTCGTCGTACCACTCCGGGCTCCAGGTGCGGGCCCCGGGCAGGGCTCGCCCGTCGGTCTCGACGATCTGGAGGAACTCCTCCTTGTTGGCCGGGGCCGTGGTGGTGTCGGAGGCGTACTCGTTCTTGGCGTAGTCGATGAGGTTGGGGATCTGGATGCCGGCCTCGACGAGCTGCTTCTGGCAGTCGGGGTCGGCGCAGAGGTAGGAGACGAGCTTGGCGGCGAGCTCGGGGTGCTTGGTGCCGGCGGACACGGCGATGCCCAGGGAGCCGATGTAGGTCGAGGGCTTGCCGGTCCTGCCCGCGGGGAAGGGGATGAGGTCCCACTCGAAGTCGAGCTCCTGGTAGGTGGACACGTCCCAGGGGCCGACGGGGAAGAAGCCGATCTGGCCGCGCATCCAGCGCTGGTAGGTGTCCATCGTCTGGGCCTGGGCGATGGAGGGGGTGATGGCGTGGACGTTCTGCATGTCGGCGAAGAACTGCAGGGCCTCGGCGAACTCGGGGGTGTCGACGGTGACCGTCGTGTGCTCCTCGTTGCACCAGTCGCCGCCGTTGGACCACACGAAGGCCTGCAGGCACCAGTTGACGTTGAGGCCGGTGCCCCACTGGTCGAGCTCGCCGTCGCCGTCGGTGTCCTGCGTCAGGCGCTGGCACACGTCGACGAACTCGTCCCAGGTGTAGGGCGTGTCCTTGTCGGGCAGCTCGATGCCGGCGGCCTCGAACATGGTCTTGTTGTAGCCGAAGGCGAAGGGGCCGACGTCCTTGGGCAGGCCGTAGACCCGTCCCTGGCCGACCTGGGTGCCGTCGTAGCGGTAGGAGTCGACGCCGTAGGCCCAGATGTTGTCGAGGTCGACGTCGCCGAGCATGTCGGTGATGTCCAGGACGACGCCGTTGGAGGCGAAGGACATGACCGAGCCCTGCTCGAGGTAGAAGACATCGGGGACCTGGTTGCCGGTGATGGCGGCCTGCAGCTTGGTGGAGTACTGGTCGGCGTCGGTGGTGATGACCTTGACGGTGCAGCCGTTGGCCTTGGCGAAGTTGTCGATGGCGACCTGGTAGGCGGCCTTCTCGTCCGTGCCGCCGCGGAACATGTAGGTCAGCTCCGGGGTGCCGTCGCCGGAGGAGCCGCCGCCGCAGGCGGTGAGGGCGGAGGCTCCTGCCAGGACGCCGCCGGCCAGTGCGAGGGCGTTGAAGGAGCGACGGCTGAGCATCTGGTTCTTCATCATCGAAGGACTCCGTTCGGGGTGGGTCAACATCGACCCAGTCGATTTACAACGATGAAGATATTGGCATCTGCACCTCACGCTGTCAACAGGCCCGCAGTGACCGAGGAAGGACGATCTCATTTGATTCTGCGAGGTTCTTGACGCCGAACGTCAAGATGTGCAGGCTGTTCGCCACTGTCCTGACGGCGAATATAACGATGTATTTCGTCGGGGCGTTCACCGGTGACCGCCCCGACCTGGCACGACACGAGGAGCAACGGTGCGACGACGCAACCTCCTACGGATCACAGCAGCCCTGGCGGCCACAGCCGCCCTCACACCCCTGGCCTCCTGCCACCGGCCGGGGCAGGACACCGGGGCCGGCGCCACCGGACCGGCCGCCCACGTCCCCGGGCTCGCCGGCGACCTCATCGCCCACGACCCCGCCCTCCTCCTGGACGAGGACGGCAACCCCCTGGCCGTCTTCTCCACCGGGGACCCCGCCATCGCCGGCGGCGCCGTCCTCGTGCGCGTGAGCGAGGACGGCGGCACCACCTGGGGCCGGCGCCAGGGAGCCTGGTCCTTCTCCGACGAGCCCGGCTGGACCCACGAGACCGTGCCCGGGCTCACCAGCTACTGGGCACCCGACGTCGTCCGGGTCGGCGACGAGGTCCGCCTGTACTACTCCGCCTCCACCTTCGGCTCCTCCCGCTCCGCCATCGGCCTCATGGTCAACACCGCCTTCGACCCCGCGGACCCCAGCAGCGGCTGGCAGGACCGCGGACCCGTCCTGACCTCCGGCGACGGCGAGGACTACAACGCCATCGACCCCTCCGTGATCACCGACGCCGAGGGGCGCACCTGGATGGCCTTCGGCTCCTTCTGGGGCGGGGTCTTCGCCGTCGAGCTCGGCGAGGACGGGCTCAGGCTCGACCCGCAGGCCCCGCCCGTCCTGCTCGCCGACCGCGGCACCGACCGCAACGACGTCGAGGGCGCGGCCCTGGCCCGGCACGACGGCGCCTACTACCTCTTCCTGTCCTTCGGCACCTGCTGCCAGGGCACGGGATCCACCTACGAGATCGCCGTCGGCCGCTCGCAGTCCGTCACCGGCCCCTACGCCGACCGCGACGGCGTCCCCCTCACCCAGGGCGGCGGCACCATCCTGCTGAGCACCGCGGGCAGCGCCGTCGGGCCCGGAGGCGAGTCCGTGGCCGGGGACTGGCTCGTCCACCACTACTACGACGCCGACGCCGGGGGCCTGCCCACCCTCAGCCTGCGCCGCATGGCCTGGGAGGAGGGCTGGCCGGTCCTCACCAGTGATGAGGAGCAGCGGGACGCCACGGGCGACTGACCGCCCGGGCGCCGCCTATCCTGGCCCCGCAGCCCAGAACCGAGCGGAGCAGACATGAGCCACCACGACATCCCCTCACCGAGGACCCCCGCGGACACCCCCCGGGGCGAGGGCGAGGCCTGCCTGCTGCCCCTGTCGGCCGAGCCCGGGCGCTGGCCCGAGGCCGTCAGCGCCCTCGCCCACCCCCTCGGGGCCCCCGCCCCGACGACGATGGCCGAGCTCACCACCCTGCGCGTCGGCGGCCCCATCGGCTCCTACGCCGAGGCCACCACCGAGGACGAGATCATCGAGGCCGTGCGCGAGGCCGACGACGCCGGCACGGCGCTGCTCGTCGTCGGCGGGGGCTCCAACATCCTCGCCTCCGACGCCGGCTTCGACGGCCTCGTCCTGCGCGACGCCCGCCAGGAGGTCACCCTCGTCTCCGATTCCTCCTGCGGGGGCGTCGAGGTCACCGCCACCGCGGGCACCACCTGGGACGACCTCGTGCGCCAGGCCATCGCCTCCGACTGGGGAGGCTTCGCCCCCCTGTCCGGCATCCCCGGCACCGTCGGCGCCGTCCCCGTGCAGAACGTCGGCGCCTACGGCACCGAGGTTGCCGAGCTGCTGGGCTCCGTGCGCGCCTGGGACCGCCTGCGCCGGCGGCGCGTCCACCTGCCGCTGAGCGACCTGCACCTGACCTACCGCGACTCCGCCCTCAAGCGCTCGGCCACCGACGCCGCCGTCGGCGGAGGACGCACCTGGGGTCCCACCGGACGCTGGGTGGTCCTGTCCGTCACCTTCCACGTGCGCCAGGCCTCCCTGTCCGCCCCCATCGCCTACGCCCAGCTCGCCGGCGCCCTGGGCGTAGGCGATGGGGACCGGGTGGACGCCCGGGCGGTGCGCGAGGCCGTCCTCGCGCTGCGCGCCTCCAAGGGCATGGTCCTCGACGCCGCCGACCACGACACCTGGTCCGCCGGCTCCTTCTTCACCAACCCGGTCCTCACCACCCAGCAGGCGGCCGCCCTGCCCCAGGACGCGCCCCGCTACCCGGTGACGGACCACTCCCGCAAGGTCGCCACCCGCCAGGCGCCCGTCGTCGAGGGCCTGGTCAAGACCTCCGCCGCCTGGCTCATCGACCACGCCGGCTTCCCCAAGGGCTACGCGCCGGCAGGAGCAGGTGACGCGGCGCCGGCCTCGCTGTCGACCAAGCACGTCCTGGCCCTGACCAACAGGGGCCCGGCCACGGCCGCCGACCTCGCGGCCCTGCGCGACGAGGTCGTCGCCGGGGTCGAGGCGGCCTTCGGCGTCACGCTCGTGCCCGAGCCGGTCCACGTCGGCTGGTGACCAGCTGGGGGCTGGTGACCAGGTCGGCCCGGTGGCCGGGCGCGTCGTGCGCTGCTGTTTTCCCCTGGGGGCAGGTGCGCGTGCGCACGGGTGCGACAGCGGCGCCGGCGCGTCTGAGTGTCCCGTCCGGGGTGCTCGCGTGGGCCGTGACCTGGGCGGAGGGGGCGTCCTGGTGCGCTCGCGGAAGACCTCCCTCAGGGGCCCTGCGACAGTTGTGTGCAATCGTTTGCGTTCTATGCAAACGATTGTGTAACGTGTGCCCTGCCATCGTCGTCGGGGTCTGAGCCGAGCTCGGGCACCGGCACGTCGTTCTGAACCACAACGAGGTGGATCATGACCAACAACAGGGCGCTGTTCGGGATCGGCGCCAAACCACTGGGACGGATACCGCTCGAGGTGCAGCGCAAGCGCTGGATCTGGGAGTTCCTCAAGACCTACTCGGTCCTCATCGTCGGCTACGGGGGCTTCTACCTCCTGCGCACCAACTTCAAGTCGGCGCAGCCCTTCCTCGTCGACCAGGTGGGGCTCACCACGACCCAGCTCGGTGCCATCGGATTCGGATTCTCCCTGACCTACGGATTCGGCGGCCTCGTCCTCGGGCTCTTCATCGACGGGCGGAACACGAAGAAGGTGGTCTCCGCCCTCCTCATCGCCTCCGGGGTCGCCTCCATCCTCATTGGCGTGGTCCTCGCGCTCTCGCACAGCCCCTACGGGTGGATGATCCTGCTGTGGTCCCTCAACGGGCTGATGCAGGCGCCCGGAGGCCCCTGCTGCAACTCCACGATGAACCGGTGGACCCCCAGACGCCTGCGCGGGCGCTTCATCGGCTGGTGGAACTCCTCCCACAACCTCGGTGCCATGATCGCCGGCGCGCTGGCCCTGTGGGGCGCCAACACGATGTTCCACGGCTCGGTCATCGGCATGTTCATCGTGCCGGCCGCCGTTGCCATCCCGATCGGTGTGTGGGGGTACTTCTTCGGCAAGGACGACCCGTGCGAGCTCAGGTGGAGCACGCCGGAGGAGATCTTCGACGAGCCCCAGTCCAAGGCCGACGTCGTCACCGAGGACGTCCCCAAGGGACGCATCCTCATGGACTACGTCGTCAAGAACCCCGCCGTGTGGTTCCTGTGCATCGCGAACGTCGCGGCCTACTGCGTGCGGATCGGCATCGACAACTGGAACGTCCTGTACACCCACGACGTGCTGGGGTTCTCCGACTACGTCGCGGTCAACTCCACGATCGCCCTCGAGCTCGGGGGCCTGGGCGGCTCGCTCCTGTGGGGCTACGCGTCGGACAAGATGGGGGGACGCCGGGCCCTGGCCGCCGCCATCGGCATCGCCCTGGTCATCGTCCCCATCTGGATGTACTCCCAGGCCACGACGCCGGCGCTCGTCTACGTCTCCCTGTTCCTCATCGGCTTCCTCATCTTCGGCCCCGTCACGCTGATCGGCATCTGCGTCATCGGTTTCGCGCCGAAGACCGCCACCGTGGTGGTCAACGCCGTGCCACGCGCCTTCGGCTACGTCTTCGGCGACTCGATGGCTAAGGTCCTGCTGGGCAGGATCGCCGACCCGACCAAGGACGGTGTGCAGGTGCTGGGGCACACGCTGCACGGGTGGGGCTCGACCTTCACGGTCCTCATCGCCTCGGCCCTCGTCGGCCTGGTCTGCCTGGTCGTCGTCGCCGTCCTGGAGGAACGTGTCATCCGTGGCGACCGCGCCTTCGCCGCCGCAGGGGAAGCAGAGGAAGAGGAACGGTCATGACCGCCAGCAGCATCAGCGCCACGGGAGCGGAGCCGGGGCTCGAGGACCTTCTCGCGCTGGCCGTCAGCGTCGTCGAGGAGGGCGCCGCCATCGCCCGGGAGGCGGGCGGGGACCTCCAGGTCTCCACCAAGAGCAACCGCAACGATCTCGTCACCGCCGTCGACCGGTGCGTGGAGGAGCACATCGCGGGCCGCCTCCTCTCAGGGACCGGGTACCCGCTGCTCGGCGAGGAGGGGCACGACGTCGATACCTGGAACGGACGCGTCTGGGTCCTCGACCCCATCGACGGGACGATGAACTACGTCGAGACGCACCGGGACTACGCGATCTCCCTGGCACTGTGCGAGGACGGCGCGCCCGTGCTCGCAGTCGTGATGGATGTCGTGGCCTGCTGCTGCTACACGGCGCTGCGCGGGGGCGGGGCGTGGTGCGACGGCGAGGAGCTCTCACCGGTTCTCGACGACCGGGGGTACCGGGACGCCGTCATCATCACCGACCTCAAGGAGATGCGTGCGCTTCCCAGGCTGGCGCGGTGCCTGGAGGAGTCCCGCGGGCACCGCCGCTACGGGTCCGCCGCGCTCGAGTGCGTCGAGGTGGCCGCCGGCCGGGCCGGTGCCTTCGTCCACATGTGGGTCTCACCATGGGACATCGCGGCGGCCTCCTTGATCTGCAGCGAGCTCGGAGTCGTGTTCACGCGCCTGGACGGCACGCCCCTCGACCTGAGGTGGAAGGGGTCGGTGCTCGCCGCGCCCGGGAGGATCCACGACGAGCTCCTGCGCCGGCTCATGATCGACGCCCAGTAGCCCGCCACGGGCCCAGCCAACCGGGTCCGGGCTGACACCCTCACGCGCGACGGCGTCAGCCCGGACCCGGCACCGGACCACCGCCTCACTGCGGGGCTGGTCCCGTCGAGGAGCGGGCGACCAGGGAGGTGTCGACCGTCAGGGTCTGCAGCGGGCCGGAGGACGTGCCTGACTCGATCCTGGCCTCGGCGAGGTCCACGGCCAGCCTGGCGACCTGCCCGGGACAGCGGTCGATGGACGTCAGGTCGAAGGCGGACGAGCTCGCGAGCCGGGAGTTGTCGACACCGGCGACGGAGATGTCGGTGCCCGGTCGCAGGCCGGCACGCAGGATGGCGATGATGGCGCCCTGGGCGCACTGGTCGTTGTAGCAGACGACCCCCGTGTGCCTGTCGGCCGCTCCGGGGCTGAGCGGACCCCCCTCACCGAGCAGGGGCGCGACGGCGGCCAGCCCCGCGTCGATGTCGGCACCACCCGCGACGACGCGGTAGGAGATCCCGGCGTGGTCCGCTGCCCGTGTGAAGGACCTGAGCCTCGCGGCCGCAGAGGCGCCGGGGACGGAGTCGACGTACACCAGCCGGCGGTGCCCCAGGCTCGCGAGGTGGGCGACGAGCTGGTCCATCCCCCGGGTGTTGTCGCTGGTGACCAGGTCGGCACCGGGGATACCGCGCTCCTGACCGATGACGACGGCTCCGTCGAGAAGCCCGGGGTCCGCGCCCGCGGCTGTGGCCGGGTCGATGACGACGAGCGCCTGGCACCGGAGCTGGCGAAGGTTGCTGACCGCGTCGACGGCGGTGCGGAACGGCCCGATGCTCTCGGTGACCACGCGCAGGTTGCGGGACTCCGCCTCCGCCAGGAGGTGGTCCCTGTAGACGACGTGCAGCTCCTGGCCCAGGACGCACAGCAGGCCGATGACACGGGGCCGGGGGGTCCTCAGCAGGCTCCCGATCGGGTCGGCCTGGTAACCGAGCCGGCGCGAGACCTCGTGGATCCGGTGACGTGTCCGCTCGCTGATCTGGGCACTGTCCGCCAGCGCGCGCGAGACGGTGGACACCGAGTACCCCGTCGCCTCGGCGATGTCCTTGAGCGTCGGGCGGCTCATGGGCCCGGCCTCTCACTCGTGGCCGGGTCCGGCCGCGCCAGCCAGGCGTCCACCTCGCCCAGCCACCGGGCCTTGGAGGAGGCTGAGGCCAGCGAGGCGCGGATCGAGGAGCGCGCCAGCTCCGCCAGGGCGTCGTCGCCCAGGCCCAGGGACCGGGCGATCTCGTACTGCGCTGTGAGGCGCGAGCGGAACAGCAGCGGGTCGTCGGCGCCCAGCGCGACCTGCGCGCCGTGCTCGAGCAGCGCGACCAGCGGCACGTCCCCGGGCTCGTGGTACACCCCCAGGCTCACGTTCGACGCCGGGCACACCTCCAGGCTGATGCCCGCGGCGACCACGGCGTCCAGCAGGGCCGGGTCCTCGCTCGTGCGCACGCCGTGCCCCAGGCGGGTCGGGCCGAGCGCGTTGACGACGTCGCGCACGTGCTCGGGCCCCAGGAGCTCGCCGCCGTGCGGCAGGGAGGCCAGGCCCGCCCGGCGCGCGATGCGGAAGGCCGGCCCCCAGGAGACCGTGTCCCCCGCCCTCTCGTCGTTGGACAGCCCGAAGCCGACGACGCTGCCCGGCTCGTCGCCCGCGTAGCGCACCGCCAGCCGGGCCAGGGTGCGGGCGTCCAGCGGGTGGCGGATGCGCGAGGCGGCGACGACGACGGCGACCTCCACCCCGGTGAGGACGGTGGCCTGCCGGGCCGCGTCGAGGATGATCTCGAGCGCCGGGGTGATGCCGCCGACGAAGGGCGCGTAGGAGGTCGGGTCCACCTGGATCTCCAGGCGCCGCGAGCCCTCGGCGGCGTCGTCCAGGGCCGCCTCGAGCACGATGCGCCGCATGACCTCCTCACTGGTGACCAGGTGACGGGCCGTGTCGTAGGCGCGCTGGAAGCGGAACCAGCCGCGGTGGTCCGCCGGCACGCGCAGGGGGTCGCCGTCGATGAAGGAGGCCGGCAGGCGCGTGCGCGAGGCCTGGGCGAGGTCGACCAGCGTGTCCAGGCGCATGGAGCCCGTGAAGTGCAGGTGCAGGTGCGCCTTCGGCAGGGAGGCGAGGTCACGCATGGGCGGATTGTCCCACGCCGGCGGGCCGCGCCGGGACCACAGCCCGGTGCCCCGGTCCCCGGCCTCCCGCCGCCCGGCCCCGGGGTGACGCCCGCACCGGGGCGTGAGGCAGACTGTGCCCATGAGCAACGCCCGCCAGGAGCCGGAGGAGGTCGCCCTCCTCACCGGCCCCCGCGCCGCCTCCGTGCTCGCCGCGGCCCTGGCCCCGGCGCACCAGCAGCTGCTCTCCTGGGAGGTCCACTCCGTCCACCACCGCCCCGGCGCGGGTGTGAGCGTCGGCTACACCGCCGTCGTCGCCTCCCCGGACGGCAGCCGCGGCACCGAGTACCTGTGCGCGACGACGGCCCGGCTGACCAACCCGCAGGCCCCCGGCGTCAACCGCGTCGCCCCCACCGGCGGCGACGGTCCGGCCGTGCACGTGTGGCGCCACCCCGCCGACCCCGAGCTGCCCGCCCTCACGGTCGCCTGCACCCCCTCCCTCCTGTCGCGCCGCCTCGGCTCACCGGTGAGGGCGACGATGGTCGCCTACCGCCCCACCCGCCGGGCCGTCGTGCGCGTGACCTACCGCGACGGCTCCACCTCCTACGCCAAGGTCCTGCGGCCGGCCGTCTCCGGCTCCTTCGCCCAGCGCCACCGCATGCTGCGGGCCGCGGGGGTGCCCGCGCCCGAGGTCCTGCGCGACGACCCCGACGGCCTCGTCCTGCTGTCCGCCGGCCAGGGCGTGGCCCTGTCGGGCCTGCTCTCACGCGGGATGGACACCGCCCAGGCCCAGAGGGTGCTGTCCTCGCTCACGGCCCTGCTCGACTCCCTGCCCCAGTCCGCCCTGGCCCTGGAGCGGCACCCGGCCTGGTCCGAGCGCGCCCGGCACTACGCCCACGCCGCCGCCACCGTCCTGCCCGAGCACGCCACCCGTGCCCGGGCGGTGGCCGAGGGCGTCGAGCAGCTCATGGCCGTCTCCGACCCCGGGCCCGTCGTGCCGGTGCACGGCGACTTCTACGAGGCCAACGTCCTCATGGAGGGCGAGGGCGTCACCTCGCTGCTCGACGTCGACTCCCTGGGCCCCGGCCACCGGGTGGACGACCTGGCCTGCCTGCTCGGGCACGTGAGCGTCCTCGACCACCTCGCCCCCGCCTCCTACCCGCACCTGCGTCCCGTCCTGGAGACCTGGACCCAGCTGGCCGAGGCCCAGGTGGACCCGGTGGCGCTGCGCGCGCGCTGCGCGGGCGTCGTGCTCTCGCTCGTGGCCGGCGCGCGACGGGACGACGGCGGCCCGTGGCGCCCGGACGCCGAGGGCCGCCTGGCGAGGGCCGAGCTGTGGCTCGCCCAGGCGCGTGAGATCCAGGCCCGACGCGGGGCCCACTGACCCCGGCCGCCGTCGGCACCCACCGGCGGCCGGAGGCGGCCGCGCACCCGCCCGGGCGGGTGCCGCCGGGACCCCGCCCTCCGCCGTCGTGCGCAGCCCCGCGTCCCTGTAGGTGAGATGGGCCGGGCCGGCGGGCGGGCCTTTGCCATCCTGTGGCCGACCCACCCCGGGACGACAAGGCCCTTCCCATGCTCTCCACCTCCCTCACGCCCGCCCTGGCCGCTACCGACCTGGCTGCCACCGCCCCCGCGACCGGCCTCACCGCGCGCGCCACCTCCCTCGCCGAGGCGCTCACCGCCTTCGACAACGTCCTGTGGGGCCCCTGGCTCCTCATCTGGATGCTGCTGGGCACCGGCGTCCTGCTCACCTGGCGCCTGCGCCTGGTCCAGGTCAGCAAGCTCCTGCCCGCCCTGCGCTTCGCCTTCCTCGACCGCGAGGACTCCGAGCGCGACACGGCCGAGGGCGACATCTCCCACTACCAGGCGCTGACGACGGCGCTCGCGGCCACGGTCGGCACCGGCAACATCGTGGGCGTGGCCACCGCCGTCCACCTCGGCGGCCCCGGCGCCCTGTTCTGGATGTGGCTCACCGCCTTCTTCGGCATGGCCTCGAAGTACGCCGAGGCCTTCCTCGCCGTGCGCTTCCGCGAGACCGACGCCTCCGGCCACCAGTCCGGCGGCCCGCAGTACTACCTCAAGAAGGCCCTGCCCGGACGGCTGGGCACCGGCCTGTCCGTCTTCTTCGCCGTCGCGACGCTGGGCGCCTGCCTGGGCATCGGCACGATGGTGCAGTCCAACTCGATCTCCGAGCAGCTGTCGAACTCCTTCCGGGCGGACCCGCCGCTGGTCGGCATCCTCCTGGCCGTCGCCGTCGGCGCCGTCCTGCTGGGAGGCATCGAGTCCATCGGCAGGGTCACCTCGGCCTTCGTGCCCCTCATGATCGTCTTCTACGTCGGCGGCTGCCTGTGGATCATCGGCGCGAACCTCAGCGCCGTGCCCGAGGCGCTGTGGCTCATCGTCTCCAGCGCCTTCACCGGCCACGGCGCCACCGGCGGCTTCCTCGGCTCCACGATGATGCTGGCGCTGCAGTACGGCGCCGCCCGCGGCATCTTCTCCAACGAGTCCGGCATGGGCTCGGCCGCCATCGCCGCAGCCTCGGCCAGGACCCACCACCCCGCCCGCCAGGGCCTGGTCTCCATGACCCAGACCTTCATCGACACGATGGTCGTCGTCTCCTGCACGGGCCTGGTCATCCTCACCACCGGCACCTGGACGGGCACGAACCCGGCGACGATGACGGCCGAGGCCTTCACCACGGGCCTGCCCGGCGACTGGGGCCACTACATCGTGTCGGTGGCCATGGTGTTCCTGGGCGCCTCGACGATCCTCGGCTGGGCCTACTACGGCGAGCGCTGCGCCGTGCGCCTGGCGGGGGTCCACGCGATCCTGCCCTTCCGGCTGGTCTTCGTCGTGCTCGTCTTCCTGGGCACGGTCACGAGCCTGGGGGTGGTGTGGACCATCGCGGACATCGCCAACGGCCTCATGGCGGTCCCGAACCTCCTGGGCCTGGTGCTCCTGTCCGGGCTCATCGCCCGCGAGACGAGGGCCTACCTCGAGCAGGACCCGGACCTGCGCCGCCCGGGCGACGAGTTCAGCTCCGTGCCGGCCGGTGAGGAGGAGGACCCGGTGGGGGCCCTGACGGACTGAGCCCGACGACGACGGCCGGCCACCCGGGTGGGTGGCCGGCCGTTCGCGGTCGGGACGGGAGCCGTCGGGACGGGAGCCTCAGACGGCCTCGGCGAGGAGCTGCTGGAGGCGGCCGACACCCTCAGCGATGTTGGCGTCGCTGGTGGCGTAGGACAGGCGCAGGTAGCCGGAGCGGCCGAAGGCCTCACCGGGCACGACGGCGACCTCGGCGTGCTCGAGGGCGAGGTTCGCCAGGGTCATGGAGGAGTCGATGACCGTGCCGCGCAGGGTCCGTCCCAGCAGTCCCTCGACGCTCGGGTAGGCGTAGAAGGCGCCCTGCGGCACGGGCACGACGAGCCCATCGATGCCGCGCAGCATGTCCACCATGAGCAGACGGCGCCGGTCGAAGGCCTCGCGCATGTCGTGGACGGCGGACAGGTCACCGCTGAGGGCTGTCAGCGCGGCGACCTGGGAGACGTTGGCGACGTTCGAGCTCAGGTGCGACTGGAGGTTGGTGGCGGCCTTGGTGACGTCGGAGGGGCTGATCATCCAGCCCACGCGCCAGCCGGTCATCGCGTAGGTCTTGGCGACGCCGTTGAGGACGATGGCCTGGTCGGCCAGCTCGGGGACCAGGGCGACGATGTGGGCGGCCTGGGCGCCGTCGTAGAGCAGGTGCTCGTAGATCTCGTCGGTGATGACCCACACGCCGTGCTCGAGGGCCCACTGGCCGATGGCGGTGAGCTCGGCGGGCGTGTAGACGGCGCCGGTCGGGTTGGAGGGCGAGCACACGAGCACGGCCTTGGTGCGCTCGGTGCGGGCGGCCTCGAGCTGGGCGACGGTGACCTTGTAGCCCTGGTCGGCGCCGGCGAAGACCTCGATGGGGGTGCCGCCGGCGAGCCGGATGCACTCGGGGTAGGTGACCCAGTAGGGGGCGGGCAGGATGACCTCGTCGCCCAGGTCGACGATGGCGGCGAAGGCCTCGTAGACGGCCTGCTTGCCGCCGTTGGTGATGACGACGTCGTCGGGGCAGACCTCGTAGCCGGAGTCGCGCAGCGTCTTGGCGGCGACGGCCTCGCGCAGGGCGGGCATGCCCTTGGCGGGGGTGTACTTGTGGTTGGCGGGGTCCTTCGCGGCCGCGACGGCGGCCTCGACGATGTAGTCCGGGGTGGCGAAGTCGGGCTCGCCGGCACCGAAGCCGATGACGGGGTGGCCGGCAGCCTTGAGGGCCTTGGCCTTGGCGTCGACGACGAGCGTGGCGGAGGGGGCGATGGCGGACAGGCGTGCGGAGACACGGGACCTGGGTGCAGTACTCACGGCGCCCATGCTCGCACGCGCCCCGGCAACGTGCCCGACACGTCCCGATCACCAGGACGGGCCCGCGTGGGACGCGGCCCCGCGGTGCGCGGCCCCGCAGCCGTCGGGTGGGGCCCTTCACAGGGAGGGCCCCACCCGACGGTCTCTTCCCGCCGCCCGGGGGCGGCGGGGGTCAGAAGTCGACGCCGGTGGCGTCGAGGATGCGGCGCAGCACGGCGGCGCGCTGCTCGAGGCCGGCCTCGGTGGGGACCTGGCACTTGGCGCCGAGGTAGCGGGCCGCGGGGGCGGTCGACTCCTCGGGGGACAGGGCCGCCAGGGCGCAGTCGCGCACGTCCTCGGCGCTCATGACCGAGCCCGGCTCGTCGGTGTCCAGCGGCAGGTGGCCGTCCATCCAGGCCTTGGCGTAGCGGGTGTCCACGGGGCCGGCGCCGGAGAAGGTCACGCCCTCCAGGACACCGGCAGCGCGGGCCAGGCGCACGTGCTCCAGGGCGAGGGCGCCGTCGTGGCCCTCGAGGGCGCTGCGCCCCCAGTTGATCGTCATGCGCACGTCGGGGCGGTGCAGGGCGGTGACGACCTCGAGCTCGGCCTCGATGGTGAGCATGCGCTTCTCGCCGCGGTCGGGGGAGACGAAGGCGTCGCAGTGCTCGACGAGCAGGGCGGCACCGCCCCAGTCCCAGTCGGCCAGCTCGACGAGGGACTCGCCGAAGGCGCGGGCGTCGTGGGCGGTGCCCGGGGCGCCGGAGGGGGCCGAGTGCAGCTCGACGCCGGCGACGACATCGCGGCCGGCGGCCTCGCGCAGCGCCTCGACGCCGTCGCGCACCTGCCGGGTGAAGGAGAGGGCGGCGGCGCGCCCCTCGGCGTCGGTGGAGGCCAGGCCGAAGGTGCCGGTGGCCCAGACCCGTCCCATGGTGCCCGGGATGGCGGTGACGACGTTGCGGTCCCAGGCGGGGGCGAGCTGGGTGGCGAGCCAGGGCAGGTCGCCGAGGTCGTCGCGGAAGGGCAGCTCGAGGCCGCGCACACCGGGCAGGGCGGCCAGGAGGCGGTAGTACTCCTCCGTCTCCTCGCGGGTGGCCGGCAGGGAGGCGTAGGCACCGAGGACGGCATAGGGGGTGGCGGGCATGGCTCTCCTCATCGAGACGGCTCTGAGACGGCTCCGGGTCGCGGAGACGGCGCGGTGTGACGGCACGCGAGGGTACGACTCAGTGCGTCAGACGTCAGATGACCCGATGGTACCTCGGAAGGTGGACGTGGTGCAGCCCACGGTGGGGAGATTTCCCGATCCGCGGTGCGTGTGGCAGGATGAGACACCGCTGAAGGGCAGTGGCGCAATTGGTAGCGCACCGGTCTCCAAAACCGGCGGTTGTGGGTTCGAGTCCCGCCTGCCCTGCTGAGAACGGCGGATCTGTCGGGAGATCCCGTCGGCTCCGTCCTCTCGCCCGCACACCGGGCGCTGACCGAGACCGACGACCCCCGAGGAATCACACGCATGAGCGAAGGTAACGCCGTCGCCAAGGGCAAGCAGGCCAAGAGGACCAGCCTCCTCGGCCGCGTCCCCCGCTTCCTGCGCGAGGTCGCCGACGAGCTCCGCAAGGTCGTCTGGCCGACGTCGAAGGAGCTGTGGACCTACTTCACCGTCGTCGTCGTCTTCATCGTCGCCATCATGGCCTTCACCGGCGTGCTCGACCTGGTCTTCGACCGGCTCGTCATGTGGCTGTTCGCCTGACCCGCACCGCACGCCCCCGCACAGAGGAAAGCAGGTAACCGTGTCCGAGGAGACCCTCCCCGAGGAGACCGTCGAGGCCGCCCAGGCCGAGGCGGCCACCGCCGTCGTCGAGGACGTCGAGGTCCAGGACGAGGCCCCCGCCGCCGTCGAGGAGCCCCAGGCCGAGCCGGCCCCCGACCCGGCCGAGGAGTTCCGCAGGCACATGTCCTCGCTGCCCGGCGAGTGGTACGTCCTGCACACCTACTCCGGCTACGAGCGCCGCGTCGCCGCCGACGTCATGGCCCGCGCGGAGAACTTCGAGGTCGAGGACTACGTCTTCGACGCCGTCGTGCCCATGGAGACGGTCATCGAGGTCAAGAACGCCGGCAAGAAGAAGGAGGTGTCCCGTGTGCGCATCCCCGGCTACGTCTTCGTCCGCATGGACCTGGACGACCCGGAGACCTCCGACCGCGTCTGGCGCACCATCAAGGACACCCCGGCCGTCACCGGCTTCGTCGGCGACCGCTACAACCCGGTCCCGCTGACCTTCGACGAGGCCGTCTCCCAGCTCGGCCCCACGCCCGAGGAGATCGCCGCCAAGCAGGCCGCCAGCGCCAACGAGAACCCGGACGAGGGCGCTCTCACCCAGGTCGTCGAGGGCGGCACCGTCTACGAGGTCGCCTTCAGCGTCGGCGAGTCCGTCATCGTCACCGACGGCCCCTTCGAGTCGCTGCCCGCGACCATCTCGGAGATCCACCCCGAGACCCAGAAGGTCCAGGTCCTCATCTCGATCTTCGGCCGCGACACCCCGGCCGAGCTCTCCTTCGCCCAGATCGCCAAGATCTGAGGCTCCCCCGACCTCGCGGCGCCCGGTGCCCGCCCCACCCGGGGCGGGCACCGGGCGCCGCGCGTCACAGGCCCCGGGCCTGTGATACCGCACACCGGACACGGTCAGGCCCCTCGCCAGGGGCTAGGATCAGTCCTCGTGCGTGCGCGCCCCTCCAGGCGCGGGCACCACTGCACGGCAGGCGTGCAGTGCTCCGGACGAGAAGGACCCCCTACATGGCTCCCAAGAAGAAGGTCTCTGGGCTCATCAAGCTCCAGATCCAGGCCGGCCAGGCCAACCCCGCCCCGCCGATCGGCCCCGCGCTCGGTCAGCACGGCGTCAACATCATGGAGTTCTGCAAGGCGTACAACGCCGCGACCGAGTCGCAGCGCGGCAACGTCATCCCGGTGGAGATCACGGTCTACGAGGACCGCTCCTTCACCTTCGTGACCAAGACCCCGCCGGCCGCCGAGCTCATCAAGAAGGCCGCGGGCGTCTCCAAGGGCTCCGCCACGCCCCACTCCGCCAAGGTCGGCACGCTGACGATGGACCAGGTCAAGGAGATCGCCTCCACCAAGATGGCCGACCTCAACGCCAACGACATCGACGCTGCCGCCGCCATCATCGCCGGCACCGCCCGCTCGATGGGCATCACGGTCGCCTGAGGCGCGACCACCCCCACCACAACCACCGTGGAAGGGCCATGCGCGGCCCGCACACCACGACTGCAAGGAGAAGCAGATGACCAAGCGCAGCAAGGCCTACCGCGCCGCCGCTGAGAAGATCCAGTCCGGGATCCTCTACACCCCGGCCGAGGCCGTCAAGCTCGCCAAGGCGACGTCCATCACGAAGTTCGACTCCACCGTGGACGTCGTCCTGCGACTGGGCGTCGACCCCCGCAAGGCCGACCAGATGGTGCGTGGCACCGTGTCCCTGCCGCACGGTACCGGTAAGACCGCCCGCGTTATCGTCTTCGCCCAGGGCGAGAGGGCCGAGCAGGCCCTCGCCGCGGGCGCCGACGAGGTCGGCGGCGACGAGCTCATCGAGAAGGTCGCCGGCGGCTGGACCGACTTCGACGCCGCCGTCGCCACCCCGGACCTCATGGGCAAGGTCGGCCGCCTGGGCCGCGTGCTCGGTCCCCGTGGCCTCATGCCCAACCCGAAGACCGGCACCGTGACGATGGACGTGGCCAAGGCCGTCACCGACATCAAGGGCGGCCGCATCGAGTTCCGCGTGGACCGTGCCGCCAACCTCAACTTCGTCATCGGCAAGTCCTCCTTCACCGAGGAGCAGCTGGTGGAGAACTTCCAGGCCGCCCTGGACGAGGTCCTGCGCCTCAAGCCCTCCACCTCGAAGGGCCGCTACGTCCTCAAGGCGACGATGACGACGACCATGGGCCCGGGCATCCCGCTCGACATCACCAAGGCCTGACGCGCACGCCGCTGAGACCGTTGACGCCGGCCGTCCCCTGCGTGGGGCGGCCGGCGTCGTCGTTGCCGACCGCGGGCCGCTGGGCGGTCCCGAAGGTGGGCTGGGTCCGTCCCCGCAGGACTCCCGACGGCGACGAGGCCGGTAGCCTTGCGGCGGCGACGTCGACCCGAAGGATCCCTATGAGTGAGTCACCCCATGCGGACGCTCGGCGGCTGGGCAGCGCCTACGTCCTGGACTCACGCATCGGCTCCGGCGCCCAGGGGGAGGTCTGGTGCGCGCACCGCGTGAGCGCTCCCGGCGAGCCCCTGGCCGTCAAGCTCCTGCGCACGGACCTCGCCGACGACGAGCAGGTCCTCGACCGCTTCCTCAAGGAGCGCGCGACCCTTATGCGGGTGAGCTCGCCCTACGTCGTCGGCGTGCAGGACATGGTGGTGGAGGGTGCCACCTTCGCTATCGTCATGACCTACGTCGGCGGCGGCGACCTGCGCGCGCTGCTGAGGACCACCGGTCCGCTCATGCCCGCGGACACCGCCCGGGTGGGCGCGCTCCTCGCCCGCGGGCTCGAGGCCGTGCACGTCGCCGGCATCGTCCACCGGGACGTCAAGCCGGCCAACGTCCTCATCGAATGGGGGCCGGGCGGCGCGGCCCCTGGTGGCCGGGAGACGGCGCCGGCGGGCGCCACCCAGGTGGTCGGTATCGACGCCCGCTTCACCCCGCGCCTGGCGGACTTCGGCGTCGCCCGCCTGACGCAGACCGTCGGCTCCTCCCACACGACGGCCGCCGTCGGCACGCCCCTGTACATGGCCCCCGAGGTCCTGGACCCGCACCCGCCGACCCCGGCGGCGGACATCTACTCCCTCGGTGTCGTCCTGTACGAGATGTCCTGCGGGGTGCCTCCCTTCACCGGCTCGCCCGGCCAGGTCCTCGCCCAGCACGCGCGCCGCGACCCCGGCCGCCCCGACGGCCTGCCGGAGCCCCTGTGGGCGCTGCTGACGGCGATGCTCGCCAAGGACCCGGCGGCTCGGCCCACCGCCGCGGCGGTCGCCCAGGCGCTGGAGGTCATGACGACGACCCTGACCGGGCTCCCGGCCGCCGCTGCCCTGCAGGCGCCGCCGCCCTCGACGCCCACGGCCCGCCCCCACGAGTGGGGCACGGGGCCCACTGCGCTTGCTGGGCCCGTCCTCCCGTCCTCCCCGTCGGCCGGGGGAGCCTCCCGCACCCGGGACGCGGGACCCGTCTACGGCCTCATGGGGGCCGCTGGGACCGGGCCCACCCTCCGTGAGGCGGCTGCCCCGACAGTCCCCGGCCGTCTCGCGGCCCCGGACAGGCCGGCCGTGCCGGCCCCCGCCTACGGCCTCACCCCGCCGCCGCCCAGACGCCGCCGGCTCCTGGTCCTGCCGGCCCTCGCCATCGTCCTCGCCCTCGCCGCGGGCACCTGGTGGTGGACCCACCGCCCGCCCACCGGCACCGGGCTCACCGCCCTGCCCGTACCCGGACGACCCTCCCAGATCCAGGCCCTCGCCGACGTCGACGACCTCCTCGTCGGCCCCGGCGGCACCGCGCTGGCCACCGAGCACGGTGCGGGCACCTGGCGCCTGCACGACCTCTCCCGCAGCGACGAGGCCCCCGTGTGGCAGGGCACGTGCTCCGCCGCCACCTTCTGGGACGCCGAGCACCTGCTGTGCGAGCGGCGCGACGGCGGCGGTGACAGCCTCATCGCCCTCGACGGCTCCCGGCTCCCCGTCCCCGGCCCCGAGAAGCGCCGCGTGCTCGGCGCCACCGAGACCACGGCCGTCGTCGTCGACGGCGGCTACCGCGGCGCCCTCGTCGGCCTGGGCGCCTCGGGCACGGAGCGCTGGCGCGCCTACGGCTCCTACGAGGGCGGGCGCGTGGAGAACGGCTTCGTCACCGCCTGGGAGGGGGACAAGGAGGAGGTCGTCGTCCTCGACGCCGCCACCGGCACCGTCCTGCTCTCACGCCCCCTGGCGGCCGAGCCGGACTGGGACGAGCCCCTGCCCGGAGGCGTCGGCACCGACGTCGGCCCCGGCACCTTCTACACGCACGAGACCGGCACCTGGACCGTCCACGAGGCCGACGGCAGCCTCGCCGGCGAGGTGAGCACCGCCCTGGAGCGCACGGGGTGGACGGCCTCCGGCGACCTCAGCGCGACGGACCTGCTCGACCTGCTGTCCTCCGCCCCCACCGAGCCGGGCGCCGTCACCGTGCGCGGTGCTGAGCGGACGGTCACTGCCGTGGCCGACACCGCCTCCTGCACCCTCGCCGTCGACGGCCGCGCCCTCGACCTGCCCGCCCAGACGGAGGGGTGCCTGCTCACCCCGCTCGGCCTCGTGGGAGGCGACGGCGCCCTGCTCGTCCAGACGGGTGCGTCGGAGGTCTTCGACGCACCGCAGGTGCGCGCCCTGAGCCTGTCCGACGGCACCGCCTCCTGGCACCTCAACGGCACCCTCGTGGCGGTCCTGCCGGCCTCCCCGCGCGCCGGCGGTGGACGCGACTTCCTCCCCGTCATGCTGACCGAGATACCCGACGGGTACCGCACCGACGCGCTCCTCCTCATCGTCGAGAAGGACTGAGAGCCGGCGCTGGGGCAGCCCTGCCCATCGCCGTCGGAGGACCTCTGTCGCTACTGTCGAGGGGCCCGGGCGGCCGCCCGGCACGCAGTGGCGCGCCATGACACGCCACACACACGCCACAGACACGCAGGAGGTCACGATGAGCCCCGCCCTCGGCCGCCGCGTCGTGCTCAGCATGCCGCTGGGCGCGGCGGCCCTCGCCCTGGGCGCCTGCGGCGCCCCGGTCCCGGTGCCGGCCTCCGAGCCCGAGGAGGCTGGCTCCACCCTCGGCGACGCCGTCGCCACCGCCCTCATGCCCCGCGGCACGGAGGAGGTCACGGTCGACCTCGGCCCCCTCGTGCGCGTCGAGGTCGCCGGCGCCGAGGGCTCCGTCCTGCCCCTGCACGTCACCCGCTCCCGGGAGGCCGACGTCGCCGAGAAGCTCGCGCCCGGCCAGGTCCTCCTCGGCGGGCTCATCGAGACCCTCGGCTCCTACAAGCCCCTGCGCCTGGTGGACACCACGGGTCTGCGCGTGTGGACCACCACGAGCACCCAGTCCCGCTTCGAGACACTGGCCCCCGGTGACGAGCAGGACCTCGTGGCGACCTTCGGGCCCGTCGACACCGCCAGCGTCATCGTCCTCCTGCCCGGCACCGGCCTGGTGGAGGTGCCCGTCGTCGACGCCGACGACCCCTCCGCCCCCGCCCTCGACCTGCCCTCCGTCGCCCGGACCGCTGTCCCGGACCAGCGCCTGGCCTCCCCGGTGGCGCTCGAGCGCCACATCGAGTCCACCGACGGCGCCAGCGCGGCTGTCACCGACGAGGAGACCACCGTCGTCGACCTCGCCGGCGACGTCACCTTCGACGTCGACTCCGCCGAGCTCACCGCCGACGCCGAGTCCGCCCTCAACCGTCGGGTCGAGGTGGCCATCGCCCCCTCCCGGGGCACCGGGGACGCGCTCGTGCGCAACGACGGCGAGCACACCCTGCCCGAGGCGGCCGGCGCCGTCGGAGGCGCGGACCGGCCCCTGGAGGTCACCGGGCCCGAGGGGCTGGGGCGGCTGAGCATCGAGGTCGAGAGGGTCACGCGCTCCGGGAGCCTGCTGCTGTCGGTCCCGTGGCGCCTCACCGGGGTGCCGGTGACCTGACCTGCCGGCGCCGCACGGCGGGCTGCCGTGGGGCGGTGCGAGCCGCCGTGCGGCGCACGTGCGGCCCCGGGCTCAGCCGAGGACGAGGGACTGCATCGCAGCCACGGCCGCGGAGCCCTCCAGCGCGCCGGCGGGCGCGTAAGCGGTCACGCGCAGGTCCTGGCCGCCCTCGGTGGTGAGGATGACAGAGACGCCCGAGACGTTGACGACGCCGGACAGGGAGCCGTCGAAGACCGCGCGGTCCGCCACCTGCTCCCAGGTCCAGCTCCAGGCGTCCGCGGCACCGGGCCACTCGACCTGCACGAGCGCCGACGCCGAGTCAGTGTCGTCGACGTACGCCTGCCACTGGTCGTCCGCCTCCTCCGCGGCGGTGCCCCAGAAGAAGGGGGCGGCGACGACGTCCAGCATCCCGCAGTCCTCGTCCGAGACGTAGTAGAGCCAGCGAGTCTGGCCGTCCTTGGTGGTGGTGTGCGTCAGGGCAGAGGGCACTGTCAGGTGGACGTCGGCGGCGGCCTCGAAGGTCTCCCCGTCGGTAGGCGCTGGGGAGGGCACCAGCTGCGGGTCCTCGCGCTCGGCGTCGAGGTCCGGGGTGACGGCGCTCGACGTGCCGGCGCTCGCCTCCTGGACGGCCTGCCCGGAGGCCGTCCCGGTGGGGGAGGGGGTGTCGTCGCCGCAGGCGGCGGCCAGGGCGAGGACGGGCGCGGCGGCGGCCAGGGCGGCGGCGCGGCGGCGTGACAGCACAGCGTGGGAGTGAGCCATATCAGAACCTCAGTCCTCTCTCGGTGGTCGGATCGGGCGGCCCGCCGGCGCCGGCGGGCCGCTACCTGTGGGCGTCAGTCGACGGCACCGGTGCTCGCGTAGGAGCGCCGCCCGGAGCCGTCCGGTGCCTGCAGGTACTGCTGCGAGACGAGCCTACGGTGCTCGTACTCCTGCGAGGAGCGGTACTTGGCGATGACGAAGTCGTACTCGTTCTCCGCGCTGGCGCTGGCGACCTCGTACTTCGACGTCGTCACCTGGGCGTGCTCGTGGATGATGGTGCCGAGGGCGTCGTCGCTGTCCGCGGGGACGGAGGGGTTGAGCGCCGCCTTGGGAAGGACCGGGCTCTTGGAGGACATGGAGTAGACGTAGCCCTCGACCACCTTGCGGTCGGTGTCGCTGAGCTGGGTGACGTCGACCGTCACGGTCGTCTCGTACTGGTAGCCGACCTGGGTCTCGCCGGCACCGGTGAAGGGCGAGGTGTCATCGCCGTTGTCGTCCTCACCCTCGACTCCGACCGACAGGGTGGACCCGCTGGACCAGTTGCTCGTCGTCTGGAAGGTCAGCTCGGTGAGGTTGCCGTCGGCGTCCTCCTTGTAGGTGACCTCCTCGCCGATGCCACCGGAGAGCGTGACACCGGCGTGCGCCTCGACCTCGAGACCGTTGACCTCCTTCTCGACGACCTCCGCCGCCGCCCCGACGGATCCGTTGAGCTCGTACTGCGTCGAGACCTCCTCGCCCGTCTTGTCGCCCTTGTCGCCGTTGTCGTCGGCCGCGTAGGTCGTCGTGTGCTCGAAGGTCATCGAGGCGGCGCCCTCGGCGGAGGCGGAGATCTCGCTGTCGTCGACGTCGACCTCGGCACCCGCCTTGACGCTCAGCTCGATCGAGCCGGAGGTCGTGTGCTCGTAGGAGCTCGCGGTGCCGTCGACCTCCGTGTCCCCGCCGCCCATGATCTGGCTCACGCCCTGGCGGGTGCGGTTGTCGAACTCCTCGGCGTTGTCCTTACCGAACTGGGTGCACGAGGCCGGGTCAGCGCAGTCGTAGACGGTGGTGTCGGTGATCGTGAGGGCGCCGGAGGCGGAGGCCTCGAGGGAGACGTCGACACTGCCGACCTTAAGGTCGTCCTTGCCGACCGAGCCCTTGACGAAGCCCTGCTTGGAGTCGGAGACCCGGTACTGCCCGGAGCCGTCCTCGTTCTGGGCGTAGGTCGTCTTCCCCTGGTCGTCGAACCCGGCGGAGACGTTGAAGACGGGGTTGTCCGTGCCGACCGAGCCGCCGCCCGTGCTCGTCTGCGACTCATCCTGGACGACGTTGTCCGCCGGGTCGACGCGCAGGCCGTCATCCGCCGAGGCGCAACCGGAGCCGTCGCCGAAGACCGATGAGACCGCGCAGGTGACCGCCCGGCCGACGTTGACGCCGCTGACGGCGAGCACGACGGCGGCCGCCACCGCCATGACGACGACGATGATGGCCGCGTACTCCGCCGCCCCGGCACCGGACTCGAGGTGCCGACGGCGGGAACCCGCCTGAGAGGTGTGGGACACGGTTCCCCCTACGGTGCGATGGGACAAGGCCGGAGACCGGACGCGAGCCGACGTTACGGACCCGTCGGTGAGCGCAGAAGGGGCCCGCGCCCCGTGCTGTGCTCCCGTCCGGGGCCGGCGGAGGGACCTGTCATGGGGCGGCACGTGGGGCGCCGGCCCCTTCCGGGCCGCCGGTGCGCCCCGTAGCGTCCTCGGCGCGTGGGCCCTGCCCGCGCGGGCCGTCACAGGTGGCGCGGTGCGCCGCAGCCATGGGGAGTCCGATCCGTGTCGCCGGGTCCGAACGCTGTGTACGGTCCTTGCCGAGGCGCCGCCCTGACGGTGCCCGCGAGGTGTGAGGTCCGCCTCCCTGCCGGACCGCACGCCCCGTCACCCATCAGAGGAGTCCCTGGAGTCTCTGTGATCCTTGTTGCCGCAACACCCTGCACGGACCCGCCGCCGCCCGGCGTCCTCGTCCCCCAGGGCCCGGACCCCGCCGCCGCAGTGGCCCGTGCCCTCGACGTCCTGAGCGAGGACGCCGTGCTCGTCGTCACCGACGACGACGCCGACCGTCCCGCTCGGATCGCCGACCAGGTCACGGCTTCGCAGAACGTCGCACTCGTGCGCCTGGGCGGCACCACGACCCAGAGGGCTCTCGCGGTGCACGGCCTGGCCGCACTCGCACCCCGGCAGTACGGCCTCGCCCAGGCCCTGGCCGACGCGTTGATCGCCGCGTGCCGCACCCGCGTGGCCCTGTCCTCCGTCGCCCGGATCACCAGCCCCAGGCCCAGCCTGTGGCAGCACGTGCGCAGCCTCGTCGGAGGCTCCTTCGAGGCGGACCTGACCGCGGGCACCGTCACCACCACCCCGACCATGACGTGGTCGACCTCCGGGGCCGGCGTCGCCGCCTGGAGCGCCTCCGCCTCCACCGGGCGCCTGCACCTGGCTGTCGAGGGGCCGCTGGCCCCGGTCGTCGTCCCCGCCCAGGGCTCGCCCTGGGGGAGCCGGTACTGGGCCGAGCTCACGCTCCTGCCCGACCTGCCCTCAGTCGTGCGCGGTGCGCTGGGCTCGGCTGCCACCGTCTCGTGCCGCCTCTGCGGCCGTCTGGTGGCCGACTCCGGCTGCCCCTTCTGCCGCACCGCCGTCAGCGCCCGCACGACCTCCGCCTTCCCGATCCCGACCCGTGAGAGGCAGCCCCAGTGAATCCTCGACAGAGACGAGGAGTGCTGCTGCTCCTCATGACGATCCTCGCCGCCGTGCTGACCTTCAGCGGTGTCGCCGCCTACGTCAGCTCGGTGTCCTCGCAGGTCGGCCCGATGGTCGAGGTGCTCCGCCTGACCACGGACATCGAGGCCATGCACCACATCGAGGCCTCGGACGTCGAGACCGTCGAGGTGCCTGAGCGGTGGGCGCCGGCCAATGCCGTCAGCACCTTCGGGCAGATCGAGGGCCTCGTCTCGTCGGGCGCCTACCCGAGCGGCTCGGTCCTGCAGACCGGCATGCTCACCGAGGCGCCCGGCCTCCAACCGGGCTACCGCGAGGTCGCGATCATGGTGGACGCCGAGACGGGCGTCGCCGGGCGCATCCGCGCGGGCGACCACGTCGACATCCTGGCCACCATCACGAACGACGAGACGGGCGAGCAGCGCTCGGAGGTCGTCGTCCAGAACGTCCTCATCATCAACGTCGGGGTCGTGACGACCGTCGAGGAGGAGGACGCCTCGGGCGCCTTCAGCGAGTCCGACCAGATCCCCGTCACCTTCGCCCTGAGCAGTGAGGACTCCCTGCGGCTGGCCTACGCCGAGTCCTACTCGGTCAAGCTCAGGCTCGCCCTCAGAGGCGCCGGCGACGACACCCCGCTCACCGATGACCAGACCGTCTACCACGGCGCCGCACAGGAGGCTGGACAGTGACACAGGTGCTCCTCATCTCCGACGACCAGGCCTGCACCCGGGCCGTCGCCGCCGTCATCACCGAGCTCGAGGGCTTCGCCGAGCTCATCGCCGTCAGCTCGCCGTCCCAGGCCCGCATCGAGGTCGGCCGCCAGGACATCGACATCGTCCTGGTCGACGAGGCGCTCGACGGCGGCAACGGCCCCTCGGTCCTGCGCGAGATGTCCTCGGTGCACCCGCTGCTGCCCGTGTGCCTGCTGTCGCCGCGCACCGACGCCGACCTCGTCCTGAGGACCGTCGACGCCGGGGGCCGCGGTGTGCTCCCGCTGCCCCCGACGGTCGGGCACTACGCCGAGCGCCTGAGCGCGCTGTCGGCGTGGACCCGGGCCGCCCGCGGGCTGGTGTCGGGCGAGCGCGAGCAGATGAGCCGGAGCGTCGGGTCGGTCATCGCCGTCATCGGCGCCAAGGGCGGCGTGGGCACCTCCCTCATCGCGCTGGCCACCGCCCGTGACGCGGCCGCCCGTGACCGTGCGGCGCTCGTCGACCTCGACCTGCGCGCGGGCGACCTCGCCGCCTACTGCGGGGTCACCGTCCGCAACAGCGTCACCGACCTCGCCGCCCTCGCGGCCGAGGTCGGTGGACGCGAGATCTCGGAGGTCGCCTACCCCCTGCACCAGGGCATCGACCTGCTGCCCGCGCCCGAGCGGACCGAGCTCGCCGAGATCATGAACGAGGCCGCCGCCCGGCAGATCATCCAGGCCATGCGCTACCGGTACGCGTGCGTCGTCGTCGACTGCGGCTCGCACCTCGACGACGCCACCGCCGCAGCGATCGACCTGGCGGACCAGGTGGTCATCGTGGCGACGCCGCAGGTCCCGGCCCTGCGCTGCGTGCGTCGCCTGACCGAGGCGATGAACCGGCTCGACCTGGCGCGGGGCACCGAGCCCGTGCTCGTGCTCAACCGGACCTCGCGCCACAACGAGATCCAGCCCGCCGCAGCCGCGCGGCTCGTGAGCCTCAACCTGCTCGCCGTCCTGCCGGAGCGCACGGCCCAGCTCGAGCCGGTGCTCAACACCGGCACCCTCATCGACCTCGCGCTGCCCGAGCTCACCGCCGTCGGCGCCGCCGTCGCGGGGGCCGCCTCCGCCACCCGGGCGCCCGCCGTCGCCGCGGACCCCGCCCTCGTGGCCGACGAGACCCGCTCACCGGAGCGCCCTTCCCGCCGCCGCGGACGTCGGGCGAGGCAGGCCGCCTCCCGCCGCTCGCGCGCCACCGGCGGGGGCGAGGACACCGTCAGCAGCACCGCCACGGGCGCTGCGCCGGCTCCGGCCCATGTGCCCGCCCCGGTCCCGGCGCCCGCCGGCTCGGCCCCGTACTCCCCGGAGCAGCCCGCGGCGCCGGCCCCGGCACCGCCGGCCGAGTGGGTCGGCCCACCATCCATCCCGCCCACCCCCTCCACCGCCCCCGGGAGCCGCATGCGGCGACGCTCAGGCGAGTCGGGGCAGGCGAGCGTCGAGTTCGTCGGGGCCGCCATCGCGGTCCTGGCGGTGTTCCTCATCTGCCTCCAGGCACTCATCCTGGGCAGCGCCAGCCTCGTCGCCCACAGCGCGGCCCAGGACGCGGCGCGGATCGTCGCCACAGGAGCGAGCACCTCCGAGGCCGCCGCCCGGGTCTCCGAGCGGATCCCCGGGGCCCTGGGCGACGGCGTCGAGGTCCGCCTCACCGGCGCCTCCACCGTGCGCGTGACGCTCTCGGTCCCCTCGGTGGTGCCCGGCATGGGCACCGCCTCCGGCTCCTCACGCATCGACTGGGAGCGATGATGCTGCGAGTACCCCGAGCCCTGGCCCGCGGCCGTCGCGAGGAGGGGCAGTCCGCCGTCGAGGCCGCCGCGCTCGTGCCCTGGCTCCTCATCGTCGTCCTCATCGTGCTCCAGGGCCTCGGCGCCGCCGTCGGTGTCTCGCAGGTGCGCGCCGCCGCCGACGACGGCGCCCGCGCCCTCGAGGAGGGCCGGCCCGCCCACGCGGCGGTGGCCGCAGCCGTCAGCGGCCATGTGCGGCTGGAGTCCGTCAGCGGCTGCGGCAACGGCTGCGTGCACGTGACGGGCTCCGTGCCGATCGGCATCCCCGGCGTCGTCGAGGTCACCCGGCTGCATGTGTCCGCCGAGGCGACCTACCCGACGAGGAGGCCCTGACATGGCGCTGCGCGACCGGACGGTCCCCGAGGCGTACCAGGGCGAGATCACCGAGCTCGTCACCCGCTTCCGGGCGAGGCTGCTCGAGGAGGTCAACATCGACGAGGTCGCCGACCTCGACATGCCCCTCAAACGCGCCCGGCTCGAGCGCGTGCTCTCCCGGATCCTGTCCATCGAGGGACCCGTCATGTCCACCCGCAAGCGCGCGCGGGTCATCCAGCGCGTCATTGACGACACCGTGGGCCTCGGCGTCCTCGAGCCGCTCATCAGTGACGAGTCCGTCACCGAGATCATGGTCAACGGCATCCACGACCTCTTCGTCGAGCGCTCCGGGCGCATTGAGCGCATCCCGGCGGCCTTCACCTCCGAGGAGGAGCTCATGCAGGTCATCGACCGCATCGTCTCCTCGATCAACCGGCGCGTCGACGAGTCGCGCCCGATGGTCGACGCCCGCCTGGCCGGCGGCGAGCGCGTCAACATCATCATCCCGCCGCTGGCCCTCGACGGGCCGACGGTGACGATCCGCCGCTTCCCACGGCCCTTCCGCATGAGTGACCTCGTGGCGAAGGCCTCCCTGAGCCCCGACGCCGGCCGCCTGCTCGACGCCATGGTGCGTGCCCGGCTGAGCATCCTCGTGTCCGGGGGCACCGGCACGGGCAAGACGACCTTCCTCAACGCGCTGTCCGGGCTCATCCCCGAGCACGAGCGCATCATCACGATCGAGGACTCCGCCGAGCTGTCCCTCCAGCAGGAGCACGTCGTGCGCCTGGAGTCGCGCCCCGCCAACTCCGAGGGCCGTGGCGAGGTCACCATCCGCGACCTCGTGCGCAACTCGCTGCGCATGAGGCCCGACCGGATCGTCGTCGGCGAGGTCCGCGGCGGCGAGACGATGGACATGCTCCAGGCCATGAGCACCGGCCACGAGGGCTCGCTGACCACGGTGCACGCCAACTCGGCGCGCGACGCGCTCGGCCGCGTCGAGACCCTGGCGAGCATGTCCGACCTCGACCTGCCGGTCGACACGATCCGCGACCAGGTCAACTCGGCCATCGACATCATCGTCCAGCTCGAGCGCGACGCCGCTGGCGTGCGGCGCGTGCGGCAGATCGAGGCGGTCGTCTCCGAGCACCGCGAGCCCTTCAGGACCGTGCCCGTGCTCACCTATGAGCGCTCCGGCTCCTTCACCCCCCACCGCCTGCCCGACGCGCTGCTCCAACGGCTGACGGAGCAGGACGCCGTGGTCCCGGAGGCCTTCGGGGGAGCGGGGGGCCCGCAATGACACCGACCGTCAGGCTCCTCCTCGCTCTCACCCTCCTCACCCTCGTCCTGGCCACGGCCGCCGTCAGCGTCCTGGCCGCCGAGTCCGCCAGGCGCCGGGACCTGGTCCGGCTCACCGGCGCCGGCCAGGCGAGCGGGGGCCAGCGCGCCGCCTACCTGGCCGGCCGCCTCGCGCACTACTGGCCCTTCACCGCCGTCGAGCGCCGGCTCGTCGCGGCCGGGCGGTCGTGGGACCCCGTGGCGGTCACCCTCGCGATGGTGGCGGCGATGGGCGTGACGCTCATCGCCGGGCGGGTGGTCCTGGGGTATATCGGCTCGGTCATCATCGCCCTCATCCTGCTGTGGGCCGGTCTGCAGTGGCTCAGCCGCGCCGCGGCCAGGCGGCGGGAGGACTTCACCGCCCAGCTGCCCGAGCTTGCCCGCATCATCGCCAACGGCAACGCCGCCGGCCTGAGCGTGAGCCGCTCCGTCGCGATGGCCGGACGCGAGCTCTCCGAGCCCGCCGGCTCGGAGATGACGCGCGTGGCGGCGCACCTCGACCTCGGCTGGAGCCTGGACGCGGCCCTGCGCGAGCTCGGCGAGCAGATGCCCTCGCGCGAGCTCGACGTGCTCGTGCGCACCATCGTCATCCAGGCCCGTACGGGAGGCGCCCTCACCGACGCCCTCATGGAGATCTCTCGGACGCTCGAGGACCGCAAGGAGCTGCGCCGCGAGGTGCGCACCGTCATCCTCGGCTCCGCGATGAGCGGCTACGCCGTCATGGGCATCGGTGCGGGTGCCGTGGTGCTGCTCAACGTCTTCCAGCCCGGCATGCTCGACTCGCTGGCCTCGACACTGGCCGGGCGCGTCGTCCTCGTCGCCGCGCTGGGCTTCTTCGCCGCCGGGGCGCTGCTCATGCGGGTCGTGTCCCGGGTGGAGGTCTGAACCGTGCTCGCCGTCCTGCTCGGGGCCCTCGCCGCCCTCATCGTGCTGCTGGTCGCCCAGTCCCTGCGCATGGTGCGCGAGCCGCAGATCGAGGAGCTGCTCGCGCTCGAGGCCACCGGCGCGGCCGACGACGAGGCGCGCCCGGGACTGTTCGCGCGCACCGCGGACTTCATGGGGACCTTCACCCAGCGGCTGCTCCGCCAGCTCTACGGGGAGAGCCGCGTGCGCAGGCTCTCACGCCAGCTGCGGGCCGCCGGCCGCCCCGTCGGGTTGACCGCCCAGTCCTTCATCCAGCGCGAGGCCGGCTTCATCACGGTGGGCGCGCTGCTCATGCTCCTGTGGGTCCTCAACGGCAGGCCGATGTACGGGGTGGTGATCTTCGCCGTCTTCAGCCTGTGGATGCACACCTGGCTGTACTCCGCCATCCGCAGCCGGCAGCGGGAGATCGAGCGGGACCTGCCCGACTTCCTCGACGTCCTGGCCGTCACCGTCGCCGCGGGGCTGCCCTTCCGCGCCGCCCTGCGGCGCGTGTCCACCGAGCACTCCGGTCCGCTCGCCGAGGAGATCGCCACGGTGCTGCGCGAGCTGCAGCTCGGCGTGCCGCGGCGCGCGGCCCTGGAGGGGCTGCGCGGGCGCAACCAGTCACCGAGTGTCGCCTCCTTCGTCACCGCGCTCCTGCAGTCCGAGGAGCTGGGCACCCCATTGGAGGACGCGCTGCGCCAGATCGCGCGCGAGGTGCGCCGGGTCCGCTCCCAGCAGGTGCGTCAGGCCGCGACGCGGGCGCAGCCGAAGGTCTCCCTCGTGGTGACGATGCTCATCGTCCCGGGCACCATCGTCCTCGTCGCGGGCTCGTTCATCGTCATGAACCTGCCGATGCTGCAGGGGCTCTTCGATGGGTGACGCGCGCCGGGTCTCCGAGGCCGCGCTCGCCCCCGCGGCCCGGCTCCTCGTCGACGTGCGCCTGGGCATCGTGCTCGTCGTCGCCCTCGGCGCGCTCGCGGTGGTGGGGCGGGGCCCGGTCACGGGAGGCCTCCTGCTGCTGCTCGTGGTCCCCGGCAACCTCCTGCTCCTGATGCGGTGGGGGCGCGAGGGCGGCTACCTCGTCACCGCCTTCTTCACGGTGCCCGACGCCGTCGTCACCGTCGGCGTGCTCGCCGTCGGCACCGGGCCGACGGGTGCGACCCCGCCCCTGGTCACCGCCTACGCGCTGGTCTCGGCCTTCCTCATCAGCGTGGTCTCGGGCAGCCGCGCCCTGTGGGGATGGCTCGTGCCCGTCCTGATGGCCCTGACCGTGCTCGCCGTGCGCGCGCCCGGCCCGTGGCCGCACCTGCTCGTCCTCGTGGCCGTCCTGGGACTGGCCCTCCTCGGGCGCAGGATGGTCGAGCAGGTCGCGCGCGTCGAGGTCGTCGCGGCGGACCTGGCCCGGGTGCGTGCGCTGCAGGCCTCCAGCGAGGAGCGCATCGTCCTCGCCCGGGACCTGCACGACACGGTGGCCAAGTCCGCCGCGGGTGTGCGCATGCTCTCCGAGGTCCTCGCCGCCGAGCTCGCCGAGGAGGGCAGCGCGCACGCCCGGGACGCCGCCCTCCTGCTCGAGGCGGCGGACGCCCTGTCCGCCGAGTCCCGGGCCGTGCTCGACGAGCTGCGCGTGGCACCGGAGGGCGACCTGCGCCTGCGCCTCGTCCACGACGTCGAGACCTGGGGCCGGCGGCTCCAGCTGGAGGTGCGCACCGCGTGCGAGGGCCGCTCGCTCGCGGCCTCGGGCGAGCTGACCTGGCAGGCGCAGCGCGCGCTGGGGGAGATGCTCTCCAACATCGAGAAGCACGCCAGGGCCTCGCACGTGCGCGTGCGCGTGACCGGCACCGACGACGCTCCGCCGCGCCTGCTGCTCGAGGTCGAGGACGACGGCGTGGGCCTGCCGCGGCGCGTCCTCGAGGACCCGACGAACCTGCGCGGCTCCGGCCACTACGGGCTGTGCGGCATGCAGGAGCGCCTCGCCTCGCTCGGCGGGCGCCTGTCCCTCAAGCCCCGCCAGGGCGGCGGCACCCGCGTCCTCGCCACGATCCCCGTCCCGCAACCGTCCCGCGAGCGCGCTGGCCGCGTGAGCGTGAAGGAGGAACCATGAAGGTGCTCGTCGTCGACGACAACGCCATCGTCCGGCTCGGCCTCGCCCGCGTCCTCGAGCAGATCGAGGCCGTCGAGGCCGTCGCCGAGGCCGCCGACGGCCAGGAGGCCATCGACCGCGCCCGCAGCTTCCGGCCCGACGTCGTCCTGCTCGACGTGCGCATGCCGCGCATGGGCGGGCTCGAGGCGCTGCCCGTGCTCGCCGAGACCGCCCAGGTGGTCATGCTCACGAGCGCCGACGACGCCGAGACGATCACTGAGGCGATGTCACTGGGCGCACGCGGCTACCTCGTCCACGGCAGCCTCGGCGTCGAGCAGGTGGCGGCGGCGATCACCACCTGCGCCCAGGGCGGCCTCGTCCTCGGTCCCGAGGCGAGCGCGCTGCTGGCGGTCGGCGCCACCCCCGCCCGGGCGCGCCGCAACCCGCTGGCGGACCTGCTCACCAAGCGCGAGGCCGAGGTGATCGAGGCGGCCGCGCGCGGCCTGAGCAACGCCGAGATCGCCGAGGAGCAGTTCCTCTCACCCAGGACGGTGAAGAACTACCTCAACTCCGCCTACCCCAAGCTGCACGTCCACAACCGTGCGGAGGCGGTCGTCGCCTGGCGCGCCGCCGAGACCGCCGAGCGCTGAGGGCGGCGCCCGTGGCGCGGGCACGGCGGGCAGCTCGGGTGCCCGGGCGTGCCCCGGTCCCGCTGCCCCGCCGGGCACGGGGCGTCCTTGGGGGCGGGTGCCCCTGGGGGTGGGGCGGTGCCCCTTCCTAGCCTGTCGTCATCACCGGCAGGCCGGTGCCCCTGAACACTCCGAGTCCTCGACTCGGCCCAGCCATGGAGGTCATCCCATGTCCAACGCCGTTCTCTCCTCCCAGGTCCGCGTCCACACCTGGCTCCACAACCTCGTCGAGCGCGAGGAGGGCCAGGGTGCCGCCGAGTACGCCGGCATGATCGTCGTCGCCATGATCGTCGCCGCCGCCGTGATGACGGCGTTCAACGGCTTCGACATCGGCGCCAAGGTCACCGAGGCACTCGGCAAGATCTTCTGACCCGTCCGTGCCACGCGGTGGGCTCGGGCACCCTCGGTGCCCGAGCCCACCGTGCTGCGCACGTCGCATGAGAACCACCCAGCGCATGGGGAGCACGGCCCATGCCGACCGGGTCCACGGCCGCGCCGCCCGCCGCTAGGCTCGCAGCGGTTGCCATCCGTCCGACTCACCCGATCCGACTGACCAGACTGAGGAAGTGCTGAGGAGCGCCGCCGCCATGAAGTCACCAGAGCCCGTCACCCGCCGCGCCGCCCTGCTGGGCTCGGCCGTCCTCGGCACGGCCGCCGTCCTGGCGGCCTGTGGGCCGTCACAGCCTGTCGACGCCTCCACCGGTGAGCCGACCGCGAGCGGCGGCCCCTCCGCCACGGCCGGCCAGGGCGCGGCATCCGGCCCCGCCCTCACCGGAGGCCTGAGCGGAGTCGAGTGGACGGTCACGGCGGGCCCCGCCGTCGTCACCGAGGGCACCACCCTCGTCCACCTCACCCTGTTCCCCACGCAGGGGGAGGCCATCCTGGGCACGACGACCTTCTCCACCTACAACACCCCCGGCGACTTCATCGGCGGTATCCGCATGCTCGACCTCGCCGGCGCCGCCTGCTACCCGGAGAGCGGCGGTAGCACGGAGGGCGTGCTGAGCACCGTGAGCGCCGACGAGCCCCTCGTGCTGCACCCGCTGTTCACCGCGCTCGCCGAGGGCACCGAGGAGGTCGCGCTGTTCCTGCCCGGCTTCGGCGTCATCCCGGGCATCCCGGTGGAGAGCTCCACGGACGTCTTCGACGCCGCCGCCGTGCTCGCCGCCTCCTCCCCGGACCTCGACGACGCGGGCCCCTACCCGCTGCAGACCCTCATCGGGGCTGCCGACGGCTCCTCCGAGACCCAGGAGGACGAGGACACGACGACGGTCCTCGTCTCGGGCGACGTCACCTTCGCCTCCGACTCCGCCGAGCTGACCGCCGAGGCGGACACCATCCTGTCCACCGTCACCGCGCAGATCGAGCGCTACCCCTCCGGCGGCTCGCTGGCGGTCACCGGCCACACCGACGACGTCGACTCCGACGCCCACAACCAGGAGCTCTCCGAGCGGCGGGTGCAGGCGGTCGGCGACCGCCTGGGCCGGCTCACCGACCTGTCCGCCTGGCAGGTCACGCTCACCGGCAAGGGGGAGTCGGAGCCGCGCGTGCCCAACGACTCCGACGCCAACCGGGCCGTCAACCGCCGCGTCGAGGTGGTCCTGACCCCCGCCGAGCCCGCCGAGGGCGAGGACGGGCTCGCGCAGGCAGCAGCGGGCGAGCTCCCGGAGCCCGCCGGCCCGGTCGGCACCGGGAAGGACGGCGTCGACGTGGACTACAAGGGCGCGACGCTGCACGTGTCCCTGGACCAGGTCACCCGCGCCGACGGCTGCCTCATCGGGCGGGTCCGCATCAGCGCCGACGCCACGGTCTACTTCTCCCCGGACGCCTTCCACCTGCCGCACGCCTGGCAGGCCCACTGGGGCGTCGTGACACCGAATGTCTGCTCCCTGTCGCTGCTGGACGGGGCGACCCGTTACCTGCCGCTGCAGGCGGAGGACGACGCGCTGCTGACGCCCATGACCGACGTCAGCGCCCCGCTCATCGACGGCCCCGACGCCCCCGTCCTGCTGCCCGCCGTCTGGCCGGACACCGGCCAGGACGAGGTTGTCCTCGACCTGCCCGGCGACGGCGACGACGCCATCGCCCTGCGCCTGACCGGCATCCCGGTGATCGAGGCATGAGCGCTGTGCGCACGGCGGTGCCCACTCGCCTGCGCCCGCTCGCCGCCGCCCTGTGCGACGAGCGCGGCGCCGCGGTCAGTGGCCTCATCGCCGTCATGGCCATCGGCCTGCTGTCCGTGGGCGTCGTCGTCATGCTCATGGTCGGCGACGCCGTCGCCGAGCGCCGCAGCGTCAACACGGCCGCGGACGCCGCTGCGCTCGCTGCCGCCGACCACTGTGCCGACCAGCTCGAGGACGCCTACCGCCGCGCGGTCCTCGCCGAGGACCCGGCCGGGTTCTGGGCCGAGCTCGGCCAGCCGGTGTCCACCTACTGCTCGCGCAGCGGCATCGAGCACGCCGTGACCTCCTACGCCGCGGCGAACAACGCCACCGTGACCGACATCGATGTCCTGCCCGGCCTGCGCTTCAGGGTGGAGGCCCGCAGCAACGACACCGTCTACGGCACGGACCTGCACAACTCGTCGATGGCGACCGCCCAGCTGGACCTGGCCTCGGGCGCCTGCGTGAGCGACGGGCTGCTGGGCGTCAAGGACGGGCGGGTGTGCCGCACCGAGCCCGAGGAGGTCGAGCCCGCCGAGGACGCGCCCGGCGGCTCCTCCCCGGAGCCGAGCGAGTCGGCCGCGCCGACCGAACCGCCCCAGCCGCCCCTGCCGCGCACGTACACCACCCGGGCCCGCATCGACACCCGCCTCGTCACCGACTGAGCCGGGGCACGCATGGCACTGAGCGGAGGGAGGCGCCCACAGCTGCGCGCGGAGCCGGGCCTGCGCGGCTACCGGGCGATGATCGCCGTGCTCGTCATCACCGGCCTCGTCATCCTCGGTGCCGTCACCGGGGCCTTCCACCGCCTCCTGTGCCTGGCCGACTCCTCCGCCTGCGGTGCACCCGCCCCCGCACCGGTGCCGACCGGCGCCGTCGCGCTGCCGGCGGCGAGTGACGAGCGGGTGGTCGTGGCGGCCGCCGCGGCCGGCGTCGTGGCGGGGGGACACCGGGACACCGTGGCCGGCCGGAGTCCCGTGACGCTCGCCCAGGCCGTCCCCGCCTGGAGCCAGATGTGGGGTGAGGGCCGACCTCAGGCCGCGCCCGCCAGCCGCTTCGAGGGCGCCGGCGTCCTCGTGGCGCTCGAGGACCTCGCCTGCGGGGCACCGGGGACAGGATCCTGCGACACGTGGGACGCCCTGGCCTCCGACCCCTTCGCCGAGCGCGCCACCGGCCTGCTGCGGGCCCCGCTGCTCGGGCTCGACCCCGCCGACCCGAGCACGGCGCAGCCCGTCGTCGTCGACCTGGACCTGGGCGTGAGGCCGGATGCCGGGCTCGACGCCGTCGACGACGTGCTCCACCGCTCCGTGCTCACACCCGCCACCGGGGTGACCACCCTGACCTGGACGTGGCAGCGCCCCGACGGGGCCCTCATCCAGGTGCGCGCCGAGCGGCTGCCCGACGGCTCCCTGACGGCACTGGCCGTCTGCTCCCTCGCCGAGACCCCCACCGGGCTCGAGCGCACCGAGCTCGTCGTGCCCGTCACCCCCACCAGCTGGGCGGCGGTCGAGTCCTGGCTCGTCGAGCTCGCCGGGCAACGGGTCGACCCCGACCCCGTGGCGCTCACCGGCACGGACCCCGCCGACATGTCGGTGAGTGCCTTCGAGCGTCTCGCCGCGCAGACCGGCCAGGGCCTGCGCGAGAGCGTCATCCTGCCCGAGGGCGAGAGCGCCACGGCCGAGCGGCTGCGGGCCGACCCCCTCCTGGAGGGCGCCGAGCGCCTGCCGCTCGCCGAACGGCCCGCCGGGGGAGAGTGGGTGCCCGCCCCGTGACCCGCCGCACCGCCATGCCCGCACCCATCCTCCTTCTCCTGCTGGTGCCCGCGCTCGCCGGGGCCGTCGCCTCCTGCGCGCACGACGACGTCCTCGTCCAGCCCTCGCCGCTGCCGCCCGCCGCCACCCGGGCCGAGGCGGTCGTGAGCGTGAGCGGCATCCAGCTGCCCCTGCCCGCGGACTGGGCCGCCGCGCCCACCACGGACGACGGGGAGGCATGGGCCCTGAGAGCCGGCGAGCAGGACTCGGCCCACGTGCTCGTCTCCACACCCCTGGGGGCGGGCTCCGGCGGGCAGGCCCGCATGCTCGCCACCACCCTGTTGGGTGCCGCGGTCAGCGGCTACACGGAGACCGGCTCCTACACCTCGGGGGCCCCCGGCCCCGCCGTCGCCGCCGGGCAGGCGGACGAGGGCGTCATCCACCTGGCCTTCACCCGCACGGGCCACGAGGGCTCCTCGCGCGCCTGGGTGCTGGCCACGACCGACGGCTGGGTGGTCATCGCCCTCGTGGGCGCTGACGACGCCCTCGCACTCGCCTACGAGCAGGCCCTCGTCGCCCCCGAGGACGCGCCCGCCGACCAGGACGCTCAGCCATGAGCGGCCTCACCCGCCGCAGCCTCCTCGCCCTCGCGCTCGCCGTGCCGCTGGCGGCCACCGGCTGCAGCGCTCACGGGCCGGCCGCCCCGAGGGGCTGGGACCGCGTCGCCGTCGGCGACCTGTCCCTCAGCGTGCCCACCGGCTGGTCCCACGGCCCGGTTGACACCGGTATCGGCGTGTTCACGGACGCCTGGCGCGAGGACGGGGGCAACGGGCACCTGCTGGCCGCCGGCCCCGTCGGCGCCACCACCGCCGAGGAGGCGCTGGCCGCCGCGCTCGACGCCCTGCGGACCAGCGTGCCCGGGCTGCGCCCGACCACGACCAGTGCCCAGGGCGGTGAGGACTCCCTCACCGTCGCCTGCCTCGACCTGGCCACCGAGCGCACCGAGCTGGGCTCCGTCAGGCTCTGGGCGCTTGAGGAAGGCGCCTCCTGCGCGGCCGTCCTGCTGGGCGCCCACCGTCTCGACGAGTCCGTGAGGACCACGGTGGAGGAGTCCCTGAGGATCTCCCCGCGCCACGACGGCCCGAGCGCCCCCGGCGGCTGGACCCGCGTCGGGCGCGGCGGCGCGAGCCTGAGCGTGCCCTCGGCCTGGAGCGCCGTCGGCGCCCTGGCCGGCTCACAGCGGTGGACCGCCGGCTGGGGCGACGTCGACGCGGACGGCGCGGCGCGAGCCCTGGTGCTCCTGTGCCCCGAGACGAGGGAGGCCAGTGCCTCGGACGCCCTGGCCCAGATCGAGTCCGACTGCGTGGCGGGCTCCGTGCCCGCCTTCGAGCGCGACGGCACCGTGGAGGCGCTGTCCCTCGACGAGGAGGGCCTCGACGCGCTGCGCCTGCCCTTCACCTATGGCGGCCGGGACGAGGGCGCCGGCCGGGGCAGCGGCGTCCTGTGGACCCTCCAGCGCTCGCGCGGTGACGGCGAGCCACTCGTGTGCGCCGTCCTCGCCACCCTCACCGCGGGCCTCGACACCGCGCTGCTGAGCACGGTCGAGGAGGGGCTGTGGCTGGCCGGCAGCGACTGAGCGCGACCGCGCGTGTCCTGGCCGTGCGGCGCCGCAGCGCTGTGCGCACGGGCCTGGTGACGGTGAGCGCGCTCCTGGCCGGTCTCGCCGGCTGCGCCTCCTCCCCACAGGCCGCCGACCCGCCCTCCGAGCCCAGTGCGCCCGCCTCCGGGCAGGAGGCGCCGCAGATCCGGCTGGCACGGCTGGCCGTCACCGGCACCCGGGTCGAGCCGGTCACCGGCCTGCTGGTGAGCCTGGGCGAGGGGGCCCGGGCCCTCACGCCCGAGAGCCTGGGCGAGGGGCGCGTGTCCGTGACCTACGTGTGGCCCGACGACACCGCCTGGGGGTACCTCGTCGTCGAGGGGCCGGCGGCCTTCACCGGCTCCACGCAGAGCGCCGCGCACGCCGTGAGGCAGGAGCTCCAGTCGCAGGGGGCCGTGACGACGGCCGAGCAGCCCCTGACCTGGGAGGGCTTCGCCCAGAGCCATCAGCTGACGTGGACGCAGGACGCGCTCCTGCCCGGCTGGGGCGAGACGACGGTCATCGACGCGGTCGAGCTCTTCCTCTGCGACGAGGCCGCACGCGCCTACACGCTGACGGCCTTCGTGCCCCGGGGCGCGCTGGTCGACACCTGTGCGGCGCTGATGTCGCTGTGCTCAGCGACCACGGCGCCCCGGGACTGAGCACCCCGGCAGGGGCTCAGGGCCCGGCGCGCGGCGGGCCCCGCGCCGTCTCACAGCACGGCGAGGACCCAGGCGGCGCAGGCACCGGCGACGAGGTACGGGCCCATGGCGATCATCGTGTCCCGCTGCGCACGGCGCAGCACCATGAGGACGATGGCCGCCAGCCCGGCGAGGAGCAACCCGGCGACCACCCCGGCAACGGGCACGGCCCAGCCGAGCCGTCCGAGCCAGAGCCCGGTGATCGCGCACAGCTTGACGTCGCCCATGCCGATCCCGGAGGGCACGAGGGCGAGCAGGAGCGTCGCGCCCCCGAGCCCGGCGGCGGCCCCGAGCGCCCCCGCCAGGGGGAGGAGGGCCTGAGCGGGCCCGGTCCCCGCCGCCAGGCGTGCGAGGACGTCAACGACGACGCAGACGGCGGCCCACAGGGCCGCCGGACCGAGCAGACGGTTCGGCAGGCGGTGACAGACGGCGTCCGTGCTCCCGGCCACCGTCAGCGCCGCGAGAACCGGTAGGACGAGCACGGCCTCGTGCCACCGTCCGGCCCAGAGCGCGGCGGTGCAGGCGCCGAGCGCCGCCAGGAGGAAGAGGGCCGTCTGCCGGCCGGCGCGCAGCAGAGCGCGCCGGCGTGCGGCGGCGCGCAGCGCGGGGGGCTGCGCCCCCGGCTCCTGGACGGCGGTCTCGACGAGCAGCGCGTTGACGTAGCCGCGGGCGTAGCGGGAGGCGGGCCCGTGGACGGTGGCGGCGCAGACGGCGAGGACGACCAGGACGAGGAGGAGCGTGAGGGGCACGCTCGCCACTGTCTCACGCGCGCGGCGCCGGCGGCGTGAGCCGTGCGCCCCGCAGTGCGGCGCCGGCGTGGGGCGCACGCCCCTGGTCGGGACCACGAGACGGCCGGTAGCGTGCTGTGGTCCCTGACGTCCTGACGAGGAGCCCTGACGATGACACTCTCCCGACGCCTCCTGCTCCGGCTGACCGGCGCGGCAGCGCTCGCCGCCGCCGGCGCCCCCGCGCTCGCCGCCTGCTCCGGTGACTCGGAGGACCCGCAGGAGGCCCCGTTGCCCGAGAGCTGGCAGCGTGAGGTCATGGAGCCCCTGACCGTACCCGTACCCGCGGGCATGAGCCCGTTCGTCCAGGAGAGCGGCTCCACGGACTTCTACTGGGACCGCTGCTGGACGAGCGACACCTCGGCCGTGCCGCAGGGCGACCTCGTCCTCGCGCGCCTGTGGGGCGCCGGGGCCGAGGACAAGGCCTCCGCCGCGCTCGGCCTTGCCAGCCTCATGGAGATCGTCGGCACCGACGTCACGACCGGCGAGACGCAGCAGGTGCGCGGCGGCTCGCGCCAGCCGCTGACCTCGTCGACCGGGTCCGGCGCCGTGTGGACACTCACCGGCACCCCCTCGACGGCCGTCGTCGTGCTCTTCGGCCCGTCAGTGGATGACGACATGGTCTCGGCCTTCGAGGCGGGCCTGGCGCTGGCCGACGAGCCCGAGCCGCAGGCGCCCGCCGAGGGGTGGCAGCGCCGCCAGGCCGCCGGCCTCTGGCTGCTCGTGGGCGAGGACTGGAACGACATCGGCCAGCCTGAGGAGCGCAACGGCGCCGCCCCCTGGTCCCGGGCGTGGACCGACCGGGTCGAGGACTCGCGCCTGCCGGGCACGGTCATGGCCGGTGACGGCCTGGCCGGCGCCTCGCTGACGGAGGCCGTGGCGGGCTTCCTCAAGGACCCGGGTGTCACCGCGCTGCGCGAGGCGGCCGTGTCCGCCTTCTCCAACGGCTCGTTGGAGGGCCAGCGCGTCGACTTCCTGTGGAGCGGGGCGGGCGACTACCACGGCTGCCTGTGGCTCGTGCGGGACGGCGACGTCAACCGGGCCGTCATCCTGCTGCGCTGGGACGACTCCGACGCCTTCGAGCAGAACCGCGCCGACGCCGAGGCGGGTCTCGCCCTCGTGTGACGCCCGGCGGGAGGGAGTGAGGGCCGCCCGGTTGCGCGGGGCGACCGGTGCGCGGGGCCTGGTGGGCCGCCCGCGGCTCAGGCGGTGGGGCGCTCGTCGGCGGGGCCGACGGCGAGGGTGCGTCCGGGTGTGATCCCGGCGTGCGCGGCCGCCCCCGCCGGCAGCTCGACGACGGCGGTCGCGCTCACGCGCGGCGCCCCGAGGCGCCCGGGCCGCATGGTGCGCGCGGTGCGCACCCGGCCCGAGCGCGAGAGGTAGACGACGTCGATGGCATAGCGCATGCCGAAGGTGTGGACCCAGTTGCAGCAGCGGATCCACAGGGCGCCGTCGAGACCCTCGGTGCCCAGCAGACCCGCGTTGCGCTCCTTGCGGTTGTGCGCGACCCACAGCGGGACGCCGGAGGGGGCGCCGTCGACGAGGAGCTGGGCGGGGGCGACGGACGGGGCCCACGTGGGAGTGGTCTGCGGCATGCCGGAACCGTAGGGGCACGGGGCGTCGGCGGGAAGGGGCGGGCGCCCCCGAGGCTGCGGGCCCGGGCCCGCACGTGACCGATCGCACCGCGCAGGAGCGTGCCAGCGCTTGCGGCGCGGGGCGGTGGGGCCGGTAGTGTGGCACCTGCCAAAGACCGCAGGTCTCCCGGTCCGCGAGGACCAGGACCAAGTTCGGCGCCCACGGGCGGCGAGGCCAGCGCAGGTGAGAACGAGACCCCTCCGCCCCGTGCGGAGCGAGAGCCCCGTGCCTTGCCGGCGCGGGGCTCTACCCGTTCCCGGGCCCGGGCGCCTGCGGCAGACCACGGAAGGAGGGCCCATGGCAAGGCCTGACAAGGAGGCGGCTGTCGCCGAGCTCGCGGGCAGGTTCCGCGACTCCGGTGCCGTGCTGCTGACTGAGTACCGCGGGCTGACCGTCGCCGAGCTCAAGCAGCTGCGTCGTTCGCTCGCCGGTCACGCCGAGTACACCGTGGTGAAGAACACGCTTGCCGCCATCGCCGCCCGCGAGGCCGGCCTGGAGGCCTTCGCCGACGACCTCAAGGGCCCCACCGCCCTGACCTTCGTCACCGGTGAGCCGGTCGAGGCCGCCAAGGCCCTGCGTGACTTCGCCAAGGACAACGCCAAGCTCGTCGTCAAGGGTGGTGTCATGGACGGCAACGTCCTCGACTCCGCCGAGGTCGAGAAGCTGGCTTCGCTCGAGTCCCGCGAGGTGCTGCTCGCCAAGGCCGCCGGCGCCATGAAGGCGTCGCTGTCCAAGGCCGCGTACCTCTTCGTCGCGCCCGCCTCCAAGGCGGTCCGCACTGTCGACGCCCTGCGCGAGAAGCAGGAGGCCGCGGCCTGAGCCGCGTGCGTCACCCCCACACCACACAGACCCTGTGCTGACCACAGACGGTGCAGGACCCTTTTTCAGGAAGGAACGCCCATCATGGCGAAGCTGACCACCGACGAGCTCATCGAGGCCTTCAAGGAGCTCACCCTCATCGAGCTGTCCGAGTTCGTCAAGGCCTTCGAGGAGACCTTCGACGTCACCGCTGCCGCTCCGGCCGCCGTTGCCGTCGCCGCCGCCCCCGGTGCCGCCGCTGACGGCGCCGCCGAGGAGGAGAAGACCGAGTTCGACGTCATCCTCGAGGCCGCCGGCGACAAGAAGATCGGCGTCATCAAGGAGGTGCGCGCCCTGACCTCCCTCGGTCTGAAGGAGGCCAAGGAGCTCGTGGACTCCGCCCCCAAGGCCGTCCTCGAGGGCGTCAACAAGGAGACGGCCGACAAGGCCAAGGAGCAGCTCGAGGGCGCCGGCGCCACCGTCACCCTCAAGTGAGCCCGTCCCCGCGCCGGTGACCCGGGCCCGCACGGCCCGACCGGCGGGGCGGAGCGATCATCGTCGGACCCCGGCCACCACCTGGTGGCCGGGGTCCGACGATGATCGCTCCGGCGCCCACGGCCGCCGTCGGGACGCACAGGGGACGGGAACCGGGCAGTATCCACGAATGTGTCCGGGATCGCAAGAACCTGAGGGGTCCCGACGTGGAGACGGGTGGAGGCGGCGTGTACGCTAGCGCTTTGCGTCCATTGTGTGTACTGGCACGAGTGTGATCGACCGACGGAGGACAGGCCCCTGGCCTGGCCCCGCGGCGGCGGACCCGACCGGCACCGCGCAGTGCACGCAGAGTGATCCCCGAGATGAGGGAAGGATCCCCCTTTGGCTGCCTCGCGCACCTCTGCACCTACTGCCGCTGACATCGCCGCGCGCACCGCGTCGCGTCGCATCAACTTCGCGAAGATCCCGGAGCCCATGCAGGCCCCGAACCTTCTCGCCCTGCAGACCGAGTCCTTCGACTGGCTCGTCGGCAACGAGAAGTGGCGCCAGCGCGTCAACGCCGCGAACGCCGAGCGACCCGACTCCCTGCCCAGCGCCTCCGGTCTCGAGGAGATCTTCGACGAGATCTCCCCGATCGAGGACTTCGGCGAGACCATGGCCCTGTCCTTCCACGACCACCGCTTCGAGGACCCCAAGTACACGGCCGAGGAGTGCCAGGAGAAGGACCTCACCTACTCCGCCCCCCTCTACGTCGTCGCGGACTTCGAGAACTTCCAGACCGGTGAGATCAAGTCGCAGACGGTCTTCATGGGCGACTTCCCGCTCATGACCGACAAGGGCACCTTCATCGTCAACGGCTCCGAGCGCGTCGTCGTCTCCCAGCTCGTGCGCTCCCCGGGCGTCTACTTCGAGCGCGCCACCGAGAAGGCCACGGACAAGTACGTCTACAACGCCAAGTTCATCCCCTCACGCGGCGCCTGGCTCGAGTTCGAGGTCGACAAGAACGACCACGTCGCCGTGCGCGTGGACCGCAAGCGCAAGCAGGACATCACCGTCTTCCTCCTCGCCCTGGGCATGGACGAGGCCGAGATCCGCGAGGAGTTCAAGGCCTACCCGGCCCTGACCTCCGTCCTCGACGAGGACCGCAAGGTCACCACCCAGGACGAGGCCCTGCTCGACATCTACAAGAAGATCCGCCCCGGTGAGCCGCCGAGCGTCGAGGCCGGCCGCACCCTGCTGGAGAACTTCTACTTCAACCCCAAGCGCTACGACCTGGCCAAGGTCGGCCGCTACAAGATCAACAAGAAGCTCGGCCTGGCCGCGGACCTGGCCGACTCCGTCCTGCGCATCGAGGACATCACCGCCGCCATCAAGTACCTCCTGGCGCTGCACGCCGGCGAGGAGAGCGTCGAGGGCGTGCGCGACGGCGAGGTCGTCGAGATCGCCGTCGAGTTCGACGACATCGACCACCTGGGCAACCGCCGCATCCGCGCCGTCGGCGAGCTCATCCAGTCGCAGGTGCGCACCGGCATGAGCCGCATGGAGCGTCAGGTGCGCGAGCGCATGACCACCCAGGACGTCGAGGCCATCACGCCCAACACCCTCATCAACATCCGCCCTGTGACCGCGGCCATCAAGGAGTTCTTCGGGACCTCCCAGCTGAGCCAGTTCATGGACCAGAACAACCCGCTGGCCGGCATGACGCACAAGCGCCGCCTGTCCGCCCTGGGCCCCGGCGGCCTCTCGCGCGAGCGCGCTTCCATGGACGTACGAGACGTCCACACCTCCCACTACGGGCGCATGTGCCCCATCGAGTCCCCCGAGGGGCCCAACATCGGCCTCATCGGCTCGCTGGCCACCTTCGCCCGCATCAACCCCTTCGGCTTCGTCGAGACCCCCTACCGCGTCGTGCGCGACGGCGAGATCACCGACGAGACCCACTACCTCACTGCCGACGACGAGGACCGCCACGTCATCGCCCAGGCCAACGTCGAGCTCACCGAGGACGGCCACCACTTCGCCGAGGACCGGGTCCTGTGCCGGGTCGCCGGCGGCGAGCCCGCCCTGGTGGCGGCCGACGAGGTGGACCTCATGGACGTCTCCCCGCGCCAGATGGTGTCGGTGGGCACGTCCCTCATCCCCTTCCTCGAGCACGACGACGCCAACCGCGCGCTCATGGGCGCCAACATGCAGCGCCAGGCCGTGCCGCTCATTCGCCCCGACGCCCCGCTCGTGGGCACGGGCATGGAGCGGCGCACCGCCGTCGACGCCGGCGACGTCCTCGTGGCCACCAAGCCCGGCGTCGTCACCGAGGTCTGCGCGGACTTCGTGCGCGTGGCCAACGACGACGGCTCCGAGACGGTCTACAAGGTCGCCAAGTTCCGCCGCTCCAACCAGGGCAACTGCTACAACCAGCTCGTCGTCGCCAACGAGGGCGAGCACGTGGAGGCGGGCAGCGTCCTGGCCGACGGCCCCGCCACCGAGGGTGGCGACCTGGCGCTCGGCCAGAACCTCCTCGTGGCCTTCATGACCTGGGAGGGCCTCAACTACGAGGACGCCATCATCATCTCCCAGCGCGTCGTCGCCGAGGACCTGCTGACCTCGATCCACATCGAGGAGCACGAGGTCGACGCCCGCGACACCAAGCTCGGTGCCGAGGAGATCACCCGCGACATCCCCAACGTCTCCGAGGAGACCCTGGCCAACCTCGACGAGCGCGGCATCATCCGCATCGGTGCCGAGGTCCGCAGCGGCGACATCCTCGTCGGCAAGGTCACCCCCAAGGGGGAGACCGAGCTCACCAGCGAGGAGCGTCTGCTGCGCGCGATCTTCGGCGAGAAGGCCCGCGAGGTGCGCGACACCTCCCTGCGCGTGCCGCACGGCGAGTACGGCATCGTCACGGGCGTGCGCGAGTTCGACGCCTCCAGCGAGGACGCCGAGCTGCCGGCCGGCGTCAACCGGATGGTGCGCGTCTACATCGCCCAGCGCCGCAAGATCACCGTCGGCGACAAGCTCTCCGGCCGCCACGGCAACAAGGGCGTCATCTCCAAGATCAACCCGGTCGAGGACATGCCCTTCCTCGCGGACGGCACCCCCGTCGACGTCATCCTCAACCCGCTGGGCGTGCCCAGCCGCATGAACGTCGGCCAGGTCCTCGAGCTGCACCTGGGCTGGGTCGCCTCCCGCGGCTGGGACGCCACCGCGGCCCGCGAGGCCGGCGAGGAGTGGGCCCTGCGACTGCCCGAGAACGGCGTGAGCGCCGAGCCGCGCACGCCGGTGGCCACCCCCGTCTTCGACGGTGTGCGCGACGACGAGCTCATGGGTCTGCTGTCCTCCACGCTGGAGAGCCCCGAGGGCCTGGAGCTCGTCCAGAGCGACGGCAAGGCGCGCCTGTTCGACGGCCGCTCCGGCGAGCCCTTCCCGTACCCGATCTCGGTCGGCTACATGTACATCCTCAAGCTCCACCACCTGGTGGACGACAAGATCCACGCCCGCTCCACCGGCCCGTACTCCATGATCACCCAGCAGCCGCTGGGCGGTAAGGCGCAGTTCGGTGGCCAGCGCTTCGGCGAGATGGAGGTGTGGGCGATGGAGGCCTACGGCGCCGCCCACGCCCTCCAGGAGCTGCTCACCGTCAAGTCCGACGACGTCAACGGCCGCGTCAAGGTCTACGAGGCCATCGTCAAGGGCGAGGACATCCCCGAGCCCGGCATCCCCGAGTCCTTCAAGGTGCTCATGAAGGAGATGCAGTCGCTGTGCCTGAACGTCGAGGCGCTCGACCACGAGGGCAACGTCATCGCCCTGGACGACGCCGACGACGACGGCCGCCGCGCCTCCGAGGAGCTGGGCTTCGACCTGGGCCGTCGCCCGGGCGGCGCCACGGTCTCCACGGTCGACGAGATCTGAGCCCTGACGGGACCCGGTGGAGGGGGCGGGCCGCCCCCTCCTGGGCCCCACGGGCCGCCGGCGGCGTCATGGAACAACGCCCAGGCAGCCCCACCAAGACACACACGATGAGCTGACACATCGGAATGAGGAACTGTGCTCGACGCTAACGTCTTCGATCGCATCCAGCTCGGTCTCGCCACCGCTGAGGACATCAGGTCCTGGTCCCACGGCGAGGTCAAGAAGCCCGAGACCATCAACTACCGCACCCTCAAGCCGGAGAAGGACGGGCTCTTCTGCGAGAAGATCTTCGGCCCCACCCGCGACTGGGAGTGCGCCTGCGGCAAGTACAAGCGCGTGCGCTACAAGGGCATCGTCTGCGAGCGCTGCGGCGTCGAGGTCACCCGCTCCAAGGTGCGCCGTGAGCGCATGGCCCACATCAAGCTGGCCGCGCCCGTGACCCACATCTGGTACTTCAAGGGCGTGCCCTCCCGCCTGGGCTACCTGCTCAACCTGGCCCCCAAGGACCTGGAGAAGGTCATCTACTTCGCCGCCTACATGGTGACCGAGGTGGATGAGGAGGGCCGTCGTGACGACCTGCCCTCGCTGCGCAACGAGCTCGAGGTCAAGAAGAAGCACGTCGAGCAGGCCGGCCAGGCCGACGTCGAGGCCCGCCAGCGCCGACTTGAGGAGGAGCTCGCCCAGCTCGAGGCCGAGGGCGCCGAGCAGGCTCAGCGCGACCGCCTGCGCAAGGTGGCCGAGCGCGAGATGGGTGCCCTGCGCCGCAAGAACGCCCGCACCCTGGAGCACATGGACCGCGTGTGGGACCGCTTCGTCGGCCTCAAGGTCGGTGACCTCGAGGGCGACGAGGTCCTGTACCGCGACATGGTCGCGGACTACGGCATCTACTTCAAGGGCGCCATGGGCGCCGAGGCCATCCAGGCGCGCCTGCGCACCTTCGACCTCGAGGCCGAGGCCGAGACCCTGGCCGAGGTGGTCGCCAACGGCACCGGCCAGCGCAAGACCCGCGCCATCAAGCGTCTCAAGGTCATCAACGCCTTCCGCATCACGGGCACGGCCCCGGAGTCGATGGTCCTGGACAACATCCCGGTCATCCCGCCGGACCTGCGCCCCATGGTCCAGCTCGACGGCGGCCGCTTCGCCACCAGTGACCTCAACGACCTCTACCGCCGCGTCATCAACCGCAACAACCGTCTCAAGCGGCTCATGGACCTGGGCGCGCCGACGATCATCGTCAACAACGAGAAGCGCATGCTGCAGGACGCCGTCGACGCCCTGTTCGACAACGGCCGCCGCGGCCGCCCCGTCACCGGCGTCGGCAACCGCCCGCTCAAGTCCCTGTCCGACATGCTCAAGGGCAAGCAGGGCCGCTTCCGCCAGAACCTGCTGGGCAAGCGCGTGGACTACTCGGGCCGCTCGGTCATCGTCGTCGGCCCCCAGCTCAAGCTGCACCAGTGCGGCCTGCCCAGCCAGATGGCCCTGGAGCTCTTCAAGCCCTTCGTCATGAAGCGCCTGGTCGAGCTCAAGGAGGCCCAGAACGTCAAGGCCGCCAAGCGCATGGTCGAGCGCGCCAACCCCAAGGTCTGGGACGTCCTGGCCGAGGTCATCCGCGAGCACCCCGTGCTGCTCAACCGCGCCCCCACGCTGCACCGCCTGGGCATCCAGGCCTTCGAGCCCCAGCTCATCGAGGGCAAGGCCATCCAGCTGCACCCCCTGGTCTGCGGCGCCTTCAACGCCGACTTCGACGGCGACCAGATGGCCGTGCACCTGCCGCTGGGCGCCGAGGCGCAGGCCGAGGCCCGCATCCTCATGCTCTCGAGCAACAACATCCTCAAGCCCTCCGACGGCCGCCCGGTGACCATGCCCTCCCAGGACATGATCATCGGCACCTACTACCTCACCCAGACGCCGGACCCGACGGTCCCCGTCGAGGTCGACGCCGAGGGCCACGAGGTCGTGCCGTCCTTCTCCTCCTTCGCGGAGGCGGTCATGGCCCACGACTTCGGCAAGCTGCACGTCAACGCCACCGTGGACATCCGCTTCGAGGAGGGCATCACCGCCCCCGAGGACTGGCAGGCCCCCGAGGGCTGGAGCGAGGGCGAGCCCATCACCCTGCGCACCTCGCTGGGCCGGGCCCTGTTCAACACCGCGCTGCCCGAGACCTTCCCCTACGTCAACTACGTCGTGGACAAGAAGAAGCTGGGCAACATCGTCAACACGCTGGCGGAGGGCTACCCGCGCGTCGACGTCGCGGCCTCCCTGGACGCCCTCAAGGCCAACGGCTTCTACTGGTCCACCTGGTCCGGCATCACGGTGGCCTACGCGGACGTCGTCTCCCCGGAGAGCAAGCCGGCGATCCTCGCCCGCTACGAGGCCGAGGCCCAGGAGATCGAGGACCAGTTCGAGCTCGGTGCCCTCACCGAGGAGGACCGCTACCAGTCCCTCATCGACATCTGGACCAAGGCGACCAACGAGGTCGCCGAGGCCATGCGCGAGAACTTCCCGGCCCGCAACACCGTCTACCAGATGGTCGTCTCCGGCGCCCGTGGCAACTGGGACCAGATCCGTCAGCTGGCCGGCATGCGCGGCCTGGTGGCCGACCCCAAGCAGCGCCTCATCGAGCGCCCGATCAAGTCGAACTACCGCGAGGGCCTGAGCGTCCTGGAGTACTTCATCGCCACCCACGGCGCCCGCAAGGGCCTGGCGGACACGGCGCTGCGCACAGCCGACTCGGGCTACCTCACGCGTCGTCTGGTGGACGTCTCCCAGGACGTCATCGTCCGCGAGGAGGACTGCGGCACCCGCAAGGGCCTGACCAAGCGCATCTTCACCGCGACGGTGGTCGACGGCGTGGCGGTCAAGGAGCCTAGCGAGATCCTGGGCACCACCGTCTACGGCACGACGCTCGCGCGCGACGCGGTCGACGCCGAGGGCAACGTCGTCATCGAGGCGGGCACGGACCTCGGTGACGCCGAGATCGCGGCCGCCATCGAGGCGGGCATCGAGGAGATCACGGTGCGCTCGGTTCTCACCTGCGACTCCGCCGTCGGCACCTGCGCCGCCTGCTACGGCCGCTCGCTGGCCACCGGCAAGCGCGTGGACATCGGTGAGGCCGTGGGCATCATCGCCGCGCAGTCCATCGGTGAGCCCGGCACGCAGCTGACGATGCGCACCTTCCACACGGGTGGTGCGGCCGGCGCGGCCGACATCACCCAGGGTCTGCCGCGTGTGCAGGAGCTCTTCGAGGCCCGCACGCCCAAGGGCGAGGCCGCTGTGGCCGAGGCCGCCGGCCGCCTCAAGATCGAGGACGACGCCGACGGCAAGCGCCTGGTCATCACGCGCGACGACGGCGAGGAGGACCTCGTGGTCCCGGTCTCGCGCCGCCAGCGTCTGCTGGTGACCGACGGCGACCACGTGGAGCCGGGCGACGCCCTCACCGAGGGCCCGATCGACCCCAAGAAGGTGCTGCGCCTGCGCAGCGTGGGCGCCACCCAGCGCCACCTGGTGGAGGAGGTCCAGGAGGTCTACCGCTCCCAGGGCGTGGACATCCACTCCAAGCACATCGAGGTCATCGTGCGCCAGATGCTGCGCCGCGTCACCGTGCTCGAGTCGGGCGACACGATGCTGCTGCAGGGCGACCTCGTGGACGTCATGACCTTCCGTGCGGAGAACCGCCGGGTCATGGCCGAGGGCGGCAAGACGGCCTCGGGCCGCACCGAGCTCATGGGCATCACCAAGGCCTCGCTGGCCACGGACTCGTGGCTGAGCGCCGCCTCCTTCCAGGAGACGACGCGCGTGCTCACCGAGGCCGCGATGAACGGCAAGTCGGACCCGCTGCTGGGCCTGAAGGAGAACGTCATCCTCGGCAAGCTCATCCCCGCCGGCACGGGCCTGGCCCGCTACTCGGACATCGAGGTGGAGCCGACGGAGGAGGTCAAGCAGGAGGTGTTCTCCCGCACGGGCTTCACCGACGACATGTTCGGTGTCGGCGAGTCGGTCGCGCTGGACGACTTCCACTTCGGTGGGGACTTCCGGGCGGACTTCTCGGACGACTTCCGCACCGGGTTCTCCAGCGAGGACTACCAGTTCTGAGTGCCCCTTGTGGCGCTGGGCGCGGACCCGGTCCGAGGCCGCTTCGGAGGAGCTGGCCGGGCTCGCGAGTGGGCTGAGACGAGGCTGAGACAACGGCGGGCCGTCACCGTGCAGGTGGCGGCCCGCCGTCGTGCTGCTCGTGCTGCTCGTGCCGGGCGGCTCCGTCGCTCCCCAGGACAACCCGCGCGTGGATGGACAACCTATGTGCAGCAGGACAACCTGCGCGTGGATGGACAACCGTGTGAGCGCCAACAGGTTGTCCTTGCGCATGGAGGTTGTCCTTACACGCAGACGTTGTCCAGGCACGCAGGCGTGGTCCACGGGGGCCGACCGCCCGGGCCGGCCCCGGCCTGCCCGTGCCAGCCCCGCCCTGCCCTGCCCGGACCAGCCCCGGCCTGTCCGGACCAGCCCCGGCCCGCCCTGCCCTGGCTCCCGCGGCGTGTGCCGACGTGTCGCATGACACCACCCGTGCGACCGCTTGCGCCTGGCGGGGGAGGGGACCGCTCGGTATGTTTGTCACCGGTGCCCGCGTGCGGGCCACCGTTCTCCACTCCGTTCCCAGCGGCGGGCGCCCCGGCGCCACCGTGACGCGGGTCTGCCGCGGCGGGAACCGACGGGCCCCACTCCGCGGGGCTCCGGGCGCACCCTGAGGGTGTGCGCACCGGCCTGGTCCCCGCGGCGTCGTGCGCCGCGAGCGAGGACGAGGGCCGGCGGCGGGCAGCAGAACTGTCCGACGCACTTCTAGATGGAGAATCCGTAGTGCCTACCATTCAGCAGCTGGTCCGCAAGGGCCGCTCCTCGAAGCGCTCGTCGTCCAAGACGCCCGCGCTCAAGGCCAGCCCGCAGCGTCGTGGCGTGTGCACCCGCGTGTACACCACGACCCCGAAGAAGCCGAACTCCGCCCTGCGTAAGGTCGCCCGTGTGCGCCTGTCGTCCGGCATCGAGGTCACGGCCTACATCCCCGGCGAGGGCCACAACCTCCAGGAGCACTCGATCGTGCTCGTCCGCGGTGGTCGTGTGAAGGACCTTCCCGGTGTCCGCTACCACATCGTGCGCGGCTCCCTCGACACCCAGGGCGTCAAGGGCCGCCAGCAGGCACGCTCGAAGTACGGCGCCAAGAAGGAGAAGAAGTAATGCCTCGTAAGGGTCCCGCGCCCAAGCGCCCCCTCGTCGTCGACCCCGTCTACGGCTCGCCGGTCGTCACCCAGCTCGTCAACCGCGTCCTCCTGGACGGCAAGAAGTCCACCGCCGAGCGCATCGTCTACGGTGCCCTCGAGGGTGTGCGCTCCAAGACGGACCAGGACCCGGTCGCCGTCCTCAAGCGCGCCCTGGACAACATCCGCCCGGCCCTCGAGGTCCGCTCCCGCCGCGTCGGCGGCGCGACCTACCAGGTCCCCGTCGAGGTGCGCCCCAACCGCGCCACCACGCTCGCCCTGCGCTGGCTCGTGGACTACTCGCGCCAGCGTCGTGAGAACACGATGACCGAGCGTCTCATGAACGAGATCCTCGACGCCTCCAACGGTCTGGGCGCCGCTGTCAAGCGCCGCGAGGACATGCACCGCATGGCCGAGTCCAACAAGGCCTTCGCCCACTACCGCTGGTAACAGCCACACGTCGGTCGGGCTCCGCCCCCGGCGGACCCCGACCGACGCTGACTCTCCCCCCACTGAACGAAGGACTCTCACGTGGCACTTGACGTGCTGACTGACCTCAACAAGGTCCGCAACATCGGCATCATGGCGCACATCGATGCCGGTAAGACCACCGTCTCCGAGCGCATCCTCTTCTACACCGGCATCAACTACAAGATCGGTGAGACCCACGACGGCGCCTCCACGATGGACTGGATGGAGCAGGAGCAGGAGCGTGGCATCACGATCACCTCCGCTGCGACCACCACCTTCTGGAAGGGCACGCAGATCAACCTCATCGACACCCCCGGCCACGTGGACTTCACGGTCGAGGTCGAGCGCTCCCTGCGCGTGCTCGATGGCGCCGTCGCGGTCTTCGACGGCAAGGAGGGCGTCGAGCCCCAGTCCGAGACCGTGTGGCGTCAGGCGGACAAGTACAACGTCCCGCGCATCTGCTACATCAACAAGATGGACAAGCTGGGCGCGAACTTCGACTTCTCCGTCCAGACGATCCGTGACCGCCTCCACGCCACCCCGATGGTTGTCAACTTCCCCATCGGCGCGGAGAGCGAGTTCTCCGGCGTCGTCGACGTCATCGAGATGCGCGCCGTGCGCTTCCCCGAGAAGGATGCCGCCGGTAACGAGACCCGCGGCTCCGTCGTCGAGTACGAGGAGATCCCCGCTGAGCTCCAGGAGCGTGCCGAGGAGCTGCGCGCCGAGCTCATGGAGACGGTCGCCGAGGCCGACGACGAGCTCATGGAGAAGTACCTCGAGGAGGGTGAGCTCACCGTCGAGGAGATCAAGCGCGGCGTCCGCGCGCTGACGATCTCCGGTGAGGCCTTCCCCGTCCTGGCCGGCTCCGCCTTCAAGAACAAGGGCATCCAGCCCGTCCTCGACGCGGTCATCGACTACCTGCCGTCCCCGCTGGACGTGCCGGCCGTCGAGGGCCACGCACCCGGCGACGAGGAGACCGTCGTCGTGCGCGACTCCGACGAGAACGGCCCCTTCTCCGGCCTGGCCTTCAAGGTGGCCACCCACCCGTTCTACGGCAAGCTCGTCTACGTGCGTGTCTACTCGGGCAAGGTCTCCTCCGGCGAGCAGGTCCTCAACGCCACCAAGGGCAAGAAGGAGCGCATCGGGAAGATGTTCCAGATGCACTCCAACAAGGAGAACCCGGTCGACGTCGCCCACGCGGGCCACATCTACGCCTTCATCGGCCTCAAGGACGTCACCACTGGTGACACCCTGTGCGCCCAGTCCGCCCCGGTCATCCTCGAGTCCATGACCTTCCCGGACCCGGTCATTCATGTGGCCATCGAGCCCAAGACCAAGGGCGACCAGGAGAAGCTGGGCGTCGCCATCCAGAAGCTCTCCGAGGAGGACCCGACCTTCACGGTCGAGCTCGACGAGGAGACCGGCCAGACCGTCATCGGCGGTATGGGCGAGCTGCACCTGGACGTCTTCGTCGACCGCATGCGCCGCGAGTTCAAGGTCGAGGCCAACGTCGGCAACCCGATGGTCGCCTACCGCGAGACCATCAAGCGCAAGGTCGACAAGGTCGACTACACGCACAAGAAGCAGACGGGTGGCTCCGGCCAGTTCGCGAAGGTGCAGATGTCCTTCGAGCCCCTCGAGGTCGTGGAGGCCGAGGAGGGCGAGGAGAAGAAGCACTACGAGTTCGTCAACTCCGTCACCGGTGGCCGCGTGCCGCGCGAGTACATCCCCAGCGTCGACGCCGGCGTCCAGGAGGCCATGCTCACGGGCGTCCTCGCGGGCTACCCGATGGTCGACGTCAAGGCGACTCTCATCGACGGCGGCTACCACGAGGTCGACTCCTCCGAGATGGCCTTCAAGATCGCCGGCTCCATGGCCTTCAAGGAGGGTGCGAAGAAGGCCAACCCGGTCCTCCTCGAGCCCGTCATGGCTGTCGAGGTGCGCACCCCTGAGGAGTACATGGGCGACGTCATCGGCGACCTCAACTCCCGTCGTGGCATGATCCAGTCGATGGAGGACGCCGTGGGCGTCAAGGTCATCAAGGCGGCGGTCCCGCTGTCCGAGATGTTCGGCTACGTCGGCGACCTGCGCTCCAAGACGCAGGGCCGCGCGGTGTACTCGATGTCCTTCGACTCCTACGCGGAGGTCCCGAAGAACGTCGCCGACGAGATCATCGCCAAGGCCAAGGGCGAGTAGTCCCCCGGCTCCCGGGGACCGGACGCAGGCCGTCCGCTCCCCGGGACCGCGGGCCCGCCCGGCGCGGGACCCGCGGAACCAGTAATCTTTCCAACAACCCATCAGTAGAGATTCTCGACTCGGGCACGGCTAGCATGTGGCTAGTCGAATCACGACGAAGAGAACTCCCCGAGTCCCAGGAGGACACAAGTGGCCAAGGCCAAGTTCGAGCGGACCAAGCCGCACGTCAACATCGGAACGATCGGTCACGTCGACCACGGCAAGACGACGCTGACCGCCGCGATCTCCAAGACGCTGCACGACCTGTACCCGGACCTCAACCCCTTCACGCCCTTCGACGAGATCGACAAGGCTCCTGAGGAGCGTCAGCGCGGCATCACGATCAACATCGCGCACGTCGAGTACGAGACCGAGAAGCGTCACTACGCGCACGTCGACGCCCCCGGCCACGCCGACTACATCAAGAACATGATCACCGGTGCCGCCCAGATGGATGGTGCCATCCTGGTGGTCGCCGCCACGGACGGCCCGATGGCTCAGACTCGCGAGCACGTCCTGCTCGCCCGTCAGGTCGGCGTCCCCACCCTTCTCGTCGCCCTCAACAAGTGCGACATGGTCGAGGACGAGGAGCTCCTCGAGCTCGTCGAGATGGAGGTGCGCGAGCTGCTCTCCTCCCAGGAGTACGACGGCGACAACGCCCCCGTCATCCGCCTCTCCGCCTTCCAGGCCCTCGAGGGCGACCCCGCCTGGGCCGGGAAGATCAAGGAGCTCATGGACGCGGTCGACGAGTACATCCCGACCCCCGAGCGCGACATGGACAAGCCCTTCCTCATGCCCGTTGAGGACGTCTTCACGATCACCGGTCGTGGCACCGTCGTCACCGGTCGTGTCGAGCGCGGCAAGCTCCCGATCAACTCCGAGGTCGAGATCCTCGGTATCCGCGAGGCCCAGAAGACCACGGTCACGGGCATCGAGATGTTCCACAAGCAGATGGACGAGGCGTGGGCCGGCGAGAACTGCGGTCTGCTCCTGCGTGGCACCAAGCGTGAGGACGTCGAGCGCGGCCAGGTCGTCGTCAAGCCCGGCTCCATCACCCCGCACACGGACTTCGAGGGTCACGTTTACATCCTCACCAAGGACGAGGGCGGCCGTCACAACCCGTTCTACTCGAACTACCGTCCGCAGTTCTACTTCCGTACCACGGACGTCACCGGTGTCATCACCCTCCCCGAGGGCACCGAGATGGTCATGCCCGGTGACACCACCGAGATGACCGTCGAGCTCATCCAGCCCATCGCCATGGAGGAGGGCCTCGGCTTCGCCATCCGTGAGGGTGGCCGCACCGTGGGCTCCGGCCGCGTCACCAAGATCCTCAAGTGATCTGACGCAGCCGCTTGTGTGAGTGCTGCTGACTGACGACGATTCCCCGGCTCCGCGAGGAGCCGGGGAATCGTCGCGTCCAAGGGCTGTCACCGGCGAGGTCGTGGTGGCCTGTGGTGTGAAGTGCGGGGCCCACCATCATGAGGACGGTGTATCTAAGTAATCTCTGCGTCCGAACTGTGTCATGACATGAATTTGTGTCATGTCGGCTGTTTTGCGACACTGAGCCCGTCAGCCCGTTCCCCTGTGGAGAGCGGTCCTCATTTCCCCGGAGGTCTCCCCATGAGTCACCTCAACCCCATCGCCTCCGGGCGCCCCAGCACGAGCGGCACCAGGCGGCACGCGGCCGCCTCCCGGCCGTGGCGCGCGGGTGCCGCCCGCGGCCTGGCTTCTATGGTTGCTCTCGCCGTTGCACTCGGAACCGGCGGGCTCGCCCTGGCTGCCGCGCCCCTCGCCCTCGGTGAGGACGAGTCCGACGGCGCTGGCGCTGTGGTCGGGGAGGCTGCTGTGGAGCTGGTCGCCACGGACCCGGCCCCTGGGACAGCCGACATCGGAGGTGCTGCTGAGCCGCAGCCCGAGGTGGGCGCGGAGCCGGGATCTGCGTCCGGCGATGGAGACGCGGTCGCCGAGGAGGTCGGTGACGTCACCTGGACCGTGACGCAGAGCGAGGAGGCCGTAGCGCAGGACGGTGCCGAGGCCGACAAAGAGGCCGTGGCGGAGCCGGCTACCGCACTGCGTGCGGCCCCGCAGGCAGGTTATTCGGAATCGGTTGTCGTCGTGAGCGTTGTCGGTGCACGTGCTGCGAACGGCACGAAGTTGCCGCTCCCGGGGGTCCGCCTCACGGGCACACTCGGAAATGGATCGGTCTTCTACTGCACCTCAGACGCCGAGGGCGACTGCGCCTTCACGGTGCCGAGCACCGGGTCGCGGCAGCCCAATCGGAACCAGGTGATGACGGTCACCTACACCGAGGACGATGTTCCGGCCGGCTGGTACGCCAACACGCGCCTCGCAGTCAAAGGTCGGGGGGACTGGAGCCCGGTGCAAAGCGTGCAGTACCGGATGACGACTCCGCGACTGGAAGGCGGCCGCACCTACCGAAGCGGTGCCAGTGGCTTTACAGGCAGCGGCCTGCCGACGACCACCGGTGGCTGGCAGGCCTCCATTGGCAATCCCTCCTTTCCGCAGCAGTGTGGGCTCAAAGTCGCCATTGTCATGGACCTGTCCTCCTCAGTGAGGCCCGAGCATGTCGAGCAGGCCAAGAGGGCTGCCAACAGCTTCGTTGACGTGCTGACCGGCACGCCCTCCTCCATTGGCGTCTACACCTTCGGGAGTGTTGCTCCGGCGGCTGGCATGACCAACCTTTCCGCCACTGCGGTCTCTACTCCCGAGGGGGCTCAGAGGGTCAAGCAGTCCATCGCGAGCTGGACGCACCTGACCCAGGGCACGAACTGGGACCGGGGACTGTCACAGCTGCAGGGCCAGGGCTACTCCGTCGTAATGTTCATCACGGACGGCCTTCCCACGTTCTATGGAACCAGACCGTACGCCCAGGGCAACACCACGCGGTTTGACGTCACGGAGGAGGCCATCGCCTCTGCCAACGCGCTGAAGTCCGAGGGTGCGAGAGTTGTCGCCTTCGGTGTCGGCAGCGGCGTGAGCAGCACCGCGGCGGCGGCCAACCTCCGGGCCATCTCCGGTCAGAGCGCGGGCTCGGACTATTTCCAGACCACTGACTACGCCGTGGCGGCCGAGCAGCTCAAGGCGCTCGCCTCGGGCGCATGCCGGCAGACCGTGACAGTTGTCAAGCAGACCGTCCCCTACACGTATGACGCCAGCACCTCCCCGGCCCTCGCCGATGGCTGGACCTTCGAGGCGACGACGGCGGGCGGCGCGACCTTCGCGGACGGCACCACCAACGCGACCGGCGTTACTGGGGCCGCCGAGAGCCAGACCGGCACCGGCGCCACCGAGTTCCGCTTCGAGGTCCCCTGGGCAAGCGCCACCGGCACGATGACGCTCACTGAGACCCAGCAGCCCGGCTACAGCCTCGTCCAGCAGGGTGGTGCCAACGCGGCTTGCTACAAGCTGTCCGACGACGGCTCACGGGTGCCTATCTCAGTGACTGACGCTGCGGACGGTGGCTTCACGATCCCTGTCTCTGCCCAGAACCAGATCTCCTGCTACGTCATCAACCGCGAGCCGGCGCCTGTCGCCACGGTCACAGTGAGCAAGAAGTGGATGGTCGACGGCCAGGAGTACATCGGTGGCGTCCCGGAGGGGCTCGGCATGACCGCCTCCCTCAAGGTCAACGACGCGGACACCACCTGGGGAGAGACCAGCACGGGACATCACGTGGACGACACGCTCACCATTGCCGAGGCCACGGTGATCAAGGACATGCCCGGGTGCGAGCTCACGGGCTCGAGCCTCAGTGGTACGGGCCTGGACCAGGTCATCGATCTCGACCTGGCCAAGCCGGAGGCCACCGTGACGCTCACTGCCGAGTCCAACAGCTACACGCTCACCAACACCGTCACCTGCACGCAGACGCTGAGCCTGGACAAGAAGGTGGACAACAGCGCCTCGGTGCACCCATGGGCCACGCAGGCGATGCCCGAGGACTGGACACTCACCGCCACCACCGGCAGCACCCCGGCCCTCAACGGCACGGGCTCCGTCGAGCCGACGCAGGTCGCGGCCGGCGACTACACTCTCGCCGAGTCCGCTCAGGCGACGCTGGCGCTGCCGGCCGAGGCCTACGCGGCCGGGACCTGGCAGTGCTCCTACACCGACGGCGCCGGGGGAGAGGTCGCCCTCAACGGCACCACGGTCACCGTGCCGCGGGGACGTGACGTCGCCTGCACCATCACCAACACGCTCAAGGCATTCCCCATCGCCTGGGAGAAGGTCGATGAGTCCGGCGCGCCCCTCACCGGGGCCGAGTGGACCATCACCCGCACCGGAATGAACGATGCCAGCGTCGATCTACCCTCCTCTAACGGCAGCTACGGTGTCGAGGGCCTGCCCATCGGCACCTACACCCTCACGGAGACCAAGGCGCCGGTCGGCTACACCAAGGCCGGCGACATCACCTTCACGGTGTCCGCGGACGGCACGGTCTCCGGCCTGCCGGCGAAGGTGACGAACACCAAGCGAGATGTCCCGACCCTGCCGCTCACCGGTGGGCTCGGCACCGACATGCTGCTCGTGGGCAGCGGTCTGCTGATCGCGGCCGCCCTCGCAGCCGAGGCCATGAGGAGGCGCCGCCAGCAGACGACGTCGCAGTAACCGGCCCCACGGCCGCAGCGTGGCCCGGTCATGACACAACCCGGTAGCCTCGCCCTTGTCTTTCGCCCCCCGACCCGTTCCCACGCGACGCCTCGACGGACGCCGCGCCATGAGAGGAATCCCGACATGACAACACCCAAGCGCACTTTGAGGAGTCGCCTGGTCGCCGCCGCAGGCGTGCTCGCCCTGAGCCTCACCGGCCTCGGCCTCGCCAGCACCGCGGCCGCCGTCCCCGGCAACATCACTGACTTCAGTGACGGTGTCATCAACGTCCACAAGTACTCCAACCCCGGTGGCACACTCACGCCGAGCGACGGCACCGAGACGACCGTTCCCCAGGGGGCCGAGCCGCTGGCCGGCGTGACCTTCACCCTCTACAAGGTCACCGACGTCGACCTTGTGAGCGGCAACGCCGGCTGGGACGTGGTCCAGAAGATCTCCGGCTCCGCCCCCGTTGAGCCTGTTCTCGACAACGCGACCAGTCCCACGAAGGTCACCATCGACGGAGCGGACCACGCGCTCGGATCCGGAACGGAAGCCACGACAGGTGCCACCGGCATCGCCGCCTTCACCGGGCTGCACCCGGGCCTCTACGTCGTCGCCGAGGGCGCGGACACCGGCGACAACAACATCGTCACGAAGGCGAAGCCCTTCTTCGTCGTCCTGCCCATCAAGGACAACGGCAGCTGGAGCAGCACCGCCCATGTCTACCCCAAGAATGTCGTCTCCACCGGACCGACCAAGACGGTGGACACCAAGAACATCGCCGACGGTGTCCTCACATGGACCGTCACGCAGGCCATCCCTACCTACGACACCGCTAGCCCGCTGACCCACTTCGTGCTCAAGGACGACCTGTCCGCAGCCGGTGACACGAGTGGCACCGTGGACAGCCTGGTCCTCAAGGTTGATGGGGCCGCCCTGGTGAAGGACACTGACTACACGGTCGCCCTTGACACCGCGACGAAGGTCCTCACGATCACTGTCACGGACCTGACCAAGCTCACCTCCGGCGGCGCCGTCGTCGCCGAGTACACGACGGTCGGACAGGTCGGTGAGTACACCAATGAGGTCAAGACCTACATCAACGAGACGACGAACGAGGTTGGCACGGCGACGGTTAAGGACTACCTCGGCAAGGTCACCGTCACGAAGAAGGACAAGGACAACGCCAACGTCCTCAGGGGCGCCACCTTCAAGGTCTGCGACAACACCAACGGCGACGCGACCAAGGACTGCGTGGCGATCGGCACCCTGACGACCGGCGACGACGGCACCGCCAGCCTTGACCAGCTCCGTGTGCCCGGCAAGTACGTCCTCGTCGAGACCCAGGCACCTGCCGGCTACGTCCTTGACGAACAGGTGCGCACCTTCGAGTTCACGGACAACCAGACCACCACGGCTGACCTCACTAAGGCCTACGACATCGACAACACCAAGCAGAAGGTTCCGAACCTGCCTGTCACCGGTGCTGCAGGCCAGGTGCTCATGGTGGCCGGGGGAGCGGCCCTCGTCCTCGTCGCGGGCGGCTCCGTGCTCGTCATCCGCAACCGTCGTCGCTCCGAGGACTGACGACTGCCCCTCCCGGAGCACCGGGACGTCGGCGGGGGAGGTCTCGGCCTCCCCCGCCGACGCGCACCCGGCCACTCGCCTACGCTGGCACTCCAGCCACCCCCGACAGGAGCCCCACGTGCGCACCCACCGCATCCGCCATGCGCGAGCCCGCCGGAGCCGCTGGCGCCTCAACCTGCTCTCGCTCGTCCCCGCCGCGCTCGCCACTGCCGGGATGCTCCTGCTCACCTATCCCGCCGCCGCCGCCTGGCTCAGCCAGTACAACCAGTCCCAGGTCGTCGTCTCCTACGCCAGCGCCGTCGAGGACGCCAGCCCCGACGCCCCCACCCAGCTCGCCCAGGCCCGCGCCTACAACGACGCCCTCGCCTCCGGCGCCGTCCTCGAGGCGGGCACCAACATTCCCACAGGAGACGGCACGAGCGCCGGCACGAGCCTCGACTACAACGCCCTCCTCGATGCCAACGGCAGCGGCCTCATGGCGCGTCTGAGGATCCCCGCCATCGACCTCGACCTGCCCGTCTACCACGGCACCTCCGACGCCACCCTCCTGTCCGGCCTCGGCCACCTGCAGGGCACCTCCCTGCCCGTCGGCGGCGAGGGCACGCGCTCCGTCATCACCGGCCACCGCGGCCTGGCCAGCGCGACGATGTTCACCCACCTCGACCGGGTCGAGGTGGGTGACACCTTCACCCTCGAGGTCCTCGGTGAGGTCCTCACCTACCGCGTCACCGGCACGAAGGTCGTCGAGCCCGACGAGACCGAGGCCCTGCGCCCCGTCGAGGGCAAGGACCTCGTCACCCTCGTCACCTGCACCCCGCTGGGCATCAACAGCCACCGCATCCTCGTCACCGGTGAGCGCATCCTGCCCACACCCGCCCAAGACGTCGCCGCCGCCGGGGCCGCCCCCGACGTGCCCGGCTTCCCCTGGTGGGCCGTGCGGCTCGCCGTCGGCCTGGCCATGGTGGCCCTGTACATCTGGCACGCCGGCCGCCCGCCCCGCCGTCGGTGCGCGGGCCGCCCGGGGCGGACGGGTGCCGCGGGGGAGAAGGGAGACGACGGCGCCCCGCCCCGCACCACCGGCCCGGGCGACACGCCCGAGCACGTGGACCGGGTGGGCGGTCTCACAGGAGTGGAGCGCCCCCTCGGCTTCCCGCACGAGTCGCAGCGCTGATAGCGTTGCCTGGCCGGTGCGCGAGAGCGCGCCGACCACCTCCCGGGGTCGACCCGGGAACCAGTCTGACGGACCCGGTACCCACCGGGTTTCCGTGTGTCCAGACCGGTCCCTCATCCTCAACAGCGAGTTGCGTGTGAGCAGGTCGCGTGAGCGACACGCCCGAGCGCGTGGACCGGTCACCGAAAGCAAGAGAGGTTAGGCGCCATGGCGGGACAGAAGATCCGCATCCGGCTCAAGTCCTACGACCACGAGGTCATCGACAGCTCGGCGCGCAAGATCGTCGACGTCGTGACCCGCGCAGGTGCGACGGTCGTGGGCCCGGTGCCGCTGCCGACCGAGAAGAACGTGTTCTGCGTCATCCGGTCGCCCCACAAGTACAAGGACAGCCGTGAGCACTTCGAGATGCGCACGCACAAGCGGCTGATCGACATCATCGACCCGACCCCCAAGGCCGTCGACTCGCTCATGCGACTCGACCTGCCCGCGGACGTCAACATCGAGATCAAGCTCTGAGGACTGAAGCCATGACTACGCTTAACCCGCCGGCTCCGGCCGCGCCTGCCAAGGCGCTGCTCGGCACCAAGCTCGGCATGACGCAGATCTGGGACGAGAACGGCGTCATGCGCCCCGTCACCGTCGTCCGCGTCGACACCAACGTCGTGACCCAGGTCCGCAACGTCGAGACCGATGGCTACGAGGCCGTCCAGCTCGCCTTCGGCGAGATCGACGAGCGCAAGGTCACCAGGCCCCTGCAGGGCCACTTCGCCAAGGCGGGCGTCGCCCCGCGCCGCCACGTCGCCGAGGTCCGCACCTCCCTCGCCTCCGAGTTCACCCCCGGCCAGGAGCTCACCGCCGACCTCTTCGAGGTCGGCCAGCTCGTGGACGTCCAGGGCACCTCCAAGGGCAAGGGCTTCGCGGGTGTCATGAAGCGCCACGGCTTCAAGGGCGTCTCCGCCTCGCACGGTGCGCACCGCAACCACCGCAAGCCCGGCTCCGTCGGCGCCTGCGCCACCCCGGGTCGCATCTTCAAGGGTCTGCGCATGGCCGGACGCATGGGCAACGAGACCACCACCGTCCAGAACCTCAAGGTTCGCGGCGTGGACGCCGACAAGGGCTTCCTGCTCGTCAACGGCGCCATCCCGGGCCCCAAGGGCTCGGTCGTCGTCGTCCGCACCGCGGTGAAGGGAGCCTGACACCATGGCTGACGTTCTCTCCGTCGACATCGTCGACTCGAAGGGCAAGAAGACCGGCACCGCCGAGCTGCCCGCCGAGATCTTCGACGCCGAGCTCAACATCCCGCTCATGCACCAGGTCGTCGTCGCCCAGCTCGCCGCTGCGCGCCAGGGCACCCACGCCACCAAGAACCGCGGCGCCGTCCGCGGCGGTGGCCGCAAGCCCTACCGCCAGAAGGGCACCGGCCGCGCCCGCCAGGGCTCGACCCGCGCCCCGCAGTTCGTCGGCGGTGGCGTCGTGCACGGCCCGCAGCCGCGCGACTACTCCCAGCGCACTCCCAAGAAGATGAAGGCCGCCGCCCTGCGCAGCGCCCTGTCCGACCGCGCCCGCAACGGCCGCGTCCACGTCATCACCGAGTTCCTGGCCTCCGAGACCCCCTCCACCAAGGGCGCCCTCGCCGGCCTGCGCAACCTCACGGACCGCAAGGCCCTCGTGGTCGTGGAGCGCACGGACACCCTGTCCGTCCTGAGCCTGCGCAACCTGCCCGACGTCCTCGTGACCTGGGCCGACCAGCTCAACACCTACGACGTGCTCGTCAACGACGACATCGTCTTCACTGCCGCCGCCCTGGACACCTTCCTCGGCAAGGGCGAGGAGGAGTCCAAGTGAGCCTCGAGAAGAGCAAGAACCCCCGCGACGTCATCGTCGCGCCGGTCGTCTCCGAGAAGTCCTACGCCTGCATGGACCGTGGCCAGTACACGTTCCTCGTCGCGCCGGGCTCGAACAAGACCGAGATCAAGCAGGCCGTCGAGGCCATCTTCGGTGTCAAGGTCGAGTCCGTGAACACCCAGAACCGTCCCGGCAAGACCCGCCGGACCCGTACCGGCCTGGGCAGGACGAAGGCCACCAAGCGCGCGATCGTCACGCTGCGTGAGGGGACCATCGACATCTTTGGCGACGTGGCTAAGTGACACGGAAGGTAAAGAAACGACATGGGAATCCGTAAGTACAAGCCGACGACGCCGGGGCGTCGCGGCTCCTCCGTGGCCGACTTCGTCGAGATCACGCGCAGCGAGCCCGAGAAGTCCCTCGTGCGCCCGCTGAGCAAGTCTGGCGGCCGCAACAACAGCGGCCGCGTCACCACCCGTCACAAGGGCGGCGGCCACAAGCGTGCCTACCGCGTCATCGACTTCCGTCGTCACGACAAGGACGGTGTGCCCGCCAAGGTCGCTCACATCGAGTACGACCCCAACCGCACCGCCCGCATCGCCCTCCTGCACTACGCGGACGGCGAGAAGCGCTACATCATCGCCCCCAACAAGCTCGCCCAGGGTGATGTCGTCGAGGCCGGCCCCAACGCCGACATCAAGCCCGGCAACAACCTGCCGCTGCGCCACATCCCCACCGGCACGGTCGTCCACGCCGTCGAGCTGCGTCCCGGCGGCGGCGCCAAGATCGCCCGCAGCGCTGGCACGTCCGTCCAGCTGGTCGCCAAGGAGGGCAAGTACGCGCAGCTGCGCATGCCCTCCGGCGAGATCCGCAACGTCGAGGCTGCCTGCCGAGCCACCGTCGGCGAGGTCGGCAACGCTGAGCAGTCCAACATCAACTGGGGCAAGGCCGGCCGTATGCGCTGGAAGGGCGTGCGCCCGACCGTGCGCGGTGTCGTCATGAACCCGGTCGACCACCCGCACGGTGGTGGTGAGGGCCGCACCTCCGGTGGCCGCCACCCCGTGTCCCCGTGGGGCAAGCCCGAGGGCCGTACCCGTCGTCCCAACAAGTCCAGCGACCGCCTCATCGTGCGTCGTCGTCGGACCGGCAAGAAGCGCTGATAGGAGCCTGATATGCCGCGCAGCCTGAAGAAGGGTCCCTTCGTCGACGACCACCTCATGAAGAAGGTGGACGCCCAGAACGAGAAGGGCACCAAGAACGTCATCAAGACCTGGTCCCGTCGTTCGGTCATCACGCCGGACTTCCTCGGACACACCTTCGCCGTCCACGACGGTCGCAAGCACGTCCCGGTCTTCGTCACCGAGTCCATGGTGGGCCACAAGCTCGGCGAGTTCGCTCCGACCCGTACCTTCCGCGGGCACGTCAAGGACGACCGCAAGTCGCGTCGCTGACGCCGACGGAAGTCAGAGAGGCAGAGAACATGGAAGCCAAGGCGCAGGCCAAGTACGTGCGCTGCACGCCGATGAAGGCCCGTCGCGTCGTGGACGTCGTCCGCGGCAAGAACGCCCTCGAGGCCATCAACGTGCTCCGTTTCGCCCCGCAGGCCGCTGCGGTGCCGGTGCGCAAGGTCATCGAGTCCGCCATCGCCAACGCCCGGGTCAAGGCCGAGCGTGACGGCGAGCGGTTCGACGAGAGCACGCTCTACATCACCGAGGCGTTCGCTGACGAGGGCCCCACCCTCAAGCGTTTCCGCCCCCGCGCCCAGGGGCGCGCCGGTCGGATCCTCAAGCGCACCAGCCACATCACCGTCATCGTCGGCCCCAAGGCCGACACCGCGAAGAAGGAAGGAGCCCGGTAATGGGGCACAAGGTCAACCCGACCGGGTTCCGCCTGGGCATCACGACGGACCACCGCTCGCGCTGGTTCGCCGACTCCACGAAGCCGGGTCAGCGCTACCGCGACTTCGTCGAGGAGGACGTCAAGATCCGCCGCCTCATGGAGGACGGCATGGAGCGCGCCGGCATCTCCAAGGTGGACATCGAGCGCACGCGTGACCGCGTCCGCGTCGACCTGCACACCGCCCGCCCGGGCATCGTCATCGGACGTCGCGGCGCCGAGGCCGAGCGCCTGCGCGGCCAGCTCGAGAAGCTCACCGGCAAGCAGGTCCAGCTCAACATCCTCGAGGTCAAGAACCCCGACCTCGACGCGCAGCTCGTCGCCCAGGGCATCGCGGAGCAGCTCGCCAGCCGAGTCTCCTTCCGCCGCGCCATGCGCAAGGGCATGCAGTCCGCCATGCGCGCCGGCGCCAAGGGCGTCCGTGTCCAGTGCTCCGGCCGCCTCGGCGGCGCCGAGATGAGCCGCAGCGAGTTCTACCGCGAGGGCCGTGTGCCGCTGCACACCCTGCGCGCGAACATCGACTACGGCTTCTACGAGGCCAAGACCACCTTCGGACGTCTCGGCGTCAAGGTCTGGATCTACAAGGGCGACATGACGGAGCGCGAGTTCGCCCGTCAGCAGGCCGAGGCCGGCCAGCGCCGCGGCGGGCGCAACGACCGCCGCGGTGGCCGTGGTGAGCGCCGCGGCGAGCGAGCCCCGCGTCAGAACGAGCAGCAGGCCGAGCAGGCGCCGGTCGCCGAGAACGCTGCCGCAGACCAGGGAACGGAGGCCTGAGCCGTGCTCATCCCCCGCCGGACCAAGTTCCGCAAGCAGCACCGCCCGCACCGCTCGGGCATGTCCAAGGGCGGCAACCGCATCGCCTTCGGTGACTACGGCATCCAGGCCCTCGAGCCCGCCTACATCACCAACCGCCAGATCGAGGCGGCCCGTATCGCCATGACCCGCCACATCAAGCGCGGCGGCAAGGTGTGGATCAACATCTTCCCGGACCGCCCGCTGACCAAGAAGCCCGCCGAGACCCGCATGGGCTCCGGTAAGGGCGCCCCCGAGTGGTGGATCGCCAACGTCAAGCCCGGACGCATCCTGTTCGAGCTCGGCGGCGTCGACGAGGCCCTCGCCCGCGAGGCCATGCGCCGCGCACAGCACAAGCTTCCGATGAAGACCCGTTTCGTGACACGTGAGGGTGGTGACGTCTGATGGCAATCGGTTCCCAGGGGCTGACCCCCACCGACCTCGACGCCATGGATAACGAGCGCCTCTCCGAGGAGCTCTCCAAGGCCAAGGCCGAGCTCTTCAGCCTCCGGTTCGCCTCGGCGACCGGACAGCTCGAGGACCACGGCCGTCTCAAGGCCGTGCGCCGCGACATCGCCCGCATCCACACCATCGTGCGCGAGCGTGAGCTCGGCATCCGTACCGCTCCGAGCACGGAGGAGTCCAAGTGAGCGAGCAGAACACCACCCCCGTCGTCGAGGACGAGCGTCCTCAGCGCAAGGTCCGTCGCGGCTACGTCGTGTCGGACAAGATGGACAAGACCATCGTCGTCGAGCTCGAGGAGCGCTACAAGCACTCCCTCTACGGCAAGGTCCTCCGTCGTTCCAAGAAGGTCAAGGTCCACGACGAGAACAACGAGGCGCACCCCGGTGACCTCGTCGTCATCATGGAGACCCGGCCGCTGAGCGCCACCAAGCACTGGCGCCTGGTCGAGATCGCCGAGCGGGCCAAGTGACCCGACGCTGACCTCAGCACCCCCGCGACGCCGTCGCCGTCCCCCGTGGACGGCGACGGCGTCGCCGTCCACCCGGCCGTCCCCTCGCCGTCGTGCGCCCCTGCCACCCTCCCGGCGCACAGCCGTCCGGCCCGGTGAGCAAGGGCACAGGAGGCGGCCACCGCCTCAGGTTCCGCGCGATCACGGCCTCGACTAGGCTATGGGAGTTGCGTGCGCCGAAGGTGCGCCCACCAGAGACCTCGCGCTCCCTGCGCCTGTGTCTGGCGGGACCCGCGTACCGAGGACCCCTCGCCCCAGGACGGGGCAGGAGCACGCAAGACCGAAAGAACGTTCGGCCAGGCTCGCGCCCCGCACCGGGATGCCGAGAACCGGCTCGACGACAGGAGAACACTCAATGATCCAGCAGGAGTCGCGACTCAAGGTCGCCGACAACACCGGTGCCAAGGAGATCCTTTGCATCCGTGTTCTCGGTGGCTCTGGTCGTCGCTATGCGGGTATCGGCGACACGATCGTCGCTACCGTCAAGGACGCCATCCCCGGCGGCAACGTCAAGAAGGGCGACGTCGTCAAGGCGGTCGTCGTGCGCACCCGCAAGGAGCGCCGCCGCCCGGACGGCTCGTACATCCGCTTCGACGAGAACGCCGCCGTCATCCTCAAGAACGCCGACGGCGAGCCGCGCGGCACGCGCATCTTCGGCCCCGTCGGCCGTGAGCTTCGCGAGAAGAAGTTCATGCGCATCGTCTCTCTCGCCCCGGAGGTGATCTGAACATGGCACGCATCAAGAAGGGCGACCAGGTCATCGTCATCGCCGGCAAGGACAAGGGCAAGGTCGGTCGCGTCCTCGAGGTCCGTCCCACGGAGGACCGCGTCATCGTCGAGGGCGTCCAGCGCGTCACCAAGCACACCAAGGTGGGCCAGTCCGCCCAGGGCGCCCGCACCGGTGGCATCGAGACCGTCGAGGCCCCGATCCACGTGTCCAACGTCATGATCTACGACGCCAACGCCAAGGGTAAGCGCACCCGCGTGGGCTTCCGCGTCGAGGAGGGCACCCGCCCCAACGGCGCCAAGCGGACCGTCCGCGTGCGCTACGCGAAGAAGTCCGGGGAGGACCTGTGACCATGTCTGAGAGCACCACCCCCCGCCTCAAGGCGACCTACACCGAGAAGGTGCAGCCCGCCCTGCGCACCGAGTTCCAGCACGGCAACGTGATGGAGGTCGCCCGCGTCGTCAAGGTCGTCGTCAACATGGGTGTCGGCGAGGCCGCTCACGACTCCAAGATGATCGAGGGCGCCGTGCGCGACCTCACCGCGATCACCGGCCAGAAGCCGCAGGTCACCAAGGCCCGCAGGTCCATCGCGCAGTTCAAGCTGCGTGAGGGCATGCCTATCGGCGCGCACGTCACGCTGCGCGGCGACCGCATGTGGGAGTTCCTCGACCGCCTCATCTCGATCTCGCTGCCGCGCATCCGCGACTTCCGCGGACTGTCCCCCAAGCAGTTCGACGGCAACGGCAACTACACCTTCGGTCTGACCGAGCAGTCCGTGTTCCACGAGATCGACGCCGACTCCATCGACCGCGTGCGCGGCATGGACATCACCGTGGTGACCACCGCCAAGACCGACGAGGAGGCCCGCTCGCTGCTCAAGCAGCTCGGCTTCCCCTTCAAGGAGAAGTGACATGGCCAAGACCGCTCTCATCGAGAAGGCGAACCGCAAGCCGAAGTTCGGTGTCCGCGCCTACACGCGCTGCCAGCGCTGCGGCCGCCCGCACTCCGTGTACCGCAAGTTCGGCCTGTGCCGTATCTGCCTGCGCGAGATGGCCCTCACCGGCCAGCTCCCGGGCGTGAGCAAGTCCAGCTGGTAAGAACTTACGTCGCAGGTCCGCGAGGAAACCACGACGAGGAAGGGCTGAGGCCCACTCATGACTATGACAGACCCCATCGCAGACATGCTGACCCGTCTGCGCAACGCCAACAACGCCTACCACGACGCCGTCTCCATGCCGTCGAGCAAGCTCAAGGTCAACATCGCCTCGATGCTCAAGGCCGAGGGCTACATCGCCGGTTACGAGGTGACGGACGCCGAGGTCGGCAAGACGCTCACGCTGAACCTCAAGTACGGAGCCAACCGCCGGCGGGCCATCCAGGGCCTCAAGCGCGTCTCCAAGCCCGGCCTGCGCGTCTACGCCAAGTCCAACAACCTGCCGAAGGTCCTCGGCGGCCTCGGGGTGGCGATCCTGTCCACCTCCTCCGGTCTGCTGACCGACCGGCAGGCCGAGTCCAAGGGCGTGGGCGGCGAAGTCCTCGCCTACGTCTGGTGAGCACAGGAACGGAGGAATAGCAATGTCTCGTATTGGACGTCTCCCCGTTCCGGTTCCCGCCGGAGTGGACGTCATCATTGACGGCAACGACGTGACCGTCAAGGGCCCCAAGGGCACCCTGACGCGCACCATCGCCGAGCCCCTGAGCGTGACCCGTGAGGAGGATGGCTCCATCCTCGTCACCCGTCCCGACGACGAGCGCCAGTCGCGCTCCCTGCACGGCCTGTCGCGCACGCTCATCAACAACATGGTCGTCGGCGTCACCGAGGGCTACACGAAGAACCTCGAGATCGTCGGCACCGGTTACCGCGCCGCCCAGAAGGGCACTGGCATCGAGCTGTCCCTCGGCTTCTCGCACACGGTCCTCGTCGAGGCCCCCGAGGGCATCACGCTCACCGTGAACGGCAACCTGAAGATCGCCGTCTCCGGCATCTCCAAGGAGCAGGTCGGCGAGGTCGCCGCGAACATCCGCAAGATCCGTCCGCCGGAGCCCTACAAGGGCAAGGGCGTGCGCTACGCCGGCGAGAACGTGCGCCGCAAGGTCGGAAAGGCTGGTAAGTGACCATGGCTTACGCGATCAAGAGGGGCAAGTCCAAGACCATCGCCCGCAAGATCCGCCACCAGCGCGTGCGCAAGCGCGTCAACGGCACTCCCGAGCGCCCCCGTCTCGTCGTCACCCGCTCCAACCGCCACATGGTGGCGCAGGTCATCGACGACACCATCGGTCACACCCTGTGCTCGGCCAGCACCCTCGAGGAGGCCGTCAAGGGCGTCGAGGGCCACAAGGTCGGGGCCGCCCACAAGGTCGGCGAGCTCGTCGCCGAGCGCGCCAGGGCCCTGGGCATCGAGGCGGTCGTCTTCGACCGCGGCGGCAACAAGTACCACGGCCGTGTCGCGGCCGTCGCGGAGGGCGCCCGCGAGGGCGGCCTGACGCTCTGACCCGGACGAAAGCTAAGGAGAATCTGATGGCTGCACCGCAGCGAGACAGGTCCGCGTCGTCCGACGGCTCGGCCCGCAACGGTGAGAACCGCGGCGAGGGCCGCGGGCGTCGTGACCGCAACAACGACCGCCGCGACCGCAACAACGGCCGCGGCAACGACGACAAGTACATCGAGCGCGTCGTCACCATCAACCGCGTGTCCAAGGTCGTCAAGGGCGGCCGCCGCTTCACCTTCACGGCGCTCGTCGTCGTCGGTGACGGCGAGGGCACGGTCGGCGTGGGCTACGGCAAGGCGAAGGAAGTCCCCGCCGCCATCGCCAAGGCCGTCGAGGTCGCGAAGAAGAGCTTCTTCCACGTCCCGATGATCCGCCGCACCATCCCGCACCTGGTCCAGGGCGAGGACTCCGCCGGAGTCGTCCTCCTGCGCCCCGCGTCCCCCGGTACCGGTGTCATCGCCGGTGGCCCGGTGCGCGCCGTGCTGGACTGCGCCGGCATCCACGACATCCTGTCGAAGTCCCTCGGCTCCTCGAACGCGATCAACATCGTCCACGCGACGGTCGACGCGCTCAAGAAGCTCGAGCAGCCCGAGGGCGTCGCCGCCCGCCGTGGCCTGCCCCTCGAGGACGTCGCGCCGCAGTCCATGCTGCGCGCCCGTGCCGAGGGCGAGGCCGACCGGCGCGCCGAGGCCGAGAAGAAGGAGGCCGAGAAGGCCGCTGAAGGAGTTGAGGCGTGATGGCTGAGACCGCCACCAAGCAGCTCAAGGTGACCCAGGTCCGCTCCGGCATCGGTGGAACCCACCGCCAGCGCGAGACCCTGCGCTCCCTCGGCCTGCGCAAGATCCGCCAGTCCGTCGTGCGCGAGGACAGCCCCTCCGTGCGCGGCATGATCGCCACGGTGGCGCACCTCGTCACCGTTGAGGAGGCCTGAGAAGATGGCTGACACCAAGAAGACCGAGGAGAAGGTGCAGGTCGTCAAGCTGCACCACCTCCGTCCGGCCCCCGGCTCCAAGAAGGCCAAGACCCGCGTCGGACGCGGTGAGGGCTCCAAGGGCAAGACCGCCGGCCGCGGTACCAAGGGCACCAAGGCCCGCTACCAGGTCAAGGCCGGCTTCGAGGGCGGCCAGATGCCCCTGCACATGCGCCTGCCCAAGCTCCGCGGCTTCCGCAACCCCAACCGTGTGGAGTTCCAGCCCGTGAACGTTGGCCGCATCGCCGAGCTGTTCCCGCAGGGCGGCGCCGTCACGGTCGAGGACCTCGTCGCCAAGGGCGCCGTGCGCGGCGGCCAGCTCGTCAAGGTCCTGGGCACCGGCGACGTCGCGGTCAAGCTCGACCTCACCGTCGACGCCTGGTCCGGCTCCGCCAAGGAGAAGATCGAGGCCGCCGGCGGCACCCTCAGCACCCGCTGAGCCACCGGCGCCACGCACTGACCGCGGGCCCCTGTCACCACCGGTGACAGGGGCCCGTGGCCTCTGACCGCCACAACGTGACCGATCCCCGCCCCCGCCGGGGCTCCTGCCTGTTCAGGGCGAAGGCCACGAGCGGTAGGGTGGCCCCCGGTGCCCACCGGGCACCGGACCCCACCGCGGCCCCGCGCACCTTGTGCCCCAGGCCCGACGGCGGTGTCCGTGCCCAGCAGCGACAACAGGAGTACGAGTGCTCACTGCGTTCATGCAGGCGTTCCGCACGCCCGACCTCAGGGGAAAGCTCCTCTTCACCCTGGGCATCATGGCCCTGTTCCGGTTCGGCTCCGTGCTGCCGACCCCCGGGGTGGACATCGGCAACGTCCAGGTGTGCGTCGGCCAGACCGAGGACGCGGGCCTGCTGGGCCTCATCAACGTCTTCTCCGGCGGCGCCCTGCTCCAGCTGAGCGTCTTCGCGCTGGGCATCATGCCCTACATCACGGCCTCCATCATCATCCAGCTCCTGCGCGTGGTCATCCCGCGCTTCGAGGAGCTGCACAAGGAGGGCCAGTCGGGCAACGCCACGCTCACGCAGTACACCCGCTACCTCACCATCGGCCTGGGCGTCCTGCAGTCCTCGACCATCGTGGCCACCGCCGCCTCCGGCACCCTCTTCCCCACCTGCACGGTCTCCGTCGTCCCCAACGCCTCCCCCCTCGACCTCGCCCTCATGATCCTCACGATGACGGCCGGCACCGGCCTCATCATGTGGCTGGGCGAGCTCATCACCGAGCGCGGCATCGGCAACGGCATGTCGCTGCTCATCTTCACCTCCATCGTCGCCCGCATGCCGCAGAACCTGTTCTCCATCGTGGGCACGAACAACGGCGTCACCAAGTTCCTCACGGTGCTCGTCGTCATCCTCGCGGCCACCCTCGCCGTCGTCTTCATCGAGCAGGCCACCCGCCGCATCCCCGTGCAGTACGCCAAGCGCATGGTCGGGCGCCGCCAGTACGGCGGGTCCACCACCTACATCCCGATCAAGATCAACACCGCGGGCGTCATCCCCGTCATCTTCGCCTCCTCCATCCTGGCCATGCCCCAGCTCATCGCGCAGTTCGGCAACCAGCAGTCGCGCTGGGTGCGCTGGATCATGGACAACTTCTCCCAGACGGACACCGTCTACCTCGTCGGCTACGGCCTGCTCATCCTCTTCTTCGCCTTCTTCTACACGGCCATCACCTTCAACCCGGAGGAGATCGCGGACAACATGAAGAAGTACGGGGGCTTCATCCCCGGCATCCGGGCGGGGGAGCCGACCGTGCGCTACCTCACGCACGTCATCAACCGGGTGACCACCGCGGGCTCCGTCTACCTGCTCGCCCTGGCCCTGCTGCCGACCGCCGCGGTCATCTGGCTCGGCCTGTCCCAGAACCTGCCGTTCGGCGGCACGACGATCCTCATCATGGTGGGAGTCGGTCTCCAGACGGTCAAGGAGATCAACTCCCAGCTCCAGCAGCGCCACTACGAAGGGTTCCTCTCATGAGCGCACGTATGGTCCTCCTCGGCCCTCCCGGGGCCGGCAAGGGCACCCAGGCCGCCCGCGTGTCCGAGCGGCTCGGCATCCCCGCCATCTCCACCGGGGACATCTTCCGCGCCAACGTCGCCGGCGCCACCGAGCTCGGCACCCTCGCCAAGTCCTACATGGACAAGGGCGAGTACGTCCCGGACTTGGTCACCAACGCCATGGTCAAGGACCGCCTGAGCCAGCCCGACGCCGCCGAGGGCTTCCTCCTGGACGGATACCCTCGCACCGAGGCCCAGGTCCACGAGCTCGACGCCATGCTCGCCCACAGCGGCCTCGCCCTCGACGTCGTCCTCGAGATCACCGCGGACGCCGAGGTGGTCGTCGCCCGGCTCCTCAAGCGCGCCACCGAGCAGAACCGCGCCGACGACACCGAGGACGTCATCCGCCGCCGCCTCGAGGTCTACGCCGAGCAGACCGCGCCCCTCGCCGCCATCTACGCCGACAAGGGCCTACTCGTGTCCGTCGACGGCATCGGCGGGCTCGACCAGGTCACCGACCGCGTCATGGCCGCTCTCGCCGAGGCCGGCGTGAGCGCCTGAGGCAGCACGACGGCGGGTCACCCCCACGCACGGGCGGCCCGCCGTCGTCGTCCTGGCCACCCGGCAGCCCACCCGCTGGAAGGACCCCACCGTGATCGGACACGAGCAGATCCAGATCAAGACCCCGGACCAGGTGCGCCACATGCGCCGCGCCGGGCTCGTCGTCGCCGACATCCACGCAGCCCTGCGCGAGGCCGTCCGCCCCGGTGTGACCACCGGCGAGCTCGACGCCGTCTGCGCCGAGGTCATCTCCCGCGCCGGGGCGCACTCGAGCTTTCTCGGCTACTACGACTACCCGGCCACCGTGTGCACCTCCGTCAACGACGAGGTGGTCCACGGCATCCCGGGCGAGCGGGTCCTCGCCGAGGGCGACCTCATCACCTTCGACTGCGGCGCCTACGTCCTGGACGAGGAGGGCACCCAGTGGCACGGCGACGCGGCCTTCACCACCGTCGTCGGCGGCCGCTACGCCTGTGACTCCGACCGGCTCCTGGACACCACCACCCGCCACGCCCTGTGGGCCGCCATCGCCGCCGTCGCCCGCGCGGCCGCCGGTGAGGCGACGGGACGCGGGACGCGCCTCAACGCCATCGGCGACGCCGTCGAGGAGGTCGTGGACGCCGCCGCGCAGGAGCACGGCCAGCGCCTGGGCATCCTCGAGGAGTACGTCGGCCACGGCATCGGCACGGCCATGCACATGGCGCCCGACGTCCTCAACTACTCCGTCAGGCGCAAGGGGCCGCGCCTGCGCCCGGGCATGGTCCTGGCCATCGAGCCGATGCTCACCGCTGGCTCACCGCGGGTGCGCGAGCTCGACGACGGCTGGACCGTCGTCACCGAGGACGGCTCACGGGCCGCCCAGTGGGAGCACACGGTCGCCATCGTCCCCGGCGGCGTGTGGGTCCTCACCGCGCCCGACGGCGGTGTCGAGGGCCTGAGCCCCTACGGCATCGAGCCCAGGCCGCTGCGCTGAGCCCCGGTGCGGCCGGCAGCCGCCCTAGCCGCGCACCGCTACGCTTCGGCCCATGGAGGACAACGCCGTCGCCCCCCTGAGCCCACCCGTCCACGTCCTGCCCGCCCCGCGGAGCCTCGAGGCGCGCGCCGCCGGCTTCACGCTGATGAGGACCACCCCGCTCCTGTGCCAGGCCGGCACCGAGGAGCCCGCCGAGATCCTGGCCGAGAGGCTGCGCGCCGGCCTGGGCTGGTCCGGCAGCGCCGACCTCCTGCCCCTGGCGGAGGACCGGGCGCCCGCACCGGTCGCCGGGGCCCTCACGCTCCTGCTCGACGAGGACCAGGACCTCGGCAGCGAGGGTTACACGCTCGAGTCCGGGCCCGAGGGCGTCGTGCTGCGCGCGGCCACCCGCCTCGGCGTGCTCCACGCCGTGCGCACCCTCCTGCAGCTGCTGCCGCCGCGCGTCATGGACCCCGAGGGCACGGCGTGGGGGAGGGGTGACGACGACGTCCTCGCCCTCGTGCCCGGCACCCGGGTCGAGGACGCCCCGCGCTGGGCCCACCGCGGCGTCATGATCGACATCGCCCGCAGCTTCCTGCCCGTCGAGGACCTGCTGCGCGTCGTCGAGGCCGTCAGCCTCCTCAAGATCAACGTCCTGCACCTGCACCTGGCCGACGACCAGGGCTGGCGCCTGGAGATCACCAACGAGGGCCGCGCCGAGGACGACCCCCACGACTACAGGCGGCTGACCGAGGTCTCCGGGCGCACGGCCGTCACCCTGCCCGCCTGGTCCGGCCGCCCGGGCCGCCCGGGCTGGTACACCCAGGAGGACTACCGGCGGATCCTGGCCTTCTGCCGCTCCCGCGGCGTGGAGGTCGTCCCCGAGATCGACGTGCCCGGCCACGTGGGCGCCGCCATGCACGCCCTGCCCGGCCTGTGCACCCCGGGCAGCTCCCACGTCTCCACCCCCGGGGCGCCCGCCGCCCCGGCGGACGGCAGCATCATCGTCGGCTTCTCCTACCTCGACCCCCGCGCCCCGGCCACCCGCGCCTTCCTGCGCCACGTCCTCACCCAGGTGATGGACCTCGACCCCGAGGGCAGGCGCGTCCACCTCGGCGGCGACGAGCCCTGGGCGATGGCCGAGCGCTACGGCATCGGGCCGGGCTCGGCCTACGCCGAGCTGCTGACCTGGGCCTGCGAGGTCGTGCGCGAGCGCGGGCGCGTGCCCGTGGGCTGGAACGAGGCCTGGTCCGCCCAGCCCGTCGGCCCGGCGCCCGAGGAGGCCGGCACGCCCCCGCAGCTGCAGGTGTGGGACGTGCGCGGCCAGGAGGCCGCTGAGGGCCAGCGCCTGGCCGTCCAGCAGGGGGCGCGCCTCATCATGTCCCCCTGCAAGCACGCCTACCTCGACATGGCCTGGGACGCCCAGGCGCCGCTGGGCCTCGACTGGGCCGGGGTGCTGGACCTTGGTGCGGCCCGCGACTGGGACCCCGCCGGCCTCCTCGAGGGCGTGGGGGAGCCCGGCATCGAGGGCGTCGAGGCGACCCTGTGGGCGGAGACCGCCCGCGGCGTCGAGGACGTCGAGGCGCTGCTGCTGCCGCGCCTGTTGGGCACGGCCGAGGTCGGCTGGTGCCGGGCCCTGCCCGAGGGCCCGGACGGGCGCGCCCGGGCCCTGGACGGCTTCATGCGCCGCTGCGCCGCCCACGGCGCGCGCATGCGCGCCGCGGGGACACACTTCGTGCTCGTGCCCGGGGTGCCGTGGCGCGAGGCCGGCCCTCGGTACGCGCAGGTCATCGCCGAGCAGGAGGCCGCGCGCCGCGCCCGGTCCTGAACCGGTCAGGGCCGTCCGGGCAGAGCCGAGGCCGTGCCGGCCGCGTCCTGTGGTCGGAAACACCGTCACTGTGCCCGATCTCGCGTGGTGGGGCCCGGCGGCCCTGCCGTATTGTTAAGGGCCGGTGCGCCCTACGGTCCCACGCGCAGCACCAGCTGGGGGTGGGGGCAAGGGGCGCGTCGTCCGACGGCGACGTCGTCGGAGGAACTCGAGCGAGCAAGCACCGACGGAGGAACATGGCTAAGAAGGATGGCGTCATCGAGGTCGAGGGATCGGTCGTCGAGGCCCTTCCGAACGCGATGTTCCGGGTGGAGCTGAGCAACGGGCACGTCGTGCTCGCGCACATCTCCGGCAAGATGCGGCAGCACTACATCCGCATCCTCCCCGAGGACCGCGTGGTCGTGGAGCTGAGCCCCTACGACCTCACACGCGGTCGCATCGTCTACCGGTACAAGTGACAGTCCTCCCCTGACGGGGATGACGGAGGAACATCATGAAGGTCAAGCCGAGCGTCAAGAAGATCTGTGACAGCTGCAAGGTGATTCGTCGCCACGGCCGCGTCATGGTCATCTGCGAGAACCCGCGGCACAAGCAGCGCCAGGGCTGACCCCGGACGCTGACGGCCGCCGACCAGGCGGCCACTCACAAGCACCCACCCCAGCTCACCACCGGTGAGCAACCCTCGGTTCCTGGAGGCCGGGGCCGCCGCGACAGACGGCGGGGGAGGTGGGCGACGACCTCCGGGAGCACACAGGAGAACCACACCGTGGCACGTATTTCCGGTGTCGACCTGCCTCGCGAGAAGCGAGTCGAGGTCGCCCTCACATACATCTTCGGGATCGGCCGCACCCGTGCGGACGAGACCCTCGCGGCGACGGGCGTCAACCCCGACACCCGCGTCAAGGACCTCACCGAGGACGAGCTCGTCCTGCTTCGCAACCACATCGACACGAATTACCAGGTGGAGGGCGACCTGCGCCGCGAGGTCCAGGCGGACATCCGCCGCAAGATCGAGATCGGCTGCTACCAGGGCCTGCGCCACCGCCGTCACCTGCCGGTGCACGGCCAGCGCACCAAGACCAACGCGCGCACCCGCAAGGGTCCCAAGCGCACTGTGGCCGGTAAGAAGAAGGCCAAGTAAGCAGCAGTCCATGAGCGCGGGCACGGCTGCCCGCCATGGAACGACGACCTAGATCGAAGAAGGAAACATGCCTCCCAAGAGCCGCACCGCCGTGCGCAAGACGCGTCGCAAGGACCGCAAGAACGTCACCCACGGCCACGCCTACATCAAGTCCACCTTCAACAACACCATCGTGTCCCTCACGGACCCGAACGGCGCCGTCATCGCCTGGGCCTCCTCCGGCCAGGTCGGCTTCAAGGGCTCGCGCAAGTCGACCCCCTACGCCGCCCAGCTCGCCGCCGAGGCCGCCGCCCGCCGCGCGCAGGAGCACGGCATGAAGAAGATCGACGTCTTCGTCAAGGGCCCCGGCCCGGGCCGTGAGACCGCGATCCGCTCCCTCCAGGCCGCCGGCCTCGAGGTCGGCTCCATCTCCGACGTCACGCCCCAGGCCCACAACGGCTGCCGCCCGCCCAAGCGCCGCCACGTCTGAGACGACCGAGGCCGACGGCGTCCGGCCCCCCGGGCCCATGACGCCGTCGGCTCCTCGCGCCCGCCCCTGAAGGGCGGACGCGGACGGGCCGAGATCACTCGCGCGCCGTCCACATCCCGCAGGATCGGCGTCATATAGCGGGCGCCGCCACGAAAGGAAACCACGTGCTCATTGCACAGCGACCCACGCTCTCCGAGGAGGTCATCGAGGAGGACCGCCGCTCGCGGTTCGTCCTGGAGCCCCTCGAGCCCGGCTTCGGCTACACGCTCGGCAACTCCCTGCGCCGCACGCTGCTGTCGTCCATCCCGGGCGCCGCCGTCACCAGCGTGCGCATCGACGGGGTGCCCCACGAGTTCCGCACCATCGCCGGGGTCAAGGAGGATGTCGCCCAGATCATCCTCAACATCAAGGAGATCGTGCTCTCGAGCGAGAACGACGAGCCGGTCGTCATGTACCTGCGCAAGTCCGGCCCGGGTGTCGTCACCGCCGGTGACATCACCCCGCCCGCCGGCGTGGAGATCCACAACCCCGAGCTCGTCATCGCCACCCTCAACGAGAAGGGCAAGCTCGAGATCGAGCTGACGGTCGAGCGCGGACGCGGCTACGTCTCCGCGGCCCAGAACAAGGACCCGAACGCGGAGATCTCCCGCATCCCCGTGGACTCCATCTACTCGCCCGTCAAGAAGGTCTCCTACGCGGTCGAGGCCACCCGTGTCGAGCAGCGCACGGACTTCGACCGCCTCGTGGTGGACGTCGAGACCAAGGCCTCGATCACCCCTCGTGACGCGCTCGCCTCCGCCGGCAAGACGCTCGTCGAGCTCTTCGGCCTGGCCCGTGAGCTCAATGTCGAGGCCGAGGGCATCGAGGTCGGCCCCTCGCCGATGGACCAGGCCCTCCAGCAGGACCTCGCCCTCATGATCGACGAGCTCGACCTCCAGGCCCGCTCCTCCAACGCGCTCAAGCGCGAGGGCATCCACACCGTCGGTGAGCTCGTCGCGCGCAGCGAGGCGGACCTCCTCGACATCCGCAACTTCGGTGCCAAGTCGATCTCCGAGATCAAGGAGAAGCTGGCCGAGCTGGGTCTGTCCCTCAAGGGCTCCCCGGTCGACTACATCGCGGACGACGACTACACCAACCCCACGTTCAGCGACGAGCAGGCCTGAGCCGCGCGCCCCCGCTCGCCATTCACCTAGGAGACAACAATGCCTCGCCCCACCAAGGGACCCCGCCTGGGCGGCTCCGCCCAGCACGAGCGCCACATGCTGGCCAACCTGGCCACGCAGCTCTTCATCCACGAGTCCATCACGACGACGGAGGCCCGCGCCCGCCGCCTGCGCCCCTACGCCGAGAAGCTCATCACCAAGGGCAAGCGCGGCGACCTGCACGCCCGCCGCACGGTCCTGCGCAAGGTGACAGACAAGTTCGCCGTCTACCGCCTCTTCGAGGAGATCGCCCCCCAGCTCGAGGGCCGCGAGGGCGGTTACACCCGCATCGTCAAGGTGGCCCCCCGCAAGGGTGACAACGCTCCCATGGCCGTCATCTCCCTCGTGCTCGAGCCCGTCGCCAAGAAGGAGGTCGTGGCCGACGCCGTCGCCACCGCCAAGCGGGCCGCCGAGAAGGCCGTCGAGACCCCCGCCGAGGCCCCGGCCGAGGAGACCACCGCCGTCGAGTACGCCGGTGCCGTCCGCCTCGCCGAGGGCTCCGCTAAGGCCCCCGACGCCGACCACCATGTCAAGGGCAACGAGGACTCCATGAAGTACCACGTCCCCGGCTCGCGCTGGTACGACGCCACCGTCGCCGAGGTCTGGTTCGCCTCCGCCGAGGACGCCGAGGCCGCCGGCTTCGCCCCCGCCGGCGGTGCCGCCGCCCAGAAGGTCGAGGACTGAGCCTGCTCCAGGTCTGACACGCACGCCCGCGGGGCCCGCCACCACACGGTGACGGGCCCCGCGGCCGTTGCGCGCGTGCTGCGGCTGCCTCAGCCGCCCACCATCCCCAGGACCTCACGGACGGCCCGGGCCACCTCCTGCGGGGCGTCCACCGCCATGAGGTGCCCGGAGCCGGGCACCCGGCGCACCACCAGCCGGGAGAAGGCCCGGTGTGCCGCGGCGAGGCGTCGGCGCGAGGCGTAGGGCGGCGCCTGGAGCAGGAGCGTGGGCACCCACACCGGCAGGCGGTCGCGCTCCCGTGCCCGCAGGAGGTCGTCCTGCTGGGCCGAGTAGGCCAGGGACTCCGCCGCACCGCCCGTGAGCGAGGCGGCGGTCCAGGTGTCCGCCCAGGCGGGCGAGCCCAGGGCCCGCGGCTGCGACACCTGCCCGCGCATGCCGGCGCGCACCACGGCGGACACGGCCCGGTGGACGGCCGGCGCCCCCAGCAGGCCGCGCACCACCGTCAGGGCGAGCGCGGCCAGGGGCGCACGGCCCCCGACGGCGCCTGCCGCCAGCGGGGGCGTCAGCGCTGGCCGCAGGGCGAGGGAGGGGTCGACGAGGACGATCCCGTCCACGAGGTCGGGACGACGGCGTGCCAGGAGCTCGGCCTCGAAGGCCGCCATCGAGTGGGCCACGAGGACGGTCGGGGCCCCGTCGGCCACCGCCAGGTCCTCCATGAGCCGGGCGAGGACGGCCGCCTGGGCGTGGAGCGCCGGCGGCCCCGGGCAGTGGGTGCCCAGGCGCCCCTGCCGGTCGACGACGACGTGGGCGCCGGGCGCCAGCGCCAGCACCGGCTCCCAGAAGGCGGAGCCCAGGCCCGCGCCCGCCAGGAGGACGAGCATGGGGCGCCCGGGGGCGGCGGGGGCCAGACGCCGGGCCGTGGTGCCGGCCCGGCGCGCCCAGTGCCCCGGGTGCCCGGCGGCGGGGGCTGGTACCCGCCCGCCAGCGGGCGCCGGGGCACCCCCGGAGGCGCCGTCCCCGGGCTCAGCAGGTTCGTGCTGGAAGGCGGGCACCGCCGTCGGCCCCCCTCTCAAGACCGAGGGTGAGGGCGGCCGCCAGCAGGGAGGACAGGAGCACCTGCCCCACCTGCGGCCAGACCTGGCTGCCGGGGGCCAGGGCCGCCACCACCAGGGTGAGGACGTCGACGGCGCCGAGCGCTCCCGCGGCCACGAGGACCGCGCGCACCTGCGCGCGCGGCGCCCCCCGGTCCCGTAGCCCCAGCACCAGCAGCCCCAGGACCATGAGGAAGCCGGCACCCACCGTTCCCGAGGCGATGACGTGGACGACGCCGGAGACCGTCGCCGTGTCCCGGCACATGGCGTCCGTCGTCGGGGCGCAGGGCATGTTGCCCAGCGCGTCCGCCACCGTCCCCACCCCGCTGGCCGCCAGGGCCAGGGACACGGCCGCGGACCAGTCGCCGAGCCGGGCCCGCCACCCGCGCACCCCCAGGGCCGCGATGGCCAGCAGCAGGGCACCGGCGAGCAGGTCGCCCCCGCGGAAGACCCACTGCCAGGGCTGGTCGTCCGCCGCCAGCTCGGACAGGTAGCCGGGCGGCACGTCCCCGCCCCACAGCAGGGGCGCCAGGACCCACGTGTTGTAGGACAGCAGCACACCGGCCGCCAGCAGCCGCCTCATCGTGAGGGCCTGACCAGGGGGAAGGTGATGGTCTCGCGGATCGACGCGCCCGTGAGCATCATGACGAGACGGTCGACGCCGACCCCCAGCCCGCCCGAGGGTGCCATGCCCTGCTCAAGGGCCTCGAGGAAGGCCTCGTCCAGCTCCATCGCCTCCGGGTCGCCGCTCGCGGCGGCCAGCGACTGGGCCGTCAGCCTCTCACGCTGGATCACCGGGTCCACGAGCTCGGAGTAGGCGGTGCCGACCTCCGAGCCGAAGATGATGAGGTCCCAGCGCTCAGCCAGCACCAGGTCGCCACGGTGCGGGCGCGTGAGCGGCGAGGTCTGCGCCGGGAAGTCGCTGAAGAAGGTCGGCTGGACGGTGCTGGACTCCGCCAGGTGCTCGTAGAGCTCCTGGACCAGGGTGCCCCACCCCCACGACGGGTCGTGGCGCAGGCCCAGGCGCTCGGCGTAGGAGCGCAGCACGGCCGTGGGGGTGGAGGTCGTCACCTGCTCGCCCAGGCCGTGGGAGACGGCGTCGCACACGCTCACGGTCCGCCACGGCTGGGCGAGGTCCACCTCGTGCTCGATCCCGCCCACGGTGCCCCGCACGACGGTGGTGCCCAGTGCCTCGCGCGCCGCCGAGACCACGAGGTCGTGGACGACCGTCTTCATCACCTCGTAGTCGGCGTAGGCCTGGTAGGCCTCCAGCATCGTGAACTCGGGGTTGTGGGTGGAGTCCGCCCCCTCGTTGCGGAAGCTCCGGCCGATCTCGAAGACGCGGTCCATGCCGCCCACGACGAGCCTCTTGAGGTAGAGCTCGGGGGCGATGCGCAGGTACAGGTCGAGGTCGTAGGCGTTGATGTGGGTGCGGAAGGGACGTGCGTTCGCCCCGCCGTGCACCGGCTGCAGGATCGGCGTCTCGACCTCCAGGTAGCCGCGCTCGAGCAGGCGCGAGCGCACGGCCTGCACCGCCCGGGAGCGGGCCTCGACGAGGTGGCGCTGCCGCGAGGAGGTGATGAGCGTCAGGTGGCGCTGACGCACGAGCGCCTCGGGGTCGGCCAGGCCGCGGTGCTTGTCCGGCAGGGGCCGCAGGGCCTTGGAGGCCATCGCCCAGCCGGTCGCCACCAGGCTCGGCGTGCCGGTGCGCGAGGCCCCGGGCGCGCCGGTGACGGTCACCTGGTCCCCGGTGCGCACCAGGCGCCTGAAGCCGGTCAGGGCCTCGGGCGCCGTACCCCGCTCGAGAAGCACCTGGACCTGGCCGCCCCAGTCGCGCAGGTCCGCGAAGAGGACGCCGCCGTGGTCGCGCAGCCCGACGACGCGCCCGGCGACGGTCCGCTCCCCGCCAGCGTCGAGCGCACGGGCGCAGCCCGTCGTCACGGTGGTGACCGCCGGGTAGGGCGTGAGCCCATGGCTGAGCATCCGCTCGCGGCAGGCGGCGCGCTCGCGCACCTCACGGGGCACTCGCGCGGCCGGGCGCGGCTCGGGCACGGCCCGGGTCAGGGCCAGCATGCGGGCGCTGTCCTCCTCGCTCAGGCGCGGCTGGGGCCACTCCTGGCCGCACAGGGGGCCGGGTGGGCGCAGGAAGCCCTCGGCGACGGCCACGGCCGCCGAGACGCGCGCGAGGTCCCCGCCGTCGGTGTAGCACAGCAGGCGCGGCACCCAGTCGGGCTCATAGCGGGAGTTGGAGCGGTACAGGGACTCCAGCTGCCACCAGCGCGAGGCCAGCAGGAGCACCTGGCGCCGGGCGCGCTGGATCGGTCCGGCGCCCAGGCGCGCGCCCTGGGCGAAGACGTCGCGGAAGACCGCGAAGTTGAGCGAGACGCGGGTGACGGACAGGGGGGCGGCCTCGGCCATGAGCGTGCTCACCATGAGCTCGGTGACGCCGTGGTCGGCCTCGGGATGGCGGCGCATGACGTCCAGGCTCAGGCCGTCGGCGCCCCAGGGCGCGAAGGACAGCAGGGCGGCGACCCGCCCGCGCTCGTCGCCGTCGGGGAACAGGGCCTCGACGAGGACGGACTCGCCGTCGGAGGGGTCGTCCAGGCTGCGCCCCAGCGCCATGGAGAAGCCGCGCTCCGCCTCGCCGTTGAGCCAGGTGGTCGCCAGGGCGCTGAGACCGGTCAGCTCCTCGACCGGGATGGAGCGGTGGCGCCGTACCCGCGCCGTGTACCCGGCGCCGGAGGCGTGGCGCATGGCCTGGCGGACCTCCGCCAGCTCGCCCAGGCGGAAGCGGGCGGGGCGCAGGACGGCCTCGTCGCCGATGTGCAGGGCGTGCAGGCCGCCCTGCACCCAGGCGCGGGCCCCGGCCTCGGAGGCGCCGATGACGGCGGGCGTGAGCCCGTAGGAGGCGCAGTGGCGGCTAAAGGCGGCCACGGTGGCGGGCCAGGTGGCCGGGTCGCCCAGGGGGTCGCCGGAGACGAGGGCGACGCCGAGGCTGGGGCGGTAGGCGACGGCGCCGTGCTCGGTGAGCAGGACGGACTTGTCGCGCCGGGTGGCGAAGTAGCCGAGCGAGTCCTGGGGGTGGGCGGCCAGGAGCGTGCGCACCCGCTCCTCCTCCTCCACGCTCATGCGCGCGGCCAGGCGCTGGGAGCGCAGGAGCGTCGCCAGGCCGGTCAGGAAGGACAGGGCCCATCCCAGGCCGAGGAGGCTGAGGGCCCAGTCGGGGAACTGACGGACGAGGTCGATGAGGGGGTGAGGGTCCCCCGCCAGGAACAGGCCGGTGAGGGCCGAGGGGTGGATGACGAGGACGGCGAGGGCCGTCAGGGCGGTGCTCGCGCCGATGCCGAGCGTCGTGACGGTCAGCGCCCGGCGCAGGTTGCCGGGCCTCATGCGGACCCGGTAGGCGCTGCGGTCGCGCAGGAGCAGGACGACGAGCAGGACCAGCATGAGGGCGTTGAAGCCGAGGGACAGCAGGTCCAGGACGGCGATGTCCACCTCGGGCAGGAGCAGGAGGGAGGTACCGGCCAGGACGAACAGCACGATGCTCAGCACGGCCAGGACGGTGGTGGCCAGCCAGGCCGCGCGGAGGCGGCGCGAGAGGGCGGAGCCGAGGATGAGGATGACGACGGCGGTGAACCAGTCGAGCACCGGCAGGGGGACGAGCCAGGTGAGGACGAAGGTGCTGAGCCTGCTCAGGGCGGGGACCGAGTAGAGGAAGGTGGACAGCAGTGCCACCAGTCCCACGGTCATGACGGCCCGGGGCAGCAGGACCGGGCTCCGGGACGCCCTGACGGCGCGGGGGCGGGGAGGGCAGGGACGAGTCATGGGCGCATCCTGACAGCCGCCTGTGGGCGGGCGAATCCCCCGCTGAGAGGAGATCGGCTCCTCCCAAGGTCGGGGTCCGCTCAGGGTGGGAGCCAGGGTGCCTCTCAGGGGCGGGCCAGGTCCCAGCAGCGGGCCCCGCCGGTCATCCCGGCCTCGTTGGGCACGACGACGACGTCGTCACCCATGGCCGCGAGCTGGGAGGCGAGGATCCGCCGGGAGTTGCCGCCCCCGAGGTAGAGGCGGTCCCACAGGTACATGGGCCGCAGGGCGTCGACGACGCGCCGCACCCGCCGCGACCAGTGGGCGTCGCCCAGGCGCAGGCGCTCGTGCTCACCGATGTAGTCGTCATAGGTCAGGCCCCAGCGGATCGGTCCCTGGGAGACCTCCACGTGGGGCGCCAGCACGCCGTTGTCGAAGACCGCGTTGCCCAGCCCGGTGCCGAGCGTGACGATCATCTCGTGGCCGTGGCCGGTGACGACCCCGGCGGCGGCGACCTCCGCGTCGTTGAGGACGAGAACGGGCCGCTCCAGGCGCCGGGTGAGCGCCGCCCCCATGTCGAAGCGCCGCCACAGCTCGACCAGCTCGGGCAGCACGCGCGAGCGCGGGCCGTCACGGGTGATGTAGTGGGGGGTGGCGACGACGACGCCGTGGCGGATCATGCCCGGCATCCCCACCGTCACGCGGTCCGCCTGCGGCAGCTGGGCGGCGAGCTCGGCGATGGTGTCGACCAGTGTCATTGGCGGCAGGGGGTAGGGCGTCGGGGTCCGCACGGCCCGGGAGGTCATCGCGCCCTCGGGGGACAGCACGGAGGCCTTGATGCCGCCGCCGCCGCAGTCGACGGACAGGGTCGTGGGGCTGCTCATGGCGGCAGGCTACCGGCGGGCCGGCGGCGGGCGTGGTCGAATAGCGCCATGCTCACCGATGCGAAGCCGGACGGCGCGCCGCCCCGCTCGGGCCCCGCGGCCGGGCAGGTCGCGCCCGAGGACGGGCCGGCCGGGCCGTCCTCGGCGGCCGTGCGCCTCAGGCTCGACCTCGCCTACGACGGCGCCGGCTTCAGTGGCTGGGCCGCCCAGCCCGGCCTGCGCACCGTCGAGGGGGAGCTCGCCCGGGCCCTCGAGACCGTCCTGCGCGTGCC
>NZ_JACJVC010000039.1 GCF_023369555.1 Actinomyces sp. AC-20-1 | reverse complement strand
GACCTCGTCCTCGACGGTCTGACCGGCATCGGCGCCCGCGGCCCGCTGCGCCCTCGGGCGGCCGCCCTCCTCGCCCCGCTCCTCGCGGCCGGAGCGCCGGGGGAGCGGCCCTTCCGCGTCCTCGCGGTGGACCTGCCCAGCGGCACCGGGGTGGATGACGGCGCCGTCGAGGGCCCGGTCCTCGCCGCCGACCGCACCGTCACCTTCACCTGCCTGCGCGGAGCCCACGTGCTGGCCCCCTCCCGGGCCCTGTGCGGGCGCGTCGATGTCGTCGACCTCGGACTGCCGGTGCCCGGGACCGCGCCCATCGCCGCCCCGCCGCCCCACCCCGCCGCCGGGACCGCTGCCGGGGCCGCCGTCGGCTCTTCAGGCACCGCGGGTACCGCGGACGTCGTGCTCGCCGGGCACCTGCACGTGCCCGGCGACCGGGACCACAAGTACACGCGCGGCGTCGTCGAGGTCTGGGCCGGCAGCGAGGCCTACCCCGGTGCCGCCGTCCTCACCTGCACGGCCGCCTGCCGGGCCGGAGCCGGCATGGTCCGCCTCGCCGCCCCGCGCCGCGTCGAGGACCTCGTGCTCGCCCACCGCCCCGAGACGGTCCCGGCACCCGGACGCCACCAGGCCCTCGTCGTCGGACCCGGCACCGACCCCGACGACGAGACCCGCGCCACCGGGCTGCGCCGCGTCCTGCGCACCCTCATGCCGGCGACGCCACCGCACCGTGCCCCCGCTGCTGAGGGCTCCCGGGGGCGGGCCCCGCTGCCCGCCGTCATCGACGCCGGGGCCCTGCCCCTCCTGCCCGCCCTGCTGGCCGAGGGCCGCAGCCTCACCCCCACCGCCGTCCTCACCCCGCACGCCGGGGAGGCGGCGGCCCTCCTGACCGCCCTGGGACGCCCGACGACGCGCCCCGAGGCCGAGGACCCCGCCACGGCGCCCACGCTCGCCCGCGAGCTGGCCCGCCGCACGGGGGCCTGCGTGCTGCTCAAGGGCACCCCCACCGTCGTCGCCGCCCCTGCGGGAGGCGCCGACGCCCTCGACCCCGGCCCCGGCTGGCTCGCCACCGCCGGGAGCGGGGACGTCCTCGCCGGGGTCCTCGGCACCCTCCTCGCCGCCGAGCAGGCCCGCGCCGAGGCCCGCCGTGCCGAGCACACCGGGGCCCTTCAGCCCGCGGGCGGCGCGCCCGCCC
>NZ_JACJVC010000038.1 GCF_023369555.1 Actinomyces sp. AC-20-1 | reverse complement strand
AGCAGGGGCGCGGCGCTCACCATCGCGTCCCCCTCGCCCCGTCCGGCGGACAGGGACCGTCCGGCGGCAGGAGCGCCTCCGGCAGGGCCGCGCCGGGCAGGAGCGCCGCCAGCCGCTGCGCCCCGGGGCCGGCGTGGAGCGTCCCGTCGGGGCGGCGCAGGAGGGCGTCGTCGCAGCGCAGACGGCCCTCGTGGTCGCGCGAGAGCACGCCGACGCGCTCGACGACGCGCCTGGACCCGCAGCGGGTGCGCAGGCGACGCAGGTGGACCACGGCGTGCAGGGCGCTGGCCGTCTGGGCGGCCACCGCCGCCTCGTCCAGGCCGGCGAGCGCCCCCAGGGCCGTGAGCCTGGCGGGCACGTCGGCCGGGGAGTTGGCGTGCAGGGTGGCCCAGCCGCCCTCGTGGCCGGTGTTGAGGGCGGCCAGGACCTCGCGCACCTCGGGCCCGCGGCACTCGCCCAGGACGATGCGGTCGGGCCTCATGCGCAGGGCGGTGCGCACGAGGGCGGTCATGGGCACGGCGCCGACGCCCTGGACGTTGTCCCCGCGCTCCTGCAGGTGGATGACGTGCGGGTGGTCGGGGCTCAGCTCGCTGGCCTCCTCGACGCACACGATCCTCTCGGTGGGCGCCACGAGCCCGAGGAGGGCGGCCAGGAGGGTCGTCTTGCCGGTGCCGGTCGCACCGGTGACGAGGCAGGAGGCGCGCTCGGACACGAGGGCGGCGAGCACGGGCGCGAGGGGCGCGGCCACGGTGCCGGCGGCGACGAGCTCGTCGAGGGTGAAGGCGCGCCTGCGCCTGGTGCGCAGGCAGATGAGGGTGCCGTCGCCGCTGAGGGGAGGCAGGACCGCGTTGAGGCGGGTGCCGTCGGCGAGCGTGGCGTCGACGACGGGGCTGGCGTCGTCCAGGCGGCGTCCGGCGGAGGCGGCCATGCGCACGGCCAGGGCGCGGGCCTGCGCCTCGGGCAGGGCGGCGGCGGGGACCTGCTCGAGACCGTGCCCGCGGTCGATCCACGTGCGTCCGCCGCCGACGAGGACGTCGGTGACGCCGTCGGTCTCGAGCAGGGGCTGCAGGACGGGCCCGGCGCCCTCGACGTCGGCGCGCACCCGCTCGCCCAGGACCGCCAGGCCGTCGGCGCCCCGGGCGGGTCGGGTCTGGGTGTCGAGGGCGGTGGCGAGGTCGGTGCCGCGGGCGAGGGCGGAGCGCACGCGCTCGAGCTCGGCGTCGGCCGGGGCGCCCGCAGCGGGGCCGGTGGAGCCTGTGGGGCCGGTGGCACCGGCCGGCCGGGCGGTCATCCGAGCTCCCGCGGGTCCGTGGTGCCCAGGGGCACCC
>NZ_JACJVC010000037.1 GCF_023369555.1 Actinomyces sp. AC-20-1 | reverse complement strand
GCTCTCGGCGGGCCCGGGGAGCGGAGCGGGCCCCGGTCGGCCGTGCAGGTGCTCGGCCAGGAGCCGGGCGGCGCGGCGCGAGGCGCCGCGGCCGGAGGTGACGTCGTCGCCCAGGGCCGCGCGCTGGCGCACGCCCCGGTCCTCGGGCAGGTGCCCGAGCACGGTGCAGCCGGTGAAGGTGGCGAGCTCGGCGTCGCACAGGTCCTCCCCCGCCTGGCGCACCACGAGGCCGAGGGGAGCCGGGGTGGCGTCCCCGGCACCGCCGGCCCGGGCGGCCCGGACCCGGGCGGCGACGGCGGAGCGCAGGTCCCGGCCGGTGAGCACCAGGGTCTCGGACCCGGGCGGCGACGACCAGGTGCGGGGCAGGTCGACGAGGACGAGGTCCTGCTCGCTCGCGAGGGCGTCGAGGACGGGCGCGAGCCGTCCGGGGTCCTCGGGGCCGCCGCGGTCGTCGCCGGTGAGGACGCGGCAGCCGCGCCAGACGGGCAGGGCCCGGGTGAGGTGGGCGGGTCGGAAGGCGGTCTCGTCGGCGGGCAGGTCGCCCCACACGAGCCCGGGGCCGGGGCCGTCACCGAGGTGCAGGCCGAGGCCTCCGGCGGGGTCGGCGTCCACGACGGCGACGCGCTCGCCCTGGGCTGCCAGGGACCGGGCCAGCAGGAGGGTGAGGGTGGTGGCGCCGCAGCCGCCGAGGGCGCCGGTGACGGCGAGGATCCGGGTCCTGGTGCTGCTCACGTGGGCCTCCTGCGGGTACGCTCGGGCGGGACGGCCCCAGGGTGCGTGCCGACGGCGCGGGGCGCAGCCGCCACCCGCACCGCCTGTGGACAACACCGGGGCGGGCCTGCGGCGGGGGCTGCCTGTGGAGCCCGGCCTCGTTAGACTGGTCCGACCGCCGGGCCCGCAGTGGGGCCCTGCCGGTGCGTCGGCCCCGCACCGGCCCGCACCAGGCCCGAGGAGTCACGATGGCCGCCACCCGCACCGCCGCCTACTTCGACCTCGACAAGACCGTCCTGGCCACCTCGACCACCTTCGCGCTGTCCGTGCCCATGCGCCGCTCGGGCCTCATCTCCGCGCCCACGCTCGCGCGCGGCATCGTCGTCCAGCTCCCCTACCTCCTCTTCGGGGCCGACGGCGAGCAGGGCACCCGCCTCATGAACCAGATCGCCGCCATGTGCGCGGGCATCGAGCGCGCGGGCATCGAGCGGGTGGTCGCCGAGGCCATGGCGACGGCCATCGAGCCCGCGATCTACGCCGAGGCCATGGACCTCATCGAGGCGCACCACCAGGCGGGCCACGACGTCGTCATCGTCTCGGCCTCCACGGAGGAGACGGTGCTGCCCATCGCCAGGCTCGTCGGCGCCGACCGGGCGGTGGCCTCGCGCATGGAGGTGGACGCCGAGGGCCGCTTCACCGGCCGGGTGGAGCGCTCCCTCATGCACGGCGCGAAGGTGCCCGCCCTCGAGGCGGACGCCGTCGAGCACGGCATCGACCTGTCCTCCTCCTGGGCCTACTCGGACTCCGTCTCGGACCTGCCCATGCTCCAGGCCGTGGGGCACCCGGTGGCCGTCAACCCGGACCGCGACCTGCGCCGCCACGCCACCGAGGCCGGCTGGCCCGTGCGGGACTTCGAGCCGCCGGTGCGCGTGGCCCGGCAGGCGGGGGCCGTCGCCCTGGAGGACGTGCGCGAGGCCCTGCCGGAGCTGTGGAAGGTGGGGGCGGCCGCCGTCGGGCTGCTCGCCGTCGGCGCCGCGGCCGCCTGGGCGGTCACGAGCGGGCCCGTGCGCCTCAGCCCGCGGCGGTAGTGCCGGCCTGGACGGCCCGGCACAGGCGCAGGCCCTCCTCGATGCCGACGAGCAGCGCCTCGGCCTGCCACAGGACCCAGTCGACGGCGCCCTCGCCCGTGCCCGAGGCGTAGGCCGCGAGCGCCTGCGCGTAGCCGCCGGGGGCGCGCGACGCCCACAGGTCCGCCACGGCCACCCCCGTGGGCTCGAGCCCGTCCCGGGTGACGAGGTGGCGTGCGAGCAGCCGGCCGACGGCGGCGTTGCCCGCGGTGAAGGGCCTGGCGCTGGCCGTCTCGGCGTGGACGACGGCGGCCCGCACGAGGGCGGGGGCACCGGGGGCGTCGACGAGGTGGAGGAGAGCCTCGAGGCGCGCGGCCAGGGCGGGCCCGTCCGGTACCGGGCCGGGCCCGCCCTCGAGCGGTGCGGTCCCGGCCGGGCGGGGGGCGGCGACGTCGGCCAGGGGGAGCGTCCCGGCGGCGGCGAGCGGTCCGACGA
>NZ_JACJVC010000036.1 GCF_023369555.1 Actinomyces sp. AC-20-1 | reverse complement strand
ACCCTGCTCCCGGCGGGAGCGCTCGCCGCGCCCACGGCCACCGCGCTCACCTGAGCCGCGCTCGCCGCGCCCCGAGCGCTCCCCGTCACGGCCGCGACCGTCACGACCACGACCGCCGCGTCCGCCCTGGCGCCCACTGCGGCCGCGCTCGCCGTCGCGCCGCGAGCGGCCGGTCTCGCCGAGGTCCTCGATCGCCTCCGCGCTCAGGCCCGCCAGGGTCCGCTTGGAGCGGGGGAGCGTGCCCGTGACGCCCTCCGGGATGCGCAGGTCCGCGAACAGGTGCTCGCTCGTGTGGTAGGTCTCGACCGGCTCCTCCTGCGGCAGGCCCAGGGCCTTGGCGATGAGCCGCCAGCGCGGGGTGTCGTCCCAGTCGACGAAGGTGATGGCCGTGCCCGAGCTGCCGGCGCGGCCCGTGCGGCCGATGCGGTGGACGTAGATCTTCTCGTCCTCGGGGCACTGGTAGTTGATGACGTGGGTGACGTCGTCGACGTCGATGCCCCGGGCGGCGACGTCGGTGGCGACCAGGACGTCGACCTTGCCGTTGCGGAAGGCGCGCAGCGCCTGCTCGCGGGCCCCCTGACCGAGGTCACCGTGCAGGGCGCCGGTGGCGAAGCCCCGGGCCTCGAGGTCCTCTGCCACGCGCGCGGCCGTGCGCTTGGTGCGCGCGAAGATGATCGTGCGGCCGCGCCCCTCGGCCTGCAGCACGCGGGCGACGACCTCGACCTTGTTGAGGGCGTGCGTGCGGTAGACGACCTGCTGGACCGTGGTGACGGTCATCGAGTCGTCACCGGGGTCCTGGGCGCGGATGTGCGTGGGCTGGGTCATGTAGCGCCGGGCGAGGGCGACGACGGCGCCGGGCATCGTCGCGCTGAAGAGCATGGTCTGGCGGTCCGGGCGGGTGCGGGCCAGGATCTTCTCGACGTCGGGCAGGAAGCCGAGGTCGAGCATCTCGTCGGCCTCGTCGAGCACGACGGTGGTGACGTGGGCGAGGTCGAGCACGCCGCGCTCCATGAGGTCGATGAGGCGCCCGGGGGTGCCGACGACGACCTCCGCGCCCTTCTCCAGGGCCTCGATCTGCGGCTCGTAGGCGCGCCCGCCGTAGACCTCGACGATGCGCACGGTGCGCCTGGCGGCGGCCTGGCCGAGCTCGGTGGCGACCTGCTTGGCCAGCTCGCGGGTGGGCAGGACGACGAGCGCCTGCGGGGAGCCGGCGGCGGGGTCCTCGTCCCAGCCCTCCTCGCCGGGGCCCAGCGTGTCCATGAGCAGCGGGATGCCGAAGCCCAGGGTCTTGCCGGTGCCGGTCTTGGCCTGGCCGATGATGTCGAGCCCCTCGAGGGCGACCGGCAGGGTGAGGGCCTGGATGGGGAAGGGGTGGGTGATGCCCTTGGCGGACAGGGCCTCGCTGATCTCCGGCTCGACGCCGTAGTCCGCGAAGGTCTTCCGGGTGAGGTCGACGCTCTCGCCCTCGTCCGTGATGTCGGGCGTGGCCTCCTGAAGGACGGGCGCGTGGGCGCCCTCGGTGGCCAGGATGCCGGTGGTGGGGCCGGCGGGCGCCACGGGGGCGGATGTCGCGCCAGGGGCGTCGACGGCCTCAGGGGTGTCAGTGGTGTTGCTGGTGGGGTTCTCGTTCGGCACGAGGTTCCTCCGGTCAGTGGATGACCGCCGGCGCTGACGCGGTCCGTCGGCGCGCGTGGCGGGCCGACGGGCGCGGCGCGCGCAGGCGCCCGCTCCCCGTGGCCTCGGGCCCGGGGCGGTGGCGCGACGCGGTCGCGGGTGTGGCAGCCGATCGTGAATCGTGCCCCGCTCAGGGCCGTGGGGCCGGCGGGGTGTGGCTGCTGGACGACCGGGCAACCGTGGACGCGCCCAGCCTAGCCGCAGGTGGGCCTTCGGTCCCTGTGAGGTGGTGCGCCGGCGGCCGGCTCGTGGGCGATGTCACTCGTGGCGGCGGTGACGGGCGGCACGCCTACGCTGTGCCCATGAGCTCCACCGTGCCTCCCGCCCACGTCACCGCCGTCGCCGGCCTCGTCGCCTTCTCCTGCACCGTGGCCTCCATCCGGCACGCCAAGGACGCGGGCAAGGCGCCCCGCATGGCCGAGCGGGCCGAGCTGCTGAGCATGAGCGCGGAGCGCGTGAGCGCCTTCGCCGACGTCGACGCCCTCCTGCGGTCCCTGGGCACCGACGCGCCGACGGCGGCCCAGCCCTACCAGGGCTGCCTCGGCGAGCTGGACGAGCGCCTGCGCCCGGCGGACTGGGCCGAGCGCCTGCTCAAGAGCCACCTCTATCTGGGGATGCTCCGGGACTTCTGCCGCGCTCTCGTGGCGGCGCTGCCCGACGGCACGCGCGAGCCCCTGGAACGGGCGCTGGCCGAGGACGCCTTCGAGGACTTCGCCGCCGCCCAGCTCCTGCCGGGGGTGACGGCCGATGCGCAGCTGGCGGGCCGCATGGGCCTGTGGGGGCGCCGGGTCATCGGTGACGAGATCGGCTCCCTGCTGCGCGTCCTGGCGGGCTTCCCCGACCTGCTCGGGGGACCGGTCACCCAGGCCGCCCTGCACGAGGCGCTGTCCGACGGCGCCCTGCGGCGCGTCCAGGGCCTGGGCCTCAACGCCTGAGCGGCACCCGAGCCGGGGACCGCCGGACCGGGGGAGACCTCCGGGGCCGGGCGACGCCGTCGGGACGGCAACGCCCTCGGTCCCCGAGGCGCCGGTGTCAGACGCCGAAGCCGACGCGGCGCGGAGTGGTCTCCCCGAGCTCGACGTAGGCCAGGGAGCCGGCCGGGACGAAGACCTTGCGGCCCTTGTCGTCGCTGACGGTCACGTCCTGCGTGGAGGCGCCGGCGAGGGCGGCGAGCACGTCCTCCTGGCTCGCGGAGGTCTCCAGGGTCAGCTCGCGGGGGGAGTGCTTGATACCGATGGTCACCTGCATGGTTGCTCCGTCTCTCGTGCGTCCGGCGCCCCGCCGATGACTCAGGCGCCTCCTGCGCCGATCCTAGGGGCCCGGTGTCAGGCCGTCGCCCCCACGAGCGGCACGACAGCCCCGTTTCGCGTCGCGCGGACGCCCCCGGCCGCGCGCAGGGCGGCGGCAGGGTTGTCGGGGTCGGCGGCAGTGGCTCGAGGGCCTGTTCATGTCAGTGCCCCGTGGTGTGATGGTCCCGTGACAGCAGCACGAGGACCAGCGGACGCGACCACGGGGGGCGCCGGGGCACCGGCGGTGCGCCTCCTGCCCGCCCAGGAGCCCCCCGGCCTGCCCGGGCCCGATGACGACGCCGCCGTGGTCCTGGCCCGTGCCGCCGAGGGGCAGGACCTCGTCGTCCTCGGCGCCCCCGGGACGGGCAAGTCCACGCTGGCCCTGCACCTGCTCACGCAGGCCGTCACCGGGGGGCGCGACGCGCTCCTGCTCACCCCGACCCGCTCACGCGCCGACCTCCTGCGCACCCGGGCGGCCCAGCTGCTCGCCGGCGGCGGCGGGGGCGTGGTGCGCGTGCGCACCCCCGCGGGCTACGCCTTCACCGTCCTGAGCACCTTCCTCACCGCCCGGGCGGACCCCCTGCCCGCCCCCGTCCTGCTCGCCGGTGCGGAGGAGGACGCGGCGCTCGCCTCCCTGCTGCACCCCATCCAGTGGCCCGGCCTGCCCGCCGAGGCCGTCACCTCGCGGGCCTTCCGCACCGAGCTGCGCAACCTCCTGGCCCGCGCCGGCGAGCTCGGCGTCACGGCCGAGGACCTGGCCGACTGGGGGCAGCGCCTCGACGTGCCCCTGTGGGGGCCCGCCTCCGCGCTGCTGCGCGCCTGGGACGCCCAGGGGCGGGCGAGCGCCGAGCGGCGCAGCGAGACCCGGCGCATGGACTCCGCCCGCATCCAGGACCGCGCCATCGAGGCCCTGGCCGCCTGGGAGCACGAGGGCGTGACCGAGCCCCGTCCCGTGCCCGACCTCGTTATCGTCGACGACTACCAGGACTGCACGGCCGCCACCGCCCGCCTGCTCGTGGCCCTGGCCCGGCCCGACCGGAGCGGGCACCGGGCGCAGGTCGTCGTCCTGGGGGACCCGGACGTCGCCGTCGAGACCTTCCGGGGGGGCACCCCCAGCCTCCTGGTTGAGGCGGAGGACCGCTCGGGCCTCGGCGCCGCCCGGCTGCGCCTGGGGACCCGCCACCGCGGGGCCCCGGCCCTCGTGCGCGTGTGGGAGGACCAGGCCTCGCGCCTGCCCGTCACCGGCACGGCCTCGCACCGCGCGCCGCAGCCGGCCGCCGTCCAGGAGGGCGACGA
>NZ_JACJVC010000035.1 GCF_023369555.1 Actinomyces sp. AC-20-1 | reverse complement strand
GTGTTGTTGGTGTGTGGGTGTAGAGCGAGAGCCGGTTCACCCGTGGTGGGTGGACCGGCTCTTGCTGTGTGGTTGGTGCTCGGCGGTGTCCTACTCTCCCACACCCTGGCGGGTGCAGTACCATCGGCGCTGGGGGTCTTAGCTTCCGGGTTCGGGATGGGGCCGGGCGTGGCTCCCCCGCTGTGACCACCGAGACGTCTGTATGGGGTTGTGTGCTCCCACAGTCTGCGCGTGTGTTGTCCAGCGCGTACGTGTGGGGTGTGGTGTTGTGGTTGGCCCGCCCGCGCGCGCACCGCATGGTGTGCGTGGTGCGTGTGTGGGGGGTGGGTTGGTCCTGAGGACCGTACAGTGGACGCGAGCAGCAGGTTTGTGGGGCCCCACGCCTTTTGTGTGGTGTGGGGTGTGTGTGTTTGTGTCGGCCAATTAGTACCGGTCGGCTTGCAGGCCCTTGCGGGCCTTCCACGTCCGGCCTATCAACCCAGTGGTCTGCTGGGGGCCTTCCACCACCCCGTGGGGTGGTGTGGATACCTTATCTTGAGGCTGGTTTCCCGCTTAGATGCTTTCAGCGGTTACCCTTGCCGAACGTGGCCAACCAGCCGTGCCCCGGGCGGGACAACTGGCACACCAGAGGTTCGTCCGTCCCGGTCCTCTCGTACTAGGGACAGGTCCTCTCAAGTATCCTGCGCGCGCAGAGGATAGGGACCGAACTGTCTCACGACGTTCTGAACCCAGCTCGCGTACCGCTTTAATGGGCGAACAGCCCAACCCTTGGGACCTGCTCCAGCCCCAGGATGCGACGAGCCGACATCGAGGTGCCAAACCATGCCGTCGATATGGACTCTTGGGCAGGATCAGCCTGTTATCCCCGGGGTACCTTTTATCCGTTGAGCGACGACCCACCCACTCGGGATCGCCGGATCACTAGTTCCTACTTTCGTACCTGCTCGACCCGTCGGTCTCGCAGTCAAGCCCCCTTGTGCACTTGCACTCAACACCTGGTTGCCGACCAGGCTGAGGGAACCTTTGAGCGCCTCCGTTACATTTTAGGAGGCAACCGCCCCAGTTAAACTACCCACCAGGCACTGTCCCTGACCCGGATCACGGGCCGAGGTTCAGGCGCACGCCATAGCCAGAGTGGTATTTCAACGACGACTCCACGACCACTGGCGTGGCCGTCTCACAGTCTCCCACCTATCCTGCACAAGCCATGGCGGGCGCCAATACCAAGCTGTAGTAAAGGTCCCGGGGTCTTTCCGTCCTTCTGCGCGTAACGAGCATCTTTACTCGTAGTGCAATTTCGCCGAGCTCATGGTGGAGACAGCGGGGAAGTCGTTACGCCATTCGTGCAGGTCGGAACTTACCCGACAAGGAATTTCGCTACCTTAGGATGGTTATAGTTACCACCGCCGTTTACTGGGGCTTGAATTCGCCGCTTCACCCCCGAAAGGGGGGCTGACGGCTCCTCTTAACCTTCCAGCACCGGGCAGGCGTCAGTCCGTATACATCGCCTTGCGGCTTCGCACGGACCTGTGTTTTTGATAAACAGTCGCTTCCCCCTGGTCTCTGCGGCCCTCGCCCCTAGCCCGCAACGGGGCCTCAAGGCTCGGGCCCCCCTTCTCCCGAGGTTACGGGGGCATTTTGCCGAGTTCCTTCACCATGATTATCTCGTGCGCCTAGGCATACTCTGCCCGACCACCTGTGTCGGTTTAGGGTACGGGCGGCTGGCACCATCGCGTCGAGGCTTTTCTCGGCACCCCAGGATCACCCTGCTTCCCACCACACGAAGGCGGCGGTCACCATCACGTCTCACCCTCGCCCCACAAGGGGGCAGCTGCCCGGATTTGCCTGGGCAGCGGGCTGCTCGCTTGAACGGGCCAAGCCATTAGGCCCGCGGAGGCTACCACTGTGCGTCACCCCTGTTAACACGCTTGCCTACCTGCACGGAGGGTCCCCAGACCCGCGCCCACCACCACACACCACCGACCGAGGCCGGCAGCGGCGGCGAGTGTGGGCGCCGGCGTGGGTCAGCACCCGCGCGTCAGCATGGGCGGTGCTTCGCCGGTACGGGAATATCAACCCGTCATCCATCGACTACGCCTGTCGGCCTCGCCTTAGGTCCCGACTCACCCAGGGCGGACTAGCCTGGCCCTGGAACCCTTGGTCATTCGGCGCTAGGGCTTCTCACCCTAGTATCGCTACTCATGCCTGCATTCTCACTCCCGCACCATCCACCCCTGGGTCACCCCGAGGCTTCACCCGGTGCAGGACGCTCCCCTACCACCCACCACCCCTGACAACCACCACCCGAAGGCAGCAGGCTGTAGGGAACTATGTGGCAGGTCCGCGGCTTCGGCGGTGTGCTTGAGCCCCGCTACATTGTCGGCGCACGATCACTTGACCAGTGAGCTATTACGCACTCTTTCAAGGATGGCTGCTTCTAAGCCAACCTCCTGGTTGTCTGCGCGACCGCACATCCTTTCCCACTTAGCACACGCTTAGGGGCCTTAGCCGGCGATCTGGGCTGTTTCCCTCTCGACCACGGAGCTTATCCCCCGCGGTCTCACTGCCCCGCTCTCAACCCGACGGCATTCGGAGTTTGGCTGACGTCAGTAACCCTGTGGGGCCCATCAGCCACCCAGTAGCTCTACCTCCGCCGGGAAACACGGGACGCTGCACCTAAATGCATTTCGGGGAGAACCAGCTATCACGGAGTCTGATTGGCCTTTCACCCCTACCCACAGCTCATCCCCTCAGTTTTCAACCTAAGTGGGTTCGGTCCTCCACACGCTCTTACACGTGCTTCAACCTGGCCATGGGTAGATCACCCCGCTTCGGGTCTAGACCGTGCCACTCACACACGCCCTTTCGGACTCGCTCTCGCTACGGCTCCCCCCACACGGGTTAACCTCGCGACACGGCGCTAACTCGCAGGCTCATTCTTCAATAGGCACGCCATCACCCCCAACAAGGGGGCCCTGACGGCTTGTGAGCGCCCGGTTTCAGGTACTATTTCACTCCCCTCCCGGGGTACTTTTCACCATTCCCTCACGGTACTATCCGCTATCGGTCACCAGGAAGTATTCAGGCAGCCAAGTGGTCTTGGCAGATTCACACAGGATTCCACGAGCCCCGTGCTACTCGGGAACGCGCCCACACAGCCAGCATGGTTTCACCTACGGGGCTCTCACCCACTACGGCCCCCCTTCCCAGAGGGTTCAGCTACCACACCAGTTTCTCACTGCGCCCAGCACCGGCAGACACTGGAAAGACACGCCCCACAACCCCGCGGCGGCAACCCCTGCCGGGTCATCACACCACCACGGTTTAACCATCCTCCGCTTTCGCTCGCCACTACTCACGGAATATCTTCTCCTACGGGTACTGAGATGTTTCACTTCCCCGCGTAACCCCCCACGCCCTATGAATTCAGGCGCAGGTGACCGGGCACAACCCCGGCCGGGTCCCCCCATTCGGACACCCTCGGATCACAGCCCGTCAGCCGGCTCCCCGAGGCTTATCGCAGGCCACCACGTCCTTCATCGGCCCCTGATGCCAAGGCATCCACCGAACGCTCATAAAAACAAACAAAACACACGCACCCACCACCCCACAACAAAGAAGGGCAGCCAGGTGCGCAACACAAAGATCAAAGATGCTCGCGTCCACTATACAGTTCACAACCAACCCACCCACGACCCCACCACGACCAGCCACCCACCACAACAGCAGGACAGCCAGCCAGGACAAGGCCGGGGCCACCAGGGCGCACTGCCCCAGACCCCGACAGCGTGCCACCCCCACACCACCCACCCCCCCCGACAACAGGGAGGCGCACGAGCGGCGCGGGGCAGCCACCACACCCACACCCCCACAACACAACGAAGAAGGGAGAGCAGGCACGACAGCCGGTTCCTTGATGCCTATAGCGTTCCAGCCCCAAGCCGGGCGCGCCCAGCAGGCCCCCAACGGGCCCACCACGACAACGCGCCCACCAGGACACGAGGCTCCTTAGAAAGGAGGTGATCCAGCCGCACCTTCCGGTACGGCTACCTTGTTACGACTTCGTCCCAATCACCAGCCCCACCTTCGACCGCTCCCCGTAGGGCCACGGGCTTCGGGTGTTGCCGACTTTCATGACGTGACGGGCGGTGTGTACAAGGCCCGAGAACGTATTCACCGCAGCGTTGCTGATCTGCGATTACTAGCGACTCCAACTTCACGGTGTCGAGTTGCAGACACCGATCCGAACTGAGACCGGCTTTAAGGGATTCGCCCCGCCTCACGGCATCGCAACCCTCTGTACCGGCCATTGTAGCATGCGTGAAGCCCAAGACATAAGGGGCATGATGATTTGACGTCATCCCCACCTTCCTCCGAGTTGACCCCGGCAGTCTCCCGCGAGTCCCCACCACAACGTGCTGGCAACACGGGACAAGGGTTGCGCTCGTTGCGGGACTTAACCCAACATCTCACGACACGAGCTGACGACAACCATGCACCACCTGTGAGGGCGCCCAAAAAGGGAAGGCACGTCTCCGCACCAGCCGCCCACATGTCAAGCCTTGGTAAGGTTCTTCGCGTTGCATCGAATTAATCCGCATGCTCCGCCGCTTGTGCGGGCCCCCGTCAATTCCTTTGAGTTTTAGCCTTGCGGCCGTACTCCCCAGGCGGGGCACTTAATGCGTTAGCTACGGCGCGGAGACCCCGGAAAGAGCCCCCACACCTAGTGCCCAACGTTTACGGCGTGGACTACCAGGGTATCTAATCCTGTTCGCTCCCCACGCTTTCGCTCCTCAGCGTCAGTAACGGCCCAGAGACCCGCCTTCGCCACCGGTGTTCCTCCTGATATCTGCGCATTCCACCGCTACACCAGGAATTCCAGCCTCCCCTGCCGCACTCAAGCCGGCCCGTACCCACCGCAAGCCCCCAGTTAAGCCGAGGGATTTCACGACAGACGCGACCAGCCGCCTACGAGCCCTTTACGCCCAATAATTCCGGACAACGCTCGCGCCCTACGTATTACCGCGGCTGCTGGCACGTAGTTAGCCGGCGCTTCTTATCCAGCTACCGTCACCACCCCCAAGAAAGAGGCGGCTGCTTCACTGGCGAAAGAGGTTTACAACCCGAAGGCCGTCATCCCTCACGCGGCGTCGCTGCATCAGGCTTGCGCCCATTGTGCAATATTCCCCACTGCTGCCTCCCGTAGGAGTCTGGGCCGTGTCTCAGTCCCAGTGTGGCCGTCCACCCTCTCAGGCCGGCTACCCGTCAAAGCCTTGGTAGGCCATCACCCCACCAACAAGCTGATAGGCCGCGAGCCCATCCCCCACCAAAACCAGCAAAAGCCAGAATCTTTCCCAACCCACCCATGCGAGCAGGCCAGAATACCCCGTATTAGCCCCACTTTCATGAGGTTATCCAGAAGAAGAGGGCAGGTTACTCACGTGTTACTCACCCGTTCGCCACTCACCACCCACAAGAAAAACCCGTGAGCAGCCCGTTCGACTTGCATGTGTTAAGCACGCCGCCAGCGTTCGTCCTGAGCCAGGATCAAACTCTCCAAACAAAACAAATTCAGAGAAAAACTCTCCAGGCCCAACCCACACCCACCCACAACAAAGCAGACAGGCACAGGCAAAACCAAAAACAAAACAAGCACACCCACCAAACCACCCCCAGACACAAAACCCAGGAACAGCCCAGCAGACGCACCCACTATGGCATAAAAAACATGACACACTATCGAGCTCTCAAACAACACACCCAC
>NZ_JACJVC010000034.1 GCF_023369555.1 Actinomyces sp. AC-20-1 | reverse complement strand
CCAAAAACAAAACAAGCACACCCACCAAACCACCCCCAGACACAAAACCCAGGAACAGCCCAGCAGACGCACCCACTATGGCATAAAAAACATGACACACTATCGAGCTCTCAAACAACACACCCACAAGAAACACAACAGGAAACCAAACGGCATCCCGTCAGCCCCTCAAGGCGACCCGACCAAGTTAACCAGGGGATCTCGAGCCAGTCAACACCAGGATCAGTGATCCCAGTCTCAACTTGCTCCGGATAACCGCCGGACCCAGTCGAACCACCGCCCAGAAGCACGAGCCCCGAGCGGCAGCGGGTAGAACCTTAACCCCACGCCACCCCCACACGTCAAACCGCCAGAGCGTGACGTCGCACACCCCTCCGAGCTGTGCCCGGGCCGCCGCGCTCGGGGGAGAGACGAGAGCCTGCCCCTCGGGACGGTCGCGGATGAGCGCGTGTCACGGATCCCTAGTCAGAGACTGCCGCTGCTGCGCGCTTCCGCAGTATTCCGCGGTTTCTGTGAGGAGCGGGTACCCCGGAAGGGGCTCTGACCAGGGACGAGTGACACGCACCCGCGCCAGACACGAAAAAACCCGGACCTTCCGGTCCGGGTCTCGGTGGAGCTAGGGGGATTCGAACCCCCGACCTTCTCATTGCGAACGAGACGCGCTACCAACTGCGCCATAGCCCCAAGTGCTGGATGATCGTAGCACCGCCTGTGGGAGCGCCTGCAAGCCACGGCTCCGTGAGGCGGACCACGGTCCGGTCCCTAGCGGCCCCGGGCTCAGGAACCGGCAGGGGCTCAGGCCCCAGCAGCCCGACGGCGCTCCAGCACGGCATCCAGGTCGATGGGGGCGGCAACCTCCGCCTCCTCCTCGAGCGGCAGGTAGGCGCGTGCCGCGACCGGTCGCATCGGCACCGGCGCGGAGGGCCGGGCCGGCTCCTCCAGGCCGTCGACCACCCGGCGCGGGGCGCCCGCCACCAACGTGTAGGTCGGCGCGGGGACCTTGACCGGGGTCCACCCCTGCGGCGGGGTCGCCGTCGTCGGCTCCTGGGTACTCCTCACCGAGGAGCCCACCGTCTCCGCCACCTCCACCGTCTCGGCCACCGGAGCCTTATCGGCCGCAGCGCTGCCGGGCTCAGCGGCCAGTTCCCCAGCCGGCACCGGCTCCTGAACCTTCTCGGCCACAGCCCCGGCAGAAGCCTCCTCGGCAGGAGCCGCCTCCTGCGCGCTCGGCGCATCGGTCGGCGCCTCGGCCCGCGGCTCCTCCGCAGTCACCTGGACGGCAGGAACCTCACCCGTCAGCCGGGCGAGGTCGGCCTCCAGCCGGGAGACCCGGCGCCGCTCGCGCCGGTCCGCCTCGGCAGAGGCCACAGCGGCCTGACGGCCCACCGCCATCGACGCCGCCAGCAGCACGCCGGGCACCAGCACCGGCCACCACGGCAGCACCGTCACTGCGGACACGACCGCGGTGCCCGCCAGCACGCCGAGGAGCACCAGCGCCACGACCGCCCGGCGGGAGGCGGCCACCCGGCGGCGCTCACGCCCCTCCTGGTGGGCGCGACGTGCGCGCGCCAGCTCACGCTCGGTACGCAGCGCACGCACGTTCCTCACTGCCGGCCTGTTCATGGCCCTGACCTCCGGTCGGTACTTGAAGATCTCCGCGTGCACCTCGTTCGCGCAGGCGTCGTCGGCGACGTGCGCGGACGCCCCCGTGGCCAGGACCCTCAGGTTGCCCGAGTAGCGGTCCTGAGCCCGCGACAGGCCCATCACCTCACGACGACCCACCAGCAGCGGCAGGAGGTACACGGCGAGAACCACGACGAGAACGACCAGCGCCCAGATCTCGATTCCCACCTGGCAACCGTAAGCGGCTAAGGCACGCGCGGGCCGCAGCGACGCGGCGTGTTGACCCTCCTGACCGGCTCCCGCGCCACCCCCGCTGCCCGGCGTCGCCCGGCCCCGGGCTCACCCGGCCCGGGCGGCCAGCCGGGCCACCAGGGCGCCGTCGGCCTCCATCTGCTCCGCCGTGCGCACGTGCACCACGTGGTCCGCCCACTCGCCGTCGATGTGCATGAGCCCTCGGCGCAGGCCCTCGCGCTCCAGCCCCAGCCGGCGGCACACCGCCAGGCTGCGCGCGTTGTCCGGCCGGACCGCCACCTCCACCCGGTGCAGGCCCACCTGCGGCCCCAGCAGGTGGTCGATGACCATCGCCAGCGCCAGCGTCATCACGCCCCGTCCCTCCCAGGGGCTGCCGATCCAGTAGCCGACCGTCGCCTGGCGCAGCGAGCCCCACTGGATCGGCGCCACCGTCACCTGGCCGGCGAAGACGCCGTCGACCTCCAGGACGAGGGGCATGGACTCCCCCCGGCGCGCCTGGGCCCACCCGCGCCGCACGTAACGGCGGAACGACGGCGGGATCTCACCCGAGCCGGGCGGCAGGCTCGCCTCCCAGCGCGACAGGCGGGCGTCGTCGGCCAGGCGCAGGCGCGCCCACGGCCCCTCGTCCCCCACCGACAGCGGCCGCAGCACCACGGTCTGCGGGCCGCGCGCCAGCCCCCGCACCGTCACCGCGGGCTCGCGCAGCACCACGGGCCACGCGTACCGGCGCCGGCCCCACCCGGCCGTGAGCACGCCCGTCAGCCGGGCCAGGGCCCCGGTCACGCTCAGGCGTCCAGCAGCAGGCAGTGCAGGCGGTCGCCGGCCACGACCGTCGTCGTCTCCTCAGGGACGACGACGACGGCGTTCGCGCGCGCCAGCCCCAGCAGCCGGTAGGTGCCCGGCTCGCAGGTGGGCTCCGCCCGGTAGCCCTTGGCGGGCGAGCCCGTCAGGTGCACCGGGACGAACTCGCGCTTGCCCGACGGCGAGTGCCAGCCCGTGCTCACCTGTGCCGGCAGGGAGGTGCGGTGCAGCGAGGCCCAGCCGGCGATCTGCCGCAGCACCGGGCGCACGAAGGTCTCGAAGGCGATCTGCGCGCCCACCGGGTCGCCGGGCAGGCAGAAGATCGGGGTGCCCTCCACCGTGCCGACGCCGAGCTGGCGGCCGGGCGCCATGGCGATAGCGTCGAAGCGCACGGAGCCCAGTGGCGCCAGCACGTCCTTGACCGTGTCCCCCTGGCCGACGGACAGCCCGCCCGTCGTGATGAGCACGTCGGCGCGCACGAGCTGGTCCTCGATCGTCTCCGACAGTGCCCGCAGCTCGTCGGGCACGGCCGCGACGCGGAAGGCCCGGCCCCCGGCGTCCGTCACCGCCGAGGCCAGGGCGTGTCCGTTGGCGTCGTAGACGTCGCCGCTCTCGCGGGGGCCGCCCGGCTCGACCAGCTCGTCGCCGATGGACACGATGACGACGCGCGGGGCCGGGTGGACCTTGACCCGCTGGCGTCCCACACCGGCCAGCAGGGCCACCTGGCGGGCGGAGACGCGGGCCCCCTGCGGCAGGACGGTGGTGCCGGCCGCGATGTCCTCGCCGCGCCGGCGCACGTTGTCCCCCGCTGCGGGGCGGGTGCGCACCTGCACCCTGGAGGTGCCGCGGTCCGTGTCCGTCCAGGCGACGACGGCGTCGGCACCCGTCGGCATCGGGGCCCCCGAGTCGATGAGGACCGCGGAGCCCGGCACCAGGCGCGTCGGGCGGACGTCGCCGGCGCGCACGGCGTCCATGACGTCGAGGCAGACCGGGTGCTCCGGTGAGGCGTCCTCGAGGTCGGCGGTGCGCACCGCGTAACCGTCGAGTCCCGCCAGGTCCCGGGAGGGCAGGTCGATGTCGGCGACGACGTCCTCCGCGAGGACGCACCCGACGGCGTCGGGAAGGACCACGTCGAGGGGGGCGGCGGCCTGGGCGATGTCGAGGCACGCGGACAGGTGCTCGGCGACGGTTCTCATGGTGCCTCCTGGTGCGGCGGGCCTGCCGGGACGGTGCGGGGCGACGGGGCGCCCCGGGTGGTCAGGCTACTCGGCGGGCCGGGTGAGGCAGGCGCCCGCGCACCTGAGAGGATGGGGTCATGACTACACAGGCCCGCCCGCTGCCCGTCACGGACGGGCTCGAGGTCAGCGACGCCAAGGAGCACCTGCGTCAGGTCCTGCGCCGGCACCGGCGTGAGCACCACCGTCACCCCGCGACCGGTCACGACGCCGCCTGCGAGGCCGTCACCGACCACGCCCTGCAGGCCGTCCAGGGCCTCGGCAGTGTCGCCGCCTACGTCTCGGTGTCCCACGAGCCCTGCACGCGCCTGCTCCTTGAGTGTCTGCACGAGGAGGGGGTGCGCGTCCTGCTGCCCGTGCTCGGGCCCCAGCTCTCGCGCTCGTGGGGCTACTACCGGGGCGAGGACGACCTCGCTGAGCGCGCTCCCGGCCGTCCGCCGGAGCCGAGCGGCGAGGTCCTGCCCGCCGAGGAGGTCCACCGGGTCCAGGCCCTCATCGTCCCGGCCCTGGCGGTGGACCGGGGCGGCAGACGCCTGGGGCAGGGAGGGGGCTGGTACGACCGGATGCTGCCGCTGCGCGCCGAGGGCGCCCAGATCTTCGCCATGGTCCACCCGGACGAGCTCGTGGCCGGCCCACTGCCCGTCGAGGAGCACGACGTCGCCGTCGACGCGGTCCTCACCTCGGAGTCCTGGTTCCTGCTCGAGGGATCGGCCTTCTCCTCCGGCGCCTGAGCGCCCCTCCGGCGCCGGAGCACCGGGCTCCACAGGCCCCGTCCGTGACAGGGTGCGGAACGCGAGTCCACAGCCCGGCTGTCCGCCGGGTGAGGAGGCGGCCCCGAGGAGGGAGGGTGGACGCATGCCGCTCCACCGCTCGCCCGCCACTCCACCCACCGCGCCCGTCTCGGGGCGGCGCCGTCCGCCGCGCCCGTCCCTGCTCCTGTGGCGGTGGCGCCACCTCGTCGTGGGCCTGTGCCTGGGTGCGGTGCTCGCCCTCGCGCTGAGCGTCATGCGCCCGGCCGGACCGCAGACCACCCGCGTCCTGGTGCTGGCCCACCCTGTGGGCGCCGGGGCGGTCCTCACGGCCTCCGACGTCGAGTGGCGCGACGTCCCCCGGGCCGCCCTGCCGCGGGGCGGCCTCGCGGACGAGGGCGTCATCGGCAGCCGGGCGGCCGTCGCCCTGGAGGAGGGGACCGTCCTGGCGACGACGATGACCTCCTCCGCTCTCGCCGTCGGCCTGTCCCCCACCGAGCGGCTCGTCCAGGTCCCCGTCGGCATCGGCGCCGAGATGGCCCAGGCGGGCAGCGTCGTCGACGTCGTGGCCGAGGACCCGTCCGGGTCGGGTGAGCCCGTCGTCGTCGCGGCGGGGGCGAGAGTGGTGCTCGCGCACACCGAGGGCGAGGAGAGTCACTGGGGATCCGGGTCCCACATCACACTCGTCAGCCTTGCCGTTCCCGCGACGGCGGCTAGCCTTGTCGTTGGAGCCGCGACACAGGGCACCCTCGGCATCGTGCTGAGCCCCTGACGCGGCACGCCCGCCGCCACGCGGCCGCGGCCCCCTTCGACCTCCCCCAGCGCTGCGCCCGGCCTCCCCGTGCCCGTCAGCGCCCGTGCCGCACCGGCACCCCACAGAAAGGCCTCCCATGATCAAGGGATTCAAGGAGTTCATCGCCCAGGGCAACGCCCTCGACCTGGCCGTCGCCGTCATCATCGGCGCCGCCTTCAGCCCGATCGTCACCGCGATCACCGACGTCATCATGGCGGTCATCGCCGGCGTCGTCGGTCAGCCCAACTTCGACGACGTGCTCGCCTTCACGATCAACGGCTCCGTCGTCCAGCCCGGCACGATCATCACCGCGGTCATCAACTTCCTGCTCGTCGCCTTCGCCGTGTACTTCTGCATCGTCGCGCCGCTCAACAAGCTCAAGGAGAGCCGCAAGGCCGAGGAGGAGCCGGCCGCTGCCGAGCCCACCGAGGCCGAGCTGCTCGTCCAGATCCGCGACCTGCTCGCCTCCAAGTGAGCCACTCGCGGTGAGCCACTGAGCCGGCCGGCTCCGACCGGGCCTGCTCGCGCGCCCGTCGTCCCCCCAGGGGATGGCGGGCGTCGTCGTTCGGCGGGCCCCGGCCCGGGCTCCCCGGCCCGGGCCCTGCGCGGCCCCGCCCGGCCCCGGGCTCAGCCCCAGTGCGGCGGCACCTCGGCGAGCAGCCGGGCGTCATTGGCCCGCTCACCCGCACCGTCCTGCCG
>NZ_JACJVC010000033.1 GCF_023369555.1 Actinomyces sp. AC-20-1 | reverse complement strand
GGACAGCCGGGCCCTGGGGGTCACGCGCGCGGCCGTGCTCGAGCGGGCCGCCGCCCGTGCCGCCCGCGCCCTGGCCGGCACGGGCTCGGCCTGTGTCGCCCTGTTCCCCGCCGACGAGGCCGAGGCCCTGCGGGTGGCGCAGGGCGCGCTCACCGGCGCCTACGCCTGGGCCGGGCGGGTACCGGCCCCGACGGCGCCGCTGGGCCAGGTCGTCGTGCTGCTGCCCGCGGGGGTGCCGGTGCCCGAGGCCACGACGGTCCTCGCGCTCGCCGAGGGCGTGGCGCTGACCCGCGACCTGGTCAACGAGCCGCCGAACCGCCTGACGCCGGAGGTCTTCGCCGGTCTCGCCCGCGCCGCCGCGGCCTCGTCCGGCCTGGGGGTGGAGGTCCTGGACGAGCGGGCCCTGGCCGAGCAGGGCTTCGGCGGGATCGTCGGCGTCGGGCAGGGCTCGGTCCACCCGCCGCGCCTGGTGCGCCTGACCTGGGCGCCCGAGGGCGCGCGGCGCAGCGTGGCCCTGGTCGGCAAGGGCATCACCTTCGACTCCGGCGGCCTGTCCCTCAAGCCGCCGGCGTCGATGCCGGAGATGAAGTCGGACATGGCCGGGGCGGCCACGGTCCTGGGGGCGGTCCTGGCGGCCGCGCGCCAGGGGCTGGGGGTGCGTGTGGACGCGTGGCTGGCGCTGGCGGAGAACCTGCCCGCGGCGGACGCCCAGCGTCCCAGCGACATCGTCACGATGTACGGGGGCACGACGGTGGAGATCACGAACACGGACGCGGAGGGCCGCCTCGTCATGGCGGACGCGCTGGCCCGGGCGGTCGAGGAGGGGCCCGACGCCGTGCTGGACGTCGCCACGCTCACCGGCGCCCAGATCGTGGCGCTGGGCGAGCACGTCGCCGGCGTCATGGGCACGCCCGCCCTGCGCGAGGCCGTGGTGGCGGCCGCGGTGGCGGCGGGTGAGGCCTTCTGGCCGATGCCGCTGCCCGAGGACCTGCGTCCCCGGCTCGACAGCCCCTACGCGGCCCTGCGCAACGCGGTGACGGGCCCGCGCGGCGGGGGCATGCTCACGGCGGGGCTCTTCCTGCGCGAGTTCACCGGCTCGGTGCCGTGGGCGCACCTGGACGTGGCCGGCCCGGCCTTCAACGACGGCGAGCCGTGGGCGGGCGTGCCGACGGGAGGCACCGGTGCCGGGGTGGCGACGCTGCTGGAGCTCCTGCGCGGCTACGAGGGCTGAGGGGCCCGCACCGGGTCCTCGCACAGGACGTCCCCCACGGAACGTGAGCAGTCTCACGCCCCGTGGGGGACTCTAGTCCCTCCCCGGGCGTCACTTCCGGGGGTGGGAGGCCGGGACCGGTGAAACAATGACGGCGTGCCGACACGCCCCGCCACGGGGGCGAAGGACATCAACGAGGAGTGAATTCGTGACTGACACCGTCTACGACATGGTCGTCCTGGGCGCTGGCTCGGGCGGCTACGCCGCTGCCCTGCGCGGGGCCCAGCTGGGCCTGAGCGTGGCCCTCATCGAGGCCGACAAGGTCGGAGGCACCTGCCTGCACCGCGGCTGCGTGCCCACCAAGGCGGTCCTGCACGCCGCCGAGACCGCCGAGGCCGTGCGCGAGGCCGGGGCGCTGGGCGTGCGCGCCCACCTCGAGGGCATCGACATGAACGCCGTCAACGCCTACAAGGACGGTGTCATCACGAGGATGTACAAGGGCCTGCAGGGCCTGGTCTCCTCGCGCGGCATCGAGCTCGTGGGCGGCTGGGGCAGGCTCGTGGCCAAGGACGCCGTCGAGGTGGACGGCCGCGTCATCCGGGGCCGCAACATCGTCCTCGCCTCCGGCTCCTACTCCAAGACCATCGGCCAGCAGGTCGACGACAAGGTCCTCACCTCCGAGGGCGCCCTGCAGATGGACCACGTGCCGGCCTCCGCCGTCATCCTCGGCGGCGGCGTCATCGGCGTCGAGTTCGCCTCCGCCTGGGCCTCGCTCGGGTGCCAGGTGACGATCATTGAGGGCCTGCCCCACCTCGTGCCCAACGAGGACGAGGCGATCTCCAAGATGCTCGAGCGCTCCTTCCGCAAGCGCAAGATCGCCTTCAAGACCAAGACGATGTTCAAGTCGGTGGACCGCACCGAGTCGGGCGTCACGGTCCACACCGAGGACGGCGCCGCCTACGACGCCGAGGTCCTGCTCATCGCCGTCGGGCGGGGCCCGGCCACCGCGGGCCTCGGCTACGAGGAGGTCGGTGTCGCCATGGAGCGCGGTTTCGTCCTCGCCGACGCCTACGGGCGCACCAACGTCGAGGGCGTGTGGGCCGTGGGCGACATCGTCCCCGGCGTCCAGCTCGCCCACCGCGGCTTCGCCCAGGGCATCGTCGTGGCCGAGAAGATCGCCGGCCTGTCCCCCGAGCCGGTCGACGACGTCAAGGTCCCCAAGGTCACCTTCTGCGAGCCGGAGATCGCCTCCGTCGGCCTGTCCGAGGCCAGGGCGAAGGAGCTCCACGGCGCCGAGAACGTCACCACCGCCGAGTTCAACGTCGCGGGCAACGCCAAGAGCCAGATCCTGGGCACCCAGGGATTCGTCAAGCTGGTCTCGGTCAAGGGCGGTCCGATCGTCGGCTTCCACGCCATCGGCGCCCGGATGGGCGAGCAGGTCGGAGAGGGCCAGCTCATCGTCAGCTGGGAGGCCGACGCCGAGGACCTCGCCTCACTTGTCCACGCGCACCCCACGCAGAATGAGACCATCGGTGAGGCCGCCATGGTCCTGGCCGGCAAGGCCCTGCACAACCACGACTGAGCAACAGCAGAAGAGGAATGACTCCAATGTCCGAGTCCGTGAAGATGCCCGCTCTGGGCGAGTCCGTCACTGAGGGAACCGTCTCCTCCTGGCTCAAGGCCGTGGGCGACACCGTCGAGGCCGACGAGCCCTTGCTCGAGGTCGCCACCGACAAGGTCGACACCGAGGTCCCCGCCCCCGTCTCCGGCACGATCCTCGAGATCCTCGTCCCCGAGGACGAGACCGTCGAGGTCGGCACCGTCCTGGCCGTCATCGGTGACCCCTCCGAGGCCACCGCCGCCGCACCGGCCGCGCCCGCTCCCGCCGCGGAGCCCACCCCCGCACCGGCACCCACCCCCGCCCCCGCCCCCGCCGAGCCGGAGCCCGTCGCACCCTCCGCCGCCGCTGTCGCCTCCGCCGCCTACGTCACGCCCATCGTGCGCAAGCTGGCCCGTGACAAGGGCGTGGACCTCACGACGGTGACCGGCACCGGCGTGGGCGGCCGCATCCGCAAGCAGGACGTCGAGAAGGCCGCTGAGGAGCTCGAGGCCGCCAAGGCGGCCAAGGCGGCTGCCGCAGCGCCCGCGCCGGCCGCGGCTCCTGCCGCTCCGACCGCTCCCGCGGCCCCGGCCTCCAAGCCCGTGGCCGACACGACGCTGCGCGGCACGACCCAGAAGATGAGCCGCCTGCGTCAGGTCATCTCCGAGCGCATGATCGACTCGCTGCAGACCTCGGCCCAGCTCACCACGGTGGTCGAGGTGGACGTCACCCGAGTCGCCGCCCTGCGCGCGCGGGCGAAGAACGACTTCCTCGCCAAGAACGGCACGAAGCTCACCTTCCTGCCCTTCTTCGTCCAGGCCGCCACGGAGGCCCTCAAGGCCCACCCGAAGCTCAACGCCTCGATCAACGGCAAGGAGGTCACCTACCACGACGTCGAGCACATCGGCATCGCGGTCGACACCCCTCGCGGCCTGCTCGTCCCCGTCGTCAAGAACGCGGGCGACCTCAACATCCCCGGCCTGGCCAAGCGCATCAACGACCTGGCCGGCCGCACCCGTGACAACAAGGTCAACCCGGACGAGCTGTCCGGCTCGACCTTCACGATCACGAACACCGGCTCCGGCGGCGCGCTCTTCGACACGCCCATCATCAACCAGCCGGAGGTCGCGATCCTCGGCCTGGGCGCCATCCAGCGCCAGCCGCGCGTCATCAAGGACGCCGAGGGCAACGAGGTCATCGCCATCCGCTCCGTGTGCTACCTGGCGATCTCCTACGACCACCGTCTGGTGGACGGCGCCGACGCCTCCCGCTACCTCATGACGGTCAAGAGGCGTCTCGAGGAGGGCGACTTCGCCGGTGAGCTCGGCCTGTGAGGCCATGAGCCGCTGACGGCGCGTGAGCGGGCCGGGGCAGCACCCTTCGCGGGTGCGCCCCGGCCCGCTCGGCTACGACCGCGGCGACTGCGCCCGGCGCCCTCAGCCGGTGGTCTCGTCCGCCACCAGGGCGGCGACCAGCAGGAGCTGGTGGCGCATCCCCATGGCGACCCACAGGCGCGCCAGCGGAGCGGTCAACCGGCCCAGGGGGCCGAGGCTGCGGGTGACGAGGGTGAGGTGGAGCAGGGTCCCACCGGCCGTCTCCTGCGCCCTCAGCTCGCGCACGCTGACCAGCACGCCCGCGTAGCGCACGGTGAGCGCCTCCTCCCGCCAGGCCAGGCCGCCGTCGGCGCTCTGGCTGAGCAGGTAGCGCATCCGCACCGAGCGGCGTCGGTGACGGTGCTCGACCACGGCGTGCCGGACACCGGTCTCCAGCACCTCGGCGTCGTTGCGCCACCACCACTGGCCAAGACGGTCGGGGTCGCTCAGGAGGCCTCGGACCAGGTCGGCGGGCGCTGAGATGAAGTGCGAGCACCTGCGGGCGTGCTCCATCCCCTGCCGGCGGTGCTCCGGGGCGAGCGCCACGGGCACCGCCCGCGTGCTGCTGGGCGCGTCGGCGTGAGCGAGGCGCTCGCGCAGCGCGGCCACGTCCACGCCCAGGGCCTGCAGGAGCCGCGTCGCGGGCGCCCGGCCGTCCTGGAGCATCACCTCCAGGGCCTGGCGGTCGGAGCGGACCCTGCCCTTGCGCTCGAAGAGGATCTCCTCGGCGTCAGGGGCCCAGTCCAGGTCGGCCGTGGACAGTGCCGTGGTACTGGCGGCGGGCAGGCGCGCCGGTCGTAGCCGGGCGCTGCCCGTGATACCGGCCTGGGCCAGGTCGGCGTCGTCCAGGTCGGCCGCGGCCCGGCGGGCGCCCGCGAGCGTCGCCCCGGCCTCGCCGAGCGTCTGCGCCACGGAGCCGCCCTGGGCGAGCAGCCCGAGCAGCAGGTCGGTCTGCTCGATGCGCAGGTGCCGGGCGAGGAGGGCCTCCTGGCGGCTGGCCACCATCCAGGTGGTGATGTGGGTGTAGGTGCTCATCGGTCCCTCCTCCGGTGGCCGGCGAGGTGCGGGGCCACGCGTCTGGCGTACTTCTTGTGGACGGCCTGGCGGGTGACTCCCAGGAGCCCGGCGATCTCGCTCCAGCCCATGCCCTGTGCGAGGGCTGCCTCGACCTGGGCGAGCTCGAGGGAGTCGGTCAGGCGTCTGAGGGCGGCGACGGCCCGCAGGCCCGTCACGGGGTCGTTGGTGTCGGTGGCCTGTGCGGCGACGGTGACGGCGTCCATGTAAGCAACCTAGGTTGACCAACCCTCAGTGTCAACCCAAGTTGCTCACCGGGTGGTCCCGGCCTGCCGGACCTCCAGCACCCGCCACGGGTCCGGCACGAGGACGAGCACGACCCGCTGGGGCTGCTGCGCCGGGACCGCCCGGCGGTCGCCGTCAGCCCCGACCCGCACGCTCGCGCCCTGGGCACGGGTGAGCTCCACCGCCACGGCGCCGTCGGGAAGGTCCGGCACGGCCACGCCGGAGACGGAGCTCACCCGGGTGCTGAGCCCCTCGACGCGCTCACCCGAGCCCACCAGGGCCGAGAGGATCGCGGCGTCGGCCTGCGCGGCGCTGGAGCCCTCCACGCTCGTGGCCGCCAACGCCCGGGCGTCCCCCGCCTCAATCGCCTCATCACGCGCCTGGACGAGCCCGACGACGACCGCCGTCAGCCCGTCCTGCCCCAGGGCCTCCGCGGCGTCCCCCGGCCCCGCCGTGGCGGGCGCCTGCGGACCGTAGACGGCACCGCCGAGAGCACCGGCGGCCCGCAGGCCCCACGCGCCGGCCAGACCCACGGCGAGGAGCAGCACCGCGGTCAGCGTCCTCACCATGACCACCGCCGGCCGCGACACGTCCAGGGCCCTGCCGCCCAGACCGGCCCGCGCACGCCTGCGGGCGCTGCGGCTGGCAACGGTCCGGGTGGGGGTCGCGGCCGCCGCCCTGAGCGCACCGGCCGCGAGGCGGGCGCCGTCGGGCAGCCCGATGACCCCGGGCCGCGCGATCTCCGGCGCACGCGCCGCCAGTGTCCTGGCACCGGGCCTGGCCTCCGGGTCGGCCACGAGGACGTCCGCGAGCACCCGCTCGAGCCCCTGGCCCAGCAGCGCACCGCCCTCGGCGCAGGTGCGCAGCAGCATGCCGAGGGAGTAGACGTCGGAGGCGGGCGTCGCCGGTCCTCCCGACTCGCGCTCCGGCGCGGCCCAGGGAGGCGTCCCGGTCTGGGCCAGCTCGCTCACGAGGTCGATGAGCACGGCCCCGCCCCCGGTGCTCACCATGACGTTCGAGGTCGACAGGTCCCCGTGGGCCAGGCCGGCCCCGTGCAGGCAGGCCAGCGCCGAGCCCACGTCCGCCAGCACCCGAGCCCCCTCCGAGCGGGTGAGGCTGCCGCGCGCCCCGAGGACGACGGCGAGGTCGGCGCCCTCGATGAGCTCGCTCGCCACCGCCGCCCGCTGCCCCGGAAGGGCGAGGACCTCGAGCACCGGGGCGAGCGCCGGGTGGCGCAGCCCGCGCAGGTCCGCCAGGCGGGCGAGGAGGCGGGCACCGGCCCGGCCCGGCGGCAGGTCGACCACGCGCAGGACGAGGTGGCGG
>NZ_JACJVC010000032.1 GCF_023369555.1 Actinomyces sp. AC-20-1 | reverse complement strand
CCGCCGCCCAGTGCGCCCACCTCGACGTCCCGCTGGCCGCCTGGCGGGCCGTGCCCGGCCGCTCCGGGCGGTGCCCGGAGGACGCCCTGCTCACCCGTCTGGCCGGCGTCCTCGCCCGCCAGGCCCGCCTCGCCGCCGAGGCCGGGCTCACCGGCCCCGTCCCGCGCGGCGCCAGCGACGTCGTCGTCACCGGTGCGCGCGTGGCGCCTGAGGGCTTCGACGCCCGCTTCTCCGCCCTCAGCCGCCGCTACGTCTACCGCATCGCCGACGGCGGCCCCGCCGGGGCCCCGCGCAGCACCACCCGCCGGGGCCAGGTGCTCTGGCTGCCCGAGGAGCTGGACGTCGACGCCATGGCCCGCAGCGCCCGCCCCCTGCTGGGCGAGCACGACTTCCTGTCCTACTGCCGCCCGCGCGAGGGGGCCACGACGGTGCGCACCCTGCACCGCCTGGACTGGCGCCGCCCCGTCCAGGGGGCCGACGCCGGGCTCGTGACCCTCACGGTGGTCGCGGACGCCTTCTGCCACTCCATGGTGCGCTCCCTGGTCGGGGCGGGCCTCGCCGTCGGACGCGGCAGCCGGGACGAGGGCTGGCCCGCCGCCCTGCTCGAGCGCCGCTCGCGCGACGGCGCCGCCCCGGTGGCCCCCGCCCACGGCCTCACGCTCGAGGAGGTCGTCTACCCCGGTGACGACGCCCTCGCCGAGCAGGCGCGGCGCTCGCGGGTGCTGCGCCGCCTGCCCGGCGAGGACTGCGGCTGCTAGGTGCTGCGGCTCCTGCCCCCCCCACCCTCCTCCACCTCCTCAGTTTGCTCTCGAACGTACGGGGTTCTCCCAGGGAGTTCGAGAGCAAACCGAGGAGGTGGTCGGGCCTCACGTGCGCGCGGGGCAGCGTGTCGGGTCTCACGGTCCCGGTGGTGTCAGATCTTTTGACCCTCCTTCTGGCGCCCCGGTATGGTGGGCAACCGTCGTGCAGCACGCATGTGCGCGTCCGCGGTGCCGTCCCACTCGCCCCGGATCGCCAGTGCTCCGACCACTCACCTGACCATGGTGGTCTCGTCGGGCCGCGAGAGCTTCAACGCGCTGCCCGGTGACCCACTCGCCAAGAGAAACGAAGGCAACGCCCGTGCGCACGTACACACCGAAGCCCGGCGACGTCGAGAAGAACTGGTACGTCATCGACGCCACCGACGTCGTCCTCGGCCGCCTCGCGGCTCAGGCCGCGACCCTGCTCCGTGGGAAGCACAAGCCCCAGTTCGCGCCCCACGCGGACTGCGGCGACTACGTCGTCATCATCAACGCCGACAAGGTCGCCCTCACCAACGGCAAGGCTGACAAGAAGTTCGCCCACCGTCACTCCGGCCACCCGGGTGGCCTCACCTCCGTCTCGTACCGCGAGCTGCTCGCGACGCGCCCGGAGCTCGCCGTCGAGAAGGCCGTCAAGGGCATGGTGCCGCACACCACCCTCGGCCGCCAGCAGCTGAAGAAGCTCAAGGTCTACCGAGGCGCCGAGCACCCGCACGCCTCGCAGAACCCCCAGGCTTTCGAGATCACCCAGGTCGCCCAGTAAGCGCTCCAGCGCCCGGCACCCCGCGACAAGCAAAGGACACATCGTGGCTGAGACCACTGTCGACATCGACGCGCTGGACGAGGAGAACGCCCCCTCCAGCTACACCACTGAGACCGACGGCGCCGCCGAGGGCCGCGGCCAGTCCATCACCGCCCCCGGTGCTGGCCTGGGCCGCCGCAAGGAGGCCGTCGCCCGCGTCCGCCTCGTCCCCGGCACCGGCCAGTGGACGCTCAACGGCCGCACGCTCGAGGACTACTTCCCCAACAAGCTGCACCAGCAGCTCGTGCGCGCCCCCTTCACCATCCTCGGCCTCGAGGGCCGCTTCGACGTCGTCGCCCGCATCAACGGCGGCGGCATCTCCGGCCAGGCCGGCGCCCTGCGCCTGGGCATCGCCCGCGCCCTCAACGAGATCGACCGTGAGGCCAACCGCCCGACCCTGAAGAAGGCCGGCTTCCTCACCCGCGACGCCCGCATCGTCGAGCGCAAGAAGGCCGGTCTGCACAAGGCCCGCCGCGCCCCGCAGTACTCCAAGCGCTGACCCGCGCCCGCGCTGGACACGCCCCGCCTCCCCGCTCACGCGGCGGACGGCGGGGCGTCGTCGCGCCGGAGCCGCACCGCGACGTCCGCGCGGCAGCCCGCGAGCGGCGCCGCTCCCGGGCCGTGGCGGGGCGGCGTGGGAGGATGTCCCCCGTCCCACGACCCCCATTCGGAAGGACTGACTCACATGGCACGACTCTTCGGCACGGACGGTGTACGAGGCCTCGCCAACGACCTGCTCACCCCCGCCCTCGCGGTCCAGCTCGGCGAGGCCGCCGCGCAGGTCCTCACCCGCGGGGCGCCCGCCTCCTCCCGCTCGCGCACCGGCCGCTTCCGTGCCATCGTCGGCCGTGACACCCGCGCCTCGGGCGAGTTCCTCGACCACGCCATCAGCGCGGGCCTGGCCTCCTCGGGCATCGACGTCACCCGGGCCGGCGTCCTGCCCACCCCCGCCATCGCGCACCTGACCGCCACGCAGGACATCGAGCTCGGCGTCATGATCTCGGCCTCCCACAACCCCTTCCAGGACAACGGGATCAAGTTCTTCGCCCGCGGCGGCTACAAGCTCGAGGACGCCGTCGAGGACCAGATCGAGGCCCTGCTCGGCCGCACGGACCCCCCGCCGGTCGGTGCCGGCGTCGGCCGCGTCATCAAGGGCGAGACGGTCGCCGACCAGACCTACATCAACCACCTCGTCGACTCCACCGGCACCGACCTGTCGGGCCTGCGGATCGTCGTCGACGCCTCCAACGGCGCCGCCTTCACCGTCGGCCCCGCCGCCCTGCGCGCCGCCGGGGCCGAGGTCATCGTCATCAACGCCTCCCCGGACGGCCTCAACATCAACGCCGCCTGCGGCTCCACCCACCCCGAGCAGCTGCAGACCTACGTCCCCAGCGTCGGGGCCGACATGGGCTTCGCCTACGACGGCGACGCCGACCGCTGCCTCGCCGTCGACGCCCAGGGCAACCTCGTCGACGGCGACCAGATCATGGGCCTGCTCGCGGTGGGGATGAAGGCGGACGGCCTGCTCGCCTCCGACACGCTCGTCGTCACGGTCATGAGCAACCTCGGCCTCCTGCTCGCCATGCGCGAGCACGGCATCCGCACCGTCCAGACCGGAGTGGGGGACCGCTACGTGCTCGAGCGGATGCTCCAGGGCGGCTACACCCTCGGCGGTGAGCAGTCCGGTCACGTCATCGACACGCTGCACGCGACCACCGGTGACGGCGTGCTCACCTCGCTGCGGGTCGCGGCCCGCGTCAAGCGCTCGGGTGCGAGCCTGGCCGAGCTGGCGGGCGTCGTCCAGCGCCTGCCGCAGACGCTCATCAACGTCAAGGGCGTGGACAAGGGGGCCGCGCACACGAACAGCGCCGTGCAGAGGGCCGTCGCCGAGGCCGAGGAGCGCCTGGGCGAGACCGGGCGCGTGCTCCTGCGCCCCTCGGGCACGGAGCCCCTGGTGCGTGTCATGGTGGAGGCCGCGACCCAGGCCGAGGCGGACGCCGTCGCCGGCGGGCTCGCCGAGGTCGTCAAGGACAACCTCTCCCTGGCCTGAGCGAGCCTGCCACCTCGTCACCACCTCGCCACCACCTCGCCCAGCTCCTCGGGTTGCGTTCGAGCTCCCTGGGGTTTTGCCGCACGTTCGAGCGCAAACCGAGGAGTTGGGGAGCGGGGGGCGACGACGGCGAGGGCTCAGGCCTTGCGCAGGAGCACCCGCTGCACGTGGTGGTCCGCGCCCTTGTGCAGCACGAGCGTCGCCCGCGGGCGCGTCGGCGCGATGTTCTCGCGCAGGTTCGCCAGGTTGACCGACTCCCACACCTCGTTCGCCGCCGCGACGGCCACGTCATCCGGGATCTTGGCGAAGGTGCGGAAGTAGGACGTCGGGTCGTTGAAGGCCGTGCGCTTGAGCGTGAGGAAGCGCTCGAGGTACCAGCGGCGGATGTCCTCGGGGTCCGCGTCCACGTAGATCGAGAAGTCGATGAAGTCGCTCACCGCCAGCGCGCCAGCCGCCGCCCCCTCCTCCGGCCTCGCGTGGGCACGGCGCGCCGGCTGCAGCACGTTGAGGCCCTCGAGGACGAGCACGTCCGGGCGCTCCACCACCGTCCTCTCGCCGGGCACGACGTCGTAGACCTGGTGGGAGTACACCGGCGCCTCCACGCGCGGCGCCCCGGACTTGACCGCCATGATGAAGTCGAGCAGCGCCCGGCGGTCGTAGGACTCCGGGAAGCCCTTGCGGGCCGTCAGCCCCCGCCGCTCCAGCTCGGCGTTGGGCAGCAGGAACCCGTCCGTCGTCACCAGCGAGACCCGCGGCGTCTGGGGGAAGCGGGCCAGCAGGTGCGCGATGAGGCGCGCCGTCGTCGACTTGCCGACGGCGACCGACCCCGCCACCGCGACGACGAAGGGCGTCGGGCCCTCCTCCACCCCCAGGAATCCCGCGGTCAGGCGAGCGCGCTCGCGGGTCGAGGCGATATACGTCTCCAGCAGGGCGGTCAGCGGCCGGTAGACGACGTCGACCTCGGGCAGGTCGATGGGGTCGCCCAGACCGCGCAGCTTCTCGACGTCGGCCTGCGTCAGCGGCAGGGGCGCCGAGGCCGCCAGGGCCCGCCACTGCTCACGGTCGAGCTCGATGTAGGGAGAGGCACTGCTCACGGGCACAGTCTGGCGCATCGTCGGCAGCCGGGCGGCACGGACGAGCCCTCCCGCTGCGCGTACGCCGAAGGTCACACGCCCGCATCCCGGCCACCCCCTAGCCAAGGAGCACCGGGCAGTGCTTCGCTCAGCACCCATGTGCGGAATCGTTGGCCACACCGGCCCCCTGACAGCGTCCGACCGCTCGCTCACCGTCCTCCTGGACGGCCTGAGCCGCCTGGAGTACCGCGGCTACGACTCCGCCGGGGTCGCCCTCGTCACCGCCGACGGCCTGTCCGTCACCAAGGCCGCCGGCAAGCTCGAGCATCTGCGCGCCGAGCTCGACGCCGCCCCTCCCGCCCCCGCCACCGCGGGCATCGGCCACACCCGCTGGGCCACCCACGGCGGCCCCTCCAGCGCCAACGCCCACCCCCACCGGGCCGGGCGCCTCGCCGTCGTCCACAACGGCATCATCGAGAACTTCCGCCCCCTGCGCGCCGAGGTCGAGGCCGCCGGACGCACCCTGCTGTCCTCCACCGACACCGAGGTCGCCGCCCACGTCCTCGACCTCGACTACGCCCGGCGCCTCGAGGCCGCCGGCGCGGGCGCGGACCCCGCCGCCGTCCTCATCGAGTCCGTGCGCGCCGTCACCGCCCGCCTCGAGGGCTCCTTCGCGCTGCTGGCCGTCACCGAGCTCGCCCCCGGCACCATCGTCGCCGCCCGCCGATCCAGCCCTCTCGTCATCGGCCTGGGCGACGGCGAGTCCTTCCTCGGCTCCGACGTCGCCGCCTTCGTCTCCTGCACCCGCCGCGCCGCCGAGGTCGGCGACGACCAGGTCGTGCTGCTGCGCGGCGGGCAGGTCACCGTGTGGGACGCCGCCGGCGCCGTCGTCGAGCCGCGCACCTGGGAGGTCAGCTGGGACGCCTCGGCGGCGGTCAAGGGCGGCTACGAGACCTTCATGGACAAGGAGATCCACGAGCAGCCCGCCGCCGTCGCCGACACCCTGCGCGGGCGGGTCGACGAGCGCGGCGAGATCCAGCTCGACGAGATGCGCATCGACCCCGCCGTGCTGCGCAGCGTCGACAAGATCATCGTCATCGCCTGCGGCACCGCCTCCTACGCCGGGCACGTCGCCAAGTACGCCATCGAGCACTGGTGCCGCGTGCCCGTCGAGATCGAGCTCGCCCACGAGTTCCGTTACCGCGACCCCGTCGTGAGCGAGAAGACCCTCACGGTCGCCGTCTCCCAGTCCGGCGAGACGATGGACACGATCCAGGCCGTGCGCCACGCCCGCGAGCAGGGGTCCAAGGTGCTCGCCATCGTCAACACCTACGGCTCGACCATCGCCCGCGAGGCCGACGCCGTCCTCTACACCCACGCCGGCCCCGAGGTCGCGGTGGCCTCCACCAAGGCCTTCCTCGCCCAGATCACCGCCTGCTACCTGCTGGGCCTCTACCTCGCCCAGCTGCGCGGCAACAAGTGGCCCGACGAGGTCGCCGACTACCTCGCCCACCTGGCCCGGATGCCCGAGAAGATCCAGGACCTCCTCGACGGCCAGGAGGAGCGGGTGCGCGCCCTGGCCACCGAGCTGGCGGGCAAGACCTCCTTCCTGTTCCTGGGACGGCACGTCGGCTACCCGGTGGCGCTCGAGGGCGCGCTCAAGCTCAAGGAGCTCGCCTACGTGCACGCCGAGGGCTTCGCCGCCGGTGAGCTCAAGCACGGGCCGATCGCCCTGGTCGAGGAGGGACTGCCCGTCTTCGTCATCGTGCCCACCCCGCGCCGGCCCGTCCTGCACGACAAGGTGGTGAGCAACATCCAGGAGGTCCGTGCGCGCGGTGCCCGCACGATCGTCATCGCCGAGGAGGGTGACCTCACGGTCGAGCCCTTCGCTGACGACGTCATCCGCGTGCCCCAGGCCCCGACGCTCATGTGGCCGCTGCTCACCGTCGTGCCCCTGCAGGTCTTCGCCGCCGCGCTGGCCCGAGCCAAGGGCCTGGACATCGACCAGCCGCGCAACCTCGCCAAGTCCGTCACCGTGGAGTGACGACGGCGTCCGGCCGGGCGGGAGCCCCGGGCCGCCGTCGGGCGGGACTGGGGTCCCGCGGCCCTGGGGTGCGCCTCAGGACCCCTCGGCGACGACGAAGGCCAGGGCGAGGCCGGCGTCGTGGCTCAGCGACAGGTGCCAGCGGGTGACCCCCAGCTCCCGGGCCGTGCGCGCCGAGACCCCCGAGAGCGCGAGACGGGGCGGCGAGCCCGGGTCGGAGACGACCTCGACGTCGGTCATCCTCCACCCGTCCGGGACTTCGCGGCCCGCCGCGTCCAGGGCCGAGCCGAGGGCCTTGAGCACCGCCTCCTTCGCGGCCACCCGGGCCGCGAGCGAGTCGGCGCGGGCCGCCCGGTGCTCGCGCTGGGTGAGCAGGCGGCGGGCGAGGGCGGGGGAGCGCTTGAGGCGGTCCTCGAGCCGGGCGACGTCGACGAGGTCGGTGCCCACGGCGATCAACATGCCACCAGTGTGCCGCAGGCCCGGGCGCGCTGCCCGGGCGCGGGCGGCACCAGCCGCGCGGCACCGCCTGGGCGGCACCGGTCATGACCGGCGGCGCAGCGCGCCACGGGTGCGCGAGGATGGGGCCATGAGCAGGACCCTCGACGCGCTCAACGCCTACCCGGCCGCCGACATCGCCGCTGCGGAGGCCCCGCTGACCCGCGGCACCGACGCCTACATGCACGCCGCCGCCCAGTCCCTCGCCCAGGCCGCGGACGAGGAGCTGCGTGCCGCTCGCGGCGCCGTCGTGGGGGCGCGCGTCCTCCTTCTGGCCGGCGGTGGGCACAACGGCGCCGACGCCCTCCTGGCCGGCGCGCTCCTGGCGCGCCAGGGCTGTGAGGTCACCGCCCTGCTCGCCACGGACCGTCCCCACGGCGCCGCGCTCGCCGAGGCCGAGCGCGCGGGCGCGCGCCCCGCCTCCGACCACGGCGC
>NZ_JACJVC010000031.1 GCF_023369555.1 Actinomyces sp. AC-20-1 | reverse complement strand
GGCCGAGGCCGCCTGCTCGCTGCTCGCCGCCCCGGCCGGCACCGTCACGGCCCTGGGCTCCGGCTGCCTGGCCGACGCCGGGGTCCGCAGCGCCCTGGAGCGCGCCCGGGCCGCAGGCGCCCGCACGGTGCTGCTGACCGCCACGACCCGGCGCCTGGCCACCCGCAACGGGCTGGACGCCCCCCGCTCGGTGGCGCTGGGCAACGTCCACCACGCCTTCACCCAGATGCTCCACGCCCGCCAGGACCTCTGCCTGCGCTCGGCCGGCGCCGAGGCCGTCGTCGTCGACACGACGTCCACCACGCCCGCCCAGGCGGCCGCCGAGGCCATCGGGCTGCTGGGCGCCGGCGCCTGAGGTACGGCCCCGCCGTCGTGACGGGCCTCGCACGCCCCGGCCCGGGGCGGCGGCCCGGCCGGACGGTAGTCTTGCGGCGACAAGACGTCCCCCGACAGTGAGGAACACCCGTGGCAACGACGAACGACCTGAAGAACGGCCTCGTGCTCAACATCGAGGGCCAGCTCTGGCAGGTGGTCGAGTTCCAGCACGTCAAGCCCGGCAAGGGCCCCGCCTTCGTGCGCACCAAGCTCAAGAACGTCCTGTCCGGCAAGACCGTCGACCGCACCTTCAACGCCGGCCTCAAGGTCGACACCGCCACCGTCGACCGCCGCGACATGCAGTTCTCCTACAAGGACGGCGAGGACTTCGTCTTCATGGACGTCAAGGACTACGAGCAGGTCCCGGTCTCCGCCGAGACCGTCGGCGACGCCGCCACCTACATGCTCGAGGGCCAGGACGTCATCGTCGCCTTCCACGAGGACTCCGTCCTCTTCGTCGAGCTGCCCGCCTCCGTCGTGCTGACGATCTCCCACACCGAGCCGGGCCTGCAGGGCGACCGCTCCTCCGCCGGCACCAAGCCCGCCACCCTCGAGACGGGCGCGGAGATCCAGGTCCCGCTGTTCCTCAACGAGGGCGACCGCGTCAAGGTCGACACCCGCACTGGCGACTACATCTCCCGCGTCACCGACTGACCCGATGACCGAGACCACCCCCCGAGCCGAGGCGCCCGAGAGCTCCGCCGCCGCGTCCGACGGCGGGACGGCGGGAGCCCCGCGCCCCGTCAAGCACCCCGTCACGGCGCGCACCAAGGCCCGTCGTCGCGCCATCGAGGTCCTCTTCGAGGCCGACCAGCGCGGCATGCTGGGCAGGGGCCGCCGGCGCGACGCGGAGGACGAGCGCCACTGGGGCGAGCGTGACGAGCACGCCCCGGCCCAGGCGCCCGTCACCGCCGCCGAGGCCGCGCAGACCCTGCGCGACTTCGCCGCCCGGCGCGCCGTCGAGTCCGCCAACCACACCGAGGCGCCCGCCTACACGCGCGAGATCCTCACCGGCGTGGCGGACCACCTCGCCGACGTCGACGACACCATCGAGACCTACGCCCAGGACTGGACGCTCGCCCGCATGCCGGCCGTGGACCGCGCCATCGCCCGCGTCGCCACCTGGGAGATCGTCTACAACGACGACGTCGACGCCCCCGTCGCGGTCGACGAGGCCATGACGCTGGCGAGGATGCTCTCCACGGACGACTCCCCCCGCTACCTCGGGGGCCTGCTCGGCCGCATCGGGGACCTCGCGGACACGCTGCGCTGACAGCGCTGACAGCACCGGCCGGCGCTCCCGCGCGCCGCACCACCACCCGCCGTCGTGGGCGGCCCCACCACCGGGGCCGCCCACGACGTCCTCCACGGATCTGAGGGCGCCCCTAGGGTGGGGCCATGAGCAGCACCCGCACCCCCGTCATCGCCGTCACGGGCGCCACCGGCCGCGTCGGCGGCGCCGTCGCTGCCCGCCTGCACGACGCCGGCCTGGGCCCCCGCCTCATCGTGCGCGACGCCACCCGGGCGCCCGCCTGGGCCGACAACGTCGCCGTCACCACCTACGGCGACCGCGAGGCCGGGCCCGTCGCGCTCGCCGGCGTCGACGTGCTGCTCATGGTCTCGGCCTCCGAGGCGGCCGACCGCCTCGAGCAGCACCGCGCCCTCATCGACTCCGCGGCCGAGGCCGGTGTGCGCCACGTCGTCTACACGAGCTTCCTCGGCGCGGGGGAGGACTCGGTCTTCACCTTCGGGCGCACCCACGGCGCCACCGAGGCCCACCTGGCGGCCTCCGGCATGACCACCACGCTGCTGCGCGACTCCTTCTACCTCGACTTCCTGCCCGAGCTCGCCGTCAACGGCGTCATCGCCGGTCCCGCCGGCCCCACCGGCGGCCGCGTCGGCGCCGTCGCCCGGGCCGACGTCGTGCGCTCGGCCGCCGCCGTGCTCACGGACCTCGCCACCGGCTCCGGCCTCCACGACGGCGCCGTGTACACGATGACCGGCCCTGAGGCCCTGAGCCTCACCGACGTCGCCCGCACCCTCACCGTGCTGGGCCCGCCCACCACCTACCGCGAGGAGAGCCTCGAGCAGGCCTACGCCTCGCGGGCGGGCTACGGCGCCCCCGCCTGGCAGGTCGACGGGTGGGTGAGCACCTACACGGCCATCGCCTCCGGCCAGCTCGCGGCCGTCACCGACGACGTCCACCGCCTCACCGGCCGCGCGCCCCTGAGCCTGGCCGAGGTCCTCACCGGCGCACGCCCCTGACGGATATCTCACGTGCCACCATGCGGGAGCGCCGGGCGTGCCCGCGCCGGGCAGGGATACGATGCCGGTGTCAGACATCCTTGAAGTCCGTCCAGTGAGGCGGGGAAGGAGGTCCACGCACCGTGGCCTACGCGCAGTCCACCGGGAAGCAGATCCTCGGAGAGCCCGAGATCGCACGCTCCCTCGTCCGTATCGCTCACGAGATCGTCGAGCGCAACCGGGGTGTGGAGGACCTTCTGCTCCTCGGCATCCCCTCCGGCGGCGTCCCCCTCGCCCAGCGCCTGGCCAAGGCCCTCGCCTTCGCCACCGGCGGCTCCGAGGTCCCCGTCGGCACCCTCGACATCACGATGTACCGCGACGATCTCGGCCGCCACGCCATCCGCGTGCCCCAGCCCACCGTCATCCCCGGTGAGGTCCTCGAGGGACGCACCGTCGTCCTCGTCGACGACGTCCTCTACTCCGGGCGCACCATCCGCGCCGCCCTCGACGCCCTGGGCTCCATCGGCCGGGCCGAGGCCGTCCAGCTCGCCGTCCTCGTCGACCGTGGCCACCGCCAGCTGCCCATCCGCGCGGACTACGTCGGCAAGAACCTGCCGACCTCCCGCACGGAGAAGGTCGTCGTCTCCCTCACCGAGCTCGGAGCCGGAGCCGACTCGGTCGCCATCCACCCGTCGACCGAGACCGCCACGGAGGCCGCCCGATGAAGCACCTGCTGTCCGCCAAGGACCTCAGCCACGACGAGGCCGTCATGGTCCTCGACACCGCCGAGGCCATGGCCGCCACCCAGCGTCACGCCGTCAAGAAGCTGCCCACCCTGCGCGGCAAGACCGTCGTCAACCTCTTCTTCGAGGACTCCACCCGCACCCGCCTGTCCTTCGAGGCCGCCGCCAAGAGGCTCAGCGCCGACGTCATCAACTTCTCCGCCAAGGGCTCCTCCGTCTCCAAGGGGGAGTCCCTCAAGGACACCGCCCAGACGATCATGGCGATGGGCGCCGACGCCGTCGTCGTGCGCCACTCGGCCGACGGCGCCGCCCACCTGCTCGCCCACGCCGGCTGGATCGACGTGCCCGTGCTCAACGCCGGTGACGGCAAGCACCAGCACCCTACCCAGGCCCTGCTCGACGCCATGACCCTGCGCCGCTGGTACGACCCCGCCGACGGCGCCGCCGACGGCTCGCCCGCCCCGCGCGGCCGCGACCTCGCCGGCGCCAGGGTCGTCATCGTCGGCGACGTCCTGCACTCGCGCGTCGCCCGCTCCAACGTCGACCTGCTCACCACCCTCGGTGCCAGCGTCACCCTCGTGGCCCCGCCCACCCTCCTGCCCATCGGGATGGAGGGCTGGCCCTGCGAGGTCTCCTACGACCTGGACGAGACCATCGCCGCTGCGCGCCCCGACGCCGTCATGATGCTGCGCGTCCAGCGCGAGCGCATGAGCGCCGCCGGCGGCGGCTACTTCCCCAGCCCCGCCGAGTACTCGCGCGCCTACGGCCTCGACAGCGCCCGCCGCGAGGCCATGCCCGACCACGCCATCGTCATGCACCCCGGCCCGATGAACCGTGGCCTGGAGATCACCGCCGAGGCCGCCGACGACCCCCGCTCGCGCATCATCGAGCAGGTCGGCAACGGCGTCTCCGTGCGCATGGCCGCCCTCTACCTCCTCCTCGCCGACGAAGGGACCCAGCTGTGACCGCCCACCTCCTCACCGGCGCCCGCCCCTACGGCGAGGACCCCGCCGACATCCTCGTTATCGACGGCCGCATCGCCGCCACCGGCCCCGGGGCCGCCGCCCAGGCGCCCGACGGCACGGTGCGCCACGAGCTCGACGGCCTCGTCGCCCTGCCCGGCCTCGTCGACATCCACACCCACCTGCGCGAGCCCGGCGGCGAGTCCGCCGAGACCGTCCGCACCGGCACCCGCGCCGCCGCCGTCGGCGGCTACACCGCCGTCTTCGCCATGGCCAACACCAACCCGGTCCAGGACAACGCGGGCGTCGTCGAGCAGGTCCTGCGCCTGGGCCAGGACGCCGGCTGGGTGGACGTCCACCCTGTCGGCGCCGTCTCCAAGGGTCTCAAGGGCGAGCAGCTGAGCGAGATGGGCGCCATGGCGCACTCGGCCGCCCAGGTGCGCGTCTTCTCCGACGACGGCAAGTGCGTCTACGACCCCGTCCTCATGCGCCGCGCCCTGGAGTACGTCAAGTCCTTCGACGGCGTCATCGCCCAGCACTCCCAGGACCCGCGCCTGACCGAGGGCTCCCAGATGCACGAGGGCACCGTCTCCGCCGAGCTGGGCCTGCGCGGCTGGCCCTCGGTCGCCGAGGAGTCCATCATCGCCCGCGACGTCCTGCTCGCCGAGCACGTCGGCTCGCGCCTGCACGTGTGCCACCTGTCCACGGCGGGCAGCGTCGACATCATCCGCTGGGCGAAGGCCCGCGGGATCGACGTCACCGCCGAGGTCACCCCGCACCACCTGCTGCTCACCGACGAGATGGCCCGCAGCTACTCGCCCCTGTACAAGGTCAACCCGCCCCTGCGCACCGCCGAGGACGTCGAGGCCGTGCGCGAGGCCCTGGCCGACGGCACCATCGACGTCGTCGGCACCGACCACGCCCCGCACCCGCTGGAGGACAAGGACTGCGAGTGGCAGGCCGGCGCCTTCGGCATGACCGGCCTCGAGACCGCCCTGCCGGTCCTCATCGAGACGATGGTGAGCACTGGCCGCATGACCTGGCGTGACATCGCCCGGGTCATGTCCACGGCCCCCGCCCTCATCGGCCGCGTGCGAGACCAGGGCCAGGGCCTCGAGGTCGGCGCCCCCGCCAATATCACCGTCGTCGACCCCACGGTGCGGCGCACCGTGGACGGCGCCTCCCAGTGGACGCACTCGACCAACACGCCCTACGCGGGCATGGAGCTGCCGGGCCAGGTCATCGCCACCTTCCTGCACGGGCGCCCCACGGTCCTCGGCGGCCGGCCCGTGGCCCGCGACGGCGAGGGGCAGGCATGAGCCCGGCCGCGTCGTCCGCACGCACCCCCGCCCTGCTCGTCCTCGAGGACGGCTTCGCCCTCGTCGGCCGCTCCTACGGCGCCACCGGGCGCACCGTCGCCGAGGTCGTCTTCAACACGGCCATGACCGGTTACCAGGAGACCCTCACGGACCCCTCCTACCACCGGCAGATCGTCGTCATGACCGCCCCGCACATCGGCAACACCGGTGTCAACGACGAGGACCCCGAGTCCGGGCGCATCTGGGTCGCCGGCTACGTCGTGCGAGACCCCGCCCGGCGCGCCTCCTCCTGGCGCGCCAGGCGCGAGCTGGAGGACGAGCTGCGCGAGGCCGGGGTCGTCGGCATCTGCGACGTCGACACCCGCGCCCTCACCCGCCACCTGCGTGAGCGCGGCGCCATGCGTGCCGGCATCTTCTCCGGTGAGGCCCTGCCCGCCGGCGTCGGCCCCGACCCGCGCAGCACCCCCTCCCGGGCGGCTCTCGACATCTGCCTCGACGCCGTGCGCTCCGAGCCCGTCATGGAGGGCCAGGCCCTGGCCGCCGAGGTCTCCACCGACGAGGGCTACGTCGTCGAGCCCTCCGGCGTCTGGCAGGGGCGCGAGCCCGTCGCCGTCGTCGCCGCCGTCGACCTCGGCATCAAGGCCCGCACCCCCTTCCAGCTCGCCGAGCGGGGCGTGCGCGTGCACGTGCTGCCCCAGTCCACGACCCTGCCCGAGGTCCTGGCCCTGCGGCCCGACGGCGTCTTCTTCTCCAACGGCCCGGGCGACCCCGGCACCGCCGACGCCGAGGTCGCGCTGCTGCGCGGCGTGCTCGACGCCCACCTGCCCTTCTTCGGCATCTGCCTGGGCAACCAGATCTTCGGCCGGGCCCTGGGATACGGCACCTACAAGCTCGGCTACGGCCACCGGGGCGTCAACCAGCCGGTCCTCGACCGGGCCACGGGCCGCGTCGAGATCACCGCGCACAACCACGGCTTCGCCGTCGACGCCCCCGTCGGCGGGCCCAGCACCGCCCCCTACGACTCGGGTCGCTACGGGCGCGTCGAGGTCAGCCACGTCGGTCTCAACGACGGCGTCGTCGAGGGCCTGCGCGCCCTGGACCTGCCCGCCTTCTCCGTCCAGTACCACCCGGAGGCCGCCGCGGGACCGCACGACGGCGAGCACCTGTTCGACCGCTTCGTCCGTCTCATGACCGAGCACCGGGCCGCCACGGGCCACAGCCCCGAGACCACCGCCGAGGAGACCGCCTGATGCCCCGCCGTACCGACATCTCCTCCGTCCTCGTCATCGGCTCGGGCCCCATCGTCATCGGGCAGGCCTGCGAGTTCGACTACTCGGGCACCCAGGCCTGCCGCGTCCTGCGCTCCGAGGGCATCCGCGTCATCCTCGTCAACTCCAACCCGGCGACGATCATGACGGACCCGGACGTCGCCGACGCCACCTACGTCGAGCCCATCACCCTGGAGGTCCTGACCTCCATCATCGATAAGGAGCGCCCCGACGCCCTCCTGCCGACCCTGGGCGGCCAGACGGCCCTCAACGCCGCCATGAGCCTGGTCGAGGCCGGTGTGCTCGAGCGCTACGGCGTCGAGCTCATCGGCGCCAACGCCGAGGCGATCAACGCCGGTGAGGACCGCGACGAGTTCAAGAGGGTGGTCGAGCGCTGCGGCGCCGAGGTCGCCCGCTCCGTCATCGCCCACACGATGGACGAGTGCCACGCCGGCGTCGCCGAGCTGGGCGGCTACCCCGTCGTCGTGCGCCCCTCCTTCACCATGGGCGGCCTGGGCTCCGGCATCGCCCACGACGCCGCCGACCTCGAGCGCATCGCCGGCCAGGGCCTGACGGCCTCGCGCACCACCGAGGTGCTCCTCGAGGAGTCCATCCTCGGGTGGAAGGAGTACGAGCTCGAGCTCATGCGTGACAAGGCGGACAACTGCGTCGTCGTCTGCTCCATCGAGAACCTCGACCCCGTGGGCGTCCACACGGGCGACTCCGTCACCGTGGCCCCCGCGCTGACCCTCACCGACCGCGAGCTGCAGCGCCTGCGCGACATCGGCATCGCCGTCATCCGCGAGGTCGGGGTGGACACCGGTGGCTGCAACATCCAGTTCGCCGTCGACCCGGCCACCGGCCGCGTCGTCGTCATCGAGATGAACCCCCGCGTCTCGCGCTCCTCGGCCCTGGCCTCCAAGACCACAGGCTTCCCCATCGCCAAGATCGCCGCCCGCCTGGCCGTGGGCTACACGCTCGACGAGATCCCCAACGACATCACCGGGTCCACACCCGCCTCCTTCGAGCCGACGCTCGACTACGTCGTTGTCAAGGTCCCGCGCTTCGCCTTCGAGAAGTTCCGCGGCGCGGACCCGTCTCTGACGACGACGATGAAGTCCGTCGGCGAGGCCATGGCCATCGGGAGGTCCTTCACCGAGGCCCTGCAGAAGGCCATGCGCTCCATCGACAAGAAGGGCACCGCCTTCCACTGGGACGGCCAGGCGCCCGCGCCCGAGGCCTTGCCCGCTCTGCTGGAGTCCCTGCGCACCCCCACCGAGCACCGCCTGCTCGACCTGCAGCAGGCCGTGCGCGCTGGCGCCACCCTGGACGAGCTCTTCGAGGCCACCCGCATCGACCCCTGGTTCCTCGACCAGATGATGCTCCTGCAGGAGACGGCGGACATGGTCCGCCGGGCCCCGGCCCTGACCCCCGCGGTCCTGGCCGAGGCCAAGCGCCACGGCTTCTCCGACGCCCAGCTCGCCGGGATCCGGGGCCTGAGCGAGGACACGGTCCGCGAGGTCCGCCACGCCTACGGCCTGCGCCCGGTCTACAAGACGGTGGACACCTGCGCCGCCGAGTTCGCGGCCCGCACCCCCTACCTGTACTCGAGCTACGACACCGAGAGCGAGGTGGCGCCGCGCGAGCGCGAGGCCGTCATCATCCTGGGCTCGGGCCCCAACCGCATCGGCCAGGGCATCGAGTTCGACTACTCCTGCGTCCACGCGACCATGGCGCTGTCCGAGCGCTACGAGACCGTCATGGTCAACTGCAACCCGGAGACCGTCTCCACCGACTACGACGTCTCCGACCGTCTCTACTTCGAGCCGCTGACCTTCGAGGACGTCATGGAGGTCTACGAGGCCGAGCTCGCCGCCGGCCCCGTCGCCGGCGTCATCGTCCAGCTCGGCGGCCAGACCCCGCTGTCCCTGGCCGCCCGGCTCAAGGCCGCCGGCGTCACCATCATCGGCACGAGCCCCGAGGCCATCGACGCCGCGGAGGACCGTGAGGTCTTCGGCGTCGTCCTGGAGAGGGCGGGCCTGCCCGCGCCCGCGCACGGCACGGCGCTCACGGACGAGCAGACGCTCGCCGTGGCCGAGGAGATCGGCTTCCCCGTCCTCGTGCGCCCCAGCTACGTGCTGGGCGGGCGCGGCATGGAGATCGTCTACGAGCACGCCGGTCTGGAGGACTACCTCGCCCGCGCCGGCCGGGAGCCCGGCGGCGCCTACGCCAACGGCCCGCTGCTCATCGACCGCTTCCTCGACGACGCCATCGAGATCGACGTCGACGCGCTCTACGACGGCACCGAGCTCTTCCTCGGCGGCGTCATGGAGCACATCGAGGAGGCGGGCATCCACTCGGGGGACTCCGCCTGCGTGCTGCCACCCATGACGCTGTCGGACACGGAGATCGCCCGCATCCGCCGCTCCACCGAGGCCATCGCCCAGGGGGTGGGCGTGCGCGGGCTCATCAACATCCAGTTCGCCCTCATGAGCGACACGCTCTACGTCATCGAGGCCAACCCGCGCGCCTCGCGCACCGTCCCCTTCGTCTCGAAGGCCACCGGTGTGCAGCTCGCCAAGGCCGCGGCCCTGCTCATGGCGGGCGAGAGCATCGCCTCCCTCAGGCGGCGCGGACACCTGCCCGGCCACGACGCCACCCACTCCGACCCGCTGGACCCCATCGCGGTCAAGGAGGCGGTCCTGCCCTTCAGGCGCTTCCGCACCCCCGAGGGGCGCGTCGTCGACACCGTCCTCGGCCCCGAGATGCGCTCGACCGGTGAGGTCATGGGCTACGACATCGACTTCCCCACCGCCTTCGCCAAGTCCCAGGCCGGCGCCTACGGGGGCCTGCCGACCGAGGGCACGGTCTTCGTCTCCGTCGCCGACCGTGACAAGCGGGCCGTCGTGCTGCCGGTCGCCCGCCTGGCCGAGCTCGGCTTCACGGTGCTCGCCACGACGGGTACCGCCCAGGTCCTGCGCCGCAACGGCATCCCCTCCACGGCCGTGCGCAAGGTGAGCGAGGGTCAGGGAGAGCACGGGGAGCAGACGATCGTCGAGCTCATCGAGTCCGGCATGGTGGACATGGTGGTCAACACGCCCAAGGGGCAGGGCGCCCGCGCCGACGGATACTCGATCCGGGCGGCCACGACGAGCGCCGACCGGCCCATCATCACCACAGTGCAGCAGCTGCAGGCGACCGTCCAGGCGCTCGAGGCCCGCCTGCGCGGCCCCTTCAGGATCCGCTCCCTGCAGGAGCACGACGTCGAGCGCACCGCGCGGCGCGAGCAGGTGAGCGCATGAGCGCCGCCGGGCCCACCACCGCCGAGGACCTTCCCGGGCGCCCGCCCTTCGGCGCCCGCCTGGCCCGGGCCATGGATGAGCTGGGGCCCCTGTGCGTGGGCATCGACCCCCACAAGGGCCTGCTTGAGGCCTGGGGGCTGAGCGACGACGCCGCCGGGCTGCGCGAGTTCTCCCTGCGGGTCGTGGACGCGCTGGGGGGCCGGGTGGCCGCCGTCAAACCGCAGTCGGCCTTCTACGAGCGTCACGGCTCCGCCGGCGTGGCGGTCCTGGAGGAGACCCTCGCGGCCCTGCGCGAGGCAGGCACGCTCAGCGTCCTGGACGTCAAGCGCGGCGACATCGGCTCCACGATGGGCGGCTACGCGGACGCCTACCTCTCCGAGGGCTCGACGCTGGCGGCCGACGCCCTCACCGTCTCGCCCTACCTCGGCTTCGGCTCCCTGGAGCCCGTGCTCAGCCTCGCCCGGGACACGGCCCGCGGGGTCTTCGTCCTGGGGCTGACCTCGAATCCGGAGGGCCGCAGCGTCCAGCACGCGACGGACGCCTCCGGCCGCTCGGTGGCGGGCGGGGTGGTCGACGGCGTGAGAGCCGCCAACGCGGCCGCCAGGGCCGCCGGCACGCTCGGCAGCGTCGGCCTCGTCGTCGGCGCGACCGTGGGGCGGGCCGTGCGCGACCTGGGCCTGGACCTTCAGGCCTCGGCCGCCCCGCTGCTGGCGCCCGGGGTGGGGGCGCAGGGGGCCGGCGCGCCCGAGCTCGAGCAGGTCTTCGGCGC
>NZ_JACJVC010000030.1 GCF_023369555.1 Actinomyces sp. AC-20-1 | reverse complement strand
CACCTCGACGCCCCCGGAGGCGACGACCTGGGCCGTCCACCAGCGCAGGGCCTCGTGCGCCCCGCCGCCGGTGAGGGCGAGGGCGTCCCCGGCCCGCAGGAGGAGGACGGTGCCCCGGCCCCTGCGCCCGCACCAGGCCCGAGGCCCGTCCTCCACGTCCCCGACGCCCGCCGCGGGCACGGCGGCGTGGGCGCGCCGGGCCACCGCCAGCAGCATCCCGGCCGGGTCCGGACGCCGTCCCCGCCACCCGCACCCGCCCCGGGCCCGCCCCACGGGCAGGCCCACCCCTCCCAGACGCATGAGACCCATGAGGAGCAGGGGCGCCAGCATGAGGGAGCGGCCCCCGTGGCCCGCGCGCAGGGAGGCGATGACGACTCCCACCGCCACCAGGAGGGTCAGCAGGCCGAGCAGCGCGCCCAGCCGGGCACGGCCGCGGCCGGCGCGAGGCCCCGGAGGACGCGGCACCTCCAGGTCCTCCGGCCTCCTGCGCAGCTCGAGGAGGGTGTCGCCCACCCGGAGCCGGCCTCCTGGCGGCCACCGCTGAGGCGGGCGCACGGCGGTGCGCCCCGCAGCCCGCAGGAGCGGGCGCAGGCCGCACCACCGCGCCCCGTTCACCCCCGGTACGTCGAGGACGCTCACGCCTCGTGCGGTGGCGCGCAGCCGCAGGTGCTCGCGCGAGACGTAGGGGTCCGTGAGCGCGCCCGCGCGGCCGACGGCGCGCTCGCCGCCGTCGGGCAGGGCGAGCACGGCGCCGGCGTCGGGGCCGCTCAGCACCGCGAGGTGCCAGGTGCTGGCCAGGGCGGCACGGGCCTCGGCGGTGGCGTCGGCACCGTCCGGTAGGAGGTCGTGGGGCATGACGGCACTGTGCCGCGCGCCGCGCTCCCGCTCCGGCCCGCCTCACGGCGCCTGTGGACATCCCGGCCCGGGGGACGCGCGGCGGCGGCCTGTGGAGCCCGGAGCCCCGGCCGTGAGAGCCCCTCGCACGGATGGGGGAGGATGGGCCCGTGAGCACCCAGACCTCCCGCCCGGCCCCCGGTCCCGACGGGACCCCGGCGCCCGCCGCGCAGCGCACCCGCCTGAGCCCCACCGAGGTCGCCGACGCCGTCGCACGGCACCGCCGGGTCCGGCACGCCGGCCTCCGGGCGGACATGGTCCGGCTCAGGAGCCGGATCGAGCGAGCCCGTCACGCCTACTACGACGCCGTCGACGCCCAGTCACCCGTCTCCGACGCGCAGTACGACCGCTGGTACCGCGAGCTCGAGGACCTTGAGGCGAGGCACCCGGACCTCGTCCTGGCCGAGACCCCCACCCGCACGGTGGGCGGCGAGGCGGCGACGGAGGCCTTCTCCCCGGTGACCCACCGCGCGCGCATGTACTCCCTCCAGGACGTCTTCAGCCTCGAGGAGGTCGAGGAGTGGGCCCAGCGCGTGGCCGCCGACCTCGAGGCCGAGGACGCGCAGCTGCCCATGACCGCCGAGGTCAAGATCGACGGCGTCGCCGTCTGCCTCACCTACGAGCGCGGCGTCCTCACCCGGGCCGCGACCCGTGGCGACGGGGTCACCGGCGAGGACGTCACCGCCAACGTCAGCACCATCGCCTCCATCCCGCAGCGCCTGACCACGAGCGCGACCACGGCGCCGCCCGAGGTCGTCGAGGTCCGCGGGGAGGTCTACCTGCCGGTCGAGGCCTTCACCGAGCTCAACCGCCAGCGCATGGAGGAGAACACCGCGCGCGAGGCGCGCAACGCCGCCCGCGAGGCGCAGCCGCAGGGCGGCCGGGCGCGCAAGGAGCCGATGCTGCCCCTGTTCGCCAACCCCCGCAACGCCGCCGCCGGCTCCCTGCGCCAGAAGGACCCTGCGGTCACCGCCGGGCGCCCCCTGGCCTTCATCGCCCACGGCGTCGGCGCCATCCAGCCGGCCGACGACGGCGCCCTGCCGGACTCCCAGCACGAGTGGTACGCGCTGCTCGCCGAGTGGGGGCTGCCCGTCTCGCCCTACAACGCGCTCGTGCGCGGGCGCACTGAGCGCGAGGACTACATCGCCCGCTACGCCGACCACCGCCACGACCTCCTCCACGAGATCGACGGCATCGTCCTCAAGGTGGACTCGCGCGCACAGCAGGCCCGGCTCGGCCACACCTCCCGCGTACCGCGCTGGGCGAGCGCCTACAAGTACCCGCCGGAGGAGGTCCGCACCCGCCTGCTCGACATCGGTGTCCAGGTCGGGCGCACCGGGCGGGTCACCCCCTTCGGACTCATGGAGCCCGTGCAGGTCTCCGGCTCGACCGTCTCGCGCGCCACCCTCCACAACGCCACCGAGGTCGCCCGCAAGGGCGTGCTCATCGGCGACACCGTCGTCCTGCGCAAGGCCGGCGAGATCATCCCCGAGATCGTCGGGCCCGTCCTCGAGGCACGTGACGGCACCGAGCGCCCCTTCGTCATGCCGCAGCACTGCCCCTCCTGCGCCACGCCGCTCGCTCCGGCCAAGGAGGGCGACGTCGACCTGCGTTGCCCCAACACCCGCTCCTGCCCCGCTCAGGTGACCGAGCGGGTGGCCCACATCGGCTCACGCGGGGCCCTCGACGTCGAGGGCCTGGGCGACGAGGCGGCCACCGCCCTCACCCAGCCGGACGCAGGCCGCGAGGAGGCGCTCGCGGCCCTGGCGGCCGGCCGCTGCCTGGAGACCGAGCGCGGCAGGGTCCGCGTGGACGCGCAGGTGCTCGCGGAGCTGCCCGCCGCCGAGCACCTGGCGGCCGCCCGGGCGGCGCTGGCGGCCGCGGGCGTGCAGGAGCAGGAGCCGGTGCTCGCGGGGGAGGCCGGTCTGTTCGACCTCACGGCCGAGGACCTGCGTGACGTCGTCGTCTACCAGCCCGTGAGGCGGCGCGGTGTGCCGACCGGCGACTGGCGCCTGGCCCGCTTCTTCTGGTCCAAGGAGACCTATGACAAGGACGGGGCTGTGAGGAGGGCGACGGCTCCGGGCAAGAACGCCACCGCGATGCTCACCCAGCTGCAGGCCGCCAAGGCCCAGCCGCTGTGGCGGGTGCTCGTGGCCCTGTCCGTGCGCCACGTCGGCCCGACGGCGGCGCGCGCCCTGGCGGCCCGCTTCAGGTCCCTTCAGGTCCTGCGTGCGGCGGGCGCGGAGGAGCTGAGCGGGGTCGACGGTGTCGGGCCGACCATCGCCGCCGCCTGGAGGTCCTGGCTGGAGGTGGACTGGCACACCGAGATCCTTGAGCGCTGGGCCGCCGCCGGCGTGCGCACCGCCGACGACGAGCCCGAGGAGGAGCCCTCCGCGACGCTGACCGGGCTCACGCTCGTCGTCACCGGCACGCTCGAGCGCTTCACCCGCGAGAGCGCGAAGGAGGCCATCGTCTCGCGCGGGGGCAAGGCGGCGGGCAGCGTCTCGAAGCGGACGAGCTACGTCGTCGTCGGGGAGGGCGCCGGGTCGAAGGAGGCCAAGGCCCTCGAGATGGGGGTCCCCGTGCTCGACGAGGAGGCCTTCGAGCGGCTGCTGGCCGCAGGCCCGCAGGCTCTGGGCGAGGGGGCCGGCTCGCCCGGCGAGGCCGGCTGAGACCGGTTGGGGCCGGTTGATGTGCTGCACCTCGCGGGCCGGTGCCCGGTGGCAACGGGCCGGGCCGGTCAGTAGTGGCTCAGTAGTGGCTGACGACCGTGGTGCCGATCTCGACCCAGTCGTAGATCCACCTGGCCTCGCCCACGGGCATGTTGACGCAGCCGTGAGAGCCCGAGTAGCCGAAGCTGGAGCGCCAGGGGGCGCCGTGGAAGGCGTAGCCGCTGTAGAAGTAGCTGACCCACGGCACGTCCTCCGTGCGGTAGCGGGTGCCGTCGGCGTTGTCGCCCTCCATCGTCTGCGAGGTGTACTGCAGGTAGACGTGGTACGTGCCCGTGACCGTCGGGGTCGCGGCGGCGCCGTCGACCATGTAGACCGGGCCGCGCACGACGGTGGCGCCCTCATAGGCCGTCACGGTCTTGTTGGAGAGGTTGACGTCCACCCACTTCTCGCCGGGTGCGGCCTGGTAGACGAGGTCCTCAGCGCCGTCCGCGATGATCCTCTCGGTCCAGGAGGCCTCGACGACCTCGGTGGTGAAGTCCCCCGTGTAGGGCCGGCCGGCGTTGAGGGCCTCGACGAGCGCCGTGGTGATGGCCTCGGCGTTCGTCACCTTGTTGCCGTTGACGGCCTCGACGCTGGTGGCGACGACGTCGCCCCGGGAGTTGATGTTGCGCACGCCGTCCACGGGCGCGTCCCCGGCTCCCTCACTGGACGCGGTGACCCACTGGGCGACCTTGGCGGCGTCGACGGAGGCGGTCAGGGCGGTGCCGTCCGCGGTGGGCGCGACGGTGACCCAGGAGGCCTGGGTCGTGGCGTCCGGGGTCCAGGTCTGGCCGTTGGGGTCGGAGCTGTCGGTGATGGACACGCTCTGGGAGGCGAGGGTGCTGGCCTGCTCCGCGGCCCGGGTGGCCTCGTCGTCGGTGATCTCGGGGACCCGGGTGGAGTAGGTGAGGGTCACGCTGCGGGAGGTGAGGGTGCGCGCCGCCTCCTGCGCCGCCTTGGCGGCCTCGGTGGAGTCCAGGCTCACGCCCTCGGAGGCGGGGGTCGTGACGAAGGTGAGCCCGTCCGGCCCGAGCCCGACCGTGGCGTTGGTGGCCACGGCCCGGTCGCCGGGGATGAGGCCGGTGGTGTAGGCCTCGGCGGCTGCGGGGTCGCTGGTGGTGACGACGTCGACGGGGTTGTCCTCGAACAGGGCGCGGAAGCGGCCGAGGACGTCGTTGCTGGCGGCCAGGGCGGCGTCCGCGGTGGCGTCGGCGTCGACGGCGGCGCCGAGATCGGTGAGCGAGGCGGTGGCCTCGACGTCCCCGGTGACCGAGACGGTGGTCTGCTGCGCGAGGCCCGAGACGAGCTCGGAGACCTCGGCGCGGGTCATGCCCGCGACGTCCTGGCCGGCGACGGTGGTCCCGGGCACCGCCCTGTCGGCGTAGTGCGCGGCGTAGGCGTAGCCGCCGGCTCCGACGCCGACGAGCACGAGCAGGCAGGCGGCCGCGGTCCACAGGGGCCAGCGGCGGCGCCGGGTCCCGCGGTCGGGGGAGGCTCCCGTGGCGCGGTCGGGTGCGACGGCCGCTGGGACGGGCTGCGCCGGGGAGGGCCAGGGCCTGGTACCCGGGATGGCCGGGGTGGCCGCGGTGGTCATGGTCACGAGGGCCGGGACGGCGACGGTCTCAGCGGGCTCGTCCCGCACGGGGGCGTCGGAGTCCTCGGCAGGGGCCTCGGCCACCGGAGCCGGCTGGGGGCCGGTCTCCTGAGCGGTGTCCTCGGCCGCGCCCTCCTGGGCGGCGGCGAGGACGGAGGTACGGCGCACGGTCGTCGTCGTCCCGTAAGGGGTGCTCATGACGGTGGTCTCGACGTCCTCAGGGGTCGTGGTCGCCCCGTCGGCGTGGAGTTCTTCGTCTCGCATGCAAGTCCTTCCGGACGCGCGGCACCGCGGTAGGGGCAGCGCTCCTGGCTGAGGCCCAGCACGGTTGCCGCCGGGCACCTGCCACCATGACACCGGTGCGGCCGCGCAAAGTCAACGACATGTGTCCTGATACGCCTGTGATGTCGCTCCGGCGGGGCGGTGCCGGGGGCTGTCACCGGCCCCTCCCCGTCGGCGTCGGGAGCACGGGGGACTCGTGGCTAGACTCACCCTCATGTCTGCCATCTCCAAGGACGAGGTCGCCCGCGTCGCCGCCCTCGCACGCGTGGCCCTGACGGATGAGGAGGTGACGCGCCTGGCCGGTGAGCTGGACGCCGTCGCCTCCTCCTTCGCCCGGGTCACGAGCGTGGTCACGCCCGACCTGCCCGCCACCTCCCACCCGGTCCCTCTCACCAACGTGCTGCGCGAGGACGTGCCCGGCCCGGTGCTCGACGTTGACGAGCTCCTCGCAGGCGCCCCCGCGGCCGAGGACTCCATGTTCCTCGTCCCCCAGATCCTCGGGGAGGACTCCGCCTCATGACCGCCCTCATCACCGCCACCGCGGCCGAGCAGGCCGCGGCGCTCGCCGTCGGCGAGGTCTCCTCGCGCGAGCTCACCCGGGCCCACCTCGAGCGCATCGCCGTCGTCGACGACGCCGTCAACGCCTTCCTCGACGTCGACGCCGACAAGGCCCTGGCCGACGCGGACGCCGCCGACGCCGCCCGCCGTGACGGCACCGCCACCAGTGAGCTCACCGGCGTGCCGGTGGCCGTCAAGGACCTCTTCGTCACCCGGGGCCAGGTCACGACAGCCGCCTCACGGATCCTCGAGGGCTGGGTGCCCCCCTACGACGCCACCGCGGTGGTGAACCTGCGCGCCGCGCACCTGCCGGTCCTCGGCAAGACCAACCTCGACGAGTTCGCCATGGGCGGCTCCACCGAGCACTCCGCCTTCGGCCGCACGGCGAACCCCTGGGACCTGGGGCGGATCCCGGGCGGCTCCTCCGGCGGCTCCGCGGCCGCCGTCGGCGCCTACGAGGCCCCCCTGGCGCTGGGCACGGACACCGGCGGCTCGATCCGCCAGCCCGCCGCTGTCACCGGTACCGTCGGTGTCAAGCCCACCTACGGCACGGTCTCCCGCTTCGGCGTCATCGCCATGGCCTCCTCGCTGGACACGCCCGGCCCCATGGCCCGCACCGTCCTGGACACGGCCCTGCTGCACGACGTCATCGCCTCCTACGACCCGCTCGACTCGACCTCGCTGTCCGACGCCCCGCGCGGCATGGCGGCTGTCGTGCGCGCCGCCCAGCAGGGGCGCGACCTCACCGGCACACGGGTCGGCGTCATCGCCGAGCTGGACGGCGGGGACGCCTACCAGGCCGGGGTCATGGACTCCTTCCACGCCGCTCTGGCCCTGCTCGAGGAGGCGGGCGCGAGCATCGAGACGGTGTCCCTGCCGAACCTCGAGTACGCCCTCGACGCCTACTACCTCATCATGCCCGCCGAGGTCTCCTCCAACCTGGCCCGCTACGACGGCATGCGCTACGGCCTGCGCGTCGAGCCCACCGAGGGGCCGGTCACCGCGGAGACGGTCATGGCCGCCACCCGCGGCGCCGGCTTCGGCGACGAGGCCAAGCGGCGCATCATCCTGGGCACCCACGTGCTCAGCGCCGGCTACTACGACGCCTACTACGGCAGCGCCCAGAAGGTCCGCACCCTCGTCCAGCGCGACCTGGACGCCGCCTTCTCCGGCTTCGACGTCCTGGTGTCCCCGACCTCGCCGGTCACCGCCTACCGCTTCGGCGAGAAGGACGACCCGATGGCGATGTACGCCCTCGACGTCACCACCATCCCCGCCAACCTCGCCGGGATCCCGGGCATGAGCCTGCCCTCCGGGCTGTCCGACGACGCCCTGCCCGTCGGCTTCCAGATCCTGGCCCCCCAGCGGGCCGACGACCGTCTCTACCGCGTGGGCGCCGTCCTGGAGGCCGCGCTCGAGGAGCGCTGGGGCGGGCGCCTGCTGGACCGCGCCCCGGTCCTGGACGAGGCCGCCCTCGCCGGCGTGCGCAGCAAGAAGGAGGCCTGAGATGGCTGAGGAGCTCATGGACTTCGACGAGGCCGTGCGCCGCTACGACCCGGTCATCGGCCTCGAGGTGCACGTCGAGCTGGGCACGGCGACGAAGATGTTCGACGCCGCCCCCAACACCTTCGGGGGCGAGCCGAACTCCCGCGTGACCCCCACGAGCGTGGGGCTGCCCGGCTCCCTGCCGGTGGTCAACAAGAAGGGCGTCGAGTACGCCATCCGCATCGGCCTGGCGCTGGGCTGCCGGATCAGCGAGCACTCGCGCTTCGCCCGGAAGAACTACTTCTACCCGGACCTCGCCAAGGACTTCCAGACCTCGCAGTCCGACGAGCCGATCGCCTTCGACGGCGCCCTCGAGATCGAGCTGGAGGACGGCACGTTCTTCACGGTCCCGATCGAGCGCGCCCACATGGAGGAGGACGCCGGCAAGAACACCCACGTGGGTGGTGCCGACGGCCGCATCGAGGGCGCCGACTACTCTCTCGTGGACTACAACCGCGCGGGCGTGCCGCTCATCGAGATCGTCTCGCGCCCGATCGAGGGCGCAGGCGCGCGCGCGCCCCAGATCGCCGCGACCTACGTGCGCACCCTGCGTGACATCTTCCGGGCCCTGGGAGTCTCGGAGGCCCGGATGGAGCGCGGCAACGTGCGCGCCGACGTCAACGTCTCGCTGCGCGAGTCCCCCGACGCCCCGCTGGGCACGCGCACCGAGACGAAGAACGTCAACACCTTCCGCTCCATCGAGCAGCACGTGCGCTACGAGATCCAGCGCCAGGCCGCGATCCTCGCCGCCGGGGGACAGGTCCTGCAGGAGACGCGCCACGGCCAGGCCGATGGCACGACCCGGCCCGGCCGGGTCAAGTCCGACGCCGACGACTACCGCTACTTCCCCGAGCCCGACCTCGTGCCCGTGGCCCCCAGCCGCGAGTGGGTGGAGGAGATCCGTGCGGCGCTGCCGGAGATGCCGGCGGCCAGGCGCCGTCGTCTCAAGGGCGAGTGGGGCCTGGCGGACGAGGAGATGCGCGACGTCGTCAACGCCGGCGCGCTCGACCTCATCGAGGCCACGGCCCTGGCTGGCTGCTCCGGCCAGGCGGCCCGCAAGTGGTGGATGGGCGAGCTGGCCCGCGCCGCCAAGGACCGTGAGACCTCACTCGAGGAGCTGCCGGTGACACCGGGGCAAGTGGCCCAGCTGCAGGCACTGGTCGACGAGGGCCGGCTGACGGACAAGCTGGCCCGCCAGGTCCTCGAGGGCGTCCTGGACGGCGAGGGCGACCCCCAGCAGGTCGTCGAGGCCCGTGGGCTCGAGGTCGTCTCCGACGACTCCGCCCTGCTGGCAGCGGTGGACGAGGCCCTGGCCGCCAACCCCGACGTCGCGGACAAGATCCGTGGCGGCAAGGTCCAGGCCGCCGGCGCGATCGTCGGCGCGGTCATGAGGGCGACCCGGGGGCAGGCCGACGCCAAGCGGGTGCGCGAGCTCGTCATGGAGCGCGTGGGGGCCTGAGGTCCACCAGTGCGTGAGGGCTGTGCGCCCGCCCGGTACACGTACCGGGCGGGCGCACAGCCTTTCGTCCTAGGTTTCGGGCGCAGGTGGGTGCACCGCGGTTCCTGCCGTCTCGGATGCAGGCCACGCGGTCGCCGTCGGGGCGCCTCCCACTACGCTGAGAACGTTCATCAGGACACCAGAGAACTAGGAAGACACATGGCTCAGCCCGGACCCAGCTACACCGTCGCCCTCCACCTGGAGGTCCCCGCGTCCCAGAAGGCGGTCGCCACCCTGGTGGACACGGCCGCCTCGACAGGGGCCATCGTCAACGGCGTGGACGTGGCGGACGCCGACAGCGACGTCCTCATCGTCGACCTGACAGCGGACACCCGTGACTCCAAGCACCGCCAGGAGCTCGTCGAGGCTCTGCGGAGCGTGGAGGGGGTGACGGTCCACAACGTCGGCGACTCCACCTTCCTCGCCCACGTCGGCGGCAAGCTCGAGATCGCCCCGCGCACCGCGATCCGCAACCGACGAGACCTCGCCCGGGTCTACACCCCCGGCGTCGCCCGCGTGTGCAAGGCGATCCACGACCACCCCGAGCGGGCCCGGCACCTGACGATCAAGAAGAACACGGTCGCCGTCGTCACGGACGGCACCGCCGTCCTCGGGCTGGGCGACATCGGCCCCGCGGCCGCGATGCCCGTCATGGAGGGCAAGGCCGTCCTGTTCAAGCAGTTCGGCGACGTCGACGCCTGGCCGGTGGCGCTGGACACCAAGGACCCCGACGAGATCGTGAGCATCGTCAAGGCCATCGCCCCGGCCTACGGCGGCATCAACCTCGAGGACATCGCAGCCCCCAAATGCTTCGACATCGAGGAGCGGCTCAAGGCCGAGCTCGACATCCCTGTCTTCCACGACGACCAGCACGGCACCGCCATCGTCACCCTCGCCGCGCTCATCAACGCCCTGAAGATCGTCGGCAAGAGGATCGAGGACGTGCGCATCGTCCTGTCCGGCGTGGGCGCCGCAGGCACCGCCATCGCCAAGCTGCTCATGGCCCACGGCGCGCGCGACATCGTCGGCTACGGCCGCGACGGCGCCCTCGACGGGCGCAACACCGAGGGCATGAACCAGCACCGCAGGTGGCTCGCCGAGAACACCAACCCGCGGCACGTCACCGGCTCCCTCAAGGAGGGCCTGGTCGGGGCGGACGTCCTCATCGGCGTGTCCTCCGGCAACCTGCTCCAGCCCGAGGACCTCGACGTCATGGCGGACAAGCCGATCGTCTTCGCGATGGCGAACCCGACCCCCGAGGTGGACCCGGTGGGTGCGGCCGGTCGTGTGGCGGTGCTGGCCACGGGGCGCTCGGACTTCCCGAACCAGATCAACAACGTGCTGGTCTTCCCGGGCCTGTTCCGCGGTCTGCTCGACACGGGCCTGACGGACATCTCGATGGACCTCATGCGTGCGGCGGCCTCCGGTATCGCGAGTGTCATCGCCGAGTCCGAGCTGAGCCCCGTCTACGTCATCCCGGGTGCCTTCGACACGCGTGTGGCCGGAGCAGTGGCGGCGGCGGTGCGTCAGTTCGCCAACGCCTGAGCCTGACCTGGACGCGTTGGGGGCGCGGGACGACACCGGTCGTCCCGCGCCCCCAACGCGTGTGAGGGGTCCATGCGGGAGGTCCGTGGGCGAGGCGCAGGAGGGCGCGGACGCCTGCGGTGAGCGCGGTGCGCGGTGGCGTCCTGAGGACGGTATGAGGACGTCGAGGAGCCCCGCCATGGGAAATGGGGTGGGTTGTGGCTCGGATCATGCCTTTCGGGTTTGACGGGTGGGGGAGGCCTGCGTATTGTTCTCTTCGGCCCGGACGGGTCCGGAGTGTTCCGGAGTTGTTTGGGTACGGGATAACTTGATCGGGATTTTGCTTGGTTGAGTCTAGGGTCACGTGATTCTGGTTTGACGTTGAGTGAATGACCCGGTAAAGTTGGTCCGGCGCTTCCGGAGTGGATGCTCGTCACTGTAAGTGGTGGTGTTCTTTCGGTGGGTGTGTTGTTTGAGAGCTCGATAGTGTGTCATGTTTTTTATGCCATAGTGGGTGCGTCTGCTGGGCTGTTCCTG
>NZ_JACJVC010000002.1 GCF_023369555.1 Actinomyces sp. AC-20-1 | reverse complement strand
CGCCAGAGCAGGGGGGCGGCGGTGGCGGCCACGGGCGCGAGGGTGAGCAGCAGGCGGGCGCGCGAGCGGCGGGCGAGGAGGGCCAGGAGGAGGAGCCCGGGCAGGAGCAGGAGGGCCGTGGAGGGGACGGCGGCGACGACGAGGCTGAGCAGGAGGCCGGCGGCCGCGGCCGCCGAGGCGGAGCCGGGCCCGTACTGCTCCGTGGCGGCGGCGCGCACGGCGGCGCCGTGGGCGGTGCGGGCGGAGACGACGATCTCGCGCGCGTCGTCGGTGACGGGGGTGGCGGGGTCGTCGTCGACGGGTCCTCCGCGCTGGTCGTGCTCGGTCGGGTCGTCGGCGTCCTCGAGGCTCGCGGCGGCGCTCCTTGAGGGCGCGTTGCGGCCGGCGGTGCCCGCGGTGGCGGGGCGGGTGGCGGGCTCGGTACCCGCGTCCTCGTCCTGTCCCGATGCGGCGCCACCGTCGGCCTGCGGGTCGTCGGCGAGCCCGACGAGCTCAGCGAGCGCGAGGGCCCGCGCCCGGGGGGCCTCACGGGGGGTCCCGGGTCCGGCCGCACGCGCCGTGGCCCCGGGCCCGTCGTCGGGGTCGGTGGCCTCCTCGCCGGGGCCGGCGAGCTCGGCGAGTGAGGCGACGGTCTCGGAGGCGAAGCGGTCGAGCTCGGCCCTCTCACGCTCGGAGACGTGGTGGGCGCCCACGAGGCCGGACAGGACCACGTCGCGGCGGTCGGCGCCGACCGCGCGCGACAGGGCGGTCAGCGCCCACGGCAGGGCCAGGTGCACGAGCACCGGGCCCAGGCGCCCCTGGCCGACGGCGAGCAGGAGGGCGGGGGCGAGGGACCACACGAGGGCGGCCCAGGCCCTCAGGCTCGTGCGCCGGGTGATGGTCCCGGCCGCGAACCAGGCGCCCAGCGCCGCGAGGGGGACGGCGAGCAGCAGCAGGAGGTGGATGAGGGCGCCGGCGTCGAGCCCGGCCCAGGAACCCACGAGCAGGGGCGGGACGAGCACGGCGAGGAAGGGCGAGACGCCGGAGGGGTAGCCGTCGCCGGAGGCCGCCCAGGTGCTCCAGGCCGCATGCCAGGTCTCCTGCCACCCGCCGAGGGCCGCGAGGGCTCCCCCGGTGACGGCGCGTGTGACGAGCACGCCGGAGGTGCCCACCAGGGCGACGGCGCTGGCGGCGAGGAGCGTCGCGCCCAGCGCTCGGCGCCGGCGGCGGGCGAGGGCGGCGAGCTCGCGGACCTCGAGCTCGGAGGGGGCGGCGGCGCGCGCCTCGCGCTCGCGCTCCTGGCGGCGCAGGTCGCGGCGGGTGGCGCGGATCTGGGAGGCGGGCAGGTAGAGCTGGGCGAGGACGTCGCGGCGCACGGTGGTCAGGGCGGCCAGCCGACGGCGGTCGCGGCGCACCCGCCTGGCGCCTCGCAGGCAGTGGGCGGCAGCGGCGAGCTCGTCGCGGGCCAGGGCCGGGGACTTGGCCACCAGGCGCCAGAGGGCGCGCAGCCCGGCCAGGACGCAGAACCAGGTGAGCAGGAGGGGCAGGGGGGCGGGCGAGGCGGTGGCCCAGGAGCGCAGCTGGGCGGCGCGGCGGGCGCGGAAGGAGCGGTCGGTGTCCGGCTGGGGCTCGGCGGCGGGTGGCGCCGAGAGGGCTGGGCGCGCTCGGCGCGGGGTGTCGCGCGCGGGCTGGGCGGGGGCGCCGGGGCCGCGCAGCCCGAGGTAGGCGGCCCGGCGGTGGCTCAGGCGCGCCGTCGGGACGACGATGACCCGGTGGCCCTGCAGGCGCAGGGCGCGGGACAGGGCGAGGGAGTCGCCGAAGGCGTCGACGTCGGCGGTGAGGCCGCTGCCGCAGGCGCTCACCGTGTCCCAGGCGGTGCGCGACAGGAGGGCGCCGGCGGTGCCGACGGCGAGGACGTCGCTGCGGTCGTCGTGCTGGCCCTGGTCCACCTCGCCGTCGATGATGTCGTTGGCGCGGCGCGCGGAGGCGGTGGTGCGCAGCCCGACCTCGAGGAGGGTGCCCGGGTCCTCCCAGCCGACCTGCTTGGGGCCGGCCAGGGCGACGGAGCGGGCGCCCTCGACGGCGGACAGGAGCCCGGCCAGGCAGCGGGGGTCGGGGGCGGAGTCGTCGTGGAGGAGCCAGAGCCACTCGTCGTGGCCGGTGGCGGTGGCCTCGTCGCGGGTGATGGGTGAGCGGGCGCCCTCGGGGCCGGTGAGGGGGGCCTCCTCGCCGAGGGCGTCGGTGAGGGCGCGTGAGCGGCCGGTGGCGAGGGCAGAGGTGGGGCGGGTGACGGGCAGGGCCCCGGACCCGGTGAGGGAGGAGCCGGTGCGGCTGGCGGAGCGGCGGCGGTTGCCGGCGGCGACGAGCTCGCCGTAGCGGGCCAGCCCGGCGCGGACGGCGGCGAGGAAGGTGGGGGCCTCGGCGGCGCGCACGATGCGCACGTCGCTGACGGCGTCGAGGCCGGACAGGTCGACGGCGTCCTCGACGGGGGTGCCGTCGCCCAGGCCGTTGGCGCGTGAGGCGACGTCGATGACGAGGACGACGTCGGGGGAGCGGGTCTGGGAGGCGACGGCGCGCAGGGTGCGGCCCAGGTACGGCGTGACCCCGGCTGAGACGATGACGGCGAGGGTCCTCGGGCCGGGGTCGGCTGCGGTGCGGGCGGGCCCCGCTGCGGGTGTCACGGGCTGGTCACTGCTCCGGGGCTCAGGGCGGTGCGGCGCGGGTCAGACGGCGCGGCGCTTGAGCTTGCGGCGCTCGCGCTCGGACAGGCCGCCCCAGATGCCGAAGCGCTCGTCGTGGGCGAGGGCGTACTCGAGGCACTCCTCGCGGACCTCGCAGGTGGCGCACACGCGCTTGGCCTCGCGGGTGGAGCCGCCCTTCTCGGGGAAGAAGGCCTCGGGGTCGGTCTGGGCGCACAGGGCGCGCTCCTGCCACGCCAGGGGGCCGTCGTCGGCCTCGTCACCGCCGAAGAGCAGGATGAGCGCCTCGTCGTCGGCCTCGTCGGCCCGCTGGAGCGGACCGTCTCCGAGGATGTTCCACACGATGGCGTCCCTTCGTCTGACAGGTGTTACTAGCAAAAGTTACACGGGTGTCACTCGGGTGCGTCAAGCGAGGGCAAGGTATTTCACCCGTTCGTGACCAGCCTCCGTCCCTCGGCTGCCGCAACGGGCCTGCGGGAGGCAGCATACGGGCTGCCGGCGCCGACGCAAGGACCCCGTGCGGGCGTGTGCGCGCCCTCTGGTTGAATCCCCGTATGACCGGTGCGCGCCCCTCCTCACCCGACCCGCTGCTGGCGATCCTGCCCGGCCCCGGGGACTCCGACCGGCCCTGGCTCGTGTGGTACTCCCCCGGTGAGCGCGTCGAGCTCACCGGGCACGTGCTGAGCATGTGGGCGGCCAAGTGCGCCGGGCTGCTGAGCGCCGAGGCCGGCGGCGGCCCGCGGGTCCACGTCGCCCTGCCCGTGGGCTGGCGTGCGCTCACCTGGTGCCTGGGGACGTGGCTGGCGGGCGGCACCGCGCTGGTGGGGACGGCGGGCGCCCTGCCGGCCGCGGAGGTCTCGGTCGCCTCGGCGCCGCAGGACCTGTCCCCCGGCGCCGAGGTGCAGGTGCTCGTGCCCGGTGCCTCCCTGGCCGTGCGCTACGACGGCGAGCTGCCGCCGCTCGTGCTCGACGGCGTCGCCGACGTCATGACGCACGCGGACCGTTTCACCGCCCTGCCCTGCGTCCCGGGGGCCCCGGCGCTCGTGGCCGACGACGGGACCCGCCTGGAACGGGGCGCCCTGGCCGCGGCGGCCCTGGGGGCTGCGCCCGTGGCGGACGGGGCCGTGCTCGTGCGCGGGGCCGCGGGCCCGGGTGCGGTGGCGCGCGGCGTCGTCGGGGTCCTGTCCGCGTGGGCGGCGGGGGCGACGGCGGTGCTGGTCGACGCCGTCTGCGAGGAGGCGCTCGTGGCGCTGGCCGTGCGTCAGGAGGGGGTCACGGCACGTCGGCCTGGATGACGGTGCCGGAGCCCTCGACGGTGAGCGTGCGCTCGTGCGCCCCGACGAAGACGGCCTCGCCGCGGCGCAGGGCCCCGCTGCCCTCCGGCGTCGTGACGACGACCTCGCCGTCGGTGGCCAGCAGGATGCGCGGGCCGTGGCCGACGACGGCCAGGCGCCCGTCCTCGGGCACGACGGTGGTGACCAGCAGCTCGAAGTCGTCCACCGGGGCGTAGTAGGCGCGCGTGGCGCGCGACAGGTACTCCGGTGCCGGGCGCACCGGCGGGGCGGCGACGTAGTCGACGCAGGCGAGCATCTGGGGCACGTCGATGTGCTTGGTCGTCAGGCCAGCGCGCAGGACGTTGTCCGAGGAGGCCATGACCTCCACGCCCAGGCCGCTGATGTAGGCGTGGACCGAGCCCGCGGGGACGAACAGGGCCTCGCCGGGCTGCAGGGTGACCGGGTTGAGCAGGAGGGCGGCGGCGATCCCGGGGTCGCCGGGGAAGGAGCGGGCCATCTCCAGGGCGTTGGCGTCCACGCGCGGTGAGGGGGACAGTCCGGCCGCGTGCCGGGCGGCGATCTCCTCGACGAGCTCGCCGACCTCCTCGGGGGTGGGGCGCGTGCCGGCGGAGACGATGTCGCTGAAGGCCTGGCGGATGCCGTAGCGGGTCGGGTTCAGGCGCAGGGTGCGGCGCACACGGCGCGCGACCGGGGCCTCGAGCTCCGCCAGGACCTCCCAGGCCCGGCGCGGGGCCCGGAAGCCCGCCACGGCCTCGAAGCGGGTCAGGGCCAGGACCATCTCGGGCTTGTGGTTGGAGTCCTTGTAGGAGCGCGCCGGGGAGTCGAGGGGGACGCCGTGGGCGTTCTCGAGGTCGAAGCCCTCCGCCGCCTGGGCGAGCGAGGGGTGGACCTGGAGGGACAGGACCTTGGCGGGGGCGATGACCTTGAGCAGGAAGGGCAGCTGGGGGCCGAAGCGGCGCACGACGTCCTCGCCCAGGACGCGGCCGGGGGCGGCGTCGACGAGGGAGGCGAGGGTGGGGCCGGAGGCCAGGCGGGTGGGGCCGGCCGGGTGGGCGCCGAACCACAGCTCGGCCCAGGGCTCGCCGTCGGGCTCGGTGCCGAGGAAGCCGGGCACGGCCGTGGTGGAGCCCCAGTCGTAGGTCTGGCGGGCGGGCAGGAGGCGTTCCATACGGGGCACCGTAGCCCGGATGCTGCGCCCGGCCGATGGTGACCGGTCGGGGGGTGGCAGGCCCGGGCGGGTGCTGCCGCAGCCACGCCCACGCGTCCTCCAGCGCGCGGAGGCTTCTTCGGGGACACTGTGCTCATGCGTGGCATCATCCTGGCCGGAGGCTCCGGCACGCGTCTGAACCCGATCACCCTGGGCACCTCCAAGCAGCTCGTGCCCGTGTACGACAAGCCGATGGTCTACTACCCGCTGAGCACGCTCATGCTCGCGGGGATCCAGGACGTCCTGGTCATCACGACCCCTCACGACGCGGCGAGCTTCCACCGTCTGCTGGGCGACGGCTCGCAGCTGGGCGTCAACCTGTCCTACACGGTCCAGGAGGTCCCCAACGGCCTGGCCCAGGCCTTCGTCCTGGGCGCCGACTTCATCGGGGACCAGCCGGCGGCCCTCGTGCTGGGCGACAACATCTTCTACGGCCCGGGCATGGGCACCCAGCTGCGTCGCCACACCGACCCCGACGGCGGTGTCGTGTACGCCTACCGGGTGGCGGACCCCTCCGCCTACGGCGTCGTCGAGTTCGACGCCGACCTCACGGCCGTCTCCATCGAGGAGAAGCCCACGCGACCGAAGAGCGACTACGCGGTGCCCGGCCTGTACTTCTACGACAACGACGTCGTCGAGATCGCGCGCAACCTGCGGCCCTCGGCGCGCGGGGAGTACGAGATCACGGACGTCAACCGCACCTACCTCGAGGCCGGCCGCCTCACCGTCGAGGTCCTGCCGCGCGGCACGGCCTGGCTGGACACGGGCACCTTCGACTCGTTGGCGGACGCGACGGCCTTCATCCGCACCATCCAGCACCGTCAGGGCCTCAACATCGGCTGCCCCGAGGAGATCGCCTGGCGCATGGGCTTCATCGACGACGAGGGCCTGCGTGAGCGGGCCGAGCCCCTGGTCAAGTCCGGCTACGGGCAGTACCTGCTCGACATCCTCGCGCGCGAGCGGCGCTGAGGCGTTGCCGACGGGGGCGGGGTCGCGGCCAGGGGCTGCGGCCCCGCCCCCGTCTGCGTGTCGCGAAGGTCTCAGACACCGCACGTTCAACTTGCTGTAATCTCAAGTTGATTCTGAACACCTTGTGGTGTCATCGCCCGAACGGAGTCCACATGGCAGCCCCCCTCACCGAGCCCCAGTTCCAGGTCCTGGACGCCATGCGCACCGCGACCGCACCGCTCACCCAGCGCGACCTCGTCCACGCGACCGGCCTGTCCCTGGGCACGGTCAACACGAGCGTGCGCAGGCTCGAGGAGATGGGGCTCACCGCGGACCGCGCCCTCACCCCCGCCGGGCTCGAGGCCCTGGAGCCCTACAAGGTGGACAACGCGGTCATCATGGCCGCCGGCCTGTCCAGCCGCTTCGCCCCGATCTCCTACGAGCGGCCCAAGGGGACCCTGCGCGTGCGCGGCGAGGTCCTCATCGAGCGGCAGATCGAGCAGCTGCACGCCGCCGGCATCACCGACGTCACCGTCGTCGTCGGCTACAAGAAGGAGTACTTCCTCTACCTCATCGAGAAGTACGGGGTGGACCTCGTCGTCAACCGCGAGTACGCCTCCCGCAACAACAACGGCTCCCTGTGGCTCGTGCGCGACCGGCTCGCCAACACCTACGTGTGCTCCTCGGACGACTACTTCACCACCAACCCCTTCGAGCCCTACGTGTACCGGGCCTACTACTCGGCGCAGCACGTCTCCGGCCCCACCGAGGAGTGGTGCATCCAGACCGGTCCCGGAGGCCGCATCACCGGCGCCACCGTCGGCGGCGCTGACGCCTGGGTCATGCTCGGCCACGTCTACTTCGACCGCGCCTTCTCGACCCGCTTCCGCCAGGTGCTCGAGGAGGTCTACCACCACCCCGAGACCGTCCCGCTGCTGTGGGAGTCCATCTACCTCGCCCACGTCAAGGAGCTCGACATGGTGGTGCGCCCCTACCCCGAGGGCGTCATCAACGAGTTCGACTCGCTCGACGAGCTGCGCGCCTTCGACCCCGGCTTCATGGCGAACCTCGACTCGGAGGTCTTCGCTCACATCGCCACGACCCTCGGCTGCGACCCGAGCGAGGTCACCGACTTCTACCCGCTCAAGCAGGGGATCACCAACCTGTCCTGCCACTTCAGCGTCGGCGACGACGAGTACGTCTACCGCCACCCGGGCACCGGTACGGAGAAGATGGTCGACCGCCGTGCCGAGCTCGAGGCACTGAACCTGGCCCGGGACGCCGGCGTGGACCGGACCTTCGTCGCCGGCGACGTCGACAAGGGGTGGAAGATCTCCCGGTTCGTGCCGGGCGCGCGCAACCTCGACGTCACCAGCCCCGACGAGCTGCGCAAGGCGATGCGCCTGAGCCGCCACCTTCACGACGCCGGGGCCTCGATGAGCCGGTCCTTCGACTTCGTCGAGGAGGGGCTGCGCTACGAGGACCTGCTCGCCGCCCACGGCCCGATCCAGGTTCCCGGCTACCACGAGCTGCGCGAGAAGGTCCTGCGGCTCAAGGCGCACGCCGACGCCGACGGCTTCCCCCGGGTCCCGAGCCACAACGACTTCTTCCCCCCGAACTTCCTCGTCGCCGAGGACGGGCACATCGACCTCATCGACTGGGAGTACGCCGGCATGTCCGACGTCGCGGCCGACTTCGGCACGATGGTCGTGTGCACCGCCGAGATGGACGAGGAGCTCGCCCGCACCGCGCTCACCTACTACTTCAAGCGGCCCCCCACCGCGGCCGAGCACCGCCACTTCTGGGCCTACGTCGTCCTCGCCGGCTGGTGCTGGTACGTGTGGGCGCTGCTCAAGGGGGCCGAGGGCGACGACGTCGGCGAGTGGCTGCTCACCTACTACCGCCACGCCGCCGACTACGTCGACGACCTGCTCGCACAGTACGAGGACGAGGACTGACCCCATGCGCTACGGCATCTTCTCGGGGGCCCTGTGGGGCCTGGACACCGTCATCCTCGGCATCGCCGTCCTCCTGGCACCCTTCCTGGGCGCGTCGGAGGCCCCGCTCGCCTCCGCCCTCCTCCACGACGTCGGCTGCGCCCTCATCCTGCTCGTCTACATGGGCGCCCGGCGCCGCCTGGGGGACACGCTCGCGGCGCTGCGCACCCGTCCGGGCCGCGCCGTCATGGGGGCCGCGCTCCTCGGCGGCCCCGTGGGCATGACCGGCTACCTCATCGCCATCAACAACATCGGCCCGGGCTACACGGCGATCATCTCCACCTTCTACCCGGCTGTCGGCACGCTCCTGGCCTTCCTGCTGCTGGGTGAGCGGATGCGCCCGCGCCAGGTCCTGGCCCTGCTCGTGGCCCTGGGGGCCATCATCATGATCGGCTGGGGCTCCACCGGCGCCGTCGAGGGAGGATCAGCAGTGGTCGGCGTGATCGCGGCCCTGGCCTGCGTCGTCGGCTGGGGCTCGGAGGCCGTCATCCTCGCCTGGGGCATGCGCGAGGACACGGTGGACAACGAGACCGCTCTGCAGATCCGGCAGACCACCTCCGCCCTGACCTACCTGCTCGTCGTCGCCCCCCTGGCCGGGGTCCTCGGCTTCACCACTCGGGCGGTGCTGACGCCCGCCACCGGGCTCGTGGTGCTGGCCGCCCTGGCGGGAACCGCCTCCTACCTCTTCTACTACAAGGCGATCAGCACGATCGGCGCCTCGCGGGGCATGGCCCTCAACATCTCCTACTCGGCCTGGGCGGTGCTCTTCGCCCTGCTCCTGCAGGGCACGGTCCCCACCCCCATGCAGGTCGCGTGCTGCCTCGTGGTCCTGGTCGGCACCGTCCTGGCGGCGACCGCCGACTGGAGCGACCTGAGGCCGCGCACCCGCTCAGACCGGTCTGTGTGAGACGATGGGCTGCCACGAGACGTCGCAGCGGCGAGAGGAGCATCCATGACGCCACGGACGCACACGCCCGCCGACGGCCTTGACGAGGAGACCCTGCGGGACGTGCACGCCCTCCTGGGACTGCTCCTGGGCGAGTTCGACCGTGTGTGCCGGCTTCTGGGCATCCCCTACGCCGTGTACGGCGGCACCGCGATCGGCGCGGTGCGCCATCACGGGTTCATCCCCTGGGACGACGACGTCGACGTGCTCATGACCCGCCCCGACTACGAGCGCTTCCTGGACGAGGCCCCGGCCGTCCTCGGAGAGGGCTTCCGGCTGGACAACCTGCGCACGCGCGACGACTTCCCGTTCATGTTCACCAAGATGGTCCTGCCGGGCACCCTGCTCGTGCCCGAGGCCGACCGCCGCTCGGCCTACCGGATGCCCTTCTTCATGGACATCCTGCCGGTGGACACGATCCCGGACGACGAGGCGGCCTTCGCGTCGATGCGCCGGGCGACGTGGCTGTGGGGCCGTCTGCTGTTCGTGCGGGGCACCGCCCGCCCTTACCTCATCAACGCCTCCCCTCTCACCCGCGTCATGGTCCACTCGGTCACGACGGCGGCCCACTGGACACTCCGCCTGCTCCGCGTGACACCCCGTTCCCTCCAGCTCCGGTGGGAGTCGGCTGCGCGCCGCTATGAGCACGCCGGCACCGGGAGGATGGCCGACTTCACGATGCGCGACCCGCAGAACTGGGTCATCACCCTGGACGAGCTCCTTCCGACCCAGGACGTCGCCTTCGAGGACCTCACGGTCCAGCTGCCCCGGCAGTACGACGCCTGGCTGCGCCGCGGTTACGGCGACTACATGACCGTCCCCCCGCCCGAGCAGCAGAGGACCCACGCCATCCACGAGCTGGACCTGGGCCCTTACAAGGACCGTCTGCCCTCCTGACCTCACGAGCCAGGATCGAGGGGCACCTCCGCATTTCCGACAACCCCCGCCGACCACAACGAGCCCTATGAACAACGCGCACCACCCCACGGACCTGCAACGTGCCATCCTCCTGACGCTGCGCGAGCTCGACCGCGTCTGCCAGGTGCTGGACGTGAGCTACGCCGCTTACGGGGGGACCGCGATCGGCGCGGTGCGCCACCAGGGATTCATCCCGTGGGACGACGACGCAGACGTGTGCATGCCTCGCGAGGACTACGACCGCTTCCTCGCCGAGGCGCCCGGTGTCCTGGGCAAGGACTTCGTGCTGCTCTCACAGGCCTCGCACCCGGGCTACTGCCGTCCCTTCGCCGTCCTGGGCCTCGAGGGCACCGCCTTCGTGTCGTCGGCCTCAGCCACCTCCTCCCAGAGGTCGCCAACCATCCCCGTCGGGCTGGACGTCTTCCCACTCGACGTCATGCCGCAGGACCAGCGCGTCTTCGCCCGGCAGAGCCGCAGGACCTGGTGGTGGGGGCGCCTGATGTTCCTCGCCGTCTCACCGTCTCCTCAGACCGGCCTGCCCTTCCCGCTGGCGCAGGCCGCCTCGGCGGTCTTCCGCACCGTTCACTGGGCTCTTGGAGCCGCCAGGGTCACCCCTGCCGTGCTGTACCGCCGCTGGGAGCGCGCTGCCCGGGCCGGTGAGGGGACCGGCTCCCAGGTGCTCGCCGATTACTGCACGCGCGACCCGCGCCGTTGGTCAGTGCGACGCGACGAGCTGTTCCCGGTAGCACGAATGCCCTTCGAGGACATCGAGATCGCCGTCCCCGGAAAGTACGACGACGTCCTTACGCGCGGCTACGGCCTCTATATGCAGCTGCCACCGCCTGAGGAGCGGATGACCCACGACCCGGTCCTGGTCGACCTGGGGCGGTTCGCGGATGCCTGAGCAGGCCCCCACCCGCGACGGGGCCGGGCAGCTGCGACGCGACTACGTGTGGAACACCGCGGCCTCGCTGCTGACGTCCCTGTCCACCGTCCTCATGCTCGCCGTCGTCACCAGGGCCGCCGGCGTCGCCGCCGGAGGCGTGTACTCCCTTGCCCTCGCCGTCGGCCAGCAGTTCCAGACCCTGGGCATGTTCGAAGTGAGGACCTTCCACATCACCGACGTGCGCCGCCAGTTCAGCTTCGGCACCTACCTGGCAGCGAGGGTCCTGACAGTCACGCTCATGATCGGAGGCATCCTCGGCTACGCATCCTTCGCCCACCAATCAGCATCCCCCTGGTGGCTCGTCGCGCTCATCGCGCTGCTGCGTGTCTTCGACGCCGTCGAGGACGTCTACTACAACGAGCTGCAGCGTTCGGGACGCCTCGACCTCGGGGGGCGCGCCAGCTGCATCCGCACCGTCGTGACGACGGCGACCTTCTGCCTGGTCCTGCTGATCGATGGGGACCTCCTCACCGCGACCCTGGCGACCCTGCTCACCTCGACCGCCGCGCTCCTGGGTGCCTACCTGCCGGTGTGCAGGCCCCTGTTCCCCCTGTCACCGCGCTGGAGCCCGGCACCGGTCCTCCACGTGCTGCGGGCCTGCCTGCCCCTGTTCCTGTCGTCCTTCCTCGCGATGTACCTGTCCAACGCACCTCGCTACGCCATCGACAGCATCCTCAGCTCGCACGAGCAGGGGATCTTCGCGATCCTGTACATGCCCGCGGTCGCGATCAACCTGCTGTCCCTGTTCATCTACCGTCCCATGGTGACGCGGATGGCGACGCAGTGGACGGCCGGCGACGTCAGCGGGTTCCGGCAGGCGGTCCTCAAGGGCCTGGCCGGAACCGCGGGCGCGCTCGTCGTGGTCGCGGCTGTGAGCGCCTGGGCCGGCCCGTGGGTCCTGCAGCTCGTGTTCGGTGAGGACGTGAGCGCCTACCTCGTCGAGCTCATGGTCCTGGTGTGCGCGGGCGGTCTCAACGCCGCAGGAGTCATCCTGTTCTACGCGCTCACCACGGTCCGCAGGCAGGTCCTGGTGCTGGTCGGCTACGCCGTCGCCGGGATCACCGCCTTCCTCCTGTGCCCCGTGCTCGTGGGCCAGCACGGACTGCTCGGCGCCGCCCTCGCCTACCTGGTCTCCCTCGCGACCCTCGTCAGTGCCCTGCTCCTGCCCCTGGTCCTGCACCGTCCCCTGTCCCGCCCAGCACGCACCGAGGGGTCCTGAGATGCGTATCGCCATCATCACCAACAGCTACCCGCCCCGGATGGGGGGCCTGGAGCAGCACATCGAGAACCTCGCCCACGGACTGGCAGGGCTCGGCCACGAGGTCTGGGTGCTCACCATCGCCGTCCAGACCGGCACGCGTGAGGACGACGGCGTGCGGGTGCTCACCGGCAGGTCGCACCTACCGGTCGCCGAGGTCATCAGCTTTCCGGGCCCCGGCACCACCCGGGCCCTCGCCAGGTTCCTGCGCGAGAAGCACATCGACCTGGTCTCGACCCACACGCGGTTCTTCCCCATGAGCCTGGTCGGGCTGCGGGCCGCCCGCCGTGCCGGCCTGCCGGTCATCCACACCGAGCACGGCAGTGGTTTCGTCACCAACCCCTCCCCCGTCATCTCGCTCGGCTCGAGGACCGTGGACCTCACAGCCGGACGCTACGTCCTCTCGCACGCCCAGAAGGTCCTCGGGGTCTCCCCGGAGGCCGCCGCCTTCGCAACCAGGCTCGGAGCGCGTGAGGCCGAGGTGTTCTACAACGCCATCACCCCTCCCCCGGCCGGGACCACGGTGGACCGACCGGGTCACCTCGTCTTCGTCGGCCGGATGGTGGCGGGCAAGGGGTGGGACACCTTCCTCGACGCACTGGCCCAGCTGCGTGCCGACGGCCTCTCCGTCGACGGCGAGGTGCTGGGCGACGGGGCCGAGCTCGCACTCGCCCGCCAGCGCGCCGCGCAGCTCGGGCTCGATGAGGTCGTCGCGGTTCGCGGCCGTGTGCCGCAGCACGAGGTTCAGGCCGCGTTGCGCGGCGCGACCCTCGTCAACCCCACGGTCCTGTCCGAGGGCTTCCAGACGACGCTGCTGGAGTCGATCGCGGTCGAGGGTCGCGTTGTCACCTTCGATGTCCCTGGGGCCCGGCTGCTTCGGGAGCAGGGCGCTCCTGTCACCGTGTGCGGTGAGCGGAGCACCGCGAGCCTGGTGCGCTCGCTCCGTGAGGTGCTGGAGCACCCCGCCCCGGTCGCCCCGCCAGAGCTCATCGCCCCGTGGACGTGGCCGGTGCGCGCCCAGCAGTACGCGCAGATCGCCGAGCAGGTCGTGCGCGACTGGCACCGAGGCTGACCGGGACCTCGCAGAGCAAGCGGTCGTGCCGGTCCGGTCGGTGCTACTCGGAGGCCGTTTCCCCGCGGCGCTGCTCGGCCCGCAGTGCCTGCGTCTCGGAGCGCAGCACATCGACCTCGGCGCGCAGGAGCGCGATCTCCTCCGCGAGCCGGCGCCGGTCCTCTGAGGATCGGGAGAGATCCACGCTGAAGCGCAGCGAGAGCAGCAGCAGGATGATGGCAGCGACGAAGAAGCCGAGGTTGAGGGGCACCTGGACCCCCAGTGCCGTCGAGACGGCCTTGAGAGCCCCCGGGATGACGGAGAAGACGACGCTGCCGACGGCGATGACGATCCACCAGGTCGCGTACTCCTCCTTCATGCCGGAGTTGCGCATCTTGAGGAACACTGAGACCAGGACGATGAGGCCGAAGAGGACCCCGAGGACGTAGGTCGAGCTCATGCCGTCTCCTTGCTCGGGGGAACCAGTGCGGCGCGTGGTCTCGTGAGGGCGATGCTCAGCGCCATGAAAGCGCGCATGAGGAACCGTGCAGCCTTGAGCGGGTTGTGGGAGGGAGTGCCGCCGGCGCGCGGGCGCATCTCGACGGGCACCTGGGTGATGCGCAGACCGCTGCGGGCCGCGATGACAAGGGCCTCGATGGTGTCGCCCAGGTACTCGGCAGGGTACTCGCGTGAGAAGAGCCCGATGGCCCGGCGGCTCGTCAGCTTGAATCCTGAGGTCGTGTCCGTCAGACGGGTGCGGCACACCCGCGAGAGCACGACGGACAGAAGGCTCATCGCCCAGTGGCGGGGACCGTGGACCTCGTAGTCTCCCTTGCCCGCGAAACGCGCCCCGATGACGAGGTCCGCTCCCTGGTCCTGTGCCGCAGCCAGCAGCGAGGCGATCTCGGAGGGGTCGTGCTGGCCGTCGGCGTCGACCTGGACGGCGTAGTCGTAGCCGTGCCTCAGGGCGTAGAGGTAGCCGGCCCGCATGGCACCGCCGACCCCCAGGTTGACCGGCAGGTCGAGCACAGTCGCACCGGCACCACGGGCGATGGCTGCGGTGGCGTCGGTGGAGCCATCGGAGATGACGACGACATCGGCCGTTCCCTCAAGCACAGTCATGATCTCGGTGAGGACGCCGGAGATCACCTGCTCCTCGTTCCATGCGGGCACGAGGACGACAACGCGCGGCGCGGCGCTCACGAGACGGCTTCGCTCTCGTCGACGAGGACCGTAACCGTCTCGTCCGTCTCCTGAGGGCCGGGCGCCTTGTCATCGGCGGTTGCCAGACCCGAGGCTGGTGTCGGGGCGGGTTCCGCGGTGGGAGCCACGTCACCCTCGTCAGAGGGCCTGCTGCTGAGCACGTGTACGACACCGACGGTCACGACGGTGGTGGCGACAAGGGTCAGGGCCCACACGGTCATGGGGCTGACAGGGATGTCCCACCACCACTCGGGCTCGTGGTCGAGGTTGATGAGGTCAGGCTCGTCCATGCCCTGGACGTAGCGCTGCAGCACCGTGTAGTGGGCCCATGTGGCAGCGACCCACATGGTGATAACCACCAGTATGGCCTGGGCGCGAGTGATCGGTGATATCCCACCAGCGCCGCTGTCCTGCTCACCGTCCGGGGACGTGTGGTCGACGAGCAGGATGAGGAGGAGGACGGGCAGCAGCGGCAGGGCGTATCGCGGCTGGTAGCCGACGAGCCCGGGGAAGATCCCCATCACCGACATGACGACCGGCATACCGGTCATCGCACCGGCCACCATGAGTATGGCAAGCCCCTTGCGCCAGGACCACGAGCGCAGGCCGAGCATGCAGACGGCACCGGCGGTCAGGATCATGCAGGCCGGCACAGCCCACTCGAAGTGGATATCAGCCCAACCCGCACCGAAGCCGAGACCGTACATGCCGAACATGTAGCTGGGGATCCGGTATAGGGCCTCGAGCGTGGCCCGCACCAGACCAGGATCCGCGGCCGCCGGGTCGGCCGGCCCTGAGTGGCCTCCGGCGCCTCCTAGGAGCATGAGGTAGAGGCCTGCGGCACTGGCAAGAAGGGCGAGCACGCACTGCGGCCAGTGGCGACGGCGCCATCGCACGAGGAAGAGGTAGGCCATGGAGACCACGAAGAGGTAGAAGGCGGCGTCGAAGCGGGACAGGCAGCACAGCAGCGCCCCCAGCCCCGCCAGTCCTGTGAGTGCCCAGGCGCGTCCACCGCCCGTCCGAGTCGCTCCGTAGAGCGCAGCGGCGTAGGCGAGGACACCCGTGAGCGCCCATGAGGAGGGATTGTTCGAGGCGATGAAGTAGACGCCCAAGGGCACAAGCGACGCCGCAGCGGCGAGGACGTAGGCACGTCGCACGGCTGCGGGAAGGAGCACCCCGATGGCGCTGAGCAGGCCGACGGCGAGGACGACGTTGACAGCACGCATCGCCAGCACCGAGACGATCACCCGGGGGGAGACGAGCAGGTGGTGGAGCCGGTAGAAACCTCCGGGGTAGTTGCCGGCGTCGTAGCGATAGGCCCAGCGAGTCTTTCCGTCAGAAAAATGGAGGCTGCACTCTGCGGAGGTCTCCGGATGGAAGGCGTAGCACGGGCTGTTGTCGCCGATGCGCTCGGGAACCTCAACACGGATCTCGCCGTCGATCGTTGCGGTGCGGCAGGACTCCTCGACGGGCTGTGGGCACCAGATCGAGGTGAGGTGGTAGTCGTCGTCCGGGGATCCGCCCAGTGGGGAGGAGACCACCCAACCGAGGCCGACGCCGAGGAGGCTCAGGACGGTGAGCCAGGTGAGCAGGAGACGACGGCGTCCTGCACGGGGACCCGGCCTCCGTGTCCCGGCCCTGTGCGACAAGCGTGCCACGTCATCCCCTTCCGCTGTGGTCCTGGGAGGTCATGCTACCCACGCCGGTGCCGTCTAACGTCTCAAAGCCCGAGGGAGCGCACGTAGGCATCCAGACGTTCCATCGAGTCACCGGGCGTGAATCCCGCGGACTCGATCTTGGACAGGTCGAGGGTGCTCTTGAGCGGCCGGGGGGCAATGCCCTCCTGGCCCGCGTAGTACTCGGCGGTGGTCACGGGTGTGACCTCGGCCGGGTCGTTGCCGAGGAGCGTGTACACGCGCTTGGCGACGTCGCACCAGGAGACGATGGGGCCCTCGCCGGAGAGGTTGTAGGTGCCGTGGTCGGCCCCGCTGGTCAGCAGGTGGATGATGCCCGCCGCCAGATCGGTGGTGAAGGTAAGCCGGCCGGTCTGGTCGGCGACGACCTTCGGCTCGATACCACGCGCGGCGAGGGAGGCCATGGTCTTGGCGAAGTTCCTGCCGTCGCCGACCACCCAGCTCGTGCGCACGAGATAGTGCTTGGGAACGGCGGCAACAGCAGCATCGCCTCCCGCCTTGGACTGGCCGTAGACGCCCAGCGGGCTGGGCGCCTCGTCCTCGGTGTGCGGCTCCTGGGTGCCGTCGAAGACGTACTCGCTCGAGACATGGACGAGCGTGAGGCTGTTCCCGGAGGCCATGCGGGCGAGGACGCTGGGGCCGGTCGCGTTGGCGCGCCAGGTGGCCGGACGTCCCTCGGCGGTCTCGGAGGCGTCGACGGCGGTCCAGGCGGCGGCATTGACGATGACGTCGTACTGGGACCAGTCGAAGGCGGCCATCTGCTCGGCGTCAGCGATGTCGACGTCGGGCAGGTCGACACCGGTGGCGGTGAACCCGGCCTCGGGCAGCTGTCTCATGAGCTCGCGCCCGAGCTGCCCGTTGGCGCCGGTGACGAGCACACGCCGTCCGGTGGGGGTCGGCACCGGGAAAGGGGTGACGTCGGCCAGACGGGGGTGGGCCTTGTCCTTGTCGGACAGGATCGCGTCCTCGAGCGGGATGGGCCAGGGCACAGCGACGGTCTCGTCCGCGAGGTTGAGGAAGGTGTACCGGGCGTCGGGGGACCAGTGGTCGTTGACGAGGTAGGTGTAGGCCGTGTTGGGCTCGAGGGTCTGGTAGGCGTTGCCCACGCCCTTGGGGACGAAGACGGCGACGGAGGGGTCGATGACGGTGGTGAAGACGGTGCCGAAGGAGGGGCCCTCGCGCAGGTCCACCCAGGCGCCGAAGACCTTGCCGGTGGCGACGGAGACGTACTTGTCCCAGGGCTCGGCGTGGATCCCGCGGGTCACGCCGATCTCGTCGTTGAAGGAGACGTTGTTCTGCACCGGGCCGAAGTCCGGCAGACCGAGGGCGCTCATCTTCTCGCGCTGCCAGTTCTCCTTGAACCAGCCGCGGTTGTCGCCGTGGACGGTGAGATCGATGCGCAGGAAGCCGGGGATCGGGGTCTGCTCGATGACGAGGGGTTTGGGGTCGTGGGCGCTGGTCATGTCGGACAAGGCTCCATGGGTGTAATGCGGTGAGGATGTGGTGGGCAGGGGATCTCGCCCTGGAGGAGCCGCTCCTGTGCGGGCGGAGGCGAAGGTCGAGTGGGGCTCAGTAGAGACCAAGACCGGCGGAGCAGGCGCCCCACTGGCCCCAGCCGGAGCGGGCCTGAAGCATCTGCGCACGCATCGTCTGCTCGGCGGCACTGGCCTGGTGGGGGTAGCCGGATCCGCCAACTGAGCGCCATGTCACCAGGGAGAACTGGTACATGCCGTAGTAGCCGTTGCCGGTGTTGGCCGAGGGGTTGTTGCCGGACTCGCACTGGGCCAGCTGCAACCATACGCCCGTCACGGCGGAGGTGGCGTCCGTAGACATCGCGCCGCTGGCCTGGAGGTAGTACGAGCCGACCCACTCGTTGGCGGCCATCGCGCCGCTGCCGTGCAGGTAGTACCAGGTGCCGGCGTCCTTGACCCAGCCCGTGCTCATCGCACCACTGGAGCCCAGGTGGTACCAGGCCCCGCCCTGCGCCAACCAGCCCGTCGCCATCTGACCGCTGCCGTGCAGGTAATACCACGCACCCCCCTGCGACAACCAACCCGTCGCCATGGCACCGTCAGCACCCAGGTAGTACCAGGAGCCGCCGTCCCTGACCCACCGCTGCGTCAGGGCAGCACCGTCCGCGTAGTAGAACCACTGGCCAGCCACCTTGCGCCACCCATCGGCGACAGGAGCCGTGACCGTCGGCCGGGAGGACGGGGTGCTCGAAGCCATCGGGGTGGGGACGGCGGCAGTGCCCTCCGCGGAAGCGGATGACGTGGCGGACACCGTCTCGGAGGGCGAAGGGGCGGGGGCCGCAGCGACCTGGCTGACGGGGAGCATGAGGAGCAGCGCGCAGACGGCGGCCGCGCCAAGACGACGAGGACGGCTCATGGGAGGGCCTTTCTGGGACGGTTGACAGCGCGAGCAGCCAACGTCAGTCAGCGCAACCGCACCACGGTCTGCGCAGGATCATACCGAGCAGGGCCCGGCTCCCGCCGTGGGACGCCTCACGGCGCTCAACGACGGCGCGAGCTCAGGGCCGCCCGGTACGCCTCGATGTGGGCACGCGCCGAGGCCCGCCAGGTGAACTGCTCGCTGACCGCCCGGTCCTGGGCCGCCCGGCCGAGCGCCCGCCTGCGGGCGGGGTCGGCGTCGAGCTCGACGAGACCGCGGGCGATCGCCTCAGCGTCAAGACCGCAGTAGGCGACAGCGTCGCCGCCCACCTCCGGCAGGCTCGTCTCACGGGTGGTGAGGACGGCCGCGCCGCAGGCCATCGCCTCGAGCACCGGCAGGCCGAAGCCCTCCGCGATCGAGGGGTAGGCCAGGACCTCGCAGCCGGAGAGGAATCCCGGCAGGTCCTCGAGGGGCAGGTAGCCGGGCCGCAGCACCGTCATGTGGGAGGGAACGGCCGCGAGCGCCGGCTCGATCCCCTCGTCCCAGCCCTTGCCCCCGGCCAGGACGAGGGCCGGAGGCTCGTCGGCGTCGTGGAAGGCGCGCACCCAGCCCTCGATGAGGTTCGGGACGTTCTTGCGCGGCTCGAGGGTGCCGAGGAAGCCGATGTAGCGCCGTCCCGCCAACCCGAGGGAGGCAGCGACGCGCTCGCGCTCGGCGTCGTCCACGGGGTGGAAGACCCGTGTGTCGACCCCGTGGTAGGCGACGTGGAACCTGGAGGCGTCGCCGTCGACGAAGCGCAGGGTCTCGTCTCGGGTGGCGGCCGAGGGCACGACGAGGGCGTCGGCGCCGCGGACGGCGCGCCGGATCGCCGTCGTGAAGAAGACCTGCTTGAGGCGGGTGTGCGCCTGGGGGTGGGAGAAGAAGGTGGCGTCGTGCAGCGTGACGACGACGGGCACCTGGTGCGCCGCCGGGTAGGTGTAGTGCGGTGAGTGCAGGACGTCCGGGCGGATCCGGCGGATGAGCGCGGGCAGGCCGGTCTGCTCCCACGCCAGGCGCGCGCCGCGGTTGGTCAGGCGCGCCGGAACCGGCAGGAGCCGGACCCGGGGCGCCTTGGCGCGGAAGTGCTCGACGTCGCGCTCCTGGACGGCCATAGCCAGCCTCACCCCGGCGCCGAGCAGCTCGGGCACGAGGTCGTCGACGTAGCGGCCCACGCCGCCCAGGTTCGCGGGGATGGCGGTGGCGTCGAGCAGGACCCTCATGGGCACCAGGCTACCGGCAGGGCTCCGGGCTCGCGGGCGCGCCCGGCCCCGTATCCTCTGCCCATGACGAGTGACACGAGGACGGCACGCGGCCCCCGGGTCGCCATGGTCGTCGAGCAGCTGTGGCAGCCGGTTCCGGGCGGGTCGGGCACCTACGTCGTCGAGCTCGCCCGGGCGCTGCGCGAGCGCGGGTGCCGCGTGGCGGGTCTGGCCGCCGCCCACGCCTCCTCCCCCTCCGCCACCGACGTCGGCCTGCCGCCCTCCGTGCAGGTGCGGGGCTCACGCCTGCCGCGCACGGCCCTGTACGAGTCCTGGAACCGTCTGCGCCTGCCGCGCGCGGAGTCCGTCCTGCCGGGCGCGGACGTCGTCCACGCCACCACCTGGGCGGTCCCGGGCACGCGCCTGCCGCTGGCCGTCACCGTCCACGACCTCGCCTTCCTGCGCTCCCCCGAGCACTTCACACGGCGCGGCACCTCCTTCTTCCTGCGCTGCCTGGAGCGCACTGCCGCCGAGGCCGACGTCGTCATCACCCCCTCGCAGGCGACGGCGGACGACTGCGTGGCCACCGGCATCGAGGCCGGACGGATCGAGGTCATCCCCCACGGCGTGCGCACACTGCCCGTCACCGAGGAGCAGGTCTCGGCCCTCCGCACCGAGCACGGTCTGAACGGCGAGTACGTGCTGTGGACGGGGACGCACGAGCCGCGCAAGAACCTCCTGGCGCTGCTGCGAGCCTTCTCCCTCCTCGCCACCGACTACCCGGGGCTGCACCTCGTGTTGGTCGGGCCGGAGGGCTGGGGGGACGACGCCGAGGAGCGCCGTCTCGTGGAGGGGCTGGGCGGGCGCGTGCACGTCACCGGCCGACTGTCCGACGCCGACCTGGCCGCCGCCTACACGGGAGCCCGGGCCTTCTGCTTCCCCTCGCACTGGGAGGGCTTCGGCCTGCCGGTGCTCGAGGCGATGGCCTACGGCGCCCCGGTGGTCACGAGCCGGGGCACGTGCATGGAGGAGGTCTGCGGCGACGCGGGCCTGCTGGCCCACTCGACCTCCCCCGAGGAGATCGCCCGCCAGCTGGCACGCGCCATCGGCCCCGCGCACGACGAGCTGCGCGCCGCGGGGCTGGAGCGGGCGGCCTCCTTCACGTGGCAGGCCTCGGCGGCGGCCCACGAGGCGGTCTACAGGGCCCTGGCCGAGGGCCTGCGGTGAGCCGGCCGACGGCGCGGGTCGTCCTGGTCAACTGGCGTCGGGCGGACCTGACCCTGAGGGCGGCCGAGTCCGTCCTGCCCCAGCTGCGGGACGGCGACCGGCTCGTCGTCGTCGACAACGCCTCCGGTGACGGCTCGGCCGGGGTCCTGAGGCAGGCGGGGCTCGAGGTCGTCGAGACGGCTGAGAACCTCGGGTTCGGGGCGGGCGCCAACGCCGGTGCCGCGGGTTTGAGCGAGGACGTCCTCGTCCTGCTCAACAACGACGCCGTCGCCGAGGACGGGTTCCTCGACGCCCTCACCGGCCCCTTGGACGGCTCCCGCCCGCGGCTCGGGGCGACGACGGCCCTCATGCTGCTCGCGGGCAGGTGGCGCCCGGCCTCCGCGCAGGAGAAGGCTCTGACCCGTGCCGACGGCACCCGCTGGGCACGGGTGGGGCAGGACGCCGCTGCGGCCGGCGAGGGGGTCGTGCTCGTCAACTCCACGGGTAACGTCGTCGACGGCTCCGGCAACGGGCAGGACCGGGACTGGCTCACGCCCCTGGACGAGCTCGACGCCCCGGAGGAGGTCTTCGGGGTGTGCGGGGGCGCCTGCGCGGTGCGCGCCGAGGTGTGGCGGCGTCTGGGCGGGCTGCGCGAGGACCTGTTCATGTACTACGAGGACACGGACCTGTCCTGGCGTCTGCGCGAGGCCGGCTACCAGGTGGTCTTCGTGCGCGGTGCCGTCGTCCGTCACGAGCACGCGGCCTCCTCGGGTGCCGGCTCAGACATGTTCGTGCGCGTCAACACGCGCAACCGGGTGCTTGTGGCCGTCGAGCACGCACCCGCGCACGTGGCCCTCATCGGGCTGTGCCGGACCGTGGCTCGCGCCGTCCGATCCGGTCTGCGGGGCGGCCCGGTCGCCTCAGGTGCCGCTGAGGCGCTACGAGGTGTCCCGGCGGCGCTGGCACTCAGGGCGCGACGACGACCCGCCTGCTCGGAGGACTGAGCACTCCCCGGGCGCCGATGGGCTATGCCCTGCAGTGCTCTCCCAGGCCCCGCGCGGGCTTAGTGCGTCAACGCTGAAGACCCAGCTGGCGCCGGATGCGTCCTCTGGCACGGCGCAGGACCTCCTTGGGGCCACCGGCCCTCATGTAGTCCGCGACAAGTTGGAGGTCCCCCTTGAGGCTCGGCCTCCTGCGCGGGAACTCGTGCGCGCGGATAGCGTCGCCGGTCCCGGAGGACAGGACGAGGTCGCGTGCACGGTGCGGATCGGCACAGAAGTCGATGAGAGGACGCAGCACTGTCGCCCAACGGAACTGCTCGGCGTAGGCGAGCACCCTCTCGCGGGCGGCAGCGGCCGCCCGGTCGTCGTAGAGCAACTCCTCGAGGGCGGCCTCAAGAGCTGCAACGTCCTCCGGGGGCACGCCACGACCAATTCCCTCGGCATCCAGGACGTTACCGAAGGAGTCCCCGGTGGTGGCGACGACCGGTAGCCCCGTCCACAGGTAGTCGAGGATTCGCGTGCGGAAGGAGAAGGCCGTCTCGATGTGCTCGAAGTGGGTGGAGACCCCGACATCGGCGTCCATGAGGACGTTCTGCCGCTCGTGGTACGGCACCCAGTCCGAGTTGAAGAAGACGTGCGTGCCCGTCAGGCCCAGTCGCGAGGACAGCTCCTTCGTCTCCCAGGCGATGCGCATGTCGGGCACGCCCGGGTTGGGGTGCCTCATGCCCATGAAGTAGAGGCGGACGTCATCGTGACGCTCGGCGAGGCCGGCGACGGCGCGCACGAGGGTGAGCGGGTCGAACCAGTTGTAGACACCGCCGCCCCAGACGATGACCTTGTCATCCATGCCGATGCCAGGAATGACTCCGCGGATCCCGTGCTCCGTCTGGACCGGGTCGTCGTCCTGGATGCCAAAGGGCACAACGGACACGAGGGAGGCGGCACTGTCCTCCGCGGTGACGGAGAGTGGACCAATGCGACCGACACCTGCGAGCTGACCAATCCAGAAGGCCCGCTGCTTCTGCGAAGCGCACAGGAAGTGGTCGGCACGCACCAGCTGCTTGTTGAGCACGTCAGTGGCGCTGGTGATCGCCTCACGTCGTCTCTCCGGCCCCAGGTCCCGGGCCTGCTCGAGCTGCTCGAGGTGGATGGGGTCGTAGATGTCGGCGACAAGGATCTTGTCGGAGTCCTTGAGCCACGGCGCCCCCTCGAGGAGGAATCCCTGGAAGATGACGACGTCGGCCCAGTCCGTCTGCGCACGCAGGCTCTCAGCCTGGGCGAAGATGATGTCGAAGCGGTCGTCGGAGACCTTCTTGACACCGGCTGTGGACACGAGACGCACACTGTGGGTGCGGGAGAGTGCCGCGGCCATCTCCCAGGCGCGGATCGCGGGCCCGGCGAGCCTGGTGGAGAGCGGTTCCCCCGTCACCACAAGCACGTTCGGTGAGGCGGCGAAGACCGTGTCGATGCCGTAGGAGGTGACGAGGTCCCGGTGCCCCTTGAGGTAGTGCTCCACCGGGTAAGCGGGCTCAATCGCATGGCGGAACAGGGGGAAGAGCTCCTTGTCGGTGAGAGCGCGCTCGGTCTGGAGCCACTGGCGCGTGGCGTGCAGCGAGTCGATCTGCTCGCGCAGGTAGTCGACGGCGTAGACACCCGTCAGCCCCATCTTGGGCACGCCGACAGCGGTGTCCTCCGGCACTGTGGTGGTGACGACGTCCGCGCGGGCAGTTCCCCGGCGCACGGCCAGGGCGATGGCGGCGGGCAACGCGGCCGCAAGAGTGGAGTCCTCGTAGTTCTTGTACAGCGACAGAAGGGCGTTGCGCTCCAGGAGGTAGGACTCCCGGTAGTTGCCGAACTTCTTCATCGTCACGTGGTGCTTGTGGTAGGCCACAGATCCGGGGACGTAACGCACCTTGCGACCCAGCAGGTTGATACGCCAACCGAGGTCGACGTCCTCGTAGAACATGAAGAAGCGTTCGTCGAAGCCGCCGATGGCCCGGTAGTACTCCGCATCGACGAACATCGCGGCACCGGTACCGAAGAGCACGTCCTTGGCGGTCTCGTAGGCTCCGTCGTCCACCCACTCGGCCTCGCGCTTGTAGCCCATGCCGTACCAGGTCAGTGACCCGTCAACATAGTCGATGAGCGTGCCATCCCAGTTGAGGACCTTGGAGGCGACCGCGGCAACGGCAGGATCGCGCTCCATCTCCTCGACCGCGGCCCGGACCCAGCCGGTGCCGGGGCGGGCGTCGTTGTTGATGAAGGCGACGTACCGCCCGGTGGCGTTCTCGACGCCGAAATTGCAACCGCCGGCGAATCCGAGGTTGCCGCCGGATGGCAGGACGCGGACATGAGGACACGCTTCGGCGATGGTCTGGGCGGAGCCGTCCTGCGAGTCATTGTCAACGACGATGAGCTCGAGACGGTCCTTCGGCCAGTCGATGCTGTCGAAGGCCCTCAGACAGGTGATGGTGTCCTCGGCGCCCTTGTAGTTGACGAGGATGACGGAGACGAGCCCGGGACGGACCTCGTGCTCGCGATCGATGAGGTGGGCGCGTGCGGGGTCGGGGTTGAGTGTCTCGGGGACGCGCTGCTCGACGGCCATGTCAGCTGCTCCTCTCGGCGGCGAGTCTGCGGATCCGGCCGGAAGCCTTGGAGAGGACCTGTTTGACGCCGCCCTCCCGGAGGTACCTGAGTGTCAGCGCGATGTCGTTGGGGCGGGAGGGCTCGAGCGGTTCGTCCCAGGAGACGCCGGCGTCCGCCGAGCGCACCGGGACACGGCAGAAGTCCTCGAGCACCGCACCGGTGGGGTCGACGGTGACGAGCCCGGTCAGCGAAGGGTCGTCGTCATAGACGACGTCGTTGACGCGTCCAGCTGCGGCGAGCGCGCCCAGGATGAGGTCACGATGCCCTTCGTCCTGGACGAGGACGCGGTCAGCCCGTCTGAGTAGCCGGCTGAGGGAGAGCGCCCGGCTGTCTGAGCGCGGTCCGCTCTCGAGCCATTTCAAGATGTCCATGGTGCTGAGGTCGACGAGGAGTGGGGTCCTGATGGAGGCAGCACCGGGGGCGTCATCGAGGACACATCCTATGAGGACGATGACATCGGCCCAAGCCGTGTGGTCGGGGACGGTCCCGTCAAGGGCGTCGCCGCCATGACGGACGATCCCGGTGGTGGCGTCGGCCCGGCGCACATCGGCGTCGGCCCCGAGGGCGGCGAGCAGGTGGTCGGCCCTCTCGGCTGCAGCGCCCTCGGCGGGGGCGACCACCAGCACGTGCAGAGGCTCCCAGATCACGCGGTCGAGGCCGAACAGGGGCGCGAGGTGGTCGAACTGCTCCGCCTGCGCGCGAGTCTCGATCCCCATGATGACGTCCATCGCCTGGCCGATGAGGTGGGCGAGGGCGGCGTCGGGCACCCGCCGCAGGCGCTGGACCTCCTCACGCACGCACGCCAGGTCCTCCAGAGAACTGAGGGCACCGTCGATGGCGTAGGCGCCGAGGAGACCGTCAACGGGCACCGCCAGGGTCCCGATGTCGTCCCCCCCGGGCGAACGCTGCAGGTCCAGGACGGTCGTGTCGACGCCGGCCGCCGCTAGGTCGCCGCTGAGGGCGAGAACCTGGGCGACGGGAAGCATCGCCCCGCGCAGCTCGTCCCCGAGGACGACGTCGAGCAGGCTGAGCACACCGCGGCGGCGCAGCAGGCGCGCCTGCCGGGCCGTCGGCGCGGCGGGCGCGGGACCGGGCAGGATGACGACTCGTTGGCCGAGGAGGTTGAGTGACCACTGGAGCCAGAAGAGGGCGGTCTCGGGATCCGCGAAGCGACCCTTGCCGCCGACATCGAGGAGGACCTCAGCCGGTACGCGCTTGAGGAGCCCGTCACGCAGCAGGACGGTGCTTGTCAGCACACCGATGGTCCGACGACCTGGCTCCCCGTCCGCGTAAGCGGCCGCCCCCGCGCTCGTGGCCAGGAGTCCGGCGGCGTCCCGCCTCAGTCGACTCAGAGGTACGCAGGCTTCCTCTCCGCGCACGGTGAGGGCGCTGATTCCGGGAATCACGCTGTGCGCCACAGCGGGTCCCTCAATGCGTGTCATAGACGTCGAGTACCTTTCCGAGAGCGACCCGCCTATGGTAACCACACCCTGTGGAGCCCCAGTGGGAGCACGTTGGCGCAACCGCCCCCAGCGTCGTCGGCCTCCTCTTGGGTACAGTGGCCGGGTTGCGATGGCCCTGCTCGCACCGCCTCCCCCGCGTCCGGAAGGAACCACGTGTCCGCTGCTCTCGATCGCGAGTCACGCCTCGCGCAGGAGCCGTTTCGTCCTGCGGCGCCGCGAGTCGGTCTACTCACAGGTACAAGGGCCTCCCTGCTCGACATCTGGGGACGACGCGACCTGTTGTCCCGGCTCACGCGCCGAGAGATCCGCGCCCGTTACAAGGACTCGGCCCTCGGCATCGTCTGGAGCCTCATCAAGCCGCTTGTGAGCCTGCTGATCTACGTGCTCGTCATCGGCAAGGTGATGGGTGCCGAGAGGGCGATCCCCAGCTTCGCGATCTATGTGTTCACGGGCCTGACCGCCTGGCAGCTCTTCAGCGACATCCTGTCGACGTCGACGGGCTCGGTGGTCGGCAACTCGGGCATCATCAAGAAGATCCAGCTGCCGCGTGAGATATTCCCCCTGTCGTCAGTCGGAGCAGCCCTGTTCAACTTCTCGACGCAGTTCCTCGTGCTGCTCGCGGCCACGCTCCTGATCGACCCGCCGGCAGTGGGCGTCTCCCTGCTGTACCTTCCGCTGGGGCTGCTCGTCCTGGTCACGTGGGGCACGGCCATCGGCCTGGTGCTCGCAGCGACCAACGTGTACCTGCGTGACATCCAGTACCTCATCGAGGTGGTGCTGCTGGTGGGTATGTGGGCCTCACCGATCGTGTACTCGTGGACCATGGTCACGTCCATCACGTCCCGCCTGCCCCTGGTGCAGGAGCTCTACCTCGCCAACCCGGTCACCCTGGCGATCATGGGTTTCCAACGCACGATGTGGGCGGCGGGAGCGGGGCTTGAGACAGCGCCCCACCTGGGTGCGCGCCTGCTGGTGTCCCTCGCCGTCGGCCTGGTCCTGCTGGCCCTGGCTCAACGGGTCTTCGCCGTCCTTCAGCGCAACTTCGCCCAGGAGCTGTGAGCATGACCGATGTCATCCAGATCCGTGACGTGTCCAAGCGCTTCGTCGTCCACAAGGACAAGTCGCTCAAGGAGCGTCTCGTCAACGCCCGGGCCTCCCGCGCTCACCGGGAGGACTTCTGGGCACTGCGCGATGTCAGTCTCAGCATCCGCGCGGGCGAGACGATCGGTCTCGTGGGGGCCAACGGCTCCGGCAAATCGACCCTGCTCAAGGTCATCGGGGGCATTCTCGCGGCGGACCGGGGCGAGGTGCTGCTGCGAGGCAGGCTAGCCGCGCTCCTGGAGCTCGGCGCAGGCTTCCACCCGGACCTGACGGGCCGGGAGAACGTCTACCTTAACGCGGCGATCCTCGGGCTGTCAGACCTGGAGACGCAGCACCACTTCGATGAGATCGTCGCCTTCTCCGGCATCGAGGACTTCATCGACACGCAGGTGAAGTTCTACTCCTCGGGAATGTACGTACGTCTGGCCTTCGCCGTGGCGGTGCACGTGGACCCGGACATCCTCCTGGTCGATGAGGTCATGGCGGTCGGGGACGAGCCTTTTCAGCGCAAGTGCATGGACAAGATCCACGAGTTCCAGGCGGAGGGGCGCACGATCGTTCTCGTCTCGCACTCGGCGGCCCAGGTCAATGAGGTGTGTGACCGGGCGGTCATGCTCGACCGTGGTCGCGTCGTCGCTGACGGCTCGACGAGCGACGTACTGGGGCGCTTGCGGCACAACTACGAGATCGTCATGGAGGCGGAAGAGGCCGCGCAGGCGGAGCGTCGGGGCGAGCCCGTCATCCTCAAGCCCGCGGAGCAGCTCATCACCTCGGTCCTCGTCAACGGTGTCGAGGCGGGAGGCGGGCAGCCGGTTCTGAGACCGGGTGACGACCTCATCGTGGCCGGCACGATCTCTGCGGACCCGCCGCTGGCGGGCTGGGGCATGTCCCTGACAATCTCGACGCCGCTGGGAGGGGCAGTGCTGGGCACCGACACGACGATGATGCAGCAGGAACCCCCTGTGCTCGGCGGGACGGGGGCCTTCGAGTTCCGTCTGCCCGACCTGCGTCTGGGGGCGGGCGAGTACCGGGTGTCAGTGGCGATTCTGGACGGCAACCTTGCAGAGATCCACCGTGTGCGTGAGGCAGGTGCCTTCGAGGTGCAGGCCTCGCACCGGTCGGTGGGGGCGGTCCATGTTGACCCGGTCCTGGAGTTCCCCGGACTCTGACAAGGCGCTCCCTGCCGGGAATCGGTGCGTGGGACGGAGACCACCGCGGCACAACCGGGCCTGCGGCGCACGGCCTCCTCGACCGAGCTGGGTCAGAAGTAGCGCCTCATGATGGACACGAGCGTGCTGCCGTAGCCCGCAGCGGACGCCCACCCAGTCCTCAGCGGGTTCTCCTGGATGCCGAGGTGCTCGACATAGACCGCTGAGCCCTTGCGGACGTAGGCGAAGCGGGGGTCGACGAGGGCGTGAGTAAGGCTCGAGGCGGTCACGGAGGCGTCCGCGTAGGCCCGCAGGTGCTGGACCTGGGCCCGCAGGCCGGTTCGCACGTCCGTGAAGCTCAGTCCCGGGTTTCCGTTGCCGGTGGCGCCGAGGCCTCCGAAGTTGTACTGGGTGATCGTGACGTCGCCGCCGAACTGGAGCCAGCCGGTCTCAGTCATGACCTGAGCGAACAAGAGCTCGGGGCTGACTCCCTCAGCGGTCGCCTCGTCGTAGAGGAGGGTGCAGAAGGACCACAGGGATGACGCACCACCACGGGCGAGTGCCGCTGTGGGATAGGCCGAACCGGTGCCCTGGTAGGCGGTCACCATAGTGTTGATGACCGTGCTGCGGGCGGTCGTCGGGGCGGCGAGGACCGGTGTGAGACGCGAAGCGGAGGTCGTGGTCGGGGCACTGGTGTAGCCCTGCCATGCGCCGGAGGCGCTGAAGGCACTCCATGACCCTCCCGTGTTGACGGTTCCCGTAACCATGGCGCCGTCAGCACCCAGGTAGTACCAGGCGCCGCCGTCCTGGAGCCAGCCGGTCGCCATCGCCCCGGAAGGACGCAGGTAGTACCAGGAGGCACCAACCTTCTGCCAGCCCGTGGTCATGGCGCCAGAGGGGGTGAGGTAGTACCAGGTCCCAGAGACCTTCACCCAGCCGGTGCTCATGGCGCCGTTGGTGCCGAGGTAGTACCAGGTGCTCCCTTGCTGGAGCCAGCCGGTGGCCATCGCCCCGGAAGGACGCAGGTAGTACCAGGCACTACTGACGCGGACCCAGCCGGTGGCCATCGCCCCCGAGGGGCGCAGGTAATAGCGTGTGCCACCGGTGCTCACCCAGCCCGTGGCCATGGCGCCGTTGGTGCCGAGGTAGTACCAGGTGCTCCCTTGCTGGAGCCAGCCGGTGGCCATCGCCCCCGAGGGGCGCAGGTAGTACCAGGTGGCGCCGTCCTGGACCCAGCCGGTGCGCATGAGGCCGTCGGTCCCGAGGTAGTACCAGGCCCCATCCACCACCTGCCAGCCGGTGAGCATTGCGCCCCCCGCACCCCGGAGCGTCCAACCGGAGCCGGAGCGCTGCCAGGTTGTCGTAGGAGTGGGGACAGGCTCAGCTGGGGCAGGGTCGGGCGCGGCACCGATCTGGGTCTGGGCGATGGTGCGGATCGTGCCCATGAGGGAGTAGCCGACGTTGCCGGGGCAGGCGGTGTGGCCGACGTCGCGGTGGGCGAGGACGCGCGGCAGGGTGACGACCTGCCCGGCCTGGTACTTCTCGGTCGACCTGATGGTGAAGGGCGCGGTGTCCGTGGCGCTGGTGACGCCGGCGCGGGCGAGGAACCAGCCGGAGATCTTGCCGACAGACTGCAGCTGGGCGGTGGAGGGGCTCACCGAGGTGTAGGTGCCCATCATGGAGATGCCCATGGTGCCGGTGTTGGCACCGTAGGCGTGCCCGCCGACGACCATCTTGCCCGCGGCGGAGCTGAGCGTGCCGTAGCGGCCCTCGTAGACGTTGCCGTACTTGTCGACGAGGAAGTTGTAGCCGATGTCCCCCCAGTCCAGGGTCTTGGCGTGGTAGTAGTAGATGCCCCGCACGATGCCGGGCGCCTGGGCCTCGGTGTAGTCGTTGGTCCCGGCGGTGTGGTGGACGACGACGTGGCCGGCGCTGGCGTAGGTGGGGTCCCAGTCGAGGTAGGCGGTGTTGGCGCCCCACTCGGCGCGGGTGGTGACGGGCACGGGCAGGCCGCTGGCGGTGGTGGCCGCGGCCAGGAGCGCGGGCAGCGCGGGGCTCACACCTGCGCCCGAGGAGGTTCCAGCCGGGGACGCCGTGGGGGTCCCGCTCCGTGTGGAAGCCGCCTCGGAGGGAGATGCGGGCACTGGCGCCTCATGCTCCGGCTGAGCGGGCTCGGTGGACGGCGAGGGTGTGCCTGAGAGGGCCGGGTCCTCCTCCTCGGCGACACCGGTCCTCTCAGCCTCGACGACCGTCATGTCACCGGGCTCGAGGACCTCCTCGCCGACGGGCTCGCCCGGTACCAGGGACAGGGCGAGGTCCGCGGGCAGGCCGGAGGGGCCGGCGATGACGGCCGCCTGGATGGCGTCGGCGCCGCCGGTGACGAACTCGTCGGTGCCGGAGGTGGCGGTCGTGGGGTCGAGGTCGTCGCGGCCGGCGTCGGAGGGCTCGTTGAGGTACCAGTCGGTCCACGCGCCGTTCTCCCTCACGCGCAGGTAGATCTGCGTGCCCTCAGGCAGAGCCGCTGCACCGGTCCAGGTGAAGCCGGCGACGAGGAATCCGGCGACCTCGAGGGGCTCGGTGAGCAGGGTGGCGTCGGCCTCGGGGTCGATGGCGCCGGTGAGTGCGGCGAGGGCGTCGGCCAGGGCGACGTCGAGGCCGGGGACGACGCCGGTTCCACCACTCGTGCCTGCGGGCACCCGCGAGTCCTGCTGCGCCTGCTCGTCAAGGCCGGCCTCGGCGACCTCGGTGGCCTGGCCGGCGGCCGTCGTGAGCTCGATGACCTGGACGGGGCCGGCGGAGGCGGCCTCGGCCTGGACGGTCGTCATCCTGTTCGCGGCGCTTGCCGCCAGGGCTGGACCGCTGGCGAGTGAGGCGGGCACGAGTCCCGCGAGCACGAGGGAGGCTGCCGCGGTGAGGCGGACGAGTCGGGATGCCGGCATGGGGTTCCTTCCAGCGGGGCCTGGCGGACGTCACCCGCGACAACTGGTGCCTGTGTGACGAATGGGGTCTGAGGGACAGGATAGACCCGTGTTACCGCCGTCGGGAACCCTGGTGGCAGAACATGACGCGCAGCACTGCGCCGCACCGCCTTCCCCGACGGACGCCACCCGGGCACCGGCCACGCCTGCGCCGCTCCCACCCCGCTCCGGCAGACACCCCTGTGGCATCATGGCGAGCGAGACCAGTGGCGCTCCGGCGCGCCCACCCCCGACTCACGGAGCCTGATCCATGCACGTCCTCATCACCGGCGGCGCCGGCTTCATCGGCGCCAACTTCGTCCACCAGACCCTCAACCGCTACCCGGACGCCCGGGTGACCGTGCTCGACAAGCTCACCTACGCCGGCAACCGGGCCTCCCTGGCAGACGTCGCCGACCGCGTCGCGCTCGTCGTCGGGGACGTCGCCGACGCCGACACCGTGGACCCGCTCGTCCAGGACGCCGACGTCGTCGTCCACTTCGCCGCCGAGTCCCACAACGACAACTCCCTGCTGGACCCCTCCCCCTTCATCCAGACCAACCTCGTGGGCACCTTCACCCTCCTCGAGGCCGTGCGCCGCCACAAGGTCCGTTACCACCACATCTCCACCGACGAGGTCTACGGGGACCTCGAGCTCGACGACCCGGCCAAGTTCACGCCGGCGACGCCCTACAACCCGTCCTCCCCGTACTCCGCGTCCAAGGCCGGCTCCGACCTGCTCGTGCGCGCCTGGGTGCGCTCCTTCGGCGTCGAGGCGACGATCTCGAACTGCTCGAACAACTACGGCTCCTACCAGCACATCGAGAAGTTCATCCCCCGTCAGATCACCAACCTCATCGACGGCGTCAAGCCGCGCCTGTACGGCGCCGGTGAGAACGTGCGCGACTGGATCCACGTCCTGGACCACAACGACGCTGTGTGGGACATCATCGAGAAGGGGCGGATCGGCGAGACCTACCTCATCGGTGCCGACGGCGAGAAGACCAACAAAGAGGTCGTCGAGCTCATCCTCGAGCTCATGGGCCACGACGCCGACGACTACGTCCACGTCAACGACCGCCCCGGACACGACATGCGCTACGCCATCGACAACACCAGGCTCGTCGAGGAGCTCGGCTGGAGTCCGAGGTTCACTGACTTCCACTCCGGCCTGCAGGCCACCATCGACTGGTACCGCGAGAACGAGGCCTGGTGGCGCCCCCTCAAGGCCGAGGTCGAGGCGAAGTACGCCGCCCAGGGACAGTGAGACGGTATCTACCTCTGCTCGCGAGCTGAGGCCTGGCACACCCAAGAATTACCTGGGGTGCCAGGCCTCAGCTGCCCCCACGACAAGGAGGGGACAGCCCGTCCCCACGAGTCACTTGATACCTGGGCTGCGGTCCACGACGTTTCGGAAGTACGGGGCGATCCTGTTGTCGAAGACGTTGAGCGCGGAGGCGATGGCCATGTGCATGTCGAGGTACTGGTAGGTGCCCAGGCGGCCGCCGAAGACGACGTCGGGCTCCTTGGCGGCCAGGGCGCGGTAGATCAGCAGCCTCTCACGGTCCTCGGGGGTGTTGACCGGGTAGTAGGGCTCGTCGCCCTCCTCGGCGAAGCGGGAGTACTCCTTCATGATGACCGTCTTGTTCGAGGGGTAGTCGCGCTCGGGGTGGAAGTGGCGCGGCTCGATGATGCGCGTGTAGTCCTGGTCGAGGTCGGGGTAGTTCATCACCGAGGTGCCCTGGAAGTCACCCGTCTCGGGGTACTCGGTGGTGAAGTCGATGGTGCGCCAGGCCAGGGCCCCCGCGCTGCAGCCGAAGTAGCGGTCCACGGGGCCGGTGTAGACGACCGGGACCTTCCCGACGAGGGCCGCCTTGTGGTATGGCTGCGACTCGTCGAAGAAGTCCGTCGACAGGAGCACGTCGATGTTCGGGCTGTCCACCATCCTCTCCAGCCAGGCGGTGTAGCCATGGGCGGGCAGGCCCTCGTAGGTGTCGTTGAAGTAGCGGTTGTCGTAGGTGTAGCGCACGGGCAGGCGGGAGATGATCGAGGCGGGAAGGTCCTTGGGATCCGTCTGCCACTGCTTGCCGGTGTAGTCCTTGATGAAGGCCTCGTACAGGGGACGGCCGATGAGACTGATGCCCTTGTCGTTGAGGTTCTGCGGGTCCTGGCCGGCGAGCTCGCCGGCCTGCTCGGCGATGAGCGCCCGGGCCTCGTCGGGCGTGTAGGAGGCGTGGAAGAACTGGTTGATGGTGCCCAGGTTGATGGGCATGGGGTACACGACGCCGTCGTGGGTGGTGTAGACGCGGTGCACGTAGGGCGTGAAGCTGGTGAAGCGGTTGACGTACTGCCACACGCGCTCGTTGGAGGTGTGGAACAGGTGCGCCCCGTACGTGTGGACCTCGATGCCCGTGAGCGGGTCCGCCTCGGAGTAGGCGTTGCCACCGATGTGGTCGCGTTTGTCGATGACGAGGACCGTGAGCCCCAGCTCGTTGGCGCAGCGCTCGGCCATGGTCAGGCCGAACAGGCCCGAGCCGACGATGACGAGGTCGTGGTCCATGGGTGCTCCTGGGTGTCGTGGCGCACGGCGGGGACCTACGCGCTCAGCGCGAGCCTAACGCGGTGTCTCGCGCTCTGTGTCCAGAGCATCCGGGCCAACGCGCTCAGTCACAGGCCGTGATGCGGAAGACGGAAGTGGTCCCGAGCTCCGCCAACAGCTCGAAGCCTGTGGAGGTGTCGATGCCGACGTAGCCCGGGTAGAAGACCTCGAGGTCCTCATCGTTGTCACTGCTGTCGGCGTACAGCACTGGGACTCCGCCCTTGGTGCGGATGATCTCGCACACGCGGGGATCGGTGTCGAGCTCGTTGAAGTGGTAGGCGATGTACCAATCGTCCGAAGCCGACTCGATGCTGGCGTGCCGGTGGACGGCGTCGCCCTGGGTCAGAACCGGGATGAGGCCAGCACCGCTCTCCGGGGCCCCATAGACCACCGTGCCGCCGAAGAGATCGGTATGAGTCTCGAGAGCCAGCTGCTCTTCGGGGTTGAGCCACGCGTGGTGGAGGAGGGAGTAGTAGTCGTAGCCGTGCATGACCCAGATCCGGTTCCAGCCGCCAAGGTACGCGTTCCACCACACGGCCGCGACGACGACGAGCACTCCCACCACGGCACGCCATCGGCGTCCTGCCAGCAGGGTCTCCACAACAGTCTGGATGGAGAGAGCCGCGAGGGCCGCTGCGAGCACGGCGAGGACGGCGAGGTAGCGGCCGTAGTCGCCCCACCATGCTCCGGTGAGGGCTCCCCAGGACGTCCCCTTGACCAGGGTGAGCATGACGAGCGAGGCCCCGGTCGCCCACAGGATGGGGAGCTCGGGCCTCCCCTGGCGCAGCAGGAGCACGAGGCCGGCGAGGGCCAGGAGAGCAAGGGGCAGGTAGAGCCAGGTACCGCCCTCCCTCGGGGCGAGGAGGAGAACCTGCTCCAGGCGTGTGCGCAGACCGTGCTTCTCCCCCGTGTACGCCGACATGAGCCGAAGCAGCGGCGTAGTGGTCTGTGCGACGAGCACGGCGAGGCAGCCGGCGAGGAGCAGCATGCGGGCCGGCCAGTGCGCACCGCGTGCGATCCCACGCGCCCCGGCGGTGGCCAGGAGCAGGCAGGAGGCGTTGAGGACCCACTGGCCGCCTCCGGGGTGGGCGCACCCGACGGCCGCGGCGGTGATCACGGCCCATGCCAGCGCCGCCCACAGGCGGTTCTCGGACAAACGGTGCACCAGTGGGACGAGGGCTCCGGGGATGAGCGCGATGGCGAGCCCCGCCGGCACCTGGGCGTGGAAGAACATGAGGTAGTAGGGGAACCACATGGTGCAGCAGGCCAGAGCGGCACCAACACCCGCCGTCCAGAGGCGCCCTCCGCACACGCGCACGAGGGCAGCCACGCCGACGGGGGCGAGGACAGCGACGACGCAGGCGGACACGGCGTTGAAGGCGGTGGGAACGGACACGACAGGGGTGAGGAGCACCGCGACAGCGTGGAAAGTCGACGGGTAGAAGGCGCCGTCGTTGATGGGGGTGGAGGCTCCCAGCAGGGAGCCGTTGCCGGACTCGGCGATCTCGCTGATGAGGTTGAGGTGGAGCAGCGCGTCGTGGTTCTGCAGGATGGAACCGAATCTCCCCATGCCACTGGCCATGATCCCGATGACGACGACGGTCGCTGGCGCTGACACGAGAGCGGTCCCAAGAACCTCGGGCAGCAGACCCGCCCCTGGGGCGTGAGGCGGCGACTGGTGCCTGCGACGCAGAAGACCGACGGCGGCACCAAGCGCCGTTGCCACCACGAGGACCACGGTGCCCGTCACGGGTGTCCACCTGAGCCCGGTGAGCGGGCCGAGGGTGGTGGCCGCTGTGACGAGAGCCACGCTCACAGCGGGAGCGGCTGCGATGACGACGACGGGGGCGAGTCTGAGCGCCCACAGGATGGCCATGCCCGGCGCGTAGAGCACCAGGGCGATCGCGAGCGCGAGAGCCAGCAGCACGAGCAGAGTGTGCATCTCGTCCTTCCTGTCCCCAGTGCGAGCCGACGTCCGGGGCCGTGGTCACACTGTACGCAGGATGTAGTACGTCAAGACCCCGGTCAGGGGGCATCACCGCAGGCTGTGCAGCGCCACATCGACACCGAGCCCGTAGGCGTCTCGACATGACCGAGGAGAGCCATGCCGCCCGTGGGCCAGACCGCCAGTCCCGCGTCCCAGCGCGGAGGCGCGCTGCCGTGCTCGAGCCCGGAGGGGTCCCGGTCAACGGACATGTAGTACGAGGCGCCGAGGCGGGTGAGCAGGGCGCAGGCCTCACTGCCCGGCTCGAGGACGGTGGGAGCGTCGGCGAGCCCGCGCTCGGGGCTGCCCGCGGCGGGCTGGACCCGGGTCGGGTAGACGACGGCGACCCCGTGCTCGGTCCACAGGTACGTGCCCCCGAGGGAGGGCGCGGCGACGACGACGGCCCCGGGCGGCAGGAGCCCGGCGAGCTCGCCCTGGGCGGTGAGCTCGGCCTCGGTGACGAGGGTGCCGTAGGCGATGCGCTCGGCGTCGTGGGTGCTGGCGGCCAGCCGGGCGTGCAGGGGCACGGCCAGCAGGGCCATGACGGCCGCCGCCCCGACGAGAGCCGTGGCACGACGGCGGCCACGCGGGCCGTCCTGGGAGCACCGGCTCGCCAGCAGCAGGTGCAGGCCGTGGCCGGCGAGGACGAGCAGGGCGATGACGGCCAGGGGCTGCACCCGGGCCTTCTGCAGGTACCACAGGGCGCCCAGCGCTCTTCCGGGCCACTGGGGCCCGCCGGTGAGCACCACGAGCCCCAGCGTGAGGGCCCAGGTGACCAGGTGCAGGCGCATGTCCCGCCCCCCGTGCCGCACCGCGACGGCGGCCAGGGCGAGCAGGCCGATCCCGACGGGCAGGCCGTGCCAGGTGAGGGGCCCGTACTGGGGCGTGTCCATGAGCGACTGGGCGAGGGCCGCCAGCGCGCTGCCGTCGTCGCGCTCGTAGCCGAGGACGGAGGCGAGGGCCGCGCGCATCACCCAGGCGCCGGCACCCCCGGCCACGAGCACGAGGAGGAGAGCGACCAGGACCCGCCGTCGTCGCCTGCCGCCGGCGCGCAGGGCCCGGGCCAGCACGGAGAGCCCGAGAGGGGCCAGGAGCACGAGGAGGTTGAAGACGGCGCCGCCGTGCGCGAGGACCGCTCCACCGGCGGCGGCGAGGGCGAGCAGGGCGGTGAGCAGCCGGGGGCGCCACCGCCGGGTGCGGGTGAGCGTGTGGGCGAGGGCGAGGACGCCCGGCAGGCAGACGAGGGACAGGGCGTAGGGCCACACGGCGAGCGTCGTGAGCGTGACGGCGAGGGCGCTCGTCGCAGCGGCGGCCAGGGCTCCGGCCACCAGGGTGAGGGCGCTCACCCGTCCGGCGCGCCCGTCCCCGGGCATTCCCGGGGCCTCCGGGTCCCGGCCGGCCTGCGCCGCCCCGACCGGGGCGACGCAGGCGGTGGCGTCGATGAGCCCCATGACCCCCAGCGGCCAGCAGAGGGCGCCGATGACGATGACGAGCACGTTGCAGGCCAGTGAGGCGGTGCCCGGCAGCAGCGCGGCGACGCCGTGGACAACCGTCGGGTAGTAGACGCGGCGCCCCTGGTAGAGGTCGGCGAGGCCACCGAGGCTCGAGGCGTCACCGCCCTCACGGACCGTCTGGACGGCGGCGAGGTGGAAGACGGCGTCGAAGGCCTGGGGCGGGGTGCCGAGCCTCCCGGTGCCCCACCACAGCCCGGCCGCGCCGAGGACGACGGCGAGCGCCAGGCCGGCCAGCAGCACCGCCCGGTCCGGGGCGGAGCGGACCGGGCCCCCGGCCGGGTCGGTCCCAGCCCGGTGCGGACCCAGCAGGCGCCTGGCCCCGAGGAGTGTCCCGGCCACGAGGGCGGTGAGGGCGGCGACGACCACCCATCCGGCCCTCCCCCAGGCCAGGCCCGCCGCGGAGGCCAGGACCTCGGCCACGCCGACGACCGCGCAGGACAGGCCCGTCGCCACCGAGGCGGCGAGCACGCCGCGCAGCCCGCCGGCGCGGGCGATGAGCCAGCCGGGGGCGAGCAGCAGGAGCAGGCCCCCCACGAGGGCGCCGAGCACCGGCAGCGCCGTCATGGCGTCCGGCCCCTCGGACCCGGTGGCCTCACACGCGCGCCGCTCAGGACGGGGACCGGTCGGCTCGGCTCACTCACCGCCGCCGATGACCAGGCGCGGGGTGCCGGCCCACAGGGCGGGGTCGGTGGCGCGCCGGCCGTCGAGCAGCAGGCGCACGCCCGGCAGGTCCGCGGGGGTGAGCGTGCGGTACTCGGGGTGGTCGGCCTGGACGATGGCGACGTCGACCTCCTCACCCAGGTGGTAGGGCTCCCAGCCGAGGGCGGCGAGCTCGTCGTCGTGGTACATGGGGTCCTGGACGAGGACGGTGGCGCCCTTGTCGCGCAGGGCCTCGACGGTGGGGAAGACGCCGGAGAAGGCCGTCTCCTTGACCCGGCCGCGGTAGGAGGCGCCGAGGACGACGACGCGCAGGCTGTCCAGGCCGCCCAGGACCTCCTCGGCGCGGGCCACGACGTAGGAGGGCATGGTGGCGTTGAACTGACGGGCGGTGCGCACCACCGTCGCGTCGGGGTCCGTGGACAGGTACAGGCGCGGGTAGACGGGGATGCAGTGCCCGCCCACCGCGATGCCGGGGCGGTGGATGTGCGAGTAGGGCTGGGAGTTGCAGGCGTCGATGACCTTCTCGATGTCGAAGCCGGCCTTGTCCGCGTAGACGGCGAACTGGTTGGCCAGGCCGATGTTGACATCGCGGTAGGTGGTCTCGGCGAGCTTGGCCATCTCGGCGGCCTCGGCGGTGCCCATGTCCCACACGCCGTTGGGGCGCGGCAGGTCCGTGCGCTCGTCGAAGTCGAGGACCTTCTCGTAGAAGCCGACGCCCTGGGCGGTGCCCTCCTCGCTCAGGCCGCCGACGAGCTTGGGGTAGCGGCGCAGGTCCTCGAAGACCCGGCCGGTGAGCACCCGCTCGGGGGAGAAGACGAGGTGGAAGTCGCGTCCCTCGACCAGGCCGCTGACCTCCTCGATGAGGGGCTTCCAGCGTCCGCGGGTGGTGCCCACGGGCAGGGTGGTCTCGTAGGAGACGAGGGTGCCGGGCCTCAGGTGGGCGGCCAGGGCGCGGGTGGCGTCGTCCATCCAGGTGAAGTCCGGCTCCCAGGTCTCGTCGTTGACGAAGAGGGGCACGACGAGGACGACGGCGTCGGCCCCGGGGACCGCCTCGGCGTAGTCGGTGGTGGCGCGCAGGGCCCCGGCGGGCACGAGCCGGGCGAGCTTCTCGGCCAGGTGGGCCTCGCCGGGGAAGGGCTCCTGGCCGCGGTTGACCGTCTCGACGGTGGTGGCGTTGACGTCGACGCCGATGACCTCGTGCCCCTTCTCGGCGTACTGGACGGCCAGCGGCAGCCCGATCTTTCCCAGGGCGACGACGGCGATGCGCATACGGGTTCTCCTTGATGGTAGGCGGCGCTGCGCCGATTCTAGTTCGTCGCTCGCCAGCCACGAGGCGCAGCACGGCACAACCGGGGTTCCGGACAACGTCTTCAGACTCAGGGAGGTTCCTGCCTCTAGGATGCCTGGCGTGAGCAGACGTCCCTCGTTCCTCGTCCTTTCCTTCTCCCCGATCCACCGCGACGCCCGTGTCCTCCGGGAGATCGGAGCCCTTGCAGAGGTGGGTGACGTCACCAGCGTCGGCTACGGCCCCACCCCCTCCGGGGTGGTCGAGCACCTGCGGGTCCCGGACTCGGCCCCCTCGCTGCCGCAGACGCCGACGGGCGTCGCCCGGCTGGCGCTGCGCCTGCTGAGGTCGGCGGAGATGGCGGCTCCCGCGGCCCGCGAGGCGATCCGGATGGTCGGTGACCGTCGCTTCAACATGGTGGTTGCCAACGACGCACGCTCGATCCCCACCGCCTTCGCTGTCGCCCACGGGGCACCGGTGTGGGCGGACATGCACGAGTGGGCTCCGGAGGAGCGCACGCACGTGCTGTCCTGGCGTCTGCTCGTGTCCCCGCTCATGGACCATGTCTGCCGCGAGTACCTGCCCCGCTGCGCCGCGGTGACGACGGTGGGCCGCCAGATCGCGGGGCTCTACCAGGAGCGTTACGGGGTCACCCCCCGACTGGTGTGCAACACCGCGCCTTACGCCGACCTGCGTCCCTCGCACCCGGCCCAGGACGGCACGATCCGTCTCGTGCACTCGGGCGGGGCCGTCGTCGGGCGCAATATCGAGGCGATGATCGACGCCGTCAAGGCGCTCGATGAGCGTTTCACCCTGGCCTTGTACCTCGTCACGGGCGGTGGGAACGACGGCGAGTACCTGACCAGCCTCAAGGCCCGGGCCTCCAGCTGTGAGCGGATCAGCTTCCCAGCACCTGTCCGCCCCGAGGACCTGCCCACCACCCTCAACCAGTATGACGTCGGTATCTTCTGGATCCCCCCATTCAACACGAACGCGCGCCTGACCCTGCCGAACAAGATCTTCGACTACGTCCAGGCCCGCCTGGCGGTCGCCGTCGGCCCGACGGCCGAGATGGTCGACGTCGTCAATGAGCACGGCCTGGGACTCTGCTCAGCCACGAACGAGGTGGAGGACATCGTCGCCACCCTGTCCTCGCTCACGCCCGAGTCGGTTGCCGCTTTCAAGGAGGCCGCTGACTCCGCCGCCCGGGAGCTGAGCTTCGAGCACGAGAAGCAGACGATCCACACCATCGTCCGCGACCTCACCGGCGCCTGAGGGCGCACCGACCCGACAGAAAGCGAGACCAGTCGTGCACGTTCTCTCCGTGGTGGGCGCACGCCCCCAGTTCGTCAAGCTCGCCCCCATCGACGCCGCCTTCCGAGCCGCCGGGGTCGAGCACGTCATCGTCCACACCGGCCAGCACTACGACCCGATGCTCTCCGACGTCTTCTTCCGGGACCTGGGGATCTCGGCCCCCGACGTGCACCTGGGCGTGGGCTCGGGCTCCCACGGGGTCCAGACCGGGGCCATGCTCGCGGCCATGGACTCGGTGCTCGCCGAGCACCGCCCCGACTGGGTGCTCGTCTACGGGGACACGAACTCGACGCTGGCCGGTGCGCTGTCCGCCGTCAAGCTCCACGTGCCGGTCGCCCACCTCGAGGCCGGCCTGCGCTCCTTCAACCGTGAGATGCCGGAGGAGGTCAACCGGGTCCTCACCGACCACGCCGCCGACCTCCTCCTTGCGCCGACCGCGGTCGGTGCCGCCCACCTCGCGGACGAGGGGCTGGCTGAGCGCACCGTCGTCGTCGGCGACGTCATGACGGACGTCCTGCTGCAGGTCCGTGACCAGGTCGCGGGATCGCCGTCGCCCGTCATGACCGAGCTCGGGCTGGCCGAGGGCTCCTACTCGCTGGCGACCATCCACCGCGCGGAGAACACCGATGACACCGAGCGGCTGCGCCGTGTGCTGGGCTCTCTCGCGGCCGTCGACCATCCCGTCGTGCTCCTCGCCCACCCCAGGCTCGTCGCCACGTGCGCCGAGCACGGCATCGCCCTGGAGGACACCGGGAACCTGGTCGTCCACCCGCCGCTGGCCTACCCCGATCTCATCGCCTCGGCCCTGCACGCCCGCGGCGTCGTGACGGACTCGGGGGGCCTGCAGAAGGAGGCCTTCCTGCTGCGGGTGCCCTGCACGACGGTGCGCCCGCAGACGGAGTGGGTCGAGACCGTCGAGCTGGGGTGGAACGTCCTCGTGGAGCCGGGTGCGGGCCTTGTTGCCGCCGCCTCCCGTCCCCGTCCCGAGGAGCCGGCTGCGCAGGTCGCCCACCCCTACGGGGACGGGCGCGCCGCCCGGAGGGTTGTCGCCGAGCTGGAGCGGGCGCTGCGGTAGCGCAGCGGGGGCGGCACAGGGACCGCCCCTAGTCCTGGACGACGCGCCCCTCAGGAGTGAAGGTGTTCAGAGCTCCATCGGAGCCCAGGAGCGGCTCGAAAGGCCGGTTGACGACCCACGGGAACCGCTGCGGGGCAGCAACGGTCCCGCAGGCGGTGATCCGGTAGACCGTTGCGGTACCACCGCTGGCAACCGGCTCGAAGCCCTCGGAGGTGTCCACCCCGTACAGGCCCGGGGCGCGCCCGACGACGTCGATGCCCGGCACCTGCCCCGGCTCGTCCTCGTAGAAGTAGCCGATCCCGTAGTGGTGCACGAGCCAGCAGATCCTCGGGTCCACAGCGATGTCATCGAAGTGCTCGGCCAGGTAGAGGGCATCGGTGTCCGCCGCTCTGAAGGTCAGGTGGGGGAAGACCGACAAGTTCCCCGCGATGGCCTGGACGTAGCCCGCGCCCGCAGCCGGGTCCCCCAGGACCATGAGCGAGGGGTCGAGCCTGCCCCGCAGCGACTCGATCATGCGGACCTCCTCCGCGCTCAGGGTCCGCACGAGGACCGTCGAGGTGGTGTCATAGGCTGAACGGGCCACCCTGGCGGCCGCGGGCTGCGCAGCGAGCGCGGGAACGAGCACGAGGGCTATCACGGCCACGGTGGACCGGAACTGGGACCACGCGGGTGCCCTGCGCATGAGCAGCCAGCGGGCAGCCACCGCGAGGAGCACGCTCGAGACCAGCGCGACCAACGGCATGATCCGGTAGGGATCGTTGTACCACAGGCCGGTGAGAGCACTCACCGGCCCCAGAGGGAAGTAGGTGCCGGCCAGGACCACCATCGGCAGGACCCAGGCCCACACGAGCCAGCGCGTGCGCCTGTTGCGCCAGGCGATCACGAGGGACGCCGCCACGAGAGGCAGTTGGCAGGCGAACCGAAGGGTGTCCGCCGCCCCGGTGCGCCCCCGGGGCCAGAGCGTCGCCATGGCGAACAGACGCATGGGCAGGCTGGAGGCACTGGGGCCGGTCTCACGCACCAGCCGAGCCAGGATCAGGGTCGCGCCACCGGAGACCAGGAAGGCGACGAGTAGGGCGGGCACGGTGGCGGACATGACCAGGAGCGCCCTCACAGCGGCGTGCCGACGGTGGGCCCAGACGAAGCGGCACACGAGCACGATCACGGCAATCAGCAACGGGGTCCCCGTCAGCAGGATCGAGAAGACGGCGGCCGGGTAGGTCGCGGCTGCGCCGGAGGCCGCCGTGGCCACCGCCACCAGGACGAGCAGGGCCCGGCGTCGTCCCAGCTCCGCAGGCCCCGTGATGAGACGCACGGCGTGGAGCAGCAGGGCCAGAACGGCCGGGAAGACCGCGTAGCCGAGGGCGTTCGGCCACAGCTGGCGTGTGTAGAGCATGTAGGCCGGGTAGACGGGGAACATGAGCGCTGCCGCGACGGCCACGACCGGGGCCAGCCGGAATCGCGGCAGGGCCTGCGCCGCGCAGGCCGCCACCCCGAGGCACCAGATGAGCGGCACGAGGACGACGAGCGCATTCGTGGCCTCCACGAGCTCAGTCCCGCCCTCGGAGGCGAGCGCGACCATCGCGTGCCAGACCAGGGGGTAGTAGGCGCGTGTCGAGTACAGGAGGCTGGCGGACCACGAGGCGCCGGTGAGCAGTGAGGCGTTACCCGTCTGGGTGATGGTCCACGCGAGGTTGTGGTGGAAGACCGGGTCGATCTGCTGGCCCGGCAGGGACGGGTCCCAACCAGTCAGGACGGGCCGGACGAGGACGAGCCAGGCCAGAAGGACGGCGGCCAGGGGCAGCAGGGTGTCCCGCCCCCTCGCGACCTCGGGATCGGGCAGGGCAGCCGGGACACTGCCACGCGCCAGCCTGCCGCCCGTCCAAGCGAGCAGGACGATCACGGTGAGACCGATGACCACGGGCACGGGCTCGAAGCGGATGCCGACCACCTCGTAGACGAGCCCCAGCAGGGCAATGGCCGCCATGCTCGTCGGTGCCGCACAGGCCGCGAGGAGCAGGCCCCGGTAGCCCAGGGAGCGCAGCACGAGCCCGCCCGGGACCAGGAGCAGACCAAGAAGCACCAGAGCCTGGGGCAGGAGGGCGGCCCAGGTGCCGAGGTTGTTCACGCCCGTCCTTCGGTGAGACGGCAAGCGGCCGTGCGCGCGCGCTCGGCCCACGTGTTGTCCGCTGCCGCAGCCCGCGCGAGCCTCGCACGCTCGCGGACCTCCTCGGGACAGGCTCTCAGGTGCTCCAGCAGCACACGCATCTCGTCCGCGTCGTAGGGCACGACCCACCCGGCGCCGTTGGCGGCGATGACGCGCCCGGCTTCCGTGCCCGCCGTCGCGATGACCGGGCGTCCGTAGGACAGGTACTCGAAGAGCTTGACGGGAACGGCGATGTCCCGGTACGCGGAAGGCTCCACGGTCAGCAGACCGATGTGCGCACGCTCGTAGACGGGCAGCAGCTCCTTCGAGCCCAGGTGAAGGGGGGTGATGCGGGGGTCCGCCAGACGCGGGTCCTGCCGCACGGCCGAGGCCCACTGGACCTCACGGGTCACCAGGTCCATGCTCACCCCGTCGGTGGCGGTCAGCGCCGTGACGAAGTCGGTGAGGACGTAGTGCTGGCCGAGCCCGCCGACGTACACCAGTCGCAGGCCCTCACCGCTGGACGGCAGGTCGAGGACGTGCCCCTCCTCACCCGCAGGAGGCAGGGCGGAGTAGGAGTCGCCCTCCCCCAGGCCGATGAGCGCGTGCATCGGCTCCGAGGGCAGGAAGAAGTGCACTCCGTTGCGGCGGTAGCCCATGAGGTCGAGCCTCTGGAGGGCGTTGGCAACCCGGTGGTAGACACCGAGGTCCTGGCCGGGGACCGTCCAGTAAGCGTCGCGGTAGAACACGCCCACCGGGATCCTGTGGCGGCGCATGAGGGCCATGACGCGGTAGTCGAGCGCCGGGGCGCGCAGGCCCTCACGCGTGCCGGTCGCCAGGAGGTTCGGCTGGGTGGAGTTCTCGCAGTAGAGGAAGTCAGGACGCTCACCGGCGTTGAGCCGCTCCCTCAGGGCGGCGAGGCGGGCGCGTCGCTCACGTACCGTCCCGGTGAGGTCGAGCACGCGGTAGCCGATCTGCTCGAAGGCCTGGCGCATGCGCAGTGGCCGCAGGCGCGAGGCCGCCGTCGGGTTCTCCTCAAGGGGGTAGGGGGCGTGGAAGACCGTCCACGGCTGGTGCGCGCTCACGACCGGCTCCCCTCGACCACGCGCCGGGCGAGCCCCGCCAGGTGCTCGGCCAGCGCCGTGTACTGGCGCGGCGCGTTGAACTCCTCGTCCCAGGTGCGTCGGGCGGCCGCCCGGGTACGGGCCATGGCCCGCTCTTCCTGGTCGGCGACCTCCGCAACTGCCCGGGCGATGTCCTCGCCAGTGGCCTGGGCCGGCACGAGGCGGCCGTTGACACCGTCGTGCACGATCTCCCGCGTGCCGCCGACGTCCGTGGCGACGACGGGCAGTCCCGCGGCCATCGCCTCCATGATGGACACGGGCACGCCTTCCCCGGAGGAGGTGTTGGTCAGCAGCGTGTAGCCCCCGGTGGCGAGGAGCTCGCGGGTGCGGGCGTTGGGCACGTAGCCGAGGAGCTCGACCTGCGCACCAGGGGCGACCGCGTCGGCGTAGCCGCGCATCTGAGCCAGGCGCTGCTCGTCTCTCTCCCCGATATGGGTCCACCTCACGGGCCGCCCCTGACGGGCCAGCACACCGACGGCATCGGCGAGCCGGTCCACACGCTTGTAGGGCGCCAGGTGGGAGCAGGAGACGATGTGGACGGGTACAGGCCGCCCGGTTGGCTCGGCGTCCCCCGGGACCGGGGCACCGGGGGCGTCCGGGGGCAGTGGCATCGCCCCGGCGGGGGCCGGGACCCCCAGGTGACGGATCTCGATGGCGGCGCCGTCGGCCTTCCTGTAGGGCAGCAGGAAGGACTGCGCGTAATGGGAGATCGGATAGATCTCGTCCAGGCCGGACACGAGACGACGCCGGGCGGGCAGGTGGCCCCCGGGGGAATCGGCCTCGTCGACGTCGTAAGCGTGGGCGCGGGAGACGGCGACGACCTCGGCGTCGTGGACGGCCTTGAGCATCCGGGCGACGCCGGCACCGTGATACAGCCAGTAGCCGTAGGCGACGAAGGGCCTGCCGGCCAGGTGCTCGCGGTAGAGGCGGGTGGTCAGGAAGAGGTCGAGGCGGTGCAGGACGTCGACGGCGTAGTGGAGCTCGCGCACGAGCGGTTTCGCTCCGGCGCTGCTGAGCTCGACCCTGCCAGGGCCCGCGAGCAGCCGCGGCGCGAGGTGCACCAGACGCTGCTTCCAGATGCGTCCATCCTCCAGGGGCAGCAGGACCGCGGTAACGTTCGGCGGCAGGGTGCGGGTCTTGGCGGCCCCGACGGACACGCGCAGGGGCACGACCCACACCTGCGCGAAGCGCTCGGCGAGGTAGCTGATCTCCTGCTCGAAGAACTCCTCCCCCACATCGAAGGGGTAGGTGTCGGTGAAGACCACCAGGGGGACGCTCACGGGCTCCACGCCGTTCCTTCCTTCCATGGACGCCCGGTCACGCGGCACGCGCCAGGCGTGGGCATTGTCGCACGCGGCTGCGCAGTGAGCCGGGACCGCACGGCTCCTGGACGGTCAGCCCCGCGCCCCCGGCTCACGGTCGTAGGAACGTGCGGTGAGCACCGCCATGACGAGCATGCCGCCGAGCATGAGCGCCATGAGGACGCCCAGCACGGTGATCGTGGGCATGATCTCCAGGGGGCTGAGCCACAGCCACGTCAGGGGCACCACGCAGTAGACGACGGCAAAGGCCAGCAGTCGGCTCTGCTGCTCGGTGACGACGAAGATGTTCGAGACCGGGGAGGTGAGCACGTTCATGAACAGCCAGGGTGTCAGCGCCCGCGCGTAGTAGCCGGCCTCGTCCCAGGTGGTGCCGAAGACCAGCGGGAAGAGCCAGGGGGCCACGACGTAGAGCAGGGCGAAGGGCACAATCGACACAAGCACCGCTCTCCACAGCACGGCCCGCACCAGGGGGAGCATGGTGCCCCTCGGCGCGTCGGAGAGCTTCTTGAGGAACACCTGGGCGACGGAGCCGGCAATGAGCGCGACCGGCACCTGCATGATGTTCCAAGCGAGCTGGAACTGGCCGAGGGCCGCCACGGAGACCGCTCCGATGACGAGGTTGATGCCGTTGTTGCGCACCGCGTCCACCAGGACGTTGGGACCGTTGAGCAGCGGCATGCGATAGTAGCGGACCGCCATCTCGCGCATCGTGGGCGCCTCGGGTCCCAGGGGGGCGCGCAGCTCGGGTACCCGGCGCTCAAGGGAGATGAGGGTGACCGCCTGGCCGAGGATAGTGCCCAAGACGATGGCCGGCAGCCCTCCGTGCATCACCAGACCGACCAGGAGCTGGCTTCCGGCGACCGCCGTCGACTGCAGGACGCGGTTGCGCGCGATGTCGCCGAAGCGTCCCTTACGGGTGAGCCAGTACTGGACGTTGGCGATCTGTGCGACGAGGAAGACGGTCAAGCCCGAGCCCATGAGCCACCACATGAGGGTGTCGGAGTGGTGGTAGTGGTCGCGCAGCAACGTCGCCCCGAGGACGCAGACGAAGGAGGTGAGCAGGGCGGAGACGAGGATGCACCGCCATGACAGGCGGGCGAGGACCCGGGCCGAGAGGTCGTCCTTGGGCAGGATGACCGTGAGGTCGAAGCGCAGGGCGGCGAAGGTGATGACGAAGCCGGTGATCGACCCGTAGATCCCGAACAGCCCCTTGTCGACGTCCGAGTAGACTCGCGCGATGAGGACCTGGAGCGCGAAGGTGATGACCTGCCCCGCTGCGGTGCCCGAGACCAACGTGAGGATCGCCCCGACCACGGGGCTGCGCTCCTTGAGCGACTCCCATCGCTGGCGGAGCGGCTGTGTCATGCGGGTATTGAACCACGCGGACCACTCATGACACCCCGCGTCGCCTCCCATCCCGCTGACCGCACTCCCCGACGAACGGACCACGATGGACACCCTCCGCCTCCGGCTCACCTCCCCGACCTGGTCCGATGCCTCCCCCGCGGGAGCGCGGTTGTGGAGCCCGCTGCGCCCCGGCCCTGAGGAGGCCGACTCCGTGGCGGCCACGCCCGCCGAGCAGCGCGCCGGCCACTGGACACTGCTCGAGGAGGGACCGACGACGCTGCGGATCACGACCGACCTGCTGCGTTCGCACCACCTCCTGCTCACCTTCGACGACGGTGCGTGGGTCGTGACGGACGACCCCCAGATCCTCAGGGACTGTGTCACCGACTGGCGGCTCGACGTCGAGCAGGCGGAGGTCTTCCGGCACTCGGGATTCACCGTCGGCGCGGGCTCCCTCATCGCCGGGGTCCACTCGACCCCGGTGGCCAGCGTCGTCACACTCCACCAGGACGGAACCTGGACCGTCGAGCCGTGGACCTCGTACCGCTACCGGGTGGAGCCGGTGACGGACCCGGTGGACTTCGGCAGGGCACTCGCCGACGTGCTCGACACGACCGTCACCAGGATGCTCCGGCAGGCCGGGTCCCGCCAGCTCGTCCTGCCCCTGTCCGGAGGGATCGACTCCCGGCTCCTGGCCGTGTGGCTCCGCAGGCACGACGCCGACCGCGTGAGCGCCTTCACCTACGGCAAGCCGGGTAGTGCTGAGGTCGAGGTCTCGAGGCGAGTGGCCCAGGAGCTCGGGATCGACTGGTTCGGCGTGGACCTGGACCCCAGGCGAATGGCTCAGGCCTGGTTCTCCGGTGAGGCCGAGGACTTCCAGCGGCTGACCTGGGGCGGGACCTCACTGCCTCACGTCCAGGACTGGTGGGCGCTGCGCGAGATGAGCCGCAGGGGTCTGGTCGATGCCAACGCCGTGTTCCTGCCGGGTCACACCGTCGTCGGCAACATGCACGATGACGACCTGCTCACACGCCCGGTGGGACGAGCCGAGGTTCTGTCCACCATCGCCCGTCACCACACCTGCCTGCAGGGCAACAAGGAGGTGTTCCGCTCCTCGGACCTCCTGGGGCACGAGATCGTGCGCGCCGCCGCGGAGGTGGATTTCGACCCGGCCCGCGAGCGCAGCGTCCAGGAGGTCGTCGAGTGGTTCAACCTCCGTGAGCGCCAGGCGAAGTACATCAACAACTCGGTGAAGCCCTACGAGGCCTTCGGCTACAGCTGGGCGCTGCCCATGCTGGAGCCGCAGATGTGGTCCTGGCTGCTGTCCGGCTCGCAGTCGCTGACGGCCACACGGGACTGGTACGCCAGCTTCACCTCGGAGGTCTACGCGCAGGCCACGGGCGCGGATCCCGGCTACTACGTCCGCCCGGTTGCGAGGATCCCGGCTCTGCCCAAGCGGGTGCTCCGGGTGGGGATGGAAGCGACCGGCACGAGCCGTCTGCTGAGCAGGTACCGGTCGCTGCGGGTCATGCTCGACCACCCGATGGCCTTCGAGGCCTTCAGCGCGGTGGTGCCGCGCAACGAGCAGGTGCGGCGCTTCGCTGCCGGTGCGAGCTCGGTAGGGCTGTGGTCCTCCCTGTTCCTCGACGGGCGTTGGGGCTCGCGTCTCGTCCCCGGGTCCTGAGGATCAGGTCAGCGCGTTGTAGCGCTCCACGAGGCGCACCACCGCGCGCTCCGGGCTGTGGTGGTGCTGGACCCAGGCGCGGGCACCGACGGGGACATGCCCGTCGAGGCCGTCGACGACGCCCTGCAGGGCGGTTTCGACAAGGTCGGCGGGGTCGGCCGGGCCTCCGAGGACGGGGACATCGGCGGTGGTGTCGTGGGCGCCGTCGTACCAGTGGCGGTTCAGTGGCATGACGAGTGGGACCCCTGTGGCGACGGCCTCGAGCTCGGAGACGCCCATGGTGCCGGTGAGCTGCCCGACGGCGAGGGTTCCTGAGGCGAGCCAGGTGGCGTAGGCCTCGTGGCTCATCCGTGGCAGGAGCCGCACGCCGTGCTCCCGGGCCGCAAGGTGGGCGTGAGCACCCCAGTCGATACCCTCGAGGACGACATCGTCCCCGAGCCTGCCCCGCAGGGCCCGGAGGAGCTCGAGCTGGTTCTCACCGCCCTTGGCCGGGTCCCAGCGCGACGGGAAGAGGATCCGGGGCGGCGCCGGGCGGCCGGGCACGGCCTCGGGCACCTCACGAACGTCAACGATGACGGGCTGGAGAGTGGCGTCGTCCCTGAGATCAAGCACGTGCTCGGCCAGGTCGGGGGTCGTGTAGTAGACGTCCAGCGCCCCCCGGACGGCGTCAGTGACGAGAGAGGTGTAGCGCTCCTCGTAGCGCCGGGTGCGGATGTCGGTGCCGTGCAGGTGCAGGGTGTAGGGGCGTCGCAACCACCGGGTGTGGGCGGTGACAGTGGCGCCGTGGACACTCAGCAGGTCGGTGGCAAGCGCCCGCTGGAGGAGGCCCGCCTCCCAGGCGGCGCCTCGCAGCGCACGGCGCAGGGCGCGCGTGCGCGGGGACCAGGAGGGGTCCACGCGGGCGGTGTCGTACAGGGACCAGCTCAGGCCTTGGCGAGCGGCCTCGGCGACGAGGGCGGAGCCGATGCGCGCGACGTCATTGACGTGGAGGACCCTCACGGGCTCATCCTCCCACACCGCGGGCAACACCCCGGGTGTCACGCGAGCATCGCCGTTGCCCTACCCCAGCGCCGGTCTCCCCATGCCCGCAGGCGCTTCTCACAGGGGCGTTCGACGAGCCGGTGCAGCACCCAGGACACGGCCAGCGCACCAAGGAAGACACCCGCCCACACCACCAGGCTGAGGACGGGACGACCCCAGGAGACCACGCCGGTGCGGGCCTTGACCTCGTAGAGGACGGTGGCGTGCACGAGGTAGAAGCAGAAGGAGACCTCACCCGCCCTCACGAGAAGCCTCTGGCGCATTCCCGAGGCAGTGCCGGTGAGGTCCTGTTGGGCACCGATCCAGATAGCGGCACCGTAGATCACCGCGAGGCCCAGCGGCACCAGGGCGGAAGGGCCGACGTCCCGAGTCACGGTGATGTAGTAGTAGATGGGCGCAAGCAGGAGCACCGGGTAGGCGAGCCAGGGGGTCACCGGGGTGCGCAGGCCTGCACGCGCCAGGTGGGCGAGTCCCATCCCAAGGAGGAACTCCCAGGAACGGGCAACCGGGGAGGGGACCCCCGCGTGCGGCACGAGGCAGAACCAGAGACCACTCAGGAGGGAGGCCCCCAGCAGGAGGACAGCCACTCGCTTGGAGCCTCGCCGGGCGTTGATGAAAGGGTGCAGGAGGTAGAAGAAGACCTCGCAGGACAGGGTCCACGCAGCCGGGTTGCCGGAGAAGGAGATGACGTCGTCCGTGCTGAAGCCCTGCAGCAGGGGGACGGACCACAGCACCACGGGGCCGAGAGGTTTAACCCAGCTCTGCGCGGGGTCCGGTGTCCCGAGCGTGTAGAAGACGGGGAGGGCCAGGGCCAGGGCCACGAGGTGCGCGGGCCAGATGCGGGCGACCCGACGGCACCAGAACTGGCGTGCGGTGACCTCCGGCCGGGCGGACCAGGTGAGGACGAAGCCGGAGAGGATGAAGAAGAAGGAGACGCCCGAGTAGCCGAAGCGCAGGAGGTCCTGGGAGGGCAGGGGCGCCAGGTTGGTCATGTGGTAGGCGAAGACGCCGAAGGCCGCCCACCAACGCATGCCTGTGAGGGAGTCGAGGCGCACCGACTGCGTGCCCCGCTCTCCCGTGGCGTCAAGCAATGGAGGTGCTCTCGCTGAGCAGGACCCGTGCCGCCCTGGCCAGCTCGGTCTGCATGGAGCGGTGCTCGAGCGCCCAGCGGCGGCAGGCGGCCGCGCGCTCGTCCTGCCGGCTCGTGCCGGCCTCCTCGAGAGCGGCCCGCATGGAGACGGCGACGGCCTCGACGTCGTAGCCGGTGGCCCAGCCGAGCCCGTGGGCGGGCAGGTCCTCGCGGGCGGGGCCCGGCCCGGCGTAGACGACGGGGGTGCCGCAGGCCAGGGCGGCGAAGATCTTCGTCGGGTAGGCGAAGTCGTAGCCGAGGCCCGGACGGATGGAGACGACGCTGGCGAGGGCGCCGCGCTGCCAGGCGGCGGCCGCCTCAGCGGGGACGAGGTCGTGCAGCACGACCCGCTCGTCACCGGCGGCGAGCTCGCGCAGGTGCTCCCAGTCGGAGCCCTGGCCCAGCAGCACGAGCCGGGCCTGCGGGTGGGTCTCGTGCACGAGGCGCAGGGCCTCGATGAAGATCCCGGCGCCCTGCCACTCCGAGGCGGTGCCCGCGTACAGGAGGTAGGGGGCGTCGGGGGCCTCCTCGGCAACTGGCCCCTCGGGGGTGAAGACCTCGGTGTCGATGCCGTTGGGCACGACGTCCACGTGCCGGGCCCCCAGCTGTCCCACCCGCTCGGCGACGCCGTCGCTGACGGCCAGGACCGTCGCCGCCCCGGACAGGGCGAAGCGCTCGGTCAGGCGCAGCGCGCCCACCACCCAGCCGGGCGCGCCGGTCGAGGCGGCGGCGTCCGACCACACGTCGGCGGCGTAGTAGGCGTAGGGCACGCCGCGCAGGGCCGCGGCCGCCCGGACGACCGCGCCGGTCGTCGGCGGGGGCTCGGCGACGACGAGGTCCGGGCGTGGTCCGACCAGGAGCCGCAGGGCGAGTGGCAGGTCGAAGCTGAGGTACTGGGCGTAGCCGCGGATGTAGCCGTTCTCGTCGCGCAGCGCGGGGGCGGAGAGGACCTCCACGCCCGGGTCGGTGGGAGCCTGCGTCCCGGGCGGGGTGGAGGTGAGCACCCGCACCCGCGCGCCGGCCCGGGACAGGGCGCGGGCCAGGCCGTGCAGGCGCAGGGCGGCTGCCGCCGGCTCGGGGGCGTACAGGCGCGAGGCGATGGCGACGCGCAGGTCGCCGTCCTTCGCAGGGCGCCGCAGCGCGGTGAGTGCGGCCCCGGCCCCCGCCGCTGCGGCGAGGGCCAGCAGGCGCTTTCGCGTGCTCACAGCGTGACGGTGCGGTTCTCAGCCGCCGCGGCGAGCACCGCCTCGACGACGCGCAGCGTGTGCACGCCCTCGTCCATGGTGACGACCTCGGTGGCGCCGCCAGGGCCGGCGAGCACGGCGTCGCGGAAGCGCTCGGCCTCCAGGGCCAGGGGCTCGCGCTTGGCGATGGCGTAGCGGATGACGTCGCCCTCGCTCACACCGCGGAAGTTGGCGACCTGCTCCCAGGTGGACTCCACGGTGCCGTTGGCGTGGAGGGTGAGGTCCCCGGTGAGGGTGTCCGCGACGAAGGAGCCCTTCTCGCCGGTGACGACCGTGACGCGCTCCTTGAAGGGGGTGAGCCAGTTGACGACGTGGGAGACGATGACGCCGTTGGCCAGGACGCCGCTGGCGACGACCATGTCCTCGTGCTGCCTGCCGGAGCGGTGGGAGACCTGCGCGCTGACCGCGGCGTAGGGGGAGCCGGCGACCCAGGCGGTGAGGTCGACGTCGTGGGTGGCGAGGTCCTTGACGACGCCGACGTCGCTGATGCGGGCCGGGAAGGGGCCCTGGCGGCGGGTGAGGACCTGGTGGACCTGCCCGAGCTCGCCGGCGTCGAGCCGTTCACGCAGCGCGCGCAGGGCGGGGTTGCAGCGCTCGACGTAGCCGACGGCGCCGACGAGGCCGCGTTCGGCGAAGGCGTCACGCACCCGCTCACCCGCCTCGACGCTGTGGGCGATGGGCTTCTCCACCATGGTGTGCACGCCGGCCTCGGCCAGGGCCAGGGCGACGTCCTCGTGGTAGACGGTCGGGACGGCGACCATGGCGGCGTCGATCCCAGCGTCAATGAGGGCGGCGACGTCGTCCAGGACCGGCAGGGGGCCGGCGACGCCGAAGCGGTCACCACCCGGGTCGGCGACGGCGACAAGCTCCATGCCCTCAGTGGCGCGGATGACGCGGGCGTGGTGGCGGCCCATCGAGCCCAGTCCGATGAGCCCGACGCGCAGGTTCTCACTCATGCTCACGCACCCGCCTTCGCGACGGCGGTGACGGCCTCGACCACGCGCTCGAGGTCGGCCCGGCTCAGCGAGGGGTGGACCGGCAGGGACAGGCACTCGCGCGCCGCCTTCTCCGTGCCGGGCAGCTCCAGGTCCGGGGCGTAGGGGGCCAGGGAGGCCAGGCGGTGGTTGGGGATGGGGTAGTAGACGCCGGAGCCGACGCCCCACTCCTCCTTGAGGGCCGTCTGGGCGGCGGTGCGCTCGTCGGCGGTGGCCCCCTCGAAGCGGATCGTGTACTGGTGGTAGACGTGGCGGTAGCCCTCGGGGACCGCGGGGGTGACGACGCCGGCCACACCGGCGAGACCGGCGTCCAGGACGGCGGCGTTGGCCTGGCGCTGGGCGGTCCAACCGTCGAGCTTGGTGAGCTGGACGCGGCCGACGGCGGCGCCCACGTCCGTCATGCGGTTGTTGAAGCCGACGAGCTCGTTGGCGTACTGGCGCTCCATGCCCTGGTTGCGCAGGAGCCGCACTCGGCGGGCCAGCCCGGCGTCGGAGGTGGAGACCATGCCGCCCTCGAGGGAGGTCATGTTCTTCGTCGGGTAGAAGGAGAAGGAGCCCCACTCGCCGAAGGTGCCCACGGGCGTGCCGTCGATGGCGGCGGCGTGCGCCTGGGCGCAGTCCTCCCAGACCTTGAGGCCGTGGCGCTCGGCGATGGCCAGGATCTCGGGCATGTTGGCGGGCAGGCCGTAGAGGTGGACGACCTCGATGGCGACGGTCCGCTCGGTGACGGCGGCCTCGACGCTGGCGGGGTCGAGGGTGAAGGTCACGGGGTCGATGTCGGCGAAGACGGGGCGGGCGCCCGTGGCGGCCACGGAGTTGCCGGTCGCCGCGAAGGTGAAGGAGGGGACGATGACCTCGGCCTCGGCCAGGGCGGCTGGGCTCGTCCCGCCCAGGGAGGCCAGGGCGGCCAGGTGCTGGGCGGAGGTGCCGGAGTTGACGGCGACGGCGTGGGCGCCGGCGACCACCTGGGCGCTGAACTCCTCCTCGAAGGCGGCCACCTGCGGGCCCTGGACGACCATGCCGGAGGCGATGACGGCGTCGACGGCGGCGCGCTCCTCGTCCCCGATGATCGGCTTGGCGGGCGGGATGAAGTCGAATGCCATCAGATGGACACCTCTCGGATCGTGTTCTCGAGCTCTTCGAAGACGGTGGACGTGACCGGGCAGCGCCAGCGCGCCGTGCCCTCACGGTAGGCGGCCTCGCCGTCGGTGACGGCGACGAGGGGCTCGCCGGCCCGCCCCACCCAGCCGATGCGGCGGGCGGGGACCCCGGCGACGAGGGCGTGGGCGGGCACGTCCCTGGTGACGACGGCGCCGGCGGCGACGGTGGCCCAGGCACCGATGGTGACGGGGGCGACGCAGACGGCTCGCGCGCCGACCGAGGCGCCCTCCTCGATGGTGACGCCGACCGGCTCCCAGTCGGAGGCGGACTTGAGGGTGCCGTCGGGGTTGACCGCGCGGGGGAAGTGGTCGTTGGTGAGGGTGACGGCCGGGCCGATGAAGACGCCGTCGGCCAGGCGGGCGGGCTCGTAGACGAGGGCGTAGTTCTGCACCTTGCAGCTGTCCCCCATGACGACGCCCTCGCCGATGTAGGCACCGCGCCCGATGACGCAGCCCCGGCCGAGGACCGCGTGCTCGCGCACCTGGGCGAGGTGCCAGACGCTGGTGCCGTCGCCGATGACGGCCTCCTCCGACACATCGGCGGAATCGGCGATGCGAACAGCCACAGGCTCTCCTCGGACACGACGGGGCAAAGAATCGTCTCCCATCCTAGGCCCACCGCGCCGCCTTCCGTGACCCTTGTGCGACAATGCCGCTGATGAACGACCACACGGACCCCGTTTCCCCCCTGACCGACGTCTGGCTCGTCATCCCCCTCTACAACGAGGCCCCGGTGGTGCGCGGCGTCATCGAGGGGGCGCGCCGCGTCTTCCCCCATGTCGTCGTCGTGGACGACGGCTCGACGGACTCCTCGGCCGCCGAGGCTGCTGCGGCGGGCGCCGTCGTTGTCCGCCACCCGGTCAACCTCGGGCAGGGGGCCGCCCTGCAGACGGGCTTCACCTACGTCCTGGAGCGCACCAGCGCCCGCTGGGCGGTCACCTTCGACGCCGACGGCCAGCACTCCGTGGACGACGCGGCCACCATGGTGGAGCACTCGAGGAAGGAGGACCTGGGATTCGTCCTGGGCTCGCGCTTCCTCGACGGCTCCACGCAGGTCGGCTGGGCCAAGCGCCTGGTCCTGCGCACCGCTGCGGCTGTGTCCTCACACAGCTCGGGCATGCGCCTGACCGACGCCCACAACGGGTTGCGCGTCATCCGCCGCGACGCCCTCGAACGGGTCCAGCTGCGCCAGAACCGCATGGCGCACGCCTCGGAGATCGTGCGCCAGCTGGGGGCGACGGGCCTGGCCTGGGCCGAGCACCCGGTGAGGATCGCCTACACCGAGTACTCCCGGGCCAAGGGGCAGTCCCTGTGGAACTCCGTCAACATCCTCGTCGACCTGGTCTTCTCCTGAGGAGCCGGGCAGGAGCACCGTCATGAGCTCAAAGATCGTCATCCAGGTCGTCCTCATCGTCGCCGTCGCCGTCATCGGCTGGCTCATCTACCGTGTCCCGGGGGGCTCGCGCCACCAGGCCGCCCGGCGGCTGGTGACGCTCGGCTTCGTCGCCTTCGCCGTCGTGTCCATCGCCACCCCGAGCCTCATGACGCACCTGGCGCACCTGGTGGGGGTCGGCCGCGGGACGGATCTGCTGCTGTACGCCCTGGCGGTGGCCTTCCTCGCCCAGATGCTGTCCTCCTTCCGTCGCAACGCGGCCCTCGAGCGTCAGGTGACGCGGCTCGCGCGCCGGATCGCCCTCATGGAGGCGGCCGACGACGACGCCCGGCGCGGTGAGGACGCTCCGCCCGGTGCGGTGGCGGTGCAGCCGGAACGGGACTGAGCCCCGGACCAGGCCCTGTCTGAGAGCCGGCCCGGACCGTCCGGGACCGGTCAGCGCGTGCGACCGGCCCTGCGGGCGGCGCGCACCTCGACCTCCTCGCGCAGCCACAGGCCCCCGGTGACCGCCCAGCGCACGGGCGCCTGCCACGGGGCGTCGTACACCCCGCGCATGTAGCGCCGGGCCGAGGCGTGGTGCGCCCGGATCATCCTCTCGGGGCGGGCCTTCCAGGAGGCGCCCTGCTCGTGGACGACGACCGCCTCGGGCACCTGGATGTTGCGCCAGCCGGCCCGGCTCACACGGGCCCCCAGGTCGACGTCCTCGAAGAACATGAAGTAGCCGTCGTCAAAGCCCCCCAGGGCCTGCCACACGTGCCGGGGCAGGAGGAGGCAGGCGCCCGAGAGCCAGCCGACCTGGCGGACCGCGTCGTTGCCGTCCTGCGCGTGGTAGGCGGTGGAGAAGGGGTTGGAGGGCCAGAGCCGGGTCAGCAGCGCGTGCCCGGCCCCGCCCACGAGGGTCGGCAGGGCGCGCCCGGACGGGTAGACGGTGCCATCGGGGTTGAGCAGGCGCGGACCCAGGCAGCCGGCCGTCGGGTCCGCCTCGCCGGCCTCCACGAGCCGGTCCAGGCTGCCCGGGCGCCAGACGGTGTCCGGGTTGGCGACGACGAGCCAGTCCTCCGTCAGCCCCGCGGCGGCCAGGTTGGCGCCGCCGCCGTAGCCCAGGTTGTCCCCGCCGCGCACGACCCGGGCCCCGTGGCGTGCGGCGAGCTCGTCAACGAGGTGGCGCTCGGTGCCGTTGTCGGCGATGACGAGCGTGACCTTCCTCGCAGTCGCCGCGGGCACGGAGGCGAGGAAGCGGTCGAGCTCGTCGCCGGGGTTGTAGGCGACGGTCACGACCCGGATCGTCCCGGTGGGTTCTGCGCTCACAGGCGGAGCCTAGCCGAAGCGGCCACCGCGGACAGGGCCGGACCGGGCTGTCGGAACCGGGCCGCGACAGGCCCGCGCACCGTCCCGCGCACCTGACCGAGCCTCCGCCCGGTGCGGGGACGGGGAACGATATCCACGGATTTCCCAGCGGCGTTCCCTATGATCTCGCTCGTGCCCTCTTCGCTCCGGCCGCTCGCACGGCATGCCGCGCAGGACCTCGCCCGCCGTACCGGGCGCAGGATCCTCCTCGTCCTGCTGTCCGTCGTGCTCTTCGCGACCTCCTTCGCGGCGATCAGCTACCACGACCTGCAGAGCCAGGTGAACCGCATCGACGTCAACGACCTCCTCGGATCGGACCGGCCCACGCGCGCCGACGCCACCGAGGAGGCGGTGGAGGACAGCTACGCCGGCCGGGCCGTCAACATCCTCGTCATGGGATCGGACACGCGCTCGGGGGCCAACAACATCGACGGCGCCGACGGCACTGACGACGTCGCCGTCGCCCGCTCGGACACGGCGATGATCCTCCACGTCTCCGCGGACCGCTCCCGGATCGAGGTCGTCTCCATCCCCCGCGACACGCTCCTCGACATCCCCTCGTGCACGCAGGCGGACGGCACCGAGACCTACGCCCAGTACGACACCATGTTCAACTCGGCCTTCTCCAACGGTGCGGGCGAAAGCTCCTCGCCCGAGGCCGTCGCGGCAGGGGCCGCCTGCACGATCAAGACCGTCGAGCAGCTGACGGGCCTCTACATCGACGAGTACATGGTCGTGGACTTCTCGGGCCTGTCCACCATGGTCGACGCCCTGGGGGGCGTGCAGGTCTACGTCGACGAGGACATCGACGACCCCGACCACACGGGGCTCGTGCTCGACGCCGGCTGCTACCACATGGACGGGATGACGGCGGTGCAGTACGCGCGCGTGCGCTACGGCGTCGGCTACGACGGCTCGGACCTCAACCGCATCGGCCGCCAGCAGAACCTCATGGCGGCGATGCTGCGCACGGCCCAGCAGAAGAACCTGCTGACCTCGGCCACGGACCTGTACTCCTTCGCCCGCAGCGCGCTGGCGACGCTCACCACCTCGCCGGGCATCGGCTCGCTGCCGACGCTGGCGGGTCTCGCCCAGTCCATCGCCTCCATCGGCATGGGCAACGTGCGGTTCGTGACGATGCCCTTCGCGCCGGCCCCCTCGGACCCCCAGAACCGCGTCGTGCCCTCCTGGCAGGCCGAGGCCGTGTGGGAGGCGCTCATCAACGACACCCCCGTGCCCGACGAGTCCGTCTCCGTCCAGGGTGACGGGAGCGTTCCGTCCGGGGGCACCGGAGCGGACTCGGACGACGGCTCCGGCGACGGGGCCGCCTCCGGTGACACCCTCGAGGAGGCCGTCCCCTCCGGGGAGGGCGAGGCCCCCGCCGAGGACCCCGCCACCGCCTGCTACAACCTCCAGCAGTAGGCCCTGCACCGCCCGTCATGCCCCCGATCCCCCGTGAGGTCCTCCTGTCATGAGCTCGACTGACTCGGGCGACCTGCCCCCCTCCTTCGCGCCCGGCTCCGGCGCCCCGGGCTGGCGCCGTGTGCGCCGCGAACCACCCGCGACACCGCCCCGGGCCCGGGGCGCAGGTGGTGCGGCCGCCCCGGCCCCCGCTCCCCGACGCCGCCAGGGCCCTCCCCCTGCCGCTGCCCAGAGCCGCCAGCCCCTGCCCTCCTCGCTGCCGCCGCGGGACTCCGGCACGCCTCGGCGCCCCCACGCCTCCCGCGCACGCGCGGGCTCCTCCGTCGTCCCTCTCGCGCCTCGCGGGCAGGACGGCGTCGAGCGGACCCGGGCGCTGCCGGCGGCCGGCGCCACGCGCTCCGGCGCGCTGTCCCCTCCCCCGCGGGCAGCCTCCTCCGGCGGGCCGACCGCCTACCCGGTGCGCCGCTCCGTCCACCAGCCCGGTGCCCCCCACCCACAGCGGGTCCCGGCAGCGCCCCCGCCCACCCGGGCCGCCCAGGGCGACCCCTGGGCGCAGGCCCCGCTCCACCCGGCCGGCCCACCCGTACCGCGGACCGACACGGCCCGGCCGCGCCGACGCCGTCGGGTGCGCCCGCTTCGCTGGCTCGCAGCCGTCCTCGTCCTCGTGCTGGCCCTCGTCGGGGGGCGCGTGCTGTGGCTCGCGCACCGCGTCGAGGAGTCGATCGGGCGCGTGGACGCGCTCTCCGGGGCCGCGGACACGAGCGGGGAGACGTGGCTCATCGTCGGCTCGGACTCGCGAGCCGACGGCGCTGTCCAGGACGAGGCCGAGGGCGCGCGGGCCGACTCGATCATGCTCCTGCACCGCGCCCAGGACGGCACCGCGGCGCTCGTCTCGCTGCCGCGCGACACCTACGTCGAGGTCCCCGGCTACGGCGGGGACAAGATCAACGCCTCCTACGCCTACGGCGAGGCCCCGCTCCTGGTCGAGACGGTCGAGGACCTCACCGGGCTGACCGTGGACCACTACGTCGAGGTCGGCATGGGGGGCGTCACCTCACTCGTCGACGCCGTCGGCGGTGTCGAGGTGTGCCTGGACTACGACGTCGAGGACCCCGACTCCGGGCTCGTGTGGCACACGGCCGACGGCGAGTGCCAGAGGGTGGACGGCACGCGGGCCCTGGCCTACTCGCGCATGCGCAAGTCCGACCCCCTGGGGGACATCGGCCGGGCGCTGCGCCAGCGCGCCGTCGTCTCCGCCGTCGTCTCCGAGGCGATGAGCACCCGGACACTCCTGTCCCTCACGCGCCAGGACGCTCTCGTCGAGGCCGGCGCCTCCACGCTCACGGTGGACGAGGACATGCGCACGCTCGACCTGGCGAGGATGCTCCTGGCCTTCCGCAGCGCCTCGGGCAGCGGCCTGACGGGCGCACCCCCGATCGAGTCCCTCGACTACGAGCCCGGGGGGATCGGCTCGGCCGTGCTCCTCGAGGGCACGACGGCCCCGGGCTTCTTCGAGTCCCTGCGGGACGGGACGCTCACCCCGGAGGACTTCAACCGGCTCTCCGGCTGAGAGGACCGGCGCCCCGGCACGACGGCGGCCGGCCACCCCGTCATGGGTGGCCGGCCGCCGTCGTGATGCGTCAGTCGCGCGGGCCGAAGTGCGGGCGGTTCGGGTCCGCCTGCCAGGCGCTGAAGCTGGAGGTGACGATGTCGTCGAGGTCGTGCTCGGCGTGCCAGCCCAGGACCCGGGTGATGCGCGAGGCGTCGCCGATGAGCTGCGGGGGGTCGCCCGCACGGCGGTCGAGCTCCTCGGGGACGAGGTCCAGGCCGGTGACGGCGACGCACTTGTCGACCACCTCGCGCACGCTCGCGCCCTGGCCGGTGCCGACGTTGAAGACGTGCTCCTCCATGGGCCGGCCGGAGGCCAGGTAGTCCAGGGCGGCGATGTGGGCGGTGGCGAGGTCGCGCACGTGGATGTAGTCGCGGATGCAGGTGCCGTCCGGCGTCGGGTAGTCGGTGCCGAAGATCTTCGGGGTCTCGCCCCGCACGAGGCGGTCGAGGACCATGGGGATGAGGTTGAGGGTCGCCATGTCCCCCAGGTCGTCCCAGCCGGCGCCGGCGACGTTGAAGTAGCGCAGGCCCGCCCACCGCAGCCCCCAGGCGCGCTCGGCGTCGGCCATCATCCACTCGCCGATGAGCTTGGTCTCCCCGTAGGGGTTGATGGGGTGGCAGTCGATGTCCTCGCGGACCGTCTCCACGGGCGGCATGCCGTAGACGGCGGCGGAGGAGGAGAAGATCATCCGGTCCACGCGGGCCTGCTCCATGGCGAGCAGCATGTGGGCCAGGCCGCCGACGTTCTGCTGGTAGTACCAGGCGGGCCGGGCGACGGACTCGCCGACCTGCTTGCGTGCGGCGAAGTGGATGACGGCGGTGACGCCGCGGCGCTCCATGAGGTCGGTGAGGACGGTCGGGGCCTCACCGGAGGCGACGTCGAGCTCGACGACGGTGGCGCCCTCGACGCGCTCGGGGCTGCCGTAGGACAGGTCGTCGACGACGATCACCTCCTCGCCGCGCTCGAGCAGGAGACGGACGACGTGGGCGCCGATGTAGCCGGCGCCACCGGCAACGAGGATGCTCATGGCCCTAGCCTAGACGGGCGGCCGGGGGCGGGTGTCACGGATCCCTGGTCAGAGATCGCCGCCGACGATCGGTTCCGCGGAATTCCGCGGTTTCCGTGTAGCCCTGAGGGCCCGGCGGGGGTTCTGACCAGGGCTGAGTGACAGCCCCCGCCCTCAGCCCTGAGCGCAGCGCTCGCGCAGGGCCGCCCCCTTGGCGTGGGCGACGCGGCCGAGCTCGGCCTGGAAGTCGCGCATGGCCGCGCGCAGGCGCTGCGCCTCCTCCCCCTCCCCGGCGCCGAGGACGCGCGCGGCCAGCAGGCCGGCGTTGCGGGCCCCGCCGATGGAGACCGTGGCGACGGGCACGCCGGCGGGCATCTGGACGATGGAGAGCAGGGAGTCCATGCCGTCGAGGTGGCGCAGCGGCACGGGCACGCCGATGACGGGCAGCTCGGTGACGGCGGCGAGCATCCCGGGCAGGTGGGCGGCGCCGCCGGCCCCCGCGATGATGACGCGCAGGCCGCGCGCGCTGGCGCTGCGCCCGTAGTCGATCATCTCGGTGGGCATGCGGTGGGCGGAGACGACGTCGGCCTCGTAGGCGATGCCGAGCTCGTCGAGGGCGCCGGCGGCAGCCTGCATGGTGGGCCAGTCGGAGTCGGAGCCCATGACGATGCCGACGACGGGGCTGGCGGCGGGAGTGCTCATGAGGGTCCTTCCAGGGTGCTCAGGGGTGGTGGTCAGGCCTCGCCGCGCAGGACGGCGACGACGGCGCGGGCGCGGCGGCGGGCCTCGGCGACGGGCTCGGGCGGGGCCGGTGAGGCCGGGTCGCCGGGGACGGTGACGTTGACGTGCCCGAGCTTGCGCCCGGGCCGCCACTGCTTGCCGTAGAGGTGGATCCTGGCGCCGGGGTCGGCCGCGAGCGCCCGCGCGCAGGCGCCGTCGTCGGGCTCCTGCTCCCCACCGAGGAGGTTGACCATGACGGTGGCGGCCGCCGTCGGCTCGGTGGAGCCCAGGGGCAGGTCGAGCACGGCCCGCAGGTGCTGGGCGAACTGGCTGGTGGCGGCGCCGTCCTGGGTCCAGTGGCCCGAGTTGTGGGGGCGCATGGCGAGCTCGTTGACGAGCAGGCGGGTGGGCTCACCGTGGGCCTCGACGGCGAAGAGCTCGACGGCGAGGACGCCCGTGACGCCAGAGTGCTCGGCGATGGCGAGGGCGGTGGCCCGGGCGAGCTCGGTGGCGGCGTCGTCGAGCCCGGGGGCGGGGGCGATGACCTCGGCGCAGATCCCGTCGGCCTGGACGGACTCGACGACGGGCCACACGGCGGTCTCGCCGCTGGGGCTGCGGGCCAGGAGCACGGCGAGCTCGCGGGTGAAGGGCACGGCCTGCTCGATGAGCAGGCTGGTGACCGCGCCACCGCCGAGGCTGCCACCGCCGGTGCCGACGGGCCCAGGGGCGCCACCGCCCGTGGCCGCCGCGGCGGTGGCGGTGACCCAGGTGGCGGCCTCGCCGTCGTGCAGCTCATCGGTGCTGCGCACGAGGAGGACGCCGTGTCCGTCGTAGCCGCCGCGGGGGGTCTTGAGGACGACGGGCCAGCCGTGGCGCGAGGCGAAGGACTCGATGCCGTCGCGGATCTGCTCGGCGGTGCCGGTGACCTCGGCCCAGGCGGGCTGGGGGGCGCCGACCTCGGTCATGGCACGGCGCATGGCGATCTTGTCGCGGGCGAGCAGGAGCGCGTCGGGGCCCGGCTGGACGGAGACGCCCTCGGCGACGAGGGCCGCCAGCAGGTCGGAGTCCTGGTGCTCGTGCTCGAAGGTGAGGACGTCGGCGGGCACGGCCGCCTGCAGCCGCGGGGCGCTGGACGGGTCGGCCCGGGTGCCGGTTCCTGCCACGAGGGCGCGCACGGCCCCGGCGTCCCCGGCCCCGCCGACGGGGGCGTCGACGACGACCTGGGCGGTGGAGCCGTCGGCCGCCTCGACGAGCGCGCGCAGGTGGATGCCGAGGGCGCTGGCCTCCTCCTGCATCATGCGGGCCAGCTGGCCGCCGCCGATGACGGCGACGACGGGGGCGGGACGACGGGCGGCGGCAGCCGTGGGAGCGCTCACGCGGGCCAGGCTACCCGGCCGCATAGGCTGGGGCGGTGCCCGACCACATGCCCCCGCCGCCGCGCACGGCGCCGCACCGGCCCCTCGTGCGGCTGCCCCGCCCCCTGCAGGTGCTCCTCGTGTGGGCGGCCTGCACCGCCCTCACGCTCCTGCTGGCGCGCCTGGGCGCCCAGGACACGCCCGCCACCCCGTGGGCGGGGCCCCGGCCCTCCTGGGGCGAGCACACGTCCTTCTGGGACGCGGGCTGGTACGCCCGCATCGAGTCCGAGGGATACCCGGCCGAGCTGCCCCTGGACGCCTCCGGCCGGGTGACGCAGAGCACCTGGGCCTTCATGCCGCTGCTGGCGACGCTCGCCGGGCTGCTGTCGTGGACCGGTGCTTCCTTCTACACGCGTGCGGCCCTGGTGTCCCTCACCTCCTCGGCCCTCGCGGCGGTGCTCGCCGACCGCTGGCTGTCCCCCCGCACGGGCGCCTCCACCTCCCTGTGGGCGGTGGCCCTCGTGTGGTCCGGGCCCTGCGCCCTCGTCCTGCAGGGCGCCTACGCCGAGCCGCTGGCCCTGGCCCTCGTGGCCTCGGTGCTGCTGCTGGCGGACCGGCGCCGCTTCCTGGCCGCCGTGCCGCTTGTGCCGCTGGCGGCCCTGTCCCGGCCGGTGGGACTGCCGCTGGCGGCCGGCCTGGGGCTGTGGTGGCTGGCGGACCTGCTGCGCTCGCGCGGCGCTCCGCCCGCGGTGGTGCGCGGACCGCTCGCCGCCGCCCTGGGGGCCGGCCTGTCGGCGGCTCAGCGCGCGCGCCTGCTCGTCCTGACGGCGGTGGCCCTCGCCTCGGCGCTGCTGTGGCCGGCGCTGGCCTGGGCCGTGACGGGACGGGCGGACGCCTACACGGCGACGGAGACCGCGTGGCGGGGCTCGCACCTGCTGCCCTTCACGCCCTGGGTGCTGCGCTCGGGCTGGTGGGCGGGTGAGCACCTGGGGCCGGTGCTCCTGGCCGGCGTCCTCGTGCTGGTGGGGGCGGTCCTGGGCTCGCGGGCCCTGCGCTCGACCGGGGCGGCCGCGTGGACCTGGTGCGCGGGCTACGTCCTCTACCTGCTCGTCTTCTTCGACCCGACGACCTCCCTGCTGCGGCTCCTGCTGCCCCTGCTGCCGGTGGGCTGGGCGCTGGCGGACGCGCTGGGTCGCCACCACGGGCGGCGCGGCCTGGCGCTGGCCCTCGTGTGCTGCGTCCTGGGGCAGGTGCTGTGGATCAGCTGGGTGTGGGACCTGGCGAGCGTGTCGGTGCAGTGGGTGCCCTGACGGGTCGTGACGCCCTGTCGCAGCCGGGCCGGCGCTCACCCTCTAGGATCGCCTCCGTGCCGCACCCGCCCGCCTCGATGTCCCCCTCCTCCACGAGCCTGCGCGGGCGCCTGGTGGCCTGGGTGCGCGAGTTCGTCCAGTTCGGCCTCGTGGGCGCCCTCGCCTTCGGCATCGACGCGGGGCTGTTCAACCTCTTCCAGCACGGGCCCCTCGGCTTCCTGTCCGGTCACCCGAACACGGCGAACGTGCTGAGCGCGACGATCGCGACCGTCTTCTCCTGGGTCACCAACCGCCTGTGGACCTACCGGGGCCGTACTCAGGACAACGCCGCCCGGGAGGCGCTGCTCTTCGCCTTCGCGAACGTCGGGGGCGTGCTCATCACGCAGTTCTGCCTCTTCTTCACCCATGAGGTGCTGGAGATGACGTCCCCGCTGGCGGACAACGTCGCCGCCTACGTCGTCGGCTTCGCCCTGGGCACCGCCTTCCGCTTCGTCTTCTACCACTACATCGTCTTCACGGGCACGGCCGAGCAGCCGGAGTCCCCCGGCTCGGTGACGGTCGCCGTCGTCGGTGGCGCCCCCGCGACCCGGCCGTCCTCACGTCAGGGCCAGGAGGGGCCGACGCCGGCACCGCGCCCCTGAGCACCGCCCACCCGGGCCGTGTCCGCGTGCGCGAGCCCACACCGTCCACGTGCCCTCCGGCCCTGCTGCCGGCCACCGCCACTGCCTAGCCTGGGGCCGTGCCCGCACTGCCCGCCGCTGCCCTGTCCCACGTCGCCGCCACGGCGCTGCCCATGCTGGGCCCCGACTGGCTCGACCCCGCCTCGATGATCACGACCTTCGTCCAGTGGGTGGGGCCGTGGGCGGTCCTGGGCGTCATGCTCGTGATCTTCGCGGAGACCGGGCTGCTCGTCGGCTTCTTCCTGCCGGGCGACTCCCTGCTGTTCACCCTGGGCCTGTTCGTCCACACGGGCCAGGTGCCGGTGAGCATCTGGGTGGTGTCCTCACTCATGTGGCTCGCCGCCGCCGTCGGGGACCAGACGGGCTTCGTCATCGGCCGCAAGGCGGGGCCCGCGGTCTTCAACAGGCCGGACTCCCGGCTGTTCAAGCAGGAGCACGTGACGCGCACCCGCGCCTTCTTCGACCGCCACGGTGGCAAGGCCGTCACGCTCGCGCGCTTCGTGCCGATCGTGCGCACCTTCACGCCCGTGATGGCGGGGGTCGGGCAGATGCGCTACAGCCACTTCGTCGGCTTCAACGTCCTGGGGGCGACGGTGTGGGCCTTCGCCCTCGTGTGGCTCGGCTACTTCCTGGGCGGGCACGACTGGATCCGCGAGAACATCGACGTCGTCATCCTCGCCATCGTGCTCGTCTCGGTGCTGCCGATGCTCGTCTCCTGGCTGTCGGCGCGCCTGCGCCGCGCTGCGGGCACCGGCGCCTGAGCCGCCCTCAGAAGCGACGACGGCGCCCCACGCTCACGAGCGCCCCCTGCGGCAGGACCTTGTCCGGGTCCAGCGTCTTGGGCACCGAGCTGAGCAGGACGGAGAAGACCGGGGGGCGCCGCTGCGACAGCTCGATGCGCCCGCCGTCGGCCTCGACGAGGTTGCGGGCGAGTGCCAGGCCCACGCCCGTGGAGCCGTGGCCGGAGACCGCGCGCTCGAAGATCGTCGGCGCCAGCTCGTCGTCCACGCCCGGGCCCTCGTCCGCGATGTCGATGAAGACGCTGTGCCCGCCGTTGGCGCTGCGCACGCTCACCGTCGTCGTTCCCGCCCCGTAGCGCAGGGAGTTCTCCAGGCAGGTGGCGAGCACCTGGGTGAGTGAGCCGGGTGTCGCCAGGACGGGCACGCCCACCTCGTCGCTCATGACGAGGCTTCGTCCCGCCGCCCTGAAGGCCGGCTCCCACTCCTCGCGCTGCTGCTCCAGGACGTCCACGAGGCGCAGGGCCTCCGTCGAGCCCCCGCCCTTGCGGCGGGAGACCTTGAGCAGGTCCTCGACGACGCCGGTGAGCCGGTCCACCTGCTCGATGCAGGCGCGGGCCTCCTCGCGCACCTCCTCCTGCTCGGCGATCATCTCGATCTCCTCCAGGCGCAGCTCCAGGGAGGTCAGGGGGGTGCGCAGCTGGTGGGAGGCGTCGGAGGCGAACTGCCTCTCGGCGGCCAGGCGCCCGGCCATCCGCTCGGCCGAGCGCACGAGCTCGGCCTGGACGAGGTCGATCTCCTCGATGCCCGAGGTGCGCAGGCGCGGGCGCACCTGGCCGGAGCCGAGCTGCTCCGCCTCCGCCGCCAGGTAGATGAGCGGCGCCTGGATGCGGCGCGAGCCCCTGGCGGCGACGACGTAGGCGGTGACGACGGCCAGCAGCGCCAGGCCGAGGACCGCCAGCACCACGGTGACGATGATCTGCACCCGGTCCTCGGAGTCGCGCGTGAGGCGCAGGGCCAGCAGGACCCAGGCGGAGCCCAGCGGGAGGCCCAGCAGGACGACGGCGACCATGACCGCACCCATCGTCATGAGCATGACCCGGCGTCGCACGTCGTCCTCCTCCCCCCGGGCCCGGCCCGGTACGTGTGGGCCCGGTGCGAGCGGGCCGTGCGGCTCAGGCGGGGCCCGGTTGCGGGGCCCCGCCGGGGCTCAGACCGTCAGGCGGTAGCCCGCGCCCTCGGCGAGGAGGAGCGCGGGGGCGGCCTCGTCGTCGTCCAGCTTGCGGCGCAGCCAGGTGACGTGCATGGCCAGGGCCTGCTCGGAGCCGGTCGGGTCCTCGCCCCAGACCTCCTTGCGGATGTCCTCGGAGCCGACGACGCTGCCGGCGCCGCGCACGAGCACGCGCAGGAGCTCGAACTCGCGGGTGGACAGCTGCAGCTCGCGCGAGCCCACGAAGGCGCGGTGGGCGGCGACGTCGACCCGGATCTCGCCGGCGACGAGCTCGTCCTCGGTGACCTCGCCCGAGGCGCGGCGCACCTGGGCGCGCACGCGGGCCAGCAGCTCGGCCAGGCGGAAGGGCTTGGTGACGTAGTCGTCCGCGCCCGCGTCGAGGCCGACGACGAGGTCCGTCTCCTCCGAGCGAGCGGTGAGCATGAGGATCGGGGTCGTCAGGCCCTGGGCGCGGACCTGGCGGGCGACGTCGAGCCCGTCGATGTCCGGCAGGCCGAGGTCGAGCACGATGATGTCGGCGTCCGCGACCTCCTCCAGGGCTCTGGCACCGGTGCCGTAGGCGCGCACGGTGTAGCCCTCGCGGCCGAAGGCGCGGGCCAGGGGCTCCGAGATGGCGGGATCGTCCTCGACGAGCAGCACTGTGGTCATGTCCGGATCGTATGGGACGGTGCTCGCTCGCGCCACGCCCCTGTGAGGAGCTCGTGCGCCGGCCCCGCCGCCGGCGCAGCCGTGCCGGCGGCGGCCGGGACCGGCGCTCAGGCCTCCTCGAGCGCCCAGGGGACGATGTTGCCCAGCCCCTTGGCGACGACCTCCTTGCACTCGCTCACCCGGTAGCGGACGGCGTCGGGCCCGTTCATGATGGCGCGGGCGGTGGCCTCGTCCATGCGGATCCCACCGGGCTCGGCGGTGTCCACCAGGCGTGAGGCCAGGTTGACGGTGGGGCCGAAGACGTCGCCCGAGCGTGAGACGACTCGCCCCTGGACGAGGCTCGCGCGCACGTGCATGGGCACGGGCCCGCTCTGCAGCTCGCGCACGAGCGCGGTGACGACGTCCGCGGCGGTGACGACGTCGTCGGCGATGTACATGACGGCGTCGCCGATGGTCTTGACGACGCGGGCACCGCGGGAGGTGACGACGTTGCGGGCCGTGGTCTCGAAGTCGTTGAGCATCGACTCGAGCTGGAGGCGGCCCATGGTCTGCGCCCGTTGGGTGAAGGCGACGATGTCGACGAAGCCGAGCGAGCGGGTCAGCGGGTAGAGGTCGGGGCCGGCGTCCTCCCGGCCGCGCCCGGCGACCTCGGCGTCGGTGCGGCTGAGCAGGGCGGCCAGGTGGCGGCTCCACACGTAGTCGAGCTGGGAGCGCAGGGCCGTGGCCATCTCGTCGACGTGGTCGAGGACGACGAGCCGGGCGGCGGTGTCGTCCAGGTGCAGGCGCTGGGCGACGTCGGCGACGAAGGTCTCGAGCTGCCAGAGCACGAGGCGGTCCATCGTGTAGGACTGGGCACGCAGCATCTCGAAGACGCTGGAGGCGGCCAGTCCCCCGCCCGGGGCGGAGGGGGAGGGAAGCCCGTCGTCGTGCTCGTCGATGAGGTCGGCGACGCCGCGCAGGGCCTCGACGTCCCGGTCGGTGAAGCGCACGTCGTCGGGGTCGACGTCGGCGAAGCCCATGGCGCGCCAGAAGCGGCGGGCGATGTCCACACTGGTGCCGGCGCCCGCGGCGACCTGGCGCAGCGTGAGCGTGGGGCCGCCGCCGAGCAGGAGGCGCTCGTGCCGCCCGAGGGTGGAGGCTGTGCGCCCGGCACCGTCCTCCCCGGCCCGGTCCTCGGGCCCCCTCTGCGCACTCACCGTCGCAGAGTAGCCCAGGTCACAGGCTTGTGCTCAATCGAGCGGGTCACCGGGTGCGCAGGTGGCTCACGTCCCCGGCGGCGACGACCCTCCTGCCCCCGTCGGCCTCCACCACGAGGCCGGGCTCGAGGTCGAGGGCCCGGCCCTCGATGGCACCGCCGCCGGGCAGCTCGACGCGCACCGTCCGCCCCAGCGTGAGGCAGGCCGCGCGCAGGGCGCCCAGCAGCGCAGCCCCGGGGTCGCCGCCGTCGTGCTCCCACTGCGCGGTCCTGGCCGCCAGGGCGCTGCCGAGCGGCACGAGCAGGTCCTGCGGGCTCAGGTGGGCGCCGGCGAGGCGGAGCGAGCCCGCCCAGGGCACCGGCAGGTCAGCGCGCTCCTGGCCCACGTTGAGGCCGATGCCCAGGACGACGACGGCGGCCTCGTCGCGGCCCTCCGGTGCCACCGCGGGGGCGCAGCGCGCCGGGTGGGCCACCTCGGCGAGCAGACCGCCGACCTTGCGGCCCCGCCCCCATCCCGCGACCTCCTCGACGGGGGCCCGGTCCGGGGGCAGGAGGAGGACGTCGTTGGGCCACTTGGTCCTGGCGGTCCAGGCCGAGCCCTCGGCCGCCAGGACCCGGCTCAGGGCGTCATGGACGGCGAGGCCCGCCACGAGCGGCAGCCAGGGCAGGCGGTCGGTGGGCACGAGGGGGCGCAGGACGACGGAGAGGGTGAGGGCCCCCCGGCCGGGGGTGACCCAGCTGCGGCCGGCGCGCCCGCGCCCGGCGCTCTGGTGCACGGCCCGCAGGGCCGACAGGTGGGGCCAACGGCGCTGTGCGGCGCGGGGGTCGCGGGTGAGGGCGTCGATGAGGTCGCTGTTGGTCGATCCGGTCCGCGCGACGGTGGTGAGGGGGGCCAGGCCCGGTGCGGGGGCGGCCGGGCCCGGGCCGCTGCGGGTGGGCGCGTCAGGCGCGGTGGTCTCGCTCACGGGCACGACGCTAGCCCGGCACCGCACCGTCCACCCACGTGTCACTCCTCCCTGGTCGGAATCCGTCCGGGGCTCTCCGGGCAGCACGTGAGCCGCAGAAACCCGCGGAGCTGTCGAGCTGAAGGACTCTCTGACCAGGGATGCGTGACATCCGCCCCACGGAACCACCCCCTTTAGGGTTGGGGGCGTGAGCCCAGCCGCCCTCATCCTCGCCTCCCAGTCCCCCGGCCGCCTCGCGACGCTGCGCGCCGCCGGCGTCACCCCGCTCGTGCGCGTCTCTCAGGTCGACGAGCCCGCCGTGCTCGCCGCGCTCGCCCGGGAGCACACCGGCAGCGGGCTCCCCCGGCCCACGCCCACCGAGCAGGTCCAGGCCCTGGCGAGGGCCAAGGCCCTCGCCGTCGCCCGCCGCTCGACGCCCCTCGAGGGGGCCGTCACCGTCGTCGTCGGCTGCGACTCGATGCTGGAGATCGACGGGCAGGTCGTCGGCAAGCCGCGCACGGACACCGCCGTCCGCGAGCGCTGGGCCGCCCTGGCCGGCGCCACCGGGGTGCTGCACTCCGGGCACGCCCTCGTGCGCCTGGGCGACGGCGACGCCGATCAGGCCATGGCGGAGGGCGTGTCCTCCACGGTCGTGCGCTTCGGCTCACCCACGCCCGAGGAGGTCGAGGCCTATGTCGCCACGGGGGAGCCGCAGTGGTGCGCGGGGGCCTTCACCATCGACGGCTACGGCGGTGCCTTCATCGAGGGGGTCGAGGGCGACCCCCACGGCGTCGTCGGCCTGTCGCTGCCCTTGCTGCGTCGTCTCCTCGCGGGCCTGGGGGTGACGTGGACCGACCTGTGGGACCTGGCGGCCGGGGCCCCGGGGCGGGCCGGGGCGGCGGGTCGCGGGGCCGCATGAGGCGCCTGCTGGTCGCCGCCCGCTCGGGCACTGCCCTGCGCCTGGCCCGCGGCGCCCGGGCGCTGGGGGTCAGCCCCGTCGGCGTCCTCACGGCCGCGGACCGCGACAGCCTGTGGCTGCGGGCCCTGGACGACGCCGTCGAGGTCGGGGCCTACGACGACGTCGAGGCGCTGGTCGCGGCGGCGGCAAGCCTGGGAGCCGACGCCCTGCACCCCGGGGTCGGCTTCGCCGCCGAGTCCGCGCACCTGGCCCGAGCCGTGGGTGCGGCGGGCCTGACCTGGGTGGGGCCCTCGGCAGAGGCGCTGGACCTGCTGTCCGACAAGCTCGCCCTGGCGGGCCTGGCCCGCCGCCTGGGCGTGCCCGCACCCCTGTCCCTGCCGGTGGGTGCCGAGAACCTTGACGACGCCCTGGACCGGGTGCCGGGCCCGGCGGTGCTCAAGACGGTGCACGGCGGGGGCGGGCGCGGCGTCGTCGTCCTGCCCGGGGCCGAGGACCCCGGCCGTGGGCGCCGCGCCCGCCAGGCGCTGGCCTCGCTGGCCGGCCTCGGCCCCCTCATGCTGCAGGAGGCGGTCGGCGGGGCGCGCCACGTCGAGGTGCAGGCCCTGGCGGACACCTCCGGCCGCCTGGTCACCCTGGGCACGCGCGAGTGCTCGGTGCAGCGCCGCTCCCAGAAGCTCCTGGAGGAGGCCCCGGCCCCCCACCTGCCCGCGAGCGTCGTGGGAGCGCTGGAGGAGCGCACGCGCACCCTCCTGGGTGCGGCCGGCCTCACGGGGGCGGCGACCTGCGAGTTCCTCGTTCCGGCCGAGGGCGAGCCCCTGCTGCTGGAGGTCAACGCGCGCCTGCAGGTGGAGCACGCGGTGACGGAGGAGGTCACGGGCGCGGACCTCGTGCGCGCCCAGCTGCTCCTGGCGCAGGGAGCGGACCTGGGGCGGGCGCTGGCCGGCCTGACGCACGAGGGCGGGCGGGTGCCCGTGCGCGGTCACGCGGTCGAGGCGCGCCTGTACGCCGAGGACCCGGGCACGCTCCTGCCCGAGTCCGGCGACGTGCTCGGCCTCGACGTGCCCCTGAGCCTGCCGGCCGAGCGCCGGCGCGCGGCGGCGGGGCTGGCGGCCGGCCTGCCGCGCCTTCGCACGGAGCGCTCGGTCTTCGCCGGGGACGCGCTCGTGCCCGGGGTCTCGGACCCGCTGGCGCTGCTGGTCGCCGTCGACGAGGAGCGGGACGGGGCGCTGGACGCGCTGGACGAGGCCCTCGCCGCCGTCTCGGTCAGGGGGGTGCGCACGCTCGCCCCGCTGCTGCGCGAGGCCCTGGCCCACCCGGGCCTGCGCGCCGAGGACGGCTACACCGTGACCACCCGCTGGCTCGAGGAGGTGCTGCGCCTGGGCCCCGGGAGCGCGGCGGAGGAGGGCGCCGGCGCCCCGGAAGCCGGTCGTGCCAGGCCCCGGGCCGGTGGCACCGGCCCGAGTGGGCCGCTCGTCCTGCGCGCGCCGATGGCGGGCACGGTCGTCGCCGTCGAGCAGGGCCACGTGGACGCGGGCCGGCCCGTCGTCGTCCTCGAGGCGATGAAGATGCGGGTGCCCGTCCCGGCCCCCACCGAGGGGGAGGCGGTCGCCGAGCCCGGCACCGTCGTCGGCGCCCTCGTGCGGGCGGGCGAGCGGCTGGCGGTCCTCGTCCCATCGGGCCGGGACGACGAGCCCGCCGTGCGCGTGGAGGCCCCGGCCCCGCGCGACGCCGCCTCACGTGTGGCCGCGCTGGCGGACCCCGGCTCCCTGCGCGCGGTCGTCGACGGCGACGCGGTGCTCACCGCCCGTGCGCGCCTGGACGGGCGTGAGGCCCTGGTGTGGGCGCAAGACCCGACCGTCAGGGGCGGCACCATCGGCCTGGCCGGGGCCGGGCGCGTCGCCGCCCTCATCGACCGGGCCGCCGACGAGGCCCTGCCCGTCATCTGCCTGCTCGACGGCGGCGGGGCGCGCGTGCAGGAGGGCGTGGACGCGCTCGGGGGCGTGGGCCTCGTCCTGGCCGCGCAGACCCGTGCGCGCGGGCGCACCCTGCAGGTGGGGCTCGTCCTCGGGGCCGCCGCCGGGGGCGCCGCCTACTCCCCCGCGCTGACCGACGTGCTCGTCATGGTCGAGGGCCGGGGCCGGGTCTTCCTCACCGGGCCCGCCGTGCTCGCCTCCTCCACGGGCGAGCAGGCGGACGCCGAGGCGCTGGGCGGCTACCGCGTGCACGCCGAGCAGGCGGGCACCGCGCACCTGACGGTCCCCGACGAGGCCGGGGCCTGGCGGGCGGTGCGCAGGCTGCTGGCCTACGCCCCTGTCCACACCCCCGAGGGACCGGCGCTGCCGCTGCGTCCCGGTGGGGCGGGGACCGCCGTCGCCCCCTGCGACGCGGGCACCGGCCTGCTCGTGCCCGAGCGCGCCGAGGCCTATGACGTGCGCGCGCTCCTGGCCCGGCTCGTCGACCGCGGCGACCTGCTCGAGCTGCGGGGCTCGTGGGCCACGAGCGCGGTCACGGCCCTGGCGCGCGTCGAGGGCGTGCCCGTGGGGGTCGTGGCGACGCAGCCGCTGTCCCTCGCCGGGGCGCTGACCCCTGAGGCCTCGCAGAAGGTGACCGAGCACCTGGCGCTGTGCCGCCGGCTCGGGCTCGCGGTCCTCACCGTCGTCGACACCCCCGGCTTCCTGCCCGGTCCCGAGGCCGAGGCCGCCGGGACGGTGCGGCACGGGGCCGCTCTCGTGGCGGCCTACGCCTCCTTCGGCTCCGACGGCGGCCAGCTCGTCACGCTGGTGACGCGCCGCGCCTACGGGGGCGCCCAGGTGGCGCTCGGCTCGAAGGCCCTGTCCGGCGCGCTCACGCTGGCCTGGCCGGAGGCCCGCCTGGGGGTCATGGACGCGGACAGCGCCGTGAGCCTGACCTCCCGGCGGATCCTGGCGCGGGCCGCTGAGGAGGGCGACGACGTCGGCGCCCTGCGTCGGCGGCTCGTGGCCGAGCAGGAGGGGCGGGAGACGGCCGTGGTGGCCCGTGAGGCCGGCTGGGTCGACGAGATCGTCCGGCCCGAGGCGACGCGCGCCCGGCTCGTTGCCGCCCTCACCCACGGGGGTGCGCCTGGGCGGCCGGTGAGGCTCGCCCCCTCCGGCTCGCGGCACCACCCCGGTGACGGCTGGGTGGACTGCGCCTGCGGGAGGCGCCACTGGGGTCTGGGCGGTGCGGCCGGTCTGCTCGTGTGGCGGCAGGCGCCGTCGGGGGCTCCCGGCGGCGCAGGGGGCAGCGGGGCTGCGGGCAGCGGCTCCGCGGGCAGTGGTCCGCAGCTGGAGGTCCTGCTCCAGCTGCGCGCCGGGTGGACGCACCGGGGCGGCACGTGGGGCCTGCCCGGAGGGGCGGTCGCCGACGGCGAGGGGCCCGCCGAGGCGGCCCTGCGCGAGGTGGAGGAGGAGACGGGTCTGCCGGCCCGCCTGCTCGTGCTGGGAGGATCCCAGGTCCAGGAGCACGGGACGTGGCGCTACACGACGCTCACGGCCCGGGCGCCGTCGGAGGCCGCCTGGGACCGGCTGCTCCCGGTGGACCGCGAGTCCTCGGCGCTGGCGTGGGTGGCGTTGACCGTGGACACGGGTGAGGACGGGGTCGGGCGCTGGGCCCCGCCGCACCCGCCCCAGGAGGGGGGTGCGCGGCGCCCGCTGCTGCCTGCGCTGGCGGCCGTCTGGGAGGAGCTGGCGGCGCTGCTGCCCCGCCCCTGAGCCGACGGCGCCGGGCGGCCCCGGCCGTGGCGTCGAGCGGCGCGGCCCGGTGGCCCGCGCCTCAGAGGCCCTCGCCCTCGTCCACGAGGGCGCTCATGAGCGCGGTGAAGGCCGCGCGCTGCGCGGGCGGCACCCGGTCGATGACGTGGCGGCGCACGCCCGCGAGGTGGAGGGGGGCGGTGCGGCGCAGGAAGGCGAGGCCGTCCTCGGTGAGCTCGGCGACGACACCGCGCCGGTCGGAGGGGCAGGAGCCCCGGCGCACGTAGCCCTCCTTCTCCAGGCGCCCCACGGTGTGGGTCAGTCGCGAGCGCGAGTGGCTCACGCGGTCGGCGAGGGCGGACATGCGCATGCTCATGCCCTCGGCCTCGGACAGGCGCACGAGGATCTCGTACTCGTGCAGGGAGATGCCGGCGCTGGCCTCGAGCTCGTGGTTGAGCCTGGCGGTCACGCCGAGGGAGGCGGAGAGGAAGGCGCGCCAGGCGGCCATCTCCTCGGTGTCGAGGACGCTGGTGTCCTCGAGGGTGGCCAGGCCCCGCGTCAGGTGGTCCCGGCCGCGGTCCGGTGCGGAGGGGGGCTGCTGGCCGCAGCCGTCTGCGGGGGCCTGCGCGCTCGGGGGCGTCTGCGTGCTCATGGTGCGTCCTGGTCCTCTCCCCACCGACAATGTCGTTCAGAATTGAACGACCTGTGGGACAGGTATACCACGCCCGCCCCGGCCGCGCCCCGCTCAGCGCCTGCGCAGCAGGACGTCACCCTCACTCAGGACGTCGCCGTCCGGCGCCAGGCGCAGGCGCAGCCCCTCGGGAGGGACGACGGCCGGGGCGACGAGGCGCAGGTCCGCGCGCCGCGCCGGAGCCACCGCGAGGCTGAGGGCGGCCAGCAGCGTGCCGTGCGCGACGATCTCAGTCTCCCCCGCCCCCAGGCCCGCGCGCGCGGCGGCACCGGGGAGAAGGTGCAGGGCGTTGCGGTCGCCCGTGGCCCGGGCCCAGGCGGCCACGTCGGCGGGGGTGAGCAGCAGGGCCGGCCCCTCACGGCCGGCCCCGGGCGGGGGCGCGGCTCCCGGTGGGGCTGTGCCAGTGTCCGCCCCGGGGCCCCGGCGGGGCGCCCCCGGGCCCGGGACCCGCGTGCCGGGCGGCGTGGGCGCCACCGCCGTCGGGGCCCCCGCCCGCGGGCCCGTGCCGGCCAGTCCCGCCGCCTTCGGGTCCCCGCCGTCGTGGCGCGCGAGCCAGTGGGTGACCTCGGTGGCGCCGTCCAGCAGGCTCACGGTGAGGGTGCGCCAGCCGCGCGCGGCAGCGGACCAGGAGGGCGCCCCTCCGGCAGGAGGGCCTGCGGCGCCGTCGCACCCCCGCCCGCCCCGGGTCCCCTCCGCCCCGACGGAGCGGGCTGCCCCCTCCGGGCCCCCCAGGGGCACCAGCCGGCAGCGCCGGTGGACGATACCGTCCCAGGGGCCCAGGAGCGGGCGCAGGGCCGCCAGGGTGGTGAGTGCCGGCAGGACGAGTCGGGTCGCACGCGCAGCGACCTCGGGGACGCCGTCGGACCCCCACCGGAGGCGGGCCAGGACGGCGCTGAGGCAGTCGGCGACCGCTGCGGGGTCAACGTCGGGCCCCGGGCACGACGAAGCCCCGCCGGTCGGGTGACTGGCGGGGCTGCTCATGCCCGGAGGCTACCGGGAGGATGAGGAGTCAGCGGGTCTCGCGGTGCTCGGTGTGCTTGCCGCAGCGGCCGCAGAACTTGCTGATCGCGAGACGGTCGGGGGTGTTCCGACGGTTCTTCTTCGTGATGTAGTTGCGCTCCTTGCACTCCGAGCAAGCCAGAGTGATCTTGGGGCGGACGTCAGTGGACTTGCTGGCCACGTGTCTCTCCTCTGTCTGATCCTCGAGCCGGGGTGTGCTCGAACCTTGCGTAGCGGGGGAGGGACTCGAACCCTCGACCTCACGATTATGAGTCGTGCGCTCTAACCAGCTGAGCTACCTCGCCTTGTCAATGCATGAGGGGCCTGAACGGCCCCCTTGCATCAGAGCCTCGAACGAGGATTGAACTCGTGACCTCTTCCTTACCAAGGAAGTGCTCTACCACTGAGCTATCGAGGCAACGAGCGGAATCGTAAGCAGAACCGCCTTGCCTGGGCAAACCGGATCCGCGTGGACTCGCTCACTGCGGACCGCCCCGTCAGGGGCGCTGACCCTCGGGTCCGAGGACCCTCCGATCATGGTGGCGGGTGAGGGATTCGAACCCCCGTAGCATTCCGCGGCTGATTTACAGTCAGCTCCCATTGGCCGCTCGGGCAACCCGCCGTGCTCCGTACTCGCGCTCCGAGGAGCGATCGCTTGGCGCCGTGGAAGAATAGCAAGCCGATGAGCCACGGCGCCAATCCCGGCTGTAGGACCCTGCTCACAGGGCTCATGGGACTCACAGCTCCGCACAGCACGACCGCACCGCCCGCCCCTCATCGGCACCACCACCCCGCGCCGCACCGGCCCGACGAAAGGACGCCCATGGCCTCCGAGTCCTCATTCGACGTCGTCTCCAAGCTCGACCGCCAGGAGGTCGACAACGCCGTCAACCAGACGGCCAAGGAGATCTCCCAGCGCTACGACTTCCGCGGGGTCGACGCCGCCGTCGAGCTCAGCGGGGACACCATCACGATGCAGGCGAGCTCCGCCGAGCGCGTCCTCGCCGTCCTCGACGTGCTGCAGTCCAGGCTCTTCCGCCGCGGGGTCTCCCTCAAGGCCCTCGACCTGGGTGACAAGGAGCCCCGTCTGTCCGGCAAGGTCTACAAGATGGTCTGCCCGCTCAAGGAGGGGCTGAGCCAGGAGGTCGCCAAGAAGATCACCAAGGCGATCCGCGACGAGGGCCCCAAGGGCGTCAAGGCCACGATCCAGGGCGATGAGGTGCGCGTGTCCTCCAAGTCGCGCGACGACCTCCAGGCGGTCATCGCCCTGCTCAAGGGTCTCGACGTCGACGCCGCCCTGCAGTTCGTCAACTACCGCTGACCCGCGCCCACCTCCTCGGTTTGCGCTCGAGGTCCCTGGGGTTTTGCCGTACGTTCGAGCGCAAACCGAGGATCTCGGGGGTGGGGAGGAGGGGGACCGGCGGCGAGGGCGACCGGTCAGGAGCGCGCCACCGCCTCACCCACCAGCACCTCACCCACCAGCACCTCACGCACCTGCGCCCAGGGCACGGGACAGACCGGCGGACAGGCTCTGCGCCCAGCGGCGGTAACCGCCCTGCTCCGCCCGGCTCAGGCAGTACAAGAGGTTTCCCATCCGGTCCAGCAGCTCCCAGGCGTCGCGACGGGCCAGCAGGCGCTCCGGGTCGCTGTCGGCCACCTCCCCCGGCACGCAGTCGCGACGCAGCCGCCGCGCGTAGCCGGCCACCAGGGCCACGACGTCATCCCGGCTTAGCGGCGCGTACCAGGGCCCTCCCACGATGCCGCCGCCGATAAGGGCCAGGTCCTTGGCCGGGTCCTCGTGCTCGGCCCACTCGAAGTCGATGAACCGGGGGACGCCGTCGGGACCGATGATGACGTTGGTGACCACGACGTCGCCGTGCACCCGACCCCGCAGGGGCGTCCCGACGAAGGCGGGGTCGTGGACCTGGACGCGCTCCAGCCAGGGGTCGATGAGTCCGGCGGCCAGCGGGTCCGCCAGGGCCCCGGGGTGGTGGGCGCGCCACCACGCCAGGGTCTCGTGGGCGGTGCGCCCGACCGGGGTCAGGGTCCGGGCCTCCGGGGCGGGCGGATCGGCCAGGGCCCGGTGGAGGCGCACCAGCTGGGCCGCCAGCTGCTCACCCAGCTGCGGGCTCCAGTCCTGTGGCGTCATCACCCGCCCGGGCACGTGGGTCACCACCATGTAGGGCGCGCCCAGGGGGTTGTCGGGGTCCGGCTCCGCACCCAGGGCGCGTGAGCCCAGGTGGGACGGGACGCGCTCCAGGGCGGCGAGCTCCGCCTCCATGGGACGGGGCATCTCCTCACGGGGCCGTCGTGCCACCCGCACCACGCGCGCCTGCTCAGCGCCCTGGACCAGCCAGGCGCTGTAGCTCTCACCGCAGCCCAGGGGCTCGACCCGGACCTCCCCCGCCGGCACCCCTCGCAGGAGGCCGGCCGCGGCGGCCTGCCGGACACGGCGCCCGAGGTCGGCTCCCATCAGTACCCGGCCATCTGCTCCAGGCGGGCGATGCGCTGCTCCATCGGCGGGTGCGTGGCGAAGAGGTTGCGTACCCGGCCGAAGGGGTTGGCGATCATCATCGCGCTGACCGTCTCCACCCGGGGCTCCTGGCTCATCGGGGCCGCGGCGACCGCGCCGTCGAGCTTGCGAAGCGCGCTCGCCAGCGCCAGCGGGTCGTTCGTGAGCACCGCGCCGTCGTGGTCGGCGTCGTACTCGCGGGTGCGTGAGACCGCGAACTGGGTGAGGCTCGCCGCCAGGGGCGCGAGCAGGGACAGCAGGACCAGGACGACGACGTTGCCGTCGCGCCGGTCGCGCCCGCCGCCGAACCACAGGACCATCTGCGAGACCGAGGAGATGACGCCGGCGATCCCTGCGGCCACCGAGCTCGTGAGGATGTCGCGGTTGTAGACGTGGCTGAGCTCGTGGCCGAGGACGCCGCGCAGCTCGCGCTCGTTGAGCAGCTGCAGGATACCCTGCGTGCAGCACACGGCGGCGTGCTGCGGGTCGCGGCCGGTGGCGAAGGCGTTGGGACTCATCGTCGGGGCGACGTACAGGCGGGGCATCGGCTGGCCGGCGGCCGCTGAGAGCTCGCGCACGATCGCGTGCATGGTCGGGGCCTGGGCCTCGCTCACCTCGATGGCGCCCATGGAGCGCACGGCGATCGTGTCCGAGTTCCAGTAGGCGTAGGCCGTCTGGGCGACGCCGATGAGCGGCATGATGAGCAGCCAGACGCTGGAGCCGGTGCCCTGGGCGAGCAGCCAGCCGAGGGCGAGCAGGAGCGTCCACAGGCCGCCCATGAGGACGGCGGTCTTGAGGCTGTTGTGGTGGTTCACGAGCGCACCCTAGGACACGGGGCTGACCGTGCGCTGAGTGCCGACTGTGCGACGGCACCGGCGCGCCCGCTCCTCAGTCGAGCAGGGCGGACAGGTCGGCCACCGGCAGGGCCAGGGCCTGACCGACTCCCGGGGTGTACAGGGCGCCGTCGTGGGTGCTCACACCGCGGGCCAGGTCGCGCCGGGACCGGCAGGCCTCGCGCCAGCCCGCGTCGGCCAGGCCCAGCACGTAGGGCAGGGTCGCGTTGGTCAGCGCGTAGGTGGAGGTGTGGGGCACCGCCCCGGGCATGTTGGCCACGCAGTACAGGACCCGCCCGTCGACCTCGAAGGTCGGCTCGGAGTGGGTCGTGGGGTGCGAGTCCTCGAAGCAGCCGCCCTGGTCGATGGCGACGTCCACCAGCACCGACCCGGGCCGCATCCGGGTGACGAGCTCGTGACTGACCAGGTGCGGGGTGCGCTCACCGGCCACGAGCACCGCCCCGATGACCAGGTCCGCGCCCAGGCAGGCGGCCTCGACGTCCAGGGGCGTGGAGTAACGGGTGCGCACGAGCCCACCGGTGGACTCCTCGATGCGCCGCATCCGGGCGGGGTCGATGTCGTAGACCGTGACATCCGCCCCCATGCCCGCGGCCAGCCGTGCGGCGGCCGTGCCGACGGTCCCTGCGCCCAGGACGACGACGTCGCCGCGACGCACCCCGGCGGCACCTCCCAGCAGCACCCCGGAGCCCCCGCGGGGCCGCAGCAGGCAGTCGGCCCCCACCTGGGCGGCCAGGCGCCCGGCGATCTCGGACATGGGTGCCAGCAGCGGCAGGCTCCCGTCGTCGTCGGCGACGGTCTCGTAGGCGATGGCCGTGGTCCCCGCGGCCAGGAGCGCCTCGGTCAGGGACCGGTCGGCAGCCAGGTGCAGGTAGGTGAACAGGACCAGGTCGCGGCGCAGGAGGTGGTACTCGTCGGGCACCGGCTCCTTGACCTTGACGACCATCTCGGCCCGGCCCCACACCTCGGCGGCCTCGGCGACGACGTGGGCGCCGGCACCGGCGTAGTCCGCGTCGGCGATGCCGGCCCCCAGCCCGGCGCCGGCCTGGACGGTCACGGTGTGCCCGCGGCCGACCAGGGCGTGCACGCCGGCCGGGGTGATGGCGACCCTGTACTCGTGGTCCTTGACCTCAGTGGGGATCCCGATTCGCATGGCCCTGCGCCTTCCTGTGAGTACCTGTGCTCGTGCTGCCCGCTAGCGCGCGAGCCGGTGGGCGACCCGATCCGGCACGCGCTGCGGGTCCGGCTCGCCGATGAGCGCCGCCGGGTCCTCCGGGGCGCCGGCGCCGCGCGAGATCGCCGTCATGGCCTCGCGGGAGACCACCTTGACCCGCTCGCGCGTCCGCAGCCCGCCGCCGGTGACCTCCACCGGCCCGTGGTCCTCGCCCAGCCGGCGCTCGTAGGCGTCCAGCAGCTCCCAGCCCTGCCAGGTCGTGTACGGCACGCCCCGCTGCTCGAGCAGGGCCATGACGGCCTCGTGACCCGGCTGGGCCTCGTCGTCGGCGTGCAGCAGGCCTGCCTGGGCGTCGGCGACGAGGTGGGCGATGGTCTCCTGCGCGTCCGACTTGGTCGAGCCGATGAGCCCGACCGGGCCGCGGCGGATCCAGCCGGTGGCGTAGACGCCGCGCAGGGGGGCGCCGTCCTCGCCGAGCACGCGCCCGCCCTCGTTGGGCACGACGTGCCGCTCGATGTCGAAGGGCAGCCCCTCTACTGCGCTGCCCGCGTAGCCGACGGCGCGGTAGACGGCCTGGCAGGGCCAGTCCCGGAAGACGCCCGTGCCGCTCACGCTGCCGTCGCCGTTGAGGCGGGTGCGCTCGGTGCGCAGGGCGCGCACGTGCCCGCCCTCGTCGAGCAGGACCTCGTGGGGGGCCTCGAAGAGGTGGATGCGGATGGTGCGCGAGGCGGTGAGGTCCTGCGGCTCCTGCATGGCGTAGCCCTCGAGGGCCTTGACGACCTGGCGCTGCTGGTTCGAGGCGCGCAGGGCCTCCTCGCTGCCGGCGTCGTACTCGAAGTCCTCCTCGTCGACGGTGACGTCGACGTCCCTCTGGCGCCCGAGCTCGCGCAGCTCGAGGGGTGTGAACCTCACCTGGGCGGGGCCGCGCCGGCCGAAGACGTGCACGTCCGTCACCGGGGAGGCGACCAGGCCCGCGGCGACGTTGGCGGGGATCTCGGTGGTCATGAGGTCCTCGGGGCGCTTGGCGAGCACGCGGGCGATGTCGAGGGCGACGTTGCCCACCCCGATGACGGCGACCTCCTTCGCGCTCAGGTCCCAGGTGCGCGGGTGGTCCGGGTGCCCGTCGTACCAGGAGACGAAGTCCGCCCCCCCGTAGGACTCGGGGGCGTCGATGCCGGGGATGTCGAGAGTGACGTCGGTGTCCGCGCCGGTGGCCAGGACGATGGCGTCGTAGTGCTGGCGCAGCTCGGCGACGCTGATGTCGCGGCCGACCTCCACGTTGCCGATGAGGCGGATGTCGCCGCGCTGGAGGATCTTGTAGAGGGCGACGATGATCTGCTTGATGCGCGGGTGGTCGGGGGCCACGCCGTAGCGCACGAGGCCGTAGGGGGCGGGCAGCCGCTCGAGGAGGTCGATGCTGACGTCCAGGCCTGACTTGGACAGGATGTCCGAGGCGTAGATGCCGGCGGGGCCTGCGCCGATGACGGCGACGGAGAGCGGGTTCACGTGACTCCTTCGGTTGCGGTGCCCAGTGTAGGGACCAACGTCACGGCTGAGTCCATTACCTGCGTCACCCGACGGCGGCGCCGGGCCCGGGCCTCAGGCCGCCCGGTCCACCAGCAGGTGGGCGAACTGCTCCATCCCGGCGCGCACGAGCGCCGCGCGCTGCCGGGTCGAGGACAGGACGGCCTCGCGCTCGCCCGGGTCGGTGACCCCGGCGGCGTCCAGGCGCTCCTCGGCGCCCGCGGCTGCGGCATCCTCCAGGCCCGCCAGCACCGCCACGGCCTGCTCGGCCCAGGACATCGCCATCCGGCGGGTGCGCTCGAGCACCGGGTGCTCGCGCAGCCGGGCGACCACCTCGGCCAGGACCTCGTCCGAGGACAGGTCCGCCGAGGACAGGGTGGACAGGATCGACTGCCCCTCGGCGTCGAGCTCGCCCGCCGCCAGAGCGCGGCGCAGGAGCAGGACCGGCATCGTGTCCACGCCCTCGCGCAGGTCCGTGCCCGGGGTCTTGCCGGTGGTGGCCGAGTCGCTGGTGAGGTCGATGACGTCGTCGGCGAGCTGGAAGGCGACGCCGATCCTCTCCCCGAACTCCTCGACGACCGCCTCGGTCGCCTGGCCCGCGCCCGTGAGCATGGCGCCGTAGCGGGCGGAGACGGCGATGAGGGAGCCGGTCTTGTCCGCCAGGACCTGGATGTAGTGCTCGACGCGGTCCACGCCGGCGGGCACGGGCAGCGTCTCGTGGAGCTGGCCCATGCACAGGCGCTCGAAGGTCTTGGCGTGGGCGAGGACGGCCTGGGGCCCCAGGGCGGCGACGAGCTGGGAGGCGCGGGCCACGAGCACGTCCCCGGTGAGGATCGCGGCGGAGTTGCCCCAGACGGTCTGGGCGCTCGGGGCGCCGCGGCGCAGCGGGGCGTCGTCCATGACGTCGTCGTGGTAGAGCGTGGCGATGTGGGTGAGCTCGACGGCGACGCCCGCGTCGCGCACCTGCTCCCCCGTGGCGAGGTCCGGGTCGCCGAGCTGGGCGGTCAGCAGGGTCAGGACCGGGCGCAGCCTCTTGCCGCCGGCGGCCGCGAGGTGGGAGGTCGGCGGGTTGATGGTCTCGTCGGCGCTCGAGACCACCTCCATGAGACGGCTCTCAACGGCCTCGAGGGCCGGAGAGATCCGGCCCTCGAGCTCGGGGGCGTCCAGCGGCATCGATCCGATCACGGGGCGAGCATAGCGGCGGAGCCGAGCAGCGTGAGCAGCGGCTGGGGCAGGACGCCGACGACGAGGGTGACGACGACCGCCATGGTGACGGCCGCGGCCACCGGACCGCGCGAGCCGACGAGGACGACGTCCTCGCCCTCGGGCTCACGGAAGTACATGAGGACGATGAGGCGCGTGTAGAAGAAGGCGGTCGCCGCGGAGGAGGCGACGGCGGCCACGACGAGCCAGACGCCGCCGCCCAGGGCGGCGGAGAGGAAGAGCTCGTACTTGGCGACGAATCCCGCCGTGAGCGGGATGCCCGCGAAGGACAGCATGAAGACAGTCATGGCGGCGGCCATCCACGGGGCGCGCCGGCCCAGGCCCCGGTAGGAGTCGAGGTCCGTGGCCTCGGCCCCGGCCGCCCCGTCGTGGCTCACGCGCACGAGCGAGATGATCCCGAAGGCCCCCACGGTGGAGGCGCCGTAGGCGAGGGAGTACAGCAGCAGCGAGCTCAGGCTCAGGTGGTTGATGGAGGTCAGCGCGATGAGCATGTAGCCGGCGTGGGCGATGGCGGAGTAGGCGAGCATGCGCTTGACGTCGCGCTGGACGATGCCGACGACGGTGCCGACGAGCATCGTGAGGACGGCGATGGCGCTGAGCACGGCCTTGAGGCCACCGGTGTCCGCCTGCCCCAGGATGACCAGGACGCGCACGAGGGCGAGGAAGGCCGTGGCCTTGACGCCGGCGGCCATGAAGCCGGTGACGGGGGTCGGGGAGCCCTGGTAGACGTCCGGGCTCCAGGCGTGGAAGGGCGCGGCCGCGATCTTGAACAGGAGGCCGACGAGCAGCAGGAGCAGGCCCGCGGGCATGATCCAGCCGGGACCCGCGCCCTGGGTGAGGAGCGAGACCTGCGCGATCTCGGTGTAGTCCACGGAGCCGGTGGCCCCGTAGAGCAGGGCGGCGCCCAGCAGGAGGAAGGCGGAGGAGAAGGCGCCCAGGACGAAGTACTTCAGGGCGGCCTCCTGGCTGAGCAGGCGGCGGTGGCGGGCCATGGCCGCCATGATGTACAGCGGCAGGGAGACGAGCTCGAGCATGACAAACAGGGAGATGAGGTTGCTCGCCTGCGGGAAGAGCATCATGCCGCCCAGCGAGAACATCGTCAGCGGCAGGGCCTCGGTGCCCATCCACCCGGCGTGCAGGGACTCGGCCTCCTCGGCGCGGCCGGGCCGGTCCGCCGCCTGGGCGGCGAAGGCGCCGTCCCCGGCGCTCGTGCGGTCCGCCATGGTGAGCACCGCGAGCAGGCCGATGACGAGGATGACGCCCTGCGCGGCGAGGCCGAAGGGGTCGAGGTCGAAGCCGTGCGCCATCTGGCCCGTCCTCGGCTCCTCGCCGGCGACGAGGGCCCACTGGCCCGCGAGCAGCACGAAGGCGCCCATGACCGCGACGACGGCGAGCACCGTCTGGACGCTCAGCCGCACGCGGCGCGGGACGAAGGCCTCCACGAGCACGCCCAGGACGGCGGCGCCGAGGATGACGAGGGCGGGGGCGAGGCCGGCCCAGTAGATCGCAGGCTCGGTGAAGGTGCTCATTTGGCGGTCCCTTCGGTGGTGACGGTGGCGGCTGCGACATCGGCGGCCGGGGCCTGGGCCGTCGTCGCGGCAACCTGCTCGGCGACGCCGTCGAGCGTCGTCGTGAGGAAGGAGGGGGCGAGGCCCAGGACGAGCATCGCGAGGACGAGCGGCACGAGGACGGCTCTCTCCCGGCCGTCGAGGTCGCTGGAGCCGACCCGCGCCGGGGCGGGGGCGCCGGTGAAGACCCGTTGGTAGGGCAGCAGGACGTACAGGGCGGCGATGACGACGCCGAGGACGGCGGCGGCACCGAGGGCCACGGACACGGAGAAGGTGCCGGTAAGCACCAGCCACTCGGGCACGAAGCCGCTCAGGCCGGGCAGGGCGATGGAGGCCAGGCCGGAGACGAGCCAGGTGCCGGCGAGCACCGGCACCACCCGGGCCATGCCGCCGAGCTCGCTGATGAGCACGGTGCCGGTGCGGCGGGCGAGGAAGCCGGTGGTGAGGTAGAGGCCGGCGATGGACAGGCCGTGGGCCACCATGTAGACCATGGCGCCGGTGGCGGCCGCCTGGGAGCCGATGAAGATGCCCAGGACCATGAAGCCGAAGTGGCTCACCGAGGTGTAGGAGATGAGCCGGTACAGGTTGTCCTGGCCGATGGCGGCCAGCGCCCCGTAGAGGATGGAGACGACGGCGAGGACGAGCACCACGGGGGCGGCCCAGGCCGAGGCCTCGGGGAAGAGCGGCAGGACGAGGACGATCATCCCGTAGGTGCCGATCTTGTCCAGGACGCCGATGAGCAGGACCGAGGTGCCCGGGGTGGCCTGCTCGGCGGTGTCGGGCAGCCAGGTGTGCACCGGCACCATGGGGGCCTTGATCGCGAAGGCGATGAAGAAGCTGAGGAAGAGCAGGCGCCCGACGTGGGTGGGTGCGAGGGGGGTGGCGAGCACGAGGCGCTCGAAGAGGTAGGCGCCCTCGGAGCCGTCGGAGTACAGCAGGAGGCACACGACGCCGACGAGCATGACGAGTCCGCCGGCGAGGGAGTACAGGAGGAACTTGGTGGCCGCGCGCCTGCGGTCGGCTCCGCCGAAGCGGCCGATGAGCAGGTAGACGGGCACGAGCATGGCCTCGAAGGCGACGTAGAAGAGGAAGACGTCGCGGGCCGCGAAGATGACGACGACGAAGGCCTCCAGGGCCAGGACGAGGCCGCTGAACAGCGCCTGGCGGTCCGCGGGGACCTCGCCCCAGGAGGCAAGCAGGACCAGGGGCACGAGCGCGACGGCCAGCAGGAGCATGGCCAGGCCGAGGGCGTTGAGCCCCAGGGCCCAGGAGATCCCGAAGCGCGGGATCCAGGCGTGGGTCTCGGCGAGCTGGGTGGCGGCCCGGGCGGAGTAGTCGAAGAGGGTGGCGGCCCAGACGCCCAGGCCGAGCTCGACGACGGCGACGGCCAGGCCCAGGGCGCGCGCCCACGGGCGCAGCACCGGAAGGGACAGGAGGAGCGCGCCGAGCCCCGGCACGAGCACCATGGTGGTGAGCACCGGGAACGCGGAGTCGATGATCTGCATGTGGCGTTTCCTCTCAGAGGCGGCCGGCCAGGACGGCGACGAGCGCGATGACCGTGCCGACGAGCGTGTAGGCCGCGTAGGTGCGCAGGTACCCGGACTGGGTGAGACGGGCGAGGCGGCCGAGGCCGGCGGTCCCCGCCGCCAGGCCCTCGACGGCGCCGTCGACCACGTGGCGGTCGGTGGCGGTGGCGGCCAGGACCAGGCCCTGGCCGGGGCGCATGGCGACGGCCTCGTTGAGCGCGTCCTGGTACATGTCGTGGCGGGCGGCCTCGACGAGCACGTTGCCGGGCTGGACGACGGTCTCGACGGGGCGGCGCACGTACATCATCCAGGCGACGAGGGCGCCGATGACGACGACGGCGAGGGTGGCCGCCATGATGACGGGCACCGGCAGGACGGGGTGGCCGTGCTCGGCGTGACCGGTGACGGGCTCGAGCCAGGTGACGAAGGCGTCACCGATGGTGAGCAGGCCGCCCAGCGCGACGGAGAAGACGGACAGGACGACGAGCGGGGCCGTCATGAGCCAGCCGGACTCGTGGGGGTGGACCTCGCCCTCGATGTCCGCGGCGGTGGTCCAGCGGGCCTGGCCGTGGAAGATCATGAAGAACAGGCGGGACATGTAGAAGGCGGTCAGGCCCGCGCCGAGGAGGGCGACGCCACCCAGCAGCCAGGGCGCCAGGCCCTCGCCGACGAAGGCGGTCTCGATGATCTTGTCCTTGGACCAGAAGCCGCTGAAGGGCGGGATGCCGAGGATGGCGAGCCAGCCGATCCCCATGGTGGCCCAGGTGACGGGCATGACCGTGCGCAGGGCCCCGAAGCGGCGCATGTCGACCTGGTCGCTCATGGCGTGCATGACGCTGCCGGCGCCGAGGAAGAGCTGGGCCTTGAAGAAGCCGTGGGTGAGCAGGTGGAAGATCGCGAAGGCGTAGCCGGCGGGGCCGAGGCCGGCGCCGAGCATCATGTACCCGATCTGGCTCATGGTGGAGGCCGCCAGGACCTTCTTCATGTCGTCCTTGGCGGCACCGATGACGGCTCCGAGCAGGAGGGTCAGGGCCCCGACGACGGCGACGGCGGTCTGGGCCGCGGGGGCGCCCTGGAAGATCGCGCCGGAGCGCACCATGAGGTAGACGCCAGCGGTGACCATCGTGGCGGCGTGGATGAGCGCGGAGACGGGGGTGGGGCCGGCCATGGCGTCGCCGAGCCAGGCCTGGAGGGGGAACTGGGCGGACTTGCCGCAGGCGGCCAGGAGGAGGAAGAAGCCGGTGGCGGTGAGCCAGGCGGTGGGGATGGCGCCGTCGGCGGCCTGTCCGAGGACGTCGTCGAATGCGACGGAGCCGGCCTGGTGGACCATGGCCATCATCGCCAGGAGCAGGCCGAGGTCGCCCACGCGGTTCATGACGAAGGCCTTCTTGGCGGCGGTGGCGTTCTCGCGGCTCTTGGCCTGCTCGCGCTGCGGGGCGTCGGCGTCGGCGGTGTTCCAGAAGCCGATGAGGAGGTAGGAGGCCAGGCCCACGCCCTCCCAGCCGACGAAGAGCACGATGTAGGACGAGCCGAGCACGAGCGTGAGCATCGCGGCGACGAAGAGGTTGAGGTAGGCGAAGAAGCGGCGGCGGTCGCGGTCGTGCTCCATGTAGGCCACGGAGTACAGGTGGATGAGGGCGCCGACGAAGGTCACGAGGGTGACGAAGGTGAGCGACAGGGGGTCCAGGCGCAGGCCGACGGTGACGTCGAGGTCGCCGGCGCTGAACCACTGCCACAGGTGGAGCTGGAGGACGCGCTCGTGGGCGGGCGTGCCGAGGACCTGGACGAGGATGGCCAGGCCCAGGCCGGCGCTGGCGACGGCGGCGGCCAGGCCCAGCCAGTGGCCCCAGCGGTCGCTGCGGCGCCCGAGCAGGAGCAGCAGGGCGGCCGAGCACGCCGGCACGGCGATGAGGAGCCAGGCGAGCGAGGCGGCGCCGGTGGCGGGGGCCGCCACGGCGTGGGCGGCGGGGGCCGCCAGTGCGAGGGAGGTGCTGGTCATTCCCGGTTTCCCTCTCAGTGCTGGAGCAGGTTCTCGTCGTCGACCGACGTGGACCTGCGGGTGCGGAAGATGGACACGATGATGCTCAGGCCGATGACGACCTCGGCGGCGGCCACGACGATGATGAAGAAGGCGAAGACCTGGCCGGTGAGGTTGCCGTGCAGCCGGGAGAAGGCCACGAGGGCGAGGTTGACGGCGTTGAGCATGAGCTCGACGCCCATGAGCTCGATGATCGCGTTGCGGCGCAGGAGCACCGTGAGGGCGCCGAGGGCGAAGAGCACGACGGCGAGGACGACGTAGGCGGTGATGGGGAGGCTCACTTGCCCTCCTCCTTCGCGTCGGTGGGCAGGGCGGCCGGGTCGTCGTCCTGCGGTGCGCCGGCCTCGAGCTCCGGGGCGGCGACGGGCTGGACGACGGCCGGGGCGGCGGCGCCGGGCATGGAGTCCATGCCGGACTGCCCGACGCGGGCGTCCATGCGGTTGCTGATCTCGCCGGAGCGCTGGGCGGCGGCGAGCTCGGGCGAGACGTCGGCGAGGTCGAGGGCCTGTCCCCGCACGCGCAGGACCCGGGGCACGGACTCCTCGACGGCCTCGCCGCTGGCGGCCAGGGCCGGGGCGGTGGCGGCGTTGGTGGCGGCGTAGACGCCGGTCATGGTCTTCTGGCCTGGGTGGGCGCCGGTGTCCTTGTAGGCCTTCATGCGCCCCTCCATGAGGCTGCGCTGGGTGACCTTGGCGCGGATGCGCTCGCGGTGGGTGAGGGTCAGGGCACCGGTGGCGGCGACGATGAGCAGCAGCCCGGTGAGCTCCATGGTGACCACGTGCTGCCCGAAGAGCACGACGGCGAGGGAGGCGGGGGTGGCGGCGGCGGAGTCGGCCAGGCCCCTCGGGGCCGGGAGGACGGTGCGGGTGACGACGGCGCCGACGACGAGGGCCAGGCCCAGGGCGGCGGCGACCATGGCGGCGCGCCCGACGCGGCCGCCGGTGCCGACGACCGGCTCGTCGCCCCCGACGCCGACGAGCATGACGACGAAGAGCACGAGGGTCATGACGGCGCCGGTGTAGACGACCACCTGGACGACGCCGAGGAAGGGCGCCTCGTTGGCGATGTAGAGGATCGCGAGGCCGATCATGACGCCGATCATGTTGACGGCGGCGGTGACGGCCCGGCGGGAGACGAGCAGCCCGAGGCCGCAGGCCACGCACAGCAGGGCGACGACGGCGAGGAGGACCGTCTCGCCGGTGCCCATGGTGCCGGCGTCGGTGAGGGTGGCGGGCAGTGCGGTAGCCATCAGTGGACGGCCTCCTTGGCGAGGTTCGGGGCGGCGACGGGGCGCGCGGTGGCGAGCGTCGGGTCCTCGGGGCGGTGGGCGCGGACCCAGTCGACCTGGGCCTGGGTGGGGCCGGTGACCTCGCCGCGGTAGTAGTCGCCGTCCTCGGTGCCCTCGACCATGGGGTGGGGGGCGTCGAGGGCGCCGTCGGGCACCGGGGCGAGCAGGTCCTGCTTGTCGTAGATGAGGCCGGTGCGGTTGGGGCCGACGAGCTCGTCGATCTCGTGCGTCATGGTCAGGGCCCGGGTGGGGCAGGCCTCGATGCACATGCCGCAGAAGATGCAGCGCAGGTAGTTGATCTGGTAGACGCGGCCGTAGCGCTCGCCGGGCGAGTACTGGGCGCCGGGGGCGTTGGAGCCGGCCTCGACGTAGATGGCGTCGGCGGGGCAGGCCCAGGCGCACAGCTCGCAGCCGATGCACTTCTCGAGGCCGTCGTCGTAGCGGTTGAGCTGGTGGCGGCCGTGGTAGCGCGGCATGAGCACCGGGCGGATGAAGGGGTACTGCTCGGTGACCGTGGGACGGAAGATCGAGGAGACCGTCACGCCGTAGCCGGCGACGGGGGCGAAGACGCGCCCGAGGAGGCCGGGCTCGTCCGGCAGCCACTGGTCGTGGTCGGTGCCGGCCTGGGGTGCGGGGGTCTGGTCAGTCATCGTGTCCCTCCTGGACGGGTGCCTCGGAGACGGCGGTGGTGGCTGCGACGGCGGCGCCCGCACGGCGCTGCGCGCGCGGCGACAGGGGCAGGGCCTGGCCGGGCAGCGGCGGGACGGGGAAGCCGTCGGCGAGGGCGTCGATCTCGTCGGCCGGGGTGACGACGTCGTCGTCCGCCTGCTCCGCACGGGTGCCCGCCGGCCCCTCGGTGGAGGGCAGGAGCAGGAGCACGAGCATCGCGACGAGGAAGACGACGGCGAGGATGAGCAGGAGCGTGCGCGGCGAGCCGAGGGCGAAGGCGCGGTAGCCCTGGACGAGGGCGACGAGGACGAACCAGGCGAGGGAGACCGGGATGAGGAGCTTCCAGCCCAGCTGCATGAAGCGGTCGTAGCGCAGGCGCACGAGCGTGCCACGGGTGATGATCATGAAGAGCATGACGCACCAGACCTTGCCGATGAACCACAGCATGGGCCACCAGCCGGTGTTGAAGCCGTCCCAGAAGGAGGCCAGGACGAAGGAGCGCCAGCCGCCGAGGAAGAGCGTGACGCACACCGCGGAGACGTTGAACATGTTGATGTACTCGCCCAGGTAGAACCAGGCGAACTTCATCGAGGAGTACTCGACCATGTGGCCGGCGACGAGCTCGCCCTCGGCCTCGGGCAGGTCGAAGGGCAGGCGGTTGACCTCGCCGACCATGGAGATGACGTAGATGATGAGGCTGGGCAGCATCGCCAGGCCCCACCACAGGCGCTCCTGGGAGCTGACGATCCCGGAGGTGGACATGGTGCCGGAGGCGAGGAAGACGGTGAGGATCGCCAGGCTCATGCTCAGCTCGTAGCTGATGACCTGGGCGGCGGAGCGCACGGCTCCCAGCAGCGGGTAGGTCGAGTGGGTGGACCAGCCTCCGAGGATGAGGCCGTACACGCCGAAGCCGGTGACGGCCAGGATGTAGAGCACGGCGACGGGGAAGTCCGTCAGCTGCAGGGGCGTGGAGTGGCCGAGGATGCTCACCTGCGGGCCGAAGGGGATGACCGCGTAGATCATGAAGGAGCTGAAGGCCGTGATGACCGGTGCCAGCAGGTAGATGAGCTTCTCGGCCCCCTTGAGCCAGAAGTCCTCCTTCATGATGAGCTTGGCGGCGTCGGCGATGAGCTGGGGCAGGCCGAGGAAGCCGTTGACGTTGGGGCCTGGACGGGTCTGGATGCGGCCGAGGACGCGCCGCTCGGCCCAGATCGCCAGGATCGTGGAGACGATGAGGAAGAGCATGATGAACACGGCCTTGAGGAGGCTGAGCCACCAGGTCTCCTCGGAGAAGTCGGCGGTGACGCCGCCGACCGTGGCGAGGGCCGTGTGAAGAACAGTCGCGGTGCTCACCGGACCACCTCCGTGTCGTTCGCGGTACGGGTCGCCAGGCTGACGACGACGGCGCTGCCGTGGTGGGCGCCGAGGCTCTGGCGCACGGTCGAGCCGGCTGAGCACTCGGGCAGCCAGACGGCGCCGTCGGCGACACCGCCGACGACGGCGGGCAGCTCGATGGAGCCGGTGGCCGTGGACACGCGCACGGTCTCGCCGCCGGTCAGGCCCAGGCGCTGGGCGAGGTCGGCGCCGAGGCGGGCGACGGGCCGCAGGGCGGTGGCGGCGAGGAAGGGCTCGCCGTCCTGGAGGCGGCCGTCGTCGAGCATCGGCTTGTGGGTGGCGAGCAGGGCGTCGAGGCCGGTGACGGTCGACAGGCCCTGCTCGGGCGCCTCGGCCGGGGCCGGGGCCTCCTGCTCGGGGGTGAGGACGACCGCGCCGCGCGGGCCCCGCCACAGGCCCAGGCCCGCCAGCTCGGCGTGCAGGTCCTCGAGGGAGCCGACGCCCAGGTCGGTGCCCATCTCCTGGGCCAGCATGCCCAGGACCTGCCGGTCGGTGCGGGCGCGCGAGACGTGCGCCTGGCCGAAGGGGCGCACGCGTCCCTCCCAGCTGACGAAGGTGCCGTTCTTCTCGACGGCGGGGGCCACCGGCAGGACGACGTCGGCGTGCTCGGAGACCTCCGAGCGGCGCACCTCGAGCTGGACGGTGAAGCCGGAGGAGGCCAGGGCCGTGCGGGCCAGGCCGGGGTCCGGGAAGTCGCGCAGGTCGACGCCGCCGACGACGAGGCCGCCGAGCTCGCCGTCGGCCAGAGCGGTGAGGATCGCGGTGGTGTCGCGTCCGGGCTGGGCCGGCAGGGGTGTGCGGGCGTGCAGGCCGGTGGTCTCGATGCCCCAGGCCTGCTGGACGCGGGCGCGGGCGGCCTCGTCGGCCACGGGGTGCCCGCCGGGCAGCAGGTGCGGCAGGAGGCCGGCCTCGATGCCGCCGCGCTCGCCGGAGCGGCGCGGCACCCAGGCGAGGCGGGCGCCGGTGGAGGTGGCGAGGGTGTCGACGACGGTGAGCAGGCCGGGGACGGCGGCGGCGCGCTCACCGACGAGGATGGTGGCTCCCTCGCCGCGCAGGGCCTCGACGAGCTCCGGGTGGCTCTGGTGCAGCAGGGCGACGGCGCGGGCCTCGCCCCCGGGGGCGGTGAGGATGGTCTGGGCGCCCAGCTTGCGCGCGGCGCGGGTGAGGACGCTGGTGACGCTGGCGACCGCGACGCCGCCGGCGCGCACGCCCTTGCGCAGGCGCAGGAAGAGGGAGCCGCACTCGTCCTCGGGCTCGAGGCCGACGAGCAGGACCTGACCGGCCCTCTCGAGGCTGCGGTAGGTGACCGCGCCCAGGCCGGTGCCGGCGACGCGGGCGGCGAGGAAGGAGTCCTCCTCGGCGCTGTGGTCACGCACGCGCTGGTCGATGTCGTTGGTGCCCAGCACGGTGCGGGCGAAGCGGGACCAGGCCCAGGCGTCCTCGAGGGTGAGGCGGGCGCCGGGCAGGAGCCCCACGCCGCCGTCGGCACGGGCCTGCTCCAGGCCGCGGGCGGCGACGTCGAGGGCGTCGGACCAGCTGGTGGCCACGAGCTCGCCGGTGGTCTCGTCGCGCACGAGCGGCACGCTCAGGCGGTCGGGCAGGGAGGACCAGGCGAAGGCGAAGCGGTCCTTGTCGGTGATCCACTCCTCGTTGACCTCGGGGTCGTTGCCGGCCAGGCGGCGCAGGACGGTGCCGCGGCGCATGTCGACGCGGATGGCGGAGCCGGAGGCGTCGTGCTCGGTGACCGAGTCCGTGGACACGAGGTCCATGGGGCGCGAGCGGAAGCGGTAGCGGGCGCTGGTCAGCGCGCCGACGGGGCAGATCTGGATGATGTTGCCGGAGAAGTAGGAGGCGAAGGGCCGCCCGGAGACGTCGAGCTCGTCGTTGCCGAGGGGTCCGTAGGCGCGGCCGTCGACGATGCCGGGGTCGCCGCCGGGGCCGGCGAGACCGGCCTCGGGGGCGAGGTAGGACTCCCCGCGCACGGTCTCGAGGGCCTCGAGGTCCACGGCCGGGTCGGTGAAGTCGAGGACGGTGGAGTCGAAGCGGCCGATCTGCTCGGAGTAGAGGCCGCCGGTGAGCTCGCCGCCGGCGTGGCCGGCGCCGCGTCCCTGCAGGGTGATGAAGGCGTCGCCGGGGACCTGGTCGGCGAAGCGCACGCAGCGCTGGCACAGGATGCAGCGGTCGCGGTCGAGCAGGATGTTGCTGGTCAGGCGCAGGGGCTTGGGGAAGGTGCGCTTGACGTCGGTGAAGCGGGTGACGCACTGGGCGCCGCTGGCCATGAGCTCGAGGGCCTGGTTCTGCAGGGGGCACTCGCCGCCCTTGTCGCACACGGGGCAGTCGAGCGGGTGGTTGACCAGGAGGAACTCCATGGTGCCGGCCTGCGCCTTGGCGGCCACGGGGCTGGTGGCCTGGGTGGAGACCTCCATGCCCTCCATCGCCGTCATGGCGCAGGAGGGCTGGGGCTTGGGCATGGGGCGCACGACGCCGTCGCGCCCGGGCATGGCGACCTCCACCAGGCACTGGCGGCAGTTGGCGGACGGCGACAGCAGGGGGTGGTCGCAGAAGCGCGGGATGCGCACGCCGACCTTCTCGGCGGCGCGGATGAGCAGGGTGCCCTTGGCCACCTCGACGGGGATGCCGTCGATCGTCATCTTGACCATGTCAGTCATGTCTCACCGTGCACTTTCAACGATGGCCGAGGCGGCGTAGGGGAAGAGCTCGCGGGCGGGCGTGGTGCACCCGGCCTCGAACTCGTCCCGGAACCGCTTGATGCCGGACAGCACTGGGGTGGCGGCCGCGTCGCCGAGCGCGCAGAAGGAGCGTCCGGCGATGTTGGAGGCGATGTCCTCCAGCTTCTCCACGTCACCGGGCAGGCCCTTGCCGGCCTCCAGGCGCTCGAGGATCTGGCGCATCCAGTAGGTGCCCTCGCGGCAGGGGGTGCACTTGCCGCAGGACTCGTGCTGGTAGAACACGGTCCACCGGGCCACGACCCGCACCACCGAGACGGTGTCGTCGAAGACCTGCAGGGCGCGGGTGGCGAGCATGGAGCCGGCGCCGACGACGGACTCGTAGTCGAGGGGGACGTCGAGCTCGTCGGCGGTGAACAGCGGGGTGGAGGAGCCGCCGGGGGTCCAGAACTTCATCTCGTGGCCCTCGCGGACGCCGCCGGCCATGTCGATGAGCTCGCGCATGGTGATGCCGAAGGGGGCCTCGAACTGGCCGGGGCGGCGCACGTGGCCGGAGACGGAGAACAGGCCGTGGCCGGAGGACCTCTCGGTGCCCATGGAGGCGTACCACTCGGGCGAGTGGCGGAAGATGCCGGGGACCTGGCAGATCGACTCGACGTTGTTGACGACCGTGGGGCGGGCGTACAGGCCGGCGACGGCCGGGAAGGGGGGCTTGAGCCGGGGGTGGCCGCGGCGGCCCTCGAGGGAGTCGAGCAGGGCGGTCTCCTCGCCGCAGATGTAGGCTCCGGCGCCGGCGTGGGCGGTGATGCGCAGGCTCTGCTGGCCGTCGAGGCCGAAGCCGGTGTCGAGCAGGCCGGCCTCGCGGGCCTCGCGGACGGCGGCCAGGAGGCGGCGGTAGACGTGGGGGGTCTCGCCGCGCAGGTAGACGAAGGCGTGGTCGCCGCCGATGGCGCGCGAGGTGATGGCGATGCCCTCGATGAGCGCGTGGGGGTTCGCCATGAGGGTGGGGATGTCCTTGCAGGTGCCGGGCTCGGACTCGTCGGCGTTGACGACGAGGTAGCGGGGCCCGCCGTCGGGGGCCGGCAGGAAGGACCACTTGAGGCCGGTGGGGAAGCCGGCGCCGCCGCGTCCGCGCAGGCCGGAGGCCTTGACGGCGCCCACGAGCTCGTCGGTGCTGAGGGTCTTGGCCCTGGCCAGGCCCTCGTAGCCGCCGTGGGCGCGGTAGGCGGCGAGCGTCCAGGAGCGGTCCTTGTCCCACATGTCGCTGACGATGGGGGTGAGGGGGCCGGGCGCGGTGAAGGCCTGCGCCTGGGGCTCGGGGGTGTGCTGCTCGCTCACTTGCTGTCCTCCTCGACCGCGGTGGGGGCCGTCCAGCCGTGCTCGCGGGCCATGCGCAGGCCGCGCAGGCTCGCCTCCCCGGCGCCGGGGCCCTCGTCGACGCGGCCGTCCTCGAAGCCGGCCAGCAGCCTCTCGTTCTCACGGAAGGTGGGCAGGGTCTCGGGACCGCGGGTGGGGGTGACGTCCTCGCCCCGCTCCAGGCGGGTGACGAGGTCGACGGCGCTGGCGGGGGTCTGGTTGTCGAAGAACTCCCAGTTGACCATGACGACGGGGGCGTAGTCGCAGGCGGCGTTGCACTCGACGCGCTCGACGCTGATGCGCCCGTCCTGGCTGGTCTCGTCGCTGGCGAGGCCGGTGTGGGCGCTGACGGCCTCCCAGATGTCGTCACCGCCCATGACGGCGCACAGGGCGTTGGTGCACACGCCGACGTGGTACTCGCCGGCGGGGTGGCGGCGGAACTGGCTGTAGAAGGTCGCCACGGCGGAGACCTCGGAGCGGGTCAGGCCCAGGGCGTCGGCGCACAGGGCGATGCCGCGGGGGGCGACGTAGCCGTCCTCGCTCTGGACGAGGTGGAGCATGGGGATGAGGGCGCTGCGCTCGTGGCCCGCGGGGTAGCGGGCGGTGATCTGGGAGAACTCGTCGCGCAGACGGGCCTCGTCCTCGGGCGTGTAGCCGAAGGCGCCGGTGGTGCTCGGGGTGTGCTGGGTGGTCATCAGCGGTCCACGCCTCCCAGGACGGGGTCGATCGAGGCCAGGGTGGGCACGAGGTCGGCGATCATGCCGCCCTCCCCCATGGTGGCCAGGGACTGGAGGTTGGAGTAGGAGGGGTCGCGGAAGTGGACCCGGTAGGGGCGGGTGCCGCCGTCGGAGACGGCGTGGACGCCCAGGACGCCCTTGGCGTGCTCGACGGTGCGGTAGACCTGCCCGGCGGGCACCTGGAAGCCCTGGGTGACGAGCTTGAAGTGGTGGATGAGGGACTCCATCGAGCTGCCCATGATCTCGCGCACGTGCTCGAGGGACTGGCCCTGGCCGTCGGTGGCGATGGCCATGCGGGCGGGCCAGGCGATGGTGGGGTCGGCGACCATCGTCGTGTTGGAGGGGTCGTCGCCGCGCGCGGTGACGGCGTCGAGGCGGTCGAGGGCCTGGGAGACGATCCGCAGGGACTGGTCGCACTCCTCGAAGCGCACGAGCTGGCGGTTGTAGACGTCGGAGCGCTCGTAGGTGGGGACCTCGAAGTCGTAGGTCTCGTAGCCGCAGTAGGGCTGGATCTTGCGCATGTCGAGCGGGTAGCCGGCAGCGCGGAGGCAGGGGCCGGTCAGTCCCAGGGCGAGGCCGTGGGCGAGGCTGATCTCACCGGTGCCGATGAAGCGGTCCTTGAGGATGGGGTTCTCCAGGAGCAGGGCGCGCAGCTCGCCGAGGTCGTGCTTGATGTCCGGCAGGGTGGAGCGCACGAAGTCGCTGAAGCCCTCGGGCACGTCCTGGGCGAGGCCGCCGGGGCGCACGTAGGCGTGGTTCATGCGCAGGCCGGAGACCATCTCGAAGGCGCGCAGGATGTTCTCGCGCAGGCGGAAGGCGATGGTGAGCAGGGTGGTGCCGCCCAGCTCGTTGCCGCCGGTGCCGATGGCGATGGCGTGGGAGGCGATGCGGTTGAGCTCCATGAGGATGACCCTCATGACGGTGGCCTTCTCGGGGACCTGGTCGGTGATGCCGAGCAGCTCCTCGACGGTGAGGGCGTAGCCGACCTCCTGGAAGAACGGGGCCACGTAGTCCATGCGGGTGACGAAGGCCTCGCCCTGGACCCAGGTGCGGTACTCCATGTTCTTCTCGATGCCGGTGTGCAGGTAGCCGGTGCCGACGCGCACCTCGGTGACCTTCTCGCCGTCGGTCTCCAGCAGCAGGCGCAGGACGCCGTGGGTGGAGGGGTGGACGGGGCCCATGTTGACGACGATGCGGTCGTGCTCGAGGCGGTCGGCCTCGTCGCGCGCGGCGATCTGGTCGGCGATGTCCTGCCAGTCGCCGCCCTCGGCGGTCCACTGGGGGGCGCCCTCGGCCAGGGACTCGAGCGCGGGGCGCGACGCCCGGGGCTGGGTGGAAGCGGTGCTCATCAGCGGTACGACCTCCGGGAGTCGGCGGGCGGCGTGGTGGCGCCCTTGTACTCGACGGGGATGCCGCCGAGCGGGTAGTCCTTGCGCTGCGGGTGGCCGACCCAGTCGTCGGGCATCGCGGAGCGGGTGAGGTTGGGGTGGCCGTCGAAGACGATGCCCATGAGGTCCCAGGTCTCGCGCTCGTGCCAGTCGTTGCCGGGGTAGATGCTCACGAGGGAGGGCACGTGGGCGTCGCCGTCGGGGGCGGTGACCTCGAGGCGGACCTGGCGCCCGCCGTGGGTGAGGGAGACGAGCTCGTAGCAGGCGTGCAGCTCGCGGCCGGCGTCGCCGGGGTAGTGCACGCCCGTGACGCCCAGGCACAGCTCGAAGCGCAGGTCCTGGTCGTCGCGCAGGGGGCGGGCGACGTCGAGCAGGTGCTCGCGGGTGACGAAGAGGGTGAGCTGGTCGTGCTCGATGACGACCTTCTCGATGGCGTCCGCGGGCTCGACGCCGGCCTCGGCGAGGTCCTCGAGGAGGGCGTCGACGGCGTCGTCGAACCAGGAGCCGTAGGGGCGCACGGCGGCGGGGGCGAGGGCGACGACGCTGGTGGTGCCGCCGTAGCCGGTGGTGTCGCCGGCGTCGGTGGCGCCGAAGTGGCCGGTGTGGGTGGAGATGACCTCCAGGCGCAGCTCGGGGCGGACCTCGCGCCCGGCGACCTCGGGCACGAGGGCCTGGGCCTGGACGGCGTCGGCGGTCTCGGGTGCGGTGCTCACGCGAGCTCCCCCTTCATCTCGGACAGCGGGGTGGCGGCGAGGGCGGCGGCCTCGACGGCGCGGACGATCTCCTCGCGGTGGCGGAACAGGGGCTTCTTCTCGATCTGGCGGGTGAGCTCGAGCATGGCGTTGATGAGCATCTCGGGGCGCGGCGGGCAGCCGGGCAGGTAGATGTCCACGGGGACGATGTGGTCGCAGCCCTGGACGACGGCGTAGTTGTTGAAGATGCCGCCGCTGGAGGCGCAGGCGCCCATGGAGATGACCCACTTGGGCTCGGGCATGGAGTCGTAGACGTTGCGGATGATCGGCGCCATCTTGTGGGAGACGCGGCCGGAGACGAGCATGACGTCGGCGTGGCGCGGCGAGGCGCGGAAGACCTCCCAGCCGAAGCGGGACAGGTCGAAGCGGGGGCCGGCGGTGCCCATCATCTCGATGGCGCAGCAGGCCAGGCCCATGGTGACGGGCCACAGGGAGCGCGCCTGGGCCAGGCCCGCGAGCCTCTCGACGCTGGTGAGGAGGAAGCCGGGGCTCTCGACCGACTCGGCGGCCTCGGCGCGCAGGTCCCCGCGCTTGGAGGGGATGTCGAGCATCTTGGCGCGGTAGGCCTTGAACTCTGTCTTGTCCATGCTGTGGCTCGCTGTTCTTCGTGGGTGCGTCGTCGGGCGGGAGGGTCAGTCCCAGTCGAGGCCGCCGCGGCGCCACTCGAGGACGTAGGGCACCGTGATGAGGGCGATGAAGAGGAGGGCGGCGAGCATGCCGAAGACGCGCAGCTCGGCGAAGGCGGTCGCCCAGGGGTAGAGGAAGACGACCTCGACGTCGAAGATGATGAAGGTCATGCCGACGAGGTAGAAGCCGACGGGGAAGCGCCCGTGCTCGGTGTTGGCGGGGGTGGGGTCGATGCCGCACTCGTAGTTGGCGGTCTTGACCCGGTTGCGCCTGTTGGGGCTCACGATGGCGCTGAGCGCGAGGCCGCCGACGGCGACGACAAGGGCGACCGCCGCCATGATGAGGAGGGAGACGTAGGGGTTCATGCTTCCGGCACCGTCCTTGTCAGGCTCGGGTGGTCGAGGGGGGCGGGGACGGCGGTCCGCGGACGGTGCGGCGGGCGCGTGCTCCTGCTGGGGGTCATGGGCCTGCGCACCTCCTCGGGGGTCCTTCGTCGTCGCGGGGTCCTCGACGCGGCCCCGGGCAGAGGGGGCCGCCACGGAATGTACCCAGGCGGGGTAGGTGCTCGGACCGGGGCTTCATCTGGGCGACTTTCTGTTGGTACCGCGCCGAGGCGCCGAACAGGCCACTCTCTGCGGGGCAGGCGCGCCACCGCGATTTAGAGCCTGGACCCCTCACGAATTTCCGTCCCTCCCTCCTGGGACCTGGGTCCCAGCACCCCGGAGCCCGCCACCGTGCCGAGACGTGGCGCACCAGGAGCGCGGGACGCCGGCCCGGGGGCTGCCATGATGGGCCCATGAGCCGAGCCACCCTCGCCAAGGACCCCCGCGAGGTCGCGGGCATGTTCGACGCCGTCGCGCGCCGCTACGACCTCACCAACGACGTCATGAGCCTGTGGCAGGTGCGCATGTGGCGCCGCGCGACCCGCGCGGCCGTGGCAGCCCGCCCCGGCACGCGCGTCCTCGACCTCGCCGCCGGCACCGGCACCTCCAGCGTCGAGTACGCTGACGACGGCGCCGACGTCATCGCCTGCGACTTCTCCACCGGGATGGTCGCCGAGGGCAAGGCCCGCCACCCCGAGATCGAGTTCGTCGCCGGGGACGCCATGGCGCTGCCCTTCGCGGACGCCTCCTTCGACATCGTCACCATCTCCTACGGGCTGCGCAACGTCCAGGACACGCTCGCGGCCCTGTCCGAGATGAGGCGGGTGACCCGCCCCGGCGGCCGCGTCGTCATCGCGGAGTTCTCCACCCCCGTCCACCGGCCCCTGCGCGAGGCATACCGCTTCTACCTGGGCAGCGTCCTGCCGGCCGCGGGACGCCTGCTGTCCTCCAACACCGACGCCTACTCCTACCTGGGTGAGTCGATCCTCGCCTGGCCGGACCAGCGGGCCCTGGCCGCCCTCATGCAGGAGGCCGGCTGGCGCGAGGTCGCCTACAAGAACCTCTCCGGCGGCATCGTCGCGGTCCACCGGGCCACCCGGCCCGCCGCCTGAGCCGTGGAGGACCGCACCCGGGTGCCCCCCGCCCGCCTGTTCTTCCGCACCGAGCGGCTCGAGGCCGACCAGGTCAGCGCCCTCGGCCTCGACGCGCCGGGCGGGCTCGTGGGCCTGCTCGCCGGGCGGGGCGACGCCGTCTCCTGGGTGCGTCACGGCCGCGGGCTCGTCGGCTGGGGGCGCCTGCTCGAGATCGAGGCGCGCGGCGAGGACCGCGTGGAGGAGCTGCGCGCCGCCTGGCGCGAGGTCGTCTACGCCTCCTGGTGGCGCGACCCGCTGGTGCGCCCGGGCACCGGGCCCGTCGCCCTGGGCGCAATCACCTTCTCGGCGCGCTCGGCCCAGCGCTCGGTGCTGCTCGTGCCGCGCGTGCTCATCGGCCTCGACGACGAGGGCGCCTGGGTGACGACGGCGGCGCCGAGCGGGCAGGAGCCGGCCGCGGCCGAGGAGGTCGTCGCCGGGCTCCTGGCCCGGGGGGACGCTTCCCGCACTCAGCCGCCTGCCCGGCCGCCCGCCGTCGAGCCCGCCACCGTCGCCGTCGGCTCACGCTCCGACGACGACTACCTCGCTGGGCTGCGTGCCGTGCAGGAGCGCATGCGTGCCGGCGAGGCGGACAAGGTGGTCATCGCCCGCGACGTGCTCGTCACCCCGGCGCAGCACCTGCCCACCGGCGACCTCCTGGCCCGCCTGGCCCACGGCTACCCCTCCTGCTGGACCTTCAGCGTCGACGGGATGGTGGGAGCGAGCCCCGAGCTGCTGGTGCGCATCCGCCAGCGGCGTCTGGAGAGCCGGGTCCTGGCGGGCACGGCCCGCCGTCGGCCCGGCACCGGGGCCGAGCGGGAGGCCGAGGCTCAGCGCCTGGCGGCCTGGCTCGAGGCGGACGGCAAGAACAACCGCGAGCACGCGCTGGCGCGCGCCTCGGCCATCGAGGCGCTGGAGCCGCTGTGCTCGGTGGTCGAGGCCCCGGAGCGCTTCGTCCTCACCCTGCCCAACGTGCTCCACCTCGCCAGCGACGTCCGCGGCGTCGTGGCCGGGGACACGGGGGCCCTGTCCCTCGTGGGGGCGCTGCACCCGACGGCGGCCGTGGGCGGCACCCCCACCCCGGCCGCGGTGGCGCTCATCGACGAGCTCGAGGGCATGGACCGGGGCCGCTACGCGGGGCCCGTCGGCTGGGTGGACTGGCACGGCGAGGGCGAGTGGTGCATCGCGCTGCGCTCGGCCGAGCTCAGCGGCCAGGGGGCCGGTCCCGGCGCGCCGGCGCGCGTCTTCGGCGGGGGCGGCATCATGCCGGACTCCGACCCCGAGGACGAGCTCGCCGAGACCCGCGCCAAGATGCGCCCGGTCCTGTCCGCCCTCGGCGCCGGCTGAGCCCGGCCGGGCAGCCGGACCCGGCCGGGCCCGGCTCAGGAGTCCTTGCGCTCGGCGAGCGTGGCGGTGAGCTCCAGGGTCCGGCCGTCGCGCACCACCGTGAGCGTGACGACGTCGCCGGCCGAGTACTGGCGCACGAAGCCCGTCAGCGCCGCCGACTGGCTCGTCGCCTTGCCGTTGATCGCCGTGATGACGTCGCCCTCCTCGAGGCCGGCCTCGTCCGCCGGCGAGCCGGCCTCGACCGAGCCGACGAGCGCACCCGCGTAGGTCGCGTCCTCAGCCTCGGCGCCGCCGTTGGTGATGGACACGCCCAGGTAGGCGTGAGTGGCCGTGCCTGACTCGATGAGCTGGTCCGCGACCTTGGCCGCGAGGTTCGAGGGGATGGCGAAGCCGATGCCGATGGACCCGGAGTCGCTTGAGCCTGTCGAGGCGATCGAGCTCGTGATGCCGATGACGGTGCCGCTCGCGTCGAACAGGGGCCCGCCGGAGTTGCCGGGGTTGATGGCCGCGTCGATCTGGATGGCGTTGGTGACCACCTGGGAGGCGGCGGTGCGCGAGGGCGTGCCCGGCTCGAAGCCACCGCCCGGGGCCGGCGAGGAGCCCTCGTCCTGCTCCTGGGTGGTGACGACCGGCCGGTTGAGGGCGGAGACGATACCCGTCGTCGCGGTGGAGGACAGGCCCAGGGGGTTGCCGATGGCCATGACGTCCTGGCCGGTGACGACGGCGTCGGAGTCGCCGAAGCGGGCGACCGTGAGGTCGCTGGGGCCGTTGACGAGCTGGATGACGGCCAGGTCCGTGGCGGCGTCCGTGCCGGTGAGCTCGGCCTCGTAGATGCGCCCGTCGGCGAGGGTCGCCTGGATCCGGGTGGCGCCGGCGACGACGTGGTGGTTGGTGAGGATGTGCCCGGCGGAGTCGTAGACGACCCCGGAGCCGACGGAGGTCCCCGAGGACGTGGAGACCGTGATGGAGACGACGGAGTTGGCGACGGCCTGGGTGACAGCCTCCCAGTCGGGTGAGGTGCCGGTCTGGGCGACGAGCTGTGTGGTCCCACCGGTGTGCTGGGCGGCGGCGCTCACGGAGGCCGTGGGTGCGGGCTCGCCGTCGAGGTAGTGCAAGGTGGCCACAGTGCCGCCGCAGGCGAGCATCGCGGTCACGAGGCTGGTGGCGACGACGCCGCCCCAGCCCGGTCCCCGGCGCCGACGGGCGCGGGAGGCACGGGCCCCAGCGGCGTCCGGGGCGGCCGGTCCAGCCGCTCCGCTCGGGGCGCCGGGCTGCGGGGCGGCCCAGGCCGGGCGGGCGGCGAAGGGGTCCGGGGCGGAGGCGGCGGAGGACGAGCCCGGCGCCCGCTCGAAGGAGTACCCGGCGGGGGCCTGCGGCACCGAGGTGTAGGAGCCCGTCGGCGCCTGGGCCGGCCAGGCGCTGGAAGCGGCCTTCGCGGCGTAGGGGCTCGGCACCGTCCCGGGGCTGCCGGCCCCGGGCGTGGCACTGGCTCCGGCGGCGGCCTCGCTCCCGGTTGCGGCGTCGGCGCTACCGACCGGCCCCGGGCTGCCGGCGCCACCGACCCCGGTCGCGTCCCGTCCGGTGCTCCACTCGTCGTTCATGCTCATCTCGTCCTCCTCGGGCCCGTGGCCCCGCTTGGCAAACGCCTGAAGGAAACTCCTGGCATCTGGACTCTCACCGACCTCGGCCTGGGACCTTCCTGAGAGCGGGTGGGGTCGCCCCGGCTCACAGCGCCAGGTGGACGACGCTCAGGCCCCTGACCGGGCGCGCCAGGACCTCCTCGAGGGCCTCGAGGGCGCCCGGCCGGTGCACCCGGGCGCCGAGCGCCGCCGCGAGGGCGGCGACGTCCGCGGCCTGCGGCGTGGTGAGGAAGCGCTCCACCACCTCCGGCTCCAGCGCGCCGGGGTACTCCAGGGTGGAGAAGATCGCCCCTCCCCGGTCGTCGAGGACGACGACCTGGAGGTCGGGCTCGGTCTCCCGCGTCCCCCGGCCCAGGCTCATGGCGTCGTGGAGGAAGGTGAGGTCCCCGACGACGGCCCGCACCGGCTCCCCCGTGGCCAGGTGGAGCCCCAGGGCCGTGCCCAGTGTGCCGTCGATGCCCGCCAGGCCGCGGTTGGCCACCGCTCGCGGGGCGGGCCCCTCGGCGGGCCGGGCGAGGCGGTCGAGGTGGCGCACGGCCATGGAGGAGCCGACGACGAGCCGCGGGGCCCCGGGGCGCAGCCCGGCCTCCCACACGGCGACGGCGGCCGAGGCGCTGGTGAGGAGGCCCGGCTCCAGGGCGGCCGGGAGGGCGGCGACGGCGTCGGCCCACTGCCCGGCCCACCCGGTGGGGGCCGGACGCAGGCCCAGGGCGTGGGACAGGCGCGCCGCCCCACCGGCGCCGGTCAGGCCGTCGGGCAGCGGGGTGACCCGGGCGGCGGCACCGGCGACGTCGGTCCAGCGCGGGGTGGGGGCCAGGACGTCCACGGGGACGTCGGTGCGCGCGAGCAGGGCGCTGACGGGGCGGGTGAGGGAGGGGTGGCCGAGGACGAGGACGTGCTCGGCCAGGGCGGCGAGCCCCCGGCCCGCGGGGGTGGCGAGGAGCTCGGCGTAGCGGGTGAGGGCGAGGCGTCCGCCCCGGGCGCCCGAGGTGGGCTCGGCCAGCAGGGGCCAGCCCAGGTGCTCGGCGAGGTCCCGGGCGAGGGCGCCGGTGCCGTCCGGGCTGTCCCCGGCCACGACGAGGCCGCGCTCGGCCGGGCCCTGGACCGCGGGGGTCTGTTCGGGCAGCGCCGCCGGCTGGTGGGCGGCGGGCTCACGGGTGGCCCGTCCACCGGCCTGAGGCAGGTCGCGGGCAGCCGCCGGCAGGTCGCGGGCGGGCTCGATCCCCAGGACCGCGCCGGGCACGGGCACGAGCGGGGGACGGAAGCGGACGTTGAGCTGGACCGGGCCGGGGTCGTGGCTCAGCCCACCGCGGGCGGCCTCAACGGCGCGCCGCACCTGGCCCTCGATCACCGTCGTCCCCCGCTCCCGACCCAGGTCGGCAGTGAGGTCGGCGGGCAGGTCCACGACCAGGCGCGTCGCCGGCTCGAGCAGGCGCGTCTGCTCCGTGGTCTGGGAGGCGCCCGTGCCGACGAGCTCGTGCGGGCGGTCGGCGGAGACGACGAGCAGGGGCACCCCGGCGGCGTCGGCCTCGAGGACCGCGGGGTGCAGGTTGGCCACGGCCGTGCCCGAGGTGGTGACGACGGCGGCCGGCGCGCGGCGGCCCTCCAGGAGGGCGGCGCGGGACATCCCCAGGGCGACGAAGCCGGCGCTGCGCTCGTCCAGGACGACGCGCACGCGCATCAGCCCCGGGGCGGCGGCCAGGACGGGGACGAAGGGGGCTGAGCGCGAGCCGGGAGACAGCACGACGTCGCGCACGCCCGCGCGCACGAGGGCCCCCAGGACCGCACGGGCGGCGAGGACGGAGGGGCTCTGCGCGTCGCGGGGGGCCGGCCCGGCACTCGTGCCGGCCTGCCCGGCAGTGCCCCGGGCGCCCTCGGGGGTCACAGGGGGACCTCTCCGACGAGGCCGGCCCCGGCGGCCTCCCGCTCGCGCCGGGCCCGCAGGGCCCCGACCATGTGGCCCAGGCGCGTCCGCCAGCGCTCGGTGAGCCCGGCGTCGGCGCGCGCGGCGGCGAGCATCGTCTCGGACACGTGCGGGGTCCTCACGGGCAGCCGGCCGGCCAGGGGCACGGCGCTGGGGACGGCGACGTCGGCGCCGAGCAGGGAGACGGTGCCCAGGCCGCAGGCGCGGGTGAGGTCAGGCAGGGCGGCCGCGAGCGCGCTGCCGGCGCCGACGCCGACGCTCGTGTCCAGCGCGGAGGAGACGACGGCGGGCAGGGCCAGGCGCTCGGCGAGCGCGAGGGCGCGGCGCACGCCGCCCAGCGGGGCGGCCTTGAGGACGACGACGTCGGCGGCACCCAGGCGGCGCACGGCGAGCGGGTCGTGGGACAGGCGCACGGACTCGTCGGCGGCCAGGGGCACGTGGACGCTCTCGCGCAGGGCCGCGAGGTCCTCGACGCGGGCGCAGGGCTGCTCGGCGTACTCGAGCCCGCCCGCGGCCTCGTCCATGAGGGGCAGGACCCGGCGGGCGGTCTCGAGGTCCCAGGCGCCGTTGACGTCGATGCGCACGCGGCCGTCGGGGCCGAGGGCGTCGCGCACGGCGCCCAGGCGCAGGAGGTCGGCGGTGAGGGCATCGTCGGATCCGGCGACCTTGACCTTGGCGGTGGTGGCGCCGGAGATGGCGACGAGGGAGTGGGCGCGCTCCTCGCCGACCTCGGGGACGGTGACGTTGACGTCCACGTCCTCGCGGTGGGAGGGCAGGCCGGTGTAGCCGGTGAGGGCCTGCTCGAGGGCGCTGGCGAGCCAGGGGGCTGAGGCGTCGGCGTCGTAGTCCCAGAAGGGGGCGACCTCGCCCCAGCCGGCGGGCCCGTGCAGGAGGACGCCGTCGCGCCGGGTGAGGCCGCGGAAGCGGGTGCGCAGGGGCAGGTCCCACACGACGGCCCGGTCGACGCCGTCGAGCAGGCCGGTGCGGTCGTGCTCGCTCAGGGCGGCGAGGTCGATCTCGCCTGCGGCTGCGGGGGTCATGGTCGCAGGATAGGCCAGGCGCCCACCCTGCCCGGGCCCGCCCTACCGCGCTCCCTTGACAGCGACGTTGCGTCGCTGTGTTGGATGGGCAGCGTGCGAGTCAAGGAGATGGCCGACCTGGCCGGGACGACGACGCGGACGGTGCGCCACTACCACCGCCTCGGGCTCCTGCCCGTGCCTCCGACCCGGGGCGCCCAACGCGACTACGACACCGAGCACCTGGCCCGCCTCCTGCGCATCCGCTGGCTCGTGCGCTCCGGCGTTCCGCTCAAGCGGGTCGCCGCCCTGCTCGACGAGGACGCCCCCTCCTCACCGCAGCCCGGCGGCGGCGAGCAGCCCACGACCCTGGCGGACCTGCGCGCCACCCGCACCGAGATCGACGAGCGCATCGCCGAGCTCGAGCACCAGCGCCGGCGCGTCGACGTCCTCATCGCCAAGGTCGCCGCCGGCGAGGCCCTGTCACCCCTGCCGCGCGTGGTGAGGGACTTCTACAGCGACATCGAGGGCCGGCTGTCCCGGCCGGGGGCCAGGCGCTCCGTGCGCTCCAAGCAGCACATGATGACGCTGCTCGCCGTCTCCGGCCTGTTCCCCACCACCGCGATCACCCTCTACATGGAGGAGTACAACGCCGAGGAGCGCGCCGTCGTCGCCGACCTCCACGAGCGCTTCGACTCGCTCAGGGGCCTGGACCCCGCCTCTGAGCCCACCCGCGAGACCGTGAGCAGCCTCGTGGCGGACATGTACGCGCTCGTCGCACGCCACCGGCGCTCCTCGCGCGACCTCATGGCCTCGCTCATGGGCGGGCGTCTCTCCCCGGGCCTGTGGGCCCTCTACGGGCCCCTGCTGCGCACGGCCTACCCGGACCCGGTGCAACGCGCCGCCTACAACAGGCTCCTGGCGCTCATGGCCGCGGACCCGGTCCTGGCCACTGTCATCGACCCCACCGTCAGAGAGGAGTGGCTCCGTGGCTGAGCCCACCCGCCCCATCGAGGTCTCCGGCCTGGTCAAGCGCTTCGGCCGCGTCACTGCCCTGAACGGCCTCGACCTCACCCTCAAGTCGGGCACTGTCCACGGCTTCCTCGGCCCCAACGGTGCGGGCAAGTCGACGGCGATCCGCACCCTGCTCGGCCTGTACCGCCCGGACGCCGGCTCCGTGCGGGTCCTGGGTGAGGACCCGGCGACGCGCGCGGCCGGCATCAACCGGCGCCTCGCCTACGTGCCCGGTGACGTGGCCCTGTGGCCGAGGCTCACCGGTGGCCAGGCCCTCGACGCGCTCGCGGGCCTGCGGGGCGCACGGGACACGGCGGCGGAGGCCGAGCTCATCGAGCGCTTCGACCTCGACCCGTCCAAGCGCGTGCGCACCTACTCCAAGGGCAACCGGCAGAAGGTCGCGCTCATCGCGGCCCTGTCCGCCCCGGTCGACCTGTTCGTCCTCGACGAGCCCACGAGCGGGCTGGACCCCCTCATGGAGCGCGTCTTCACCGAGGTCGTCGCCGGGCTCAGCGCGCGCGGGGCGACGGTGCTGCTCTCCAGCCACATCCTCGCCGAGGTGCAGGCCGTGTGCTCGCGGGTGACGATCATCAAGGAGGGCCGCTCCGTCCAGGACGGGGACCTGGCCACCCTGCAGTCCCTGGCCCACACCCGCGTGAGCCTGGGTGCCGACGCCGACCGCGTCCCGGACCTCCTCGACGCCCTGACGGCGGCCGGCTGCGCGCCCGGCTCCGTCAGCCGTTCCGACGACGGCGACCGCTGCCGCCTCGTCCTCCAGGTCGCCTCCACGCTGCTGCCTGGGGTGCTGGCGGCGGTGTCGGCTCACGGCCTGGTGGACGTGCGGGTGGAGCCGGCGACCCTGGAGGACCTGTTCCTCTCCCACTACGAGAGCCCGCCCGCCCAGCGGGCCGACGCGAAGGAGGCGCGGCCGTGAGTGCCGGGAGCGCGACGGGGGCTCCCGGGCGGTTCCGTCCGTGCACCCTGCAACACCTGCAAGGCTTGCAGGTGTTGCAGGGTGCGCCGGTGCTCCTGCGCCTGCTCACCCGCCAGCGCCGGACCTCCGCCGCCTTGTGGCTGCTCATGCTGTGGTCCCTCGTCGCCGTCGCGCCGCCGAGCTATGAGCGGACCTACCCGGACGCGGCCTCACGTCAGGCGGTCATCGACCTCGCTGACAGCTCCCCGGCGATGGGTGTCTTCATGGGCCGCCTGCCCTCCCCCGGGAGCCTGGGGCAGGTCTTCGCCTGGGAGACCGGCACCTACGTCCTGTGGTGCGCGGCGCTGCTCGCCGTCGTCCTCACGGCCTCCGCCACGCGGGGCGATGAGGAGTCCGGGATGGTCGAGCTGGCCCGGGGCTCGGGTGCGGGCCGCTGGACCCCTCTCGTGTCGTCGTCCGCGTGGGTGGCGGCGCTGCTGACGGTGCTCAGCGCCGGCACGGGTCTGCTCCTGACGGTGGCGGCGATGACCTCTGAGGAGATGACGGTCGCGGGCGCGTGGGTCTACTCGGCTCTGCTGCTCGTCGTCGGCCTGGTCTTCGAGGCCCTCACCCTCGTGCTCGCCCAGCTCCTGCGTGAGCCGACGGCGGTGCGGGGCGTGGGGCTGATGGGCTTCGCCGTGGCCTTCGCGCTCCGGGTGACGGCCGACACGACCGGGGCGTCGTGGCTGCGGTGGCTCACTCCCCTGGCCTGGCGTGACCTCATCGATCCTTATGGCGCCAACGACGTCGGGGTCCTCGTCGTCGGGCTGGGTGTGGCGCTGGCGGCCGGTGGCCTGGCGGCGCTGCTGCACCACCACCGGGACACCGGTGCGGCCTGGCTGCCGGAGCCGACGCGCTCCCGCCGTCGTCGGCGCGTGCGCGGGCCGCTGGACCTGCTGCTGCGCCTGGGCGCCCGGAGCACAGGGTGGTGGCTGGTGTCGCTGGTGGTCCTCACCGGGCTCTTCACGGGCATGGGGGCGGCGATGACCGACGTCCTGGACGTCGCACCGCAGGCGGCGGCCACGCTGGCCGCCCTCACCGGGCCGGGCAGCATCGCCGCCACCTACCTGCTGCTGGTGGCAGAGTTCACTGTGCTACTCATCGCTGTCGCCGTCGTCCTGCGCACGCTCGGGGCGGTGGGCGACGAGCGCGATGGGCTCACCGAGGCCGTCCTCGCCCAGGGTGTCTCGCGCAGCCGCTGGTACTGGGCGCGCGTGGCGGATGCCGCCGTCCTCGCGGCGGTGGCCCTCGTGGTGACGGCTGGGGCGACGGCCGCCGTCGCCGGCTCGCAGTTCCCCGGCGAGCAGGCGGCCGAGAGGGCTTGGGTCTACACCCTGTCCCAGGGGGCGGGCATGCTGGCGGTGCTCGGCGTCGCCTTCTGCCTGGTGGGCCTGGCCCCTCGGCTGGCGGCCGGGGTCTCGTGGGCCGTGGTGTCGTGGAGCGCCTTCACGGTGTTCCTCGCGGGCCTCCTCGGCCTGCCGCGGTGGCTGCTCGACGTGTCCGCGCTCGGCCACGTCGTCGAGGTCGGCGCCCCGACCGCCTGGACCCCGCTGGTGGTGCAGGGGGCGGTCGGGGTGCTCGGCCTGCTCGCCGGCTGGTGGGGGCTCCGCCGTCGGGCCGTGCCCGGCGTGTGAGGCGCCGGGCCCAGTCGACGGCGCGGGGCGAGCCCGGCACCCAGCCGGACCGCCTTCCGCCAGCAGGACAACTTACGTGCAGCAGGACAACCTGGTGACGTTCCTCAGGTTGTCCTACGGCGAGCACGTTGTCCTTGAGCACACACGTTGTCCTACGCGCAGCAGGTGGTCCGTACCGAGAGTGCCGGGCAGCACCGGGGGCTGGGAAGCCCTGACGGCGCCGGGGAGGCGCCACCGGGGCTCAGTCGCCCAGCGTCGCCACCATGACGGCCTTGATGGTGTGCATGCGGTTCTCGGCCTGGTCGAAGACGATGGAGGCCTCGGACTCGAAGACCTCCTCGGTGACCTCCAGGCCGTCCATGCCGGTGGCCTGGTAGATCTCCTCGCCGATGGCGGTCTCGCGGTTGTGGTAGGCGGGCAGGCAGTGCATGAACCTGGCCCGCTCCCCGGCCAGGGCCATGAGGGCGCTGTTGACCTGGTAGGGGCGCAGCATGGCGATGCGCTCGTCCCACACCTCCTTGGGCTCGCCCATGGAGACCCAGATGTCCGTGTGGACGAAGTCGACGCCGGTCACGCCCTCGGCGACGGACTCGGTGAGGGTGACGCGCGCACCCGTCCCGGCGGCGACGCGGCGGGCCTCGGCCACGCAGTCCTCGTCCGGCCACAGGTCCCTGGGGGCGACGACGCGCACGTCCGCGCCGATCATCGCGCCGGCCACCAGCAGTGAGCGGCCCATGTTGAAGCGGGCGTCGCCGACGTAGGCGTAGGAGATCTCCGCGGGCGCCTTGCCCGCGTGCTCGATCATCGTCAGGCAGTCGCACAGCATCTGGGTGGGGTGCCAGTCGTCGGTGAGGCCGTTCCACACGGGCACGCCGGACAGGGCGGCGAGCTGCTCGACCTTGGCCTGCTCGTCACCGCGGTACTCGATGCCGTCGAACATGCGGCCCAGGACGCGGGCGGTGTCGGCGACGGACTCCTTGTGGCCCATCTGGGAGCCGGAGGGGTCGAGGTAGGTGACGTGGGCGCCCTGGTCGTGGGCGCCGACCTCGAAGGAGCAGCGGGTGCGCGTGGAGGTCTTCTCGAACAGCAGGGCGATGTTCTTGCCCTCCAGGCGCCTGACCTCGCGGCCGGCCTTCTTCGCGGCCTTGAGCTGGGCAGCGAGCTCGATGAGGGTCATCCACTCGGCCGGGGTGAAGTCCAGCTCGCGCAGGAAGCTGCGCCCCTTGAGTCCGGCAAGGAGGGCGGCGTCGGGGGCGGGCAGGGCGTAGGTCATGGGAGGGCTCCTCTCGTCGGTGTGCCGGCGCCCAGTATCGCCCACACCCGGCGCTCGCCCCACGGACGGCCCGCAGGCACTAAGGTGTCCGCGTCGGGCGAAGGGAGGCAGGACGTGGCACGAGAGGCCCGGCCCATCACGGACATGTCCACCGCCTCCCTCCTGGCCACCACGCGACCGGCCGGACCCCGGGCCCACACGGACGTGCGCGTGTCCAACCTGTCCCTCATCCTGCGCACCCTCAAGGCCGGGCCGCTCTCGCGCACGGCGCTGTCGCAGACCACCGGTCTGTCCAAGGCGACGGTCTCGACGCTGGTGGGCGACCTCACCGGCCTCGGGCTCGTCACGGAGGGCAGGGCGGCGGCCTCCGGCTCCGTGGGGCGCCCCAGCACCTCGCTGCACGTGTCCGCGGGGGCGGTCGCCGGCGTCGGCCTGGAGATCAGCCCCGACTGCCTGCTGCTGACGACGACCGACCTCACCGGCCAGGTGCTGGCCCAGCGCTCCAAGCCGGTGCAGGACCCCAGCCGCGACCCGGAGGCGGTGATCGCGCGGATCGGGGTCGTGCTGGCGGAGGAGCTGGTGCGGCTGGCCCGCGCCGGGACCGCGGTGCCCGCCGTCGTCCTGGCCCAGCCGGGACTGCTCGACTACGACACCGGCCGGGTCCACTACTCCTCGGCCTTCGACTGGCACGACATCGCCCTGGCCTCCGGGGTGGCCGAGGCGATAGGCCTGTCCTTGACGGAGGCCGGGTGCCGCCAGGTGCCGGTGCCGCCGGTCCTCGTCGAGCACGACGCCCGGCTCGCGGCGCTGGCCGTCCACGACGCCTTCCCCCAGGTGCGCAACCTCCTGTACCTGTCGGGCGGCCAGGGCATCGGTGCGGGCATCGTCGCCGACGGGCACGTGCTGCACGGGTGGATGGGCTACACGGGCGAGGTGGGGCACATGCCGGTGGAGCCGGACGGGGCGCTGTGCCAGTGCGGGCGGCGCGGCTGCTGGGAGACGCTCATCGGCTTCGAGTCGGTGGTGTCGGTCTACCCCGACGACGACCCGGTGCGTGACGTCTCCCAGCCCGTGGGCGAGCGCACGGTGCTGCTGCGCGAGCGCTTCGAGCAGGGGGACCCGGTGCTCGAGGAGCAGCTGGCCGGGGTGCAGAGGAGCCTGGAGCGGGGCCTGTCGGTGCTGGTGGACGTGCTCAACCCGGAGGTCGTCGTGCTGTCGGGCTGGCTGGCGGCCTTTGCGGACGTGCTGCTGGAGCCGACGGCGGCGGCCCTGGAGGAGCGGCGCCTGGACGTGCGCTCACTGGTGAGGCTGGAGGTCTCGGCTCTGGGCGAGTGGGCGCCGTCGTGCGGGGCGGCGAGGGTGGCGCTGGAGACGGTGCTGGAGGACCCAACGGCGATGGAGGACCTGACACCTCTGGCGTGTCGCGGGCGCGTCCGGTAGTTTGTTCGAGGTCCGAAGTATTCGGTGCGGGGACGCCCGACCACGACGGCACTCAACGACGAGATCCGCACGAGCCTGCGAGAGAGGCACTGACATGATCAAGTTCGGCACCGGCGGCTGGCGAGCCGTCATCGGCGACGAGTTCACCAAGGCCAACGTCCGCCTCCTCGTGCAGGGCCTCGCCGACCGCGTCAACGAGGAGGCCGCCTCCCGCCCCGACGGCCGGCCCGGGCGCGTCGTCATCGGCTACGACCGCCGCTTCCTGTCCGACACCGCCGCCTGGTGGGCCGTCGAGGTCCTCGTCGCCAACGGCGTGCCCGTGACCATCATCGACCGCCCCTCCCCCACGCCCACCACCATGTGGACCGTGCGCAACCTCGACGCCGCCTACGGCATCGCCGTCACCGCCTCGCACAACCCCGCCCTCTACAACGGCATCAAGATCTTCCTGCCCGGCGGACGCGACGCCGACGTCGAGGTCACCGACGAGCTCACCGCCCACGTCGCCACCCTCACCGAGGCCGACGTCCGCTCCGTCGAGCCCCACGTGGCCCGCGCCAGCGAGCTCGTCACCATCCAGAAGTCCCTCAACTGGTACCTCGACGCCATCATCGACAAGCTCGACATCGAGACGATCCGCCACGCGCACATGCACATCGTCCTCGACCCCATGTTCGGCGTGTCCGAGACGAGCCTGCAGACCATCCTCCTGACGGCCCGCTGCCAGGTCGACGTCATCCACGACCGCCACGACCCCCTCTTCGGCGGCCGCATGCCCTCCCCCACCGAGGGCACCGTCACCGCCCTGCGCCACGCCGTCCTCGAGTCAGGCGCGGACCTCGGCATCGCCACCGACGGCGACGCCGACCGCCTGGGCATCATCGACGACAAGGGCCACTACCTCACCCCCAACCAGGTCCTCGTCCTGCTCTACGACTACCTGCTCACCCGCAAGGGCTGGTCCGGGCCGGCCGTGCGCAACATGTCCACCACGCACCTGCTGGACCGCGTCGCCGAGGCCCACGGCCAGGTCTGCCACGAGGTGCCCGTGGGCTTCAAGTGGATCAGCGCGAAGATGGCCGAGACCGACGCCGTCATCGGCGGGGAGTCCTCCGGCGGCCTCACCGTGCGCGGCCACATCGCCGGCAAGGACGGCGTCTACGCCGGCAGCCTCCTGGTCGAGGCCGTCGCCGCCTCCGGCAAGAAGCTCTCCGAGCTCTACGCCGACATCGTCGAGCGCTACGGCGAGCTCGTCATGGTCGAGGCCGCCTACGGCTTCACCGCCGAACGCCGCAGCGACCTCACCGCACGGATCTTCGAGGCCCACGACCTGCCGGACCTCGCCGCCCTGGGGCACGAGACCGAGAGAGTCACCTGGGACGACGGCTGCAAGGTGTACTTCACGAACGGCGGCTGGACCACCATCCGCTTCTCCGGCACCGAGCCCCTGCTGCGCGTCTTCTGCGAGATGCCCACCCACGACGAGGCGCAGGCCGTCGCCGACGCCGTCGCCACCTACTACGCACTGGACTGAGGACATGGTCGAGAACATGACTGCCAGCACCACCCCGGCCCCCCGTGGCACCCGCACCGCCCTCGTGCTCGCCCGCGGGCTCGGCACGCGCATGCGCGCCGCCTCCGACGCCTCGGGCATGACGGCCGCCCAGGCCGCTGCCGCCGCCTCCGGCTACAAGGCCCTCATGCCCATCGGAGAGCACCGCCTCATCGACTACTCCATGAGCGCCCTGGCCGACGCCGGCATCGAGCGCATCGTCCTCGTCGTCGGGCCCGAGCACGAGGACTTCGCCGCCCACATCGACTCGCTCGGCCTCAGCCGCGTCCGCGTCGAGCTCGCCGTCCAGGTCGAGCCGAGGGGCACGGCCAACGCCGTCCTGTCCGCCGCCGAGGTCATCGGCGACGAGCCCTTCCTCATGGTCAACGGGGACAACTACTACCCCGTCGAGGGCATGCGCGAGCTCGCCGAGCGCGGCGGCAACGCGCTGCTGGGCTTCGACCGGGCCGCCCTGGTCGCCGGCTCCAACATCCCCGCCGAGCGCGTGGCCGCCTTCGCCCTGGTCAAGGCCTCCGACGGCGTGCTCACCGACATCATCGAGAAGCCCGCCCCCGAGGTGGTCGAGGCCGCCGGCGAGCACGCCCTGGTGTCGATGAACTGCTTCGGCTTCACTCCCAAGATCTTCGACGCCTGCCGCTCGATCGGGCCCTCCGCGCGCGGCGAGTACGAGATCGTCGACGCCGTGCGGGCCCTGCCCGGCCCGGTCGCCGTCATCCCCACCCGGGGCGCGGTCCTGGACCTGTCGCGCCGTGAGGACATCGCGGACGTCGAGGCCCGCCTGGCCACCACGGCGGTCGTGCTGTGAGCGCACCCGTCACCTGGCGCGTGCCGGGCCGCATCGAGGTCCTGGGCAAGCACACCGACTACGCCGGCGGGCGCGTGCTCGTGGGCGCCGTCGACCGCGGCATCACCGCCACCGCCGAGGCGGTGGACGGCCCGGCCGGCTCCCTCACAGCGACGACGACGGCGGGGGGTGAGCCCGTCACCCTGGCCGCCGGCACCGACCCCGCCCTGCCCGCCGGGCACTGGGGCCGCTACCTGCAGACGGTCCTCGACCGGTTGGCGCAGAACTTCGCCGGCCTGTCCGAGCCGGTGGCCGCGCACCTGACGGTCACCTCGGACCTGCCCCCCGCCTCGGGGATGAGCTCGTCCTCCGCTCTCGTGTGCGCCAGCGCACTCGCCCTGGCGGACCTCAACGGCTGGAGCACCAGCGACCTGTGGACGCGCAACGTGCCGGACCGCCTGGCGACGGCGGGCTACCTCGCCGGTGTCGAGGCCGGCCGGCCGTGGCGCGCGCTCCTGGGCGCCGAGGGCGTGGGCACGCAGGGCGGCAGCGAGGACCACACGGGCATGCTCTGCGGTGCGCCCGACACGCTCCTGCTGGCCCGCTTCTCCCCCATGGAGGTCCTGGAGAGGGTGTCCTTCCCCGAGGACTGGGCCTTCGTCGTCGGCGTCAGCGGAGTCGCGGCGGAGAAGACGGGGGCCGCCCTGGAGGACTACAACCGGGGGCCGCTCACGCTGCGCCGTGTGCTGGCCCGGTGGAACGAGGCGACGGGCCGCTCGGACGCGTTCGTGGCGCAGGCGGTCGCCTCCCTCATCGGTGAGGCGACGGGCGAGCAGCCCGCCGGGGACCCGGCGCTCGAGGAGCTGCTGTCGCTGACGGAGCGGGGCTACGAGCGGCGCCGCGTCGAGCAGCTCCTCGAGGAGTCCCTGGTGCTCGTTCCCGCGGGGGCGGCGGCCATCGCGGCCGGTGACGCGGCGGTGGGCGAGGTGCTGGCGCGCTCGCACGCCCTGGCGGCCTCCCACCTGCTCAACCAGGTGCCCGAGACGAACGCTCTCGTGGACCTGGCCCGCGAGATGGGGGCGGTGGGCGCCTCGGCCTTCGGGGCCGGCTGGGGAGGCTCGACCTACGCCATCGTGCCGCGCCGGGACGCCGAGGACTTCGCCACCCAGTGGCTCGAGCGCTACCGCGCCGCCTTCCCGGAGGCCGGGGCGCGGGCCTCGACCATCGTCACGCGCCCGGGCCCGAGCGCCGACCGCCTGGCCTGAGCGTCGCGTCACCCGCCTCAACCGGTATCTGACCCGATACCGTTGTCGGCCGACTGGGTAGACAGGGTTGCCGGAGGTGAGGCCCGCGATGAGTGATGGGGACCGTCTTGACGACCCGATGGTCTACGACGTGATGCGTGAGCTGGCGACCCAGCTCGGAGGCCGGTACGTCGAGTGGATGGATGAGGCCATGACCGCTGCGGACGAGAAGCACTGGCAGTCCGAGCAGTCTCGGGTGATGCGCGAGGCCCGTGCGGTCGACCCGGACAACCGCCAGGCCATCGAGGCGCACACGGCGAGGCTTCGGGCCGAGCTGGCTGCGATGCCGCGGTACGCGCCCGTCCTCGCATGACCGGGGAGCTGAGCGCGAAGCATCGAGCAGATGACGCCTGACACCGCGCGTTCCTGGATCAAGCTGGCACAGGTCCAGATCGAGCACGTACATGGGCTCGGCCAGCAGGACCCGGACCTGCTGGCCACCCTCAGTAGGGTTGCGGGGCTTGATGCCCGGCTCGTGGCCCGGGCAGCGCACCCCGGCGACGCGCGTGCGCAGGAGCGTGCGCTCGAGGGGCTTCGGGGCGCGTACCGGCCTGTGTTCGGTACGTGCTGAGAAGGACGGACGGTGGGCGTGACCGGGCACGCGCGCACGTGACGCACGAGCAGGCCCTGCGAGGCCCGCTGGAGAGAGCCGGTGCCGTACCTCCGCCGCGCGTCCTCAGGCCTCGGAGCCCGGGGACGTCGGGGCCTGCGAGGCACGGGTGGTCGTGCCGTCGGCGTTGACGTCGAAGGTCACCAGGGGCTCCCCGGTCGGCTGGGACGAGCCGCCCTCCGGCTCCTGGGTGATGAAGACCCTCTCCCCCTCCTGCGGCATGAGGTCGATGAAGGTGAAGCCCGTGCCGCCGCTGGGGTCGTACAGGCCCAGCGAGGTCGTCACGCCGTCCTTGACGAGCCACACCTGCAGGCTGTGGCCCTGCGAGGCCGCCATCATCTCCTGAGGCAGCGCCAGCGCCGTCATGCTCATGTCCTGCGACCACGTGAGGGTGGCGATGTGCCCGTCGGGCATCGTGTCGGTCACCCGCTGCACGTCCTGGGCCTGGTTGAGGTGGGCGAAGTGCTCCGTGGGCGCCATCGAGTCCATGGCGCTCCAACGGCCGACGCCCACGCCCACGCCCACGAGGGCGACCACGGCGGCCGCGCGCATGCCCACCAGCCGCCAGCCGGCGAGCCCGCCCCTGCTCCGGGCGCGGCGGCGCAGCGGCACGACGACGGCGCCCTCCTCGGGCCGTGCTGTCCCAGCCGGCTCCTGCGGTCCGGCGGGCCCCTCGGGCCCGCCCAGCGCCCCCGGCCCGCTCTCACCGGTGTCCGCTGAGGCCACCTGTGAGAGCACGGCCTCCCGTAGCGCCGCCGAGGGGGCCACGGGGCGCAGGGACGCCATGAGCGCGCCCAGCGCCTCGGGGTCCAGCTGGGCCTCGTCGTCGGCCTCGTCCCACGCGCCCGGCAGCACGTTGGCGGACTCGTCTCCTGCCCTGGTCATCGTCCCACCTCCTGTCGATCGTGCCTGGCGGCCAGGGGCTCCTGGCCCTGCCGGCCGGTGCCGGCACCTGTCATCTGCTCGTCCAGCAGCCCCATCTCCCGACGGAGCCTGGCGACGCCGTCGCGGATCCTGGACTTGACCGTCCCCAGCGGCACGCCCGTGCGGCGTGCGATCTGCGCGTGCGTGAGTCCGCCGACGTAGGCTGCCAGGAGGGTCGAGCGGTGCGGCTCCCCCACTCTCGCGAGCGCGGAGCGCACCTCCTCGGCCTCGACGGCGTCCTCCACCTGCTGGGCGGTGACGTCGGCGTCCGGCATGACGGCGGGCCAGCGCTGCTCACGGTCACGTGCCGCCTGGGACTGGCGCACCCGGTCCACCGCGCGCCGCCTGGCCCGTACCGCCATCCAGCCGCGGGCGGAGCCCCTGGCGCGGTCGAAGCTGCCGGCGTCGCGCCAGATCTCCAGCATGACCTCCTGCAGGACCTCCTCGCTCTGGGCGGGGTCCACCAGGACGTGCACGATGAGGGCGAGCAGCCTGCCGGCCCAGCGGTCGTACAGGCGCGCGAAGGCCGCCTCGTCCCTCATCGCGACGGCGTCCAGCAGCGCCGCGTCGCTCTCGAGCTCCTCGTCACGATCCACAGCAGGATGGTACGGCCCCGCGGCCGCCTCACCCGAAGGTGAAGGAGTACAGCTCCAGGCCATCGTCCGCCTCGATGTCGAGCACGCCGGAGGAGGTCTCGGGCACCTCCACCAGTGACACACCGTTGGGGACGCCGTCGATCATCTGCTCGTGCTGCTGGCCGTCGACGCTCCAGCGCAGCACGCCGGTGCCGGAGACCACGAGGTTGACCTGCTTGCCCCGCCAGGCCAGGCGGACCCGGCCGGTGCCGCCCTCGGGGCTGATGGACTCGCCCGTGACGCTCCAGGTGCCGTCGAGGGAGAAGGTGTCCGTGGGCTGGGTCTCGGGGAGGCTGTAGGTGTGCGTCCCCTCGCTCAGCTCACCGCCGACGAAGCGCTGCGCGCGCTGGGCCCCGAGGTAGGTCTCCGGGGTGCGCGCGTCCAGCCCCGCGTCGTCGGAGGTGAAGACGGGGTCGGGCAGCGCGACGTCCGGGTCCGCCTCGACCAGGAGCTCGCGGATGAGCCGCTCGAGGGTGGCCTGGCGGCCCTCGCCGTAGGACACCTGGCGCAGGGTGCCCTGGGCGTCGGCCAGGTAGTGGGCGGGCCAGTAGTGGTTGTCGAAGGCGGTCCAGGTGGCCAGGTCGGAGTCGACGGCGACCGGGTAGGTGAGGCCGAGGGCCCGGGTCCCCTCACGGACGTTGTCGACGTCGCGCTCGAAGGCGTACTCGGGCGAGTGCACGCCCAGGACCTGCAGCCCCGCCTCGCGGTAGGTCTGGTACAGCTTCTCGATGCCGGGGGCGGAGCGCTGGCAGTTGATGCAGGAGTAGGCGTAGAAGTCGATGAGCGTGACCTTGCCGGCGCGCTGCTCGTCGGTCAGGGGCTTCTCGTCCGGCGTGTTGAGCCAGGCGGTCACGCCCGTCAGCTGCGGCAGCGGCCCGCAGTCCGCCAGGTGGTCGGCTCCCGGCACGCAGCCGCCGGCCGTGCTGCCGCCGTGGAGCGCCTGGTCAAGGCGCTCCTGCACGGCGGCGGTGTAGTCGGGCAGGGCGCGCTGGACGGCCGCGGGCAGGTTGAGGGCCAGCCCGAGGGACAGGGCGATCATGAGCGCGCCCGAGGTGATGCGGATGGCGCGCTGGCGGGTGCGGAAGGCGCGCACGCGCTCGGCAACGCCACGGCCCGCCAGGGCGAAGGCGAGCAGGGGCACGGCCGTGCCCAGGCCGAAGGAGACGGCCAGGACGACGGTGTCGGTGCCGATGCGGCCGGTGGCCCCGGCGACGGAGACGGCCGCGAGGACCGGTCCGACGCAGGGGACGTAGGCGGCGCCGAGCACGAGCCCCAGGAGGAAGCCGTTGTCCGGGTTCGCCGAGCCCAGCTGCTGGAACCGGGCGAAGGGGCGCTCGAGGACCTCCATGAGGCGGGGCACGATCATGGCGACGCCGATGAGCGCCAGCAGGACGATGCCGACCCAGCGGACGATGTCCTGGGGCAGGTGGAGGGCGCTGAGGACCGTGGCGCCCAGGAGGGTGAGGAAGGTGAAGGACAGGACCAGGCCGCCGACGACGAGGTACGGGCGGGCGCGGTTGGACAGGGAGGCGCGTGCGGGGGCCTCGCCGTCCTCCTCCGGGGTCATCGTGCTCCCGACGCGGCCGCCGGCACCCCCTGCGACGAGGATGACGGGCAGCACGGGCAGAATGCACGGGGAGATGGCGGTGATGAAGCCGCCGAGCACACCGATAAGGGCGAGGCTCACCATGAGGGTTCCTTTCCGGGCGGGGGCTGTGTCTCCCGCCTGTCTCCGGTTCGGTGCCGCCGCTCGCGCGGATCGGTTCCCCACCACGATCAGCCAGTGGCATGGATCACGTGATCCGCGTCGATCCAGACCCTTCTCCGCTCCGAACCCCTCATGTCAGCGCGCCCGACCCGGACGCGTCATTCCCCACACACAAGGAGCACCTCATGCGCCGTACCACCGTGATCACCCGTACCCTCGCCGCCTCCCTCTGCCTCGTCGCCGGCCTCGGCCTGGCCGCCTGCGGCTCGTCCGACGACTCCATGAGCGACAACAAGCCGGCGATGTCCGACACGACCGCCCCCGACGGAGCCATGGGCGATGACGCCATGCACGACGGCGCCATGAGCGACGAGACGGCCATGAGCGACGACGCGATGCACGACGGCGCCATGTCCGACGAGACCGCGATGAGCGACGACTCCATGAGCGACAAGAAGTGAGACGACGGCCTCCGGGCGGGTCGGTCAGCGTGACCGGCCCGCCCGGAGGCCGTTCTGCGCCCCCAGGAGGTGGGGCGCGCCGGCTCAGGCCGCGTCGCGGGTGACGGGGCAGGTCATGCAGTGCGCGCCACCGCGCCCGCGCACGAGCTCGACGCCCGGCGTCTCGATGACCTCCACCCCCGCACGCCGCAGGGCGTCGTTGGCCCGCTCGTTGTGCGCGTAGCCGATGACCCGGTTCGGGGCGACGGCGACGACGTTGCAGGAGTCGCGGGCGAGCTCGCGCAGGGCCTCGGCCTCGTCGGTCATGTCCGGGCTGATGACGCGCAGGGCGTCGACGCCGGCCGCGCGGGCGAGCACCCGGTCCATGTCCGCCTCGTCGTGGACGGTGACGCTCAGGGCCGGGCCCTTCGTGGAGCCGCGGGCGGCACCGGGCTCGATCTCGACGGTCGTGACGTCGGTGAAGCCCGCGAAGCGCAGGCAGGTGTCCGGGGCGACCATCGTCATGAGGGTGTCCAGGTGCATGACGGCGTCGAGCTCGGTGTAGAAGGCGCGGTCGGGCATGTGGACGCCGATGACGCGGTCGGCGACGCCGTCGTCGAACAGCCGGGTGGCCAGGCGCTCGACGCCGGCGGCCGTGGAGCGGTGGGACAGGCCCATGACGAGGGTGCGGTTGCCCAGGACGAGGAAGTCGCCGCCCTCGGTGGTGGCCGGGCCGGCCCCGTGCGGCTGGGTCCACAGCAGGCCGCGGCCCGCGAAGGCCGGGTGGAAGCGGTAGACGGCCTCGTAGTTGACGGCCTCGCGGTGGCGGGGGGCGAGGGCCATGGTGTTGACGTGGCAGCCGCCGTAGAGCCAGGCGGAGGCGTCGCGCGTGAACAGGTGGTTGGGCAGCGGGGTGATGACGAACTGCCCCTCGAGGGTGGACAGGAAGGTCGTGTGGAACAGGGTGCGCGAGTCGGCGGCGTCGAGTCGCTGTCTCAGCTCGGTGCGGGTGATGCCGGCCAGGAGGACCTCGGCGAGCTCGGCGTCGCCCAGGCCCTGGAGGTAGTCGGTGAGGACCTCGGAGGTGGACACGCCCACCGCCTGGGGGCCGACGGCCTCCTCGAGGACGAGGGCGCGGGCGCCCGGGTGGGCCAGGGCCTCGGTGAGCAGGTCGCGGAAGTCGTGGACGATGACGCCCTCGGCGCGCAGGATGGCGGTGAGGGCGTCGTGCTCGGCCTGGGCCCGGCGCACGTTGAGGGCGTCGTCGAAGAGGAGCGAGTCCGCGTTGATGGGGGTCAGGCGGGCGATCTCGGCACCGGGCCGGTGGACGATGACCTCGCGCAGGCGCCCCGTCTCGGAGGCGACGAGCCCGCCTCCCGCCTGGGCGGGGATGACCTCGCGGGCGGCGGGGTCGACGGCGGCGGGGCTCTGCGTCATGAGCGTCATGACCCACAGGCTACCGGCGCCCGGCAGGCCGTGGCCGACGACGGCGCCCGCGCACCCGGGACGCGCCGCCGGGCGCTCGGGCACAGGCCCGGGTATAGGCTCGCGCCTCGACAAGGAGGTCCCACCATGTCCACGCACTCCCTGGCCCGGCACCTGCACCTGGCGCTGCTCGCGGCCGTCATCGTCCTCACGATGGTGCTGTTCCACCGGGGCATCCCGTGGTGGGCGTGGCTGGGAGCGTTCGGCTTCATGTGGGCCGCCGCCGAGCTCCTCGGAACGGCCCTGCCGGGGGCGCCCGGACGCGACGAGGCCCCGGAGGGTCACGACGAGGACGCGCCCCGCTGAGGACGCCCACCCCTACCCTGGGCGCATGAGCACCTCCCGCCCCGCCGCGCCGTCGCCCCACCCGCTGTCCGAGCGGGTCTCGCAGGTCTTCGACCCCTCCCGCTGGCGCGAGGTCGAGGGCTTCGCCAACCGCTCGACCGGTCCGGGGGGCCTGAGCGACGTCACCTACCACCGCGGCTGTGAGCGCGACGCCGACGGCGTGTGGCTGCGCGACCTGCCGGTGGTGCGCGTCGCCCTCGACCGCCCCGAGCTGCGCAACGCCTTCCGCCCCCACACCGTGGACGAGCTCTACCGGGTGCTCGACCACGCCCGGAGGAGCGGGGACGTCGGCGCCGTCATCCTCACCGGCAACGGCCCCTCCCCCAGGGACGGCGGCTGGGGGTTCTGCTCCGGTGGCGACCAGCGCATCCGCGGGCGCGACGGCTACCACTACGAGACGGTTGAGGCCGGCAGCCCGGCCGACCGCGCACAGGCCGGCGTCCATGACGACGAGGTCGCGGCCCGGCAGTCGCGCGTCGACGCCGCCCGGGCGGGGCGCCTGCACATCCTGGAGGTCCAGCGGCTCATCCGCACCATGCCGAAGGTCGTCATCGCGGCCGTCTCCGGATGGGCGGCCGGCGGCGGGCACTCCCTCAACGTCGTGTGCGACCTGTCGCTCGCCTCGCTCGAGCACGCGCGCTTCAAGCAGACGGACGCCAACGTCGGCTCCTTCGACGCCGGCTACGGCTCCGCCCTGCTGGCCCGGCAGGTGGGTGACAAGCGCGCCCGGGAGATCTTCTTCCTGGCGCGCACCTACGGCGCCGAGGAGGCCGAGCGCTGGGGCGTGGTCAACGAGGCCGTGCCGCACGCCGAGCTCGAGGAGCGGGCCCTGGAGTACGCGGCCACGGTGGCCTCGAAGTCCCCGCAGGCGATCCGCATGCTCAAGCTCGCCTTCAACCTGGCCGACGACGGCCTGGCGGGCCAGCAGGTCTTCGCCGGCGAGGCGACGCGGCTGGCGTACATGACGGACGAGGCCCTCGAGGGCCGTGACGCCTTCCTCCAGCGCCGCGAGCCGGACTGGTCGCCGTACCCGTACTACTTCTGAGGCGGGGTGCCCCGGACCGCAGTCCAGGCAGCTCGCCGGCAGCGCCGCTCAGAAGGCGCCGATGAGCCCGAGGGCGATGAGGACCCCGTAGACCAGCTCGTAGAACCCGGCGTCGCGCAGGACCGGGATGAGGTCGCGCCCGGTGGCACGGGCGACGACGGGGCGCGTCACCCGGTCCGCCATCCCGGACAGGACGAGGAGCACCACCAGCAGGACGACCACCGCCCACAGCGTGTTCCGCTCGCTCCCCCCGCCGGCCTGCCCCGTCCAGGCCCAGGCCAGTGCCCCGAGCCCCAGCGCCACCGGCAGGTACACCATCGCCACGAAGGCGGTGCGGGCCCGCTCGTCGCCCAGGCGCACCGCCAGGGTCCTCTTGCCGTGGGCGGGGTCCGTGTCGATGTCGCGCAGGTTGTTGACCATGAGCAGGGAGCAGGCGATGAGCCCGATGCCGCAGGCCGCCACCCACACCCAGCCGGGCACCGAGCCGCCCTGGATGTACACGGTGCCGCAGGTGGCCATGAGGCCGAAGAAGACGAAGACGAAGACCTCTCCCAGGCCCGCGTAGCCGTAGGGGCGCGGCCCGCCCGTGTAGAACCAGGCGGCGGCCACGGCGGCGACGCCGGCGAGGACGAGCCACCACTGCTGGGTCAGGACGACGACGACGAGCCCCAGCAGCGCGGCGACGCCGAAGCACCCGAAGGCCGCGCGCTTGACGCTCGACGGGGCCACCAGCCCGCTGGCGGTGAGCCGGGGCGGGCCGGTGCGCTCGTCGTCGGTGCCGCGCACGCCGTCGGAGTAGTCGTTGGCGAGGTTGCTGCCGATCTGCAGGGCCAGGGCGACGCCCGCCGCGAGCAGGGTGCGCGGCAGGGAGAAGGTGCCCAGGGCCACCGCGGCCCCGCCTCCCAGGATGACGGGGGCGACGGCGGCGGGCAGGGTGCGCAGGCGCACGACCTCCGCCCAGCTCGTGGCGGACTGCTGCGACGCGACGGGTCGGGTCGGGCTGGCGGGCTCGGTCACGAGGTTGTCCTCCTCATCTCGGCTGCCCGGAGCGTAGCAAGGGGCTCACCGTTCTCCCCCGGCACGGGCCCCGGCCGCGAGCCGGGCCACGGCGCGGCGGTCCGTCTTGCCCGGTCCCCGCTCGGGCAGGGAGCCGACGACGACGACCTCCTTGGGCGCGTGGGCCCCGTCCAGCCGGGCGCGGGCGGCGGCGCGCAGGGCCCCGGCCTCCACCTGCTGCCCGTCGTGGGCGACGACGACGGCGACGACGGCGCTGCCCCACTGCTCGTCGGGCACGCCGACGACGCAGGCCTGGGCCACGCCCGGCAGGCGCGTCATCACCTCCTCGACCTCACGCGGCTCGACCTTGACGCCCCCGGTGACGATGACGTCGTCGAGGCGCCCGAGGACGGTGAGGCGTCCGCTCTCGAGGCGGCCGCGGTCGGCCGTGACGACCGCGCGCGGCGCCCCGCCGGAGGCGGGACGGAAGGAGGTGGTGGTGCCGGCCGGGGCGAGGAGGTGGCCCTCGGCGAGCACGGGGCCGGTGAGGACCACGCGTCCCGTGCCGTCGGCGTCGGGGTCCTCGATGCGCACGCCCACGCCGTCGAGCGCCACGCCGTCGTAGACGCAGCCGCCACCGGTCTCACTCATCCCGTAAGTCGTGACCACCGGGACGCCGCAGCCGCGGGCCCGGGCGAGCAGGTCCGCCCCGGTGGCGGCCCCACCGACGAGGACCGTCGCGCAGCGCGCCAGGGCGCTGCTGGCACGGGGGCTGTCGAGGCAGCGCCGCAGCTGGGTGGGCACGAGGGACAGGTACAGCCGCGGCCCGCCGTCGCCCGGAGCGCGCGCCCCCTGGAGGAGGTCGGCCAGGGCCTCGGGGTCGAAGCCGTCCGAGGTGTCGAGCACGAGCGGGCGGGTGCCGGCGACGACGGAGCGCAGGAGCACCTGCAGGCCGGCGACGTGGTGGGCGGGCAGGGCCAGGACCCAGGCGCCGGGTCCCCCCAGACGGGCGTGGGTGGCGTGCGCCGAGGCGAGCAGCGCCCCGGCGCTCATGGCGATGAGGCTGCCGGTACCGGTGGTCGAGCCCGAGGTGCGCAGGAGGACGTCGGCCCGCTCGGCCAGGTCGGGGCGGGCCGCCTCCTCGATCAGGGCGAGGGTCCCGGCCGGGTCCTCGCCGGGGGCCACGGGCAGGAGCAGGGGCCCGGGCCGGGCGGCCGCGTCCACCAGGGCCCGGTGCAGTCGGGCGACGTCGTCGGGGCGCGTGCCGCCCACGAGCGGCAGGACCTGGCGGACGGGGCGGGTGGTCACCGCCCCAGCGTCGCACACGCTGTGCGCCAGGAGCGAGAGGGCCCGCCCGCCCCTGAGGCCGGCGGGACGCCGTCGGCTAGGGTGTGAGGCATGCGCCTGCTCCTCACTGTCCTCGTCATCGCCCTGACGATCTACTCACTGCTGGACTGCGCACGCACGCCGGACGAGTCCATGCCGGCGAGGATGCCGAAGTTCCTGTGGATCATCATTATCGTCGCCATCACGGTGGTCGGGCCGATCGCCTGGATCATCACGAGCCGGGTCAAGGCGGCTGAGGAGCGCGGGGGCTACGTCGAGCCGACCGTCTGGTCCTCGCGTGAGGGCACGCGGCTGCGCCGCCCCGAGCGGCCCACGCCCGTGGCACCCGATGACGACCCGGAGTTCCTGCGCAACCTCGAGCGGGACATCAGGCGGCGCAAGGAGGAGGACGACGGCGAGGACGACTGAGCGCTCTGCCCGGACCTCACGCGGGCCCTCAGACCTCGTAGCCGTGCGCGGCTGCGTGCAGGAACCAGTCCTGCGGCAGCCACGCGCTCCCCGCCACCTGCGGGTGCTCCGGCATGTACTGCGCGGACCACAGGACGAGCACGAGCTCGGCCCACTGCGCGCGCAGCTTCCAGCGCGCCGAGCCGCTGCTGTTGGCCGCCGCCATCACCACCTCGCCGGTGCCGGTGAGCAGCACCTCCTGCACGTCGCGGAAGGCCACCGGCATGATCCCCTCGCCCGTGCCGATGTAGATCCCGTGCGTCGAGACCGTCAGGCGCGCGTCGGCCAGGTGCCGCCAGCGCTCGACGGCGTCCGCCTCCGCCGCCTTGCGGCGCTTGCTGTTGAGGTAGGCCTGCCCGCCGAAGAAGGCGGCGGTGAGCGCCAGGCCCACGGGCCCGCCGGCGAGGAAGAGGCCGCGCGAGGGGTTGTAGGTCGCGTCCCCGCGCCTGTAGACGAGCATCTCAGCGTCGCAGGAGGCGAGCATGACCTCGTCGGCCGCGAAGGTCCGGCGCACCGGGTCCACCACCGGCGAGACCGGGTTGGGCCGCCGGCCCCGGCGCACCGAGCTGAGGACCCCGGCGGTGTGCCACCACACGAAGTCCTGGCCGGTCCACGGGCGACGGGGCTCAGGGCGCCCGGCGCGGGCGAGGCAGGTGGGGCCGCTGGGCACCAGCGCTCCCCCCGGCCCCTCCCCCGCCAGGACCTCGGGCTCCTGGCCGTCGGGGGGCGTCACCTGGCGGCCTCCTCCGGCAGCTTCTCGGAGGCGGCCGAGGTGCCGGGGACCATGTCCTGCGCGCGGCGCAGGAGGTCGCCCGCGGGCTCCCAGTAGGCCAGGCCCGTGAGCGTGGCGCCGTCGAAGGTGAGTGAGGTGAGTGAGGCGAGCGAGCACTCGCGCCGACGCGGGTCGTGGGCGAGCGGGCGGCCCTCGAGCCACAGGCGGGTGGCCCACACGGGCAGCTGGTGGGAGACGAGCAGCACCTCGTGGCCCTCGTAGCGCGCCCGGGCCTCGCGCACGACGGCGCTCACGCGGGTGACGAGCTCGGTGTAGGGCTCGCCCCAGGAGGGTCGCAGGGGGTTGAGGTAGTAGCGCCAGTGCTCCGGGTGGGCCAGGACCCACCGGTTGGCGTTGACGGCCACACCCTCGAAGTGGTTGCCCGCCTCGATGAGCCGCACGTCCGTCCGGGCCTCGAGGCCGAAGGCGGCGGCCGTGGGGGCGCCGGTCTCGACGGCGCGCTCGAGCGGGGAGGTGATGACGGCCGCGAGGTCGTGGCCGGAGGAGGACAGGACGTCGGCGACCTGGGCCGCCATCCGGTGGCCCAGCGCGGACAGGTGGTAGCCGGGCATGCGCCCGTAGAGGACGCCCTCGGGGTTGTGGACCTCACCGTGCCTCATGAGGTGGATCGTCGTGCGTGCCGTGCTCGCCATGGCGTGATCCTCTCACGCCCGGCCGGCGACCCCCGCTGCCCCATGACCTCCCGTATCGTGTGAGCCATGACGACACGCAGCGCATGGGGCCTGGGCCTCGCAACCGTGACCGATGACGGCAACACCCTTGACGTCTGGTACCCCAGGCCCGTCCTGGGCGACGAGCCCGAGGACGGCCACGCGGACCTGCGCGCCACCCTGTCCGCCATGGAGCGGCGCGACGAGGCCCGCGGCGTGCACACGACCGTCGTGCGCACGTGGTCGGACCTGGACGACGCCCCCCAGACGGTGGCGGGCGCCTACCTGCGCCTGCACCTGCTGTCCCACCGCCTCGTGCTGCCCGGCACCGTCAACCTCGACGGGATCGTCTCGCGCCTGGCCAACGTCGTGTGGACGAGTGAGGGGCCCTGCGCGGCCGAGGACTTCGAGACCACGCGCGCACGCCTGCTGGCCAGGCTCGGCCACCCGGTGACGGTCCGCTCGGTGGACCGCTTCCCGCGCATGCTCGACTACGTCATGCCCTCGGGCGTGCGCGTGGGCGACGCCGGGGGCGTGCGCCTGGGCGCCTACCTGTCCGAGGGCACGGTCGTCATGCAGTCCGGCTTCGTCAACTACAACGCGGGTACCCTGGGCCGCTCCCTCATCGAGGGGCGCGTCGCCCACGGCGTCGTCGTCGGTGCGGGCTCGGACATCGGCGTCGGCGCCTCGACGATGGGCACGCCCACCCCCGGCCTGGACCGGGTGAGCCTGGGCGAGGGCTGCCTGTTGGGCGCCAGCTCCGGCCTGGGGATCCCGCTGGGGGACAACTGCGTGGTCGAGGCGGGCCTCTACCTCACCGCGGGCACGCGCGTGGCGCTGCTGCCCTCGGGTGGGGTCGTCCCGGGCCCGCACGGGCAGTTCCGCCAGCCGCGCGTGGTCGAGGCGCGGGCGCTGGCGGGCGCCTCCAACGTCCTGTTCCGCCGCAACTCCCAGTCGGGCGCCGTCGAGGCCATGCCGCGCGGCGGCAAGGAGATCGAGATGCCCTCCGCCTGAGCCCCCGCGGGCAGTGCCCGGACAGGCACGGTCCCTCACCCGACCCACAGGAATGTGTGATCTGGGATATAGTTGAGGACCCCTGTCGAGCCCGAGGAACGCTCATGGCACCGGCCACCGCACGACGAGACCCGCTGGGAGACGCACCGGCCCCCCGCCCGGTCCACCGTGGTGCCCGCTGGACCTCCAACGCCGTCCTCAAGCCGGTGGCGGCCGTGACCGGCACGGTCATGGGCGCCTTCGTCCTCGTCCACATGCTCGGCAACCTCAAGGTCTTTCAGGGCGCCGACGCCTACAACTCGTACGCGGCCTGGCTGCGCGACGTCGGCTACCCGCTCGTCCCCCACGACGGCGTCCTGTGGGCGCTGCGGGCGGTCCTCGCCACCTGCCTGCTGCTGCACGTCGCCAGCGCTCTCACGCTCCGGCTGCGGGGCCGACGCGCCCGGGGCGTCTTCCGCCGTCGCGGTACGCGGCCCGCGGCGCTCGGCGCGGGCTCGATGACCGTCACCGGGGGCCTGCTCCTCGTCTTCGTCGCCGTCCACCTGCTCGACCTCACGATCGGCCGGCTCGTCTCCCCCGGCTCCTTCCAGGAGGCCGCGCGCAGCGGCGGGCAGCTCACCGCCCACGCCTACGAGAACCTCCTCGCCTCGCTGTCGCGCCCCGGCATGGCGGTCTTCTACACGCTCGTCATGCTCACCCTCGGCCTCCACCTGGCCCAGGGCCTGTGGACCGTCGCCCACGACCTCGGTGCCACCGGCCCCCGCCTGCGGACCGTCCTCGCCGTCACCGCCGTCGCGCTCGCCCTCGCGGTCGCCGTGGCGAACGGCGCCCTGCCGCTCCTCATCCTCACAGGAGTCCTCTCATGAGCGCGCACCCCGGGCCCCGTGGGGAGCCCTCCGGCCCCACCGCCCGCGTCCCCGGCCCCGTCGACGGCCTCTACGACGTCGGTGACGACCTGGACGCGCACTTGCCCGACTGCCCACCCGAGCAGGCCTGGGCGCGGCGCCGCGACGAGTACCGGCTCGTGAGCCCCGCCAACCGGCGCACGATGAGCGTCATCGTCGTCGGCACGGGGCTGGCCGGCTCGGGCGCCGCCGCCACCCTCGCACGCCTCGGCTACCAGGTCGAGTGCCTCAGCCTGCACGACTCCCCGCGCCGCGCCCACTCCGTCGCCGCCCAGGGCGGGATCAACGCCGCCCGCGCCCGCCAGGTCGACGGCGACACCCTCCACCGCTTCGTCAAGGACACGGTCAAGGGCGGCGACTACCGGGCCCGCGAGGCCGACGTCGTCCGCCTTGCCGAGGAGTCCGTGCGCGTCATCGACCACATGGACGCCATCGGCGCCCCCTTCGCCCGCGAGTACGGCGGCAGGCTCGCCACCCGCTCCTTCGGCGGCGTGCAGGTCTCACGCACGTACTACACGCGCGGCCAGACCGGCCAGCAGCTCGAGGTCGCCTGCGCCCAGGCCCTCCAGGAGCAGGTCGCTGCCGGCCGTGTGCGTATGCGCACGCGCACCGAGGTGCTCGACCTGGTCGTCGCCGACGGCCGCGCCCAGGGCGTCGTCGTGCGCGACCTGCTCACCGGTGAGATCAGCGTCCGCACGGCCCACGCCGTCATCCTCGCCACCGGCGGCTACGGCAGCGTCTACCACTACTCGACGCTCGCCATGTCCTCGAACGCCTCGGCCACGTGGCGCGCGCACCGGCGCGGAGCCGCCTTCGCCAGCCCCTGCCTCGTGCAGTTCCACCCCACGGCCCTGCCCGTCTCCTCGCACTGGCAGTCCAAGACGACGCTCATGAGCGAGTCCCTGCGCAACGACGGCCGCATCTGGGTGCCCCTGCGGCCGGGGGACCCGCGCCCCGCCAACGACATCCCCGAGGACGAGCGCGACTACTACCTCGAGCGCAAGTACCCGGCCTTCGGCAACCTCACGCCCCGCGACGTCGCCTCCCGCAACGCCCGCGAGCAGATCGAGGCCGGGCGCGGCGTCGGGCCGCTGAGGAACTCCGTCTACCTCGACTTCCGCGACGCGGTCGCACGCGTCGGGCGCGAGGTCATCGCCTCGCGCTACGGCAACCTCTTCGACATGTACCTCGACGCCACCGGTGAGGACCCCTACGAGGTGCCCATGCGCATCGCGCCCGGCGCCCACTTCACGATGGGCGGGCTGTGGGTGGACTTCAACCACATGTCCACCATCCCCGGCCTCTTCGTGGGCGGCGAGGCCTCGAACAACTACCACGGCGCCAACCGCCTCGGCGCGAACTCACTGCTGAGCGCCTGCGTGGACGGCTGGTTCACCCTCCCCCTGGCCGTGCCGGACTTCCTCGCCGGCCTCGTCGGGACGGCGCCGCTGGCCCCCGACGCGCCTGAGGCGCTGGCCGCCGCCGCTGACGCCCGCGCGCGCGTCGACGCCCTCATCTCCTGCCGCGGCACGCACCGGCCCGTCTGGTTCCACCGCCGGCTCGGTGAGATCCTCTACTCCGGCTGCGGGGTCTCGCGCACCCGGGAGGGCCTCATCGACGCCCTGGGGCAGGTGCGGGCCCTGCGCGAGGAGTTCTGGCGCGACGTCAAGGTCACGGGACACGACCAGCGTCTCAACCAGGAGCTGGAGAAGGCGCTGCGCGTGGCCGACTTCCTCGAGCTCGCCGAGCTCATGGTCCTCGACGCCCTCGACCGGCGCGAGTCCGCCGGGGCCCACTTCCGCGAGGAGTTCCAGGACGACGGCGAGGCCCGCCGCGACGACGAGCACTGGTGCACGGTCTCCGCCTGGCACACGGCTGACGGCGGCCGGCACACGCGGCGCTCGGAGCCGCTCGAGTTCCGCGTGGTCCCGATGCAGGTGAGGAGCTACCGATGAGGGTCGAGCTGGAGGTCTGGCGCCAGGACGGGCCGCGCGACAGGGGCCGTTTCGAGTCGTACACGGTCGACGACGCGACCGCGGAGATGAGCCTGCTCGAGCTGCTCGACCGGCTCAACGACGCGCTCGTCGAGGAGGGCCGCGAGCCCGTCGTCTTCGAGTCCGACTGCCGCGAGGGCGTGTGCGGCATGTGCGGCTTCCTCGTCAACGGCCGCCCGCACGGGCCCTCGGACAACACGCCCGCCTGCCGCCAGCACCTGCGCGCCTTCCCCGGTGTCACGCGCTTGAGGCTCGAGCCGCTGCGCGCCGGCGCCTTCCCCGTCATCCGCGACCTCGTCGTCGACCGCTCCGCGCTCGACGAGCTCATCCGGGCGGGCGGGACGGTGGACGTCGCCCCGGGCACCGCCCCGGACGCCGACAGCGTGCTCCAGCCCCGCGCGCGGGCGGGCAGGGCCCTCGACTTCGCCGCCTGCATCGGCTGCGGGGCGTGCGTGGCCGCCTGCCCGAACGGCGCCGCGATGCTGTTCGCCGGCGCGAAGCTCGCGCACCTGTCCCTCGTCCCGGCCGCCTCCGGTCAGCGGGCCGGGCGGGCGCGCGCGATGAGCCGTGTGCTCGACGAGGCCTTCGGCCCCTGCTCCCTGTACGGCGAGTGCGTGCCGACGTGCCCGGCGGGGATCCCGTTGGAGGCGATCGCGCGCCTCAACCGCGAGGTGCTGCGGGCGGCCGTCGTCGGTGCGCGACGCGACGACTGAGCCGGAGCGCGCGGCGGCGAGGCGGGCGGCGGGGGTCAGACGCGGTTGACGCGGTCGATCTCGTGCTGTCCCGTGCGGAAGTCCGGGTACTCGTGCGCGTCGCGCTCACGGCGGTGCATGGCGACGTAGTGCCGCTCGACCTGGCCGGTGTAGACCTGGCGCGGGCGGCCGATGCGCTTGGCCGGGTCGGAGATCATCTCGCGGTACTGGGCGATCCAGCCCGGCAGGCGGCCGAGCGCGAACAGCGGGGTGAACATCGTCGTCGGGAAGCCCATCGCCTGGTAGATGAGCCCGGTGTAGAAGTCGACGTTCGGGTAGAGGTTGCGCGAGACGAAGTACTCGTCCTTGAGGGCGACCTCCTCGAGCTCCATGGCGATCTCGAGCTTGCGGTCGCCGTCGGCCGAGCCGAGGCGGGCCAGGACGTCGTGGGCCGTGGCCTTGACGAGGGCGGCGCGCGGGTCGTAGCTCTTGTAGACGCGGTGCCCGAAGCCCATGAGGCGCACCCCGTCCTCCTTGTCCTTGACCTTGCGGACGAACTCGGCGGTGGTCATGCCGTCGTTCTGGATGCGGTCGAGCATCCGCAGGACGGCCTCGTTGGCGCCGCCGTGCAGCGGCCCGGACAGGGCGCCGACGCCGGCCGCCACGGAGGCGTACATGTTGGCGTCCGAGGAGCCGACCAGGCGCACGGTGGAGGTGGAGCAGTTCTGCTCGTGGTCGGCGTGGAGGATGAGGAGCATGTCGAGGGCGCGCACGACGCTCGGGTCGATGTCGAAGCTCTGGTAGGGCATGCCGAAGGTCATGTGGAGGAAGTCCTCGACGTAGCCGCGCCGCGGGTCGGGGTACATGAGCGGCAGGCCGATGGCGCGCCGGGCGATGTAGGACACCATGGTCGGCACCTTGCTCAGCAGCAGCACGGTGGCGAGCTCGCGCTCGTAGGGGTCGTGCGGGTTGAGGGTGTCCTCGTAGTAGGTGGCCAGGCCCGCGACGCCGGCCTGGAGGATCGCCATGGGGTGCCCGGAGGAGGGGAAGGAGGTGAAGAAGGAGCGGAAGTCCTCGTGCAGGAGGCGGTGGCGGGCGATGCGCCGCTCGAAGCGCTCGAAGGTGTTGGCGTCCGGCAGCTCGCCGTTGATGAGCAGGTAGGCGACCTCGGTGAAGGTGGAGGAGCGGGCGAGCTCGGCGATGGGGTAGCCGCGGTAGCGCAGGATGCCGGCGCCGCCGTCGATGTAGGTGATCTCCGAGGTGGTGGAGGCGGTGTTGGTGAAGCCCGGGTCGAGGGTGACCATGCCGGTGGCGCCCAGGAGCTTGGCGATCCCCAGGCCGTCGGAGCCCTCCGTGGCGTGGGCGCGGGGCAGCTCGAGGCTGGTGTCCTCGATGGTGAGGAGGCCGGGGCCGTCGGCGTCGTTGAGGTCGGTCATGGTTCCTCCTGGTGCAGCTCGGGGGACTGGGCCGTCTGCCACTGTAGCGGTTCGGGCAGGGTGGCGACCTCGCGAGTGACCTCAGGCCCTGCGGGGCAGGACGCCGCAGGGCTGCCCCACCATCAGTTGCTGAGCTGCGACTGTGCCGCCACACCTGCGAGCAGCACGGCGAGCGCCTGGCTCATCTCCCGTTCGAGATTGTCCTGCGGCGGCAAGAGCCGACCGTCCCGGCGCGCCGCCTGCATCAGCGCCGGAGCGGGATGGGTGACGGCCCACAGCTCAGAGATGATGCCGTGTACACCGACGACGACCACCGTGTGCAGGGGCTCGGGGACCGGACCCAGGCGGGACTCGATCACCGCTACGAGCCGCATGATGTGACCGTACATCGCCGTCTTGTACCCGATGATGTCCTCGACGTTGACATGGTGCTCGAGGACGGCGGCGGAGCAGCCGAGCAGCTCGCACAGCAGTGGGCGCCTGGTAATGGTGGCCAGCGCCACAGCCAGCTCCGTGACAGGATCACCTCCGCCTCCAGCGTCCTCGAGCTCATGGGTCACCTCATCAACCCACGCGGCGTAGTCACGCTGTGCAAGCTCAAGCAGGATCGCCTCCCGGGAGCCGAAGTAGCGCAGCACATTGGACTTGGCCAGTCCTGTGCGGCGGGCGATCTCGTTGAGACTGGTCCTCGTGACCCGCCTGTCCTGGAGCAGTGCCCTTGTGGCGGCGAGTATCTGCTCCCTGCGGCTCTCGCGCTGCTCCTGGGTCCTGGCTCTGAGGAATCCACCCTCCACCATGTGCCCCTCCTCACTAGTTAAGGTACCGACGGTCTGTTACGTTGGCTCCACTGGCAACAGACCGTCAGTCTCCTACGCGGTTCCTGCCGGAGCATCATCCCACTCGACCTGGAGCACACCATGCGCAGCCGTCTCATTGCCCTCCCCCTGCTCGTGACCACCGCCCTGAGTGCCTGCTCAGGCGCACAGTCGTCCACCGCCAACTCGGTACCGGCCTCACAGCCTGCCAGCAGCGTCAGTCCCAGCAGCGGCACCAACCAACCGACACCCGCCACACCCGCCCCAGCCGAGATCCGCCAGCCGGACAGTGACCGGCAGGCGGTCATCGACAGGTTCCAGACGCACCAGGCCGCCCTCAGGGCGGGCGACGTTGACACGGTGGCTCAGGGCCTGGCCGAGGACTACGTCGGTACGCACATGAGCGGCCAGACGGTCACCAAGCAGCAGTCGCTCGAGGACCTCAGCAGCGGCGACTACCAGTACCACAGCTTCCAAGAGGTCAGCCCCATCGAGGTCACGGTGGACGGGGACACCGCCACCCTGACGGTGACAGCCGACATCGAGGCGACGGTCCTCGGCAGCCACGGCACATGGCGGATGACAATCTTCAACACCTACCGCTACGAGGACGGGCGCTGGCTCAACACCAGCTCCACCGCGACGCGGGCCTAAACCTCATTCCCCTGGCGACGTGCGGGGCTCATGCCCGGAACAGGTCGGTCGCGGCCAGGCGCCGGCAGGCGGCCCCGACACGCTCGTCGGTCTCGGTCAGGCTCACGCGCACGCGCCCGGCGCCGGCCTCGCCGTAGAAGTCCCCCGGGGCGACGACGATCCCCAGCTCGGCGAAGGCCCCCACGAGGTCGAAGGCGCTCATGCGCTCGGGGCCGCGCAGCCACAGGTACAGTCCCGCGACCGAGCCCGGGTCGTTGACGAGGTCCGCGGCGCGGGTGGCCTCCAGGAGCAGGTCGCGGCGGCGCCGGTAGGTCTCGCGCTGGGCGTCGACGTGCGCGTCATCGGCCAGGACGGCGGTCATGGCGGCCATGACGGGGGCGGGGACCATGAGGCCCGAGTGCTTGCGCACCTCGGTGACGGCCGCGAGCAGGTGCGGGTCACCGGCCATGAGGGCGGCGCGGTAGCCGGCGAGGTTGGACTGCTTGGACAGGGAGTACAGGGCGATGAGGCCGGTGAGGTCGGGGGTGCCGTCGCTCCGGGTGCCGCTCACGCGCGCGTCGAGGAGGCTGGGCACGCCCCGGGTGGCCCAGGGCTCGGCCCAGGCGAGCTCGGCGTAGCACTCGTCGCTGACGACGACGGCGCCGCGCGCCCGCGCCCAGGCGACGACGCGGGCCAGCTGCTCGACGCTCAGGACGTGGCCGTCGGGGTTGCCGGGGCTGTTGAGCCAGACCATGACCGGGGCGCCGTCGGGCAGCCGCCAGGTGGTGGGGTCGGCCTCGACATCGACCGGCACGGGCCTCGCCCCTGCGAGGCGTGCGCCGACGTCGTAGGTGGGGTAGGCGGCCCGGGGGTGCAGGACGAGGTCGCCGGGGCGCGCGCCCAGGTGGCTGGGCAGGAGCGCGACGGCCTCCTTGGAGCCGGTGGTGGGGATGACGTGGGCTCCGGTCAGGCCCGTGACGCCGCGGCGGCGGGCGAACCAGCCGGCGGCCGCCTCGCGCAGGGCGGGGGTGCCGACGACAGCCGGGTACCCGGGGGCGTCAGAGGCGGCGTCCAGTGCCCGGCGGGCGAGGGCGGGGGTGGGGTCGACGGGGGTGCCGATGGACAGGTCGACGGTGCCGCCGGGGTGCTCGGCGGCGCGGCGGCGGTAGGGCACGAGCGAGTCCCACGGGAAGTCGGGCAGGGCCAGTGGCCTGGGCAGCGCGGGGGTCGTGGACGTCATGGGCCGATTGTGGCCCAGCGGGGCGGGCGGCGCCTGCCGCGGCCGACGGCCGGGACGGTGGCCCGCGGTGGGCTCAGCCGTTGGCGGTCTTCCACTCCTCGTTCTGCGGGGGCAGGGCGGCGATCATGGGGTCGTCGTAGTCGAGGGCGCCCACGCGCTGGGCACCGCCGGGCGCCCCCAGGCCCTTGAGGGAGAAGAAGTCGATGTTGGCGCGCGTGTAGTCGACCCACTCGTCGGGGACGTCGTCCTCGTAGAAGATCGCCTCGGTGGGGCACACGGGCTCGCAGGCGCCGCAGTCGACGCACTCGTCGGCGTTGATGTAGAGGGTGCGCTCGCCTTCGTAGATGCAGTCGACGGGGCACTCGTCGACGCAGGCCCTGTCCTTGACGTCGACGCAGGGCTGGGCGATCACGTAGGTCATGCGCTCTCCTCGTTCCTCGGGCCGCCCACCGCAGGGCGGTGTGGTCTGCGGCAAGTATGTGCCGGGGCGGGTGCGGGCCCAAGGGAGCGGGGCCGTGGCGGTGAGCACCCGCGGGCGGGGACCGCCGATAACGTCACGCCCGGCGCGTGTTCAGGCCGGGGACCCGGACGCCGGCTGGGCGGCCGGGTCCGGGGTGGCGGGCGCGTTGGGGTCGACGCAGCGCAGGGCGTGGTCAGCGGCGTAGGAGGTGGTGAGCACGTCGTCGGCGGGGCCGGTGCCGTCGGGTGCCCTGCGGGTGCGGGTGACGGTGACGTCGAAGCCGGCCTGGCCTCCCCCGTAGGGCTCGCAGCCGGGGGCGGTGGAGGTCTCGGTGCGCACGGGCCGATAGCCGGTGTGCTCACTGGAGACGATGCTGACGTCGTAGTAGTGGGTGGACCACAGGCGCACGTGGACGTCGTCGTCGGAGACCCAGGCCTGGACGAGGACGGAGTAGGGAGTGGAGTTCGTCCACCTCACGTCGAGCACCCCGGTCCACAGGGTGGCCTCGCGCCCGGCCGGGTAGCGGGTGAACCACACGGAGTGGGGGTGGTGCTCGACGTCGTCCATCCCGGCCTCGAAGCCGGCGTTGAAGACGGTGGTGGCCACCTGGGACAGGCCCCCGCCGACGGCGTCGGAGTGCACGCCGTTGGTGTAGACGCCGGCGGAGGCGAAGCCGTGCTCGGCGTCCACGGGCCCCAGGGCCTCGGTGAGGGAGAAGGTCTGCCCCGGCAGGACAACCGTGCCGTTGATGGCGGCGGTCCCGGCGGTGAGGTTCTGGGTGCGCTGAGGGTCGTAGTAGAAGGGGGTGGAGTACTCGCCGACGACCTCGGTGACGCCCCACTGCGCCTCGGGCTCGTTGTGCTCCGGCTCGGTGACGGTGACCGGCAGCGTGAGCGTGCGCGTGCCGTTGGCCGTGGCGAGAACGGCGGTGGCCAGGGCCTCGCCGTCGACGCTGAGCCCGGTGGTGCCGGGGACGAAGACGGGGGTGCCGGCCGCGCTGCCCTCGATGGTGAAGGTGGCGTCGACGGGGGCGGTCTCGACGGCGGCGCCCATGTACGCCAGGACGGCCTCGCGCAGGCCGGCCGGGTCGAGGTGCACGGACAGGGCGCCGGACTCGTTGACGACGCTGGCGGTGGCGGCGATCTCCGCGGGGGTGAGGACGGCGTCGGCCTGGGCGGTGGAGGCGGCCTCGGTGCCGGCGGCGCTGACGGTGACGTCGGAGGCGAGCAGGGGCGTGAGGACGGTGTCGATGAGGGCCTGGGCGTCGGCGTCGGTGACGGCGGGCTCGGTCCTGCCGGCGACGAGGGTGACGGTCTCCTGCCCCAGGGGCCAGCCATGGCTCAGGGCCTCGACGGAGGCGGCGACGTCGACGCCGGTGCCGGAGACGGCGGGGATGAGGACGGGGGTGGTGCCGTCAAGGGCGACGGTGGCATCGACCGTGCCCTGGGAGAGGGTGGCGAGCCTCGTGTTGAGGGCGGTGGTGAGGGCCCGGGTGTCGACGGCGGTGACGGCCTGGGTCTGCGCGCCGGTGAGGCGGTCGATGATGGTGACGGGGTTGAGGGTGAGGGAGGTGAGGGTGTCGATGCTGGCGGCGGCGTCGAGGCTGACGCCGGACTGGGCGGGCACGAGGGTGTCGGTGGCGACGGGGGCGCCGTCCTCGCCGGGGACGGCGACGGTGACGGTCTGGGCGAGCCGGGCCCCGATGGTCTCGGTGAGCACCTGCTCGGCCCGGCCGGCGCTCATGCCTCCGACGGCGACGCCGGAGACGGTGGAGCCGGCGAAGACGTGCTGGGTGGTGGCCGCGGCGGCCGAGCCCCACAGGACGAGGAGGAGGGCGCCTGCGCCGATGCCCAGGAGGGTGGCCAGGCGTCGTCGGCCGCGGGTCCCGGTGGCGGCGTCCGCGGGCTCGACGGCGGTCCCCTCCTCGCTCACGGGCGCGAGCTCGGCGGTGTCCTCGCTAGCCGGCGTGGGCTCCTCGGGCGCGATGTCGTCGGGAGTCGGGGTGCTGTCCATGGCTCGCTCCTGGGCAGTGTCGTGGGGCGGGTCAGCGGCGGCCGGTCAGGCCTCGGAGCGGCGCCTGCGGGCCGCGTCCTTGAAGCGCTCCTGCGTGTCGAGGATGATCTTGCGGATGCGCACCGCGTCCGGGGTGACCTCGACGCACTCGTCCTCGGCGGCGAACTCCAGGCTCTCCTCCAGGGTGAGCCGGCGCGGCGGGGTCAGGGCCTCGAAGGAGTCCGCGGTGGAGGAGCGCATGTTCGTCTGCTGCTTCTCGCGCACGACGTTGACGTCCATGTCCTCGTTGCGGGGGTTCTCCCCGACGACCTGCCCCTCGTAGGTCTCCTGCGTGGGCTCGACGAAGAAGGTCCCGCGGTCCTGCAGGCGCACGAGCGCGTAGGCGGTGACGGCGCCCGCACGGTCGGAGACGAGCGAGCCGGTAGTGCGCGAGACGATCTGGCCGGCCCAGGGCTCGTAGCCCTCCGCGATGGAGGAGGCGATGCCGGTACCGCGGGTCTCGGTGAGGAACTGGGTGCGCAGGCCGATGGTGCCGCGCGCCGGGATGAGGAACTCCATGCGGATCCAGCCGGTGCCGTGGTTGGTCATGGTCTCCATGCGCCCCTTGCGGGCGGCCATGAGCTGGGTGACGGCGCCCAGGTGCTCCTCGGGGACGTCGATCGTCATGCGCTCGACGGGCTCGTGGCGCTTGCCGTCGATCATCTTGGTGACGACCTGCGGCTTGCCGACGGTGAGCTCGAAGCCCTCACGGCGCATCTGCTCGACGAGGATCGCCAGGGCCAGCTCGCCGCGGCCCTGGACCTCCCAGGCGTCGGGGCGGTCGGTGGGCAGCACGCGCAGGGACACGTTGCCGACGAGCTCGCGGTCCAGGCGGTCCTTGACCTGGCGGGCCGTGACCTTGGCGCCCTTGGTGCGCCCGGCCATCGGCGAGGTGTTGATGCCGATCGTCATGGAGATGGCGGGGTCGTCCACGGTGATGAGCGGCAGCGGACGCGGGTCCTCGGGGTCCACGAGGGACTCGCCGATGGTGATGTCCTCGATGCCGGCGACGGCGACGATGTCGCCCGCGTGCGCCTCCTCGGCGGGCTTGCGGTCCAGTCCCTCGGTGACGAGGAGCTCGGAGACGCGGGCGCTGGACATGGTGCCGTCGTGACGCGCCCAGGCGACGCTCTGGCCCTTGCGCAGGGTCCCGTTGTGGATGCGCAGCAGGGCCAGGCGGCCCAGGAAGGGGGAGGCGTCGAGGTTGGTCACGTGCGCCTGGAGGGGGGCGCCCTCGTCGTAGGAGGGACCGGGGACGCGCTCGATGATGGTGCGGAACAGGGGCTCGAGGTCCGTGTTGGCGGGCAGGTCGCCGTCGGCCGGCTGGACGGTGTCGGCGCGGCGGGCCTTGGCGGAGGCGTAGACGACGGGGACATCGAGGACGGCGTCGAGGTCGATGTCGGGGTGCTCGTCCGACAGGTCGGAGGCCAGGGCGAGCAGGAGGTCGGTGGTCTCCTCGACCACCTCGCTGATGCGCGAGTCGGGGCGGTCGACCTTGTTGACGACGACGATGACCGGCAGGCTCGCAGCCAGGGCCTTGCGCAGGACGAAGCGCGTCTGGGGCAGCGGCCCCTCGGAGGCGTCGACGAGCAGGACGACACCGTCGACCATGGACAGGCCGCGCTCGACCTCACCGCCGAAGTCGGCGTGGCCGGGGGTGTCGATGACGTTGATGGTCAGGCCCTCGCTCAGCCCGGCGGCGACGGCGGCCGGCCCGGCGTAGTGCACGGCCGTGTTCTTCGCGAGGATGGTGATGCCCTTCTCGCGCTCGAGCTCACCGGAGTCCATGACGCGCTCGGCCGTGTTCTCCTGGGTGGCGCGGGTGCCGAAGGCCCCGGCCTCCCAGAGCATCGCGTCGACGAGGGTGGTCTTGCCGTGGTCGACGTGGGCGACGATGGCGACGTTGCGCAGGTCCTGGCGCACGGTCATATGGGGCTCTTCTTCCGTCCGGGAGGCGCGCCCGGGTCGGTCGGCGCGCCTGGGGACGAGTGTCCGCAGGCGACGGGCACACCGTCGCCAGAGTACGGGGGCGCCTCGGGCCGTCGCCATGACGGAAACGACACCGCCCCTGTGCGCCCGCTCACGCAGGCGGGGCCGCCCCTGCGGGGGCGACCCCGCCGTGGTGGGTGAGGCTCAGCGGCTCAGGCGCCGTAGAGGGGGATCGAGGCTCCCGGAACGGCGTTGATGAGCTCGCGCGTGTACTCCTGGCGCGGGTTGTCGAAGAGATCGTCGGAGGGCCCGGCCTCCACGACCCGACCGTGCTCCATGACGACGACGTCGTCCGCGATCTGGCGGACCACGGCGAGGTCGTGGGTGATGAAGAGGTAGGTCAGGCCCAGCTCGGTCTGCAGGTCCGTCAGCAGGCGCAGCACCTGCGCCTGGACGAGGACGTCGAGGGCCGAGACCGCCTCGTCCAGCACGATGATCTCGGGCCTGAGGGCCAGGGCGCGGGCGATGGCGACGCGCTGGCGCTGACCGCCGGAGAGCTCGTTGGGGTAGCGGCGCATGACCGAGCGCGGCAGGGACACGAGGTCGAGCAGCTCGGCCACCCGCGTCTCGCGCTCCTGACGGGTGCCGACGTGGTGGACCCGCAGGGGCTCCTCGATGACCCGGAAGATCGAGTACATGGGGTCGAGGGAGCCGTAGGGGTTCTGGAAGACCGGCTGCATGATGCGTCGCAGCGCGAAGAGCTCCTTGTCCCCCAGCGTGGACAGGTCGACCCCATTGTGGAAGACCTTGCCGGAGGTGGGGTCCAGGAGGTTGAGGATGATGTTGGCGACCGTGGACTTGCCGGAGCCCGACTCGCCCACGAGCGCGGTGGTCGTGCCGCGCCGCACCCCGAAGGTGACATCGTCGACGGCCTTGAGGGTCTTGGCCTCCCCCTTGGCGCCGCGGACGTCGAAGACCTTCGTCAGGTGCTCGGTGCGCAGGACCTCGTCGACGTCGTCGGCGATCTCGCGCACGCCGAGCTCGTCCTCGCTCACCTGGATGCCGGCGGCGTGAGCCGTCTGGATGCGGCGCGAGGCCAGCGACGGGGCGGCCTGGACCAGGCGCTGGGTGTAGGGGTGGCGGGGGTCCTGCAGGACCTCGATGGAGGGGCCGGACTCGACCACGCGACCGCGGTGCATGACGACGATGTGCTCGGCGCGCTCGGCGGCCAGGCCCAGGTCGTGGGTGATGAACAGCATCGCGGTGCCAAGGCTGTGGATCTGCTCGCCGAGGTGGTCGAGGATGCGGCGCTGGACGGTGACGTCCAGGGCGCTGGTGGGCTCGTCGGCGATGAGCAGCTGGGGGCGGGCCGCCAGGCCGATGGCGATGAGGGCCCGCTGGCGCATGCCGCCGGAGAACTCGTGCGGGTACTGGCGGGCGCGCCGGGCGGCGTCGGGCAGACCGGCCTCCTCCAGGAGGAGGGCGACCTGCTCGTCGACGTCGATGCGCCCGCCGGCGGAGACCTCCTCGCCCTTCTCGGCGGCGGCGAGGGCGGCGAGGCGGTCGTCGGCGACCCCGGCCAGACCGTTGGCCTTGAGGGCCTCCTTGACCTGGAAGCCGATGGACCACACGGGGTTGAGGTTGCTCATCGGGTCCTGGGGGACCAGGCCGATCTCGCTGCCGCGCAGGGCCTGGTACTCGCGGGCGCTGGCGTGGGTGATGTCCGTGCCGTTGAAGGTGATGGTGCCGCCGGTGACGCGGCCGGTGCCGGGCAGCAGGCCGATGACCGCGGAGGCCAGCGTGGACTTGCCGGAGCCGGACTCGCCGACGATGGCGACGGACTGGCCCGGGTAGAGCGTGAGGTTGGCCTTACGCACGGCCGGCACGAGCCCGGTGGAGGACCGGAAGGCGACCTCGAGATCGCGGACCTCGAGCAGTGCGGTGGTGTCCGTGCCTTCGGTGGTGGGGGTGTTCGCGGTACTCACTTGCGGGCCTTCGGGTCGAGGGCGTCGCGCACGGCGTCGCCCATCATGATGAATCCGAGGACGGTCAGGGCCAGGGCCCCGGCCGGGTAGAGGAGGACGGAGATGTGGTCGCGCAGGGCGGCCTGAGCGGAGGCGATGTCCGCCCCCCAGGAGACCATCGAGGGCGGCAGGCCGACGCCGAGGAAGGACAGGGTCGCCTCGGAGACGATGAAGGCGCCGAGCTGGACGGTCGCGGTCACGATGATGGGAGCGGCGGCGTTGGGCAGCACGTGGCGCACGAGGATCGCCATCCGGCTGGATCCGAGCGAGCGCGAGGCGGTGACGAAGTCCTCGTTCTTCACGCTCATGACGGCGCCGCGGGTGATGCGGGCGATCTGGGGCCAGCCGAAGATGGCCAGGACCAGCACGACGGTGGCGATGGAGGAGCGGCCCTTGAACATCTGCATGACAACGATGGCGGCCAGCACGAAGGGCACCGCGAAGAAGATGTCGGTGAAGCGGGCGAGCAGCGCGTCGAGCCAGCCGCCGAAGAAGCCGGCGAGGGAGCCGATGACGGCGCCGATGAGCACGACGATGAGCGTCGTGAGCACGCCGACGGTGACGGAGGCACGGGCGCCGTGGATGGTGCGCGAGAAGATGTCGCAGCCCTGGCGGTCGAAGCCGAAGGGGTGGCCGCCGGTGGCGGGGCCGTAGGAGTCGCGCAGCTGGCAGAAGGTGGGGTCCACCCGGGTGAACAGGCCCGGGGCGATGGCCAGGAGGAGGGCGCCGACGATGAGGACGGCGGCGACCCAGAAGATCGGGCGGCGGCGCAGCTGCTTCCAGGCCTCGCCCCACATGGAGGAGGGGGCGGACTCGTCGGAGACGGCGTCGACGGCGCCCAGGCCCTGCTCGTCGATCTCGGCGACGTAGCGCTCCTGGCCGGGGCGGGCGAGGGTGTGCTGGTTGTCAGGCATAGCGGATCCTCGGGTCGAGAGCGGCGTAGAGCAGGTCCACGACGAGGTTGGAGATGATGAAGACGAGGATGAGGACGGTCGTGAAGGACACGACGGTGGGGCCCTCACCCTGGAGGATGGCGCGGTAGAGGGTGCCTCCGACGCCGCTGATGTTGAAGATGCCCTCGGTGACGATGGCGCCGCCCATGAGGGCGCCGAGGTCCGCGCCGAGGAAGGTGATGACGGGCACGAGCGAGTTGCGCAGGACGTGGACGACCATGACGCGGGTGCCGGACAGGCCCTTGGCGCGCGCGGTGCGCACGTAGTCGGCGGAGAGGTTCTCGGCGACCTCGGTGCGCGTCAGGCGCAGCACGTAGGCGAAGGAGACGGCGCCGAGCACGAGGGCCGGCATGAGCAGCTCCTTGAAACCGGGGCTGTTGCCTGCGGTGACCGGCAGCCACCCCAGGCGCACGCCGATGAAGAACTGCAGGAGGAAGCCGATGACGAAGGTCGGCACGGCGATGACGACGAGGGAGAGCACGAGGGCGGTGGCGTCGAACCAGCGGCCCTTGCGCACACCGGCGATGAAGCCGACCGTGATGCCGGCGACGGCCTCGAAGGTCAGGGCCATGAGGGCGAGCTTGATGGTCACCGGGTAGGCGCCGGCCAGGACCTCGACGATGGGGCGCGAGCCGCGCAGCGTCGTGCCCAGGTCGAGGGTGAACACGCCCTTGAGGTACAGCAGGTACTGCACGAGGAAGGGCTTGTCCAGGTTGTAGCTGGCGCGGATCTGCTCCTGCACGGCCGGGCTCAGGGCGCGCTCGCCTCCGAGGGCGGCGACGGGGTCTCCGGGCAGTGCGAAGACCATCGCGTAGATCAGGAGGGTGGCCCCGAAGAACACGGGGATCATCTGCAGCAGCCTGCGTCCGGCGTAGCGGACCATCGGCGCCTCCTTTGGGTGGGTCGGGGGTGGGACGGGCATGTCGGGCTGGTCCCGACGTGCGCCGGGCCCGCACCTCGCAGGGTACGGGCCCGGTGCACGGTGAGGCTGGGACCGTCAGACCGCCAGGGGCCTGAGGGACGGTCTCAGGTGGGTGTCAGAACTCGGCGATGGCGTTGGCCTGCTCCCACAGGCTCTTGGCCTCGGCCTCGTCGAAGTCCAGGACCTCGTTGCCCTCCACGTCCTCCGTCCAGCCGGCGATGACCGGGGAGGTGAAGTCGGAGGCCGGGGTGCGGGTGCCGTAGAACAGCGTGTCGCAGATCTCCTTGCGGTTGACGGCCCGGGACAGGGCGGCGCGGCGCAGGCGGCCCTCCTCGTCCATCTTGAAGTGCTCGGCCTCGCAGTCGATCGCGAAGAGCTGGACGACGGCACCCGGCTGGTTGATCGCGCGCTCACCGAGCTCCTCGGCGAAGGTGGACAGGGCCGAGTCCGGCAGGGCGTCGATGACGTCGAGGGAGTCCGCGAGCAGGTCGTTGTAGGCGGCGTCGTAGTCCGTGTACATGGTGAAGGTGACACCCTCGTTGGCGACCGTCACCCCGCCCTTGTAGTCGGCGTTCTTGGAAAGGACGATCTCGGAGTCGTGCGTCCAGCTGTCGACCTTGTAGGGGCCGTTGCCGATGGGGGCCTGACCGAAGGCCTCCATGTCCTCGAAGGCGACCTCGGGCAGCGGCGCGAAGGCGGTGTAGCCCAGGCGGAGCTTGAAGTCGGAGGCGGGGGCGGTGAGCTTGACGGTGAAGGTGAGGTCGTCGATCTTGGTCAGACCGGTGAGCTCGGAGTCCTCCTCGAAGGAGAAGCCCTCGATGACCTCGTAGAAGTAGCTCGACAGGTGGGCGTTGGACAGCAGGGCGCCGTAGTTCCACGCCTTGATGAAGGAGTCGGCGGTGACGGGGGTGCCGTCGGTGAAGGTCCAGCCGTCCTTGATCTTGATGGTGTAGGTCTGGTTGTCCTCGGTCTCGATGGACTCGGCGACCTCGTTGACGGGGGTGCCGTCGACCTCGAAGCGCACGAGGTTGGCGAAGACGAGGTCGACGACGCGCCCACCTCCGACCTCGTTGGTGTTGGAGGGGATGAGGGCGTTCTGCGGCTCGGTACCGTTGGCGAAGATGATGCCGTCGGCGGCGGTGGTCTTGACCGCGCTGTACTCGGGGACGGACTTCCAGTTGAAGACGACGTCGGAGACGTTGTTGGAGTGGCCGCCGAAGCCGTTCTGGTACCACAGCGGGATGGCGGGCAGGTCCTTCATGAGGACGGCCTGCGCCTTGAGGTGGAGCTCGAGGGCGGCGTCGTCGGTGCTGGCGGCGGCGGCCTCGTCGAGGAACTTGTCGAACTCCTCGTTGGAGTAGCGCGAGTCGTTGGCGCCGGCGCCGGTGCGGAAGGTGGCGCCGAGGAAGTTGGCCATCGACGGGTAGTCGCCCTGCCAGCCGGTGCGGAAGGCGCCGAGGAGGGTGTGGTCGGTGATCTGCTTGCGCATCTCGGAGAACTGGGCGAAGGGCAGCGGCTCCATGCTGATGCCCAGCGTGTTGCTCACGGAGTTGCACACGGCCTCGACCCAGGCCTTGTGCGGGCCGTCGGAGTTGTAGGCGAGGGTGAGCTTGCCGCCGGCGGCGGCGGCCTGGCCGGAGCCGGAGCCCTCGGAGGAGCCGGAGCCGGAGGAGTCGTTGGAGCCGCAGGAGGCGAGGAGGAGAGCCGTGATGCCGGCGGCGCCGAGGCCGCCGAACATGCGGCGCGAGATCTGAGCAGTGGTCATGGGGACCTCCAGTGGGGTGGGATGGCGCGTGGCCGGTGGGGCCCGCGCCCGCCTCGGCGGGGTGCGCAAGGCTTATGTCGAGGTTATATACACCGCGGACCGTATGAGAATACGCGGGTCCAGCCAAAGAGACGACCGGAGACGCCACCTCGGCTGAGGGCACGAAGGCACGTTCAGGACCATAGCGACGCCGATCTGCTCCTGCACTGCCTCACGCATGACGATGCACCGTGAGAGTGGTCACGTCATCCACGCGCGGGCCAGCATCTCGTAGGAGCGGCGCCGGGCGCAGGCGTCGTGCGCATAGCTGACCACCAGCACCTCCTCCAGGCCCCAGCGCTCGGTCAGCGCCCTCAGCCGGGTGGCGACGTCGGCGGCGGTGCCGACGAAGGACAGGGCCATGGCCTGCTCGACGGCGGCCTCCCGGCCCGGCGCCAGGTCCCGCCAGGCGGCGGGGTCCTCACTGGGAGGGTCCAGCGGGGCGGGGCGGCCGCCGACGACCCGGGCGGCGGCGGCCATCGCCGTCGTGAACAGCCGCCGAGCCTCGCCCTCGGTGGGGGCGACCATGACGTTGACGGCGGCGGCCACGTGGGGGCGCGCGTCGGGCGAGGTGGGGGCGGAGGCGTCGAAGACGGAGCGGTAGGTGACGACGGCGGCCTCCGCCTGGGCGGGGGCGAAGTGCGAGGCGACGGCGAGGGGCAGGCCGAGCGTGCCGGCCACGCGGGCGCCGTTGACGGAGGAGCCCAGCACCCAGGCCTGGGGGCCGGTGCCCTCCCCCGGCACGGCGCGCACCCGGCGGACGGGGGCGGGGAGCTCGCCGGGGCCGGCACCGGGGACGAGTGAGCCCGGGACGGCGGCGGGGACGTCGTCGGGCACCTGGCCGAGGTAGACCAGGGTCTCGAGGACCTCCTGGGCGAAGGAGCGGGGGTCAGCGGCCCGGCGGCGCAGGGCGGAGGCGGTGAGCGGGTCGGTGCCCGGGGCGCGCCCCAGGCCCAGGGCCACGCGGCCGGGGTAGAGCTCGGCCAGGGTGCCGACCTGCTCGGCGACGACGAGCGGCGCGTGGTTGGGCAGCATGATGCCGCCCGAGGCGACGCCGATGCGCTCGGTGGCCGCCAGGACCTGCCCCATGAGGACGGTGGTGGCGGCGGCGAGGTAGGTGGTGGAGCCGTGGTGCTCGGCGATCCAGTAGCGGTGGTAGCCGCAGGCCTCGGCGGTGCGGGCGAGCCCGGTCATCTCAGCCAGGGCCTGGGCCCGGGTGCGCCCGGCGCTGACGGGGACGAGGTCGAGGACGGACAGGACCGGGGCGCTGGCGGGCATGGGCCTCAGGCTAGGCCACCGCAGCGCCGCTGGCCCCCACTCAGGCCGCGAGCACCTTGCGGTCGCGGCTGCGGTAGCACATGGCCAGGACGGCGCCGGAGAGGTTGTGCCACACGGAGAAGACGGCACCGGGCAGGGCGGTCTCGGGGGTGGAGGCAAAGTGGCCGGCAGCCAGGGTGGCGGCGAGCCCGGAGTTCTGCATGCCGACCTCGATGGAGGTGGTGCGCGCGACGCGCTCGTCGCGGACGAGGACCTTGCCCGTGACGAAGCCGAGCAGGTAGCCGATGAGGTTGTGGAGCACGACGACGGCGAGCACGGTCGCGCCGGCGGACAGGATCTTGCCCGCGGAGCCGGACACGACGGCCATGACGACGTAGCAGATGCCGAGGACGGAGACCCAGGGCATGGCGGGCAGGACCCTGGCGACCAGGCGCGGCAGGAGCATGCGCACGACGAGCCCTCCGATGACGGGCACGAGGACCATCTTGACGATGCTCGTCGCCATGGCGCCGGCGTTGACGGGCATGTAGGCGCCGGCGAGCCACTGGGTGAGCAGCGGAGTCGCCAGGGGCGCCAGCAGGGTGGAGACGGAGGTCATGGTGACGCTCAGGGCGACGTCTCCGCGCGCGAGGTAGGAGATGACGTTGGAGGAGGTGCCGCCGGGTGCGCACCCGACGAGGACGACGCCGACGGCGATGGCGCTGGGCAGGTGGAGGAGCCAGGTGAGCAGGACCGCGGTGAGCGGCATGATGACGAACTGGGCGAGGACGCCGATGAGGACGGGCAGGGGCCGCTTGACGACGAGGGCGAAGTCGGGCGGCGTGAGCGTCAGGCCCATGCCGAACATGATGATGCCGAGCGCGTAGCTGGTGCCGGCGCTGAGCGGGGAGAGCTGCTCGGGCAGGAGCATCGCCATGATGAAGGAGGCGATGATCATGAGGGGGAAGACGGTGACGGCGAGGCGCGCGGAGCGGTCCTCGCTGCTGGGCTCATTGCTTGGCGCGGGCCCGGGAGTGGTGACAGGGGCGGTCATGCCGGTATGCCTACCCCCATCATCCAGGATCCGGACAACCCGTCTCGAATAACGGCGCCCGCCTGCGGCCCGCCCCGCGCTCAGAGGCGGCGGCCCGCAGCCCGAGGGACGCCCGCAGGCGCCACCTGGGCCACAGGCCGCCGCACAGAAGAGAAGGAGGGAGGAGGAGCGGGCTCAGCCCCCGAGGCCGGTTCGCCCGGGCAGTGAGAGGCGGGCGGGCAGCGCCGAGGCCAGGAGCGACTTGAGCAGGTCCCCGACGACGAAGGGGGCCAGCCCCATGCCGAGGACCGCGCCCAGCGGGGCTCCGGTGGCGACGGCGAGCCAGGCCAGGCCCGGCACGTACACGAGCGCGGAGGCCAGCATCATGAGGCCCAGGCGGCGCGGCCAGGAGGCGGCGCGCACGGCCCGCCCGGCGACCACCGCCACCAGCGCGTAGCCGATGACGTAGCCGAAGGAGGCCGTGACCCCGCTCGTGAAGCCCTGCAGCACCGGCGCGCCCATGGCGGCCGCCAGGGCCAGCAGCAGGGCGGAGGCCGCGCCGCGCCGCGAGCCGAGGACGGCGCCGACCCCGAGGACGGCCAGCGTGCCCAGCGTCACCGGGACGGGGGTGAAGGGCAGCGGCGCCCGCAGCTGGCCGACGAGGGCGATGACGGCGGTGCCGGCCAGCACGAGCACGGCCTCACGGGTGAGCGCACCGAGGAGGGCGACGGAGGACTCGCGCACCGCACCACCCCCGGCGCTCAGGCGGGAGCGGGACGTCGAGAGGTTCTTGTTCAGCGACATGCGACAACCGTAGACGCCAGGAGCCCCCGGATCATCCGACGCCGGCGTCGGCACTGCCGCGGCAGCTTTGTGGATATCCCACAACAGCGCTCCGTCGCAGCACGCAGCCCCACCGCTCAGCCCAGGTGCTCCTCCACCCAGGCCAGCAGCCCGGCCGTGACCTCCTCGCGGTTCGTCTCGTTGAGCAGCTCGTGGCGCGCCCCCGGGTACAGCCGCAGGGTCACGTCACGCACCCCGGCCCGGCGCATCGCCGTCGCCACGGCCCGCACGCCCTCGCCCATGCCGCCGACCGGGTCAGCCTCACCCGAGACGACGAGTACCGGCAGGTCCCGGGGGACCGCCTCGAAGGAGGCCCGCCGGTTGACCTCGACCGCGCCGACGGCGAGGTCGCGGAAGAAGGCGCTGGTGCACACGAACCCGCACAGCGGGTCGGCGAGGTAGGCGTCCACCTCCGCCTCGTCGCGGCTGAGCCAGTCGAAGTCCGTGCGCCGGGGCTCGAAGGGCGCGTTCCTCCCGCCCCCGGCCACCCGGTCCAGGGTGGTGGACACGTGCCGGGGCCCGCGCAGGCGGGCCTCGGCACGGGCGAGCGCCACGCCCACGTGCCCCAGCGGCCCGGGGCCCGCGGCCGTGCCCATGACCACCAGGCCGGCGAGCGCCGCCTCACCGCCCAGGGCCTGCGCGTGCCGGGGCAGCTGAGCCACCCACCCGCGCACGAGCAGCGACCCCCAGGAGTGGCCCATGAGGATGACGGGGACGCCCGGCCAGGAGGCGTTGACCGCGGCCCGCACGTGGGTGAGGTCGTCCAGGACCCGCTGCCAGCCGTCGACGTCGTCGGTGTGTCCGCGCTCGTCGGGCACCGCGATGGTGGCCCCGTGCCCGCGGTGGTCGTCGGCGACGACGGCGATCCCCCGGGCGACGGCGGCCCGCCCGAGGCGCCCGTAGCGGCCGGAGTGCTCGGCCATGCCGTGCACGAGCTGGATGACGGCGCGCGGGCGGGCGCCGTCGGGAACCCCCACGCGCTCCTCCCCGCAGCGCAGGGGCCCCACGCCGTCGGGCAGCCAGGCCCGCACGAACAGGGGCTTGGAGTCGGAGGCGGTGAGGGTCGTGGTCTGCTCCTGCATGGTTCCTCCTCGAACGGCGGGCCTGGGGGCAGCATAGGCGCCGGTAGCGTGGGCGCGTGAGCCGCCGCCCCTTCGCCCTCGTCCCCGCCGCCTACGTCCTGCTCCTGCGCGAGGCCCCCGCCGGGCACGCCCTGCCTCAGGTCCTGCTGCAGCTGCGCCAGGGCACGGGCTACATGGACGGCTACTGGGCCTGCGGCGCCGCCGGCCACGTGGAGGACGGCGAGTCCGTCCTGGAGGCGGCCGTGCGCGAGGCCGGGGAGGAGCTGGGCGTCGTCGTCGACCCGGCGGACCTCGAGCCGCTCACGGGCATGCACCGCACGAACGACCCCGGAGGCGACCCGCGCGAGCAGCGGGTGGACTGGTTCTTCACCCTCAGGCGCTGGCGGGGCGAGCCGGCCATCTCGGAGGCCGCCAGGACCGCGAGCCTCGCCTGGTACCCCCTCGACGACCTGCCGCGGGTTCCTCCGCACGAGCGGCACGTGATGGACCTGCTCGCCGGGCAGCTGCGCGGCGGGGCGAGCGTGCCCGCGGTGACGGTCTTCGGCTTCGAGGGCCGCAGCGGGCTCTGACCTGTCACTCATCCCTGGTCAGAGCCCGCCGCACCCTGCTCGGCCACCACAGGAGCCGCGGAATCCCGCGGAACCTCCCACATGAGAAGCGTTCTAACCAGGGATGCGTGACACCTAGCCCGCGGAACCGACGCCCAGGAACTCCAGGATCCTCGGCAGCTCACGGCGCGCCTGCACCAGACCCATCTCGTAGGCGCTCGAGACCCGGTCGTAGCGCAGCTCGCCGTTCTCGATCGGCATCCGCTCGGGCTGGTACAGGTAGACGCGCCCGGCGCGCCGCTCCTCCTCCAGCCACCCGAGGGTCCGGTTGTAGCCGGCCGGGCGCGCGATGATCCCCTCCGCCACGGCCGGGGTGCGGCGGAACAGGCGCCGGTAGGCCCCGGGCCGCCTCTCGGCCGGCTTGCGGTAGCCGGCCGCGCGGGTGGAGACCACGAGCATGCGCTCGTAGCCGTCCGCGAGCGCCGCGTCCGTCGCGAAGCCACCGGTGGGGCCCAGGGCCCCGTCGAGGTATGGCACGCCGTCGATGTGGACGGTGGGCATGAGCACCGGCATCGAGGAGGAGGCCTGGCAGCGGACCGTCAGGTCCGCCAGCTCGTCCATGTCCTCCAGGCCCCAGTAGACCATCTCGCCAGTGTCGCAGCGGAAGGCGCCGATGCGCACCGTGCAGGTCGAGGCCGCGAAAGAGGGCCAGTCGAAGGGGATGCGCTCGTTGGGCAGGGAGGTGTGCTGGTAGATGTGCTCGGAGTTGAAGTAGCCCTGCCCCCGGACGAAGGAGCCCCAGCCGCCGGCCTCGGGGTCCGCGGGCAGGCCAACGAAGGCCTCACGGGTGCGCCACAGGTCCCGCGAGACCATGTTGACGGTGTGGGTGGACCCGGCGGAGATGCCCCCGACCCAGGGGAAGGCGAGACCGGCCTCGAGCATCACCTGCACGAGCGCCGCCGTGTAGGTGCCGCGCATGCCGCCTCCCTCGAAGACGAGGGCGACGCCGTCGACCTCGGTGGTGACGGGGGCCGGGGCGTGGCCGGGCTGGCCGAAGCGGACGGGGCGGGTCGGGCGCGAGGGGCTGGCGGTGGTCATCGCCCGCAGGCTATCGAGGCCGGGCACCCTCAGGTCAGTGTGGTCCTCGCCACGAGGAGGGCGGGCGCCCGCGCGCGTAGCGTCGCCGTCATGAGCACGCCCCTCCTCCTCGAGCCCCTCACCATGCGCGCCGCGAGCGCGCGCAACCGCCTGTGGCTGCCGCCCATGTGCATGTACAGCGTCGACGCCGAGGACGGAGTGGTCACCGACTGGCACGTGCGGCACTACGCGGCCCGTGCGCTGGGCGGCTTCGGCACCGTCGTCGTCGAGGCGACCGCGGTGGCGCCGGGCGGCCGCCTGTCCCCGCGCGACCTCGGCCTGTGGGACGACGCCCAGGTGGAGGGCCACCGGCGCCTGGTGGAGGCCGTCCACGCCGGCGGCGCGCTGGCGGGGATCCAGCTGGGGCACGGCGGCCGCAAGGCCGGCACCCCGCCGTGGCTGCCGACGGCGGAGGGCGGCGCGGCGCGCACGAGCACCCTGGCGGGCTGGGACCTGGTCGCGCCCTCGGCCCTGGCCTACCCGGGCCACGCGGTGCCGCGGGCACTGAGCGCCGCCGAGGCCCACGAGGTTGCCGACGCCTTCGCGTCGGCGGCCCGGCGCGCGGTTGAGGCCGGCTACGACCTCATCGAGCTGCACGGTGCGCACGGCTACCTCATCCACCAGTTCCTGTCCCCGCTGTCCAATGAGCGCGAGGACGCGCTCGGAGGCTCGCCGGAGGGACGGCGCCGCTTCGCCCTGGAGACGGTGCGCGCCGTGCGCCGGGTGCTCGGGGAGGGGCCCGAGGGGCGGGTGCTGGGCATCCGCCTGTCCGCGACCGACTGGGTCGAGGGCGGTCTCACGGGCGAGGACACGGCGGTGCTCGCACGCGAGCTGGTCGTGGCCGGCGTTGACGTCCTGCACATCTCGACGGCCGGCAACGTCCCTGCACGCTTCCCCACGGGCCCGGGCTACCAGGTCCGTTTCGCCGCCCAGGTGCGCCAGGCGGTGGCCGCGATGACGACGACGGGCGGGGGCAGCCCGGTGGTGGTGGCCGTCGGGCGCATCGAGAGCGGGGCGCAGGCGGAGCAGGTGCTGCTCACCGGCCAGGCGGACGCCGTGGCGGTGGGGCGCTACGCGCTGCGCGACCCGTTCGCGCCGCTGCGGTGGGCGCACGAGCTGGGGGTGGACGGCTGGCAGGAGGCGGGCTTCCCCGCCCAGTACTGGCGCGGTACCTGGGCCTGAGCCGGGTCTCAGCAGGCGCACCCGGTCCCGCAGGTAGCCGGCGGCCCGCGGCCGGTCCCGCAGGGTCTACAGGTGCTCGCCGTCGACGTAGAGCCAGCGGCCGGCCCGCCGGACGAAGGTGCTGCGCTCCCTCAGCGCGTCGAGCACCGTGCCGCCGCGCCCGTCCACCGTCTCGAAGCGGGCCGTGAGCTCAACGACCGCCTCCTCGCCGTCGGCGGCCTCCTCCCCTCCCCCGACGCACTCGTGGACGGTGAGCCCCAGCCAGCGCGTGCCGGGGTGGCAGTAGGGGCCGTCCGGGCGGGTGCGCGGGTGCCAGGTGCGGAAGAGGTGGTCCTCGTCGCCGACGGCGAAGGCCGTGTAGCGCGAGCGCATGAGCGTCTCGGCCGTGGGGGTGGCGGCGCCGTCGAGCACGCTCTCGCAGCAGTCGGCGAAGACCCGTCCACTGCCGCAGGGGCAGGGGTCGGCGGGCCGGGCCCCGGCGCTGCGCACGGGCGAGCCGCCGGACGGGTGCACGGGCCCTCGGGCTCGGCGCGCGCTCACAGCCCCGCCCAGAAGGCGGCCAGCGCCTGGGCGAGCCAGGGGCCGTCGACGACGGCGCACAGCTCGCGCTGCGAGTGCATCGACAGCAGCGGCTGGCCCACATCCACCGTCGTCATCCCCAGGCGGGTCGCGGTGATCGGGCCGATGGTCGAGCCGCAGGGCACCGCGTTGGAGGACACGAAGTCCTGGTGCGGCACGCCCGCGGCGCGGCAGGCCCGCTCCCACAGGGCCGCGCCCACGGCGTCGGAGGCGTAGCGCTGGCTCGCGTTGACCTTGAGCAGGGGGCCGCCGCCGAGCACCGGGCGCACGGCCGGGTCGTGCTTGTCCGGGTAGCAGGGGTGGACGCCGTGGCCGGCGTCGGCGGACACGCACACGGAGCGAGCCATCGCCGCCTCGAAGGCCTCCCCCTCCAGGCCCATGCGGCGCGCGAGACGGCGCAGCACCACCTCGAGGAAGGGGCCGGCGGCGCCCGAGCGGGTCTCGGAGCCGACCTCCTCATGGTCGTTGGCGATGAGGACGACGGCGTCGCGCGCCGTGGCGGACTCCCACCGGGCCGTGGCGGACTCCCACCGGGCCGTGGCGCCCTCGCCGAGGCCGGCGCCGGCCGCCAGGGCCTCGAGGGCGACGAGGCTGGCCTGGACGGAGCTGAGGTTGTCCAGGCGCGAGGAGGCGAGCATCTCGCCGTGGCGGCCGATCCGCCCGGGGGCCTCCGTGGGGTAGGTGAGGACGTCGTGGGAGGCGAGCTCGGCCCTCTCGATCCCGGCGAGCTCGCACAGGTGCTGCTCGACGGCGTCGGCCTCGCCGCGCGTGGCGGCGTCCTCGGTCCCGGCCGCCTGACCGCAGAGGGACCACAGGGGCGTCAGGTGGGCCTGGCGGTCCAGGTGCAAGCCCTCGTTGACGCTGCGGTCCAGGTGCGGGGCGAGCTGGGCGACGCGCGCGAGGGGGCCGGTGCGCACGAGGTGGACGGCGCCGTCGTGGGTGACGAGCCGGCCGGCCAGGCCCAGGTCGCGGTCGAGGAAGGAGTTGAGCAGGGGGCCGCCGTAGACCTCGGCGTTGACGAGCTGGTAGCCCTCGCGGGCCAGGGCGGCGGCGGGCTTGAGCTTGAGGGCGGGCGAGTCCGTGTGGGAGCCGACGACGCGGAAGGCGGTGGCGGGGCCGGGAGCCTGCGGCAGCATCCAGGCGGCCACGGCGCCGTCGCGCAGCACGTAGCCGCGCTCGGGCAGGTCCTCACCCCAGGGGACGGTCTCGTCCACCGCGGTGAAGCCGGCGGCCTCGAGCCGGGCTGCGAGGGCGGCGGCCGCGTGGTAGCTCGAGGGTGAGGCGGTGACGAGGTCAATGAGCGAGGCGGTGTAGGCGTCGGCGTCGGTGAGGACCGTGGCCGCGCGCGCGCTGGTCGTGGCAGGGGCTCGGTCGGTGGTGTGCTCAGGCATGGCGACAGTCTCCCACCGGGCCGCCGGGCGGGGCAGGATGAGGGCATGACCGAGTCCGCCACGCCCCACTCCCCCGCGGCCGCCGAGGGCCGTCCTCCCGCACCGCCCGCCGCCAGGCCCCCGGCACCGGCTGCCATCCCGCCCGTCGGCACCGGGGCCGTTCGCGCTGTCCTGCTCGACGCCGACGGCGTGCTGCAGCTCATCGGCACCCCCTGGCGCCAGGCCCTGGCCGAGGCCGGGGGGCCGGAGTTCGCCGACTGCCTGCTCACCGAGGAGCACCCGGCCCTCGAGGGGCGCGAGAGACTGGCCGACCTGCTGGACCGGCTGGTGGAGCGCCTGGGCCTGGAGGTCGGCACCGACGACCTCATGCGCGTGTGGCGGCGGGCGACGCCGGACCCGGCCGCCCGCCAGCTGGTGGCCGACCTCAGGGCGGCCGGCTACCTCACGGTCCTGGCGACGAACCAGCACGAGGAGCGGATGGGGTGGATGCGCTCGCAGCTGCGCTACGACGGGCTGTGCGATCTCGACGCCTACTCCTGCACGCTCGGGGTCGCCAAGCCGGACCCGCGCTACTTCGAGACCGTCCTGCGCCTGGCCGGGGTGAGCGCCCACGAGGCCCTGTTCGTGGACGACAGCGCCGAGAACATCGCCTCGGCCCGGGGCGTGGGGCTGCGGGTCCTGCACCACCCGGTGGACGCCGGCGGCCAGGTGCTGCGCCGGGGCGTCGTCGAGGCGCTGTCGCGGCCCTCCTGACGGGCGCCCGCCGCTGGCGGGAGGGACCCTTGTCCTTCTCAGGGAGGACCCGGGTGCGCCCCTGATCTCATCCTGGTGGGCTTGCCCCACCGGCCGGGGCAGGGAAGACTCCGTGTCAGGTAGCGCTCAACCGGTGAGTGCCACAGGAGGAGGACGCGATGTCGGTAGCGGCGCGGACGGCGACCAGCGCGGTGCGCGACCGGATCCAGGACCGTCTCGACGTCCTCAACGACCCCTCGCGCCGTGCCCCGCACGCCTTCCTCAAGGTCATCTCCCGCATCCACCGGGTCCTGCCCCGGCGCCTGCGCGCGCTCGTGCCCGTGACCTTCATCGGCTACGCCCTCATCAACGGCTCGGCCTTCGTCATCGACATCTGCCTGCTGTGGGTGATGTACGAGCGGATGCACGTGTTCTACCCGCTGGCAGTGACCCTCGGCTACCTCGTGGCCGGCGCCTACTCGCTGGTGCTCAACCGGTGGCTCAACTTCCAGTCGCACGGCTCACTGTCCGCGCAGGGCGGCCGCTACGTCGTCGGGCTCGTGAGCCAGTACGTCATCTTCATCCTGGGGCTGTCGAGCGTCCTGCACCTGGCCGGTGTCAACGCCGAGCTCGCGCGCGTCATCTCAGCGTGCTGCGAGGGCCTGTACCTCTACACGCTCATGCGCCTGTGGGTCTTCCGGGGCACGCCCGAGCCGGTGGAGGACGAGGAGGAGGCCGTCGCGCTCGGCTCCTCCGCCGTCGCCGCCTGACCGCCGCCGCCCGAGGCGGCGGGTCCCCGGCCCACCGCAGCCGGCTGGGCCCGGCGTCACCAGAAGGCGCGGGTCGTCTCCGTGGGCCCTCCGAGCTCGGTGAGTCCCGCGTCCACGACCGAGACGGGCCGGGGCGTGGAGTCCCACGCCCCGCGCTCGGGCCAGATGACGCGCACGCGGTAGCCGTCCTCGGCCCAGGCGCTGCGCAGGGCCGGGGGCATGTGAGGGCTCTGCCAGGCCAGCTGGGCGGCGTGGGCGACCTGGGCGCAGAGCTTGCCGGAGGTCATCTCGTGCAGCGGGGTCACCTCGATGGTGACGAGGGCGCCCTGGGACGTCGAGGCGCTGCCCAGGGCGAGCAGGTCGGCGGCGTTCCGGCCTGTGGTCCCGGCCCGGTGGACGGCGGCGGTCACCGCTGCGGGCGGCGGCGGAAGCTCGTCACCGTGGGGGAAGTGCGTGCCCTCGACCTGCGTCTTGGCCAGGGCCGCGGGCAGGGGGCGGACAGGAGCCGGGACGAGGGCGCGGGCCGCTGCGGGCGCCCAGCCCAGGGGCCCGTCCTGGGTGACGGTGGCGCCCGGCAGGGACTGGACCTCGTCCCAGCGCCGGCCCCGGGCGCGGCGCACGAGCTTGCGGATGCGCCCGTCGCGCCAGTAGCGCACCGCCTCGTGCCAGGGCCCGCCGGGGGCGGCCTCGGGTGAGGCGAGGAGGGCGACGACGGCGCGCGCGGTGGCCTCGGCGACGTCGACGCGGCGCGAGGGGTGGACCTTGTCGTAGCGGACGGTGACCTGCATGCCCCACTCGGTGCCGGGGGCGACCTCGGCGCCGGGGCTCAGTGGGGAGACCGGCGGGGCGGGAGCCGCGGGTGCGGCGGGGGCGGCGGGTCCTGGCTGCGGGTCTCTCACGCGCAGACCCTAGCGTCCTGCCCGGCACGCACCCATCCCTCACCCTCGCCTTCGCCCTCACTCACGAGCTCGAGCCTTAGGTGCCGAGGTCGATGCCCTAGTCCTCGAGCTCGGCGCCTCAACCTCGAGCTCGGCGTCGGCGGGGAGAGAGGAGACGACGGCCACACGCACCCACCCCTCCCTCCTTCCGCAGGAGGACGACGCCGCCGGCCGCAGATCATCCCCACGGCCCAGCCGGTGGACGGGTGCGGACCCTTAGCGTGGGCGCATGACCGATCACGACTCCGCTCAGACCCCTGGGTCCGAGGCCCGCCCCTCCCCCGCCGGCCCCTTCGCGGGCCCCTCGCCCGTCCCCGGGCCGGCTCCGGCGGCGCCCGTCGCGCCTCCAGGCGTCCCGGCCCCCGAGGCGGCGCCGCCGACCCTCGCCAACGGCGCCACCGTGCACGGGCTGTGGGGCATCAAGCCGCTGCGCCACCCCGCCGAGCTCCCCCTGATGTGGACGAGCGTCATCCTCAGCGGGCTGGGCCTGGTCCTGTGGGCCGCGCTGTGCGGGTGGCTCCTCGCGGTCCCGGACCCGACCGGCTGGCCGGCGGACGTGCGTGAGTTCTTCGTCGGGGACACCGCCTCCGCCGGCGCGCAGTTCCTGCTCGTCGTGCCCCTCATCCCCGTCATCGTGTGGGTCGTGCGCGCCCTGCTCTACGCCGAGCAGCGCTCCCGCGCCGTCCAGATGAGCCCCACCCAGTTCCCCGAGGGCTACCGCATGGTGGTCGAGGCGGCCCGGCACTTCGGCCTGCGCCGGGTCCCGGACGCCTACGTCGTGCTCGGCAACGGCAGCATCAACGCCTTCGCCTCGGGCCACGGCTTCAGGCGCTTCATCGTCGTCCACTCGGACCTGTTCGAGGTCGGCGGCCGGGCCCGCGACCCCGAGGCGCTGCGCTTCGTCATCGGCCACGAGGTCGGCCACCTCGCGGCCGGGCACGTCTCCTGGTTCCGCATCGTCGCGACGATGCTGGCCTCCAACATCCCGCTGCTCAGCCAGGCGCTGTCGCGCGCCCAGGAGTACACGGCGGACAACCACGGCTACTCGGTGGCGCCGCAGGGCGTGCCCGGCGCGATCGGCCTGCTGGCCGGCGGCAAGTACCTGGGAGCGCAGGTCAACCTGCACGCGATGGCGGACCGGGCCACGCGCGAGAAGGGCCTGTGGCTGCACCTGGTCGTGTGGGCCTCCTCCCACCCGGTGCACACGTGGCGCGCGCACGCGCTGCGCGACCGCCGCGCCCCCGGCCGGATCATGCTGCGGCCGAAGGAGTCGACGGCGTGGTTCGCGCCGACGACGCCCACGGGCTCGTCCGCCTCCACGGGCTGGCCGACGCCGGGCCAGGCCCTGGCCGTGCTGGACGCCTTCGGGCCGCGCACGGGCGAGGAGCAGTTCGGCCGCTACCCGGGCGTGGAGTACACGGTGCCGCGCGACACCCTCAGGCTCGCGGACCCGACGCCGGTGCCGATGTCGCCGCCTACCCAGCCACCCGCGTCGGCGCCCAACCAGCCGCCCACGTCAGCGCCTACCCAGCCGCCCGCCCAGCCCTGACCCGGCACGCCTCTCCCCACCACCCCCACCGCGAGTTCGAGGGTTATGCACCGAGTTCGAGGGCTGAAGGCTCGAACTCGGTGCATAACCCTCGAACTCGTGCAGGACGCAGGGGGTGCAGGACTCAGGGGGAGGGCGCCGGCTCAGCCGGGGCAGACGACGGCGAGCACCACACCGCCGTCGGGCATCTCCATACCCGCGAAGGTCCGCCTCTCCTCGACCTTCTGGAAGCCGACGGACAGGTGCATGGCGAGTGCCGCGTGGTGGGTGGCGTCCACGAAGGTCTGGAGCACAGCCCCCGGCTGGAGGGCGCCGACCTGGCGCACGAGCTCGGCCAGCACGGCCCGCCCGATGCCCCCGCGCCTGACATCGGGGTCGATGACCAGGCCGGTGACCATCCAGCCGTCCTCGGCGAACATGCCCTCGGGCAGGAAGAAGGCGCCGGAGAGCGCGACCGGGACCGCCAGGGCCTCGGCGTCCTCGGCGCTGACGCCGTCGGGCGTGAGGGTCGCGATGACGAGCGCCGGCAGGTTCTCGATCATGGCCGGCGCCTGCTGCCTCGCCCTGTCCACGCTCGTGCCCGCGCGCAGGCACAGCAGGCGGGCGACGCGGGCGGCGTCCTCGGGCCGGGCGGCGCGCACCGTGAGCAGGCCGCGCGGGCCCTCGGGGACCCGGGCAGCGGGGGCACCGCCGCGGGCGTCGATGTCGAGGGTGCCGCGGGGGTCTCGGTCGGGCTCGTTGCTGGTCACGGGGCCACTGTCCGCCGTCGGCGCCGGGCACGGCAAACCCGGACGGAGACGAGCGGGTCCGCCGCCCCGGCCACCCCGCAGCCCCGACCGCGACGCGTCTCACGCCTCACGCGCATGACGCCCACAGGATCAGCCCTTACCGTCGTCGCAGGACAGCGCCCGAGCCCGAGGAGACCCGCATGACGCCCACCGCCCCCGGTACCCCCACCCCGCGCCGGCGCACCAGCGTCCTGGGCAACGTCGTGCGCGGCGCCCTCATCGGCACGGTGGAGACCGTCCCCGGCGTCTCCGGCGGCACAGTCGCCCTCGTCGTCGGCATCTACCACGAGCTCATCGGCTCCGCCTCCGCGCTCATCTCCGCCGTCAAGGCGCTCGTCACCGGCCCGGACCGGGTCGCCGGCGCCCGCGCCTGCCTGGCCGAGGTGCAGTGGCGCGTGCTCCTGCCCGTCATGGCCGGGATGGCGGTGGCGGTCCTCACCGTCGCCGGGCCCATGGCCGACGCCGTCGAGCACCACCCCACGCTCATGCGCGGCCTCTTCCTGGGCATGGTGCTCGCCTCCGTGGCCGTGCCGGTACGCATGATCACCGCCTCCATCGGGGCCGTGCCCCTGGGGTCGCGCACCCGCCGCCAGCGCCCGCTGCGACTGCTCGCCGTCGGCGTCCTCGCAGCGGTCCTCACCTACCTGCTCGTGTCGCTGGAGCCCACGAGGCTCACACCTCACCCCCTCGTCGTCGTCGCAGCGGCCGCCATCGCCGTCTCCGCCCTCGTCCTGCCGGGCCTGTCGGGCTCCTTCCTGCTGCTCACGCTGGGCCTGTACCAGCCGACGCTGCGCGCCGTGGACACCCTCGACCTGGGCTACCTCGGCCTCTTCGCGGCGGGGGCCCTCGTCGGGCTGGCCGTCGTAGTCAAGGCCCTGCAGGTGCTGCTGGCCCGCTACGAGGCGATGACCCTGGCGGCGCTGGCGGGGCTCATGGTGGGGGGCCTGAGGGCGCTGTGGCCGTGGCAGTCCGACTCCGGCACCCTCCTCGCGCCGGGAGCGCAGCTCGGGGCCGTGGTGGGCCTGGGGATGGTGGGCTTCGCGGTGGTGCTGGGGCTCGTCGTCGTCGACGAGATGGTGACGCGACGCGGCGCCGCGCAGCAGGTGCGTGACGAGATCGCACAGACCCTGGCCACCGGTTGAGCGCGCCTTGCCCGCCGTGCCACCGGCCCCTAGCATCACCTAGCACCACTGAGGTGCGAGGAGCGGTGGTGGCGCGCCCGACGGCGCCCGCCGCCTCACCGTGCACCGACCACCCGGCTCGCCCCTCACCCGAGGCTGCGGGCCGGTCGCGCGTCCGGCGGACCCCGCGTCGTCGGGACCCATGACCGAGAAGGACCACCCATGACCAGCGACCAGACCCCCGCGATCCAGACCCGCGACACCCTCATCCCGGCCTTCTTCGGCGAGTTCGGCGGGCAGTACGTGCCCGACCGGCTCCTTCCCGTGCTCGACGAGCTGGAGAGGGCCTACGTCGAGGCCGTCGCCGACCCCGCCTTCCTCGCCGAGCTCGACCGCCTCCAGCGCGAGTACCTGGGCCGCCCGACCCCCATCACCGAGTGCGCCAACCTGCCCCTTGAGGGCCACGGGCGCGGCAGGGCCCGCATCTTCCTCAAGCGCGAGGACCTGGCCCACGGCGGCGCGCACAAGGGCAACCAGGTGCTCGCGCAGGCCCTGCTCGCCAAGCGCCTGGGCAAGACGCGTCTCATCGCCGAGACGGGCGCCGGCCAGCACGGGACGGCGACCGCCATGGTGGCCGCGCTCATGGGCATGGAGTGCACGATCTACATGGGGGCGACGGACGTGGCCCGCCAGCAGCCGAACGTGCGCCGCATGCGCCTCATGGGCGCGAAGGTCGTGCCGGTGACCAATGACGAGGGCGGCTCGATGTCCAACGCGATCGACATCGCGCTGGGCGACTGGGTGGAGAACCTGTCGACGACGCACTACCTGCTGGGCTCGGCCTGCGGCCCCCACCCCTTCCCGACGCTCGTCAAGGAGTTCCAGTCGGTCATCTCCCGCGAGACGCGCGAGCAGATGCTTCAGCGCACGGGCCGTCTGCCGGACTACGTGGTCGCCGCGGTCGGTGGCGGCTCCAACGCGATCGGCGCCTTCGCCGAGTACCTCAAGGACGAGCCGGGCAACGCCGACGTGCGCCTCATCGGCGTGGAGCCGGCCGGTGAGGGGCTGGACACGCACCGTCACGGCGCCCCGCTCAACCGCGGTGAGATCGGCATCCTGCACGGCTCGCGCTCCTACGTGCTGCGCTCGAGCGACGGCAACGTCGGCGAGTCCTTCTCCGTGTCCGCGGGCCTGGACTACCCGGGGGTGGGGGCTGAGCACGCGTGGCTCATGCAGACGGGCCGGGCCGAGTACCTGGGGATCGACGACAACGAGGCTCTGCAGGCCTTCCGTGTGCTCAGCCGCTACGAGGGGATCATCCCGGCGCTGGAGTCCTCGCACGCGCTGGCGCAGGCGCTGAAGATGGCGGAGGAGCTGGAGGCCGAGGGCTACGAGGGAGAGCCGGTGAGCATCCTCGTCAACCTGTCGGGCCGTGGGGACAAGGACATGGAGTACGTGCAGAACGTGCTCGGAGACCTGCTGTTCGAGGACCCGGTGGCGGTGCCCACGCGCGGGCTCAAGATCTCCGAGATCCTCAGGATGATGACGGCCGAGTCCAACGCCCGTGAGGCGGGTCGAACGGTCGCGCACCACTGAGCGCGGCTGGGCGCGGTGCCCGGCGCCGGGGTCAGAACACCCGGGCGCCGGGCCTCACCTCGGGGTCGTGGTTGGCCATGAGGCCGAGGCAGCGCGGGTCGGACTCGACGGCCCGCACCCAGGCGAGCGAGTGCTCGGCGAGCCCCGCGTCGACGACGACTCCGGGCCGCAGGCCCTCGTCAAAGGATGGGCGCCCATAGCCGACGTCGGAGGTCAGCAGGTGGAAGGCTCGTGGGTCCTCACGCCCCGGAGCGTCGACGCCGCCGACCCAGCCGGCGCGCTCGGCGTCGTCGCCCTCGGTGGTCACGTCACCGCGCACGAGCGTCGCGCACAGTCCCCAGGCGTGGCCGGGGACGTGGACCATGACGAGGTCGCCGTCACCGAAGACGTCCCAGCCCGCGCCGAAGGGACCGACCTGCGTGTCCCAGAGGAACGTGCCGACGTCGACGCCCTTCCACTCGTGGGGCAGGTAGCGAAGCCGGTCCCGGCTCGCTGCGCTCAGCTCGGGCGCGGAGACGAGGACCCTCGGGGCACCGGCGAGGTGGCGCAGGCCGTCGGCGTGGTCGCAGTGCAGGTGGGACAGGAGGACGAGGTCCAGGTCCTGCGGGCGCAGCCCACGCTCCTCGAGCTGCTCGTGGATGGCCTCGCCGTCGGGCAGGACCGCCTTGTTGACGGGGTACTGCTGGCGCAGGTTGGCAACCTGCCAGGCCCGGTCCCGGTTGCCCGCGTGCCAGCCGGAGTCGATGAGGGTCAGGCCGTGCCGGTTCTCGATGAGGTAGCAGGAGACCGGCGCCTCGATGAGGTGGCGGCGTGAGCGGCCCGCATGGGTCCAGGCGAGCGGGCGGTCGGTGGCGCGGTGGTACGGCAGGGCCTCGTCGACGACGACGGTTCCGGTGCGCAGGACAGTGAGTGAGGTCGACATGGGTAGAGCATAGGTGCGGATGAAGCTCGACAGGCCATCCCGGGGCGTGCCCCGACGAGGGCGAGGTCCTGTGGCAACAGCCGCTTCACCGCCAGGCGACGCCGAGGTCATCCGCCGCGGCGGCGAGGCGCATGTCCCGGGTCCACAGCATCGCGCCATCCACAGCGAGAACAGCAGCCAGGAGGTGGACATCGACCGCGGACAGGCCCTGCCCCCAGAGCCGGCGGGACTCGATGAGCCACTGCGCTTCGGCGTCACGGACCCGTCGGAAGGCTCCGCAACCGCTGCAAAGCACAAGGACCTCCGCGCGACGGGAGAGGGCCCCCACGGCCAGCCCGGTCAGGACGAGCCCGTGGGTGCAGGCCTCGTCCTGCTCAAGGAGCTCCTGCAGCCTGGGATCTGCCGAGCGGAGGTGATCGATCCAGATGCTCGTGTCAACGAGGATCATGCACCTCGCGTCGACGTCGTCCCGCCTGAGCCACGGGATCGGTTCCCCCGAGCCGCGTCAGGCGGCGCGCGCTCTCCACGCGAACGAGAGTCTCAACGGCCTCGCGCACGAGTGCGGAGCGCTCGTGGATGCCGGTGAGCTCGACAGCCCGTTCGAGGAGGTCGTCGTCAATGGTGATCGTCGTGCGCACAGCCGCCTCCTGCATCAGGTTCGACATCTCACGATGGCCTTCCTCATGCACAGCGGCAAGCATGAGCGGCAGATCCTGCCCCGAGCCTGTGGACAGCCGCGGCTCTCCACAGGCCTCACCGCCCTGAGTCAGTGCGCAGCCGCCGCCAATGTCACGCATCCCTGGTCAGAGACTCCGGTCTCTCAGCAGACCCGCGGGATTCCGCGGTTTCTGGGACACCCGGAGAGCCCAGGGCGGGCTCTGACTAGGGATGCGTGACAGGCGTCCGCCGCCTCACAGGTAGCTGGCGCGCAGCTCCTCCGGGCTCCGGGGGGACAGGTCCGCGAGGGTGACGTCGAAGACGGTGCGCGCACCGGTCTCGCCGCGCCCAGCCATCCGCGCCACGGCTCGGGCGACGGCCACGAGCACGGCACCGGTGAACTCGGGGTTGGAGTCCAGCGCCAGCTCGAAGCCGATGGTCTCGTGCACGCCGTCGGAGGTGGCGCCGCGACGAATGACCTGACCCCCGTGCGGGATGCCGGCGTGCTCGGCGGCCAGCTCCTCGGCGGTGACGAAGGTGACGGTCGTGTCGTAGTCCGCGAAGTAGTTCGGCATCGCCTTGATCTCTGCCTCGATGGCGGCCAGGTCCGCCCCCTCGGCGGCCACGACGTAGCAGTCGCGCGTGTGCTTGTCGCGGGTGGTGAGGCCCGCGGCGGAGCCGGACCTGGCCCGCTCGACCGCCGCCGGGACCGGCAGCGTGTACTGCTTGGCGTCGAGCACGCCGTCGATGCGCCGCAGGGCGTCGGAGTGGCCCTGGGAGACGCCGGGCCCCCAGAAGGTGGTGGTCTCGCCGTCGGGCAGGACGGCCTCGCCGAGCACCCGCAGCATGGAGAACAGGCCCGGGTCCCAGCCGGCGGAGACGAGGGTGAGGTGGCCGGCCGCCCTCGCGGCGGCGTCGACGGCGGCGAAGTGCTCGGGGATGCGCGCGTGGGTGTCGAAGGAGTCGACCGTGTGGAACAAGGCGGTGGCGGCAGGGGTCTGCTCGATGAGGTCGGTGGCGGAACCACCGCAGTTGACGCAGACATCCACCTTGCCGACCCACTCGGCGGCGTCGTCGAGGTGGGCGACGGGCGCCCCGAGGGTGGTGACGCTGGCGGGGTCGCGCCGGGTGAGGACGACGGCAACCTCCATGTCCTCGGTCTTGCTCACGGCCTGCTCAACGCCGCGTCCGAGGTTCCCGTAGCCGTTGATAGCAACCCTGATCATTGTGGGCCTCCTGGTAGACGTTCCGAATCGGCCGTCAGTCTTCCACCCGGATGTTTCCTTCAGGTCATGCGTCTCACCGGCACGAGCACGACGACACGGGCCAGACTGTCGCCATGGACGACCTGCGCATCAGCCCCGGCCCGGGCTGCCCGAAGGGGCTGACGGTCCCGGCGGGCGAGCTGGTCGAGACCTTCTCCCACTCGGGCGGGCCGGGAGGCCAGGGCGTCAACACCTCCGACTCACGGGTCCAGCTGAGCCTGGACGTGGCGACGACGTCGGCCCTGGACGAGCACCAGCGCGAGCGCGCCCTGACGCACCTCGCCCGGCACGCGCCCGGCTACCTGACGGGGACGGTCCTGACGGTCACGGCCTCGCAGCAGCGCTCGCAGCGCCAGAACCGCAAGGCGGCCCGCGAGCGCCTGGCGGGCCTGCTGCGGGCGGCGCTCGCCCCCGCCCAGGTGCGGCGGGCGACGAGGCCGACGCACACCTCCCAGTGCCGTCGGCTGGCGGCGAAGAAGCGGCGCAGCGAGATCAAGGCGGGCAGGCGGCGGCCGCCCGGGTGACTGACCTCGCACCACGGGCCACGCCCCAGCAATCTAGCAACCACTCGGTTAGCATCGACCTGCCCCTGACCCACGCACCCGGAGACGCCGTCGTGTACGCACTTCTGCTCGCGATCATCTACCTCGCCTTCGTCAGCCTCGGCCTGCCCGACTCCCTCGTCGGCTCCGGCTGGCCCGTCATGCACGAGGACCTGTCGGTGCCGACCTCCTTCGCGGGCATCGTCACCTTCATCATCGCCCTGGGCACGATCGTCTCCTCCCTCAGCTCCGACAGGCTCACGCGGCGCTTCGGCGTCGGCCTCGTCACGGCCGTGAGCGTCGCCATGACGGCCCTGGCCCTCCTCGGCTTCTCCACCGCCACCCAGTTCTGGATGCTGCTGCTGTGGGCCGTCCCCTACGGGCTCGGTGCGGGCGCCGTCGACGCCGCCCTCAACAACTACGTGGCCCTGTACTACAACGCCCGCCACATGAACTGGCTGCACTCCTTCTGGGGCGTGGGCGCCTCCATCAGCCCCTTCATCATGAGCCTGGCCCTGGCGACGGACGGCGGCTGGCCCTCCGCCTACTCGGGCGTGGGCTGGATCCAGGCCGTGCTCGCGGCCTTCCTCCTCGCCACGCTGCCGATGTGGCGCCGGGTCGCCACCGCCCACACCGCGGCGGACGACGCGCCCGAGGCCCAGGCGGTCCCGCTCGTCCGGTCCCTGCGCATCCCGGGCGTGCCCTATGTGCTGCTGGCCTTCTTCGCCTACTGCGCCATGGAGGCGACGGCGATGCTGTGGGGCGCCACCTACTTCGTCAACGACCGGGGCTTCGACCCGACGCTGGCGGCCCGCTTCGGCGCCTTCTACATCCTGGGGCTCACGGCAGGGCGCTTCCTCGCGGGCTTCGTCGCCGACCGTCTGGGAGACCGGGCGCTCATCCGCCTCGGCTTCTGCCTGGCGGTCATCGGCTCGCTCGTGCTCGCGCTGCCGCTGGGCGGCGTGTCCTTCGCGGGGCTCATCCTCGCGGGCGTGGGCTCGGCCCCGATCTACCCGGCGATCATCCACTCGACGCCGGACAACTTCGGGCGCGAGAACTCGCAGGCGATCGTCGGCATCCAGATGGCGGCCGCCTACACGGGGGCGACGCTCATGCCTCCGCTGTTCGGCTTCCTGTCCTCAGCGACGGGCCTGTGGATCTTCCCCGTGTACCTCATGGGGCTGGGGGTCCTGGGGCTGGTGATGTCCGAGAGGCTCAGCCGCCGGTAGGCGCACCGGCTGGTGTCACGATCCAGGCCATTCCTCCCCGACCGGCGGCCGCGGCGCCGCACAGCGAGCCACTTCTCATTGAGATGACGCGGTCCTGCCCCAGGGCCGGACTGGTGCCCCTGCGGCAATGGCCTGGATCGTGACAGGCTCAGCGCCTCTCGGGGCGCAGGGCCCGTCCCGGGTGCCGCAGCTGCGCGCGCCGGGCGCGGCGCTCACGCGCCTCGCGGTGCAGGCGCCGCTCACGCGCCATGCGCTGCTGGAAGCGCTGGTTCTCCCGGTACTCCAGGTAGATGACGTCCTCGCGCAGCCCCTTGACGAGGGAGAGCATGAGTCCGATGAGGACAAGCAGGAAGGGGCTCGCCGCGATGATCGTGACGTCCTGGAGGTTGCCGAGCGCGCCGTCGGAGCCGGACAGCAGCAGCGTCAGGCCGATGGCGGCCGTCGCCACGCCCCAGGCAGCGGACACCCAGGGGCTGGCGTCGGGGCTCCCGCCCTGGCTCATGGAGCCCATGACGGTGGAGGCGGAGTCCGCGGAGGTGATGAAGAAGGTCGCCAGCAGGATCATGGCGACGACGCCCGCGGCCGCACCTCCCGGCAGGGTGTGCAGGAGGTTGAACAGCTGGGCCTCGGCGGAGCCGTCGCCCCAGATCGACTGGCTCGCGCGCTCCAGGGTGATGGCCGTGCCGCCGAAGATCGCGAACCACACGACGCTGACGCCCGCGGGCACGAAGAGGATGGTCACGCAGAACTCACGGATGGTGCGTCCGCGCGAGATGCGGGCGAGGAACATGCCGACGAAGGGGCTCCAGGAGGTCCACCAGGCCCAGTAGAAGATGGTCCAGCCGCCCAGCCAGTCGCCGGCGGTGGCGTCGGCGGACTCGGCGGTGCGCCCGGCCATCTCGAAGAACTGGGACAGGTAGGTGCCGATCGAGCTCGGGATGAGGTTGAGGATGGAGACGGTCGGGCCGAGGACGAACACGAAGACCGCCAGCAGGGCAGCCAGGATCATGTTCGCGTTGGACAGGTACTGGATGCCCTTGCCCACGCCGCTGATCGCGGACAGCAGGAAGCACAGGGTCAGGACGAGGACGATGCCCAGGACCACCTGGGAGCTGGGGTCGCGGACGAGCCCGGAGGCCTGCAGGCCCGCCCGGATCTGGATGGCGCCGACGCCGAGTGAGCAGGCGGTGCCGAAGACGGTGGCGACGATAGAGGAGACGTCGATGGCCTTGCCGAGCCAGCCCTGGGCGAGGCGCTCGCCGATGAGGGGCACGAAGGCCTGGGAGAGGAGCTGGCTGCGTCCGACCCTGAAGGTGGAGTAGGCGATGGCCAGCCCCACGACGGCGTAGATGGCCCACGGGTGCAGGGTCCAGTGGAACATGGACTGGGCCATGGCGGTGCCGACCTCGCGGGGGCTGTGCCCGGGCACGCCGTCGCGGTAGTAGGTCAGCGGCTCGGTGGCCCCGTAGAACATGAGGCCGATGCCCATGCCGGCGGCGAACATCATGGCGATCCACGAGGAGGTGCGGAACTCGGGTGCCTCGTCGGAGGCGCCGAGCCTGATGGTGCCGAACTTGGAGAAGGCGACGAAGACGATGAAGGCGACGAAGACGGTGCCGAAGAGGATGAAGGCCCAGCCGAAGTTGTCCAGCAGGCCGGTCAGGGCGGTGGAGGCCAGGTGCGCGAAGGTGCCGGGTGAGGCCAGGCCCCAGGCGACGACGGCGAGCGCGATGAGTCCTGCGGGAGCGGCGACGGCCCAGTCGATGCGGGCGGGGGTGTCCTCCTCGTCGGCTGCGGCGGGAGGCTCGGGCTGCTCGGTGGCTGCGGTGCCAGTAGCGGTGGCGACAAGGAGGTCGGCGAGCTCGCTCGCGGCGCTCGGGGTGGCGTCGGGAGCCTCAGCGCCCGACGCGGACGGCTCTGGCCGTGGCTCCTGGCCTGCGAGGGTGGTGGGGTGGGTGGTCTGGTCCGGGCTGTGGGCCTCGGTCATGCATGCCTCTCGACGGCGTTCAGCCCGGGGACTGGCGTGAGGCGTCCTGCTCTCGGCCGCCGTCCGATCGCCATGTGAACAAGGGGCGAGCCGGGCTCTGACGGGCCCGAGGGTATCGCATGGGTCCCGCACGCCCCTCGGCGCGTGGCGATCGTCATATCCGCCGGCGGGCGGCACATGAGGACAGGGATGAGCGTTGCGACCTGAAGGTCACTAGCCTCTAGGCCGGGGACGACGCTCCCACCAGCCACCCGCCATGAACAGGAGGGGACATGCTCGACGTCCTCCACGCTCGTTTCGTCTCCCACCCGCACCGCCATGCCGGAGTACGGTGGGAGCAGGTGGCGGCGCGTCTGGCGGAGCGCCCCGAGACTCTGAGTGTCCTGGAGCTCCTGGAGAGCACCGGCGGCGAGCCCGACGTCGTCGGCATCGACAACCAGACCGGCGCCGTCACCTTCTATGACTGTTCGGTGGAGTCTCCTGCGGGCAGGCGGAGCCTGTGTCTCGACGAGGAGGCTTTGCTCGGGAGAAAGCGAAACTCACCTCGGGGCAGCGCCGCTGGCGAGGCCACGGCCGCCGGGGTACGGCTCATGAGCGAGGAGGAGTACCACCACTTGCAGGGCCTGGGCGAGTTCGACCTGAGGACCTCGACGTGGCTCGCCACTCCCCCGCATCTGCGCGCGTTGGGCGGTGCCCTCTTCGGTGACCGCCGCTACGGGCGGGTGTTCGTGTACCACAACGGGGCGGACTCGTACTACGCCTCCCGCGGGTGGAGGGGCGTGCTCAGCGTGTGAGCCCGGGTGGGCGTGGCGGGCGCTGTTGTTCACCACCGGTCGGTGCGCAGCCGGCGGTTGCCGCGTAGGCGGTGCAGGCGGTTCAGTAGATGACGACGCGGGTGCCCGACGGGACGTTGTCGTGGATCCACTTGGCGTCCTGGAACCGCATGCGCACGCAGCCGTGGGAGACGTGCCCGCCGAGGGTCCCGTCCTGGACGGTATAGGTGCCCTGGTGGTACAGGATCGAGTGGAAGAGGTAGTCGTGGTGGAACTGGGTCCACCAGTAGGCGGTGTAGCCGGAGCCGAAGGAGCGGCCGCGAGAGCCGATGGAGAAGGTGCCGCGGACCGTGGGGGTCGAGCCGGCTCCGACGGAGCAGGGCCAGTCGTGGTGGGGCTGCCAGGCGCCGTCGCGCCAGTAGAAGGACATGCAGTGCGGGGCGCTGGTGTCGACGACGATGAGGTAGTTGGTCGGGCTGTAGAGGGTCCTCGCGTAGGCCCAGTCGGCGTCGAAGCCGGCCCGGTTGGTGACCCAGAACCCGTCCCAGGCGTCGAAGTAGCTCCAGCGTCCACCGATGCTCCGCCACCCGGTAGCCATCGCGCCGCCGCTCGACGGGTCGAGGTAGTACCAGTCGCCGCTGTGGAGCCACCCTGTTGTCATGGCACCGCTGCTGGACAGGTGGTACCAGTGGGAGCCGTCCCGCACCCAGCCGGTGGCCATGGCGCCCGAGTCCCGCATGAAGTACCAGGTGCCACCGTCGAGCAGCCACTTCGTCGCCATCGCGCCGCTTGAGCCGAGGTAGTACCAGGTGGCGCCGTCGCGCTGCCAGCCGGTGCGCACACCGTGGTCGGAGGACAGGTACCAGCGGCCCTGGGGGCCGCGGTACCAGCCTCGGGCGATGTGCCCGGTGGCGTCGAAGGCGTAGACGACGCCACCGATCTCCTTGACCTGGTGGGCGACTGCGGTGCCGTCGCTGAGGACGTACCTCCAGCCCGCGGAGTCCCGGGCCCAGGAGCCGGTGGTGGGCTGAGGGGAGGGGGCGGGCGGTTCCGGGGCCGGCGAAGGGTCGGGAGCCGGGGTTGAGGGCTGGGGGTCCGGGGTGGCCTCGTCCGACGGCGGGGCGGCGGGGTCTGAGCCTGTGGCGTCCGGGACGGCGGGCTCGGTGGCCGGCGTCGCGTAGGTGCCCTGTTTCTGGGAGGACGCGTCGGAGGCGACGCCGTCGGCGGCAGCTGGGGAGACCGACGTCAGGGTCAGGGCGAGCAGCGCGGTGGCGACTATGGCCACGAGGCCGTGGCGGGGGCGGGTCATCGCGTTCTCCTGGGTCGAACGGGTCACGGGGTGCCGGGGAGGGCAGCAAGACCAGGCTACCCGGGGGTCCGACACGAATTCGGGCTTGAGGCCGGGGTCCCCCACCGCCGTCGGCCCGCTGTCACCTCGGCGCGGCACGCACGGACTCCTCGAGGGAGATGAGCATGCGTCCCACGAGCCGCTGCAGGGCGTCGGTCGACACCAGCAGGTCCCCCTCTCCCTTGGAACTGGAGCGGAGCCTTCGAGACCCGGAGCACGCGCCCCGCACCGCGTCTTTTTTCCAGTAGGCGTTCCAGTAAGCAGTCTGCGACGGGGCTGGACGCTCGGACTCCCTCACGCTCAGAGACGCCGGAGGGTGGCGACCGCCCCTCCCACTGTCGCCAGTGGTACGCACCTACTTCACTCAATCAAGAGACTGCTATCTGCGCATCGGCTACGAGTCGCGCAAACATCCCCTGCCGAGCAGCAGGAGCTCGCGTACGACCGGGAGCCTGTCACTCATCCCTAGTCAGAGGGCGCCCAAGCACTCACGAGTGCAACATGAACCGCGGAATTTCGCGGATCCGCTGGCGCACAAGAATCTCTGACCAGGGATCCGTGACACACAAGAATCCAGCTCCAACACGGACCCCCTCCCGCTAGTCGCACCACGTGATCGGAGGGTTCTCCCTCAACAACACAGGGAGCAGCGGATGACGCCGGTACAGCGGAACTTCCCACATGTCCCACCTGCACTCGTCATCGAAGCCGTCACTCACAGCATCCCAGTCCTCATCACCGACGAGCCACTCATCTCCCGACTCGACACCGACGCGCTCAGGGACCTCCTCGAACATGTCAGGCTGATCAACGAGATAGATCTTGGCGCGCTCCAAGCCCACGCCCATGAGGACCTCATCAATGAACGGCCCCGGCCGGTCAAAAGGAAGAACCCCTGCCCTGATCTCAGTCGCGATCGCCATGCAGCGTTCAGCCACACACTCGGCCCAGGCCCGGTTCTCACCCACCCGGATCATGACGCGCGGGTCAAACTGGTTGAACGGCTCCACAAGGTGCAAGGGATCAGCTGGATTGTCAATCCAGTCACGAAGATCCACGTCAGCCCACACCTCCAGCGAGAGCGATATGGCGCACGCCTGGCGCGGCGTGAGACGCGGGGAGTCCTCCCATGCCGCGACATAGTCACGCGCTTCAGACGCCCAGGCGCTGTCCACTCGACGTTCCTCGAAGACAGCCTCACAGGCCTTGCACGTCGCCTCACTGACAGCCTGGGGATCCATCTCCCAACGACGCCAGGTAGCAACACTCACACCAGCCCTGGTGGCCGCCTCCTGCTGCGTCAAACCTGCTTCACGCCTCTTTTCAGCACCCGTACTCATGCTGTCAATATACCGCGTTGAGCGCTCACCGAGTACTCAACGCGGTGGGCTTTTCTCGACACATCAGGAACACCACTAGCACAACGGCTGGGTCATGCCTCCAGGCGGTAGACAACGCACAAGAACCGGCCTCGAAGCACAGGATCAAGATCCCGGACGCGGGCCAAGTACTGGCTGTCCCGTGCGTGAACCCGTTCGACATGTACCGCTGGCTCGGGCTGAGGTTCTCATCAGGAGGGAAGACCTGTGATCCCGCCAGGGCGAGGAGTGGGACCAGTCATGCTGCGCCGGCGGCCACCCGGATGACGTCCTCCGGGCCGAGGTCCAGCCCACTGACGACAGCGACCACCCTGCGTCTCCAGCGCATCGCGTCAGCAGTTCCACGAGGACTCCCCCTCAGACTCGAACGCCGTGAGCCAGTAGTGCGGCAGCACATCCTTCAAGGTCACCCACTCAACGACGGTCGGGTCATCGCTGTCTGCGACCGCCACGAGAACATCGGGACCCCACATCGCCAAGCGCTCACGGCACACACCACAGGGGCTGAGAACCAGGTACCGCCCCGCCGCCTCACGGTGCAGGCACACGGAGGCGGTCACACCCCGTCCCAGCCGGTAGGCGGCGCAGTAGGGCTCGGCCTCGTGGCACAGCGCCGTCGCCGGATTGACGAAGTGCGGGCTGGTACCCATCAGGACGCTGCCGTCATCCAGCAGGACCGCCGCCGCCCCCTCCTCCGCACCACCGGGGAACCGGGACTCGATCAGGGTCCGGCACTCAGCGACCAGACGCTCGAGGTCATCGCCGTGCCGCTGCTCGGACACACTCACGCCATCTCGCCATCGGGCGTGCGTCTCGAACCGGCCTCACACATTGAACCGGAACTCGACCACGTCCCCGTCGCGCATGACGTAGTCCTTGCCCTCCATGCGCATCTTGCCGTGGGCGCGGGCCTCGGCCACCGAGCCCTGCTCGACGAGGTCCTCGAAGGAGATGACCTCGGCCTTGATGAAGCCGCGCTCGAAGTCGCTGTGGATGACGCCGGCGGCCTGCGGGGCGGTCCAGCCCTTGCGGATCGTCCAGGCGCGCGACTCCTTGGGGCCGGCGGTGAGGTAGGTCTGCAGGCCCAGCGTGTCGAAGCCGACGCGGGCGAGCTTGTCGAGCCCGGCCTCGTCCTGCCCGTTCTCGTGCAGCATCTCGGCGGCCTCCTCCGGCTCGAGCTCGACGAGCTCGGACTCGAACTGGGCGTCGAGGAAGATCGCCTCGGCCGGTGCCACCAGCGCGCGCAGCTCGGCCTGCCTGGCCTCGTCGCGCAGGCCGTCGTCGTCCATGTTGAAGACGTAGATGAAGGGCTTGGTGGTCATGAGCTGGAAGGAGCGCAGCACGTCGGCGTCGAGCCCGGCGGCGGCCGAGGACAGGAGCCTGCCCTCCTCGAGGACCGCGAGGGCGGCCTTGGCGGTCTCGAGGACGGTCGGGTCGGTCTTCCTGCCCCGCACCTCCTTCTCCAGGCGGGGCAGGGCCTTCTCGAGGGTCTGGATGTCGGCGAGGACGAGCTCAGTGACGATGGTCTCGATGTCGCTGGCGGGCTCGACCTTGCCGTCGACGTGGACGACGTCGGGGTCGTCGAAGGCGCGGGTGACCATGCAGATGGCGTCGGCCTCGCGGATGTTGGCGAGGAACTGGTTGCCCAGGCCCTCGCCCTCGCTCGCGCCGCGCACGATGCCGGCGATGTCGACGAAGGAGACGGTGGCGGGCAGGATGCGCTCGGAGCCGAAGATCTCGGCGAGCACACCCAGGCGCGGATCGGGCAGCGGGACGACGCCGACGTTGGGCTCGATGGTGGCGAAGGGGTAGTTCGCCGCGAGCACGGTCGCGCGGGTGAGGGCGTTGAACAAGGTGGACTTGCCGACGTTGGGCAGTCCGACGATTCCGATAGTGAGGGCCACGCCCGGAGTCTAAGGGTCCGACGGCGCAGCCCGGGTCCCGCGCTCGGGCCCGGATTCGTGTCACATCCCTGACACATCCTCGTTCCATGACCTTCTCCTCCCCTCTTGTCCTCCTGGTCCTGCTCATCGGTCTCGGTGTGGGGGCGGCGCTCGGCTACGCGTTGGCGGTGGCCCGGGCGGCGACGGCGCGCGCCGGGGGCCGCGACGAGGCCGCGAGCGCCCGCACGGACGCGGCTCAGTGGCGGGCGCGCGCGGAGGAGCTTGAGCAGCGGGCGGTCCTGGCGGAGGAGCGGGCGGAGCGTGACGGCTCGGTCCTGCGGGCGCTGGCGCCGGTGCGCGCGCAGCTGGAGCAGGTGGGCGCGCGTGTGGAGATGATGGAGCGCGAGCGGGCGGCCCAGCACGCGACACTGTCGGAGCAGCTGCGGGCGGGGGCCCGGGCGGAGGAGGAGCTGAGGCGCACGACGGCGGCGCTCACGGGTGCGCTGCGCTCGCGCTCGAGCCGTGGCTTGTGGGGTGAGGTGGAGCTGGCGCGCGTGCTGGAGGCCTCGGGGATGCTGGCGCACGTGGACTTCTTCGAGCAGCGCTCGGTCGCCTCGGTGCTGGCCTCCCGCTCCGGCGGCCCGGGTGGGGTGGCCGGGGCCGGCTCGAGGGAGGGTGACGGATCACGTCCCGATGTCGTCGTCCGGCTTCCGGGGGACGGTTTTCTCGCGCTGGACGCCAAGGTGCCCATGGACGCCTACCTGCGGGCAGCGGGCCTGGGCGGAGAAGGTGGCGGGCCCGACGGCGGGGAGCCCGACGAGGCTGAGCGTCGCCGGCTGCTGGCGGCTCACGCGGCGGCGCTGCGCTCGCACGTGGACGCGTTGGCGTCCCGCGGATACGACCGGGCACTAGGGGCCTCACCCGAGCTCGTCGTCCTGTTCGTGCCCGCGGAGCCGGTGCTGGCGGCGGCGCTGGAGGCGGACCCCACGCTCATGGAGCACGCCCTGGGCAGGGGTGTGGCCCTGGCCTCCCCGGCCTCCCTCCTGGCACTGCTGCGCACCTGCGCGAGCGCCTGGGCGCGCACGGCGGTGACCGAGGACGCCCAGGAGCTGCTTGAGCTCGGGCGCACGCTCTACGAGCGGCTGGGGACGGTGGCCGGGCACCTGGACGCGCTGGGGGCGAGCCTGACCCGTTCGGTCTCCTCCTACAACCGCACGGTCGCCTCCCTGGAGTCGCGGCTGCTGGTGACCGCGCGCAGCCTCGACTCGCTGGCCAGCGAGGTGCCGAGCCCGCGGCAGGTCTCCCCCGACGACGCGCAGGTGCGCGCGCTCACCGCCCCCGAGCTCACGCGCCTTGAGGGTCAGGAGCGCCCGCGCCCCTGACCCCCGTGCCCGGCCCCGCCTCCACGCGCCCACGCGGCAGGCTCCCCAGGGGCTGCACCTGCGGCGCCCGGCTCCCCACGCCCGGAGACCGGGGACCCGGCCCGAGGAGCCCACTGCCGACGCCAGCACCGGGAGCGCACGCAGCGGGTAGCGCCCGTCCGCGTGGCACAGTGGCCCCGTGACCCCGCAGCCCCCGTCGAGCCTGGCCGCCCAACGCTCAGACGCCCAGCGAGCCAACCCGGCCACCACCCGCGAGCCTGCCCGGCTCGCCCGCGAGACGACGCCTGAGAACCCGTGGCCGCTGTCGCTCCTGTCCGCCAAGATCGAGGGCTACGTCGCCCGTATGACCGAGGTGTGGGTCGAGGCCCAGGTCGTGCAGGTCAACCGCCGCTCCGGCATGTCCTTCCTCACCCTGCGGGACGTGTCCACCGAGGTCAGCCTGCGTGCCGCCATGTACCGCCGTGACCTCGTCTCCTCCGAGCAGGCGATGGGAGCCGAGGTCACGGACGGCATGCGCGTCGTCGCCCACGGCCGCCCCACCTTCTGGACGCGCGCAGGCTCCCTCCAGCTCCAGCTCGACGACGTCCGGGCCGTCGGCACCGGGGACCTGCTCGCCCGTATCGAGCAGCTGCGCCGCACGCTCGCCGCCGAGGGCCTCCTCGCCCCTGAGCGCAAGCGGCCCCTGCCCTTCCTGCCCCGCACGGTGGGCCTCGTGTGCGGGCGCGACGCCAAGGCGAAGGACGACGTCATCGTCAACGCCCGTCTGCGCTGGCCGGGACTGCCCTTCCAGGTCCGTGAGGTGGCCGTCCAGGGTGTGCACGCCGTCGGCCAGGTGACTGCGGCGATCCAGGAGCTGGACGCGGACCCGCTGGTGGACGTCATCGTCGTCGCCCGCGGCGGAGGCGCCGTCGAGGACCTGCTCCCCTTCTCCGACGAGGGGCTGGTGCGTGCGGCCGCCGCCTGCCGCACGCCGCTCGTCTCGGCCATCGGCCACGAGACGGACCGACCCGTGCTCGACGACGTCGCCGACTACCGGGCCTCGACCCCCACGGACGCGGCCCGACGGATCGTGCCGGACCTGGCGCAGGAGACGGTCGGCCTCGACCAGGCCCGCTCGCGCATCCGCTCAGCCCTCGCCGCCCGCCTCGATGAGGAGCAGACCCGCCTCGACCGTGTGCGCGAGCGCCCCGTCATGGCGGACCCGACGGTCATCGTCCGCGAGCAGGAGGCGGAGCTGGGACGCACCCGCGAGAGGATGCGCCGCGCGCTGGGCGGTGCCCTCGACCTGGCGTCGGCGGACCTGCGGGCTCACCGCGCGCAGCTGACGGCCCTGTCCCCGCAGGGGGTCCTCGACCGCGGCTACGCGATCCTGCGCAAGCCGGGCGTCGGCGTCGTCACGAGCGCGGAGGACCTGAGGAAGGGCGACCTCATCGAGGGCGTGCTCGCCCAGGGCCGTCTCATCGCCCAGGTCGTGGGCACCACCAAGCCGACCGCCCCACCATCCTGAGCCGCCGCCCCGCACGCGGGTCCCTGACCCGCAGGACGTGACCGGACAAGGGTGACGGCCTGAGGGACCGGGCCCGTCCTGGCCGTTGTGCGGACAGCGACGCCCCTCCCCTCAGCGGTCAGCCGATGGCGCGGGCGACAGCCACGGACTCACGTCTGATAAGCGGGCACGGCAGGACAACGTGCTCCACAGGTGGGGCGTCCTCGCCGTCGGTGCCAAGCATGGCGATGAGGCGCTTCATCGCCCACCTGCCCATCTCGTAGTGGGGCAGGGCAACTGTGGTGAGAGACGGGTAAAGCCCTTCCGCGACGATCTCCTGGTTGTCGAACCCGACGATCGACAGGTCGTCAGGAACCCGAAGGCCCAGCTCTGCCGCCGCACGGTAGGCACCCATGGCCATACGGTCGTTGTAGCAGAACAACGCCGTGGGACGGGGGCTGGACCGCAGGACTGCGAGGGCTGCCTCATAGCCTCCTTCGGTCTCGGAGACCCGGGCGACGACGAGAGAGCTGTCGAACGGAACGCCTGCGCCCTCGAGGCTTGCCCGGTACCCGGCGAGCCGGCCGTGGGTGGCGGGAACGTCGTCGGTGTTCGTGATGAAGCCGATCCGGCGGTGCCCGTGGTCGATGAGCTCCTGGACGGCAGCCGCGGCACCGGCGGCCTCGTCCGGCACCACCGAGGAGACCTTGCCCCTCACGTCCTGCGCGTCGATGAGAACCGTGGGCACGCTGCCGAGACCCTCCGGGACCTCGACGACACGGTGGTACATCGTGGCGTAGAGGACGCCGTCGACCTGCTGGCGCAGGAGGGCCTCGACGTCTCGTTCCGTGTCGGTCGCCGACTGTGTCGTGTTGATGAGGACGAGGGTGAGGCCGGCCTCACGCGCTGTCTCCTGGGCACCCAGGAGGATGCGTCCCGCGTGCGGCGTGGTGGCGATGTCCTCGCTGAGCAGACCGATCATCTCCGAGCGCTGAAGGCGCAGGCTCCGTGCCATTCGGTTCGGCCCGTAGCCGAGCCGGGCTGCGGTGTCACGGACTCGCTGGCGGGTCTCCTCGCTGGCCCGGGCGTACGACACGTTGTTGAGGATGTGCGACACGGTGGTGACGGAGACCTGCGCCTCCCGGGCGACGTCCCGGATCCCCACAGTCTTGCGACGCGCCATCTGCTTCCCTTCTCGGAGTGGCGGTACTGCTTCCAGCACCAACTCTCACACGACGGCTCGTGAGCCCGCCTCGATCAGCGGGCACCAATCTCGGGCGTCGCCCTGAACGCGTTGACCGACCTGTCGAGCACCACCTGCCCCTCTGTTCCCGAGTCGACGACGGTCGTCATCGTCGCGCTGTCCTCCACCAGGACGGTCGTGGTGTCGAGGCGTTGCGACGCGTCCGTGGTCAGCATCGCTCCCACCTGCGCCTCGAAGCAGGAGTCGCTGGCCTCAGCGCTCGTGTCCCGGGCGACGACGTGGTTGTTGGCCACGTAGTTGCCGGAGCCGCTGACCACCCGGATCGCAACTGGTCGCCTGCCCGCGGGCCGGACACGTGCCGAGTCCACTGCGAGGGACAGGTGGTTGGCGATGACGGAGTTGTCGGAGCCCTCAAGGCGCACGAGGCCCTCGTCGTCGTCCCTTCCGTTGTCGATGTCGAGGAACGGTGTCCATGGCTCATGGTCACGCAGGAGGTGGTTCGAGCCGATGAGGTTCTCCGAGCTGGAGCCGTCGAGGACCACCATGCCAGGGTAGAACGAGTGCAGCCGGTTGCTGGTGACGCTTGAGCGGGTGACCCCATGGAGGTGGACACTGCTGGAGCCACGCGGGAACACGTTGTTCGAGGCGATGAGGAGCCCGCCGTGGTTCTCGGCGTAGATGGAGTGGCCCGCCGGGCCGGCACCGATGAGGTTGTCGGTGACCTTGGAGGCCTGGCCCCAACCGAGCAGCTCGATGCAGGAACCGCACTCGGCGATGAAGCAGTCGTGGATGGACAGGGCGTCGGCCTTGCAGACCGTCAGCGCGTGCTCGAGGTACACCAGGCCCATTCCCGTGACCTTGAAGGAGTCGTTGGGGTCCTCGACGTAGATGCCGGTCTTGCCGTTGACGTAGGAGTTCTCCGGGTCGGCGGTGGTGCCGTCGTCGTCGAAGTGCAGGCGTCGATGCAGAATCCCACGAGCTCGACGGAGCTGATGCGCGGGCTTCCCTGGCGGATGATCCTGAACGCGGCGGCGTCGGCAGGCTCACCAGCCGGTGCCACCGGCAGGTCGACCATGACGCGGCTGCCACCAGGCCACAGCTCGTGCAGCCCGGCCCACTCCTCGCGGGGGACGTTGAAGCGGATACTCGACGAGGTGAAGCCGTGCCCGGCCCCTTGGATCCTGAGGAAGCTGATGTCGATGCGCTCCTGTGTGCGTAGCCGGTAGTCGCCCGGGGGGATGACGATGACCGCGCCAGGCTTGCCCCCGGAGCCTGTGTCCGGGTCGTGCTGGCGGGTCTTGATGTCGGCGACCATGTCGTTGATGACCGCGCCGATGTCGTCGTACGGGTCTCCGTGGGGCCATGTCGTGACGTCGTAGTAGGTGGTGGGGTGCATGATGCCTCGATTCGGGTCCTGCGGTGCGGGGTCCCCACCGGCCCCGGGAGGTGGGGCCGGCGTTGACGCGAGGGGTGGTGGTCTGGTGGGGGAGGCGGTGACGGTTCAGCCCTTCACCGCTCCGAGGGTCATGCCTGCCACGATGTGCTTCTGAAGCATGAAGGTCAGCAGGATGACTGGCACGGAGTAGAGGATGGCGAGTGCTGTCATCGCACCCCAGTCGAGACCGAACTGGGTCTGGAAGTTGGCGATGACGATCGGCGTCGTCTGCGACCGGAAGGCGGTCAGCAGCAGGGAGAAGAGGAACTCATTCCATGAGGCGAGGAACGCGAAGATGGCTGTGACCGCGATGCCTCCTGACGTGACCGGCAGGACGACGCGCCACAGGGCGCCGAGCCGGCTGGCACCGTCGATCTTGGCCGCCTCCTCCAGCTCGACCGGAACGGACTCGAAGAAGCTGGCCATGAGCCAGATGGACAGCGGCAGTGAGATGGTCACGTGCGCGAGCGCCAGGGCGAGGGAGGTGTCATACAGGCCGATGGACTGGAATACCTGCACCATGGGGACTCCGACGGCGATCGGGGGGACCATCCGCATGACGAGTGCCAGGACGATGAAGACCCGCCCGTAACGGGTGCGGAATCGTGTGACCGCGTAGGCGGCGGGCAGTGCCAGCAGCAGTGAGATGAGGGTGGACAGCAGCGCGGTGACCGCCCCGTTGATGAAGGAGGCGATGACTGCGATCGAGGCGATGACCATCATGGCAATGAGGTAGAGAGTGCCCATGGCGCTGGCAAGCCCGGGGTCGCCGAATCGGACCATGGTGCGGTAGATGAGCATCGACATGACCTCGGTGCTCTGCTGAGGCCCTCCGTTCGTCTGGATGAGGATGACGTCGAAGGCGCGTGCGGCGTCGACACCGCGGATGATGAGGGCGACGGCGATGACGGGCCGCAGCAGCGGGATGATGATGCGGAACAGGATCGTGAGGTTGCGGGCGCCGTCGATCCTCGCTGCCTCGATGACGTCACCCGGGATGTTCTGCAGGCCGGCGAACAGCACGAGCGTCATGAACGACGTGGTGAGCCAGATGTCCGGGATGGCGACGGAGAACAGGGCGATGTCGGGGTCCGACAGCCAGGGGATGTCTCCCGACGACGACAGCAGCCCGGCCCTGTCGAGAAGCTCGTTGATGATGCCGAAGCTGTCGATGAGCAGGAACCGCCAGAGCAGGCCCGCGACGACCGGCGCGATCATGAGCGGGTAGAGGAAGACCGTCCTGAAGATCCTCGACGCGTTGCCCAGGAGGGAGAACATGAGCGCGGCGGCGAGCCCGAGGCAGAACTCGAAGAAGACGAACAGCGCGAGGAACACCGTCGCAGGCAGCATGAGCAGGGTGGCGAACTGGCGGTCCGTGATGCCCCGACGGCGCGGAGCCGGTTGGCCACCGGCTCCGCGGGTTGCCGCCGTGCCCGCGGGCGCCGGACGGGAGAGGGTGTCAGCCGACAACGCTCTCGACCTGCGCCTTCGCATCCTCGAGGAGTGCGGCGTTGTCCGCACCCGGCTCCACTGCCTTCTGGATCATCGGGATGAGGGCGGTGTCAACGATCTGCTGCCAGTGGGCGATGGCCGGGCGGGGCCGGGTCGCGGGAGCGTTGAGGGTGTCGAGGAGTGGGGCGTAGTGCTCGAAGCCCTCGTCATCCTGGCGCGACTCGAGGACGGAGATCCTTGAGGCGAGCCCGAGGCTCGTGTCGACGCTCAGCTCGTTGTGGTCGTATGCGTACCGGATGAACTCGAGGGCCTTGTCCTGCTTCTTGCTCGCCTGCGCGATGGACAGGTACCAGGCGCCCGGAACACCCGCTACGCCGGCGTCACCGCCGATCATCGGGGCGACCCCCACCTTGCCCGCCACCGGGGAGCCCTCGGGCACCTGCCGGTAGGCGTGCGCCCAGAAGCGCATGAGCGCGAGCTGGCCCTGGTTGAACAGGTTCTGCGCACCCGCCCAGTCCAGCTGCGCCGCCCCGGAGGGCGCGAAGGGCAGCAGCCCGGTGTAAAAGTCGAGGGCGGCACGGCCCTCGCTGCTGCCGAGCGAGACCTTGCCGTCCAGGTCAACGACCATGACCTCCTCGCCGGCCTGGGAGAGGGTGGCGAGCCACTCGGTCTCGACGGCCCCCTTGACGTCGGTGCCGTAGTAGTCCCCACCACCGGCGTTGAAGAAGTACTCGGCAGCGTCGTGGTACTGCTGCCAGGTGGCCGGCGGGGTGAGCTCGCAGCCGTAGGCCTGTGGGAAGGCGGCCTGGTGGGCGGGGTCCTCGAACAGGTCCTTGCGGTAGAAGAGGATCTCGGCGTTGGTCCACACCGGCATCCCCACGAAGGTGCCGTCGACCGCCGCCTCCTCGACGAGCGCGGGGAAGATGTCCCCCTTCACCTCATCGGTGAACAGGCTGTCCAGTGGTGTGAGTGAGCTCTGGAACGCGGGAAGCCAGATGGCGTCAAGGGCTGCGACGTCGAAGGAGACAGCGTTGCCGTTGAGCTCGCTGCTCAGGCGGTTGTAGAGGCCGTCGTAGGGGAGCTCGACGAAGGACACCTTGGTCCCGGTCTCCGCCTGGAACTGGTCGGCGATCGGCTGGAGCTGGCCGTGTCCGCCGGCCTCGACCAGGACGGTGAGGGTGTCGCCGTCGTCTGAGGAGCCGCTGCCGCCGGCACCGCATGCTGCGAGGGTCGCCGCGGTCGCGAGGGTGAGGCTGCCTCCGAGGAACGTGCGTCGGGCAAGTTGGGCTGAGGTACCACGAAGCATCATCACTTCGCCTCCATCTTCTGTGCGTCAGTGCACGGAGAGGTGGGACGTGACGTCGTCGGCCGTCCCCATCGCTGACAATACGTTTTGCCAAAACGTCGTGCCAACCCCATACTGGTCTCGTCCTCGCAGGCACTCGCAGCTCATGACAATCTCATCAAGGGGGATGGACAATGGATGGGGCACCCACACGCACAAGGCCCGCCGCGCACTTCACGGCCCAGTCAGGCTGGATCAACGACCCGCATGGGATCAGCGTCGTTGACGGCCGCTACCACCTGTTCTTCCAGCACGTCCCCGGCCGCACGGCATGGGCACCCGGCTGCCACTGGGGGCACGCCGTCAGCGACGACCTCATCACCTGGGAGCACCGCCCCATCGCCTTGGCCCCCGGCGATGGCGACGACGGCGTCTGGTCCGGGTCGGTCACCATCGACGACGCCGGTGAGGCCCTGGCCTTCTACACCTCAGTGAGCGTGCCCGACTTCGGCATCGGTCGCGTCCGCGTCGCGCGCCCCACCGACCCGGGCTGGGACCACTGGGAGAAGGGCGACGTCGTCGTCGACCTGCCCACAGAGCTCGACGCCGTCGCCTTCCGCGATCCCTTCGTGTTCCGCGACGGTTCCGGCTGGCGCATGCTCGTGGGCACGGCCCTGCGCGACGGCACCGCCGCGGCCGCGGCCTTCTCCTCACCCGACCGTCTCAGGTGGAGCTACGACGGGCTGGCCGCCCAGCGCTCACGCAGCGTCACGGACCCCGTGTGGACAGGCACCCTGTGGGAGTGCCCGCAGCTGTTCGAGATCGACGGGTCCCACGTGCTCATCACATCCGTGTGGGACGCCGACGTGCTGCACCACGTCGCCTACGCCATCGGCAGGTACGAGCACAACCGGTTCACCCCGCACCGTTGGCACCGCCTCACCTACGGAGACAGCTACTACGCCCCCTCCTTCTTCCGTGACCGTGACGGTCAGCCCTGCCTCATATTCTGGATGCGCGGGGTCGGCGGCCCGGCCCAGGGCTGGGTCGGCGCTCACAGCGTCCCCCACCAGCTGTCGCTCGAGGGCGGTCACCTCGTGACGCGCCCGCACCCGAGCCTCACGGCAAGGCTCACCGCCCTCAACGAGACCGCGCAGACCGGGTCGCCGGCCCTGCTCGACTGGGATCCCTCGGCCACCACCCTCAGCGCGTCCTCGGGCGGCGGGACCACGACCGTCCTGAGGCGCACAGCGACCGGGACCGAGGTGGCCTCAGACGACCAGAGCCTGACCATTCCCGGTGATCCTGGCAGACACGTCCCGGTCCTCGTCGACGGCCCTGTCCTCGAGGTCTTCCTGCGGACGGGGTGCTTCGCGACCAGCACGGACTCCGACTTGACCGTGTCGACAACCGCCTAGGCCTGACAGGTGACGCTGCCGCCGGGCCTCGTGCCGCCCGTCTCCACAAGCGCGGCCGCCACCCCGCGCGCGGGTCCCCCGGGCTGCTCCGGCGCTGGCCGCTCCCGGGCCTCCCAACGCGTCGGACCACCGTGCAAGAATCGCCGTATGAGCCTGAGCCCGGACACCTCCCCCCTCGGAAGCGACGCCGGCGGCGAGAACGCCCACGCGGACGTCGCCTCCCTGTCCTACGAGCGGGCGCGCGAGGAGCTGGTCACCGTGGTCCAGCGCCTGGAGGCGGGCCAGGTGCCGCTCGAGGAGGCGCTGGCCCTGTGGGAGCGGGGCGAGGCCCTGGCCGCCCGCTGCCAGTCCTGGCTCGATGACGCCCGTGGCCGCCTGGCCGCCGTCGCCCGTCAGGAGGCCAACGGCAGCGAGGTCTGACACCGTGCGGCGCGGGCCCTCTCATCCGCCCGCGGGCACCACTGCCGGCCCCAGCCCCACCGACACCGCCCCTCCACTGCTTCTCAGACCTCACCGCCGCACCGACACCCGCACACCCGCCGCTCACGAAGGACCTGCCATGACCTACACGCCCACCACCGGCTGCCCCGGCACCGCCCTCGTCATCGGCGAGGCCCTCGTCGACGTCGTCATCCACCCCGGCGAGGAGCCCCGGGAGATCCCCGGAGGCTCGCCCGCGAACGTGGCCCTGGGCCTGTCGCGCCTGGGCCGGGACGCCGAGCTCACCTGCTGGATCGGCACGGACGCGCGCGGCGCCGCCATCCGGGCCCACCTCGAGGCCTCCGGGGTGCGCCTGGCTCCCGGCAGCGACGGCGCGGCGCGCACCTCCACCGCTCAGGCGACCATCGGCGCCGACCGCGCCGCCACCTACGTCTTCGACCTCGACTGGAACCCGCCCTTCCCCCAGCACGACGACGCCCCCGTCCTCGTGCACACGGGCTCCATCGCCGCGGTCCTCGAGCCGGGCGCCGCCACGGTGCGCCGTGCCCTCGAGGAGCACCGGGCGACGGCGACCGTCTGCTACGACCCCAACGCCCGCCCCCAGCTCATGGGGGAGCCGGCCGCGGCCCGCGCCACCGCGGAGTCCCTCATCGCCCTGTCGGACCTCGTCAAGTGCTCCGACGAGGACGTCACCTGGCTCTACGGCGTCGACGCCTCCTCGGACGAGGCTCTTGAGGCGGTGCTGCGCGGCTGGCTGGACCTGGGGGCGGCGCTCGTCGTCGTCACCCGGGGCAAGCGCGGCGCCCTGGCCCTGTCGGCCTCGGGCCAGCGCGTCGAGGTCCCGGCCGACCCGGCCGTCGTCGTCGCGGACACGGTGGGGGCCGGCGACTCCTTCATGGGAGGGCTCGAGGACGGCCTGTGGTGCGAGGACCTGGTGGGCGCCGACCGCCGCGAGGCCCTGCGCTCCATCGACGCGGCGACCCTGGAGCGCGTCGTGCGCCACGCCGCGGCGATCGCGGACATCACCGTCTCGCGCGCCGGGGCGAACCCTCCCACGCGCGCCGAGCTGGTCTGAGGCCCGGCCTCCCCGGCCCACTCAGCACAGGGACGCTCAGTACAGGGGCACGTCGTCGAGCATCGTCGTGACGAGCTCGGCGATCTCGCTGCGCTCGGTGCGCACGAGGTCGATGTGCGCGAACAGCGGGTTGCCCTTGAGCGACTCGATGACGGAGGCGACGCCGTCCCAGCGCCCCACACGCAGGTTGTCGCGCTGGGCGACGTCGTGGGTGAGCACCACCTTGGAGTTCTGCCCCACGCGCGAGAGCACGGTGAGCAGGACGTTGCGCTCGAGGGACTGCGCCTCGTCGACGATGACGAAGGCGTCGTGGAAGGAGCGCCCGCGGATGTGCGTCAGCGGCAGGACCTCGATCTGACCGAGCTGGACGATCCTGTCGATGCGCTCGGCGGGGATGACGGAGGTGAGGGTGTCGAAGACGGCCTCGGACCAGGGCTGCATCTTCTCGCCGCTGTCGCCGGGCAGGAAGCCGAGGGTCTGGCCGCCCACGGCGTACAGGGGGCGGAAGACGAGGACCTTGCGGTGCTCTCGTCGGTTGACGACGGCGTCGATCCCGGCGCTCAGGGCGAGCGCGGACTTGCCGGTGCCGGCGCGCCCGCCCAGGGAGACGATGCCGATGGCCGGGTTGAGCAGGTGGTCGATGGCGACGCGCTGCTCGGCGGAGCGCCCGCGCACGCCGAAGACCTCCCGGTCGGGTCGCACCAGGCGCAGGGCGCCGTCGACGACGGTGGCCAGGGCGGAGCCGCGCGGGGAGGTGACCGTGACGCCGGTGTGGACGGGCTCCTCGGCCAGGCGGGCGGCGGTCTCGCCGTCGGACAGCCCCTCGAGGGGCAGGGACTCGTCCTCCCACAGGGCGTTCATCTCCTCGGCGCTGACGGCCAGGCTCGTCATGCCGGTGTAGCCGGAGTCGGTGGCGAGCTGGGCGCGGTACTCGTCCGACTGGAGGCCGACGGCGGCAGCCTTGATCCGCATGGGCAGGTCCTTGGAGACGACGATGACGTCCTCGCCCGCGCGCGCGAGGGTGACGGCGACGCTGAGGATGCGGGTGTCGTTGTCCCCCAGGCGCATGCCCGTGGGCAGGACGGCGGGGTCGTCGCTGTCGAGGTCGACGTGCAGGGTGCCGCCGAGGTCGTTGAGCGGGACGGGGCGGTCGAGCCGACCGTGCGTCTCACGCAGGGAGTCGAGCAGGCGCAGGGCGGAGCGGGCGAAGTAGCCGAGCTCGGGGTGGTGCCGCTTGCCCTCGAGCTCGGTGATGACGACGACGGGCACGATGACGGCGTGCTCGGCGAAGCGCAGGAGGGCTCGGGGGTCGGAGAGCAGGACGGAGGTGTCCAGGACGTAGGTGCGCATGTCGCCGCTCCAGGGGTCGTGGCGGCGCCCCGGCGGCCGGCCGCCTCGTGGTGACCAGGGTAAGCCGCCTGTGACCCACGACACGCGGTTGGTGTGGTTGGCGCGGTCGGTCAGCACACGCTCAGCAGCCCCGCCGTCGGGCCCGTCGCACACGCCCGCGCACGCCGGCAACTGCGCACACGCGCCGGCAACACGGACAACGTGCACGCGCTTGGACAACGTGGCGCACATATGGACAACCTGCCTGCAGCAGGACAACCTGGTAGACGCCATGAGATTGTCCTGGTGCGCACAGGTTGTCCTGCTGCACGGAAGTGGTCCTGGCGGCTCGCGCGGCGCCTACCCATCACCCGGACGGCGGGCCTGCTGACCACCCGCCGTCGGGACCGTCAACGTCCCAGGCGACGCTCGCGGCGCGCGTAGTCGCGCAGGGCCCGCAGGAAGTCGATACGGCGGAAGTCCGGCCAGTACACCTCGCAGAAGTAGTACTCGGAGTGGACGGACTGCCACAGGAGGAAGCCGGACAGGCGCTGCTCGCCGGAGGTGCGGATGACGAGCTCGGGGTCCGGCTGGCCCTTGGTGTAGAGGTGGGCGGTGATGTCCTCCTCGCACAGGGTCTCGGCGACCTCCTCGAGGGTGACGCCGGCAGCGGCGCGCTCGCGCAGGACGTCGCGCACGGCATCGGCGATCTCCTGGCGGCCGCCGTAGCCGACGGCGACGTTGACCTGCATGCGCCCGTCGGCGTCGTCGGGGCGGGTGGAGTCGGCGGCGGCGCGCAGGCGCAGGGCGACGGGCTCGGGGAGGAGGTCGACGGCGCCCACCAGGCGCAGGCGCCAGGTGCCGGCTCCGGCCAGGCCCTCGACGGCGGTGGCGATGATGTCGAGCAGGGGGGAGAGCTCGGCGGGGTCGCGGTTGAGGTTGTCGGTGCTCAGCAGCCACAGGGTGACGACCTTGACGCCGGCGGTGTGGGCCCAGCCGAGGAAGTCCTCGATCTTGTCGGCGCCGCGCTTGTGGCCCTGGGAGGTGCCGATGCCCATCTGCCTGGCCCAGCGGCGGTTGCCGTCGAGGATGACGCCGACGTGCTCGGGCACGCGGTCGGCCTCAACCTGGGAGGCGAGCCGGCGCTCGTAGAGGTCGTAGACGAGGTTGTTGCCAGCCATCTCGCACCTGCCTTCCACTCGGCCGCCCGGAGGCGGCGCTGCGGGCCCGCACGGTGCGCGCCGTGCCCAACGGTACGCGAGCCGGGCCAGGAGGAAGGCCGGGAGGGCGGGCAGGAGACGGCCGGCACAGCACCCCCTCTTCCCACCGAACCTACGGAGGCGTAACCTACGGAACCGTAACTTAGTTGGAGCGCCGGAGGACCCATGACCACCCACCCCGGACCCGCGACGGAGCGCCCCCGCCCCGAGGCCCCCGCAGCCGGCGGGGCAGCCGGCGCCGCCTCCGCCCTCGTCGGTGCCGCGAGCGCCGCCAGGGACGCCGCGCGCGAGGCCGCCCTGGCCGTCAAGCCCCGCCTGCGCGGCTGGATCCACGCGGCCACCGCCCCCCTCGCCCTGGCCGCCTGCCTCGTGCTCACCGTCCTGGCCGACGGCGCCGCCCTGACCTGGGCCTGCGCCACCTACCTCGTGTGCTCCCTGCTCCTGTTCGCCAACTCCGGCGTCTACCACATCTCCAACGGCCACTTCCCGGCACCCGTCACCACCGTCCTGCGGCGCTTCGACCACGCCAACATCTACCTGCTCATCGCCGGGACCTACACGCCACTGTCGGTGGCGCTGCTGGATGCGCGCATGGCGGCGCTCGTGCTCGGGGTCGTGTGGGGCGGGGCGGTCATCGGCATCGTCACCTCCCTCGTGTGGCCGACGGCGCCGCGCTGGCTGGTGACCCTGCTGTACATCGTCCTGGGCTGGGTGGCGCTGTGGTTCCTGCCGCAGTTCTGGCAGGCCGGGGGCCCGGAGATCGTGTGGCTGCTCGTGGCCGGCGGCGTGACGTACACGGTCGGCGGCGTCGTCTACGCCCGCAAGCGCCCCGACCCGCTGCCCCGCTGGTTCGGCTTCCACGAGGTCTTCCACGTGTGCACGGTCGCCGCCTGGGCCTGCCACTGCGTCGCCTGCTACCTCGCCGTCCTCTGAGACAGGACGCAGCACCAGCACCCTCCCGGGACGCACCACCGGCACCGGACCACTGAGCCCTGACCTCTCACGTTGAGACCTGACCAGAAGCACCAGGGCTCAGTGCGAAGGGCCAGGGTCGACGGGGGGGCACGAGCGGGACGCATGAGCCCTCAGGGCCCGTCACGCGGCCCCGGCGCGCGATTCAGCCCGCAGCATGGCCCCGGGACCCGGCCCGGGGCCTGCGGCTAGACTGCTGAGCCATATGACCCCGGCCTCACCACCGGGAGCGAGACCTCACACGTCCCGGCGTCGGACCGCCCCGGCGCCGGGACCTGCATTCAAAGGAGATGCCATGTCCGAGCCCACCCAGGGCACCTGGCTCACCCAGGACGCCTTCGACCGCCTCACCGCCGAGCTCAACCGCCGCAAGGAGACCGACCGCAAGGAGATCGCCCAGCGCGTGGAGGCCGCCCGCCAGGAGGGCGACCTGCGCGAGAACGCCGGCTACCACGCGGCCCGCGAGGAGGCCTCGCTCAACGAGGCGCGCATCGTCCAGCTCACCGAGATGCTCGAGCACGCCCAGATCGGCGAGGTGGTGGACGACGGCACCGTCGCGGCGGGCACGGTCGTCACCGCGAAGGTCGCGGGCAAGGAGCAGACCTTCGCGCTGGGCGGCCAGGAGATCGCGGCCGACGTCCCCGCGGGCGTCAAGGTCTTCTCCCCCGACGCCCCGCTGGGCAGGGCCCTCATGGGGCACAAGGCCGGCGAGACAGTCTCCTACGAGGCCCCCAACGGCAAGCGGATCACGGCGGAGATCGTCTCGGTCAAGGCCCTGTGACCCACAAGGCCACCCGACGCCGCCCCGCCCCCGAGATCCTCGTTTTGCGCACGAGCGTACGGCAAAACCCCAGGGAGCTCGCGCGCAAGCCGAGGAGGTGGGCGCTCGCGATGAGTGAAGCGGGGTGGCCCGCGGGCACCGTCCCGGTAGCGTTCGGGCCATGACGCACGCACGCAGCACCCTCCTGCCGGGCCGCGAGGAGCCCCTCCTGCCGGACCCGGGGCACCACGTCGTCCTCCACACGCCGCTGGACGGCCCCTGGCCCGAGGGCACCCGGGTCATCTACCTGGCGGGCGGCTGCTTCTGGGGCGTGGAGCGCTTCCTGTGGCGCCGTCCCGGGGTGGTGTCCACCGCCGTCGGCTACATGGGCGGCACGACGCCGAACGCCACCTACCGCGAGGTGTGCACCGGGCGGACGGGCCACGCCGAGACGGTGCGGGTCGCCTACGACCCGTCCGTGGTGGGCGAGGGCGCCGAGGCGCTGCTGCGCTTCTTCTGGGAGAACCACGACTCCACCCAGCTCAACCGGCACGGCAACGACGTCGGCACCCAGTACCGCTCCGCGGTGTGGACGACGACGCCGGAGCAGGACGCGGCCGCCCACCGGGTCCGGGACCTGTTCCAGGGCGAGCTCACGCGCATGGGACTGGGCACCTGCCAGACGACGATCGCGGACGCCGCCTCGCTGTACTCGCAGTTCGGAGGCCCCTTCTACCTGGCGGAGGACTACCACCAGGGCTACCTGGCGAAGAACCCCGACGGCTACTGCAACCACGGGCCCAACGGCGTGACCTGCCCGGTCGGCGTCGTCGACCTGCCCGCCCAGGTGGACGTGCTCGCCCCCGAGGACGCGCCCGGGGCGTAGAGCGGTCCGACGGCGTCCGGCCCGCTGGGCGGGTCCCCCACCAGCCGGGTGAGCCGGGCGCACCGGCAGGTCGGGGCACCGCAGCCGTCGGCCCGGGGGCACGGCAGCCGGCCCGCCGTCCACCGGCCGGGCGACCCGGCATCCTCCGGCTCACTCGGCCACCCACCGAGCCACCCGGCCGCGTGTGCCAGGATCGCCCCATGACTGAGAGCAGGTACACGGGCGGCGAGCCTCTTCATCGCACAGGACCGGGGCGCGCGGGCGGCCGGCCGGACCGGACGGGCCGGGGTCACCGCGGCGGCCCCGGCGGCTACCGTCCCGACCGCCCCCGCCGCGACTACGACGACCAGCCCCGTGAGGGTGCCCTGTCCGACCTCGTCGGGCACCTGCACGCCCTCGACAACCGCTCCTACGCGGCCTACAAGGCGATCATCGGCCACTACACGGCCCCCGAGGGCTGGGTGCTGCACGTCGACCGGGTCCAGCCGGACCCCTACGCGCCCCCGACCCACATCCGCCTCGAGGTCCCCACCGACCTGCCGGGCCTCGAGGTGCTGGGCGAGCACGAGCTGCTGGCGACGCGGGACCGGCGCACCGCCGTCGGCGACTTCCTCAGCCGCGAGCTCCACCAGGGATTCAAGGGCACGAGCCTGTCGATCGCGGTGCCCGGCCAGGAGATCCTCGAGCGCTCCTGCGTCACCTTCCTGCCCGGGCCGCAGCCCGGCACCTGGGTGGTCGAGGTGCGCGCCCGCGTCTCGCTGCCCGCACGCGGTCGCTCTATCCAGGGCCACGAGGCCTCGCGCATCATCGGCCGCGACCTCACGCGGGAGGTGGGGGCCGCCCTCGACCTCACCGGACGGCGCGCCGAGCGCCTGCTGGCGCACGTCGCCGCCCTGGAGGACCACCGGGCGCTGACCGAGGCGGTGCGCGCCAACGGCTGGGTCTGCTTCCTCGCGGACGGCTCGCTGCTGCCGCGCCGCTCGGGCGTCTCCGACGAGCCGATGCGCTCGGGCGCGGTCCCGCTCACCGCCCCGGACACGCTCGCCGCGAGCGTGAGCCTGCCGCACGCGGGCACGGTGCGCGGCACCGCCGTCGGAGCGGGGGTGACGCTCATCGTGGGTGGCGGCTACCACGGCAAGTCGACCCTGCTGACGGCGATCGAGCGGGGCGTGTACCCGCACGTGCCCGGGGACGGGCGCGAGCTCGTGGCCACGGTCCCCGACGCGGTCAAGGCGAGGGCGGCGGACGGCCGGGCAGTGACCTCGGTGGACCTCACGCCCTTCATCTCGCACCTGCCGGGCGGCCAGGACACGGCCTCCTTCACGACGAAGAACGCCTCGGGCTCGACCTCGCAGGCGGCCTCACTCATGGAGGCGGTGGAGGCCGGGGCCTCGGCCCTGCTGCTGGACGAGGACACGAGCGCGACGAACCTGCTCATCCGGGACTCGCGGATGCGCGCCCTGGTGGCGGACGAGCACGAGCCGATCACGCCGCTCGTGGACCGTGTGGGCGCGCTGGCGCGGGACAGGGGCGTCTCGACCGTGCTCGTCATGGGCGGCTCGGGCGACTACCTCGACGTCGCGGACCGGGTGCTGCTCATGGACTCCTACGAGCTGCGTGACACCACGGCCCGGGCGGCCGCCGTCGTCGCGGACCTGCCGCGGCCGGCGACGGCGATGAGCGCCTTCCCGGCCCCGGCGGCGCGGGTGCCCCTGCCGGCCCCCGCGCGCGAGCGCCGCGGCCCGGTGCGCACGCGGGCCCGGGGCACGGGCTCGCTCACGCTGGACCGTGAGGACGTGGACGTCTCGGACGTCGCCGGCATCGTGGACCCCGGCCAGGCCGAGGCTCTCGCCCACGCGCTGCGGGCGCTGCTGGAGCAGCGCTTCGACGGCGGGTCGACGCTGGCCGAGTGCCTGGGCGACCTGGAGGCGCTGCTGGACGAGGAGGGGCTGGACGCGCTGGGCGACAGGCCGGCCTTCCTCGTGCGCCCGCGGATGGTGGATGTGGCGGGGACGGTCAACCGGTACCGCTTGCTGGAGGTCGCTGCTGTCACTGAGGCCTAGTCAGCCACTGGCGCCGCGCAGCAGCCGGGCCCTTCATCCGCGCGATGGCGCGGATGAAGGGCCCGGTCGCTCAGGGGCTCCCCGTTCTGACTAGGGATGCGTGACAGGCTGCCCCGCCGGCGCGGGGCGCCGGTGTCAGCGCAGGACCGACAGCGCCCTGTCCTGGGCGACGATGGCCTCGACCATGGCGGGGACCTCGGCGTCGTGGAAGGCGGCGGGCTTGAAGACGCTCATGTTCTCGAAGTCGGTGGCCAGGTGCAGGTTGACCTGGGGACCGACGACGCCGGTGGTGAAGTTGGCGAGGATGAGGCGCAGCGCCTCGATGGGGCGGAAGCCGGAGCCGAAGGAGTAGGAGACGAGGCCGACGGCCTTGTTCGCCAGGACGGAGGGGGTGATGAAGTCGATGGCGTTCTTCAGGGCCCCGGGGATGGAGTGGTTGTACTCGGGGGTGACGAAGACGTAGGCGTCGTAGGAGGCCAGCGCCTCGTTCCACCTCACGGCGGCGGGGTCGGTTGCGGGCCGCACGGCGGTCGGGTAGTCCTCGACGAAGACCGGCAGGTTGAAGTCGGCGAGGTTGAGGACGGTGGCCTCGACCCCCTCGACGGCGTTGGCCTTGTCGGCCACCCACTGGGCGACGGGGCCGCCGACGGAGGCGGGGCGGACGGAACCAGAGATGACGGCGATGGTGGTCATGGGGACTCCTCAGAAGTAGTTGATCCGCGAACTACTTTAGGCCCAAGGTCCGCCCCGCTCCACACCCGTCACCATGAGCCCGGACACACCCGCTCAGCGCGCGAGGAAGAACCTCGCCGCCGGGTCCTGGGTCTCCTCGCGGTAGGCGTAGCCGAGCCGGTCCATGTGCTCGGTCAGCGCCGTGTCCCCCTCACCGGCCTCGAAGCCGCACAGGATGCGCCCGTAGTCCGCGCCGTCCGTGCGGTAGTGGAACAGCGTGACGTTCCAGCGGGTGCCCAGCACCTCCAGGAAGCGCACGAGCGCACCCGGGGCCTCGGGGAACTCGAAGGAGAACAGCCGCTCCGCCATCCCGCGCGGAGCCCGCCCGCCGATCATCGAGCGCACGTGCACCTTGGCGAGCTCGTCCTCGGTGAGGTCGATGACGCCGTAGCCGCAGCCCTCCAGGTCCGCGACGATCTCGCGGCGCTCCTCGCGCCCTCGGCTCAGGCGCACGCCGACGAAGATCCGGGCCGGCTGCCCCGGGTCGGCGCTGGCCGAGACGCGGTAGTTGAACTCGGTGACGGCCCGCCCGCCCAGGACGGAGGCGAAGCGCAGGAACTCCCCCTGGCGCTCGGGGATGGTGACCCCGAGCATCGCCTCGCGCTGCTCACCGATCTCGCTGCGCTCGGAGATGTAGCGCAGCTGGTGGAAGTTGAGGTTCGAGCCCGACAGCACGCAGGCGAGCCTCTCCCCGCTGAGCGCGTGCTCACCGGCGTACTTCTTGAGCCCCGCGAGCGCGACCGCGCCACTGGGCTCCGGGACGGCGCGCACGTCCTCGAAGAGGTCGCGCACGGCGGCCGAGACCTCGTCGGAGGAGACGGTGACGACGTCGTCGAGCAGGGCCCGGCACAGGCGGAAGGTCTCGTCGCCCACGCGGCGCACGGCGACGCCCTCGGCGAAGAGGCCCACGTGCCCGAGGGTGACGGGCTCCCCGGCCGCCAGGGCGGCGCTCAGGCAGGCGGACTCCTCGTGCTCGACGCCGATGACGGCGGTGTCCGGCATGAGGGCCTTGACCAGGACGGCGATGCCGGAGACGAGTCCGCCGCCGCCCACGGGCACGAAGACGCGGTCGAGCTGGGCGTCCTGCTGGATGAGCTCGAGCCCGATGGTGCCCTGGCCGGCAATGACGCGAGGGTCGTCGAAGGGGGCGACGTAGGTGCGCCCCTCGGCCTCGGCCAGGCGCCGGGCCTCGCGGGCGGCGGCGTCGAAGTTGTCCCCGTGGAGAAGGACCTCACCGCCCAGGGCGCGCACGGCGTCCACCTTGATGCGCGGCGTGACGGTGGGCATGACGATGGTGGCGCTCACCCCGAGCAGGGAGGCCGAGCGGGCCACGCCCTGGGCGTGGTTGCCGGCCGAGGCGGTGATGACGCCGCGGGCGCGGGCGGCCTCGTCGAGGCAGCGCATGGCGTTGTAGGCGCCGCGGATCTTGAAGGAGTGGACGGCCTGCAGGTCCTCGCGCTTGACCTGGACGGTGCACCCCAGGCGGGCGGACAGGGCGGGCATCTCCTGCAGGGGGGTGTGCTCGGCGGCCTCGTAGACGGGTGCGCGCAGCACCTCCTTGAGGTAGCGGGCGGAGTCCCAGGTCATGCCGTCGGTGCCGAGCTCGTTCACGCGGCTCAGGCTATCGGTCCGACGGCGGGTACCGCCCGGGCGTCCGCGGCACGGGTCTCAGCGACGGCCGGTGCGGGAGGCGGCGACGGCGGTGACGCTGAGCAGGACGAGGGCGGCGGCGGGCGTGGCGACGGCCCAGGGGGCGCGCTCGATGTAGGGCAGGGCCTCGGCGAGGACGAGCCCCCACTCGGGCTCGGGCGCCTGGGCGCCGAGGCCGAGGAAGCCGAGCCCGGCCAGGGCCAGGGCGATGCCGGGCAGGCGCAGGGCGGCGTGGCGCAGGAGGGGTCCGACGACGGCGGGCAGCACCCGGGTGAGGGTGACGCGCACCCGCCCCTCCCCCAGGACGGGGGCGATGGCGACGTCGGGGCGCTCGCGGGCCTCCTGGACGAGGGCGGCGGCGTGGGCGGCGAGCGGTGCCCAGCCGACGCAGGTGACGGCGAGGGCGGCACCGAGGGCGCTGGGGCCGGTGACGGCGGCGACCATGAGGCCGGCGAGGACGGGCGGGGCGGCGTTGGCGACCTCGATGGGGCCGGTGGAGGCGCGCGGCACCAGCCCGAGCAGGAGGCCGATGAGCAGGCAGACGGCGGTGACGGCCAGGGCGGCGAGCATGGTGGACACGGCGCCGTGGGCGACACGGGCGAGCACGTCGCGCCCGAGGGCGTCGGCCCCGAGCAGCAGGGTGGCGCTGGGCGCCTGGAGGCGTGAGGCGACGACGGTGTAGGGGTCGCGGGCGACGCCGGCGAGCACGAGGGCGGTGAGTGCGAGGGCGCCGGCGAGGGCGACGAGTCGCGCGCCGCGTCCGGGGCTGGTGACGGCGGGGGCGGCGGCGACGCCTCCGGCTCCGTGGGCGCCGGCGAGCAGGAGGCGGCGGGTGAGGGAGGCGAGCGCCCCGGCGCCCAGGGCGAGGGCGAGCAGGAGGATGACACCGGCCTGGAGGGCGGGCACGTCCTGGGCGGTGGCGGAGCCGAGCAGGGCGCGTCCGAGTCCGGGGATGGCGAAGACCTTCTCGACGGCGACGGCCCCGCCGGTCAGGCCGACGACGACGAGGGCGACCTGCCCGGTGAGCGGGGTCAGGGCGCGGCGCAGGACGGCCAGGGCGAGGGCGGGGCCGCGGATGCCGGCGGTGGCCCAGGTGGCGACCCACTTCTCTGCGGTGACGGCGGCCACGGCGTCGGCCACGAGGCCGCCGAGCAGGCCGCCGGCGGGCAGGCCGAGGGACAGGGCGGGCAGGACGAGGTGCGCCAGGTCCCCCCAGCCGTAGGGCGGCAGCCACCCGGCGTAGACGCTGAGCAGGAGCAGGAGCACGGGGGCGAGCAGGTACTCGGGCAGGGAGGTCAGGGCGGCGGCCGCTGCCCCGCCCCGGCTGCGGCGGCGGCCGGTGAGGGCGTCGCGCAGGGCGGGGGCGGTGAGCAGGGCGGCGGTGAGGACGGCGACGGCGAGGGCCGCGCCCATGAGGGTGAGGGAGACGCGGAAGGCCTCGAGGGTACCGGGGCCGACGGGGGCGCCGGAGATCCAGGAGGTGCCGAGGTCGCCGTGGGCGAGCCCGGCGAGCCAGTGGCCGATGGTGCCCAGAGGGCCGCGGTCCAGGCCGAGGCGCTGGCGGATGGCGTCGAGGACCTCGGCGGTGGCCTCGCGCTCGGCGGAGGTGGCGCGCAGGATCGTCAGGGCGGGGTCGTTGCCGCTGAGCCAGGGCAGGAGCCCGATGAGGGCGATGAGGGCCGCGACGGCCAGCGCCCTTGAGGCGGCCGTGACGCCATTGGCGCCGATGGCGCCCCTGACAGCACCGCGGCCGCTGAGGACGCCGGCGCCTGCGGGCCGTCTCATGAGACCTGGGTGGCGGTGGTGACGAGGGCGCGCTCGCGCGGGTCGCGCTCGGCGCCAGTGACACCGGCGCCCTCGCCCTGCAGGACGCGCTCGTGCAGCAGCGGGACGGCGCAGTCGGTGGCGAGGATGAGCTGCTCGGCAGCGATGATGGCGGCGCGGCGCTCGTCGCCGGCCTCGAGGGCGGCGGCGCCGGCCAGGGCGGCGTCGACCTCGGCGTCCTGGAGGAAGCACAGGGAGAAGGAGCCGCTGGAGGAGAAGTCGGAGACCATGTAGGCCACGGGGTCGCCGGAGTCGAGGACGGTGGCACGTGAGAGCAGGAAGGCGTCGAAGCGCCCGGCGAGGGCGTCGGCCTCGATCTGGGCGTACTCGCGCACGTCCTGGGTGACGGTGAAGCCGACGGCCTCGAGCTGCTGGGCGATGAGGACGACGATCTCGGCGAGCTCGGGGCGGTCGGTGTAGGTGCCCAGCGTGATGGTGGTGCCGGCGGGCACGGCGGTGGCGCGGGTGGCGGTGGGGGCCTTGCCTGTGGCGGCGGCGCCGTCGCTGCCGGCCCAGGCCTGGGCGCCCCAGGCGCGCTGCTCGACGCTCCAGGCGAGGGCGGGGCCCAGGAGCCCGGCGGCGACGTCGGCGTGGCCCTCGTACATGGTCTCGACGAGGCCGGTGACGTCGATGGCGTCGCGGGCGGCGGCGCGCAGGCCGTGGTCGGTGAAGGCTCCGCTGCGGGTGTTGAGGTAGAGGGTGGCGGTGCGGGGCATGGGGACCTCGTGGAGGAGGCCCTCGTCGATGGTGGCGGCCTGGGAGACGGGCACGGCCTCGACGATGTCGGCCTCGCCGGTGCGCAGGGCGGCGCCGCGGGCGGTGCCGTCGGGGACGTAGGAGACGTCGAGGCCTGTGGCGGCGGCCTTCTCGCCCCAGTAGTCCTCGTTGCGCTCGAGGGTGGCGGTGGCGGTGCCGCCGACCTCGGTGAGGATGAAGGCGCCGGTGCCGTGGCCCTGGGGGTTGACGGGGCCGTCGGGGCTGAGGTCGGCGGGGTAGGCGGCTGCGGCGAGGATGGCAAGCTGGGGGCTGGACAGGCGCTGGGGGACGAGGGGGTCGGGGCTGGAGGTGGTGACGAGGACGTCGTCGCCGTCGGCGGTGGCGGCCAGGTCGGTGCCGTCGAGGATGCGCGGCGGGGTGGAGTAGGCGGCGGCGAAGGCGAGGTCGGCGGCGACCTGCTCGGCGGTGAGGGCGGTGCCGTCGTGGAAGGTGACGCCCTGGCGGATGGTGAAGCGCCAGGTGGTGTCGTTCTCGCGGGTCCAGCTGGTGGCGAGGCAGGGCAGGGCGTTGCCGTCGGCGTCGAGGACGACGAGGGTCTCGGCGGTGGACCAGCGCGAGAGCTTGAAGGCGTCGTCGGACAGGGGGTTGAGGCCGGAGCGGGGCGGCTGGAGCATGGCGATGCGGATGCGGCCGTCGGAGGCGGAGGCGGCCCCGCCGGTGGTGCTGGGGCTGCTGGAGCAGGCGGCGACGGCGCCGGCCACGGCTCCGGCGGCGAGCAGGGCCAGGACGTGGCGGCGGGTGACCTGGGTGGCGTTCATGGGGGTCCTTTCCGGGGTGCGGGTGCCGGCTCAGCCGGCGGGCATCTGGGGCACGGCGTCGCGCAGGGCGCGGGCGGCCGGGTGGTGCGGGGTGGTGAGGAGCTGGGTGGTGGGGGCGTCCTCGACGATGCGGCCGTCGTCCATGACGAGGGCGCGGCGGCACACGCGGGCGACGGCGGCCAGGTCGTGGGAGACGACGAGGAGGCCGGGGGTGGGGGCGCCGTCGGGCGCGGCGGGCAGGCAGAGGCCGCCGTCGGCGTCGCTGAGCCCGGCGAGCAGGTCGAGGACCTGGTGGCGCAGGGCGGGGTCGAGGCCGGAGACGGGCTCGTCGAGGAGGAGGAAGCGGGGGGCGGGTGCGAGGGCTCGGGCGAGGGCGACGCGCTGGGCCTGTCCGCCGGAGACCTCGTGGGGGCGGCGGCGCCACAGGTCACGGGGCAGGTCGAGGGCGGCCAGGACGGCGTGGGCGGTGGCCTCGTGCTCGTCCCGGCCGCCGGGCGCGCCGAGGCTGCGCAGGGTGCGGGTGACCTGGGACAGGACGTCGTGGCGGGGGTCGAGGCTGGCGGCGGGGTCCTGGGGGACGTACTGGACGGCGCGGCGGTAGGGGCGCAGGGCGCGGGCGCTGCGCCCGCCGGCGAGGACGCTGCGCCCGTCGAGGAGGATGTCGCCGTCGTCGCCGCGCTGGGGGTGGTCGATGAGGAGCAGGGCGCGCAGGAGGGTGGTCTTGCCGCAGCCGGAGCGGCCGAGGAGGGCGACGGTCTCGGAGCCCGCGAGGGTGAGGTCGAGCCGGTCGAGGACGCGGTGGGGGCGGCCGTCCTCGCCGGGGTAGGAGCGGGTGAGGTGGCGGACGGCGAACGAGGGGGCGCTCACCGGGCAGCCTCCGAGGCGGTGTGCTCGAGGGCGTGGGTGGCGCACTCGGGGCAGTCGGAGCCGGTGGTGAAGGCGGTGCGGGCCTCGACGGCGGCGAGGGCCCCGGCGAGGGTCTCCTCGCGGGCGGCGGCGCACATGGCGCGGGTGAGGGGGTGCTGGGGGGTGGTGAGGACGGTGGTGGCGTCGCCGGCCTCGATGACGTGCCCGTCGTGCATGACGAGGACGCGGTCGCACAGGGCGGCGGCGGGCAGGTCGTGGGTGACGAGCAGGAGGGCGGGGGCGCGGTCCCCGAGGGAGGCGAGGACGCCGGTGAGGACGTCGAGGACCTCGGCGCGGGCGATGACGTCGAGGGCGGTGGTGGGCTCGTCGGCGACGAGGACGGCGGGGTCGCAGGCGAGCGCCAGGGCGAGGGCGGCGCGCTGGCGCTGGCCGCCGGAGAGCCGTCCGGGGACGCGCTCGGTGAGGTCGGCGGGCAGCCCGACGGCGGCCAGGAGCTCGAGCGCACGGGCGACGCGGCGTCGGCGGCCGGCTCCGCTGCGGGTGGAGCGGACGGCGAGGGCGACCTGCTCGGTGACGGGCAGGAGGGGGTGCAGGGCGGTGGCGGGGTCCTGCTGGACGAGGGCGACGCGGGCTCCGGCGGGGCGCTGCTGGGCGGGCAGGGGCAGGAGGTTGACGACGGCGTCGGGCTGTGCGCCCTGCCCGTCGTGCTGCGCCCGCTCGCGGCGCGTGAGCAGCCCCTCGGCACGGGCCCCGGGGGCGAGGGTGCCGGCGAGGGCGGCGCAGGTGAGGGACTTGCCGGCCCCGGAGGCGCCGACGAGCGCGGTGGAGGTGCCGGGGGCGAGGTCGAGGTCGACGCCGTTGACGAGGCGCCGGCCGGCGATCTCCACCACCAGCCCTCTGAGAACGATTGTCACACTCGCACTCTATGTGGCAACGGGACCCGTTCTCAAACCAAAGTGGGTCACATCTGCGCACCGGAGACTCCCGCGGCTCAGTACCGGGGAAGCCTGCTCAGGTCGCGCACCGCGCCGAGGTCGGCGGAGGTGGCGAGCATGGCGTAGGCGCGCAGCGCCGCGCTCACCTGGCGCGGGCGCTGGGTGTGCGGGGTCCAGGCGGCGTCACCGCGGGCCTCCTCGGCGGCGCGACGACGGGCGACCTCGGCGTCGTCGACCTTGAGGACGATGGAGCGGTTCGGGATGTCGATCTCGATGAGGTCGCCGGTGCGGACGAGGCCGATGAGGCCGCCGGCGGCCGCCTCCGGGGAGACGTGGCCGATGGACAGGCCGGAGGTGCCGCCGGAGAAGCGGCCGTCGGTGAGCAGGGCGCACTCCTTGCCCAGGTGCATCGACTTGATGTACGTCGTCGGGTAGAGCATCTCCTGCATGCCCGGGCCGCCGCGCGGGCCCTCGTGGCTGATGACGACGACGTCGCCGCTCGCCACCTTCCCGCCCAGGATGCCCTCGACGGCGTCCTCCTGGGACTCGAAGACGACGGCGGGCCCGGTGAAGGTGAGGATGGAGGCGTCCACGCCGGCGGTCTTGACGATGCAGCCCTTCTCGGCGATGTTGCCGAAGAGGACGGCCAGGCCGCCGTCCTGGGAGAAGGCGTGGGCGCGGTCGCGGATGGCGCCCTCGGCACGGTCGGTGTCCAGCCGCTCCCAGCGCGAGGCCTGGGAGAGCATCCGGGTGGTGCGCACGCCCGCGGGGGCGGCGAGGTAAGCGGTACGCACGTCGTCGGGGACGGTGGCGCCGGGGCGGGCGACGTCGTACTCGTCGAGGGTGTCGCGCAGGGTGGTGCCCAGGACGTTGGTCGTCGTCGTGTCGAGCAGGCCGGCGCGGTCGATCTCCCCGAGGATGCCCATGATGCCGCCGGCACGGTGGACGTCCTCGATGTGGATGAGGTTGGTCGACGGCGCGACCTTGCACAGGTGGGGCACGACGCGCGAGAGGCGGTCGATGTCCGCCATGGTGAAGTCGACCTCGGCGGACTGGGCGGCGGCCAGCAGGTGCAGGACCGTGTTGGTGGAGCCGCCCATGGCGACGTCGAGGCTCATGGCGTTCTCGAAGGCGGCCTTGGTGCAGATCGAGCGGGGCAGGACGCTGGCGTCATCCTGCTCGTAGTAGCGCTTGGTGATCTCGACGATCTGGCGGCCGGCCCGGCGGAAGAGCTCGCCGCGGTCCGCGTGGGTGGCGAGCAGGGTGCCGTTCATCGGCAGGGCGAGGCCCAGGGCCTCGGTGAGGCAGTTCATGGAGTTGGCGGTGAACATGCCGGAGCAGGAGCCGCAGGTGGGGCAGGCCAGGCGCTCGATGGCGCTGATGGTCTCGTCGGAGACGGTGGGGTCGGCGGCGTCCATCATGGCGTCGATGAGGTCGAGCTTGCGGGTGGTGCCGTCGTTGGCGGTCATCTTGCCGGACTCCATGGGCCCGCCGGAGACGAAGATCGTGGGGACGTTGAGCCGCAGGGCGGCCATGAGCATGCCGGGGGTGATCTTGTCACAGTTGGAGATGCACACGATGGCGTCGGCGCAGTGGGCATTGACCATGTACTCCACCGAGTCGGCGATGATGTCGCGGCTGGGCAGGGAGTAGAGCATGCCGTCATGGCCCATCGCGATGCCGTCGTCGACGGCGATCGTGTTGAACTCCTTGGCGATGCCGCCGGCGGCCTGGACCTGCTCGGCGACGAGCCTGCCGACGTCGCGCAGGCCGACGTGCCCGGGGACGAACTCGGTGAAGGAGTTGGCGATGGCGATGATCGGCTTGCCGAAGTCGGAGTCCTTGACGCCGGTGGCGCGCCAGAGCGCGCGGGCGCCGGCCATGTTGCGGCCGGAGGTGGAGGTGGCGCTGCGGTACTGCGGCATGGGCCCGGGTTCTCCTTACGAGGCGTCATGAACTGGGTCCAAGACTAGTGGGGCGGCGCCCGGCGCCGTCGTGGAGGCCATCACCCGGACCAAGGCGGCCCTTACCCGCTCCCTTCTGCCCCACCCCAGCCCCACCCCCTGTCCCAACTCCTCGGTTTGCGCTCGAACTCCCTGGGGGAACCCCGGGGTTTCGAGCGCAAACCGAGGAGGTCGGGGGTAGGGCCACGGCAGCCGAGCCCGAGGCGCCGCGGGCTCATCGAGGCTCACGGAGCGCCGCCCCTCAGGGCTCCGGAGCGCACCCGTCTCCCGGGGCCAGGCTCCGCCCGGGACGGTGAGGTGAGCCATGTCGCCCCACAGGGCCGCCAGAGGAACAGAAGCATTGGTTAGGCTGTCCTTACCTTCCTTCTCCATGTCCTGAACGAGGTTCCCCATGAGACTCCGCCACCCACTCGCCACAGCCTCCGCCGTCGCCATCATGGCCGCGGGCGTCCTGCTGTCCCCCGCCGCGCTCGCCGCGCAGCAGCCGTCACTGGAGTGCAACGGGTTCACCTGCGCCAACCCGATCATCACCGGCGGCGTGAGCGCCGCCTACACCACGGACCAGCCCGGCCCTGACACGGTCTGGGGCACCCCGCAGGTGGGCCTGGCGGAGACCCCGGCCGACGCCCTGGACGTCGAGCCGGGCAGCACGGTGACGAGGACCTATGAGGTCACCATCCCGTCCCAGGTCTCCCCCACCTCGCCGCACAGGGTCTCGCTGCTCATCGAGAACGGCACCGGACTGTTCTCCGTCCCCCTCGACATGCGTCTCCACGTCACTGACGCTGCCGGCACCGAGCTGCCCGGCGGGACCTGCACCCCCGCGGAGCAGAGGCTCAACGCGGGCGAGCAGGTGACCGTGACCTGCACGGTCCCCGAGGGCGGCACCCGTGTCACGGCCTTCCGTCGGGGCAGCTACGGGGGCGAGCAGCTGGCCGCCTGGACGCTGGCCTCCCAGACGCAGCCCACCCCTGCGGCCCCGGCTACCGCGCCCGCGGTCACCGTTGACGGCCAGAGCGTTGCCGGGACGGTGGACGCCGACGGGACCTGGCGGGGCACCGCCGTCGTCACCCGTCAGGCCCCGGACACCAACGGCGCGGAGGCCACCCACACCCCGGAGGTCACCGTTGACTGCGCGCCGGTGACTGCGCCCTCCTTCCGCGTGACCACCAAGGCCGCTCCCGCGCCGGTGCCCTCGCCCACGCAGTCGGCCACGGGCTCCGAGCAGGACCCCACGGCCTCCGCCTCAGCGACCGAGGGCCCGACGGCGGCCGCCGTGTCAGCCACCGCGTCGAGCCGTCCCCAGCAGAAGGGGTCCGGGACGGGCTCCGCCCGTCTGGCGGCCACCGGCCCCCAGACGCTGGGCGCGCTGACCTTCGCGCTGGTGCTCGTCGGCGCGGGCGCCCTCTCGCTCAGGCGCACCCGCCGCGCCTGACCCGGCGTCCCACCCCGCCGGCCTGAGCTCCTCGGTTTGCGCTCGAACTCCCTGGGAGAACCCCGTGGTTTCGAGCGCAAACCGAGGAGCTCGGGTACGACCGTGCCCCGTCCGGGCTGAGGGCCGGACGGGGCACGGGTGCGTCAGTGTGTCAGCGCAGCAGGGCGCGGGCGTCACATGACGCCGAGGATCTCCGTGACGAAGACAAGGGTGTCGCCGCCCTTGATGCCGGCCTGGGGCACGCCGCGGTCGCCGTAGCCGAGGTCGGAGGGGATGGACAGCAGGACGCGGCTGCCGACGCGCTGGCCGACCAGGCCGTCGTCCCAGCCGCGGATGACCATGCCGACGCCGATCTGGAAGTCCAGCGGGGCGCCGCGGTCGTAGGAGTTGTCGAAGACGTTGCCGTTCCAGCACTGACCGAGGTAGTGGCAGACGATGTGGTCGCCGGCCTCGACGACCTGGCCGTCGCCGTCGTCGAGCACCTGGACCTGCAGGCCCTCGGGGGCCTCGGGGGACGGGAAGGTGAGGACCGGCTTGGTGCCCTTGGCACCCTCGACCGTGGGCATGTTGAGGTTGATCATGGCTCGAGCCTAGCGGGTGCCGGCCGCGGCGCGCTCAGCCGCCGGGCCGCACGCACCGCGCCCCCCTGCGCCCATCCCGTTCGCTCAGTCGTTCCCGCGCAGGATCGCGAGGATCCTGAGGATCTCGACGTAGAGCCACACGAGGGTGACGGTGAGGCCGAAGGCCCCGGCCCAGGCGTAGCGGGTGGGCAGGCCGCGCTCGACACCGCGCTGGATGGAGTCGAAGTCCATCACCAGGCTGAAGGCTGCCATGACGACGGCGAGCCCACCGATGAGCAGGCCCAGCGGGATGCCCATGACGGTGACGCCGCGCAGGCCCCAGGGGTCGCTCACGAGGCCGGTGACCATGAGGACGAGGTTGACGAGGCTGAAGACGAGGTAGCCGCCCATGGCGATGAGGAGGATCCTCTGGGCCTTGCCGGTGAGCCGGAAGCCGCCGACCTTGTAGGCGGCGAGCATGACGCCGAAGGTGGCGACGGTGCCGACGACGGCCTGCATGACGATGCCGGGGTAGACCATCTCCATGACGCCGGACAGGGCGCCGAGCATCATGCCCTCGAAGACGGCGTAGGTGACGATGAGCGCAGGGCTCGGCACCTTCTTGAAGGAGTTGACCAGGCCCATGACGAGGGCGCCGACGCAGCCGGCCATCATCACCATCATGCCGAGGGCGGCGGTGGCGGGGCTGGTGGCGAGCATCCAGGAGGCGCCGCCGACGAGGACGATGACGCCGAGCAGGACGGCGGTGCGCACGATGACGTCGTCATAGGTCATGCGGCCGAGGTCGACGTTGGCGGCGGCGGGCGCGCCGTACTGGGCCTCGAGCCCGGCGACCTGCTCGGGGCTGACCTGGCCGTACTGCTGCTGGCCGTACTGCTGACCGTAGCCCTGGGCGGGCTGCGGGTACTGCCGGTACTGCTGCTGGCCCTGGTACCCGGGCTGGTAGCCGGGCATGGCCGGGTAGCCCGCGGGGGTGCGGGTGGCGGTCGCCGTCGCGCCCTCCTTGAAGGCCGGGCTGCGGTCGAAGAACGGGTTGCTCATGTCCTGTGGTTCCCTCTCGGACGGGGGACGGGATGGGGCCGACGGCGTCCGGCGGGGCCGGTCCATCAGCACCTGTGTGGCACAACAGCGGCATCGTGCCCCACATTCCTGAACGGCACCTGAACCGGGGCGGAGCACCCCGCATCCTCCCCCAGGAGGAGGGTGCTCCGCCTGGCGGCCCGCGCCCGCGCTCCCCCGCTTTCGTCACCCCGGCCGATCATCGGGGCGCGGGCCCTTCCTAGCCTGGGGGCACACGCGGCGCCGGTTCCCGCCGGCCGAAGCGCCCGCCCGTCAGAAACGAGCTGATCCCCATGATCGAAGCCGTCGGTCTCACCAAGCGCTACGGCTCCAAGACCGCCGTCGACAACGCCTCCTTCACCGTCGAGCCCGGCACCGTCACCGGCTTCCTCGGCCCCAACGGCTCGGGCAAGTCGACGACGATGCGCATGATCATGGGCCTGGACAAGCCCACCAGCGGCACCGTCACGGTCAACGGGCGCCCCTACCGCGAGCTGGCCACACCGCTGCGCGAGGTCGGCGCCCTGCTGGACGCCAAGGGCCTGCACGGCTCGCGCAGCGCCCGCGCCCACCTCACCCAGCTGGCAGTCTCCAACGGCATCCCCACCCGCCGCGTGGACGAGGTCCTGGAGACCACGGGCCTGACCTCCGTCGCCAGGAAGAAGGTCAAGGGCTTCAGCCTGGGCATGGGCCAGCGCCTGGGGATCGCGGCCGCCCTGCTGGGCGACCCGAAGGTCCTCATCTTCGACGAGCCGGTCAACGGCCTCGACCCCGAGGGCGTCAAGTGGGTGCGTGAGACCTGCCGCTCGCTGGCCGCCCAGGGGCGCACGGTCTTCATCTCCTCCCACCTCATGAGCGAGATGGCGCTGACGGCGGACCACCTCATCGTCATCGGCCGGGGCCGCATCCTCACCTCCGGCCCCGTGGGAGAGGTCATCGCGGCCGCCACCAGTGACGTCGTGCGGGTCGTGTCCCCCGACGCCGGCCGGCTCGCCGAGGCCCTGGCCGCCGACGGCCTGCAGGCCCAGCTCACCGCCCCGGACACGCTCACGACGACGACGGTGCCCGCCGCCCGCATCGGTGAGACGGCCGCCGCCCACGGCCTCGTCCTGCACGAGCTCGTCACCCAGCACGCCTCCTTGGAGGAGGCCTACCTGGAGCTGACCGGAGGCGAGGTCGAGTACGCCACCGGCGCCCCGGCCGCCGAGCAGGGCGGGACCCGCCGCTCGCGCCGCGCCTTGGGCGGGCACTGACATGAGCGCCGCCGCCACCCCCATGAGCCACACCTTCCTGTCCTCCCTGGAGTCCTCGATGGAGCCCGACATGACCACCAGCCCCTCCCCCGCCCAGCCCACCGCCCGCTCCCGGCGCGCCGCGCGCGCAGCCGCCCGCACTGCCCGAGGCGCCGCCTCCTCGGGCGGCGCCGGCCAGACCTTCTGGCGGACCCTGGCCTCGGAGTGGGTCAAGCTGCGCACCCTGCGCTCGACCTGGATCACCGCCTTCATCGCGGTCCTGCTCACCTCCGGCTTCGGTGCCGCGATCGTCGTCGGCATGAACGACCTGGACCACCCTCAGGCGTGGACCAACGTCGTCGGCGGCATCCAGTTCGGGCAGATCGTCGTCGCCGTGCTGGGAGCCCTGGCGATCACCGGGGAGTACTCCTCCGGGCAGATCCGCTCGAGCCTGGCGGCCGTGCCCCGCCGCAGCCGCCTGCTGCTGGCCAAGGCCACCGTCCTGTCCCTGTTCAGCTTCGTGCTCGGCGCCCTGTCCATCCTCATCGCCTGGGCCGCCTCCGCCCTCTTCGCGGGTGAGGCGGCCGGGTCCCTGGCCGACCCCGCCTACCTCGGCTTCGTGTGGGGCACGGGCCTGACCTACGCCGGCACGGCCCTGCTCGCCATGGGTCTGGGCTTCCTCATGCGCTCGACCGCCGGGGCCATCACGATGGTCCTCACCCTCCTGTTCATCATCGACATCCCCATCAACATCGCCTCGCTCAAGTGGGAGTGGGTCGCCAAGCTCCAGACCTTCGAGCCCCTGACCCTGTCCAGGGCCGTCTTCGACCCCCTCGAGGCCGTCGTGCAGTGGGGCGAGCCGGACACCCTGCTCTTCATCGAGCACTGGCAGGCCGCCCTGGGCTTCGCCCTGTGGGCCCTGGTGCCGATGGTGCTCGCTGCCGTCGTCTTCTCCCGTCGCGACGCCTGAGGGCGGCCACGGGTCACCGGCTCCGGTGGCTAGGCGCTGAGCCTGGGCACCGGGGCCGGAGGCAGCGCTGTGAGCGCTGCGGCTGCTGTGACAATAAGGCCATGACCACCCGCGAGGTCCCTGCCGTGAGTATCCCGCCCTCCGCCCGCCGTCTCGCCCGCTGGCACGACTCTCACGCCCTGCTGGCGGACGTGCTCGTCGCCGTCGTCGTCCTCGTGCTCAACGTCCCCCTGGGGCTCGCCCCCCTGTGGGACGGCCACCTGGCGATGGTCACCGACGTGCGCGTGGTGCTCGCGGCCTCGGTGTCCGCCAGCCTCGTGTGCGGCGCGGGGATGTTCCTGCGGCGGCTGAGCCCGCGCCTGGCCTGGGCCCTGGTGACCTTCGTGCCGCTGGTGCACGCCGCCGTGGTCCCCCGGGTGCTGGGCCTGGGCGTGGTCGAGGGCTCCTACGTCGTGTGGTCCCTGCAGGCGGTCACCCTCATCGGCACCCCGGTGGTGCTCGCGACCCTGGCCTCGCGCCACCGCCTGGGGTGGGCGTGGGCGGCGTGCGCGGTCTCCACCCTCACCTCGATCCTGTGCGGGCGGCTGCTGGGCGGCAGCCTGGTGCTCACGCACCTGGGGCTCGTGGAGGTCCTCATGCCCTACGGGCTGGTCAACGTCATCGGCACGCTGGTGGGGATCATCATCCGCATCCAGCGGGCCCAGGTGGTCGAGCTCGCCCAGCGCAACGACCGGCTGGCCCTGGCCCGTGAGCAGGCGGCGGCGCTGGCCTCCGCCAATGAGCGCAGCCGTATCGCCCGGGAGATGCACGACGTCGTCGCCCACTCCCTGGCGGTGATGATCACGATGGCCGACGGCGCGGCCGCGGCGGTGGAGCGCAACCCGCAGATGGCGAGGGAGGCGCTGGGCGTCCTGGCGGAGACCGGCCGCTCGGCGCTGGCGGACACCCGCCGGCTCGTGGGGGTGCTGCGCGACGACCCGGGGGCCTCCTCGGACCCGGCCCGGCGCCACGAGGCCGCCCCGGCGGCGGCCTCACCGGAGGCCGGTGGGCCGGCTACCAGCGGGCCGGCAGCCAGCGGCCCGGCCACTGTCCCCGGCGCGCCCGCCGTGCGCGCGCTTCCGGTGCCGGAGTTCGCGCCCCCGGGCACCGTGGCCCCGGCGGAGCCCTCGGCGCAGATCGCGGCCCTGCGCCTCACGGCGACCGACTCGGGCACGGACCGCTCCACCGGGGACCTGCCGACGGCGCCGGCCCCGGAGTCGGCGGACCTGACGGTGCTGGTCGAGCGCTTCACGGCCGCGGGCGTGCCGGTGGAGTACGAGTGGGTGGGTGAGCCGCTGCCGGACGACAAGGGCCTGCAGCTGACGGTCTTCCGCATCGCCCAGGAGTCCCTGACGAATGTGCTGCGCTACGCCCCGACGACGAGGCGGGTGCTCGTGCGGCTCGTGCGGCGCACGGGCACGGCGGTCCTCACGGTGGACAACGACGCCGCCCCGGGCTCGACGCCGGTGCACGGCTCCGGCAAGGGGCTCATCGGCATGAGGGAGCGGGCCGCCGTCTATGGTGGGACCGTGGACGCGGGCCCCACACCCACCGGTTGGCAGGTGCGCGCGGTCCTGCGCTGGGACGAGAGCAACGAAGGGACCACGTCGTGGCAGATGCCGTTCTGACCTCCGAGGAGGCCACCCGCCCCGTGACCGTCGTGCTGGCGGACGACCAGGCGCTCATGCGGATGGGTTTCCGCATGGTGCTGGACGCCGAGGACGGTATCGAGGTCATCGGTGAGGCCTCGGACGGCTCCTCGGCGCTGGCGCAGGCGCGCGCGCTGCGCCCGGACGTCATCCTCATGGACGTGCGCATGCCGGGGATGAACGGCATCGAGGCGACTGAGACGATCACCGCCCAGTGCCCGGGCACGAGGATCCTCATCCTCACGACCTTCGACCTGGACGAGTACGCCTTCGCGGGCCTGCGCGCCGGGGCCAGCGGCTTCCTGCTCAAGGACACGCGCCCGGCGGAGCTGGCGGAGGCGATCCGCACGGTGGCCTCGGGTGAGGCGGTCGTCTCGCCGCGGGTGACGCGGCGGATGCTGGAGATGTTCGCCTCGCACCTGCCGCAGGACGGCCAGGAGGCGGCCTCCGAGGACGGGCGCATCGCGGCTCTGACACCGCGCGAGCGCGAGATCCTGGTGCTCATGGCGCAGGGGATGTCGAACGCGGAGATCGCGGACCACCTGGTGGTCTCGGCGACGACGGTCAAGACGCACGTGGGCAACGTGCTGGCGAAGCTGGACGTGCGCGACCGGGTGCAGGCCGTCGTCGTGGCCTATGAGACGGGGCTCATGAAGTAGGCCGGTGCAGCCTGCCCTGGGCGGCCTCGAGGCCGAGGGCGACGACCTCCTCGACGGCGTCGGCCGCCTGCTCGAGGGTGACGGCGAGGGCATCGCGCTCGCGGGCCGGGAAGTCGGACAGGACGTAGTCGGCCGGGTCCTGGCGCCCGGGGGGTCGTCCGACGCCGACCCTCAGGCGGGCGTAACCGCGTGTGCCCAGGGCCTGGCTGATGGAGCGCAGGCCGTTGTGCCCGCCCTCGCCGCCGCCGCGCTTGAGCCGCAGCTCGTGGGCGGGGATGTCGAGCTCGTCGTGGATGACGAGCAGCCGGGCGGTGGGCTCGACGCCGTAGAACTGGGCGAGCGCCTTGACCGGCCCGCCCGAGGTGTTCATGTAGGTGGCGGGGGTGGCGAGGATGACGCGCGGGCCGGGGGCGCCGCCGGGCATGGTGCCCAGTCGCGCCTCGGCCACCTGCGCGCGGGTCTTGTGCCGGGACAGCCGGGACCCGGTACGCCCGGCCAGGACGTCGATGACCATGTGGCCGACGTTGTGGCGGTTGCGGGCGTACCGGGTCTCGGGGTTCCCCAGCCCGACGATGAGCCAGGGGTCGCTCATGCGAGCTCCTTGTGCGTGGGTGCCGTGCGGGTCACTCGGCGGCGGGGGCCTCAGCGGCCTCCTCCTCGGGGGCCTCCTCGGTGGAGACGGCGGCCTCGTCGGCGACGTTGACGACGCCGGTCTCGGCGTCGGTGACAGCCTCGACGTGGGCGGGCAGGGCGAGGTCGGCGACGGTGATGACGGTGCCGGGGGCGACGTCGGTGACGTCGATCTCGATGGACTCGGGGATCTCGACGGCGGGGGCGGAGACGACGACGTGCGCGGACTCGATCATGGGCAGGGCGCCGGGGGCGGCCTCACCGGTGAGGACGACGGGGACCTCGACCTCGACGCGCTCGTTGCGGTTGACGAGGAGGAAGTCGACGTGCTGGACGCCCGGACGGATCGGGTGGCGCTGGACGTCCTTGGCGAGGGCGAGGACCTTGTCGCCGTCGACGTCGAGCTCGACGAGGGCGTTCTCGTTGCCGCGCAGGGCCAGGCGGGTGGTGTGCTCGTCGAGCAGCAGGTGGCGCGGCTCGGTGCCGTGGCCGTAGACGACGACGGGCACGAGGCCGTCGCGGCGGGCCTGGCGGGCGGAGCCCTTGCCGAAGTCGGTGCGGACGGTGGCCTTGAGGCTGATGGCGTTGTGGGCCATGGGGTTCTCCTCGGTTCGGGCGGGGAGCGGGCCCCGCGGGTCTGGTGGTCCGGCGTGGCGCGACGACGCGCAGCACCTTCCGGCACCACCACGTCGATCACGGATGCACGCGCGTCGCGCGTGTCCCTCGCCGGGGCAACGTGCTGAGCATACGGGCTGCGCCCCGTGGGGGGCGAGCCCGGTCCCGGTGACGCGGGACATACTCGGGGCCGGCGCGCTCAGCGGGCCCAGGTGAGGCGGGCGAGGGCCTGGCGCACCTGGGTGATCTCCGGCTGCCCGGGGGCGGAGGCGCCGGCCCCGGCGGTGGCGAAGGTGAGGGCGGAGCCGAAGACCCCGCCGAGGAGACGGGTGGGTACGCCCTGCTCGCCCATGGACATGGTGATGACGGGGACCTCGAGCTCGGCGCGGGCCCGGGCGGTGGCCCTCAGGAGGGTGAGGACGTCGTCGTGCCCGGCCTGCCCGTCGCGGGGCATGACGGCGGTCTTGGCGGCGTCCGCCCCTTCCTGCTGCATCCGGCTCAGGAGCGCCACGATCTCCTCCTGGCCGGGTGTGGAGGTGAAGAAGTGGGCGGAGACGACGACGGCGAGCCCGGCCTCGTGGGCGGCTGTGGACGCCTCCGTCAGGCAGCCGCGGGCGATCTCGACGTCGACGGCGCGCACGAGGTCGAAGCGGCCGGTGGCGCGCGCCTCGCCGAGAAAGCGGATCGTCTCGAGCAGGGTGCGGCGGTAGGCGGCGTCGTCGACGTCGGCGGCGCCCCCCTCCGCGGTGGTGCGCACGGTGAGGAGCACGGGGGTGCTGCGCCCCTCGGCGGCGAGCAGGGAGGCGGTGGCCAGTGCCGGTGAGGCCCAGGCGGCGGCCCGTCCCTGGGACGGGGCCGTGCTGTCCGGCTCGGGCTCGATGAGGTCGGCGCGCACCTCCACGAGGTCGGCGCCCAGCGCGGAAGCGACGACCGCCTGGCGCATGGCCTCCGCCTCGCTCCCGGTGGTGGTGGCGACGGCGATGAGCGGGACCGGCCCGCCGAGCACGGGCCCTGCCACCCCAGCTCCCCCGGCGGGGCCGACTGCGCCGAGCGGGACGGGCCGCGGTGCGCGCGGGCCGCCGGGGACGCTGAGGCCGGCGGCCTCGACCTCGGCGCGCAGGGCGGCCAGCGCCTGCGCGAGCCGGTCGCCGTCGGGCAGGGCGTTCGGGCCGCTCACGGGCGGCCCGCCAGGGACAGGGCGATGCCGTCGAGGATGTCGTGCAGGCTCGTGACCGTCGTCGTCAGCGGGGCCCCGGCCGCGGTGGTGCGCTCGACCGCCCGGGCGACCACCTCGGACCACACGAGCGCGCCGGCGGCGATGACGTCGCGGCGGCCGGGGCGCAGGTACCCCCAGGACTCACGCTCGGCCGGGGTGGAGTGCAGCACCGCCTCGCAGGAGGCGAGGGTGTCCTCGACGCTGAGACGGGCGCCGTCGAGGGCCTCGGGGTCGAAGGCGCGCAGCCCCAGGGCGTGGGCGGTGATGGTCGTGATGGTCCCGGCCAGGCCGACGAGCTCGGTGGCGCGCTCCACGGGCACGCTCCGGCCGGCGGCGTCGAGCAGGTCCCGCACGTGTGCGCGGGCGGCCGCCTCGGCGGCGGGGGTGACGCCGTCGGCGAGGTAGCGCTCGGTGACGCGCACGCTGCCGGTGTCCATGGAGCAGGCGGCGGCGGGGGCGTCGGTGCCGAGCACCAGCTCGGTGGAGCCGCCCCCGAGGTCGACGACGAGGCGTGTGGTCTGCGCCGTCCCGTGGGCCCCGGACAGGGCGCCGCAGAAGGACAGGCGGGCCTCCTCGTCGCCGGAGACGACCTCGGGCTCGGTGCCCAGGCGCTCGCGCACGCCGTCGACGAAGACGGCGCGGTTCTCAGCGTCGCGGGTGGCGGAGGTGGCGACGAAGCGGACGCGCTCGGCGCCGAGCGCGCGCAGGCGGGTGGCGTAGTCGTCGACGACGGCGAGCGTGCGCGCCAGGGCCCGCTCGTCGAGCCGGCCGGTGCGGTCCACTCCCTGACCCAGGCGCACGATCTCGTTCTCGCGGACGAGGGGGGCCAGTCTGGGGGCGCCGTCGGGGCCGGGCAGGAGGTCGGCGACGAGCAGGCGGATGGTGTTGGTCCCGCAGTCGATGGCGGCGACGCGTGTCATGGTGCTCCTTGGGGCAGGGTCAGCAGCTGCAGCGGGCGGGGTCCCACAGGCCTCGCTCGCGCAGCACGTCCAGGGTCCGGTCCCCGATGGGGTTGACTCCGGGTCCTGCGGCCAGCGCGTGCCCCACCACGGCGTGCAGGCACTTGACGCGCGTGGGCATGCCGCCGGCGGAGACGCCGTCGATCTCCTTGGGGGTGCCGAGCTCGGCGCGGCGGGCGAGGTAGTCCTCGTGGGCAGCGGCGTAGGCGGCGGCGACCTCGGGGTCCTCGGCCAGGAGGGTGTTGTAGTCCTCCATGAGGTGCTCGGCCTCGAGAGTGGAGCAGCCCTTCACGGCGACGGGGTGGGTGAGGTAGTAGCTCGTGGGGAAGGGGGAGCCGTCGGGCAGGCGGGGGGTGGTGCGCACGACGGTGGGCCGCCCGCACACGCAGCGGGCGGCGATGGCGACGACACCGCGCGGCACGCGGCCGAGCTGCTCACGCAGGGCCTCGAGGTCGGCGTCGGTGACGGCCGGCGCGACGGCGTGGTTCTGGGTCATGGGGGTCCTCTCGGTCACGGCTCGTCGACGGGGGCGGGCGCGTCGCCGGGGGCCTCGGCGGGCGGGGCGCTCGGCGTCGGCACGGTGGGCACGGCGGTGGACCAGCCCCGCTGGGCGGGCTCGGCGGGCTCGGGCCCGCCGGTCTGCCCGGCGACGCGCGCGGACTCTCGCACGATCTCGTACCAGGGTCGGGTGGTGCCGCCCGAGGCGGTGGCGGTGGACGCTGCCTGCTCCTCCTCGAAGGCGTCGGCACCGACGACGACGTAGGTGGTCTCGCCCGGCATGACGTAGGACAGGCGCTCGCGGGCCTGGGAGCGGACGTAGTCGTCGTCCTGCCACTTGGCGAGCTCGGCCTCGAGGGCGGTGGAGACGGCCTCGGCCTCGTCGATCTCGTGGAGGATCGCGTCGTACTGGGCGCGCTGGGAGAGGTAGCCGCGCAGGGAGGGGAAGGTGATGATGAAGGCGCCCAGGAGGACGAGGGCGATGATGAGGACGCGGGCGGGCACGGCCACGCCGTCGGCGCCTCCCAGGCGCAGGACGGTGTGCTCCGGCGCGGGCGGGGTGGCGGTCTCGGGGCGTGCTGAGTGCGCTGCGGCCCGGGGGGTGGCGCGGGGCGCGGTGGGCTTGTCGCCGGTGCGGCCGGGGGCGGGGGTGGCGGCGCGTGAGGCCGGGCGTCCCGAGGGGCGCGCGCCGGGGCGGCTGCCCGGGCGGGCGGGGGTGGGGCGTCGCGGGCTCATGGGGGCATCCTGCCCCAGCCTCCTGGGAGCGCGCTCCACGCCCCGGGGCGCGTCGCTCACGCCCACCCCGTCCTCCCCCGCCCAACTCCTCGGTTTGCGCTCGAACGTGCGGCAAACTCTCAGGGAGTTCGCGCGCGAACCGAGGATCTCGAGGGTGTGGCGGACGCGGCGGACGCAGCAGCCGCGGCGGGCGCGCCAGACACAGCCGCCATGCCGGACGCACGAGACGCAGCGGTGCCCGGGCACCGTCGGAGGTCCGACGGCGTCCGGGCACCGGTGGCTGCGCTCAGCTGAGGACGCTCAGCGCGCTGTGCTCAGCTCAGGCCTTGAAGCGGGGGAAGGCGGAGGCGCCGGCGTAGACGGCGTCCTCACCCAGGGCCTCCTCGATGCGCAGGAGCTGGTTGTACTTGTTGATGCGCTCGCCGCGGGCCGGGGCACCGGTCTTGATCTGGCCGGAGTTGGTGGCGACGGCGAGGTCGGCGATGGTGACGTCCTCGGTCTCGCCGGAGCGGTGGGAGGTCATCGACTTGTAGCCGGCGCGGTGGGCCATCTCGACGGCCTCGAGGGTCTCGGTCAGCGAGCCGATCTGGTTGACCTTGACCAGGAGGGCGTTGGCGGCACCCAGCTCGATGCCCTTGGCCAGGCGCTCGGGGTTGGTGACGAAGAAGTCGTCGCCGACGAGCTGGACGCGGTCGCCGATCTTGTCGGTCAGGGCCTTCCAGTCCTCCCACTCGTCCTCGCTGAGCGGGTCCTCGATGGAGACGATCGGGAAGTCGGTGATGAGCTTCTCGTAGTAGTCGACCATGTAGGCGTTGTCGCGGGCCTCGCCCTCGAACTGGTAGGTCTTGGTCTTCTCGTCGAAGAACTCGGTGGAGGCGACGTCCATGGCGAGGGCGACGTCGGCGCCGGGCTTGTAGCCGGCCTTCTCGATGGCCTCGACGATGAGCTCGAGGGCCTCGCGGTTGGAGTCGAGGTTGGGGGCGAAGCCGCCCTCGTCGCCCAGGCCGGTGGACAGGCCGCGGGCCTTCACGACGGCCTTGAGGGCGTGGTAGACCTCGGCGCCCATGCGCAGGGCCTCGCGGAAGGTCTTGGCGCCGATGGGGGCGATCATGAACTCCTGGATGTCGACGTTGGAGTCGGCGTGGGAGCCACCGTTGAGGATGTTCATCATCGGGACGGGCAGGACGTGGGCGTTCGGGCCGCCGACGTACTGGAAGAGGTCGAGACCGGCGGACTCGGCGGAGGCCTGGGCGGCGGCGAGGGAGACGCCGAGGACGGCGTTGGCGCCGAGCTTGCCCTTGTTGGGGGTGCCGTCGAGCTCGATCATGAGGCGGTCGAGGCCGCGCTGGTCGGAGGCGTCGTAGCCGATGATCTCGGGGGCGATGAGGTCGTTGACGTTGGCCACGGCCTTCTCGACGCCCTTGCCCAGGTAGCGGGACTTGTCGCCGTCGCGCAGCTCGACAGCCTCGAAGGCGCCGGTGGAGGCGCCGGAGGGGACGGCGGCGCGGGCGGAGGCGCCGTCCTCCAGCAGGATCTCGACCTCGAGGGTCGGGTTGCCGCGGGAGTCGAGGATCTCGCGGGCGTGAACGTTCTCGATGAGGGCCACTGTGGGTGCTCCTTGCTGGATCGGATCAGGGTGCGGGTCCAGACTACCGGCCTGGTGGGCGGATCACGAGGGCCATGGTCCTCGGGCGGCATTCACCTGCGGCGTGACGCCGTCCTCATAGTCGGCTGGCAGCTGGTTGTCACCATGCAGAAGACCGTTTGACGGGACCCGGGGACTACCGGACACTACAGGCATGCTCATCCGTGCCGAGGTGGAGAACTTCCGCTCCATCGACGCCGCCGTGGAGCTGTCGATGGTCGCCGTCGACGAGGAGCGCGACTGCGTCCGCCCCGCGCCAGGCGCGGGCGTCGTCATCCTTCCCGTCGCAGGGATCCTCGGGCCCAACGCGTCGGGCAAGACGAATGTCCTGCGCGCTCTCAACTGGCTGGCCCGGGGCGTCAAGGGATCCATGTCCGAATGGACTGACAGGATCCCTGTAGAACCCTTCGCACTCACCTCACCGGCGCGCCCGACGACGTCCTTCACCGTCGCTGTTCTGGTCGACGGCCACGTCTTCGAGTACCTCATGGACCTGACAGCCGACAGGATCGAGTACGAGGCGCTGTTCCGCCTCGACGGCGAGGAGCGGGTCCTCGTCTTCGAGCGCGAGGACAACGAGATCGTCCTCGCCCCGGAGCGCGAGGACAGGCTCCGAGGCACCCGGCTGATCCTGTCCTCACGCGCCTTGGCCCTGTCCGTCATGAGAGAGCGCTTTGGTGACCGGGACGTCGACGGGGTTGCCAGGACGCTGGTCTCCATCGACTTCCTCAGCCCCAGGACCAGCCTGTGGCTGGGGTTTCAGGAGTCCACTCTGGACGCCTTCGAGGCGGACTCTCCTCGGCGCGAGCGCGCGCTGTCGCTGTTGCGCCTGGCCGACCTTGGTATCACCGACGCCACGGTGTCCTCCATCGACCGTCTGCCGCATCGGGCTCTCCAGGATCGCAAGCTCCGTCTGCTGCATGACGCGGGCAACGGCCCCGTGCCCTTCACTCGCGACCAGGAGTCCGCAGGCACTATCGAGTGGCTGCAGACCATCGGGCCGGCACTCACCGCTCTCGGTCGAGGCTCGCTCCTCCTGTGCGACGAGATCGACGCGAGCCTGCACCCGACGCTCACCGTGGAGCTGCTCCACCTCTTCCAGTCGACGGAGATGAACCCTCTCGGTGCGCAGCTGATCTTCACCACGCATGACACGAACCTGCTCAACCACCTCAACCGGGACGAGGTCTGGCTCACCCACCGTGACGATAAGGGCTCCACGTCCCTGCGGGCCCTCGCAGACTTCTCCGGTCGGAACGTCGAGCAGTCCCGGGGCCTGGAGCGGTCCTACCTCGACGGCGCCTTCGGGGCTCTGCCGGACATCCGGCGCTACGAGATGCAGCGGGCCCTGGGGCTGGTCCCATGAGCGCCCGGGACCATCACCGGTCTCGAGAACGGGGACTGCGCCGGCTGGGGGTCGCAGGCACTCCTCGGATTCCTGTCTTCCATGTCTTTGTCGAGGGCTCCGTAACAGAGCCGGAGTACGTCGAGAGGCTCCGCGAGGTTTCCGACGTCGCAGGTGGGATCACAATCAAGGTGCACCACCCTGGCAACAGTCCGCGCCCGATCGTCAACGCTGCCGTGGCAGCACGCGACGCGAGCGCCGACGGCGACATCCACCAGTTCTGGGCCGTTTTCGATGTCGAGGCCCCGGATCCTCACGGTGACCTGAGCGACGCGATGTCGCTCGCTCGACATCATGACCTCCCCACTGCCGTGTCCAACCCTTGCGTCGAGCTGTGGCTGCTCCTGCACACTGGGGACCAGGACGGATACCTCGACAGTACGACGGCCGAGTCCAGGCGCCGTGCGATGGACGGCTCGAAGGACAAGCACCTGACGGAGCGGACCCCGGTCAGCTCCGAGAGCGTCTCGCGCGCCTGTGCGCGCTCCCGCAGGCTCCGGCAGCGTCACAAGGACAATGGGACGGTGTTCCCGGATGACAACCCGTCGTCCGGCATGGACCTCCTCATCAGCGCCATGAGGGAGGTCTCCGCCACGCGGCGAGCCTCCCGCCGGTGAGAGCACAGGAGCCGGGGCCCGTCCGGGCTCAGGACCCCGGAGCATCGCAGTTCCATGGCCCCGGCCGGCTCAGCGGCGCCGGCGGTACCGGGTCGCCTCGACCTCGTAGGCCTGCTCGCCCTCGACAACGGCGTGCAGCAGCACCTCGGCCCAGCGCAGCAGCTCCTCGCCCTCGATGGCGCCGCCGCCCATGCGGGCCTGGCCGGGGGCGGGCACGACGATGGTGCGGGTGGCGGGTTTCATCGTGGTGCCGGGGTAGAGGCGGGTGAGCCTCATACGGCCGGACTCGGGCAGGTCCACGGGGGCGAAGCGGATGGAGCGGCCCTGGGCGACGATCTCGCGCACGCCCAGGCGGGCGGCGAGTGAGCGCAGGCGCGCGAGGGCGGCCAGGCGCCCGGTCGCCTCGGGCACGGGCCCGTAGCGGTCGGTGAGCTCGTCGAGGACGTCTTGGATGGCCTCCTCGCTGCGGGCGGCGGCGAACTTGGTGTAGGCCTCCAGGCGCAGGCGCTCGTGGGGCACGTAGTCCTCGGGGATGGTGGCGTCCACGGGCAGCTCGACACGCAGGTCCTCGTCGATCCCGGCCCCGTCCTCGCCGGCGCGGGCGGCGGCGTCGGAGGCGGTGGCGGGGTCGATGGCGAGGGCCTTCTTGTAGGCGGCGACGGCCTCGGAGACCATGCGCACGTACAGGTCGAATCCGACGCCGGCGATGTGCCCGGACTGCTCGCCGCCCAGGAGGTTGCCGGCGCCGCGGATCTCGAGGTCCTTCATGGCGACCTGCATTCCGGCGCCGAGGTCGGTGTTGGTGGCGATGGTGCGCAGGCGCTCGAGGGCGGTCTCGGTCAGGGGCTTGTCGGCCGGGTAGAGGAAGTAGGCGTAGGCGCGCTCGCGTCCGCGCCCGACGCGTCCGCGCAGCTGGTGGAGCTGGGACAGGCCGAAGCGGTCGGCGCGGTCGACGATGAGGGTGTTGGCGTTGGACACGTCGAGGCCGGTCTCGACGATGGTGGTGCACACGAGGACGTCGATCTCCTTGTGCCAGAAGCGGTCGATGACCTCCTCGAGGCGGGACTCGCTCATCTGCCCGTGGGCGGTGGCGACGCGGGCCTCGGGGACGGTGTCCTGGATGCGGGCGGCGACGCGGTCGATGTCCTCGACGCGGTTGTGGACGTAGAAGACCTGCCCGTCGCGCAGGAGCTCGCGGCGGATGGCGGCGGAGACCTGCTTGGTCTCGTAGGCGCCGACGTAGGTGAGGATGGGGTGGCGGTCCTCGGGCGGGGTGGCCAGTGTGGACATCTCGCGCAGGCCGGTGACGGCCATCTCGAGGGTGCGGGGGATGGGTGTGGCGGACATGGACAGGACGTCGACGTCGGTGCGCAGCGCCTTGAGCGTCTCCTTGTGCTCGACGCCGAAGCGCTGCTCCTCGTCGATGATGACGAGGCCGAGGTCCTTGAAGCGGACCTGGCCGGTGATGAGGCGGTGGGTGCCGACGACGACGTCGATGCTGCCGGAGGCCAGGCCCTGAAGGACCTTGTGGGACTCGGCGTCGGACTGGAAGCGGGAGAGCTGGGCCACGGTGACGGGGAATCCGGCGTAGCGCTCGGTGAAGGTCTCGGCGTGCTGGGAGACGAGCAGGGTGGTGGGCACGAGGACGGCGACCTGCTTGCCGTCCTGGACGGCCTTGAAGGCGGCGCGCACGGCGATCTCGGTCTTGCCGTAGCCGACGTCGCCGCAGATGAGGCGGTCCATGGGCTGGGGCTTCTCCATGTCGGCCTTGACGTCGTCGATGGTGGAGAGCTGGTCGGGGGTCTCGGTGTAGGGGAAGGCCTCCTCGAGCTCGGTCTGCCAGGGGGTGTCGGGGCTGAAGGCGTGGCCGGTGGTGGCGGTGCGGGCGGCGTAGAGGCGCACGAGCTCGCCGGCGATCTCGCGCACGGCCTTGCGGGCGCGGGACTTGGTCCTCTGCCAGTCGGCGCCGCCCATCTTGTTGAGGGTGGGGTTGTCGCCGCCGACGTACTTGCTCACCTGGTCGAGGGCGTCGGTGGGCACGAGGAGGCGGTCGGCGGGCTGGCCCCTCTTGGAGGCGGCGTACTCGATGACGACGTACTCGCGGGTGGCGGCGCTCTTACCGGAGCCGATGGGGCGGCGCATGAGCTCGACGAAGCGGCCGACGCCGTGCTGGGCGTGGACGACGAGGTCCCCGGGGTGCAGGGAGAGGGGGTCGACGCTCTTGCGGGGGCGGCGCGAGGGCAGGATCTTGCGCTCGCGGGGGCCGGTGGCGGCGCGGCCGGTGAGGTCGGACTCGGCGATGAGGGCCAGTCGCAGCGTGTCGGAGACGAAGCCGTGCCCGGCGCTGGCCTGGGTGACGCGCACGACGCCGTCGGCGGTGATGTCGGCGGGCTCGTCGAGCTGGGTGACGATACGGGAGGGGACGCCGCCGTCGGACAGGAGCTCGGCCATGCGGCGGGCGGGCCCGGGACCGGGGGTGGTGACGATGACGCTCCAGCCGTCCCTGGCGAGGGAGCCGAGGTCGGTGACGGCCTCGGTGAGCCGGCCGCTGTAGCCGCGGGGGTCGCGCAGGGGCAGCTCGGTGGTTCCGGGGGCGGCCTTGAGGGAGGTGAGTGACCACCAGCCGCGGTTGGTGGACAGAGCGAGGGCGCGGGCCTCGGCGAGGTGAGCGAAGGCGGCTGCGGACAGGTCCACGGGGGCCTGGCCGCCGTTGGCGGCGCTGGTCCAGGCGGCGGCGAGGAACTCCTGGGTGGTGGCGGTGAGGTCCTCGGCGCGCTTGCGCAGGCGCTCGGGCTCGAGGCCGACGACGAGGCGGTCCCCGACGAGGTCGAGCAGGGGGACCATGCGGGGCACGAGGACGGGGGCGAGGGACTCCATGCCCTCGACGGGGATGCCCGCGGCGATCTTCTCGAGCATGTCGGTGGCGCCGGGGATGACGCCTTGGAGGGCACGGGCGCGCTCGCGCACGGTGTCGGTGAGCAGGATCTCGCGGCAGGGGTGGGCGGTGACGGTGCCGAGCTCTTCGACGGTGCGCTGGTCGCTGACGGAGAAGGAGGAGACGGACTCGATCTCGTCGCCGAAGAAGTCGATGCGCACGGGGCGGGGCTGGGTGGGTGGAAAGACGTCGAGGATGCCGCCGCGCACGGCGAACTCGCCGCGGTTCTCGACCATGTCGACGCGGGTGTAGGCGGCGTCGGCCAGGCGTTGGGCGGTGGTCTCGAGGCCGGCGTTGAGCCCGTGGGTGAGGGTGACGGGCTCGAGCTCCCCGAGTCCGTCGATGACGGGGGCGAGGAGGGCGCGCACGGGTGCGACGAGGACGCGGATGGGACCGCGGGCGGGGTCGGTGCGGCCGTCCTCGGGGTGGGCGAGGCGGCGCAGGACGGCGAGGCGGGTGGCGACGGTGTCGGCGCGTGGGGACAGGCGCTCGTGGGGGAGGGTCTCCCAGGCGGGGAAGACGGCGACGTCGTGCTCGCTGAGGTAGCAGGTGAGGGCGGCGGCGGTGTCCTCGGCCTCGCGGGTGGTGGCGGTGAGGACGAGGAGGGGGGTGCCGGTGGCGGTGCTGTCTGGGGCAGCGGCGGGGGCTCCGACGGCGTGGGCGACGCCCTGCTCGCCGAGGGTGAGGGCGGCGAGGACGGCGGGGCGGGCTCCTGGGGCGACGACGGCGGTGCGGTCGGTGCGTGTGGGTGCTCCGGCGGCGGCCACGAGGGCGGCGGTGGCCGGGTCGGTGAGCAGTGGGGGCAGGACGGCGGTGAGTCGCATCAGCGGGGATTGTACGGGCGGGACGCCTGAGCGCCCTCACCCCGGGTGGGGTGAGGGCGCTCAGGTTGATGGGTGCTCAGCCTCTGCTCAGCAGCGGCTGGGCTGCGTCATCAGGCCTCATCACGGCGACGCATGGCCAGGACGGTGAGGCCTCCGCCTGCGACGAGCGCGGTCCCAAGGACGCCCAGAAGGACGACATTGGACGCACCGGTCTTGGCCAGGGGCCTCTTGCTGGGCTTGGTGGCCGACGGGGTCGGCGTGGGCACCGGAGAGTAGGTGTTGGTCGCGGTCAGCGCCACCACCTTGTCCTTCTCGGCGATGGTGACCTTGCCGCCGTCGGAGATCTCCGAGACGACGGTGTAGCCGGTGCGGCCGGCGGAGTCGGCGCGCTCGGTCACGGTGCACTCGGAGCCGGTCGGGATCGTCTCCGAGGTGACGGCGGTGCCGTCACCAGGGACGTCGAGTCTGCCCTGGCTGCCGTCGGTGCAGGTGTAGTCGAACACGAAGGTGTCCTGCGTGTAGGAGTCCTGACCACCCACGACCGCCTTGGCGACGGAGAAGGAGCCGCGGTGACGGGTGTAGGTGTTGGTCGCGGCGACCTTGACCGTGGTGCCGTCGCTGACACTGAAGTGCGCCTCGTTGCCGTCGACCCCGTCGGAGGAGTCATTGACGGTGACAACCGTGCTCAGGTCGGCTCCGTCGATGGTGGCGTCACGCTCGGTGACGACGCAGGGGCCGACGGGCACCTGGTCGAACGTGGCGGTCTCCCCGCCCTTGAGCTCGACAGTCCCCTCGAAGACGTCCTGGCCGGCAGCGGCGGGCGTGCAGGCGTACTCGAAAGTGAACTTCGTGTTGGCGGCTAGAGAAGCACCGTCACCGTCCACGGTCTTGGAGATCGTGAACCCGCCCTTGAGCGCGGTGTAGGTGTTGGTGATGGTGACCTCGGGGCTGGGGTTGGTGACACCGATGGTCACCATCCCGGTCGAGTAGGCGGTGGCGAGCGCGTAGCCGTCACGCTGCGCGGCGTCGGTGTCCTCGGTGATGGTGCAGGAGATGCCGTAGGGCAGGTCCTTGACAGTGGCCGCGTCTCCGCCGCCCGTCAGCTTCAGCTGGCCCCCCTCGCCGTTGTCACAGGTGTAGTACACCGTGAAGGTGTTGTTGGACCCGATGAAGGTGGGGCCGACGATGACCTTCTTCACCGAGAAGCTGCCCTTGTTGACCGTGTACGTGTTGGTCACGGCGATGGTCGGGTTCCCGCCCTTGGCAATGTCAACGCCCGGGGTGGAGGTGACATCGAGCGTGTAGCCCTCGAGGTAGGCCGTGCCAGGCTGTCCCTCGGCCACCCGCTCGGTCACCTCGCAGTGGTAGCCCACAGGGATGTCCTTGCCGTTGTCCTTGGACCCACCCTTGTCGACGACGATCTCGCCGGTGATGTTGTCCTTACCGGGCGCCGTGCAGGTGTAGTCGAAGGTGTAGGTGGGCGGCACCTTGGTGCCGGCGTCACCCTTGACCGTCTTGGACACCGAGAAGCGTCCGGCGTCCTGGGTGTACTTGTTGGTGAAGGTCGCCGTGGCCACCGGCTGGCTCCGCAGGCCGATGGTGACACTCTGCTCCCCAGCCTCCGAGTCATCGAGGGTGTAGCCGTCGATTCCGGCGGCGTCGGTCTTCTCAGTGACCTTGCAGGTGGTGCCGACGGGGAAGGCCTCCGGGCTGTCAACCGCGTCGCCGTTGCCCTTCGCCTTGATCTCGCCCGTCTTCTGGGTCTGGTCCGGCAGGGTGCAGGTGTAAGTGAAGGTATAGTCCTTATCAGCGGCCCCCGGGGTGTCGTCAACCTTCTTCAGAACCTGGAAGCCGTTGGGCCTGATGTCGACGTAGTTCGTGAGGTTGACGATGGGATCCTTCTGGTCCTCAATCGTCAGCTCCGCGACGGAGAACTCGGGGGTCCGCCATGAGTAGTCAGTACCGAGCTGGGTGGAACCCTGCTCCGGGTCCTCGCTCAGGGTGACCTTCGTGCCCACGGGGAAGAGATCCTTGAAGGGGGTCGGGGTCCCAAGCTCGGCATTGAAAGTCACTGTTCCGGTGCGCTGGTCCGCGTTGAGCGTGCCGGGAGCCGTCCAGCTCAGACTATCCTTGAAGTCCGCCGCTGTGGTGCCCTCAGGCAGCTCGTAGTTGACGGTCACAGGGAACGTAGCGCCGGCACCGACCTGGTTGGCCCCATCGCCCTTGACCGTCTTGAACACACGGAAGGTGCCGAGGCCAGGCTTCATCTCCACGGTGATGCTGAAGGAGTTGGCGAAGGTCCTCTTGCCCTCGGTCTTCATCGTCGTGCCGGCTATGGACACCTCGTTCTTGTACTCGAAGCCGGGAACCGCCAGGCCATTGGGAGTGGTGACGGGGGTGGAGTACGTGATCGAGTAGTTCGTGTCAGCGGCAAAGGGACCGGTCACGGTGATAGTGATGGGCGTCTTACCGTCGGGACCAGCGACGCCACAGTCGAAGACCATGTTGAACAGCCCGTAGGCCGTTGACGCATCCTTACCGCTTGCGGCGCCGGGCTCAGCACTGTCGACCTTCGTCAGCACCCTGTCGGGGGCAGTCCTAGAACGCCCGACATGGAACCAGACGTTGCTCATCTGCTCAGGACAAGTCATGCCCGCACCGAGCGTGTCGTAGAACGTGATCGTCTGGTCGTTGGTGCCGTCGTAAACGACGCCGTTCTCCTCAGAGAGCTTCTCCGTGCCGAAGGTGACGAACCAGTTGGCGTGCGTGCTCTTCTCCGACATGCCGCTGATGCCCTTGACGATCTTGAGGGGGTCGTAAGTAGCGGCGTTGTTGTTCTTCTTGATGCCGCCCTCTCCGGGAAGATCGACGTCGACGGTCTTGTCCTCGTTGATCTTGAAGGGGACGGTCTCGTTGGTGGTGGAGCCAGCGGCGCTCAGCTGGACCTTGCCCGTTCCCCGCATGTCGTTGTTGACGAGGGCGAGCTCCTCCATCTTCGCGTTGAAGGTGCAGGTCATCAGCCGGTCGCTGATAGTGCAGTCACCGACGTGGTACTCCACACCGGCACGGGTGTAGTTGATGGGCTTAGTGTCCGGAACGCGGTACTTGAGGACCTCGGGCAGCTCGACAGTGAAGGAGTCGCCGTCCTTGAGCTGGGTCTTGGTCGCGTCCCACTTGTACTGCAGCAGAGCGAGAGAGGACTCAGTCATCTGCCCCTCCGCCGGCTTCTCAGTCGCGTCGACGATGTGGGTCAGGGTCAGGTCGGTGACCTCGATCTTGGGGTTCACCGCGGCTGCGGCCGGCACGGCGAGGCCCTGGACCACCAGAGCCAGGGAGGCCAAGACCGTCAGGAGAGTGGCAGCCACTCTCGTTCTGGCACCTCTGGCTGCGAGGCCTCTCATCTGTGTCTGCATACTGCTGTCTTTCGGTTCATCGGATTGGACTGGGACAAGCTAAGGAACGATGTCACGCGCACACGACACTGTTACACATCATTTCATACAGGCTAGCACGACATCTGATCACTGGCAGAGGCTCGTTATCACACTGAGCATGACAACCACCCCAGACGTGCCGAGGTGGCTGCACATCTGCGACCCTTGCAGACGTTTCACTCACACGTGCGAGTGCCCCCACCCCGGTCGGGGTGGGGGCGCTCCGAGGCTGGTCAGCCGCCCAGTCAGCAGCTGGTCAGTACTCGCTCACTGCCATCAGGCGTCGTCGCGACGACGCCTGACCAGTACCGCCAGGCCGCCACCCGCGACGAGCGCGACCCCGACGACGCCCAGCAGGACGACGTTGGACGCGCCAGTCTTGGCCAGCGGCGGCCTCTTGCCGGGCTTGGTGGCCGACGGCGTCGGCGTGGGCACCGGAGAGTAGGCGTTGGTGAAGGTCGCGGTGACTGTCTCCGCGCTGGTCAGGCCGATGGTGACGGTCTGCTCACCGGCACCCGAGGCATCGAGGGTGTAGCCGTCGATAGCAGCCTTCGCGGCGTCCTCGGCGACCGTGCAGGTGGTGCCCACGGGCAGCTCCGGCCCCCTGACCGCGACGCCGTCGCCCTTGGCCGTGATCTCGCCCGTCTTTCGGGTCTGGTCCGGCAGGGTGCAGGTGTAGGTGAAGGTGTAGTCCTTGTCCGCGGCCCTCGGGGCCCCGTCGGCCTTCTTGAGGACCTGGAAGTAGTTGGACTGCGCCTCGGTGGTATTGCGCAGCTCAACGGGGGTGGTCCCGCCGTCGGTGATCGTCAGGGTCACGGTCTCACCCGTGGTCGACCCCACTGTGAAGCTCGGGGCGCTCCAGGCGTATCCGGCCGGAGGAGCGCTGGAGGAGTCCAGGACCTCACTGAGGGTCACCACGGTCCCCACCGGGAAGGTGGACTGGGCCACGGGACCGGTGAAGACCGTGGTCTTCCCCTTGACCGCCTCCAAGGTGGCCGTGCCGGACCTGTTGTCGGCGTCGAGGGTCCCCGGAGCCGTCCAGCCCGGGTACTTGTCCGCGGTCAGCGGCAAGGTGTAGTCCACCTTGACAGCGAAGGCCGCGTCCGCGGGCACCTGGCTCGCCCCGTTGCCCCCGACGTACTTGGCGACGCTGAAGGTGCCGTAGCCGACCGTCAGTGTGAGGTCAATGGAGAAGGACTCGGTGAAGTACTGCTCGGCGGACTTTTCGAGCTTGGTCCCCTGGACCGAGGCGCGGTTCGTGTAGACGGTGCCGGGCACCGCCTTGCCATCCGCCGTGGCGGGGTCCGCCAGCGCCCGGTACTGCAGCCGGTAGTTCGTGTCCGGCGCGAATGGGCCGCGCACCGTGATCGTGGCCGGAGTGCCCTCCGCCGTCTTCTCCCCAACCTCGACGCTCACAATGGAGAACCCGGGGAGCTCCGTGCTCACGCTGGTGGAGCCCTGGGCAAGAGGGTGGTGCCTCAGGGCCGAGTTCTTCGAGTTGCGCATGACGAGGTTGAACTTGTCAAGGTCCGGGAACTTCTGTCCGTCACCGAGCACGTCCGTGAAGACGATGTCCCGGACGGTGGTGCCGTCGAAGTAGCCGACGTCGTAGAGGCCGGCGAGGTAGCCGTCCGTCGACCCGCTGGTCGGCAGGCCGGTGGAGAAGTAGATGTTCCACACGGGCCCGAGGTCGTTCTCGGTCATGCCCCACGCACTCTTGTCGAAGGGCATGGGCTGGTAGGGGGAGGGCGTGCCGGAGCCCGGTGGGATCGGCTCGTCCTTCGGCAGAGGGACCTCCACCTTCTTCTCGGCGTTGATGGTGACCGTGATCTTCGAGGTCGTGGTCGACTTGACAGCCGTCACCTGCACCTTGCCGCTGCCGTGAATGTCCTTGAACCCACCCTTGATGCGCTCGGGCAGCTCGTTGTTGAAGGTGCAGGTCAGCAGCTGCGCCTCAATGGCGCACTCGCCGACCTTCGTCTCAGCCACACCATCGCCGTCGAAGTCATGGAGGAAGTCCTTGGTCGTCGGGACGGTGAACTTCACCTCCTCCGGCAGCGCGACGGAGAACTGATCACCCTCCTTGAGTTCCGCGTTGCGGGCGTCCCAGGTGAAGCGCAGGAGGGCGAGGCTGCCCACCCTGAGTGGCTTGTCCGGCTGCTCCTGCCCCTGGTAGGTGATCCTGGTCAGCGCGAGGTTGTCGACCGTGATCCTGTTGTTGACGTCAGCCGCCGCCGGCACGGCAAGGCCTTGGACCACCAGGGTCAGGGCCGCCAGGACCGTCAGGAGGGCGGCCAGCACCCCCGTTCTGATCCCTCTGGACGTCAAGTTGTTGATCTGCATGCGTGTGTCCTTACCACTTCAAGAAACAGGGACGCTGTGCGCCCCCAGTGGCACCTCCATGCGGTGTCAATAACACACTAGCATGATCGCGATAACGACATAGTGTCCCCTTATCGGCCCGGCTGCGTCAGTGCCATGTGGCGCGCGGGGCCGCGCCTCACACGCCGGCGGACTCGAAGAGCGAGGTCACGGACCCGTCGTCGAACACCGCCCGGATCGCCTGGGCAAGCAGCGGCGCGATCGACAGGATCGTCAGCTGCCCGAAGCGCTTGCTGGGCGGGATCGGCAGCGTGTCCGTCACCACCACCTCGCGCGCCCCGCAGGACGACAGCCGCTCCACTGCCGGGCCGGACAGCACTCCGTGCGTCGCCGCCACGATGACGTCCTTAGCCCCCTGGTCCATGAGCACCTGGACCGCCTTGGCGATGGTGCCGCCCGTGTCGATCATGTCGTCCACCAGCACGCAGGAGCGGCCCGTGACGTCACCCACCACACGGTTGGCGACGGACTCGTTGGGGCGCGTGACGTCGCGGGTCTTGTGCACGAAGGCCAGCGGGGTGTCACCCAGGGCGTGCGCCCAGCGCTCAGCCACGCGGATGCGCCCGGCGTCCGGGGAGACGACCGTCGTCGTCGAGGGGTTCACCCGGCTCTTGATGTAGTCCACGAGCACCGGCTGGGCCCACAGGTGGTCCCAGGGGCCGTCGAAGAAGCCCTGCTCCTGGCTCGTGTGCAGGTCCACGCTCATGATGCGGTCCGCGCCGGCCGTCTTGTACAGGTCCGCGACCAGGCGCGCGGAGATGGGCTCGCGCCCCAGGTGCTTCTTGTCCTGGCGGGCGTAGGGGAAGAAGGGGGCGACCACGCTGATGCGCTTGGCGGAGGCGCGCTTGAGGGCGTCCACCATGATGAGCTGCTCCATGAGCCAGTCGTTGACCCGGTCTCCGTGGGACTGCATGACGAACACGTCGCAGCCGCGCACGGACTCGTTGAAGCGCACGTAGGTCTCACCGTTGGCGAAGTCGTAGGCCGTGGAGGACAGGACCTCCGTGCCGAGCTCGGAGGCGACGGCCGCCGCGAGCTCGGGGTGCGCGCGCCCCGAGACGATGACCAGTCGCTTCTCACCGCTCGTGATGATGCCCGTCATGAACTGTGTCCCCTCTTGAGGCCCTAGTGCCCCGGCTTGGTTGGGTGTGGTTGGGTGTGGGTGGTGGTCTGGCGGCCCCGGGTCCTACCGGTCCTGACGAGGGCTCCCGTCGAGCTGCGTCAAGGGCGTGACGACGGCTCCTGCCGGCACCTCGACGTCGGACAGGACGCTGTGGGCGCCCACGCGGGCCCCCTCGCCGACCCTGGTGCGCCCGTGCAGGACGACGCCCGGCTCGAGGGTCACGTCCCGGGCGAGCTCGACGTCGACGTCGACCCAGGTGGTGGCGGGGTCGGTGACGCCGACGCCCTCCTCCATCCAGCGGGCCAGGACGCGGCGGTTGAGCTCGGCGCCGAGGGCGGCGAGCTGGGCGCGGTCGTTGCAGCCCTCCACGAGCCAGTGGTCACCGACCAGGAGCGCGGAGGTGGACAGCCCCTGGGCGTGGGCGCGGGCGACGACGTCGGTGAGGTAGACCTCACCCTGGTCGTTGTCGGTGCCCAGGGTGTCCAGGGCCCGGCGCAGCAGGGCGATGTCGAAGACGTAGACACCGGCGTTGACCTCGCGCACGGCACGCTGGGCCTCGGTGGCGTCACGCTGCTCGACGACGGCGACGACGCTCAGCGGGTCCGCGCCGGGACCCTCGGCCCGCTCGCGCAGCACACGGCCGTAGCCGGTGGGGTCGGCGAGCTCGGTGGTGAGCAGGGTGACGGCGTCGCCGCGCTCGGCGTGCTGGGCGACCAGCGCCTCCAGGGTCGCGGTGTCGAGGAGGGGGACGTCGCCGCTGGTGACGACGACGCTGCCGGTGAGGCCGTCAGGCAGGGCCGCCAGGCCGCAGGCGACCGCACGCCCGGTTCCGGGGACCTCGTCCTGGTCCGCGGGCAGGGCGTCGGGGGCGACCTCGGCGAGGTGGGCGACGACGGCGTCGCGCTCGTGGCGCACGACCACCACCAGGTGCTCGGGGGCCAGGGCGCGGGCGGCGCTGACGGCGTGGTCGAGCAGGCTCCTGCCGCCGATGCGGTGCAGGACCTTGGGTGTGGCGGAGCGCATGCGGGTGCCCTTGCCTGCCGCCATGACGATGACGGCTGAGGGGGTCGTGGGAGCCACAGGTCCTCTTCTCGCTGAGACTGCGGGCCGGCCGTACCGTGACCCGGCTGTGCGGAGCAGGGTCATCCTACGTCCTGGGCGGGCCTGGCGCCCCGGCGGGAGGTGAGGGCCTGCCCACGCCGCTCCGCCCCCAGGGTTCGAACCCGGGCCTCAAGGCTCCAAAGGCCTGCGTGCTGCCACTACACCAGGGCGGAAAGCGCGCCCTCGGGCAGCGCGGAGCCATCCTCTCACAGGCCGGGCCCACCACCGGCTCCCCCGCCCAGGCGGCATGATGGGCCGCATGGCAGCCAAGGCGAGCAAGCGGACCCGGATGAGCGCGGGAGAGAGACGCGAGCAGCTCATCGACGTCGCCCGCGCCCTCTTCGCGGAGAAGGGCTTCGAGGGCACGGCGATCGAGGAGATCGCGTCCCGGGCGAAGGTCTCCAAGCCGGTGGTCTACGAGCACTTCGGCGGCAAGGAGGGCCTGTACGCGGTCATCGTGGACCGCGAGCTCAGCGCCATCTCCACCACGGTGACCCAGGCGCTGCGCTCCTCGCCGTCGCCCTCCCTCGTGGTGGAGCGCGCGGCCCTGGCCCTGCTGACCTACATCGAGGACTCCCCCGACGGCTTCCAGATCCTGTCCTCCTCAGGGGACCGCACGGCGGGCACGTACTCGACCCTGCTGGCGGACGTCGCCATCCAGGTCTCGGGGATCCTCGCCTCCCAGTTCCAGGAGCACGGCATGGACCCGCGCACGGCACCCCTGTACGCGCAGATGCTCGTGGGGATTGTGTCCTCGCCGGCCTGGTGGTGGTTGGAGAACCGGACGATGAGCAAGGAGGAGGTGGCCGCTCACATGGTCAACCTCGCCTGGAACGGGCTGCGGGCCATGGAGGCGCGCCCCCAGCTGCGCGAGGCCGGCCGGTAAGCCGGGCAGCGTCCGGCCCCGCTACTGCTCCAGCAGCTCCGCGGCCTCCAGCCACTCGAGCTCGAGCGCGTCGTGCTCGGCCTGCGCGGACGCCAGCTCGCGCCCGAGCTCGACGAGCTCGCCCACGCGCGCGGGGTCCGCGGAGACCGTCTCCATGCGAGCGTGCAGCCGCTCGAGGGCCTGGGCCGCCTTGTCCATGCGCCGCTCGACGCGGGCCAGGTTCTTCATGGCCTCGCGCCGCTCGGCACCGCTGAGGGCGCCCGCCTGCGCTCCCTGCGGGGCGCCCGCCCGCGCGGAGGGGACCGCGGGGGCGCCGGCCTGCGCCGCCAGGGCCTCGCGGCGCATCTCGAGGTACTGCTCGACACCGCCGGGCAGGTCCCGCAGGCCCCTGTCGCCGAGCAGGGCCACCTGGTGGTCCGTGACGCGCTCGAGGAGGTAGCGGTCGTGGGAGACGACGACGAGCGTGCCCGGGAAGGAGTCGAGGATGTCCTCGACGGCGGCGAGCGTGTCCGTGTCGAGGTCGTTGGTGGGCTCGTCCAGCAGGAGCACGTTCGGCTCGGTCATGAGCAGGCGCAGGAGCTGCAGGCGGCGGCGCTCGCCACCGGAGACCTCCGCCACCCTGGTCCAGGCGCGCTGGCGGGTGAAGCCCAGGCGCTCGACCAGCTGGGCGGCGGTGAGCTCCTTGCCGCCGACCGTCACGCGCTCGCCGACGGCGGCCACCGCCTCGACCACGCGCATATCCGCCAGGGCGTCGAGCTCGTGGGTGGACTGCGACAGCGTCGCCACCTGGACGGTGGTGCCGCGCACGACCCGCCCCTCGGTGGGCTCCTGGACGCCCTCGAGCAGGCGCAGGAGGGTGGTCTTTCCCGCGCCGTTGACGCCGACGACGCCCACCCGCTCGCCGGGCGCGAGCCGCCAGGTGACCCTGCGCAGGACCTCCCGCTCCCCGGCGGGCCGCCCGTCGGGGCCCTGCGGCCGGGGGTAGCGGACGGTGACGTCCTCCAGGTCGAGGACCTTCTTGCCCAGGCGGGCGGTGGCCATCGCCATGAGCTCGACCGTGTCGCGAGGCGGCGGCACGTCCGCGATCAGCGCCTCGGCGGCGTCGATGCGGAAGCGGGGCTTGGAGGTGCGGGCCGGCGCCCCTCGGCGCAGCCAGGCCAGCTCCTTGCGCAGGAGGTTCTCGCGCTTCTCAGCAGCGACGGCGGCCTGGCGGGCGCGCTCAGCCCGGGCCAGGACGTAGGCCGCGTAGCCGCCGTCGTAGGTCTCGATGCTGCCGGGCACCTGCGGCCTGCCGCCGCCGGGGTCGGTGCCCGGGACGACCTCCCACACGTGCGTGCAGATGGCGTCGAGGAACCAGCGGTCGTGGGTGACGGTGACGAGTGCGCCCGTGGAGGCGCGTCGGCCGGAGAACCGGGCGCTCAGGTGCCGGGCGAGCCAGTCCACCCCCTCGACGTCGAGGTGGTTGGTGGGCTCGTCCAGGACCACGACGTCGGCCTCGGCGGTGAGGACGGCCGCGAGGGCGACCCGGCGGCGCTGGCCGCCGGAGAGGGTGGCGACGTCGGAGCCCAGGTCGAGGTCCGCCAGGAGGCCCGCGTGGACGTCGCGCACGGCCGGGTCGGAGGCCCACTCGTGCTCCGGGGCGTCGCCGTGGACCGCCTGGCGCACCGTGGTGCCGGGGGCGAGGTCGTCGGCCTGGGTGAGCAGGGCGACGCGGGTGCCCCCAGCGCGGGTGACGCGCCCGCCGTCCACCTCGCGGGTGCCGGCCAGGGCCGCCAGCAGCGTGGACTTGCCCGCGCCGTTGGGGCCGAGGACGCCGACCCGCGTGCCGTCCTCGATGCCGAGGGTGACGTCGTCCAGGAGCAGGCGTGAGCCGACGACGACGCGGATGGACTCGAGCCCGATGAGGTGCGCCATCAGCCCACCACCCGTGCGCCGGCGACCGGGGCGTCGGCGCGCAGGACGTGGGCGACGAGCCCGCTGGCGCTCAGGGCGCGGGTGACGCGCGCGGCGGCGACCGTGTCCGCCACGAGGGCGGCGACGGCGGGGCCGGTGCCGGCGACGAGGGCGCGCAGCGCCCCGGCCCGCTCGGCGGTGGTGATGACGTCGGCGAGAACGGGTCTGAGGGACAGGACGGCCTCCTCGAGGTCGTTGTGCAGAAGGGTGGAGAGGGCGGCGGTGTCACCGGCGCGCAGGGCGGCGGTGAGCGCCTCCGGGACCTCCTGGCCGGGGTGCGGCCGGGGTCCGCCGTGGCCGGCGACGCCCAGCGCGTCATGGCGGGCCAGGACCTCAGCCGGGTCCAGGCCCCCCTCGGGCACCGCGAGCACCCACTGGTAGGCGCCCCGGGTCATGACAGGGCTCAGCTCCCGTCCGCGCCCGACGGCGCAGGCGCCCGTGAGGGGGAAGGCGGCGTCCCCGCCGAGCCCGGCCGCGACGGCGCGCAGCTCCGGCTGGGTGAGGCCGGTCCCCCACAGGTGGTTGCAGGCGACGAGGGTCGCGGCCGCCTCGGCGGCGCCGACCCCCAGCCCGCAGCGGGCTGGCGCGCGCCGGCGCAGGAGGAGGTCCACGCCCTCGGTGACCCCGACGGCCTGGGCCAGGGCCCGGGCGGCCCGGGCGGCGGGACCCTGCGTGTCCAGCGGGCCGGCGCCCGGCTCCTCGGGGGTGAGGGTGACGGTGCCGTGGGCGTCACGGGACTGGCGTCGGGCCGTGACGGTGGTGATGAGCCGGACCGCCTGGTAGACGCTGGTGGCCGGGGCCTCGCCGTCGGCACCGGCGGCTCCCCGGCTGTGGAAGAGGGTGAGGCGGCCCGGGGCCTCGACGCGCACGCTCGTGGCGGAGCCGGAGCGGGTGCGCGGCTGCTCGTCCGGGCTGGGCACGGCCCTGAGGTGGCTCACTGCTCCTCCTGGCGGGGGCCGCTGCCGGCGGGCTCAGCGTCGGTTCGCTCGGTCCCCGCGTGCCCGGGGCCGTCGGGGATTTCAGCACCTGAGGAGAGCAGCCCGGCGGCCGTCAGCTGCTCGGCGACGGCCGCGAAGTCGGCCACGTCCAGGGTCTCGCCGCGACGGGCCGGGTCGATGCCCGCGGCCCGCAGGGCCCGCTCGGCGGCCTCCGCGCTCCCGGCGAGCGGGGCCAGGGCCTTGCGCAGCGTCTTGCGCCGCTGGGCGAAGGCCGCGTCGATGACGGCGAAGACCTCCTCACGGCCGGCACCGGTGGCCGGGGGCTCACGGCGGGTGAGCTCGACGAGGGCCGAGTCCACGTTGGGCACCGGCCAGAAGACGGTGCGACCGATGGTGACGGTGCGGCGGGCCGCCGCGTACCAGGCGGCCTTGACGCTCGGGACCCCGTAGGTGCGCGATCCGGGCGGGGCGGCGAGGCGGTCCGCGACCTCCGCCTGGACCATGACCGTGACGCTCTGCAGGGACGGCAGGCAGCCCAGGAGCGTGAGCAGCACGGGCACGGCGACGTTGTAGGGCAGGTTGGCCACGAGCCGGGTGGGCAGCGCCTCGCCGTCGGACAGCCCCAGCGCCGCCGGGCCGTCGATGGTGAGGGCGTCCGCGGTGACGACGCGCAGGCGCCCGGCCGCCTCGGGCATCCGGGAGGCCACCGTGACGGGCAGCGCCCGCGCCAGCAGCGGGTCGATCTCGACGGCGACCACGTGCGCGCCGGCCTCGAGGAGCGCCAGGGTGAGCGAGCCCAGGCCCGGCCCGACCTCGAGGACCGTCTCGCCGGCGCGCACGCCCGCCGAGCGCACGATGCGCCGCACGGTGCCGGCGTCGTGGACGAAGTTCTGGCCCAGGGTCTTGGTGGGACGCACCCCCAGGGCCTCGGCCAGGCCGCGCACGTCCTGAAGCCCGAGCAGGCTGGTCGGCGCCGGGGTATCAGCCATTGCTGTCCTTACCATCCTCACTACGGGCGTCGAAGCTCTGCCTCAATACGAAAACCACCTCATTGAGCGCGGCGAGCAGCTCATGGAGAACCGGGTCAGTCTCGAAGGCATCGGCCACCTTGTCGGTGATGTCGTCGGCCTTGAGGCTCTCCACGATCAGCACACCGATGAGATCAACTCCGTGCTCCAGCCGCAACCCGAGATACGAGCGGCTCTTCATCGAGATCCCTTGGGCGACCTCGTTGCTCATCCTGTACAGTCGACGGGCCTGGACCCACTCATCAGGGTCCTCCGGCAAGTCCGTGACGACGAGGCGCCTGGCCTGCCATGCCTTGGCGATCACTCCCTCTCGATCGGGGTAGCGCTCACGACCGGGCTTCGCAAGCTCGGGGTTGTCCGAGGTCCTCGCCACGCGGACAAACGCGTCCTGAGCGTGGTAATACACAGACAGGCGAGTGTCAGCAGGGGTCGCCTCGATACGCGACAACGTGCGCCGGGCGAGGGTCTGCACGGCCTTCTCCAGCTCTTCCCCTCGACGCGCGTGCTCCTCAGCCAGCCGATGAGCCTCCTTGAGGACGTCTGCCCGGCTCGGACGCAACCGCAGGTCCATGACCAGAGCCCCGGCATAGAACATGGTGCCCGCAAGCAGCGAGAACCACCACCACGCAGGACGGGCGAATCCACTGCCGTCGAAGAAGCTTGGAACAAGCAGCACCGCCCCTCCAAGCCCTGCAAGGACCTTACCGAGGTGCTCCCTGAGCACTAAGAGCCCGTGGGCGATCCTCGTCTCTTGAGCGCGCACGTTCTCATAGGTGTACACGAACGTCAGACGTAGGAGATCTCGCGATGACGCCTCACGACACCCTCGCGGTAGTCCGGAAGCATATTCAGGGCCCCATCCAGGACCCTCGTCGCCTGCGCAGACGCATCAGCGACCGAGCCCGCCTTGATGGCCAGTGCGAGCCTCACACGCCCAGCCGAAGGCATGACCGCGACCTCATCGACCTCCACGTCGTGGTCGCTGTCCGCTGAGGCAGATCTGACCACGTCCTCAAGCAGGCGGCAGAATGTGTCGATGTCAACGGCGCCAGGAGGCTCGAGATAGGTAGCCGCCCTGTAGGTCTTCATACTTCCCTTCCGCACTCCGCCCGCCATCGACGGGCAGCACACCGTCAGTCTAGCCTCTCGTCTGGTGCCCTCATCGCTTTCCCGGCAAGCCCGTCATCCCGGTCCCAGCCCGGGCCCCGCTCTCGGAGGAGGGGCCGCCGCTGCGGGTCAGAGCAGGCCGAGGGAGGCGGCGCAGGCGGGCCACTGGCCCCAGCCCGAACGCGCCTGCAGGGCCTGCGCCAGGGCCAGCTGGGTCTCGTAGCTGTTCTCGTGCGGGTAGCCCGTGCCGCCCAGGGACTGCCAGGTGGACAAGGTGAACTGGAAGGCGCCGTAGTACCCGTTGCCCGTGTTGATCGCGGCGTTGCCACCGGACTCGCACAGGGCCAGGCTCCACCACACCGAGCCGTCGTTGACCGCGGTGGTGGTGGTCGGCGTCGTCCCGGCGGAGCCGCCGGACGCGGAGGTGCTAGAGGCGCTGGCCGTGCCGACGAGGACCACCTCGTCCGTGCGCGGGGTGACGACGACGCTGGAGACCGCCTCACGCGAGACCTCCACACCACCCTCGGTCACCACCTGGTACGTGGTGCGCACGACCCCGTCCACACCGGCGGTCTGCACCTCGGTGGTGCCCGCGGCCAGGGAGCTGGACTCCTGCTCCACCGTGCCGTGGGGGTCGGCGACGTCCTCCGTCACCGTCTCGATGACGACCTGCGTGGTCGACACGTCGAGCGCCGCAGCCGTGGCGACGGCCTGCCCCGCAGAGGTGGGGGCACCGAGGCGGGCCTGCGCCTCGGTCAGCGGGACCGCGCCGGCCCCCGCTCCCAGGACGGCCGCGTAGGCGCCACCGGAGACCGCGAGCGCGAGGGCCGCGGCCACGGCGCCCGCCCGCAGCAGGGCACCCGCCCTCGACGCCTCCGCGGCGCCGTGCGCGCCGGCCTCACTGGGCAGGTGGCTCAGCGCGTTGGGGGCGTCGTCGTTGTGGTGCCGTGTCACGTGAGTGGTCCTTCCGTCGGCTGCACCCAACGTAACGGAGCCCTGGTGGGGGCGGCAATGGGACAGGTCACGTCCCGCGGCCGCCAGGGGCGGCTCAGTGCCAGCCGGGCACCAGCCGACAGGGCTCAGTACCAGCCGACGGAGTTGGAGTGGGCCCAGGCGCTGCACGGGGAGCCGTAGCGGCCCTCGATGTACTGCAGGCCCCAGGTGATCTGCGTGACCGGGTTCGTCGCCCAGTCCGCGGCCACCGTGGCCATCTTCGAGCCCGGCAGGGCCTGCGGGATCCCGTAGGCGCCCGAGGAGGGGTTCTGGGCCTGGTAGCTCCAGCCCGACTCGCGCTGCCACAGGCTCACCAGGCACTGGAACTCGGCGTCGTCCCAGCCGTGGGAGGCCATCATCGCCTGGGCTGCCGCCTGTGCGGAGGCGGCCGTCGTGCCGTCACCGGCGGCGGCGAGCGCGACCTGCGTGTCCGTGCCCGTGCCCACGAGGACGACCTCCTCGACCGGGACGGTGACGACGACGCTGGAGACCGCCTCGCGCGAGACCTCCACACCGTCCTCGGTCACCACCTGGTAGGTGACGCGGGTCAGGCCGTCCACGCCCGCGGTCTCGACCTCGCTCGTGCCGGTCAGCAGGGCGTCAGTCTGCCGCTCGACGGTGGTGTGGGCCTGCACCTGGTCCTCGGTGACGGTGGTGACGGCGACGGCGCCGCCGGAGACCGCCAGGGAGGTGGTCCCCCCGTCCTCACCCGTGGAGCCGATGGCCTGCAGCCGCGCCCGGGTCTCGGTCAGGGGCCGCACGTCGGAGGCGCTGACCTGGACGGCGGCGTAGGCGCCGCCGGAGACCGCCAGGGCGAGCGCGGCCGCGGCACCGGAGGCGCGCAGCACGGCCGGGGAGGTGCGGGGCCGGGCGGGGGCACCGCGGTGAGCGGGCGAGCCCGTGGCGCTGCGCGTCAGGCTGCGACGGGCCAGGGCCCCGAGCTCGGCCAGGGTCGTGCCGGCGGAGCTGGCGTCCGAGTGTCGTCCCACGTCTGATGTTCCTCACTGTCGGCAGGGTGCCGACGACGCTAGCCGAGCCCGTCACGACGGCGCAATGCATCCGGTCACACCGCTGGCGGGCTCCCGGCCCGGGTCACCGCCGTCAGGCGGCCGGTCCGGGAGGCCCGGACGCCGCCGTCGGGCAGTCAACGGGCAGCCGGACGGGCCCGTGCGGACGCACCACGCCGGGCACCCGCCGTCGGGCCCCACTCACCAGGCGCCGTAGACCTCCCGGGTGCTGCGCTCCAGGCGCTCGCACATGGCCGCCTCGTCCAGACCGCGCAGGTCGGCGAGGAAGCGCACGGTCTCCCCCATGAGGTAGCCGGCGTTGGGTCTGCCCCGCCACGGCCTGGGCGGCAGGTAGGGCGCGTCCGTCTCCACCAGCAGCAGCTCCAGGGGCACGGCGCTGACCGCCGCCCGCAGCCCGTCATTGGCCGGGTAGGTCACCGGCCCCGCGACGGAGGCGTACCAGCCCTGCTCGGCGCACACGGCCGCCAGCTCGGTCCCGCCGGAGAAGCAGTGCAGGACGGTGCGCTCAGGGGCACCGTCGGCGAGCAGGACCTCGACACACTCGGCGTGGGCGTCACGGTCGTGGATCTGCAGGGGCAGGCCCACCTCCTTCGCCAGCGCGACGTGCGCCCGGAAGGCCTCGCGCTGGACGGCGCGCCCGCGCTCGCCCGTGCGGAAGAAGTCGAGGCCGGTCTCCCCGACGGCGACCACCGCGTCAGGGCTGGTGCGCACCAGGTCCTCGAGCCGGGACATGGCCTCGTCCAGCGGCTCGGCGTGGTGGTCGCGCACGGCCGGATCCAGCCCGTCCGGGCCGGTCTCACGCACCCCCGCGTGCAGCACCGCCTCGTTGGGGTGGATGGCCAGGGCCACGCGCACCCCCGGCAGGGTGCGGGCCAGGGCGATGCTGCCCTCCCAGGCCGGGGTCTCGCAGGCGGAGGTGATCGTGCGGGTGACGCCGACGGCGGCGGCCCGCTCGACCAGCTCGGCCGCCGTCAGGGGCGCCTGCGAGCCGGGCCCGGTCTCCTCCAGACCCGGCACCGGCAGGTGGGTGTGGTTGTCGGTGACGGGCAGCGCGAGCGGGGCGACGGCGTCGGGGCCCGGCCACGAGCGGTCGCGGTGCTTGCGGCTCACTCAGGCCCCGGTGACGTCGTCGGGACGCGACTGCGAGTAGCGGGCCAGCTCCTCCTCGACGATGGACTCGTCCAGCTTGACGAAGACCGGGGAGGGCTTGCCCACCGGCGTGCCGACGACGACCTCGTGACGCCCCCAGGTGGGCGCCTGCGTGTAGTCGCCCGTGATGACCGGGTAGCCGGTGCGGCCGGCGAAGTCCTGCGGCAGGACCTCGGGGTCGAGCTCGTCCACCTCCTCGATGCGCGGCATCGGGGCGATCGCGCCCGTGCCGCCGAGGATGCGGTCGACGTCGTTGGCGGCGTGCGGCAGGAAGGGCGAGAGCATGAGGTTGAGGTCCGCGACCACCTGCGCGAGCGTGTGCAGGATCGTGGCCAGGCGCGGCAGCTGCTCCTGCGCCTTGAGCTTGAAGGGCTCGGTGTCCGCCACGTACTTGTTGGCCTCCCCCACCAGGCGCATGGCCTCGGTGAGGGCGGCCTTCTGGCGGTGGTGGCGGATGAGGTCGCCGACCGTGGCGAAGCCCGCCTCGACCGAGTCCAGCAGGGCGCGGTCGATCTCCTCCAGCTGCGCCGGGGCGGGGACCTCGCCGAAGCGCTTGTGGATCATCGAGGCCGTGCGGTTGACGAGGTTGCCCCAGCCGGCGACGAGCTCGCCGTTGGTGCGGCGCACGAACTCCGCCCACGTGAAGTCCGCGTCGGCCGTCTCCGGGCCTGCGGCGCTGATGAAGTAGCGCAGGGCGTCCGCCTGGTAGCGGGCGAGGAAGTCGCGCACGTAGATGACGATGCCGTGGCTCGAGGAGAACTTGCGGCCCTCCATCGTGAGGAACTCGCTCGAGACGACCTCCGTGGGCAGGTTGAGGACCCCCAGGTGACCGGGCTCGCCCCCGCGCTCGCCCTGGCCGTTGTAGCCCAGGAGCTCAGCCGGCCAGATCTGGGAGTGGAAGACGATGTTGTCCTTGCCCATGAAGTAGTAGGACAGGGCCTCCGGGTTGTTCCACCACTGGCGCCACGCCTCGGGGTCCCCGGCGCGCCGGGCCCACTCGATGGAGGCCGACAGGTAGCCGATGACGGCGTCGAACCACACGTACAGGCGCTTGGAGGGCTGGTCCTCCCAGCCGGGCACCGGGATGCCCCAGTCGATATCGCGCGTCATGGCGCGCGGGCGGATCTCCTCCAGGATGTTCTTGGAGAAGCGGATGACGTTGGGCCGCCAGGTGCCGGAGGCCTCGCGCTCGTCCAGCCAGGCGCCCAGGGCCTCCGCGAGGGCCGGCAGGTCGAGGAACCAGTGGTTGGACTCGACGAACTCGGGGGTCTCTCCGTTGATGCGTGAGCGCGGGTCGATGAGGTCGGTGGGGTCGAGCTGGTTGCCGCAGGCGTCGCACTGGTCCCCGCGGGCGCCGGGCGTGGAGCAGATGGGACAGGTGCCCTCGATATAGCGGTCCGGCAGGGTCCGGCCGGTCGAGGGGCTGATGGCGGAGCGGGTGACCTGCTCGACCATGTAGCCGTTGTCGCGCACCGTGCGGAACATGTCCTGCACGACGGCGTAGTGGTTGGAGGCGGTGGTGCGCGTGAAGAGGTCGTAGGACAGGCCCAGGGCCACCAGGTCCTCGACGATGAGCCGGTTGTTGCGGTCCGCGAGCTCGCGGGCGCTGATGCCCTCGGCGTCGGCCGCCACGAGGATGGGGGTGCCGTGCTCGTCCGTGCCGGAGACCATGAGGACGTCGTGGCCCGCCATTCGCATGTAGCGCGAGAAGACGTCGGAGGGGACGCCGAAGCCGGCGACGTGACCGATGTGGCGGGGGCCGTTGGCGTAGGGCCAGGCGACCGCGGAGAGGATGTGGCTCATGGGGGCAGCCTATCCGCTCCGCCCGTGGCGGCCCGACGCGGGAGAGCACCTCCGGGCCGGCCGGAGACTCCCGGCTCCTGGCGCCGTATCCTGACCCTGTCATGGGTACGGCGCCCGCCCGGCGGCGCGACGTGCCACCACGCACCTGTGCGGGTCGCTCCCGCCACGACCGCAGAGGAACGTCATGTCCCAGGTCCCTCCCTCCTCAGGATCGCCCTACAGCCCGGCCCCCTACGGCCAGGGAGAGCCGGGCACGAGCCCGTACACGACACCCAGCGCCTCCTCGGCCCCCGGGGCCTACCCTCCCGCCGGCCAGGGCGGCTACGGCCAGCCCTACGCGCAGCAGGCCCCGGCCTATGGCGCCCCGACCTACCCGACGGCACCCGCCTACGGCACCCCCGCCGGATACGGCGCCGGCCCGGTGCCCCAGGTGCGCCCGACCACGGGCCCGAAGATCCTCCTGACGATCGGCCTCGTCATGCTCATCGGCTCCATCGTCGCCTTCGCGGTGTCGCTGGCGACGCTCCTCAACGTCTCCGGCTCCCTGTCGGAGATCCCGCGCAACGGCACCGCCACCGCGACCCTGGAGAGCAGCAACGTCTACGGCATCTACTCCGGTGGCCTCATCGCCTGCGAGGTGGCCGACCCGAGCGGCGCCCCGGTGGACGTCACCTCCGTCCCCCCGTCCGACGCGACCGACGTCGACGGCAACCCGCTCATCGGCATCTTCTCCCCGACGACGAGCGGTGACTACACCATCACCTGCCAGAGCAGCTCCTCCAAGCCCGTCTACCTGGGCCTGTCGGTCAACGGCAGCGGCGCGATCGCCAGCGGTCTGGGCATCATCGGCTCGTTCCTGCTGGGCCTGCCCGGCCTGTTCCTCACCATCGGCGGGTTCATCTGGCTGGGCGTGCGCCGCTCCCAGAACAAGCAGGCTCAGGCCGCCGCGGGCGGCTACCCGGGGGCACGCTTCTGACCTTCCTCACTCTCCCTCACCTGCGCGGAGAGGCCCCCTCCGGCTGCTATCGGCTCACCAGCGCATCAGTTGCACGCGAGACCGAGGGTAAGGGGCCGAGCTCGATACCTGAGATATCGAGCTCGGCCCCTCAGCATCGAGCTCGGTAAGAGCGACGTGCGTCCGCAGGAGCGCGTCAGAGGTAGTCCCGGCGGTCAAACGAGGCTTCATAGCAGGCCCGGTCGAGATTGGTGTTCCAGATCCTCGCACCGTGATGACCAGGTCGACGTCATCCTGGACGGCCTTGCGCAGACAGGTCAGGGCGACGAGCACGTCGATCCCCTTCTCTCGTCCTGAGCCAATGGGGATCTTGTGCCCGTTGATGTCAGTGGCTGGCCTGCCGTCGGCCGCTGTCTGGAAGCGGTACTTCAAGTCGCGCAGCTCGATGGTGGCGCCGTCAGCACGCCACCGGGCAGCCTGGGCGCTACAGCGGCGATTTTGCTCCCAGTCGTACAGGGAGTGCGGCAGGCCTCGGAAGGCGATGGCCTCACAAAGGACGGCGTGCGGGTGGCCCTCGTGCTGGCGTTCGTTGCGCACACGGACCACGGTCTGCGCAAAGCGCTGCGGGTGGATGAGCGCTTCGTGGCGCTCACCATCCCTGTTGAAGATGTCATGGGCGGTGAGGTGGACGTTCTGATAGTCGATGACCACGACCGTTGAGAGCAGGTCAGACATGCAGGGATCCTCTGGCGGAGAGAAAAATCCCCACCAACCCGTGAGGGCGATGGGGAGCAATGCGGCCATTGCAGCAGCGCCCGGGTGGGGTTGTCAACGTTTCGACGTGCCTTGCGGTTGCTGAGCACGTGGCTCGAGTCGAGAGCGGACAGATCATGGGGCGAGCCGGGCTAGCCGGCAGCCCCTCGCAGGGCCAGGGCCGCCCGGTAGACCTCGTTGGCGCGCAGCCCCGCCTCCCGCGCCGCCTGGGCCGCCGCCGCCTTGAGGCGCATGCCGTCGTCGGCCAGCGCCAGGGCCTCGCGCGCGACCTCCTGCGGGTCGGCCGCCACCGGCTGCACGCCGGCGACGACGAGCACGATCTCCCCCAGGACCTCACCGGTGGTGGAGGCCACGAGCTCACCCAGGGTGGCACGGCGCACCTCCTCGTAGGTCTTCGTCAGCTCACGGCACAGGGCGGCCCGGCGGCTGGCGCCAAGCACCTGCGCCATCACCGTCAGGGTCTGGTGCACACGGCGCGGGGACTCGAAGAACACCATGGTGCGCCGCTCCTCAGCCAGCGCCTCGAGCGCACGACGCTGCTCGCCCGGCTTGCGGGGCAGGAAGCCCTCGAAGCAGAAGCGGTCACTGGCCAGGCCTGACAGTGCCAGAGCCGTGAGCACAGCGGAGGGACCCGGGGCGACGGTGACGGGCACACCGGCCTCGGTGGCGGCGACGACGAGCCGGTAACCGGGGTCGGAGACCGAGGGCATCCCGGCGTCGGAGACCATGAGGACGCTGCGGCCCGCACGGGCCGCCTCGATGAGCTCGGCCGCCCGCTCCCGCTCATTGTGCTCGTGGAAGGCGAGGACCCTGCCGCTGACGTGCACGCCCAGGCGCTGGGCGAGGTTGAGCAGCCGCCGGGTGTCCTCCGCCGCGACGAGGTCGGCGTGGGCCAGGGCTGCCCGCAGGCGGGCCGAGGCGTCACCCGTGTGGCCGATGGGGGTGGCGGCCAGGGTGATGACGCCGGAGCGGGGCTCGTCGTCGGCACTCACGGGAGCGGATGCGGCATGGGTCATGAGGCCAGTATGGACGGTCCCCTTAGACTCGCCGCCGTGAGCCCTGACCCGAGCACCGTCTCCCACGACAGCACAGACGCCACTGTCCCGGAGACGCCACCGGCCGCCGACGGGGGTGAGCAGAACGCCCGCACGGCGGAGGACCTGCCCAGCGGCACCGGTGCGACGGAGGACGTCGATAGCACCCGTACCGAGGAGGGGCTGCGAGAGCTCCTCGGGCTCGACCCGCTGGGCTGGAGCCTGGCGCCCGCGGTACGGCTGCGCGGATGGGTGGCGACCGGCGTCGTCACCCTGGTGGCCGCCCTCACGCGCCTCATCGGGCTCGGGCACCCCAACGGGCTCATGTTCGACGAGATCTACTACGTCAAGGACGCCTACGCGCTGTGGCACAACGGCTACGAGTCCGTGTGGACTGAGGGCGCCGACCGGCTCTTCGAGCAGGGTGACGCCTCCGGCCTCACGACGGAGGCGTCGTTCATCGTCCACCCCCAGCTCGGCAAGTGGCTCATCGCGCTCGGCATGCAGCTCTTCGGGGCGGACTCCGCCGTCGGATGGCGCTTCATGCCCGCCGTCGCCGGCGTCCTCACCGTCCTCCTCCTCGCGCGCCTGACCATGCGCCTGACCCGCTCCCCCCTGCTGGCCGGGCTCGCGGGGCTGCTGCTCGCCATCGACGGGGTGGGGATCACCGAGTCGCGTATCGCCCTGCTCGACGTCTTCGTCGGGTTCTTCGGGCTCGCGTCGGTCTACCTGCTTGTGAGGGACCGCGAGTGGTTCCACGCCCGGCTCGCCTGCGGCCTCGCCGGCACCGTTCCGGGGGCCTGGGCGCCGCTACCACTCCTGCGGCCCTGGTTGCTCGCCGCGGGGCTGTGCGCTGGGCTCACCTGCTCCATCAAGTGGTCCGGCGCCTACCTGCTCGCCGCGATGGGGATCATGGTGGTCGTCTGGGACCTCACCGCCCTGCGACGGGTCCATGCCCGCTCCTGGCTGGCCGACGGCGTCCTGCACCGCGGCGTGCTCGACTTCCTGCACCTGGTCCCGACGGCCTTCGTCGTGTACGTGGTCAACTGGTGGTCCTGGTTCGCCCACGTCGGGGCGTACAAGCACGGGTGGGCCGCCGAGCAGCGGGCCGCCGGGACACCGGTGCGAGCGTGGCTGCCTGACCCGCTCAACGACCTGTTTGAGTACCACCAGTCCATGTACGCCTTCCACGTGGGGCTCGACTCCGAGCACCCCTACATGGCCAAGCCGACCGGCTGGCTCGTCCAGTGGAGGCCGACCTCGTTCTTCTGGCCCTCAGAGGAGGACCTGGGCTTCCCGAGCTGCGGCGGTGGTCGCTGCGTGCAGGCCATCACCTCCATCGGGAACATCCCCATCTGGTGGGCGGCCGTGCTCGCTCTCGTCCTCGGCGTCATCGTGCTCGCCGGGATCAGGAGGGACTGGCGGGTGTGGGTCGCCCTCGTGGGCTACCTGGGCCTGTACCTGCCCTGGTTCTTCTACTGGGACCGCACGATCTTCACCTTCTACACGGTCGCCTTCGTTCCCTACGTGGTGCTGGTGCTCGTGCTGGCCCTGGGGACGGCGGCGGGCCTGCTGCGGTCCGTGCCCGGATCGGCCGAGGCCCGGCGGGAGGAGCGTCTGCTGGCGGCTGGCGAGATCGGGCCGGGACTGCCGGCTCCCCGTGGTGCGGTCGCGCGCTACCTCGGCTTCGGGATGCGCCCGATGCGTCGGGGCCTGCCCGAGGCGTGGAGCGGTGCGCCGGTGTGGCGTACCCGGGGCGAGGGTTACGCCCTCATGGGGGTGCTGGTGGTGGCCGCCGTGGTCTTCGCAGTGCTGTGGTGGCCCATCTGGACCGGGCAGACGGTGTCCTACGAGTTCTGGCACAGGCACATGCTGTTCGACAGCTGGATCTGAGTCTGGGCGGGACCCGAGGTTGGAACCGGAGCCGCGACGGCCGGGCCCGGCCGTCGCCCGTTGCTGCCCCATCGACTGTTGTTGACGCGGCCGACGACGACGCACTGAGCTGGGGCCGACGACTGCTCTGCAGACCGGACACCGGGGCGGTCGAGCGCGTCTGAGGAAGTGAGAGAAGCTAAATGGGCTGAGTAGGACCGAGGGCGTGTGTCCCCGTGTGTGAGGACAACGTGTGGGTCCTAGGACAACGTGTGCGCGTCCAAGTGGTTGTCCTGGCGTAGACAGGTTGTCCTTGGCCGCAAAGGTGGTCCTGCTGGTGGGGTGCCCGGTTTTGGGCTGGGTTGTGGGAGTCCTTCACCGGCCCTGGGCTCTATTGGCTGGGGGTGTGCCCTGTCTACACGGCCACTGTGTGGTGCGTCCCCGCGCTTGCGTCGTCGTGCTTGTGTCGGCGGGGTCTGTGGGTGGTGCCCCGGAAGGGGTGTGGTGGTGTCCTGTAAGGGGGGTGTGGTGTGTGGTGGTTCGTTGGTGGACTGGCTGTGGTGGTGTCGTGTCTGTTCGCGCGCGCCCCCGTTGTGGGGTTGTGTTGTTGGTGTGTGGGTGTAGAGCGAGAGCCGGTTCACCCGTGGTGGGTGGACCGGCTCTTGCTGTGTGGTTGGTGCTCGGCGGTGTCCTACTCTCCCACACCCTGGCGGGTGCAGTACCATCGG